>JAKVCC010000001.1 GCA_022448265.1 Pirellulales bacterium
GGCTTCTTCGTTGATGACAGGTCCGCGACCGACGTTGATGATAAATGCACTTGGCTTCATCTGCTGCAGTTGCTGCTCGCCAATCAAATCGACTGTATCTTTGGTGGCGGGGATGGCCGCGATCACGCAATCAGCTTTAGGGAGATAGTTTCCCAGTTCCTCCAAGCTGTCGATTGCGTCCAGGCCATGTTTTTCACCTCTTTCTTTGGTGGGAGATTGAGTCAAAGCGCTGACCCCCATCCCCAGGAATTTCCCCCATCGGGCCAGTTCTTGGCCGACATGGCCCAAACCCAGAATAAGGAGATTGCGACCGCGTAATTCAGTGAGTAAGGGAAGCTCGGGAGTCCAATCTCCCTTGCGCAGAGCGGCGTCCGTGCTGAAAAGTTGCTTTTGAAGTACTAGCGCCAGCATGAAGGCTTGCTCCGCGACTCCCCACTGATGGCCGTAGACATTGCAAACTTTGCAGCCTTCGGGCAAGCTCGCGGACTCAATCCAGTCGGTGCCGGCGCCAACTGAATGTAAGAGTCGGAGCGTACAACTTTGAGGATCGCGCCACGCTGCCTTGAAAACAGACGACACAAACACGTCCGCGTCCGACAAGAGGGTCGCAATTTCGGCATCGCTCTTATCATCGAGCGTTGTGAGGGTGTGGGGAGTGTCTAGTTCCCGGCACAAATAGTCCGCAAACCTTTGGTGTGTAACAAGTTTTAGGGGAGTTGAGTTCATGTTGACTTCAGATGAATTGATGCAAGGGACAGTGATAGCGTTAATCAAATAGGGACTCACCCGGGGCTAGATACCGGGCGCAGACTTCCCGGTTGAGTTCGACTCCCAGGCCAGGAGCATCCGACAGTGGGACATATCCGTCGCAGAACAAAGGCACGTCCCGTCTCACCATATCTCCCACCCAGGGCGTCTCAATCATATGATACTCCAGCCCCAAAAAATTGCGGCAGGTCACTGCCACGTTTGCAGCGGCAATCGTGGCCAAAGCACCGCCGTTGCCATGGAAGGCCACTGGCAAATGATTTAGCTCTGCGTAGTTGGCGATTCGCTGTAATTCATGCATGCCCCCACAAAAAAGTATGTCAGGGTGCAATATGTCGCACGCCTTGTGATGAATAAAGAGGCGGAATTGTTCTGCCGAGAACATTTCGCCCACACAGATAGCAATCGGGCTTCGCTGTCGAACTTCGGCACACGAATCTGGATTCGTGATGGGAGTTGGGTCCTCAAGCCACAATAGGTTGAGATGAGCCAGCGCGTTGGACACCCGGATTGCATCTGGGGCATTGTATTGCATGTGACAGTCGACACAGATTTCAAAATCTGGTCCCACCACTTCGCGGACGGCTCCCAATCGCTCCACGATGCGATTGATTTGGCGTAACGTGAGAGAACGACCCCAAACATCCTCGACACACTCAGTCGCCATGAAATCGATGTCAAATTTCATTTGGGTGAACCCCGACTTGACAGTGTCGGAGGCCATTTTCTTCCATGCGGACAAGTCAACGATGTCGTTCGGGGAACTCCGGTCCAAGTAGACCTTGGCTCGGTCGCGAAAATTACCGCCCAGAAGATGGTAGGCCGGCGTGTTTAATGCCTTGCCCACCAGATCGCACAAAGCGGTTGCGACTCCGCTTGCCGCCCAAATGACTGGACCCCAGGGGGTGGCCGTGGGCGAACAAAAGTTGACGGCGTTGCAATCTGGCATGTCGCCGCGTCTCGACTCGTCCGGGTGAGGCGGATGGGTACCGTAAAGCATTTCCGAAACAATCGCATTAACCGTAAACGGATCGCGGTCGCGAAAATACTCGCGCATGTAGTCGACGCCTTGGCGGACTCCCATAAAGTCGTCCACTTCACCCAATCCGTAGACACCTGCGTCGGTATCCACCCGCACAATTACCTTACTGAGTTTTCGTTCGACTCCTCCGAGACAATGATTGCGGGGGCCCAACAATCGTATCATTCGAATGTCTGTGATCTTCATCAAAAACTCACGTCCGGTTCGAGTGAAAGCTAGTCTGCATTTCTCACCACCATTCTGCTACGAGTCCGCATGTTATTTACTGCCGCAGAGTCGGCTCGCGCAACTCAATCCTTGACGTATCACAATACGCCTCTGGTTGAACCGATTTAGCAAATAATTTGTGGCCCTTTACGACGTAGCTGGTGAGAAATGCGGGCATGAGCAAGGAGTAGCTAAAATCTGGATATATGCTTTGGGGTAACGCACCGGGTATTGGCTTGAATGGCATGTTAACCTATGGTATTTAAGTTAGTAATTAACATAAGCGATAACTCTCGCGTTGCACATCGGGTACGGGCAAGTTTTCTGTTCTTCTCCCGTACACGTCATCTAAAAGGAGTTTCTAGTGCCCCGTTATCCTCAAGCGATTCTGATCTCCTGTGAAATCCCTTGGGATGAGAACGAGGAGATGATGGAAGATGTTTTTCGGCGGGAGATTCGGCATGTGTTGAAGCATTTCAATCATCTCTATGTTTTTGGCACAGCCGGTGAAGGGTATGCCGTCGATACCCGGCGTTTTCGCCAAATCGTTACGGTGTTTCATGAGGAGACGCTGGGGCTTGGCGAATCTGCTGACGTGCACCCCATGGTAGGTGTCATTGGTCTATCGACTGCCAACGTGATCGAACGCCTGCAACTGGCTTATGATGCGGGATTCCGAGTCTTTCAGATCTCCCTCCCTCCCTGGGGTGCGCTTAACGATACAGAACTTTTGCGTTATTTTACCGATGTCTGTGGCAATTTTCCGGACTCACAATTTCTGCACTACAATTTGCCGCGAGCTGGACGAGTATTGACCGGTGTGGATTACGCACGCTTGATCGAGGCAGTGCCCAATTTGGTGGCTACCAAGAATACTGGTGGTGGGCTGGCCAGACCTGCGGACTTGCTCGGTCACGCTCCTGAATTACAGCATTTTCTCGGAGAAGAGGGGTTTGCCCATGGCTGCCTGCTGGGAGAGTGCTCCATACTTTCCGCGCTGGGTCCGATGACACCGCATAAGACTTGGGAGTTGTTTAACGCGGGGCGCACAGGCCAGGTTGAGGAGTTGGTCCAGTTGCAGCACGGTTTTTACCAGCTACTACACGGAGTTTTTGGCTCCCTCTTCGCCCAGGGACTTATCGATGGAGCGTACGATAAAATGCTGATGCGGCTGGGCGGATTTGAAGAAATGCCACTCGCCCTGCTCTCTCCTTATCAGGGCTTTACCGAAGCGGAATATCAGGCGTGTCGCAGTCGGTTTTACGAACAATTTCCGGACTGGACGCCCAGGTCAACATGATGGCATTCGACGAATCATTCTTGAGAGCCTTCAGAAAAATCTACGGCGCTGTGCGCGGGTTTTCTGCCCCCGCACATTTCCACATGCTGTTATAACAACTGACATTTTGAACCTGGATCAGTTCCAATCTCTACCTTAGGTGGGACGTGTTTGTCGAAGAAGATTATTCTTGTTGATCACAAACAATGCTTGACTCCATTGTGAGACTGGCACAAGGCGAGGATGCTTGCTATGGCCGATCTAACGAGCATCGAGGACCTTGGCATTCGGGCGGAAGACGTTCTTGTGCTGAAGGATCCAGAATTCCGGCGAGAGAACGTTTGTATCGTGACCGGTGCGACCAGCGGCATCGGGCAGGCTCTCGCTATCGTGGCCGCGGCTAATGGGCTTTCGGTTTTAGGTGTTGGATTGGGTGTTGGAACGAATGAGGAAGCCGGCCAACAGACCGTGGAGGCGGTCGAATCGAGGGGCGGGCAGATGACGTTTTTGCGTGCTGATCTCACTCGCGATGAAGATATCGAAGCGACCATTGACAAAGCTGCGAGCATGGGCGCCATCAAGTTCCTGGCCAACGTAGCCGGCATCCAGAATATCAGTCGCATCGAGGATTTTCCTATGGAGAGATATGACCACATGCAGCGGCTGATGCAGCGGGCTCCGTTTTACCTTTCGAAGCTGGCGATACCACACATGCGAAAGAGCGCGGACAGCACCGGTGTGATTGGCAACATGGGCTCGGTCCACGCGCATGTTGCCACGCTTGCCAAACCTGTCTACTGTATGGTCAAGTTCGCACTGCGGGGACTTTCGCAATCGATCTCAGCCGAGGGAGGCGGGAAGGTGCGGTCCTTCTCCGTAACAACACCTTACGTGAAGACTCCACTTGCGATGAATCAGATACCCGACCAGGCCCGTGTACGAAATATCACGCCAGATGAAGTAGTCCGCGACGTGATGTTAGGTCAAGCACGTGTTAAAGAGATGATGACGCCTGTCGAAGCCGCAAATTTGTTCCTTTTTGGATTCTCGCGCCACGCCCGATACCTGGTTGGCGGCGATATGAATTTTGACGGTGGGCAGATACTCACATATTAGAGTGCTTGGCCTGCAGATGTCGAGCGCAGTGTCACAAGGGTGTATAGTGGTCGTGCTGCGAGCAATCAACCGAGGATAGTCATGCAAAAAGATGTTGCTTTTCAAATGAGCGGGTCAAATCTTCGTTTTGGTCCTGGCGTGACGAGAGAGATTGGACTCGACTTGAAAGAGATGTCGGCTCAGCGGGTGATGGTTGTCACGGATCCGCGCCTGGCCAAGTTACCCCCGGTGGATGTAGTAAGACAATCCCTGGACGATTCCAAAATTGCCTACGACCTTTACGATCGAGTCCGGGTGGAACCATCTGATGAATCCTTTCAGGATGCCATCAAATTCGCGAGTGCCGGAGATTACGACGCGTACGTAGCCGTTGGTGGAGGTTCATCCATCGACACGGCCAAAGCAGCTAATCTGTACGCCACCTGGCCCGCAGAATTTATGGATTATGTTAATGCTCCCATCGGTGCAGGAAGACCAGTTCCCGGTCCTCTCAAACCACTGATCGCCGTGCCCACCACGGCCGGTACGGGGAGTGAGACGACGGGCATCACTATCTTTGACCTGCTGGATCGCCATTGCAAAACGGGAATCCGTCATCGGCGGATCCGTCCCACGCTGGGTATCATCGATCCGGAGAATACGCGTACGTTACCACCTCAGGTGGCAGCGGCTTCCGGGCTGGACGTCCTTTGTCATGCACTGGAATCGTTTACTGCCAAACCGTTCACCGAGCGTCCCTATCCGGAATCGCCTAATCTGCGTCCCGCGTATCAAGGGTCGAATCCCATCAGCGATATATGGTCGCTGGAAGCATTGCGGATGACTTCGCAGAACATAGTGCGTGTTTACGACGACCCGGATGACGATTTCGCACGAGCACAAATGATCCTGGCGTCTGCTTATGCCGGGATGGGGTTTGGTACTGCCGGGGTGCACTTGTGTCATGCGATGAGTTACCCGATCAGCAGTCTGGTCCGTGATTACCATCCAGCAGGTTATCCCGAGGATCACGCCATGGTGCCGCATGGGGTCTCCGTAGTGTTGACGGCACCAGCCGTTTTTCTTTACACAACTAGTGCCTGTCCGGAGCGTCATTTGTTGGCGGCCGAGAATCTCGGAGCAAATGTCGAGGGAGTGAATCCGGAAGATGCCGGTAAGTTGTTGAGTGATACAATCATCGAATTCATGCGCCGACTGAACTTGCCCAACGGATTGTCTGCAGTTGGATTTAAAACCAGCGACATCCCCGCATTGGTGGCCGGCACATTGCCGCAACAGATTCGGCATCTGGTATCCCGTCCAGCCGAGGCAGACCAGTTCACTCAATTTTTTGAGGAATCGATGACCTTGTGGTAGATGACCAATTGAAATTCGCCGATACTTGACATGTGGGAGCCGGTGGACGGGAGCCTTAGTTTTTTGAGAAAGGGAGAGACTATCATCTTACAGAATCTTGCATCTGAGCTGTGCCCGCCAGTTGAGATGAATTACAATTGGGCCGGTAGTAAGCAGCGAGAACAGTACGAGCGAGATTTCGCGTCTCCCTTCGTGGAGCATTTCTTTCCTTTTCTGCTACAGACGTTGGGCAGCCACCAGATTGATCCGGCCGACGCCCGCTTGCTGGATATCGGCTGTGGCTTTGCCCCGATGGCATACGCCTTCGTGATCTACTCATCGAGTCTTCAGAAGACCAGCGATGGAGGGGTCCGCTACCTGGGGATCGATATACGAGACGACGCGGTCCAGTGGCTTCAAGATGCGTACAGGAAGTATGAATTTATCCGTTTTCTCCACCACCAGGCGGACAATAAGAGTGACTATGTCGGTGCGGGAAACACGGTCGCCACGGACTGCGCCTCGGAAGGAAAGACTAGCGCAACATCAAGTGGCGAAGAGGCAGCCTACAAAATTCCGGAGGATTTTTCGTACAATTTGCAGTGGAGTAGTAGCGTGTTCACGCACTTGACACCGGAGGCCTGCGTGACGGCCCTCCAAACAATCAACCGCTGCAGCCGGCGGCCGTGTGTGCAAGTAAATACTTGGTTCCTCATTGACGAGCAGAGCAGGTACGCAATGGCCGCCGGCATCGCCGACCGCCAACTGCCCATCGACTGTGGAAAATTCCTGACTTTTTCCGCGGAGAACCCGCTCTTGACCACCTGCTACAAGATTGAAGCGGTCGAGCAGATCTACGACGAAGCCGGACTGGAGATCGTAGAGATCGATCGCGGCTCCTGGAGAGGGAAGGCGTACAACAATCGGGCCAATCATTACCAGGACGTCATTGTTTCGGTTGCGAAATGACTATGAATCGGCTTACGCAATCAGGTCGTGGATGACGTGGCCGTGAACGTCTGTAAGCCGGAAGTCGCGTCCCTGGTAACGGTATGTAAGCCGCTCGTGGTTGATTCCCATCAGATGCAAGATCGTCGCGTTCATGTCGTGGATGTGCATCGTGCCTGGGGTCCAGTCGTGTTTGCTGGGCTGCGGATTCATGGTATTGCCGTCGGCATCGACAATATTGTATCCGTAGTCGTCCGTCTGTCCGTAGGTGATGCCCGGTTTCACTCCCCCGCCCGCCATCCAGATTGTGAAGCACCGTGGGTGATGATCGCGGCCGTAGTTCTGATTGGTGAGCGCGCCCTGGCAGTAGGCCGTGCGGCCAAACTCGCCGCCCCAGATCACCAGCGTGTCGTCGAGCATGCCGCGGCCCTTGAGGTCTTTGATCAGTCCGGCGCAGCCCTGATCAATATCTTTGCACTGCGATTCGTGTTCCGTGGGTAAGTTATTGTGGGCGTCCCAACCGCGATGAAAAATCTGAATGTTGCGCACCCCCCGCTCCGCCAGGCGACGGGCATTTAAGCAGCAAGCGGCGAAGGTGCCGGGCGTACGGGCGTCTTCTCCATAGAGCCCAAAGGTCGCCTCACTTTCGTCTGAAAGGTCCATCAGTTCGGGCACGGACGACTGCATGCGGTAGGCCATCTCGTGCTGCCGGATGCGAGCAAGAATCTCCGGGTCGCCAAAGCGTTCGTGTTGCCCCTGGTTGATGGCGGCTAGCGCATCGAGTTGGACGCGGCGATCGGCGCTAGTTACGCCGGGTGGATTGCTCAGGTAGAGCACGGGGTCTCCCTCACTGCGCATCAACATTCCCTGATGGTCGGACGGCATAAAGCCGGTTCCCCATAGCCGGTTGAACAGACTTTGCTCGGCATGGCTCGTTTTGGCGTGCATGACCACGTAGTGCGGCAGGTTGTCGTTGAGACTTCCGAGTCCGTAGCTTAACCAAGCACCCAAACTGGGGCGGCCGGGAATCTGGCTGCCAGTTTGGATGTAGGTAATCGCTGGGTCATGGTTGATTGCTTCGGTGAACGTGCTGTGTACGATGCAGAGATCTTTTGCGACTGTAGCCGTGTGTGGCAGTAGTTCGCTCACCCAAACACCCCGGTCGTTGTTCTCCTGCCGGGTAAACTTGTACTTGGTTGGGGCGACTGGTAAGCCGTTTCCCTGATTGGCCGTCATCCCGGTGATCCGCTGTCCGTCTCGAATGGAATCGGGCAACTGCTCGCCGAACATGGCCTGCATTTTTGGCTTGTAGTCCCAAAGGTCATGGTGGCTGGGACCGCCGCTCATAAACAAATAGATCACCCGTTTAGCCTTGGGCGCGTGATGCAGGCCCGAATGGGCAGACGAACTCGCAGCAGTAAGATCCCGTCCCCACAAGCTGGCCATTGCCGCGGTGCCGAGGCCGAGCGCGGCGCGCCCAAACAGTTGGCGGCGAGTCATCATCAGTTGATGCTCGCGAAAGGGATCAGTCATTGGAAATTCCTGGTTTCAGTAGAGGAGGATGGCTGCGTCGCTGGCGAGGACGGTGACGACCAGTTGTGTCCAGGCGGCATGTTCAGCAGGATTCAGCTCATGGTTGCGAAGCGCCTCGCCGGTCGACAGCAGCGCCAAAGCGTTGTCCTGATTGTCGGCGTAGCGGGTATGCAACGTATTCAGCAGCGCCTTGCATGCATTTTGCTCCTGGTCGTCGGGGTTGCGGCAGGCAATCAGCCCAAACAGGTGGTCGAGACGCCCCTGCGTGTCGTCCCGCTCGCGCAGCAAGCGTTCGGCCAGGGCACGGGCCATTTCAATGCGCTGGGTTTCATTGAGCAGTCCAAGCGACTGCAAGGCTGTGCTTGTTCGAGACCGCTGAACGCAGCTGGATTCGCGACTGGGTGCGTCGAACAAAGTCAGCATAGGATGCGGGCTGGTGCGTTTCCAATAGACGTACAAGCTGCGGCGATAAAGGAGCTTTCCTTTGTCAGGGACGTACAGCTTGGTATTACTGCCTGGGTGGGCCAGCGCCGACCACATGCCGCCCGGCTGATAAGGCTTGATCCCCTCGCCACCCATATGCGGGTCGAGCAGGCCGCTGGCCCACAAAGCCATATCGCGCAGGACTTCCGCATCCAGACGATGCCGCGGGCCGCGGGCCCAAATTCGATTTTCAGGATCGTCCAGGTTGGCGCGCATGGCCGAGCCTTGGCGAAAAGTGCGGCTGGTGACCATCTGCCGCAGGATGTGCTTGAGGTCCCAGCCACTGTCGTGGAGCTCGACGGCCAGCCAGTCGAGCAGTTCCGGGTGCGTCGGGTGCTCGCCTTGTAGGCCAAAGTCCTCGGGTGTGCGGACCAGTCCGTGGCCAAAAGTACGTTGCCAGATGCGGTTTACCAGAACACGGGCTGTAAGCGGGTGCTCGCGGGCGGTAAGCCAGCGTGCCAGCCCAAGGCGGTTGCGGGGGGCACCCTCGGGAAAGGCTCCCATCACGGTAAGAATACCCGGCTGGAGCGGATCTCCGATGGGAGTATGATACTCGCCCCGCTGCAGGAGTTTGGTGGTACGCGGTTCCGGCAGGTCCTCGGCTACCAGCGTGGTGGCAAAGCGCGTTTGCGCTGCGGCGATTTGCTGCGCGAGGTCGCACGCCGCATCGTGCAATTGCAGTTCGGCCAGGGGGCCCATGCTGTCGGTCAGCATCAGCAAGCGATCTTGCTCACTCGCAGCGGTCCAGTCGCCGGATTTGACCAGCGCATTCCAGGGGTTGCCCAGCTCCATCTGGATGGAAGTTTTTTCTTTCGTGCCTGCCAGCTTCACACGAACGGTGTGCGTGCCGGTAGAAAACGCCAATAGTACGCGCTCCGCCAGACGGTCACTCTGGGCGTGTCTAGCCGCGGCGATGGCCTCGCCATCGAGCCAAATATCAGAGTCCGCTCCGCCGGAAAAAGTGAGCTGGAGCGCCATATCGACCGGCACGCTCACATCAAATTCAAGCCAAACCGCCTGGTCGGTCCCCGGCAACGTCGTAGCGCTGGTGCCCGGCAAATCGCCCGCCGTCATCCACGCGCCGTCCACGGGTGCGTCTGCTTCGGTGGCCACCGGGCTGGTCACGCGCCAGCGGCTGGATTGCCACTGTTGACTCGCAACTGCGTGGGCTAACACTTCGGTCGAGGTCGCCGCCGATTCGACTTTTTCCAGCAGCGCTTCCCGCGAGGCTTCTAGCGCAATCCAATCCCGCCAGGCACCCTGGTTGGCCGGCGCTCGGACTACGGGGCCGTACATGTAGGCGTTGCCGTCCATCGACGATTCAGTTGTGCTGTTAAAGAACGCTAGCAAACGGTAGTACTCTGTTTGTGGAATCGGATCGTACTTGTGCGTGTGACATCGGGCACAGGTAAGCGACATTCCCAACAGGACGGTACCCAGAGTTTCGGTGCGATCGAAGTTGTTTTTGGCCTGAAATTCCTCCGGGATTGCGCCGCCCTCAGAAGTTGTGGGGTTCATTCGCACGAAGCCGGTGGCGACCCGCTGTTCCAGCGTGGGTTCAGGCAACAGATCGCCAGCCAGCTGCCAGGTCAAAAAATCGTCCAACGGCAAGTTTGCGTTTAGCGCGTGCACGACCCAATCGCGATAGGGGTAGATGCCACGGCGATTGTCTAAATGGAGGCCGTGGGTGTCGCCGTAGCGTACGGCGTCCAGCCAGTACCGCGCCTGATGTTCGCCAAATCGAGGATCGTCCAGAAGTTCCTCGACCAGACGCTCATAGGCGGTGCTAGTATTATCGGCTAAAAACGCCGCCAGTTGCCACGGCTCGGGTGGCAGGCCGGTGAGGACCAGCGCCGCTCGCCGCGCGAGCGCCCTGCGGTTGGCAGCTGGCGCAAAATCGATATCTTGTGCGCGCAGACCTCTTTCAATGAAGGCGTCGATGACCTGGCTTCCGAGCGCTGTTTTAACGCCGCGCGGAGGGCGTTTCACAGGCGCCACGAATGCCCAATGCGGGGCGTACTGGCCCCCTTGCCGAATCCAATCGCGAACCAGGCGCTGCTCCTGGTCAGTGAGCTGCTTTTCGGCCTCAGCCGGCGGCATCGGCGCATCCAACGAGGCGATCCGCTCTAGGATTTCACTACGCTCAGGGTGAGCCGGATCGATGGCTTGATATCCGCCGAGATCGGCGATTGCACCGTCGTGCGAGTCGAGTCGTAGATCAGTATCGTCGTGCTGGTCGGGTCCGTGGCAGACGAAACACTTGTTGGACAGGATTGGTAAGACTTGGCGGGCAAAGTCGATTTTCCCGGGACCGGATTCTGTATCTGCCCGGGCCGCGCCAGCGACTAAGCTCAAACTGATGGCAATCAGTTCGATGTGTAGGCGAAAAACACGAATCACTCGGATAACCATGGTCAATTTTTCGTGTTATTTTACAAGGCGAAAATCATTTCGATTCTCATCCTTGGACTCCACGGTTGCCTTCAATTTCGAAGAGTTGGCTGCGCCATACTTGGCGGGTAGCACGTTGCGGGGTGGCTTGTATAGCGAGGGGGGGCCGGCTGCAGTTTCCAGCTTCGAGATTACGACCGAATACTTTCCCGCAGGAAGTCCAGGTTTGGTCGCCCTACCACCGTCAACGTAGATAGATACTTCATAAGCTCCGTCCTCGCCAGTTCTCGCATGTCCACCTCCCGTCCCATTGTCTTTAGACACCGGGTAGAAGGTAAGTTCTGCATCGGCTACAGGCGCCCCTTCGAGTGTTACGATACCGCTTGCTGGAAAGGTTTCCGGGCCAGCAGGTTCTGGTGCGCAGCCGCAAGTCGTACCTGCCAATGCAATCACTCCCAGGCGCAACATAGCCCCAGGGCACCGAGTCGCGTTGACCTGAAGAAGCCACGAGAAGAGTCGGTTGCCAGCGGACCATCGACGCCCATCTTCCAAAAAGCGAGCGCGGGACGCCAAGCTGACAAACAAATAGATGCTACGGGTAATTGCTGATGACATATGAATACCGGTTAACCTTGTGGTTAATGTTGCTATTGGCCCAAGATGTAACCCTCTATTGTCAACGCCGCAGAAGTCTCGGCAAAGGTGCACCCTCTCCGTATCAATAGAGTGAATTGTTTCCGCAGCAGCAAGGCTCTAAGGATTCACCCGACTTGGGTATCAAACATGACATCGCCTGGCTTTCGCTCACGCTGGCCGTGCACCATGAAGCAGGGGCGGTTGACGCTCTGGCCGCCCGTTTGCAAGTTTTCTGGATGGCGGTAGCCGATGCGGACCAGACGGCGCGGCTCGTCGGTTGTATTTATGTAAGATCCGTGAATCGTGAACAGATTAAAGCAAACGACATCCCCCCGCTTGGCGGGCACGGGCACAGTGTCTTCAAGTTTGTACTGATCAGTTGGCAAATGGGGAGAGCATTCCGTTCCATCAGGATTGGCCAGCACATGCGGTAAGGCGCCGCTCTTGTGGGAGCCATCGACAAAGCGGATCTCGCCGTTTTCGTGACACGTGTCATCCAGGTGCACCAGCACATCGACGTATCGGTTATCTACGTGGGCGTAAAATGGGTTGTCCTGGTGCATGGGGAACGGGTGCCCGTTGGACGGCGGCTTAACGTGCATCGTGGAATGGTGAAGCTCAACCGTGGGCCCCAAGAGGTCCGACATGGCAGCCACCAGTTTCGGGTGCGTTACCGCCCGCATCCATATGGCCGAGTAATAATGCAGATCGTGCATGGCTACCAGCTTCGACTTCCGTTCGGTCTCCTGGTCCATATAGACCTGCCGCCAGGGCCCCGTCCAGGCGTCCGTATCGCTGGCCCACACTTGTGTAAGCCAGTCCATTTCGGAGCACATCGCGCTGAGTTGCTCGTCGCAAAAAACGTCCGGGATGCGCAGGTAACCGTGCTCCCAGAAGGAATCGACCTGCTCCTGATCCAGTACCTGGCCTTGTTCAAGTTGGCGTTCGGTATGCATTATCCAGATTCTCCGTCGCTGCGTGCGCCAAGGCGCTGATAAGCGGTGTAGTCGATATCGTCTTGGAGGAAATGGGTCGATCCGTCGCAGTAGACAAAATTGACCCCCCCCGGGTGGCGCGATTTGAAACCCATCGACGTATTGAAATCAGCTACCCAATTGCGACACTTCTCTTTCGGGTTGGGGACTTCTTCTGGATCGGTTTCGAAATTAAGTGGGGCTGTCGTCGCGAACCATAGGCCTTCTGATTTTGTCCATCCGTTGACCCACAGAAACACTGAAGTCGAGGGGCGAAGTTCCCCCATCATAATCGTGTTGGAGGTGCCGTCCTCGATTTCACGAAGACTGGCAGACCAAGCCGAGCGGCTGAAAACTCCCGAGATGGTCGCTGCATCTGCGCAGTCGGCGCGTACATTGCCGGCCCTTCCCTGGCCGCCGCACAACGTCTTTTTTGCCGTCTGATTAAACCAGTCGTCTCCTGGATAAGTTTTGTTTTCACCGTAGTATCCACCTGTGTATCCCACAATGGTTCGTATGTCACAGCGGTTCCACCCCATGAGCTGCGCGCCTAACGAGCCTGCATAGCTGGTGGTAGCAACAGGCCCGTTCCATTTGACAAGGTGGTCCCAATGGCCCACGAGACCATCCCGCGTCGGCTCAACGACTCCGGTCTTGGTGTCGCTCGGGCAGGTGAGCGCTGGAAGCTGCAGTTCGCGCAGCGGTACGCCCTGCACGATCTGATCGCCGGGAACAGAGCGCGCATCGCGACTAAGATCGAGCTGACCATAGAGATTGGCAGCCTCCAAATAGGGTGAAACCATCACCAGGTGGGAGGCCAGGTCGCGCCTCGCATTTTGATCACCCTGCTGCCAAATATTCTGCTCGTTTTGGGCAAACTGTCCCTTGGCACTCTCATGATTGAGCATTGCTAAGCCGAGTTGGCGGAGATTATTGGTACACTGAGTCCGCCGAGCCGCTTCGCGGGCCGCCTGCACGGCCGGCAGGAGCAGGGCGACTAGAACGCCAATGATAGCGATTACTACCAGCAATTCGACCAACGTGAAACCACGGCAATTCGCCGCGCGGCGAGGCGAGTTTGGTGGACATTGTGGGTGCATTTTTGTTCCGATGTAAGCTGAATTAGACAATTGGTCTTCAGGCTAGTACCCAACCTGAAAGTGGCCAAGTGTGGTAGTAGCTGCTATTATAGACTGAAAATATATCCCTGGCGAGATGTGGTTTCGGACACATGCTTGCTGCATTTGGCCAAAAAAAGGTTTGTTGTGTACCTGGCGCTTGCTTCACACGGACTTCTTCTGGAACAAAGGGGCCACTGCCGGTTTACCGGTCAGGGCTGGACGAACAATCTGCATCGTCACTACGACTTCCAGGAGATCTGCTGGGTTACCCATGGCGAGGGCCGCTATCTGCATGGCGGAACCATGCACGAATTACAGGCAGGTTCGTGTTTTATATCTGAGCCCAATGTGCTGCATGAAATTTCGTCGCCCAGTGAGAACATGATTCTGTATTGGATGGACTTTAGGGTTTCAGAATTCCTATCGGAGGTGGACCATGAAGCCGCGCGTATCTGGGATGCATTCAGAAAGTCCCACGTGATCCACGCCCATGTTCCCGGCGCTGACCTATTCTGGAAATTGATTCGCAATGCACCCCATCGGCACCGCGAATCATTTTTGATGCGGGCACTTTTTTTGGAATCATTGATTGCTCTTACGGGATCATCCCCAAGTGAGTGCGATACAGAGGCGGATCCATGCATGCGAGCCATGGCGTATATCCAGCGACACTGCAGGGATTCCCTGGCGGTGGCCCGCGTAGCGGAAGCAGTCGGATTGAGCGAGCGCCAGTTGCGCCGTCGATTCAAGACGCGATTCAGTATTGGGCTGGTCGATGCAATCAACAGGGCCCGTCTTGATGAAGCCCGTAGCTTACTATTGATGCAGGCCAGTGTTAAGGCTGCGGCGGAGGCCGTTGGCATTGCCTCTCCGGCGATGTTCAGCCGACTGTTTAAGAAAGCATTTGGCTGTACCCCTAGCCATTGGCGTAAACAAAAGATTTCCTCAGGCATACCCGCCCAAACGATCCTTGGCCAGGATTAAATGGCCTTACTGGGGCTTGCCATGTACGGGGGCTGCCGCCGAGCGACCGTCAGCCGCGCTCATGGGAGAGGCGCCGAATCATGGCGAGTATTTTTGCAGTCTCGTTGGGGCTATGCCAATATGTCTTTGACCAGGCGGCCATGGACGTCGGTCAGTCGATAGTCGCGGCCTTGGAACCGGTAGGTCAGCCGTGTATGGTCCAAACCCAATAGGTGTAGCAGCGTCGCGTTTAGGTCATGGACGTGGACGGGATCGGTGGCCACATTGAAACCCAATTCGTCGGATTCCCCGTGGACGTGCCCGCCGCGAATGCCACCGCCCGCCAGCCACATGCTGAAGCACCGATTGTGATGGTCGCGGCCGTCACTGCCGCCTTGCACCATGGGGGTGCGGCCAAATTCTCCGCCCCAGACCAGCAGCGTGTCGTCGAGCAACCCTCGCTGCTTCAAGTCGGCCACCAAGGCGGCACTCGGCTGGTCGGTGGCCAAGGCGTTTTTCTTGACGTCGGCGGTTAGGTTGCCGTGTTGGTCCCAGGCCTCGTGGAAGAGTTGGATGTAGCGGACGCCCCGCTCGACCAACCGGCGCGCGAGCAGGCAGTTGCGGGCGTAACTCGCCTTGTTGGGGGCTTCGATTCCATACATTCGCAGGACGTGTTCCGGTTCGCTTTGCAAATTCATGAGTTCCGGGGCGCTCGTTTGCAGTCGATAGGCCATTTCGTAGCTTTGTATCCGGGCTGCGATCTCCGGATCACCGATTGATTCCAGTGCCAGCTCATTTAGTCGACGCAGGCTGTCGAGCGAGGTGCGCTGCGCTTGGGCATCGATGCCCGGCGGATTGGAAAGGTACAGCATCGCATCGCCCTTGCTGCGGAATGGAATGCCTCCGTAAGAGGTTGGCAAGAATCCGCAGCCGTAGTTGCTGGCACCTCCACTGGTCCCCTTGGCGCTGGTTAACACAACGAAACCTGGCAGGTCCTCCGATTCACTTCCTAATCCGTACAATGTCCATGCCCCCAGACTGGGGCGCCCAAATTGCTCGGAACCGGTGTTCATAAATATCTGGCCCGGAGCATGGTTGACCGATTCAGTATGCATGGATCGAATCAGGCAAATATCATCTGCCATGCGAGCTGTGTGAGGTAGCAATTCGCTTAGAGGCATGCCACACGCCCCGTGCTGTGAGAATTTGTATCGAGGGCCCAGCAGGGCCGACTTCGGGTTGATAAAGGCGGCGCGGTAATCTTTCAGCAATTCGGCAGGCGGCAGCTGGCCGTCGCGTTTGGCGAGCTCCGGCTTCGGGTCAAAGAGCTCGAGGTGGCTGGGCGCTCCTGCCTGAAACATGAAAATGACCCGCTTGGCCTTGCCAGCAAAATGCGATCGGCGAGGCGCCAGGGGATTCTTCGCAGTCCGCTGCAAGTTTTCGCCGGCAAATAACGAATTGGCGGCCATCCCCGCCAGACCGACTCCGCACTGGGTAAGGAACCAGCGCCGGCAGGCAGCACGGGTCATCAATTGCTGAGCTTGCTCGAGATGCGTCATTACTGTTTCAATTCTTGCTGATTGTTTCATCCAGGTTGAGCAGGACGCGAGCCACGAGCGTCCAGGCGGCAAGATCCTGGGGCGTGACGGCTGCCGCTAGATCGGGAAGTTTGTCGGTGTCGCCCGTGGCGATTTCCCGCGGATTCAGCCAGCCGTCGGCCAGGCGTTTTCTATGACTCGACAACAGGTTCAGGATCTCCGTCCGCTCTGCTGCGTTGGGGGTCCTGGCCGTGCAAAGGCGAAACGCATAGTCGGCGCGCGCGATGTCCGCGTCGCCTCCTTCTCGCAGCACCCGGAGGGCCAGCGCCCGCGCTGCCTCCACAAATATAGTCTCGTTTAATCCAGTGAGAGCTGCCAACGGCGTATTCGACACCACGCGGTGGGCACACGCAACATCTCCATTGGGACCATCAAAGGCCGACATCACCGGGTCGGGCATCGAACGCTTGCGAAATCCGTACAGGGCCCGTCGGTACCGGTCGGGGCCGGTGGCGGGCTTCCAATAACTAGGATACTGATAATTATAGTCCAGAACATTTTGGGGAACCGGTGGAATGATGGGGGGGCCGCCAAGTTGTTGTTGCAGCAATCCAGCAGTACTCAGAGCAATATCGCGCACGACTTCCGCGTCGCAGCGGAACCGAGGTCCTCGCGTCAGCAGGCGATTGCGAGGGTCGCGCTGCAGCAACTCAGGCGAGGTATGCGAACTCTGCTGGTACGTCGCGCTGGTGACGACCCGCAGAATCAATTGCTTTTGACTCCAGTTGTTTTGCATCAGGTCGACCGAGAGCCAGTCGAGCAGATCGCGGTACTCAGGCACCGGCGCGCGGGTGCCAAAATCTTCGGGCGTGAGTACCAGCCCTTCGCCAAAAATAGCCTGCCATATGCGATTGACGGCAACACGGGCGGTCAGCGGAGATCGATCACTGGCCAGCCACCTGGCAAATGTCAGACGATCGGGCGCTTCGGTTGTCGGCAGCGGATGCAGTATCGCCGGTGTATGTGGTTTGACGGGCCGCTGCGGCTGGTCCCAGACGCCTCTCTCGAGCAGGTAGGTGTGGCGGCGATGTTCGGGTTCCCGTCGGGCAAGATGCAACACGGAGGTGAGCGGAGAAGGGAGGCCGTCCCACAGTGAATCGATTTTGCGATTGAGGTCGTCGCACTCGCTGAGCACCTTTCGCCAGGCTGCAAATAGCGAGGCCTGCTCGGCGCTAGTACGCTCTTTCGCGGGAACCTGGGCCGCCAAAACTGCGGCGTAATCGACTGCCTGTGCTGTGGGTTTGGGCTCCCGTGTCCAGCTCACTCGGCAGCAGCCGACCATCGCTCCCATCCGTAGCACAACCTTCCATTCGGTCTGGGGTGGTAGGTCGAGTGGGCCATCAAATTGCACCACAGCCAGCGACGCCTGATGACGGTGCGCGGGCCCGCGGTCTGCCTTCCACATTGTTTGGGTGGAGCCGTCAATTAAGAGTTGCACTGGACCGCTGACAATTTTTTCGTCCTCCGATTTTTTTTCAGGCTCAGAAAAGTCGGCACTCGCAGCGACGAATTTCAGTTTTTCCCATTCGGTTTGATCGGGCCTGCGAACAAATACCTCCAACTCCTGGAGGCCCCACGTCCCGTCCGCACTGTGTCCAGGGCCGCGATAGGCAAGGTCGCCGTGCGGCAGGACTTCCAAGCGGAGCGCTGTAGCTCCGCTGGCCTCCGGTTGGGCGATCATAAAAACTTCGCCGTTCACGTGACCAAGCATCAAGATTGAGTGATCCGGCAACTGGGTGGGATGGTTCAAGCCGCTTGTGCTACCCAGTTCAGTGGCCACGATTGGCGACCATGGGACCTCTTTGGCGACGAGCCGGTCTGCCCATTCCGAGAGTGCCGCTTCCCAATCGGGAACCCGTTGCTTGATTTGTTCTTCAGTCGCTTGGATGTCTTTCATTATCTCAGCAATTTCCAGGTACTGGTCATCGGAGTAGACAGCGGACTGGGCCTCGTAGGAATTGTTGAGGAATGCAAACATCCCATAGTATTCTTCGTGGGTCAGCGGGTCATATTTGTGGGTGTGGCATTGGGCACACTGGGTGGTCAATCCCATCACAGCCTTGCCGATACAATCCATGCGGTCAAACATTTCAAACATGCGGAATTGTTCGGGAACAATGGCGCCTTCTTCATTGATCATGCTATTGCGCAAAAATCCTGTGGCGTTGATTTGGGCCGGGGTGGCACCAGGGAGCAAGTCGCCGGCGATCTGTTCGATAATGAATTCGTCGTAGGGCAAATCACGGTTGTAGGCCCCGATCACCCAATCTCGCCACGCCCACTGATCACGGCGCACATCTTTTTCGTAACCGTTCGTATCCGAATAGCGGGCCACATCAAGCCAATGGCGGGCCCACTTTTCGCCAAACCGCTCATCTTTCAGCAGCGCGCGAGCCGTGGCAGCGAAGCCATGTTTGCGAAAATATTTCAGCTCATCTGGGGTGGGCGGAATTCCAATCAGGTCGAGAAACAAGCGCCGGCAAAGCGTAAAGTCGTTGGCGGGCGGCGATGGGGTGAGATGCATCGCTTGCAATTTTTTTGCCACAAAATGATCGACCGGGTGGGCCGGAAAGTCGGGGTCTAAAGGCGCTTGGGCCGGCAGCTCAAACGCCCAGTGGGGTTGATATTCGGCTCCTTCGGCAATCCAGCGCTGGAGCAAAGACTTTTGTTCTTGAGAGAGCTGTTTGTTGGTGGCAGGGGGCGGCATGACCACGTCGGGGTCGTCCGAGAAGATGCGCGCGATGAGTTCGCTCAGCTCTGGATGCTGGGGAACAATCGCAGGCTCTTCCGAGTCGCCGCCAGCCAAGGCAGCTGCGCGAATATCCAGCCGCAGGCTAGCCTGCCGCGCCTCGGGATCGACGCCGTGACAGTCCGCGCAATTTTCCGCCAGGATGGGTTGAATATCGTGCTGAAAGTCGACCTTGGTCTGGGCGGCCAGGGGGCCGGACGCCGCGGCCGTCGCGAGCAGAATCAGTACGAACGCACGAAAAAAAAATTGTGTTCGGCAGGATTGTGCAGTCGCAACCATCATATCTGACAGGGCCTATTCTAGTTGCCGATCTCCAGGCTGGATCGACCAACCCTGGGTGCTCCCACATAAAGCGGTGGGTACTAGATCTATAATAACGTTTTTATTTTAGAATAGGTAGAAAATTTTATGGATGAGCTGCGCGAACCCGTGAACTTGCAGATGGATTCTGTGCAATGGATGAGCATAGCAGGCGAGTATTGTCTTCGCGTTAGCGATATGCCCCATAAAGACGATTGTCGTTATTGCAGGCCGTGTGATGATCGCGCAGGATGAGGGCCTGTTTTGGCAGAAGCTGTTCCGATGGGACGGCCACTTGTGGTGCGTTTGTCATGTGGCCCATGATATTTGCATTGGCCAAGCTGGCTACATTCACGCATGCGATCTGTATCGGATCAATCGGCTAAAGCAGCTTACTTAAGTAAAGGCGATCGTTCTGAGTAAATTGCGTCTCAACAGGCCTCTTGCCAAAGAGGACGTTTGTCCGAACCTGGATTGACTCGGTTTCATCGCTTCCAGAAAGGACAGGCGGCCCTCGCGATCAACTCGCGGTGGGCGTGCCAGTCGCAGCGCGGCAACCGAGAGATTTACAAGGGTTGGAGATCTGCCGATAAGGATCCGGGGCGTGACGACAAAAACGAACTTGGAATCGCGTAATTCCCGACGAGCCCTGTGATGGTAAAAGATCGCTTTATACAGCTTGATTCGATGTCAATAAAGTTGATTTATTCAGCTCAAACAGTTGTCGTGTGAGCCCTGCATAAAAGCGATGGGCAAGCGGGCTTGGGCTGGTTTTGTGCTGACCCAAGCGACTGACTGCGCAGCAGGAAAATAAGCTCTCGAACATATGTGGCTTAGACCGTGAATAGCCTACGTATTGGCAAGCCATCTGGAACTGAGGTTAATAGGTCGTCCGTGCGCCGATGTTTCACTCGGAATGAGCGACCCGTCGTTGGATAAGTCGCCGTCATTTAGACGGAAGATCGTAGTCCTTTTCATTTTCGCCAAGCTTTACGTCTAGCCGCAACTCGGTTTTGCTGTTGAACTTTTCCGGCAAGACCTCCGCCATTATCGGCTGAACAGGACTGTCTGGGGTGTTATACAGTTTTTGTTCGCCCACCTTTTTCGGTACACGGATCTGCACCTTGTGGGTTCCGGGTGGCACGTCGTCGGCAATGTACTTGCCGTCGGTGATTGCGGCTCCCGCAGTGCCCGACTGGCCATCCACCGGTATAAAAGTGATGGCACCCAATTTCGCAGGTACTCCATCGACCTTTATCGTTCCACGGACGACACCCACAGTGGGCTCAGGGCAGCCAGCGAGAATTACCACGGGAAGTAAAAAAACCAGTCGCCACGGGTAAGTGATTCTGCCTTTTTTGGCTGACAGTCGGCCGCTTGTTGTTTCAAGATATTGCATAGTTTACTCAATTATTCCATTGGCTCCTTCAGCATTCATAGAACCCATCTCTTGCCAGGGCGCCAGCGCAATGTCATCGGACACGAACCGAACCGACCCGTCACACATGGAGGCATTTACTCCACCTGAATGGCGACTGCGGGCGGCGGCATGCATATCCTTCCAAGGGCCGTTAATCACAGGCATCATTGGATCGCCAGTTTGCCGATGCCAAGGGACTAGGTCGGGAGCTGAAGTATTGGGAGTCAGCAATGTGGAGAATCTGCAGATTGCCCCGTCGTTTTGGATGTCACCGCGCCAATCATTGTCATGTGCACTCCAAGCCCTGAGTACTTCCGACATCATTAATGTATTAGAAGTGCCATCCACAATTTCCGCAAACCTGGTGCGCCGTGGTAGCTTGTCGTTCCCGCCGATAACTGAAAACGGAGCAATGCCGGTCGGCTCATCTTTTTGACAGTAGGTAGAATTGCCCCAGTTGACGACATAGTTGCCACGACGTCGCTGGTAGTGCCCTGCAGTTTGATCGGAGCCATCCGGATCGCTTGGACAATAGTACATCGTCACGTACTGGCCGGTTAGCCCGTCAAGAGTGCCCGCAATCGTGTTGGGCGGGGCATGAAAATGATTGCGGAGATCGTTGGCACTATCCAAGCCTGTTTGTTCTATGAAAGGCCAGAGGTGCATAACCCAAGTTTGCCGAGGAAAACCCGTTGAGCCGATTGGCAATGTGCCGCGTGATGTGTTGTGGAGATGCATCGCGATACCCCACTGCTTCAGGTAATTCACACATTGGGTGCGCCGGGCAGCCGCGCGGGCGGCTTGAACGGCTGGCAACAGGAGCGCAATTAGAACGCCAATAATCGCGATCACGACCAGGAGTTCGACGAGTGTGAATCCGATGTGTGGTTTTCTTTGGGTGGCCATGGACCAATTTTTTTATTGCTAGTTGAGAATTATAGAAGCGAAGCGTCGTGTAGCGGCCAATTGTACAAGCTAAGCCTATCTGCAGGGACTGGAAAAACACGTACTTGGTTTGATAACTCCGGGGGATGTGGTTTTGTTTTGGCGGGGCCGCTTTTAGTGCGTTTATCATGCAGAGCATGATGCCTGCATTATAGCAAATACTGGTGGCGATGAGTAATGACGGATTCGATGTCATTCGCGGAGATTGAGGACAAGTTCTCCCGTTAGGTTTGCGATTTCACGGCCTAGTACTGTTTGGGTGTTGTATTTGGCAGGAATCTCGACGTGTGGGCTGGTAATCTTGATTCGGTAGAACCCGGGCGACGCACCGGGGATTTTGTGCGAAGCGTCAGGCATCCTGAGCCCGGCTCTCCCCCGCTTGCTAGTCGTGCCGACGCAGGACCTCACGCTGTCGCCCAGGAATTTTTCCGGCTCAAATATTACCGTTGCGCCCGCTAGTGGGGCCCCCTTGTAGGTGACCCGGCAGCTGATCCCGGTAATAAGACCCACCTCGGTCTCTTGCCACTCTCGGATTCTTGCGGCGACCTCTTCCGCCGACACGGCTCCGTCGCTATCGGTGTCAAGATTCGCGATTGCTGAGTGCAGCGACGGCGCATCTTTCAGCTCGTTGGCGCCTATCGTACCATCCCCATTTGCGTCGTACTGCTCCATGGCGGCAAGACCTGCCGCGTACGCGTCGATGGAAATTGAAGGCACCCGCTGCGGTCCGTCTGAACAGCCGGACAAGCATAAGAAGAAAAGCAGCAAATGGGCCAAGTTCGGCGATGACTTATCAGACATTCTCAGAGGCCTCCTTGAATCAAACGGCGACATGGCTCGCCGCCAGGGTTTCGGGACATCGTTCTTTTACTGTACGCCGCCAGGACAGGCGTCGTGAGTCGATCTTCCCCAGCGAAGCAATCGCTAGCCCGCGTCAACCGGCAGGCCGTCTTTTCGGTTGCCGAGCCGCCGGTGGATTTCTTCGTCGATCGAATAGGAGATGCTACGGACTGAACCGTCACAGAACGCAGCGTTCATGAGGCCGGCATGGGCGCTGCCGAAACCGTTGCGACCCCACACGCCAGGCGTGTCGGGAAGCGGTGGCAAGAGGAGCTCGACGCCGTCACCTGTCCAGCGAACGATATCCTCGTTAAAACCCATGTACATGTTTTCGTTGTCGCCGGAATCCGTGCCCGTGCTGTATTTGTCAGGATTGAGGTATTTTTCGGCGACCATGTAAGTGTTGCTCGTGCCGTCCGTTATCTGGCGCATGCCGACGTTGCTGCGACCATACATGATCCCGGTGGCAGTGCTCTGGTCCGGCCATGAGAACCTGGCTTCGACGGCGTAACTGTTCGGGCCGGTGCCGTAGGGGAAAATGTTCTCGCCTCCATTTGCCGCATAGTCGGAGCGGGCCACGTCGGCGGTGCTGGCGGTGTGGTTCGGTTCGCGCAAATGTTTGTAGATCGTCCCAGCTGGATAGGTGGTGGCCGGGCGTCGAGACGGGCAATTGAGTGTCTCCAGCGGCGTCCCGATGCGTATGGAGTTGGCCTGTTCCCGGGCGTCCCCGGTAGTACCGGCGCCCAGGTCATGCAAGGTCTGCTGCTCAATGAATGGCAGGATGTTGTAGGCCCAGCCACCAGGTTGCGCCTCGCCGAAGCCCCGGTCGGGGTCACCCACCCACAGAAATCCCCAGCCGCCGCTGGGAAAGTGGCTGTGTACATCGTGATGGCTCATTGAGCCCAACCCTATCTGTTTCAGATGGTTTAGGCACTGTGTCCGCCGCGCCGCCTCACGAGCCGCCTGCACAGCCGGCAAGAGTAGCGCGACCAAAACGCCAATGATGGCAATCACGACCAAGAGCTCGACCAGAGTAAAGCCGACTCGAAGCCTGGTTTTTTTAGACGTGGCTGCGCATGCCATTTAGTAGCCTCTCTCTCTCTCTCTCTCTCTCGCTCTCGCTGTATAAGTATAAGGAGTACGGCAGTATTGTAGCACCCATCTGTCCGGATTTCCAGTTGTCTTGTGAAGAAGAGGCATGGGCTTATGATCGAAATTAGCCCTTGGATCAGTTCGCGATCAGCTGTTTTTTAAGGTGTGATTCAACGATGCCCTGGGCGCTGCGTATGCTGAGGAGATGTCATGGGTTGCCAGAGAATGGAAAGCACCAAACAGAAATTAACCGATGACATGCCATCCGGTCTTATCGCGCGCCGCCGGCGCGAGGAGTCGGTTGCTTTACGCCGAACGAGAACCTTCGATTTACTGCCCGATAGGGTACTGAGCGGGTCGATCCGGCATACCGGCGCCGCAGCAAATCCTCAGTGTTTGTCGTGTCGAATTCGAAGAGTTTTTGAAACTTGCGACGCGGAGTTGGAATCCGTGGCCTCCAATGGTACTATCAATCCATTGCTAGGTTGTATCGTCGCCGCTGGTGTATCAGCAAACAAGGATTTTGGTAAATGGAGAATGCTAGATTTGAAGGCCTGATCGCCGTGGCGATCTTGTCGAAGCCCGATGGTGCCAGTTGCAAGCGGTGAAAATGATTCGGGTGCTTGCTACTTATCCACTTTACACGGTGCTGCGGGCAGCCATGCAATGGATTGGTTTTGATTGTGGCGAATGCTGGCTTCCCAACCGCAAGGCTTCCCAACCGCAATATGACAGCCCAGGAAACGTCCGAACTTAAGGGTAAGCTCGATGCCCCTCGTTTCTTTGAATGGGCGACTGCCACCTCGAGCACAGCGAGCCTTGATTCAGCTGGTGTGGCCAGCCGGGCTCTGGTTCTGGGTGTCCCGCGCTAATATCAGCGTTGCATGATGAGGCTATCATGGATCTAAGTCGCATCGACCAGCTTGTCAGTGTCTATCGTGACGGCTTACTGAACGACACACTACCCTTCTGGCTACCACGATCGGTCGATCGTGAGTACGGCGGATTTACAATCGCTCGCAATCGCGATGGCTCTGTCCTGGATACCGACAAGGGCGTCTGGCAACAGGGGCGGTTCACTTGGCTTCTGGGGGAGCTCTACAACAACGTCGAGTCGCGCGAAGAGTGGCTGGAAATGGCAATCCATGGGGTCAAGTTTCTCGATGAACATGGCTTCGATCCAGCCGACGGGCGGATGTGGTTTCATGTGACTCGCGACGGGCGGCCTATTCGGAAACGGCGTTACTCTTTTAGCGAGAGCTTTGCGGCAATCGCTTATGGCGAACTGGCTCGGGCTACGGGCGAAGATCACTACGCCGAAAAATCGCAGCAATTATTTCGGCAATTTGTTGATCACAGTCTTGACCCTCGCGGTGTCCAGCCAAAATTCACCGACGTGCGTCCGAGTCAAGGGATTAGCTTCCCGATGATTACGATTGCCACCGCGCAGCAACTGCGCGATTCGATTGATCTGCCAGAGGCCACCGAGTGGATTGATCGTAGTATTGAGTTGATTCGCAAATATCATCTCAAACCGGAAATCCAGTGTGTGATGGAGACGGTTGGCCCCCAGGGCGAAATCATTGACCATTTCGACGGCCGTACGCTCAATCCGGGGCACGCGATCGAATGCGCCTGGTTCATCATGGCCGAGGGGAAGCATCGTGGCGACTCCGATATCATCCGCATGGGGTGTACTATGCTCGATTGGATGTGGCACCGCGGCTGGGATTCAGAGTATGGGGGCCTGTTGTATTTTACCGACGTCTATGGCCATCCGGTCCAGGAGTATTGGCACGACATGAAATTCTGGTGGCCTCACAATGAAGCTATCATTGCGACGTTGTTGGCCTACCAACTCACCTCGGACTCGAAGTACGCCGATTGGCACCGGCAGGTTCACGACTGGGCTTATAGTCATTTTCCCGATAGCGAGCATGGCGAATGGTATGGCTATCTGCATCGCGATGGTCGGGTGAGCGTTCCGCTTAAGGGCAACCTGTGGAAGGGGCCGTTTCATCTGCCAAGAATGCAGCTAATATGCTGGCAGATCTTACAAGAAATGGCGGGTGATTCTCGGCTCGTGGAATCGTAACATTCGGCCAGAACGTTGTGAGCACTTGGAGTGCCCTCAGCGAGAAGATCTCGTTGCAGTTCGACGTGCTCTCGGATTAGTGAGCCCCCCATTAGAAACCATCGAAGCGTCCTCAGAAACCAGAGTGTATTAGCACAGAAACCAGGTCTTGAAACAGGTTCTCGTTTCGATCTGGAAGCCCTTCAAGAGGTTGTTTGATTGGTTTCGCTGCGGGCGGCCAAGTCTAGGCCTTGGTGTTGACGACCATTGGCCTGGCCCGTGATTTGTTGCCGGTTCGTGGCTCTGGCTATTGCACGGCGGGGTCCACGGCGGACAGCTTCAGTTTCACTCGTGAGAGACGACCAACTCGTCTTGCCGGTTGGCCAGCCGCCGATGTGTCTCCGGGTCGATGTCGTACTGAATCGACCGGACCGAGCCGTCGGCCATTGCGAAGTGGCACGAACTGGCGTGCGCGCTGCCGAATACTTGTTTGAATTCCAAGCCGGGCCGATCACGGAGCGGTGCCCCTGTGTCCAGGTGTGCTGTGCGATGCAGATCAGAATTGTGCCCGTTGTAGAGGCTCTCGTTGTCTCCGCCTGACCTGCCGTCAAAATAATGGTCCGGGTTGAGGTATTTTTCTCCCAGCAAATAGGTGTTTGAGGTTCCGTCGACGATCTGGGCCATCGAGACGTCGCTGTATCCGAACGATACGCCGGTGTGGCCAGACATATCGGGTGGTGTGAAGCGGCCACGATCAAACGCCTCAACACTGTCGGGTTGGCTCGGGCAACACGTATTGTGTACATCGCCAATGCTGGCTGCGTAATCTGTCTTGGCTACGGGAGTGCCGTTTGTATCGACGGGCAGTGGCCGGAGCGTTTGCTCGTACCCGTAGGGGTAGAGGGCGGCAGCGCGGCGGCTGGGACAGTGAAACAGCGGAACCGGTGTGGAGAGGCGCTGCGAATAGGCTTCGTGGACCGCCTGTCCGCTGAGGCCCGTTCCCAGGTTGTGGAGTGCCTGCTGCTCCAGGTGGGGAAGGATTTGAAATGCCCAACCGCCGGGCTGTCGGGGGCCGCTGCCCCTCTCAGGCATGCCAAGCCACAGTACTCCCCAGCCGCCGGACGGGAAAAACCCTTGCGCGCTTTCGTGATTGAGGAACCCGAGGCTTATTTGCTTAAGGTGATTGCGGCATTGTGTCCGCCGCGCCGCTTCGCGGGCCGCTTGCACGGCCGGGAGGAGTAGTGCGACCAACACCCCGATGATCGCGATCACCACTAGCAGTTCAACGAGCGTGAACGCTCGGCATCGAGGTGAACGACCTAGAGTTTTCAAGCCTTGTGGCAAATCAATCACACGTTTATCTACCAAGCCAGACATTGCGACATCGGCTCAAAAAAATTTCGGGTTCCGGATAACTTGCGGGATAGTACAGATGCAAGATCTGTAAGAAGTAATCGCTCCAATTACGGTGTTCCATCAGCAGCCCAATGCACATCGAACCCGTCAAGGCAACGTGACCAGATCGCCGGCGTCGATCGACCCCAGGGCTTGCCAGGCCAAAATGTCGACCGAATTGGTGATCAGATGTACGGACCCATCGCCCAGCACGACCTGCACGCCACTGGGGTGTTGGCTGCGTGCCGATGCGGATTGGTCCTTGCCGTTGCTGGAGCCGCCCACACAGGGCAGATTCAAACTGGGCTGGTTGGCCTCAGGCGGGCACCAGATCGGGTATACGACGTCGGCGTTTACGCTATTCGGGGCATACTTGGTAAAAATCTGGCTTGTCGCTGAATGATCGTACCAGTGCACACCCCGGTAATCCCGGTCGTTGCCACCGACTCCGGTGAGACATTCACCTACCAGCATCGTGTTGCTCGTCCCGTCGGTCATCATTGCTATCCTGACGGGCGTGTTCATTTGGAAGGGAGCATCCAGGTGCAACTGGTCGGTGGGCAGTAAGGCGGCCCCTATGTCGAGATTCCCAAAAAATCCCGCATAGTTGCCACGGGACAATACGTTGTCTATGCCGCTACAGCCTGGATGTCTATGGACCTCTCCTCCCATTCCGTCGCTAGGACACAGTAAGGACGGCACGGGTACCTTGGCGATTTTTACGTTGACCGAATGCATCCAGATCGCGCCTCCGCACGATGACCCTGGATCATGATCAAAACCCGCGTGGAGATTGAGTTGCTCCAAATAGGGATACGTGTGCATCATCCAGCTGGTCCGCGGATAATCGAACAGACGTCCGGAGTCGCTGATTACGCCCGGGGGAAACGCGCCTTTGCTTTGATGATGGTTGAGTAGCGCGATGCCCAGTTGCTTAAGGTTGTTGCTGCACTGCGTCCTCCGTGCTGCCGCGCGAGCCGCCTGCACTGCGGGCAACAGCAGTGCAACAAGGACGCCGATGATGGCGATCACCACCAGCAACTCAACTAAGGTGAAGCCAGTTTGTCCGGCATGGCGCGCACGCAGAAGGGCCAATCGTGGTGGTGTCCTGCGATCGGTCATGGGGTTTTTTCTTTCCGGGAAGAGAGCAGTTCAAAGTTTCGTATTTGGTCCTCGGGCCCGATATTGATCTCCACGCCTTGCCGGTAGGGTGCTGGAATCAGGTTTACGCGCTCAGGATGCGGCAGGTCGTACAACGTGATCGTCCGTCCCGTCTCGCGGGTAGCCTGGAAGTACGCACGCACGTTGCCCAAACTCACGTCTGCCTCGTACTTTCCAGCCACGATGTCCGCAGCAGTCGACCGGCCGCGATCCGCGTCCTGTGGCACAAAATTGATAGTACCCTCCTCGATCGGACGGGCATCAATCATCACCGTTCCGGTTATCCGGACCTGATCGAATTCAGGCTCGCCACCGCAGCCGAGGCTAGCTAACACTGCAGGCATCATTACAAAAAAGTATTTCACAGACGATGTTTCCAGCAACGGTTCACGATTTTGCCCCTTGGTTATCACAGCAAGCTTTACGGCTGTGTCAGCTCTGTTCACAACAAGCTGGGTCTTCCCAATCGTGTTGAGTTGAGAGCTGATCAAACGCCGTAACGGTCACCTATGAGTTTGCAAAGACGCGATGACTTCTCAATATTGTAGCATAATCAAATTAGTTAGATGCTTATGTACTTAACGAAGAGCATCTGCGTTTCGAAAGATGTATAGCAGCTGGTTGCGATCGCAATTGTTGGCATTCTGAGATGGTCTCTTGTTGCCGCTGGCAACTTGACTACAATCACCGCAGGCCCCATGGGTCATTGGATTGCTAGGCGTTCGCTGCGTTCGCTGTTCTTCTTCTGCGGGAGCCTACGGCCTTGCTTCAGAATAACAGCGGAACCCTTAACCCTGATTTTCTCACTTAGGCTGGTGCTAAAAACGGGGTGAGGTCACTTGCTGACTGTTTGACCTTGTTAAAGATACCATGAAGCATTGAGGCGCAGACGTTGAACAATCGTGACTTCCAGATCGTCGTTGTCGATGGAAAGACATTGAATCCGGGTGATCTGTCTTGGGACGGGTTTCGGTCCCTGGGTGAGGTCGCGCTCTACGACGGTACGTCGCCTGCAGAGTTACTTGGCCGTACCGCATCCGCCCGCGCAATCATTACCAATAAGGTGCGAATTACGGCGGAGGCTATTGGTGAGTTGCCAGCCCTTGAGTATATCGGCGTCACCGCCACGGGATATGACGTCGTTGATGTGGCTGCTGCCAGGGAGCGACGGATCACCGTGACCAACGTGCCAACCTATGGGACTTCTTCGGTGGCACAGATGACTATGGCGCTGCTGCTCGAGTTGACGCAGCAGGTGGGTCACCATGACCGGGCGGTCAAGGCTGGGCGTTGGAGCAAATCCGACAGTTTTTGCTTCTGGGACACCCCGTTGGTCGAACTGGCAGGCCGCACCATGGGGATCGTCGGTTTGGGGCGCATTGGTCGGGCCGTGGCCAGGCTGGCTGCTGCGTTTGGCATGCAGGTGATCGCCCATACCCGGACCCAAGATATCTCGGGCAAGTGGCCTAATTTGCCTGATGACATCAGGGCTGTTGATATCGATACGTTGTTTCGCACTGCAGACGTTGTTAGCCTGCATTGCCCGTTGTCAGCCGATACGGCCAACTTGGTGGACCGGGATCGCCTCGCGATGATGAAACCAACCGCCTACCTCATCAATGCATCTCGCGGACCGCTGGTGGCCGAGCAGGACTTACGGGACGCGCTGGATCAAGGGGTGATTGCTGGGGCGGCTCTCGACGTTTTGTCCAGCGAGCCACCCCCCCGAGACAACGTCTTGCTGGGTGCAAAAAACTGCATCATTACGCCCCACATTGCCTGGGCCACGCTCGAATCCCGCTCGCGGCTTCTGGATATTTCGGTGGCCAATTTGCAAGCGCATTTGCAGGGGAACCCTCAGAATGTTGTCCACTGAGTTCGCGGGGCGACAGACAAAGGGGTCGCGGTGACCAAGGCCGAATTGATCGACTATCTGTTGCAGCGGCAATTGATCCAGGATCGTAGCGTCGATGTTATCTCACTTCCTGGTGGTGTTTCCAGCGAGGTGACGCTGGTTCGCACCGCCAATCGTGATTTTGTCGTTAAGAGGGCGCTGGCCACACTGAAGGTTGCCGACCCATGGCATAGTGACCCCAGACGCAGCCACACCGAATGCCAGGCGATCCAGTACGCAACCCGGTTCATTCCCGGCGCAGTGCCGAAAATCCTGGACGCTGACCTGGAGCGGAATCTGTTCGTGATGGAGTACTTCGGCCATGAATACACTCCCTGGAAAAGCCAGTTGATGGATGGTGAGATTTGCGCAGCGACCGCCCAGAAAATGGCCGTTTTGCTGGCGACTATCCACAATGCAAGTTGGGGGAATCACGAAGCGGAGAGTCTTTTTGACACGACCGACGATTTTTTTGCACTTCGCATTGAACCCTATCTGGTCATGACGGGCCAGCGCCACCCCGAACTCCAAGAGTTTTTTGGCGCCGAGACTGAACGACTCGGACGCGCGCGAACGGCACTCGTGCATGGAGACTTCAGCGCTAAAAATATTCTCGTGTCGTCCGACCGATGCGTCCTGCTCGATTGGGAGGTGGCCTGGTTTGGCGATCCGGCCTTCGATCCGGCGTTTTTGCTCAACCTGTTTTACCTCAAGTCACTCTATCGGAGGAAGTATTTTGATCAATACCTGGACCTGATTGCCACTTTTCTGAAGGCATACGCGGAGCATCTAGTCCATTTTGATCATGCGCTCGAATGTCGCATTTGCCGACTGACTTTGTTGCTGATGCTGGCCCGCATCGACGGCAAGTCACCGGCGGAGTATATTACCAGCGACTCCGATCGTCAGCATGTCCGGCGCTTCGTCAAAGAACTTCTGTTGGACGGTGTGGTCGAATTTGCGGAGGTCGATGCGCGGTGGCGGAAGGAGGTGGCAGGCCTTTGAAAGCGGATGACGGAAACATCGGCAATTATGTTGACCGAAATGTCGACAGAATTGTTGACAGAATAATCGATATCGACGCCTATCAGGTTTTCGACTCGCGCGGCAATCCGACGGTCGAGGCGACCGTCACCTTGGCCGACGGGTCCGTCGGGCGCGGCCTGGTTCCTTCTGGCGCTTCCACCGGCAAGTACGAGGCCTGGGAGCTGCGGGACGGCAACCCGAACCGATTTCGCCGCAAGTCGGTCTACCAGGCGGTCGCCAATGTGCTGGGGCCAATTCGAGAGGCCCTTTTGCGACTTGATGCGCCTCACCAAGGGATCGTCGATCAGCAGATGATCCTACTGGACGACACGAACAATCGATCTCATTTGGGCGCAAATGCCATCTTGGCGGTCTCCATGGCGTTTTGTTGCGCCGCGGCACAGAGCCGCAAGCTGCCGTTGTACGAGCACCTGGGCGGCGGCGAGGGCAACCTGATCCCATTGCCGGAGATTCAGATCGTTGGCGGCGGTGTCCACGCGGCCCGTACGATCGATATCCAGGATTTTATGATTGTTGCCCCTCAGGCCCGCGGTTTCGAGGAGACCCTCGAGTTAACTTACAACGTTTACAAAGAAACGGAGTTGCTGCTCAAGGAGCGAGGGCAATTAGTGGGCGTTGCCGATGAAGGGGGGTTCTGGCCGCTGGTCGAGCGGAACGAGGAAGTTTTCGATCTGGTACTCAAGGCGATTGAACGGGCCGGATACACGCCGGGCACACAAGTGGCCTTCGCGTTGGATATTGCGGCCTCGGATTTGTACCGTGACGGCCAGTACCGACTCGCATCCGAAAATCGCCAGCTAAGCACCGAAGAGTTAGCCAAAATGCTGGCCGGCTGGGCCCGAAATTATCCGATCGTTTCAATCGAAGACCCGATGGATCAGGACGACTGGCAGGGCTGGCAACAGATCATGGACGTGCTGGGCGACGAGATTCAGATTGTCGGTGACGATCTGTTTACGACCAACGTTGGCCGCATCCAGGAGGGTATTGCTAGGCAATCAGCCAGCGCCGTGCTCATCAAGCTGAATCAGATTGGCACTGTGTCGGAAACCCTTGATGCGATTCAGTTGACGCAAAGTGCAGGTTGGCGGGCGGTGGTCTCTGCGCGTTCTGGAGAAACCGAGGACGCGTTCATCTCTCATTTGGCGGTGGCCACCAAAGCCGGGCAGCTTAAGGTCGGCTCATTTTCCCGCAGCGAGCGGATGGCCAAGTGGAACGAAGTGCTAAGGATTGAGCGGCGGTTGGGCAGCAAAGCGCGTTACATCGGCGGAGAGGCGCTGAGCCCATCCTTCGGGTCTCGCCGCAGTTAGTCATGTAACCGGCCTTCAAGTTGAAGATGAACCATCACGCCTGCCGGACTCCATCCGCTGCTACGGACCGGTTCACGACCCGGTGGGGCCTAGTTGGGCTGGCTTTGCATATTCAACCCTAAGCTTATCGACGACTTGGTAAACACCTGGAACGTGCCGGCAACAAAGGAAACATAGCTGTCGTTCGTGGAAGGAACGGACCGTCCCGGAGAGCGTTGCGACGCCACGGTCAAATTGCACATCCACTTCGGCCAACCATGGACCACCTCGTTGCCAAAGTAGGTTCAGTATCCGACGTGGAACGTCCGCTGTGAGTGAACTGGGTGGCCCAGCTGGTGTGCGAGTTGTGCCCATGTGACTCATTCCTCGAAATTCTTGGCGACCAAGATTGCGGCAAAGGGCGGATCGATTTACGAAAAAGATGCGATCCGGCCAACAGTCCCGCAGACGCAACCAATCCGTGCAATTCGTGTGCCAAAGTTTTCAGATAGTCGGCCAAAGAATAATCCTGGCCCACGAACGCCCTAATTCTCTCGACAAGCGGGTTTGTTCTCCTCCACTTAGCCAGCCCTTTAGATGTCTTGGTGTGCCTAAGAATCGGCACACGTGCGCCTTTTGTATGCACATCAGTCCGCCATGCGCGCGGGGAAATCAGCAACTGGTTTGCACAGCCAACATATTATGCTTCCAGAGATCAGGTCGGAAAATAACTGCCACCTTAAGGTCATTACGCCAAGTTGCTGACCGATTTGGCGTCGCCCTGCGATGCAACACTAGCGCATGGCACTTAGCAGGTGCAGCCCTCGCAAGAACAGTTTTCGCATTTGCAGTTGGCGCAATTGTCTTCCTTGCATGAGTCGCAAATACATGTGCAGTCAGTCATCGTCATCTCCTTTGTCTTGCAGGAAAAAGTCTTAAACAACTAGATGTCGTTTACTAGATTGTATTCTGTCAACCGTAGCGACAGTGGTCACCGGAGATCGACGGCCTGCCATGTATTATATTATATAGCGTCGTCTCCCAAGTCGTTTTTCCGGTGACAGCGGGCCTCGATGCTCTAGGCACCTAGGGCGATTCGTAGATATTGGCGGTCGCGACTCATCGTTTATTGGGCGGCCGGAAAAAAACACCGATCGAATCGCAATTTGCAGAAGTGGGGACCAGCCCACCACCAACGTCAGCATTTCATCCTTTAAATCGGCCACCTCCTCTGTCGGACTTGGGCATCCTCCTGGGTACATTGGGCCCAGGTTGCGCCACAAGTGGGCATAGGCTGTCCCCGGATTGTATCGCGCGGCGATCCGGCTTTTTTGCAGGGGGCCCCGAAAGGGATGTTTACAGAGTAACGACGTTGGCAGCCCTACACTGAAGCGACCGTCTTCTGCTGCTGCTGGCCGAGTCCCTCCACCTGCAGACGCATGGTCTGTCCTGCCTTGAGAAAAACTGGCGGTTTTTGGCCCAGGCCAACCCCCGGGGGCGTTCCCGTGGAGATGATATCGCCTGGCTGCAGCGACATGAAATGACTAACGTAGCTCACCAAGTGGGCGACCGGAAAGACCATGGTGCTGGTAGATCCGTCCTGATAACGGTTGTCGTCTACCTCTAACCACAGGTTGAGACTTTGCGGATCAGGAATTTCGTCGCGCGTGACGAGCCAGGGTCCGATCGGAGCAAAGGTATCGCAGCTCTTCCCCTTCACCCATTGGCCACCGTGCTCCAGTTGCCACTCCCGCTCCGACAGGTCATTGACGATGCAGTAGCCGGCGACGTGATCCAGCGCTGCGGTCTCCTCGACATAGCGGGCCGTTGTACCGATCACCACGCCTAGTTCTACTTCCCAGTCAGATTTTTTGGAGCCTCGTGGTATCTGCACATCGTCGTTTGGCCCAATGATACTACTGGTGGCCTTCATAAAGAGAATCGGCTCCTCGGGCAGGGCCGCGCCGGTTTCCGCTGCGTGGTCGGCATAGTTGAGACCGATGCATAGAAACTTGCCTGTACCTGTGACACAAGGCCCAATGCGCACGGAGTCGGGCACCAATGGGAGGCCTTCCGGGTCGATAGCGGCCAGTTTTTGCAGGCCGGCCTGCGAGAGCGACTCCCCCGTGATGTCTGTTACAATGCTTTCCAGCGAACGGATCTTCCCTTGGGAATCCACTAGCCCTGGTTTTTCTTTGCCAGCTGGTCCATAGCGTAATAGTTTCATGGTCTTGTTAAGCTATTCATCAAGGCGTAATTTGAGTGCGTACTTATCTATAGAAACCTAAGCTACCATTCGAGCGAATCCCTTTTTCATGTCAACTCCTAGCGGTTTCTAGCGGAACCGAACTGCGCAGAATGCGTGACCGAATCTTTTCATTTCAAATGCCCGCCGTCACGATGGGACTGGGAGCCAGGCAAGAGTTGGCCCGGCTCGTCGAGTCGTATGGCAATCGAGCGCTTGTCGTTACTGATCCGGGCATTGTGGGCCAAGAGGCCTTTCGTGGCATTCTCGAGCAGTTGCAGGGCGCCGCTTGCGAGACGGTGGTGTTTGGTGAAGTTGTCCCCGACCCGCCGCTTGAAATTGTCGAAAAATGCGCGGCCCAAGCTGTGCGGACGCGGGCGGAGGTGATCATAGGGATCGGCGGAGGCAGCGCGCTGGACGTGGCCAAAGTGACTGCCGTTGTGGCCAAACACGGGTGCGAAGTGCCCAGCCTGTTTGGAATCGATCAGGTCTCTCAGCGGGGCCTCCCCACGGTCTTGATGCCTACAACCGCGGGAACGGGCAGCGAGGTAACGCCTATCGCCGTGCTCTCCGATGAGTCACAGCAGTTGAAACGGGGTATCGTCAGTGACTTTTTGCTTGCCGACCATGCCCTTGTTGACCCCGAACTCTGCCTGACACTTCCACCGGGGCCGACCGCCTATACGGGGATGGACACACTAACACACGCAATCGAAGCCTATACCAATAAGTTTGCAGTGCCGCTGATCGACGGTTTTGCTCTGGAAGCCGTGCGACTGACTGGCGCGTCCCTGCTGGCTGCTGTCCAGGAGCCAGCGAATATCGAAGCACGGTATGCCATGTCGAGGGCGAGCTTTTTGGGTGGCCTTTGTTTGAAGTCGGTGAACACTGCCGCAGTGCATGCGCTGGCCTATCCTTTGGGCGGACGGTTTTCGGTTCCGCACGGTGTCGCCAACGCGCTCCTGCTACCCCACGTGATGCGATTTAATGCGTCTGTTTCCTCGGATCGGTACCGTACCATTGGCCAGTGCCTGGGGGGATTCGAGGACGGTGTCGCGGCGGTGCAAGAAATATCAGTCGCCGTGGGCACCGACCGCCGGATGCGCGACTTTGGCGTTGAGAGAAAGCATCTTGCCGAGATGGCAGCGGCTGCCATGGAAGTGCGGCGATTGCTGAAGAACAATCCGCGTGAGGTCACTGAGAGGGATGCACTGGCCATCTATGAGGCGGCGTGGTAAATCCGTGAATTCACTTGTGGTGGCGCCAAAAAAAACGCTCCCCGATTTTTCATCGGGGAGCGCGTGAAGCTGTGCATTCAATTCGCGGGACGACAAGCGGTTTAGGCAGGTTGTTCAACTAATCGAACGGATACGGCACAAGGCCCTTTCTTGCCTTCGCCGATTTGATACTCAACGATGTTGCCTTCATGGAGTTGTTCAATGGCGATGCCTTGAACCTCGGAGTGGTGGAAAAACAAATCTCCACGATCGCCCTCGATGAAACCAAAACCCTTGTCCGACAACACTTTCTTAATTTTACCTTCTGGCATTACTGACTCCACAAAACTGAAACTTGGGTGTTGCGCACTTACCGGAGAGCGACTTCTAGGGAAGTCCGGCTACTGCCGAAGCGCACCACCGACTCGGAAAAAACTGGAGCAACCTACCACCGAAACGAGTTGGGCACCAAGGAGGTCCCAGCCAAGCGCGTGCGGAAAAATGAAGAGATTCGGTAGCGGGACGGCCCCGGCCACCTCCAAGGTTTGACACCAGTAGAAATCTGGTTTAATCCTTGATCGCTTCGCTGCTGCCCGTCGCAATTCATCACGACATTAGTGGAATATACCTCACGGCCAAGCAAAGGACAATGATGTGAAATGCCAGTGCTGAGGTGCGATTTGTCTTGGTGTTCGCCACTGGGCCTTCCCGGTGCCGGCGAATTGCCCCGTTCAGTCTTCGTCGCTTTTTACCTTGGCCTTGGAGATGATCTCTTGTTGGATATTGGCGGGGACCACGTCGTAGTGTGAGAAGTCCACGGTATAGCTTCCCTGGCCGCCGGTCATCGAAGAGAGCGTGCGGGCGTAGGTCGAGATCTCCGCCAGGGGCGCTTTCGCCTCCACGGTGGTCATGCCGCCACCCGCCTGCTCCATGCCGATCATTTGGCCGCGCCTGCCCGAGAGGTCGCTCGACACATCCCCCACGTTGTCACTCGGCACCGTGATGTGCAAAACGACGACTGGCTCCAAAAGAGCTGGACGCGCGTCCTTAAATATTTTGGCGAATACTTTGCTCGACGCCATCTTGAAAGCAGTTTCGTTGCTATCGACCGGGTGGTCTTTGCCATAATGGACTTCGACACAAACATTTTGCACTGGGTAACCGGCGACGACGCCTTGCTTGAGTCTTGCCAGAAAACCTTTCTCGACCGCTGGCATGAAGTTGCTCGGGATCGATCCGCCGACCACTGAGTCCACCCACAAGAAGTTGTTCTTTTCGTGATAGTGGGATCCCTTGAATTGGGGGAATTGGGTTTTGTTAGCAAACTCATCGGGTGCGGTGCCTTCAGGGAATGGGTAAATGCGAGCGTGCACTTCCGCAAATTGCCCTGCTCCGCCCGATTGTTTCTTGTGGCGGTAGCTTCCTTCCGCGTTGGCCTGGACCGTCTCGCGGTAGGGAACCTTAGGCTGTTTTGTATTGACCTCTACCTTGTCGCGCCGTTTGAGTCGTTCTTGAATAAGCATCAAATGCAACTCGCTCATGCCCGTCAGAACCATTTCCTTGGTCTCGGGGTCGTGATCGAGATGAACGGTGGCGTCTTCTTCAGTCACCTTGTGAAGTGCACCGGAAAGCTTCACCTCGTCGCCGCGACTCTTTGGCGCTACCGCCAGACCGACCATGGGCGTCGGGTAGGTGATCGCAGGCAGCTCGACCTCGCCTAGCGATGTGTTGGTATGCAATTCTTCGCACTTGGCAATCGCCACAATTTCGCCCGGGCCGGCGTCGTCGACAGGATTGGTGGTGGCCGCTTGGACTTCCAGCAATGGCCCAATCTTGATGCCCTTGCGAGACCGTGAGGATTCGACGGTGGAGTCCTTCTTGAGTGTGCCGGAAAAAATGCGAATAAAGCTGAGCCGTTGGACGAACGGATCAATGCGTGTTTTGAAGACTTGGGCGGCCAGTGGTGCGTCTGCGTCCGGCTTAAGCGTGACGGTGTCACCCGCTTTCGTGCCGACACGCGGCAGTGCGCTGGGAGGGAGGGCGGCGCTAGCCAAGATGTCCATCAATTCGGTTATGCCGACGTTTTGTTTGGTTGAGATACAAACGATCGGCGTTAGTGTGCCGGCAGCAATTGCCTGTACCATCAGTTTGCTCAAGTCATTTGCCGAAGGGATATCGCCCTCGAAATAGCGTTCCATAACCGCTTCATCGACTTCGATGATCGACTCGATAAGCGTTTCACTAATCTCGGCGGGGTCAATCGCCGCACCTTCCGTATCGGACGGCACATCGAGAGTGCTGGCAACGCCGCGCAATGTGTCGCTCAATCCCAGAGGCACGTTGAGCAATGCGCACGTGTTGCCGAAGATCTCCTTGATCGATTCGATCAGCGCCGGGAAATCGATATTGTCCGTATCCAGCTTGTTCAGCACTACGATACGACGGCAACCCGCCTTGCCTGCTTCTGCCCAGGCGCGACGCGTATTGACTTTGATACCCGCATGGGCGTCGATGACAATCAGGGCCGTCTCAACGGCGCTGAGCGAACCGATCATCTGACCGACTAGATCGGGATAGCCGGGCGTGTCAATGAGATTGAAATGCTTGTCCGCGTGGTCAAAATGAACCACCGCCGCTTCGATGGAATGCTTGTGATGCTTTTCCTCCTCGTCAAAATCACAAATGCTGGTACCGGTATCGACACTGGGTTTGGTGCTCATCGCTCCGCTTTGCACCAGTAATTGATCAACGAGTGTAGTCTTGCCGGCCCCGCCATGACCGCACACAGAAATATTCCGAATATCTTTAACATTCCTAGCCATAACGACTCCTTGGAAAAGATCTCAGCTTCCAGTGAACAGCTATCGGTTTTTCGGGTAATACCTTCTTGTTACGTAGGATGGGTTCGCGCAGCGACTGCCTTTAGTGCTGCGGCAACGGTGATTCGCTCTTCATAAAGTGATCGGCCGATGATGGCTCCGGCCAAACCGGCTGCTGCGAGCTGGCAAACGTCGTCAACGGTCGTCACACCGCCGGACGCTACGATGGGAACTTCGACGCGCGCTTGCATGGTCGCCATCGCCTGCACGTTGGGCCCTTGGAGCATGCCGTCGGTGGCGATGTCGGTGTAGACGATCGCTGCCATGGGGGCATCGCAAAACTGATCGGCCAGGTCGATCGCCGGTGTGGTGCTCGTTTCCAGCCATCCATGGGTAGCTACCAGACCGTCGCGGGCATCGATTCCCAGTACTAATTGCCCAGGGAACTTCCGGCACATATCACGAAACCACTCAGGCTGTTTGAGGGCTGACGTGCCGAGTACGAGGCGGTGAAGTCCCATCGCGAGTAGAGTCTTGATGCTGGCCGCATCACGGATTCCGCCACCCAGTTCGCACTCCATATCGACGGTGGTGACGATCTTACGCACGACCTCCAAATTGGCTGGTTTTCCCAGTCGGGCGCCGTCGAGGTCCACCAGATGCAAATGCCGGGCACCCTGGTCTTGGAATTGCTTTGCAATGGCGACCGGATCGTCGCCGAAGACGGTTTCCCGCTCGTAATCTCCTTGCTCGAGGCGGACACATTTACCGCCCAGTAGGTCGATGGCTGGCCATATCTGCATACTGTGTCACCACAGGTTGGGTAAGCGCCAAAGAGGAGTCCTGAAAGTTCAATATCGCATACTGAGCGGCCTCTTTCAAGCAGTGGGAAAAGCCGTGGGGTGTCTGACAAAGGCCGTTCTGCCTGCGAACATTTTAAGTCTTTCTCCGAGACGCATAGATTGCAGAGTTTTCTCGCTGCCCTCTCCGCCAGGCGCCAAGGCAGGAAGATTTAGAGGGCCCAGTGGTACCATGGGTTGGATTCCCCGCGGCCCAGGGCTCGGTTGCCAGATTCATTGCCGATGCCGCCTCTATGTCAGCTCGGCGAAGTTTCGGAACACCTGCAGGCCAGCTGTTTGGCTTTTTTCTGGATGGAACTGGGTGGCGTAGACGTTGTCGCGCCATATCATCGAGCAGAACGGGTTAGGATAGGATGTCTCCCCGGCCACCATCGTCTCGTCGCGCGGCACCACATAGTAGGAATGGACGAAGTAGAAGTGGGTCTGGTCTTTGATGTTGGCAAAGATCGGCGGACGCTGCCGGTAGTGGACCTCGTTCCAGCCCATGTGCGGTACTTTCAACTCTGCCGGCACGTCGAACGGCCGGACTTCTCCAGGCAGGATTCCCAGCCCCTCGTGCTGGCCATCCTCGTAGCTGCAGTCGAACAGTAGCTGCAGGCCGAGGCAAATTCCCAAAAACGGCTTGCCGCTCTCGACGGCTTCGCGGATCAGCGGGACTAGGTCGCGGCGATGGAGTTCGGCAATGGCATCGGAAAACGCCCCGACGCCCGGAAGAACCACTTTGCTGGCCTGAGCGAGGGTGGCCGGATCGCTGGTGATTGTCGCGGGGTGCCCGACCCGTTCAAAGGCCTTTTGAACGCTCCGAAGATTGCCCATTTGATAGTCGATGATGGCGATCATGTACTGTCAATCCACACGGTTTGTGCTTTTCTGCCCATCCACGCCGATGACACGTCAGGCAACCGGCCAGTTCGCATCATTCTAACCAAGTTAGGGGCGCTGGCCACTCCGGTGGGTGCAAAACCCTGACGGCCGTGGTGGTGGAAGTAGCCGTGGCAGCGGGACGACTAGCTCGTGATTGCAACGAACTTCCGAATGATTCACCGATTTTCACCCGACGGACCGTCGGTTTGGGCCTCTCCCGCTCACGCCTGCCGCGGCCTGGTGTCTTACCGACTTGCGACACGTTCGGGGTAGACCACCAATTCGATACGCCGGTTGCGAGCCTTGCCCGCGTCGGTGGCGTTGGAAACCACCGGATGATTTGCCCCGTGCCCGATGATAAACACTTGTTGGGCAGGTACGGTACTCTGTTGGATGAGCGCGTTGTAGGCGGAGAGTGCCTGAGCGGCCGACAGATGGTGATTGCTGGGATACTGTTGAGAGTGTGTTGACGAGTCGTCAGTATGGCCTTCGATGCCAATGATGTGATCGGGGAAGTTGCGCCGCAAGTCTGAGGCAACGCTGCGTATCAGTTGCTCGGCACCATTCTTGAAGTAGGGGCTTCCCGGCGTGAAGACCTGGTCGCTGGGAACCTCCACACGGACTACGTCGCCATCCTGACGTACTGACACGCCAGGGATGTGGTCGAGGGTGAGGTTTTTTAGCATGCTATTGTTCGCGCGGATTTCCGCACTTGCACGCTTCTGGGCCGACGCCACCAGCGATGATGTTTTGTTCTGGAGTTGCGTATTGTCTTCGCGCATCGCCAGCAATTGGTCGGTTGTGGTGCGGAGTTGGTCGCGGGTGGCGCTGACCTCGTCGGTCAGGAGTTGGATCTGCTGACGCGATTGGGCAAGCAAGGACTCCAGCTCTTGGTTGTCTTTGTCGAGTGATTGGGCGCGGGTCTGATACTCCTGGTTTTGCCTCGCGACCAACTGCATCTGTTGCTGGGCGGCACTGGCAGATTGCTTATTGGGCGCGTAGACGAGCCGTCCGCATCCACACGTCAAAAGGAGCAAAAAGAGTCCGATCGAAGTANTAGCTTGAAACACTGGTGGGATCCGCGTAACCGATCTATGGAAATTACNAAAGGTGCACGGTAAGGGCAGGTCCGCGCAGGGCCGGAACGATAGCGAGCAGGTGCGGGCGTCACAAGGTCAACTGTCGCGAGCAGCTTGTGCTAGCAGCACTGCGACATTGGGGTAGGTGCCGTAAAACGGCCTGATGTAATTTCCATGCCAGCGCTACAGTTTGTGGGACTTCCAGCCAAGCCGCTTCAAAAAGCGGTCGCGTCCCGCCCGCCAGTCATCGATTCTATTGGAAAATGCGCGTATCATTCAGAAAACGCGTTCCTTGATTTGCTGCCACACCACCAGCATTCCACCCAACAAAACGAAGCAAACTCCCAATACCAGAGGGATCAACCAGCCCGCTGCAAACAGCTGTTGCAGTTCCGCATTCCAAATAGCGGGCCACTGGACGATTACCAGCAGTGTCCCGAGGCAGAGAAACGGTCCATAGGGAATCACGTCGTCGTTTCGTGTGACCGCCTGGACGATTCCCACGACAAGTCCTGCAAAAGGAGAGACAAAGAAAATAACGACCCCTGCCTGCCAGCCCATGAAGGTGCCGACCATCATCATGAGTGTCACGTCGCCAAAGCCCATCGCTTCGCGGCCAAGTGCGGCGGTGCCAACCACGCGCACAATCCAGATAAGCGCGCCACTAACTGCCATTCCTACCAGCGAAGTCAGCAGGCCCATCCAAGCAGTTTCTCCCCACCACCAGACTGCGGCAATCGAGAGGCTTCCCAAGCATGCGATCAGACCCAAAGGGGGCCGCGCGAGTTCACGGAGGACACGCCGCGCAATAAGCTCAATGGCACGCGTCGCGCCATGACGGCCGCGCCAAATGCGGGGAGTGAGCGCAAAGCACCACAGCCACCAACAGCCTAGCCCTATCGCCAGCCCGCCCCAATGCGATGCCGCCCGTAGCGGGGCGGGCCATGCATTTGGCGCAGTCAGAGACACCGGCTCTACAAACATTTGCGTGCCAGGGATCAAGAGCGCGGCGTGGGCGGCCGGAAGCGTTACTCCTTCACCGGCTACCGAAAGCAGCGGGCGGACATCTACATGCGGCAACAGGCTCAAGGGGAGCAAGGTCGCCAGTGTGAGGCCCAGGAGAGTCCCCGGTACCGTAATGGTGTCGGGAATGATTTTTTCGTCAATGTCGATGAAACTGGCGGCCGCCATCAACAGGATGAGGAGACCATGGCTCAACAGGGTCTGATGAGGCAGCCAAGCAGAAACGACGTTGGTCCCAGGTGGCACGGGCGCAGGAAAAAAAGCGTTGACTTGCGCTAAGATTAAACTTTGCTGGCCAACTTCCCACCAATACAGGGTGGCCAAGCCCACACCCAGAGCCAGTTCGACCAGCAGTGGGCGAATCCAAAAACCGCGACCGTGAATTCCATGCTCGCGGCGCAATCCGAGCCAGCCCACGACGGGAAGCCGATCGGCGAGCTTGCGCGGGGGCGCGCCTGTCGGCGTAGGGCCCCAGGGCGAAATCTTGCGGGGATTCCAGGCCAACCGGTAGATGGCCCAATTGACGAGCGTTCCCATCGCCATCCCGCACAAACACATGACGATAAGTGGCAGCGATCCAGCGAACGCGGCAATTGGAATCATTGGGCATATCGCCGGAGGGAGGGCAGGCAAGCTCAGCCCAAATCACCTATCGCCGCGAAGATTTCGTCGGCAATCTCCATTGGGGCCTTATTATCGGTATCGACCTCAAGTGTAGCGCATGCCCGGTAAATCGGTTCCCGTTGCAGAAGCAACTCCTCAATTTCGGTCCGACCGCCATGATTAGTCAGGTTAGGACGGCGCTCGGCAGAAGTGGGATCGTCTGCAAGTCGCTTGGCAATCACGGCAGCGGAGGCCCTCAGCCAAACAACCGCCTTGCTCCCTGCGAGACACTGCCGGTTCGTTTCCCGCAAAATGGCCCCGCCCCCCAATGCCAGCACTGTCTTTTCTCGCCCGTACAATTGGCTCAGAACGGTTTCTTCCAAGTCGCGAAAGGCGTCCTCTCCCGACTCGGCAAAGATCGTCGCGATCGACCTACCTGCACGAAGTTCCACCTCTACGTCTGCGTCGACCCAATCATAGCCCAGTCGCACCGCTAGCAGCTGTGCCGCGGTGGTCTTACCGGTGCCACGGAAGCCAATCAAAGCAATGAGTGACGAAGGGGCCATTGTTGTTGAACTGTTAGAAGATAAGGGAGGAAGGACTAGAGGATTTTTGAACATTAACTCTACAGATTCACAGGGAAAAAAGTCTGAAGGGCCATGTTATCTAACCCTCAGCCCATAATTGGGAAGTCTCCTCAAACGGTCCCACCGATTGGTCCGATCGTCTTCCTCAGGACATCCCGCATCAATTCGGGAGGCGCTTCCTGTCGCGTAAACAGAAAAAACTGCAGCATCGCCTGCCGCTCAAACATGTCTACACCTGTAATGACATGGCAGTTACGCGACCGCGCATCTTTCACGAGCAGTGTTGATTCGGGATTATACACGGTGTCGAATACCAGCATCGAATGCTTGAGAAAGGTTTTACTTACCGGCGACTCATCGACATTGGGATGCATTCCCACGGGCGTGCAGTTGGCGACAATATCGCATTGCACCCGTTGACGGTTCTCCCAATCGATGGCTTTGCAATCGAAGGCGCGCGCCAATCGTTCACTACGCTCACGGGTGCGCGATGCAACTGAGACCAGCGCCCCTCGGCTTTTCAATCCGTAAACGATGGGTCGGGCGACGCCCCCTGCACCGAGGACCAACACACGCTTGTTTTTGACGGGGCTTGGCTTGGAACCAATGGTTCCCAAGGCGTTTTCTAAACAGTCCATTGCCGCATTGTAATCGGTGTTGTAGCCGACAACATCTGAGCCATTCAGAACAACTGTATTGACCGCGCCAATGCTCTTGACCGCCGGATCAACTTTTGTCAGATGGTTGGCTATGGCTTCCTTATGCGGGATGGTCACGCTCAGGCCCCGAATTCCTAAGCGCGGCGCGTCGATCATGAATTGTTCCAAACTGTCGGGCGCCACCCGAAAGGGGACATAAACGGAATCAATCCCCTTTGCCTCGAAGGCTGCATTGTGTACGTGTGGACTCAAGCTGTGTCCTACGGGATCCGCAATGACGCCATACACGGCGGTGTCTGGGCCGATACTACGGTACCGGTAGATGTCGGCCATTTGCTTGAAGCTAAGCTGGCCTGGGGCGAGAGCCCGCTCGTGGTGGAACGTAGCGTAGGTAAACGGTGCATTGAACTTTCCGGACAGAATGCGAGCAGGGGTGCCGATATCCCCCATGCACATGCAAACCGTAGGCACTTCGCTTTCCTGCATGGTTTCCAACATCCGCAGATTGTCGTGCGGGTCGTTGGCCATCGCGGCGAGTTTGATGATGTCGGGATCGAGTTGGCTCATGTGGGTGTGCAACCCGCGCAAGTCTTCGGGAGTTTTGCGGAAATTATGGTAGCTCACGATCCGTTTTGTTTTTCCGAAACGGGGAATGAGCCCCGCAATGTCTTCTTCTAAATCGACGTAGTCTACGCCTTCTGCGATCGCCTCACGAAGGACCAAGATGCGTTCGTCCTCAGTGCGATTCCATTTCCCGCCGTCCTCTTTCCGACGGCAAGTTATGATGATCTGACAATCGCTATCGCCTCGTTCAGATATCAGGCGGCGAATATTGACTCGGCTGGAGACATAATCCAGGCGCAGTTCGACTATCTCGGCACCCTGCTCCGCCAGATGGCGATGCTCGGCCATCATATGCTTGTGGCGACTTCGTCCGATGGCAACACAGATCATGGAAAAATTTAATGGTTGAGGGTTAGGGAACGTGGTATGAGTCCTTGGGGCCTGAAGGGCCTACGCCCCATTTTCCTTGAATCTATCTAGAGAATCAAATGCGTTTGAATTGGCGGTCGAGTTGATCTCGGGTAAAGACCAGGGCAGTTGGCCTGCCGTGGGGACAATGGTGGTGGTCCTGGGCCAGGTGGCGCTGTGCCAGCAGGGCATTCACCTCCTGATCGGTCAGTCGGTCGCCGTACTTTACCGCGGCCTTGCAGGCGATTCCGTGCATCAACTCGTCGAGGAGGTCGCGCGGATCAGGTTGCTTTCCCTCGGTAAGCAATTGCTCGACCAAACCTCGAAGTACCTCTGCGGGGCTGACGTGCGCGAGCATCGCCGGATAGGCGGTGACCAGTACAGTTTCGCCGCCAAACGGTTCCACCTCCAGGGCCAATCGCGCGAGCAACTCGCGATTGTCGAGTACTGCGGCGGCTTCGCTGGCGGCCAGATCGACCGGTTCCGGTACCAGCAACCGCTGACGCTCAAGGTCGTTTCCTAAGACTTTTTCCCTTAGCTGTTCATACAGGATGCGCTCGTGCAGGGCATGCTGATCGATGATCTCGAGTCCCTCTTCATTTTCGGCCACAATGTAGCGATCGTGAATTTGTAGCGCTGCCAGGTTTAGCTGGGACACACCTCCCCCCGGCGTGGCAGAATCGACGCGTAGGGATCGCCCTTCTGTCGATTCCCTGACGGTCCCGGTAACACCTTCGGCCTGGGGCGGGCGCAGTGCGTTGAGAGGCTGTGGTAGCCCCGTTTCGGCTGCGGCCGCTGCCGACCCTGCTGGCGCTCCGCGCTCTGCCTGCTGATGCTGGCCCAGTTGGCTCTTGGCCCAGTCAAACAGCTCGCTTGTCTGGGGCGTGCTATCGATAATTTCGTCGCCTGTTTCACTGCGGGGTGTCGCGGCCGAGGGGTGCGCTACTGCATCTTGGCCCGGAACGTGGCCGCGGGTTACTAGGTCGGTGGTCAAGAACTTGGATCGTAGCGAACCCAGCAATTGGGCATAGAGAGCTCCGCCATCCTCAAAGCGCACCTCCTGCTTCGAGGGGTGCACATTGACATCCACTTTGGCCGGAGGAAGTTTCAGGTGCAAAAAACACACAGGATATCGGCCCGTGAGCAGCAATCCCCGGTAGGCCTCACCCAGCGCATGTTGTAGTGACCGGTCGCGAATGTGCCGGCCATTTAAGAACAAATACTGCTGGCGATTGTTACCTCGGCTGTGCGTAGGATTGGCCACGTAGCCCCGCAATTGAATTTCTTTGTCTAGGCTGTCGATCGCAATCAAACTTTCGGCTAGGGGCTCGCCAAACAAAGCCGCGACCCGATCACGCACGTCTTGAGTAGGGGGCAGATCGTGAATCCGCCGGTTGCCGTGCGTCAACGAAAAATGAACCTGTGGATTTCCCAGCGCCAGCCGAGTGACTGCTTCGGTGATATGTCCGAATTCGGTTTGCGTCGTCCGCAAAAACTTCTGCCGCACAGGCGTGTTGAAAAAAAGTTGGCGAACTTCGACCGAGGTTCCGGACGGGCAGCCCACAGGCCGGATGGGTTCTGCCTGGCCGCCAATGATTTCCAGTTCTGCGCCTGCCTCGCATTCGGCAGGCCGACTGCGGAGCAAGAGCCGGCTTACCGCACTAATAGAAGCCAGGGCTTCACCGCGAAATCCGAGGGTTTCCACACGAAACAAGTCCTCGGCCGTGGAGATTTTGCTCGTCGCGTGGCTGGCCACTGCCAAGGGCAACTGGTCCGCGGCGATGCCGCAGCCATTGTCGGTCACTCGCAGCAGTGCGACGCCCCCTTTTTCGACGACGACATCAATCCGAGTCGCATGGGCATCTAGCGAATTCTCCAGCAACTCTTTCACGACGCTTGCCGGGCGTTCGATCACCTCACCCGCGGCGATCTTGTTGATCACGATCGTCGATAACTGGTTGATAGAAGGCATGTTCAATTTCGAATTTTGGATTTAGGATTTTAGAAGTTATTATCAATCCGCACTTCCGCAATCCAAAACCTGCATTGCTCAGAGCTCGTACTCCTTGATTTTTCGGTACAACGTCCGCTCGCCGATACCTAAGATGCCTGCCGCCTCCTCACGATTTCCGCTGGTGAACTTGAGCGTTTCGGCAAGGAACAGGCCTTCGATCTCCGAGAGCGACTTGCCGACCAGTTCGCTCAGCCCCTGGCCACCGGCGTCGTTCCCAGGTCCTTCGTCGCCCGACATTTCCGGCGACAAGTCATCCATGTCCAAGACGCCGTCGTAGTCGACCACGACCATGCTTTCCACCGTGTTTTTCAATTGTCGTACGTTGCCTGGCCAATCGAAGGCCATCAGTCGTCGCCGGGCCGCGGTCGACATGCTTTTGATCTCTTTGTGG
>JAKVCC010000010.1 GCA_022448265.1 Pirellulales bacterium
CTTAGGCTTCGTGAACCATTGGACAACAAATCGGGCCTCTCCACCTCGGCGGTGGAGAGGCCTTTTTTTATTGGGCCCCACCCCGGATCAACAGAAAGCTGTAGATTCTCGCGGCGCCTGTCTGCTAGGCTGGTAGGACTGCTCTGGTACGTCCACCACTAACCGCACAACTAATGCATCCATTCGCCATCGATCATCGGTCTCTCGGGCTGTTTCGCATCTGCCTGGCTGCGGTTATAGCGCATTACCTAATCACGCACTTGGGGGTATTCGACGCGTTTCACGCGGCCGACAAGGCGATCTCCTCGGATCTATTGCAAAGCTACCATGGCCGCGCGTGGAAGTGGTCGCTCAATTGGCTGGGCAGTTCTTCCGCCTACCAATATTTCCTGCTGACCATTGGCTTTGCGGCTGCCATCTGCCTTGCCGGGGGCTGGCATACCCGCCTGGCCACGATTGCCTGCTGGCTGCTGGTGGCCTCGCTGAACAACAACGCACCGTACGTCGCAAGTGGGGGCGATGCCTTGCTGTGCGTGCTGCTTTTCTGGAGTATGTTTTTGCCGCTCGGCCAACAGTGGTCTCTCGACCGACGCGGCCGCCCCCCGGCAACCGCGGACCTGCCACCTACGCTGGTTTCCGTGGCCACGGCAGGAATCCTGCTGCAGATGGCCATGATGTATTTTTTTACGGGCATCTCTAAATGGAATGTCTCCTGGCTCAGCGGCACGGCACTGGACGTAACGTTCTCCAATGACAGCTTTGTACGTCCTGCCGGAAGACTGCTACGTGAATTTCCCCAACTAACTAGCATCCTCAGCCGCACGACGTTGTACTCCGAGCTATTGCTTCCCTGGGTCATGTTTTCGCCGTGGAGAACTTCGCTCTGCCGATCGGTTGCCGTCTTGATGTTTTTTGGATTTCACATCGGCATTGAAGTCACACTGACGGTGCTGATTTTTTCCCTCATTTCTGTCACCGGACTTGTGCTCTTTATCCCCAGCCAGTGGTGGAAATGGGCCCCCTTGCGGAGCCTGCAAAAGGTCCTCGATCGCGTGGATTTTCCGTCTGAGGCGCAAAAAATTGAATCCAGGCAACAACGCCGCAAACGCCAGCGGATGGTGCAACGGAACTCAGGCCATCTCTGGGCCCACACCCGTCGGCTCCGGCAGGTACTGGCTGTCGGACTAATTCTCTACACGGCGGCGTGGAACCTGCTACATACGTTTGCTGCGGAAACAACGATCCGCAAGATCAGCTTTATGCAGCAGCCTGCCATGCTGCTCGCACTCAACCAACATTGGAACATGTTTAGCTATCCACCCAACCTTTGTATGGACGTGGCATGCGTCGCTCGCAAGCGGGATGGCGGACAGGTTGATCTCCTGCGCGGAGGAGCCGAAGTCGCTGACCGCTCTCAGGCGCCAAGCTGTGCGGCACCTGCCATCAGCACCCGCATGCTCAATGGCCTAGTGCTACTGAGCGCCGATGGAAACAAGGTTTTTCGCAAGGGATTCTTAGAATATCTCTGCCGAAGGTGGAATGAGGCAACCGCCTCAATCGACCAGCATCTGGTGGAATGCTATTTAACCTATTACCCGCGGATGCATCATCCGCTGGTCGGACAGGTTAGCTCTCAGGACATGTTTCGCCTCGACCTCCTTACCCAAGGCACCCTGCATGCAGGCGAACGGCACGGCCCGTGGGTATCGTATCACCAAAACGGACGCAAGAAGGCGGCAGGGTCCTACCAAATGGGCAAGAGCGTGGGACTGTGGACGTTCTGGTACCCGGGTGGCGGCAAGGAGGCCGAAGGAGTCATGAAGCAAGGCAAAGAACATGGCCTGTGGGTCGTATTTCACAAAAACGGACAGAAAAAAGCGTCGGGAACCTACAAGATCGGGCAGCGTGAAGGACTCTGGACACGCTGGCATCCCAACGGCCGCAAGGCGGAAGCAGGTGAAATGAAGCAAGGCAAGTACCATGGCCCCTGGGTCACATATTACGAAAATGGGCAGGAGAAGGCAGCTGGAACCTACGAAATGGGGCAGCACGAAGGAGGGTGGACGATCTGGCACCCTGACGGTAGCAAGGCAGAAGAAGGAGTGATGGAGCGAGGGAAGCGGACCGGAAAATGGACGTATTACCAAGACGATGGCGCGAGGGTCGTTGATCACTCGCAACCACCCGACCCGTCCGATCCCCCCCTACCAACAGATAGCGGCGCTCAGTAAGAGGCAACGGAGTATAGGGCGAGAGAAACAGATGCTCGCCAGGGGCCCCCGTGCGGTGCAACACGTCCAGAAAACAGATTGCGAGGCACGCGGCCTCTACGAGCAACCAAGTTTCTGAATCGCAGCAGCATCGTTGGAAAAAATGTGGCCTATTGCAACCGATAACCCACCGTGAGCCATCCGTTGTCGCAATCAAATTGCTGCGGCACGAGTGTCCATCCGCTGCCGCTTGATCCAGGAAAACGGATCGGCTGCACACGGATCTCCTCTGGGAATCCCTCTCCGGACGCGGCCCGCTGGTTCAAGTTTTTCTCCAGTATGCTGCGGACAGTTACTTGTTCGCCGGTAAGTTTGTCGTCCCAGCGAGGATCCCCGTACCACTGCGGATCGAAGCCGGTCGGAAAAGCCTGAATATCACCATCGCGGCGAATCGCCATGCGGTGCCCCGCTTGGACAATGCGATAGGTAATCAGAAAATCCCAATTCTTGCGGATCTGCTCTTCACCATCCTCCAGCGTTTTGAGTTCGGCGATGCGAATCCGTACCGTCAGTTTTTGGTCATCCAAACTGATGCTGGCCGGGTGATCTCGATTGAGTACAAACGCCCACGGCTTGAAGTCGTTGTCTCGCTTGGCAGCATCTGGCCCTGCCACACCCAGGCCCGGCTCCGCCACTTCCGGCGTGCCTTTCCCGGACAAGTTGCGTAGCCATGCCGGTACGTCGCCTTCCAGGCGTGGAGACCCGTCCTCGTGATCTTGCCGCAATCCTATGCCGGCCAACACGGTCGGAAAGAAATTATTGGCCGCACTCTCATGAACCTGAATGGTCAAATCGTCTCGGGTCGGCCAAGCGGGTGGCGGCTGGGCAGTAGTGATTTGCTTGTACGAGGCCAGCCTAGCCTGGATCTCGACTCCGCCTACATCAGAGGCCATCAACAACTGACTGGGAAACATCCCAATCCGTACCAGCGGAGGCCGCAACTGGTGATCGTACTTGCGACGGACCTCGGCAATTGCCTCCATCAATTGCCGATCAAACTTGGCCGACACGCTCTGCTCCGCCCGTCGCGAGGCAATTTGCTCTGTCTGTTGCTTGCTCTCAGCCACTTTTCGACGGGCAATCTGCATGACGAGCTGTCGGCCCAATCTGCCGCCTGTCTTGCGAATCGAGCGCACATGGGTCTCGGTGCGGGCCCTGGCAATCGAGGGCATTACCAGGAACCGCTCATCGCTGATCATAAGACGCTTGCTTGCGACAAAGCTGGTGTCGCTGCGGCTGGAAATCTTCACCGGCTTCTTATAACTGGTAGTACGCGAATCGATGTGTCCCACCAGCCGTACATCCAGCGCAATATGTTCGGCCGCGGGGACTGTGTGAAAACTCAATTGACCGGTCGAAGTGGCCGTGCCCCGCACCACCGCACCGAGTATGCAATCGTGCACGGGCCGCGATTCGTGCACGGGCCTTTGCGCGAGCCGGTTAATCGCACCTTGCGAAACCTTGATCAGGATGTTGGGCTGACTAAACTCGCTGCGAATCTGATCTACGAGTGGGCGCGAATGCCCCAGATCCTCCATCAGGCCGAGTATCTTACCCACCTGGCGGGTCGACTCGACCGAGGGCGTTTCCAAGTTGCGGACGAGCTGCTTTTCGAGCTCTTTCAGATAGGCAGCATAAATAGCACGCGTGTCGCGCCGCTCGGCCAAGGCAAACCAAAAAGCGAGCTCGCGATAGACCTCGATTGCGGAAGCGGTGCGAGTAAAATATGGATTTTCGAGCCCCGGATGGTTACTCCGAAACCGCTTCAGCACCTGATCCAGCTCGCTCAACCTTTTCCCGGTAAACTGAATCTCCGGGCTAAAATGAGGCGAGAGGAGATCCCACTTGAGATAGGCTTTCCACTGCTGGGCAAACGGAGTAGTGCCGGTAATTGCTGCCTCCAGGGAACGTGCAGCCGAGCGAAGTTCGCCTTGCACCGAGGCCAATCGCTCGCGAGAAACGGGCACGTGATCGCCTCGTGCGGCCCATACTCTCTTAGGAAGATCATCGCCGTATTGGGCTTGCAGGGCGCCCAGCCAGATGGCAAGCGCAGCCCGCACTTCCACAAACCTTGTCATGTCGAGCCCGTTGGCGCCCGACTGGTACTGCTGCAGGGCCCGCGACACGATGGCCGGATCGGCATCTGCTCCCCTGGCAAGCTGCTCGCGCAGCTCCGGAGACCGAAGATACTTTCGCCACTTGTCTCCGTTGGCCTCATCACCGATCCAGACGTCCAAGTCGTCTAGCAATGAACTGAGTACGCCGACGTCGGCTGGTCCCGCAAAGACGGGCGACCCCAGACCCAAAAGGCCCGCGGCAACGAGGGCCACCAAAAATAGTCGCATGAGTCGCACGTGGCCCCTTTCTCTTAAGTCAGTGGTCGATTACCTGGGCCACATCGGATTACACGTGACATTCCCCGCGCCGAGTTACCCAACAGCCGGTTTCAAAACCAAATGTAGTATATAGCCCCCAAATTGACTGTCCTACGCCAATTCCCCCAAAATTGGGTATTGCGCCAGTCTCAGGCGGTCGGCGCTAGGCCAGGGAAAGGGGGATAGAACCATGGCCCGGATCGTTTTGCAGTCGCAGTGGCCCCCCGGATCAAGTGGATCTGGGCAGGCACGTGCCCCATTTTTCAACCGCTCTTCGCGACGTGTCCGCAGAAAACAAGGCCGTTGGCGAGAAGAATCCCCCCAGAGGAGTGCAGCACCGCAATGCGCATCCTGGCACGCTCAGGGACAACTCAACGAGGATTCACCAAGACGTTGAAGTCGACTCCCCCACCGGTAACGCATCATCGCCAACAGCGCGAAGCAAAACTTTGTGGGGGAGGTCGCTTGGTACATGAACTGGGGTTTCCCATTTAGGTTGAGCGTGAAACCACTCCAGTCGTATTTTGCTCCCGATTCTAACATCGCCCCCCTGTATCTAGCGCATTGGATATTTTCCGCATTTTTTCTTCCATTGACCGGTGTGGGTGGTTTCTTGGTCTGGCAAACGGGCCTTTCAGTTCGTATTGCAGCGCCGGACGCCGGGTAGGTGCAGCCTCTCCTCGTAACTTATCGCATTTCCGATGCTGAGCCGGGTCGTTTAGCTTGATCAGGCTCTACTTACGGCTCGGCTCTCGGACATCGCCTAGTTTCTCAGCCTGTTTATCCAGTTCGCGAAAGAGTCCCTCGGCGTCCTTAAGCTCTTTGCGATCGGCGGCCGCCTAAGCCACTTCAGCCGACAGCGAAAGGCTACTGGCCACACGTTCCTTGAGCCCGTAGCGCAAGTCAATTTTCACGGCCGCGTCCAGGTCACCGGGACGGTGGACTAGCCTCCAAATGCCGGCCACAAAAAATCCCAAAACAAGGTCCAGAGCGCCGCAAATGAGGGCCCAATTTACGGGCAGATTCGCGATGGCCACAAATTTGGGCACGCCGATCGCCACACCTGCTGCAATAAACGCAGCAAGCCACAACACCGGAGCAAACCGCAGACAAGCGTTTCGAGCGTGAGATTCCGCCTCGCTCGCCCGACCTGGGCAAGAATCTGGTCCATGGCACCACGCTCCCTGGGGATTAAGCCACTTCTGGGATACAATAGAGTCGGTACTCCCGTTCTACCTGCTCCAGGCTAACAGGTCACGCTGCAATAAGAGCGGGCTGTCTCCTTAGGCCATGGCGGCAGTCGCTCGAAAGAGGCCGACAACGTTAACGTGTGTAGAAAAACCGGTTCTCATTCAAGCTGCCCCCACGAAACTTTGTCACACCAATCACCATGACTTCTCCAGCCCCATCCCTGCCCTGCCCGTCTAAGCGACCCGAGGCGGATGTCGTGATTTATGACGGCGACTGCGGTATTTGCTCGGCCCAGGTGCGCAAGTTGCCCTGGTGGGATTGTCGTCAAAAACTGTCTTATATCTCGCTGCACGATGCCCAGGTGGCGAAGCGCTGGCCTCAACTGCCAGCCGGGCGACTCATGCAGGAAATGTGCATAGTCACTCCCTCGGGACACGAATACTGGGGAATAGATGCGATTCGCCACCTCACGCGGCGTCTGCGTCGTTTATGGTGGCTGGCTCCACTCCTCCACGTGCCGGGTAGTATGTTTGTTTGGCGACCCCTCTATCGTTGGATTGCGCGAAATCGCTATCGGCTTAGCGGCATGAAAGACTGTCCGACCAATGTGTGCACCACAAAAGGGCGCGCGAACGACGCTAGCCAAACGGACGGTTACGAGGCCGATGCGGGGAAGTTACACCGCTGAGGTAATTACTCGTATCCATGCTCCGGCCCAGGAAACTCCCCTTCGCGCACGTCATCGCGAAAACGGCGCACTGCGCCTAAAACCTCGGTCTTCAGATCGGCATAGGCCCTTACAAAACGGGGCACGTAATCCACCGTCAGTCCCAACAGGTCGTGCAAAACTAGGACCTGACCGTCGCAGTGCGGGCCCGCGCCAATACCAATGGTCGGAATGGCGATGCTCTCCGTAATCTTGCGGGCAACCTCCTGAGGGACGCATTCCAGAACCATGGCAAAGGCCCCTGCTTCGGTTGCCGCACGGGCATCGTCAAGAAGTGCCGCCTCATCGCGTTGGACCCGATAACCACCAAGCTGGTGAATGCTCTGCGGCCCCAGACCACAATGGGCCATCACGGGAATCCCCGCCGACACCAGCGCGCTAATCGTGTCGGCCTGGTCGACTCCCCCTTCAAGTTTCACCGCCTGACAGCGCGATTCCTTGAGTATGCGTCCGGAACTTTCAATTGCTTTGCTAACGCCCACGTGGTAACTGGGAAAAGGCATATCTACAACAACCAGCGCAGACTGAACCGCCCGCCCAACCATCTCGGCATGGTAGATCATCTCGTCCAGGGTTACCGGAAGCGTATTTTCATGGCCTTGCACGACCATCGACATGCTGTCGCCCACCAAGATACATTCCACCCCGGCGGAATCGACAAGCTGTGCAAACGAATAATCGTAGGCAGTGACCATAGAGATTTTGCGCCCTGCAGCCTTGAGATCAGCGAATCCCGGCGCGGTCATCCGCCGCTGAGAACTGGTTCGATCGGAAACAGGGTCGCGGGAGGACATACTTGCACCCTAGCCGACCAGGGAAAGAGCCGTCAACGCAGCAACTGCCCAATTGCGATTCCAATCACCTTGGGCCGCGCTGCCAACATGTTGTCCTAAGCGTGGTTTTACCCACACCCATGGCAAAACCCTACAGTAGTCAAAATGACCAATAAGGGCGGTTTTCATACATTATCTTTTATCGTTAGGGGCGATGTCCTTGGGCCGTTCATTCCTCCTAGACCGCAAATCGAGTGGCTATACCTGCTGCGCGGGTGCTTGTTGGCCATAGACTGCAGCAGTATAATTGCGGGTTCGTTTCTCGCCCACTACGGTCCGCCAAGGTGACAGTCTCGCTCCCTGGCAGACTGATTCAATACACTGATCGCTCGGCTGCCCAATGGCGCAACCGGTCGTTTCCCCAAATTTCAAGAAGGAGTCCTCTATGCCCATTCGTGTCGCAATCAACGGGTTTGGACGCATTGGCCGTCTGACATTCCGTAATTTGCATGCCCGCTCAAGCGAATTCGACGTCGTTGCAATCAACGATCTGACCGACAACCAGATGCTGTCTACACTGCTCAAGTACGACAGCACGCATCGCCGTTTTCCCGGCACGGTCGCTTACGATGACAACCATCTGATAGTCGACGGCAAATCGATCAAAGCCCTTGCCGTGCGCAATCCTGTGGAACTTCCCTGGGCCGATATGGGCGTCGATGTTGTGGTGGAAAGTACTGGCATTTTCACCAATCGGGCATCCGGCAGTAAACCGGGTTACGACACACATCTGAAAGCCGGTGCCAAGCGGGTCGTGCTGAGCGCGCCCGCCAAAGACGGCGCTGATCTGACTTGCGTGCTGGGCGTCAACGACGACAAGCTGACTGCGGACCTGAAGTGCATCAGCAACGCCAGCTGCACAACCAATTGTCTGGCCCCCGTTGCCAAGGTATTACATGAAACCTTCGGAATCGACAAAGGCTTGATGACTACCGTCCATGCCTACACCAACGACCAACCTACTCAGGACCAGCCGCACTCGGATCCCTACCGTGCGCGAGCCGGGGCCGTAAATATCATTCCCACGTCGACCGGAGCGGCCAAGGCGGTTGGGCTCGTGATCCCGGAACTGCAGGGCAAGCTTACCGGCATTGCCCTGCGTGTGCCCGTGCAGACCGGGAGCGTTGTCGACCTGACTGCCCTGATGTCCAAAACGGTTTCCGTAGAAGCGGTCAACTCGGCAATGCAGGCGGCGGCCGAAGGCCCGCTCAAGGATGTCCTCTGCTACACCGAAGATCCCATTGTATCGACCGACATTATCGGAGACCCACATAGTTCCGTGTTTGCGGCAGACTTTACTCAAGTGATTGACGGAAATATGCTGAAAGTTGTCAGTTGGTATGACAACGAGTGGGGCTACAGTTCACGCACGGCTGATTTGATCGCCAAGATTGGACAACTGTAACGCCTAAAATAGGCAACGCTTGCAAAGTGTCGCACCCCCATAATCGATGAGGCCGAGCCGCAAGATTCTTGTAATCTGCTGTGCAAAACTGTCAATCAGGCGATTGGCCGGGGACCGATTGCACCATGCTTGCGCGGCGCACGGGGCGTGCCGGTTGCGCTTGTTGCAAACCACTCGCAGTCCGCTGGGCCGACCAACCCTGGACGCGTCGGGCTGTGGTGGAATAGCTCTCCGAGAGAGGATGGCTCCGCTCCATTGAAGCTCGCCAGCGTGGCTCGGGTTTTGGGGCCGCGTCGCGGGCTGCCGCTGGTCGTAGACTGTTGAACTCCAGCTCAGAATGTGGGAGACGGCTTGGGGTCGACTCAATATCTACGGGCGCAAGGTCCACTTTCGGATCGCTCAACTCATGCATCTCTGCCAAGGGGAGCTGTGCCAAGAGTGGCTTCTCTTCAGTCACGTTCTCCTCCATCGGAGTAGCATTGCCGATCGCTGGCAGTCCCTGCGGGTCGAACAGAAATTGTGTGAACAGTTTTCCGCCGTCTGGTGAGACCAGCCGTACCCAAAGTTCCAAGCCGGAATTCGGAAGTGGCGCATCTCCCAATGGCAATTCCAGGTGCAGGCCGTCGCCCAATGCTGAAGACTGCCAGGCGGTGGTGGTTTCTTCGCCCGTAAAGTCCCACCGCCTCAACCGCTTCGGAGACTCAGGGTCGGCAGTCATTACCATCAACGAAACTTCGCCTTCCAGATCTACCGGTTCGTCTTTGGAGTCGCGTGCCTCCACCACAGCGAGCAGGCTGCCGGGGTGTTCCGAGTCGTCAGTGCCTCGCAAAAGCTGAGCGACAATCAGATTCTCAGCAGACCGGTCGTCAACGGTTGGTGGCTCCAGGTCAATGTTGCGGTGGTCTTCGCTGACCGCTTCGCCAACGGAATCATCGGCCGATATGGCTAATGGAGCATCTGCAAACTGTTCGTCGTCGCGGTAATCCCCTTCCACGTCCTGCGCGAAATGAGCCGGATCAGGAACGAATAACACCTTCGCTTCGAGTGAGCGCGGCTCATGATGACCCGCCTGGACGACGCGAGAATCGGGGGAACTCCACGCATTGTTTCCTACCGGCTCACTGATTTCTAGGTCGGGGATATTGAGGTCCTCAGGCTCCTCATCAACTGGCTCCTCATCAACTGGCTCCTCATCAACTGGCTCCTCAACGACTGGCTCCTCAACAGTGGGACTTTCTTCTTTCTCAGTTTCGGGGTCGTTGACCGGCGCCAGCGCCTTGGCATCAGAATAGATAACTGTTTCGCCATGATCGACGCAGCGACATTGCCTCAATTTATCGGAATACGTGACAACATACTCTTCCAGCTCGTAGATATAGTCTTCCTGAGACCGTAATTCTCTCTCCAAAATGTCGATCTGGTTGTCCCTTGCCGAGCGACAACCACTCGATGCCACTAACAAGCAGCCGGACACGGCGAACACCAGCAGCACGCTGCTGGAAGGGCTATTTCGAGGAAGTGTAGACATCATACCGCGAACAATTGCGCGCGTAACGCTTGGAGGAGAGGGCTTATTTTCTTGCGTGGACTGTCGCTTCTTAATAGGGCCGAGCTCTTTTGCCTGGGTGGGCGCCAGACAAGATTGGCACCGGCGCAACCCTGAAATCAAGGGGCAAGAAATAGAAAACGGGCTGTTAGCCGTCAAGCGAGATAAACCGTGCTAGCACGTCAAATAAGACTCGCCGCACGTCCAGCTTCTCAATGTCAACACGAAGAATCTAAGCATATTCCGGGGCGCATGCCTGGTTTTAAGCAAATGGCAAAATTTAGCTTGAGCCGCCGGCATGGGGAATGCCTTGCATGCCTAGAAGGGCCACCGGACGGGGGGATGAAATAATGGTCTACGGCTATGCGTTCCGTCAGACTTCCATCTTCTCGATCACTTTGTCAATGAGCCGATACTCGGTCGCCTCAGCAGCCGACATAAACTTGTCTCGATCGGTGTCAGCCTCTATTTGCTCGAGAGATTGGCCCGTGTGTTCGAGCAGTATCTGATTCAACTTGTCTTTCGTTCTCTTATACTCACTGGCGTGAATCATAATATCTGCGGCCGTCCCCTCCATGCCGGCGGATGGCTGGTGTATCATGATCCGCGAATTGGGCAACGCATGCCGTTTGCCCGCTGCTCCGGCGGCCAACAACAAAGCCCCCATCGAAGCAGCCTGCCCCAGACAGTAGGTCGCCACATCGCAGGTGATAAACTGCATGGTATCGTAAATTGCCATACCTGCAGTCACACTGCCACCCGGGCTATTAATATAGAAGTGCACGTCTGCCTTCGCGTCCTCGGACTGCAAAAATAGCAGTTGGGCCACGATATTGTTGGCCACATCGTCGTTCACGCCCGAGCCCATCAGCACGATGCGGTCCTTGAGTAGCCGACTGTAAATGTCCATCGCCCGCTCTTCGCGGCCCGACTTTTCAATAACGTAAGGTATCAGCGTCATGGCTGGATTGATCCATAGTGTTGGAAAGCGTTCTAGGATGCGTTCAAGGACGCACTGGGAAAGCCGTCATAGCAAGCATTTTGGTCAAGCTAGTCGTCTTCTTCGTCACCGCTCGGTTGTTTGATAAGAATATCGTCAACCACACCATACTCTTTGGCCTCGGCAGCCGTCATGTAATAGTCGCGGTCACACGCCTTGCCGATTTCTTCCACCGTTTTCCCGGTATGGCTGGCCAGGATTTCGTTAAGCAACTGCCGAGTTCGGACCATTTCGTTGGCTTGTATTTCAATATCTGAAACTTGTCCACCGACCCCGCCATGTGGCTGGTGGATCATGACCTTTGCATGCTTCAGCGCAAATCGCTTTTTCGCAGCCCCGCCGGCCAACAACACAGCCCCGCCACTGGCCGCCAGACCAACGCAATAGGTCGCAACCGACGGCGAGATCATTTGCATGGTGTCGTAGATGGCTAGAGTTGAGGTGACACTTCCTCCGGGAGAATTGATGTAGAAGTGAATATCCTTACGGCGATTCTCACTCTGCAGGTACAACAGTTTCATCACCAACTCATTGGCGTTGCCGTCGTAGATTTCTCCCTGCAAAAAAATAACCCGATTTTCCAGCAGCAGGTCGCCCAGCGTCATTTGGCGCTGGCGCTGATATTCGCGCATCGCCGACGCCATCGGCCCTTCAAACAGAGTGCCGTCCAGCGGCTGCCCGTCATGGGAGTTCGGTTTCTGCCCACCGGCATAATGCGCGCCGCCCTGGCCACCGGCCGAATGGCCAATATCACCCTTGGAAAAACCGCCGGTGTCAAATCCTCCGGTGCCAAACCCAGCCTTCTCGTTCATCGCCAATCCTTTGTTCTAAACTTATGAAACGTCGCGATGCGGCTTGGCCTCGGTCGTTACTGCGTGTCCCACGGACTCGTCCCCGCTCTCCTCCGACTCGGTCGCCTCCGGAATAGCTTCGCCTTGATCTCCGCCGCCTGCGGCTAGGTAAATCGCTTCTTCGTCAAGCCGTTCAGGCTCGTAAGGCTCATCGATAAATTCCGCCTCGGCCTGAACCTGCTCGAGTACCTTTCGCTCCAAAATTTGATTTTGCAATACATCCATCAAGCCCTTCTTTTCAATCTGGGCTCGCACGCGTCGAGGCGACTCTCCACTTTGCGCAGCCATGAGGAAGACTTCTTTCTCGAAATCTCCTTCCTCGACTTCGATACTGGCCTCCTCGGCAATTCGCTCCAGAATAAAGTGCTCTTTGAGGCCCTGCGCTGTCGAGGCACCGCTATTTTGCCTGAGCTGGTTTTCGCGAGCGCGGATCTCTGCCTCGCTAAAACCGGCACTACGCAATTCCATGACAGCCCGTTCCAACTCTCGCGCACTCTGGCGCTTTAGCAGCCCGGGTGGCAAATCCCAGTCAGCTGATTGCGTTAGAGACTTCGTGATCTGACCTCGCACCGCTTGCTGCTGCTGGTATTCCAGTTGACGATTAAGATTGGCACGAATCGCTTCGCGCAGCTTTTCCTCATTGTCGAATCCACCCATTTCCTGCAAAAACTCCTCGGTAAGCTCAGGCAGTTTTAGGTGCTTGACTTCTAGAACCTCGAATTCGACGTCCACTTCCTGCCCTCGAAGCTCTTCATTTGGCGCATCCTGCGTGAGTGTCAACTTGCTTGATCGCTTGTCGCCCGCCTGGCACCCTGCCATGAGTTGGTCGAAACCCTCCAGCTTTCCGTCACGAAAGCTGAGCGTCGGCCGAATGCGCGTGACACGCTCTTCATCACGAACCAACAATTCGCCGCCGCAGCTTAACACGATATTCACGGTCAGATAGTCGCCGCCTTGGGCCGGACCCTCGAGCGGCACGAGTTGGCCAAAACGGGTCAGCATTTTCTCCAACTGCTGATCAACATCCTCATCAGTAAAGTCGCGCACGGGGCGTTTGAGCTTTAGCCCCTTCCACTTCGGCAAATCAAAATCAGGACGAACCTCAATATCAAACTCAAAAATCATGGGCCCCTCATCCGGGACCTCAACAGCTTCGAGATTTAATTCCGGCTCACCGATCGCAATAAACGATTCCTCTTCACAAATCTGGCTGAGACTATCCATCAACAGCGAGCTCTTGATCTGTTCGCCAGCCTCTTTCTTGTACCGGTTTTCAACCAGCTTGCGCGGAGCCCGACCAGCGCGAAAGCCAGACACATTGGCCTCGGGCATCATAGTACTGAATACGTCATTCAGATATCGGTCGATATCTTCGCGCGCCACGGTCACTGTTAAGTGCCGCTGGCAGGCGCTGGGGGAGACAATTTGCACTTCGAGATTGAGCTTTTGCAGCACATCATCTTCGACGTCGATATCGTCGGCATTATCATTTGGATGTGTCGCAACTTCGTCGAGTTCTTCGGCAGCCATGGGCTCGCAACCTGATTGCTACTGGCAGTGATTGGGATTTCGGATATTGAGTGCGCCCCGTGTTAGGGCAACATGCCCCCCTGTAGGGCAACAAGCAAATCGCAGGACAGAAACTAAGAGCGGGTGATCGGATTTGAACCGACGACAACAACGTTGGCAACGTTGTGCTCTACCAACTGAGCTACACCCGCAATTTATCTATTTTCGCCAAGACTCCAATTCGCCAAGTGCCTAGGGCCAAAAATTCTCGACACCGAACATCCTATTTCCAGAGGCGTCACCCTGAATCCTGGCAAGACGGCCGTCCTACAGCGATCTCAAAATTATAGGATCGCCCCTCAGCCACGCAAGGGGATCTTACCACGCGTCAGAGGGTCAAATTGTCCTCCCAGACGAATAAACGACCAAGGCCCTAGAGCGTGACAGCATTCTAGTCATCACGCCCCGGATCATGAACCCAAGCCGCGCAGCGGCTTGGGCCTGAAAGGCATTCGCAACAGGTTGCTTAACAGGTAATCGACACTATTGATCTTTGCACCACCAATGAGCCACTGCCCCACTCATTTTTTTTTCTAGAAGCAGTCTATATGCCGGCAATGGCACGAATCCACCTGCCCAACCGGGCTCAATGGCACCCACAACATGGCATTGGCAAGAAACTCTACTAGTATGCAAAAATCTCTCGCATGGCTTGGACAACGTGCTGCGGATGAGCCAACATGTGTGTCGTACTCGCGACGACCAAGATGATCGCGACGAGCATGATGCCAAGCGCCCGCGGATTGGGGCCGACCCGCAGGGATTGCAACCGCTGGTACAAATTTGTGGCCAGGCGCCCCCAGCCTGCGAGATTCTGGCGCCCTCCGCTGGCCACCACCGACACATGCCGCATCAATTCGAAACTTTCCAGATGCAACTGCACACCCAAAGTCGGCAACGACAAACTATCACCGGCCCACCGTGCTAGCGGATCAATAGCACGGCTTGCCTCGGCAAGCACCGGGCGCAGCTCTTCGACACTAACGTTGTAAATAACCAGCCGGGGACGAGCCAATAAGACAGCAAGCCAAACGCATAGCCAGTAAAGCAACAATAAAAACAGCCAAACGTAGCTGCCGTACTCCGTCGATGCCGCTTCAGGACGAAAAAGCTCCACCGGGCCAACCAGCACCATGCCCGACATGGCCGCTCCCAGCGCAGCTAGATCTGCACCGCCGCTGGTCAAAAACGGGCGTCGCCGGGCATTGAGCAGGCCGATCAGCAAACAATACGAAGCCAGTGGCACCAAAGCAATCGACAGGCGCAACGGGTCAGGAAGCATCAAGGGAAACCCCGCAATCATTCAGCAAGTGTGAATGGATCGACAGCCGCACGGCCATCAACCCAATGATTTTTACCTGCTATCAGAGAAATTTCTAGCCTACATTTCTCACCTGTTTGGGCACCGCAGCACAGCTTGGGTGGGCGCAATGAGCCCCCCCACACGGTGAGTCCCAACAAAAGCTACCAAAAGCGGCATCGCAGTGAAAGAAAAAGGACCGGCATAAAACGCCCGTGATCAGGCCACGTGACGCCGTCCTTCGCCGCACGAAATAATTTCGCAAACCTTTCTAAGCACAGTTTCGCTACTCAGCTGCGACAAATGGCCACCAGGTGCGGTTAACACGTTATTTCGCGGCAGCTCAAGAGGATAGGGGCCGTAGAGCTCGGGTGAGGTTGGCCCAAAGAGCCCCAACGTCGGTCGACCGAGTGCGGCAGCAATATGGAGCGGACCGCTGTCGTTGGCAATTACGAGCTTGGCCCGTCGCAGGAGTTCCACCATTTGCAGGAGGGAAGTGCGAGCTGTCAGGTTAACGAAACGCGATAAACCATTCGCGACAGGGTCGTCCCACGGGAGATGGCTATCCCAGACTACCAGGCTATCAGGGTTTTGCTCGAGTATCCCAGCGGTGAGTTCGGGGTAGTACTGCCATTCTTTGTGAGCGCCGCGGCTATTTGGCAATATCACAATCGGATGGGCATTGGCCAGTCGCGAATCAAGCACATCGGGCGCATCGCCGCGGATCTCGATAGGCGAGCGCAGTTCGGGCTGCAGCCCAATGGCGGGCAAGAACTGCAATAGTTTGTCGATCGCATGGGTGGAGCGGCCACCCTCCGGAGCGGGCACGATCGCGTTGTAGGCCAGTCGGCTGCCTTCGCGAGCAAACACGCTTCCGACTTTCAGGGACGCATGGGCTCTCCATGTCATCCAACCAGTGCGTAGCAGCCCCTGGAAATCGAGCACCGCATCATACTGGCGTCGTTCCACCTCGCGCACAACCTGGTGTAAGCGAGGCAAGCCGCGCAAACCTTTTCGATGGTTGAAAACAATAACTTCGCCATTCACCGTAGCGCAGCGGCGCACGACTTCGGCGAACCGCTTCTTGACAACCCAGGAAATGACGGCTTCCGGGCACTGCTGGCGAATGGATTGCGCCACGGGCAGCGCACAAATGATATCGCCCAAGGAACTCGGTTTCAGAATCAGAATTCGCATCCCGACTTCACATCTCTTCTGTTCGCTACGCAGCGCGGCGAAGCTGTGGGTTTAGTTCCTGGTCGTTGTACATCTTAAACTGGAAGTACACGCGAAAACTACGAGTCCCCGCCCGTACTTCGTTAAGCAGCCTAGACAGCGCCGCGGACAAATGGCCTATCTGCTGCTCAATAACAGAAAGTTTGGTGCAGCAGGTGGCACGATGTTCGCTTGTGGCGTCTTCGCGCTCGGATTCCTCTCGCATGTGATACTGCTTGAGTGCCAAGATCGATAGTCGATCGATCATCATCCCGGGTGTTTCTGAATTGAAGGGAGAGCCTTCTTCCGCCGGCTGCAGGGACTGGACAAAATACCGGTCGATCGCTTCGATTAAGTCATTCCGCTGTTGGTTATGGCGGTCAATCGCACGTTTGGCCTGGACAATGCGCTGATCCCCCAGGTTGTCGCAACGGGCCACGTCCTCTTCATGCCATAGCTTGAAATTCTCAAGGTGATTTTGCTCCGCGATCCCCAACAAGCTTGTATCCCTTGTGGCCACCACGTCCTCAGCGTGCCAGCGAATCGTCCGCTCTTGCTGCAAGACGATGATGTCTTTGACGTCCATCCTTGAACTCCCAAACAAATGACAAAGCAATTGCGTGAATACTAGCCGAGCCGCACAAACTATGGCGAGATCATTTTTGCACAACCTCACTCGCACACGCTGGCATCCGATAGGCAACGAAGACTACCATGCTTCGCAACCCAAAATTGGCGTTTGACGCGGGAGACGTAGGTACTTTTCAGAATCGCAGCAGAGGGGGATGAACTATGCAGGCCGGCCTTTCTTGTCGCAGCGACCCGCCACCAGTGCAACCATTTTCGGGGCAGTCTGGCACAACTTATGCGGCACAACGCTTTTTCTTAGCCCGATGTCCGGCCCACTTCTTGACCGCTTCGCACAGCAAATCGTCGGCGGTTCGTGCTAGCTGACTGGCCCACGGGTGGGAAAGTCGGAATCCTTTTGGCACCATGGTTTTTCCGGTGGAATCCACATATCGGAGCGGATCGAAATCAAATTCCTCAAAATTGGCGAATCGCGCCGCATTGCGCCGGTCCTTCGGCAGCAAATCTCTGCGTAAGAGTTCCAAAAATTCGTCGGGCGACTCCGGGTTATACGATATGTCAAGCTGATCGAAGAACGATGGGCCGAGCATGATCACTGGTTTGTTCATCCAACACGCTTCGACTGTTACCGTCGAGCCGAACGTCACCACCACGTCACTCCAATCGATCAACGTGTAAGTATTGGCACAGTCGTTCGGATAATAGATCACGGTATTCGGAAGCTCAGCAATCTCGCGGAAAGGCGTAATGATGTCACTGCAAACATCCGCCTGATTGGGATGAAAGCGAATGCAGAACAGTTTGTCTGGATTCTGCAAGCTGGCCTCTTTGACACTTTTTGCGTAATCCAGGAAAGGTGACACCCAATCTTTGCCCAGCGACTCAAATTCATCCTGGCTGCTAAGGAAAATGCTGACTTTCTTCTTGAATCCTGCGGCTTTCGGAGGAACGAAACCAGGCGCATGCTTGCGCGCAAATTTATTGGTACGAGGCTGGCGCCGCCGACCGTAGTAAATATCCGCAACCTTCTCGTTTGCGTCATGCTTCATGATCCGCTTTTGCATTTCACTACGGTCGTGTGCAGTATGTCCTTCAAAAATGATCGGTTTTTGCCGTGTCGTCCCTTCCAAAGTATTAAAGGGTATTTGCATGCTTTCAGCGGCCGTCAAACAAATGCGAGAGCACGCGTGACGTCCGTTGAATACTTCGACACGGTCAGGCCGTTCTTGCCGCACAAGCGTCTTCAGCGCGCCTAGCAATCGTGAGGCAGTGCGAAAATACCGAGCCTTGATTGCCGAGATGATCGCTCCGCACGATCTGTCGCCGGGAAGCGTGCGAAACCTGGTCGTAATGGCACTCTGCACACCGATGGCCAGCTCTTTTCGTTCGCTTAATTGCAACAGACTTGTGTCGGACGCCGTGGCGTTGCTTGTTTCTAACGGAACCGCACGGAGCCCGAGTGAAGACGCAGTCGACCTGACCCGATTGCGACAAATCCAGCAAGCGACCGGACTTCCCACAAAATTCGCAGCGCAGGTGCCTGCCTTGCTATTGCAGTACGTCAGCACAACCTCGTCACCCCGGTCCTGGAGTTCCTTAGCCCGCGCCATGACCATGAGGGGCTGTTTCCGCCACAAAGGATACGCAACGTGCAACAAAACTTTCTGCGGGCCGGGTGCCTCGGCCAGAGGGCCTTCGCTCCGTGTCTCGCTGCCCAGGTTCATCACAGCTCCACGTTTTCGAGGGGGGGGCTGGCCTTCATCTCCCGTGCTCAGCAGGCCACGGTTACAACTCGCCTTTACGAACCATCAGCGGCCGCAGGTTAGGCGGCTTGCCGCCTCCGCGCGCGGGCGGGCAAGCAATGAATTTCGGGCGTCGACTCCAGTTGATTGCCGCGAATCGGCGCAAGATAATACCCCGTCTTCGTGAGTAGCTGACAACAGTCGGCATGGATGTCGGCCCCATGCGTCGACAGGTAAATCTCGGGGCGATGGGCCCGCAAGGTACTCAACGCACCTTGGAGAACATCCAGTTCACCACCCTCGACATCAATCTTTAGGTGTGTGGGGGCGAGGCCATGCTCGGCGACAACTTCATCAATGGTCACAACTTGAATACGATGGGAACCCTGATCCGAAACGCGCCCTGTGCCCGTGCCGCTACCAAGTTCAAACAAGGCGAACCCTGAAGATTTACCGACCGCTGCCTGGACAACGGTGACACCGTCCAAATGATTGGCCTCAATGTGACGGCGAAGAAAGTCTGCACATAACGGATGGGGTTCGAAGGCAAGGGTACGACAAGCGTCGCCGGTCAGCCGCGAGGCCAGGAGCGAGTAGTAACCGTGGTTGGCGCCTACATCTAGCAAAACCGAACTGGGACCAATGCTCTTTTGGAGTAATTTAGTTTGATCGGGCTCATAGGTGCCCATAAATATGCGGGCGATCTTGCCGCCCGATGCGGGCGCCCAATAGGTGCCGCGCAAAGGACCCGCGAGAATTGGGAGGCACCTGATTCGTTTGCTCATGACGGATTCCGACATATTTCCCTTCCCCGGAAGCGCACACCGTCCAGTACATCAACGTGCTGCTAGCCCGTCGCCCTGGTTGTTGTAGATTCGGCCGGAACTGTAAAGAAACCAAAAAATTGGGTCAAGCCGGCTTTGGCAGCCAGTGGGCGCACGACTGGACAATCGCACGTGCTATCAGATCTTAAGCAACACGTCGCCGAGTGAGCTGGGTAGCTTTTCGCTTGAACTTTTCCGCGAACTGCTCGAAGGCGTAGGTCACGAGCATGCCTCTTAGGTTGTCTGGGACAAGCGGGTATCCCAGCTCTTCGCAGCCCGTACGCAGTTCGTTGGTCACGCAAGCCTTGTCTGGGGAGTCGTGGAATGCGTGCTTGATAAAATAGAAGTTGGCGCGTGCCGGCTGGGGGATTACGGCTGCCCGATCGAGTCCGGGCATTTCACCTTCGCGTAAGCCCAATTTCTGACAGATCCCGGCAATCGAAGTCCGAGGAGAATCAACGAGTTGCTCGTACTTGGCCACGACCCAATTCTTATCGCGCGACCGCTGATAGCTGGAAAACGCGTCCCCCCAACCGATTGCGGCCCGAACCAGCAGGCTCTGACACCGGTCGGCCGCTCTCGGCGTCAGCAATAAAAAACTATCTCGCCCCTTCTTGACCATTGACTGCAGCGTGTGCCAGGGATTGCGAATACAATACACAAACTTTGCATCGGGAAATACACGGCGCATCAGATCAGGATAAAGAATGTGGGACGGATTTTTGATTACAAGGCGCCGCCCCTGCGCCAACTCCAGGTATCGAGCCCTTATCCGCTGAATCGCCTCTGCGGAAGGTATCGGCACATCGATGCTGGGACGCATTTTCGCATCATTCCAGGCTTGATACTCAAAGTGATCCCACCAAAGTTGGTGGTCTAAAACTTGCGACACCTCTTCAGGAACATCAACCGATTTATTGCTGTGCTCACTTATCAGAAAAAAGTCGCGAGACAAACTACCAAACACGCGCGCCATCATCTGCGTACCCGACCTGGGGCAACCTGTAATGACAATGGGAGCAGTGCGCATAGAGACCTCAGACCAGACGACTACGGACGCAATTGGTGCGAAATTCCAAGCCCAACTGCCGTTCTTAGAAACTTGTTTACCAGAAAGTTTATTTTTTTTGCGGGCGTCGCAAAAACAGAACCTTTCCTGCAAAATCCTATCGGCTTCCCCGCACCCGACGAATACTCCAAATACTTTAGATCATCAAAATCATTCATGTCGTAGTTGGCAAACTGGGCGGCCCCCCTGCGGGGCGATGCCTTGAGATTCGTGCCCAACAACTGCAAGAATTCCGACGTGCTTTTCGGAGTGTAGGAAATACCCAGCTCATCAAAAAACGATGGCCCAAGCTGGACGACCGCTTTGCCAGCCCAGCATGCTTCGACAGCAACTGTTGACGCAAACGTCACTACCAAGTCACTCCACTCGATAAGGCTATAACTGTCGACCTGGTCGTCGGGGTAATAGATCTCCACATTGGAAAGATGTTGCAATTGGCGAAATTCGCTTGTGATGTCGCTTAGGATATTTGCCTGGTTCGGATGAAATCGAACGCAAAAGAAATAGTCCGGAAACTCCTCGCAAGCCTGCCGGACCACCTCGGCACTCTTTTGAAAGGGCGAGCGCCATTCGGGCCCCAAAGATTCACACTCATCCTGGCTGCTGAGAAAAAAAGCTACTTTTTTTTGTGTTTTGCGAGGGGCGCAAGGGGCAGCGGAAATCTGATGCCTGCCCGCAAATGGGTTGAATCGCTTATCTTTTCTCGCCATGTAATACTGCTGAGCGATTGCCTCGTCGGGCGGACTACGGCGAATCCGCTGCTGAATCGCCTTGCGGTCGTGAGGGGTATGGCCCCGAAATACCATGGGCCTGCCGACGCAACTGAAATCCAGAGTATTGTAATCCAAACCAAACCTCTGCGCGGCAATCAGGCCAATCTTCATGCAGGCATAACGACCGTTTAAGACCTCTATGCGATGCACTTGGCGTGTTTTCATTAGTGCAGTCATGGCCTTAAATAAGACTGTTGCCGTGCGAAAATTCCTCCGCTTGATCCATCGCAGCAAAGGATTGCGATTCAAATCGTTTTTTAGAACTCGCACTAAGGTAATGAGGCAGCTATTTACCCCCTCTAAGAGCTCTGTGCGATCATGGCGAGCAAGCTCTAGAGCCCCTGATTCGTCTTGCGTCTGGCGGAGGTGCACTAATTCGAGTCCGGTGTCTGCCACGGATTTTCGAGTGCTATACCGACACGCTGAACAAATCAATCGGCTTCCCATCAAATTGGCTGAACACGTGCCGGCCTGCAAATCGCAATGCGTCAAAATGACGGACTCTCCTTCGTCCCGCACCTGTTTTGCTTGAGCAAGCATCAATTGGAATGCTCGCTTCTGCGTCGGTGGCGGAAGATAAACGATTACGCTCGACATTGAAGAACCCTGTTGGTGCCAGCCCTCCTAACGATCTGCACTGGCAGCATCACGCGGCAAGAGGTGCCTGAGCGCAACCACCGTCATCCAAGCCCGTACCCGCGACAGTATGGCGCAGTCGGGGATTACCAGCGGCATCCGTACCCCACAGATGTGGCGAGCGAAATGTGTTTTCCAGTTCACGGAAACGCGATGGTGTCATGCCAATGTAGTCCATCACCTCATCAAAGTATCGATCCGGAAATTCGCCATCGAAACGATTAACAAGTGCTACGGCCTCTTCTCGCGTGATGTGGCCATTTCGAATTTCTTGAGAAGCATCGTAGGTAGCTCGCCCAATACCAAACTTCGTGTAGGTCGTGTAGTAATGCAGATCATCTATTTTGTCGTCGATGCTGTTGTACTTGCTGTAGGTGCCTTGGGTTCGGAAAGGGCGCGCCTTAAAGCCGGTGTTTTCAACTGCATAGTAGTAAACTTCCTGTGGCGTCCACTTGAGGTAATAGCCCAGATAGTGCACCTGAACGTTGGTGCGGGCCAGTTCCTCTGCCTGCGCAGGCAAAAAACTCATTAGATCCGCGAGCGCAACACCATGCTTTTCTATGAGTTCGTGAATCGATACGCCGCTCAGATACATATCGTCCAGGCTGCTAAAGGTGTGATAAGAGCGATCGCGCAAACTGGCTGCCGTATCGGCGATGGGATTGCCGTACTCCGCCTCATTCTCTCCATAAAAGACCAACGGAATGTTCATTTTAGCGGCCAATTTGGGGCCGAGATTTTTTTGTCCCAAAATAAATGTTTGGAACGGATGAAATAAATTCTCGATCGAAAGCCGCGTCAGCAACTTCATGACACGGCCGTTCCGGGTAAACGATATGTTGTCAAACCCGCCCACATCCAACCAGTTTTTCCAGTTCTGATGGCCATACTCGGTGTAGAGAATGGGCGGCCAGGTAACAGTGAGTGGATTCATTCCGTATTTGTATTTCAACACGTGCGCCTGGAATGCACTGTCTTTGCCACCACTGCCCGGAACGAGGCAATCGTAACTGCCGTCCTTGGAGCGATACTTGTCTAGTAGTTGGAGGAGTTCCTTTTCACGCTGCTGCCAGTCAATCTGGCGCTGCTTTTGATCGGCCACCCGGCAGGCGTCACAGACGGCGTCTCCGTCCAGTGCAAGCGTTGTTTTTTTGGAGTCGATCGTATGTCGAAATTCAGCCGTAGAAGCCGGTCGCTGATTGGACATGACACAACGGCGACAGAACTCCACGGTCTTGGGCAATCCATAATAGGCTTCCAAATCAGTTGGCATAATAGAATCCCTTCTCGCGGCAGAATGAAGCCGCCCTTACTCAGTGTGTTGGCTTGCCGAGGTTGCTCACAGGCCTTGTGCCCAATTCCGATAAAATTGCAGACCCAAATCGGCACTTTTTTCAGGATGAAACTGCACGCCAAGAATAGTGTTGCGCAAGACACTGGAGCAATACCGGATTTCACCGTATACAGTTGTGGTAAGCCCATCGCTCGCATCAGTCGGTTGTGCGAAATAGGAATGAACGAAATACATGGACGAACCATCAGGGATACCCATGAGGACCTCCTCTGATTCACGTCGGTCGCAGAAATGAATCTCGCTCCAGCCCACGTTGGGCACGCGCAGCTTACGCTCTGCTAGCATTTGATCGGGAATGCGACAGATTTGCCCTCCCAGCAACCCAAGCCCCTGATGCACCCCGAATTCCTCGCTTTGGTCGAACAAGAGCTGCATTCCCAAGCAAATTCCCATGAGCGGTTTGCCTTGGGCGACCGCATCGCACAGCGGCTCAATCAGATTAAGCTGCTGCAAACTGGCCATCGCATTGCCAAACGCGCCCACGCCTGGCAGGATCAGTCCATCCACCTCGTGCAACGTCTCAGACGAGTCCGAGACGAAGGCGTCGATGCCTGCGCACCGGCAGGCCTGCTGAATGCTGAAGACATTTCCAAGTCGATAGTCGATGATTTGCACACGCGGAGCCGCTTTCATCCGCCTGCCCTCATGCGGCACGGAATCGACTGGCCAACCAAGTGCTGCTTGAGTTGATCAATGCTTGCCGGTGTAATCGCCTTACTCGTCCTGCCGCTCTTCAAAAACTCAGTGTTTCCTTCCTCAGCTCCCAAATGGGACGAATGCATTTTGGAAACGGCCTCATAGTGAAAAATACTGGCGATCGCCACGGCATCAATATTTGCGGCGCGAACAACATCTGCAACCTGTTCCACGCATCCAGGGCCACCGTGCGCAATCACGGGAATAGAAACTTCTCGGGCAATTTCCTGCGTGAGTGCCAAATCAAACCCGTCGCCAGTTCCTTCGCGATCGACCGAAGTGGCGATGATTTCTCCAGCTCCCAGCTGCTCTGCCTTTCTCGCCCACTGGACCGCGTCGACCCCCGTATGTTCGCGACCATTATCCGTGTACGCTAAGTAGGAGCCGTCAGGCTGGCAAATCGCTTCAATGGCTACGACAATGGTCGACGAGCCGAATTGAAGTGCGGCCTGCTCGATGAGCTCTGGATTTCGAATAGCCGCCGTGTTGATAGACACTTTGTCAGCGCCCACGGCAAGGGCTGCCGAAATATCCTCCAACGTTCGGAGCCCTCCTCCCACCGTGAGTGGTACAAAAATCTCTCGGGCAGTGCGGGAAATAAACTCGTGCAAACTATTTCGCTCGTAGAGACTCGCGACCACGTCTTGATAGATCAGCTCGTCGGCACCCATTTCGTAGTAGTGCTGCGCGTAGTCTTCGGGTGTGCCCAAAACGCGCAGACCTTCTAAGTGGATCCCTTTCACTAGGTTGGGGCCCTTTATGTCCAGTCGCGGAATAATGCGGACCACTGGTAACGGCATTGACATCAAACTCGGCTCAGGCAGCTTGCGCTTGCCAAGGTATGCGTGGATAGCCGTCCGAATTGGACTCCACGGCAGCCTATTCCATCACGTTCCAGTTGCCGGTCCCAGGGACACAAATTCGGCAACAACAAGTACACAAACACGTCGCGACACTCCCTCTTGGGTGGTGCCCCTTTGTGCAAAGTATTGTTGAAAAAGAGCATCACGTCGCCTGGCTTGGCATTGCGATCGAATGGATGGTTAGGCAAGTCGTATTGTTCGGCAAACAACTGGACATTACCGACTCGCTTGGAAGTACGGCTTCGGTATCCGGCCAGATCATACACTAGGGTATCGTCCATCGTCATGAATTGCGTTGCATCCCGGTCGATTCCGGCATTCGTCAGGCACAGCATCACTTTAAGCGTTTTCTTCGGGAATATCGTCGGAATGCCACAGGCGCGACGAACTTGCGTCAGTCGCGGGTAGGCTGTGGTAGTGGTCTAATCACTGAATCCGATAGTACGAACCAAAAAACACCCGAATCTTCTGGTCTAGTTTCTCGTTGTGAAATATGCCTACGACGGCTCGCCCCAGTTTAGAGATCGGTGTCGGGACCTTCCTCATCAAATGCACCACTTCACCAGCAGACGCGGCACTTGCCGCAACAATTGCTTGCCCTATCCGATCCGATAACTGGCGGGCTCCCAGCGATCGCAGCGGTTTTCTAGCGGAAGCCAGAAGGTGGTCTGCCGCCTTTTCACTAAGACGGATAACAGATGCTCGATCGGACACAATAGAATCCATTTCAAAACCAACAGTCGGCGGCAAGATTCGAATATTGGATGTGAACCTGGGTACGCAACTGCAAACGCTCGACCTGAAAATGTGCTGGAGGGCGCACATCGTACACAGAACGCGCACATTGCTCCACGCCGATCGGCCGATTGGCGTGGAGATGCCAGCGGCACGGGTTGTGCAAGTTGATGATCGTCAAATGGTCGGGTGGGGGGCAAGCGCTGCTTCACGAAATATCCATCCGGAGATGTGCTAGCAGTACAGCCGTTTTTGACCTGGGATACCACCAGAGCAAATAAGGCAAACAAGGCGAATAAGGGGCCAACTGTTGGATAACTTCGAAATCTGCCAACTGCCTATTTGCTTGCCAGAGACGACGACACCAGTATTCGAGCGATAGCAGCATTTTGAGGCATTTCGTTATGCACTAAGCTGATGTTGCTGCGCCAAGGTCTTTTGGATAGAAAAATGGGCCCCAAGCAGCCTAGCAGCAACGAGATCCATGCCATGGAAAACATTGTCGGCTTCATCTTTGCGCGCGGTGGCTCGAAAGGGGTCCCCGGCAAGAATTTGCGCTCGCTTGCTGGCAAGCCACTCCTGGTGCATGCGATTCATTGCGCTCAAGCCTGCCGCTCACTCCAGCGGATCATTGTATCGACCGATTGTCCCAAGATAGCGGAAACGGCCCTTGCCCATGGCGCGGAAGTTCCGTTCCTGCGTCCTCCCGAACTGGCGTGCGACGAGGCCCCTGAACGGCTCGCCTGGCGCCACGCAATCCTTGAGGTCGAAGCTCGCGACAAGAATCGCGTGGACGTACTGGTGAGCATCCCTCCCACATGTCCGCTAAGGCTTCCCAAAGATATCGACCATTGCGTGGATAGCTTGCTGGAGTCGGATGCAGATATCATGCTTACCGCCACGGAGATCAACAGCAATCCCTACTTCAATATGATTACCCAAGACGACCAGGGCAGGGCCCATTTGGTCCTGGCCCCCGACGGTGATGTCTTGCGGCGCCAAGACGCGCCGCGAGTCCATGGTCTAACGGCGGTCGCCTATGCAGCACGGCGGGACGCACTATTTACCTACGATACAATTTTTCAGAGTCGCGCGTCTGCCGTGCTAATTCCTTCCGAGCGCGCCGTTGACATTGATACGGAGTTGGACCTCAGCTTGGCAGAATTAATCATGGATCGGCGTCAACGTCCGGACCGCGCGTATCGACCGGCCGCATGATGCAGCCTGGTTGGGTTGCGTCAAACTAGGGATTTGGCGCGCGAACGACAAACCATGGAAGGAACTTCAACATGCCCCAGCCGGTGAGCATCGACATTGCCCAGCGCTCAGTAGGTGAAGGACATCCGTGCTTCGTCATCGCTGAGGCGGGAGTGAACCACAACGGCAGCTTAAAGCGTGCGCTGGATCTGGTTGATCAGGCCGCCGCAGCGGGTGCGGACGCAGTCAAGTTTCAGACCTTCCGCGCGAGCCAATTGGCCACCGCACAGGCACAACAAGCAGCGTATCAGCGAAAAAACATGGGCCAAGAGCGGTCACAGCTCGAAATGCTGACGCAGTTGGAGCTCTCCGGCGAGGATCACCAAAAAATCGTCCAGCGCTGCGTCGACCAAAACATTTTGTTCATCTCCACGCCATTCGACTCCGAGAGCGCGGAGTTGTTGATGGAACTCCAGGTGCCCGCGCTGAAAGTCGCCTCGGGCGAAATTACCAATCTGCCATTTCTCGAGCAAATTGCGAGGCTGGGCAAGCCGCTCATCGTTTCCACGGGCATGTGCCGGCTAGGGGAGGTCGAGGACGCAGTCCAGACGATCCAAGCTGCGGGCAACGACAATATAGCCCTGTTGCACTGCGTCAGCGACTACCCGGCCGATCCTCGCGAGGTCAACCTGAAAGCTATGCAAACATTGCGCCGGGCCTTTGGTCGACCCGTCGGATATTCCGACCATACGCTGGGTATCGAAGTCGGCGTCGCATCGGTTGCCTTGGGGGCCTGCATCCTGGAGAAGCATTTTACGCTCGATCGCAACTTGCCCGGCCCCGATCATCAGGCATCGTTGGAGCCGCAGGAATTGTGCCACCTCGTGCAAGGCGTGCGCGCGGTGGAATCCGCACTGGGCGACGGAAAAAAACAACCCTCCGAGCGCGAACTCAATACGGCTCAAGTCGCACGCAAGAGCCTAGTGGCGGCAACGCTCATTCCGCTCGGCACTCGGCTCACCGACCAATTAATCGCCATCAAACGTCCGGGAACCGGACTGCCACCGGCGATGAAATCGCATTTACTCAGCCGCGTGACAACCGCAGACCTCCCGGAAGGGCACCTCCTCACCTGGAAGGACGTCGCATGAGAACCATTTGTGCTGTTACGGTTGGGCGCTCTGACTGGGGAATCTATCGCCCAGTCTTGAAGGCAATCCGCGACGAGCCCGATCTCGATTTGCATCTAGTCGCCTCAGGCGCCCACTTGGTTAGCGATCATGGCTCGACCCTCGATAGCATCGATGCTGATGGGTTTGAGGTGCGTGATCGGGTCGACACATTACTCTCCGCGGACACGCCCACGGCGATCTCCAAATCGATGGCCTTGGGTACGCTTGGCTTTGCCGACGTATTCCAGCGGGCTCGCCCTGATATTCTTCTGCTGCTTGGGGACCGTTTCGAAATGCATGCCGCTGCCGTGGCCGCCATTCCTTTCCAGATGCCCATGGCCCATATTCATGGCGGCGAACTCAGCGAGGGGGCAATTGACGATGCTCTGCGACATGCCATCACCAAGTACAGCCATTTGCATTTCACATCCACACTTGGTCACGCCCAGCGGATTATGCAATTGGGTGAAGAGCCTTGGCGCGTCACGGTAAGCGGAGCGCCATCGCTTGACAATCTCACTACGTTCGTGCCCCTGAACAAGTCCGAGCTGGCAGATCGGGTGGGTATGGCCCTGCCGAACAAGCCGCTGCTGGTTTGCTACCATCCAGTAACACTTCAGGCTGATCTAGCCGAGCAGCAAACTGGGGAACTACTCGCAGCGATCGCGTCCTACGATGGCCCCATCGTTATCACGCGTCCGAACGCCGACCTCGGCAACTCAAACATCACTCGTTTGCTGGCACAATTTGCCGAAAATCGGTCAGGTACGCAACTGATTGACAATCTGGGTACCAAGGCTTATTTCAGCCTCATGCAAGCATCGGCTGCGATGATCGGCAATTCCTCAAGTGGCATTATTGAAGCCGCTTCATTTCGTCTGCCAGTCGTAAATATTGGCCTGCGCCAAAGTGGGCGAGCTCAATCGGGCAATATCATCAACGTCGCCTGCCAAACAGCAGCCATTTCTCAGGCGATCCAACAGGCCCTGTCCGACGAATTCTGTCACCATGTGCAGCAAATCTCCAACATCTACGGCGATGGCACGGCAGCGGCCAAGATCGTGCTACGACTGAAAACACAGCCACTCGGCGATCGATTACTAATAAAAAAGTTTTGCGACATACCCGTCAACTCGGATCAACAATCTCAGGCAGCCTGACACAATGAATGGATTGAGATGCGCATGAAAAAAATTGTCCTCATCGGTGCTGGTGGGCATGCGCGCGTGCTGCTCGACATCCTCCAGGATGACAAGAACAGCCAGGTATGCGCTCTGCTTGACACGGATCGCGACAAATGGGGCACGACCATTTGCAACGTCCCTGTCATCGGAGACGACAATTGCCTAGCCGACCTGCGACGCCAAGGTGCGAGCCATTTCGTCGTTGGCATCGGTGCCCCCGGGCAGGCAGCGCGCCGTCGACAGCTCTTCGACACGGCCCAGCGGGTGGGGCTGGCGCCTGCGTCGATCGTGCATCCGACCGCTACATGTTTCCCCAGCGCGATGCTTGCCGAGGGCGTTCAGCTGCTTGCGCAGAGCGCGGTTAGCGCCGGGGCGACTGTCCAGACCAATGTGATCGTCAATACAGGAGCCATTGTCGAACATGATTGCCTTCTAGAGCCGCATGTTCACGTAGCCCCACGTGCTTGTCTGGCGGGCGGTGTTCGAGTTGGCACCGGAGCCCATATCGGCCTGGGCGCGGCTGTCAAAGAAGATGTCTCGATCGGCGACCACTCGATCGTTGGAGCCGGCGCCGTGGTGATCGAAAACGTACCAGCCAATACTGTTGTCGTGGGGATCCCCGCAAAACCGCTCCGGAAGAAGGAAGCCGCATGACTCAAGAAATCGAGCAACTTCTGGTCACCGCCGATATGTGCTTGCGCGAAGTCATGGAACGCATCGATCTGGCCGGGCTTGGCATTGCGCTGCAGGTAGATGCCGAAAAACGCTTTATCCGAACGATTACCGACGGCGACTTGCGCCGCGCCATACTGGACGGCCTCTCCCTGGATTCTGCAAATGTCGAGAAGCTCGCCAGCCCCACGGGCGGCGCGTCCATTACGGCCCAACAGGCTACGCCGCGCGAAGAACAATTGGAAATCATGCTACAGGCACAGGTCCGCCACCTACCCCTTCTCCGCACCGACGGCACCGTGGCAGAACTCGCCTCTAGCGATACCCTCGTACCGCTGGTGCCAATGCAAGCAGTAATCATGGCTGGTGGTTTCGGTACGCGATTGCGACCCTTGACGGACGACACTCCTAAGCCCATGCTTCCCGTGGGCGGCAAGCCGCTGATGGAACGCACGATCGAAGGCCTAGAACGAGCAGGCATCACAAGGATCAACGTCACAACCCATTACCTACCGGAAAAAATTACTCGCTATTTTGGCAGCGGCAGCCGCTATGGCGTCGAACTCAATTACGTCGCCGAGGACCAACCGCTTGGCACGGCAGGCGCCATTCGCCTCATGGACGAAGTCGATGAGCCGTTATTGGTGATGAATGGCGACATTTTGACAAATGTCGACTACCGTTCACTACTCAAGTTCCACCAAGAACACGAGGCTGCTCTCACCGTGGCAGTCAGGCAGTATGACGTGCAAGTGCCTTATGGCGTAGTCGAAGCCAAGGCGGGACTTGTACAGGGCCTCAAGGAGAAACCGCAATTTAATTTCCTAGTCAACGCGGGAATCTATTTGTTAGAACCGAAGGTACGCAAGCACATTCCGTTCAGAAAACGATACGACATGACTGATTTGATCGATGCCCTACTCGAGAATAACGAAACAGTCGTCGGCTATCCAATCATGGAATACTGGATGGATATAGGCAGGCATGATGACTTCCAGAAAGCCGAACAAGACATAAGCAATCGCAAGTGGGCCGCATGAGATGGACAGGACGAAATGTATTGGTAACCGGCGCGGGCGGCTTCATTGGTAGCCATTTGGCCGAGAAGCTCACCGAGGCAGGTGCGAATGTACGCGCTTTGGTCCACTACAATTCTAGAGGGCGGCAGGGATGGCTGGACGAGTCGCCCGTCCAGTCAGAAATAGAGATCATTGCCGGTGATATCACCGATGCCGGGTCTGTCATGCAGGCTATGGACGACTGCGAATTTGTTTTTCATTTAGCAGCGCTCATCGCCATTCCCTATTCCTATGTCGCTCCCGCTTCGTACATACAAACCAACGTCGTCGGCACACTCAATGTATTGGAAGCAGCAAAGCGACTAGGCACAGAGCGCGTCGTCCACACATCTACCAGTGAGGTTTATGGCACCGCACTCCAAATACCTATCTCAGAAGAGCATCCACTACAGGGACAATCCCCATACTCGGCTAGCAAAATTGGAGCCGACAAGCTTGCGGAATCGTATTTCCGATCGTTCGGCCTGCCGGTAGTCACTGTGCGTCCGTTTAATACGTTTGGCCCGCGACAGTCGGCCCGCGCAGTTTTACCGACGATTATCACGCAGTGCTTGCAAGGCGGCACAGTACGTCTCGGCAGCCTGACTCCCACCCGAGATTTGAATTATGTTGCCAATACGACGGAAGGATTCATGCTGGCCGCCGAACCCAGTGAAGCAATCGGCAAGACGATCAATCTGGGATCGGGCAACGAAATCAGCGTCGGCGACCTAGCGAAAACTATTGCAAAACTGATGGACTGCGAAATCAACATCGAATGTGACCAAGACCGCGTGAGACCCTCAAAAAGCGAGGTCGAGCGTCTGTTGGCCGACAACAGCCTGGCCCGCACCCTCATTGGCTGGCAACCGCGAGTGAACCTCATAGAAGGCCTGCAAAAAACCATTGACTGGTTCCGCAGCCATTCTGGCGGCTATCGGGCAGACGTTTACAATGTTTAACGACCTCCCCGCAACTTCCCTCCTACCCGAATGGGCGAGTCCAACAATGAGAAGATGTCATGTACTGAGAGGTAGGATGGTAGTAGCTCCTCGGTCCGCAGATCGTGGTTAGCAACAACTTACTGCTGCTCTAAAACGCTAAAGCAGGCCGGATAGTCGGCCGCCCGGATCTTGCCACCTATGCTATGCTCTGCCTGACCGGAATTGAAAATTCCCTGGCACCAAAAAATCGTTTCATCGCCATTGCAGAGCAAATCCTCACTTGCTGCACACTAAGACAACTGGTCACCTCTTCAACAAAAAATCCCAAAGTCAGGTTAGACTGATGCTGCGCAAGAGCTAAGCTCACAAGAGTTGCGTTGTGCTGTTCAAGCTGCCAATGGCTCCGAGGAAGTCACTTGCTCTCCGCGAGGGAATTTTTACCTGCATCAGGTCGTGCCACCATTGCTAGTCTTTGGTACAAAGGGGTCGCAGCACTGGACTGCCTCTTCATTGTGGAATTTCTGTAAGCGGGAACAAATACACCCGCTTGCCACGGCAGAGGTCGTTTACCAAAAAATGAACTGTGAAGACCCGCCGCAGAAATTGGCCGCACTAGGATCGACAGCGGCTTCCCGGAAGATTTCCCCAGACTTGGTATCCTCGATTTTACTCGCCTAGAAATATCGCCATGCCAGAAACCATCCTTGACAGAATTATTACGACGAAACGCCAGGAGGTTGAACAGGCTCGGGCCCTTGTACCGGGTACCGAGTTGCGAAAACAGATTGAGCAGGCGGACCCACCCCTCAGTTTTTTTGAGGCACTGGCCCGGCCCGGGCCGATTCGCCTTATCGCCGAAGTCAAGAAAGCCAGCCCTTCGGCAGGCGTAATCCGCGCGGACTTCGACGCGGCAGCGATCGCCCGCGCTTACGCGGATCATGGTGCCACCTGTATCAGCGTGCTGACGGATGAGAAATACTTTGGCGGAGGGCTGCATCACCTCCGACAGGTGCGTGCGGCAGTTGCCTTGCCCCTGCTGAGAAAAGATTTCATCATTGATAGCTACCAATTACTCGAAGCCCGGGCAGCTGGTGCTGACGCGGTACTGCTAATCGCCGAATGCCTGGATGATTGCAACTTGCGAAAGTTGCACAATGAAGCGGTCGAACTGGGCCTGACCCCATTGGTAGAGCTCTATGACCGGGCGAATCTGAAGCGTGTACTCGATGCCGGGGCCTCACTGGTTGGGGTCAACAACCGGAATCTTCATACATTTGAAGTGGATCTGAAACACGCGCTCCGCATGCGAGACGAGATTCCCAACGAGTGCTTGTTGGTCGCGGAGAGCGGCATCAAAACGCGTGCAGACGCAGAGCAACTTGAAGCCGCAGGCGTCGAAGCGATGCTCGTAGGCGAAACGTTGATGCGTTCGCCGGATATTGGTACGGCTGTCCAAGGACTGCTAGGCCGTTAACGCCACCCCGCAAACACTTCGACGCCAGAATACTGCGTAACGCTTCTGAGCTGGCAACTAGGATGCTTAGCCTCTCCTGGCGCGGCGGTGCATTCTCCTGGTACTTACTACACCCAATCCGATGAAGATCGCCAATCCAAACGTGGCCGGTTCGGGCACTTCAATCTACGTAAACACCTGCTGAAATGTCGTTATTTCTGCCTTGTCGACTGGAGCATTGTCGCCGACTTCCAGCAATGACGACAGAGAAGTATTTTCTCCGAGCCCATACACACCGGGCATCGCATGAGCGACACAAGCTGCGCCGCATATGAGAACCGCTATTGCTAGGCCGTAACAGCCGGCCGCAAAAAAGCAAATACACAAACGCCTCATAGCATTCAACTCCAAGATGCGCCTACCCCTAAGGACAATGATGTGCCAAATGGGATTGTTCGTTGACCTGCTTCGAGATCTAAACAATATGCAAATGCCTTTGAGATTCTTTTCGGCGTCCGCATTATGGCAACGCAACCTGCTACAGATGCGTTCTCTTATTCGAGCGCTGATGAATGCCGCCTTTGGTATGTCCTCCGCGACACGTCGCCTTTGAACTTCGGCGATTTGCTCTTCCCGGTTTCGTTGTGCGGCGTTCGTGGAGTCGACTCCGCATAGGCCTGACACCTACCGCGATGCCAAACTCATGATCTGAATCCAGCGAGTTAATATTTTGTCTCTTGTTCATATCACTGCCCTGCCATTAGGTTTTGTGATGTGCAAACTGAATATACCCATGCTTTTCCTTGCCAAATCTCCGTCCAGTTGGCTTTAATAGTTCGTGTTTTTCTCACCCCATTTCTCCTTTGCAGAGACTCACAAACAGTTCAACTCGTCTGCGCGGAGGAATCTAGGTACGCCATCGCCTGGCGCGCCAGTGCCTGACGCGCTTCCCGGAACATCAGCTCCCAATCCTTCTGCAAAGTCATCTCCGACAAGTAAGTCCATACGCCCAACTCGCGCGCCCAGACTTCATCGACAGCACGTCCTTTTTCCACAGACACGACCATCAAAGCTTTACTGGTTTCTTTCGCCCACGATGCCGCCGCACGAAACTCGCGATAGTTGGCCGACGCAAACGGCGGCAGATCAATCAACAGCAATGGGTGCTTTTGTTTAAAAATGTTTCGCATAAATTGCCTGGTACTCGAGCAAGCAATGGCTTCCCACGCCTCTGCCTCAGCGGCGGCCTGGACCATGCCAATGCATGGATCAGAATCTGAAACGAACAGGCAGCGCAGCAAGCCTGGGGGTGCAATTTTTTTCTTCGCAACCAGTCTTTGGTTCTTCCGGTCTCGAGACCGCGCTGAGTCTGTATGTAAATGAGTAGGTGGCACAATATCGTCCTTCAAATAAATGTTTTTCGTATTCTCGCCTGCTACACAAATGCTGCACGAACAACATTAGGAGCCGGAGAGCCTATAGCCTTACTGAAACCTCCGGATTGCGATTCTTCGTTCGTATTGCAACGCGCAAACTTTGCGACACGGCTTCCCAGAGCAACTACCTATACAGGGTCCAGCTCGGGCGGTCCGCAAATCATCGCACACCGCTACCACGACATCTTGCGCTTGTGACGACGATGAATGCCGTTCACCGACTGTGGGGTCTTGCCACGACGACGACCGTGGGATGGACTACTTCGTTTGGCCGGCTTATTGCGAACTGTGCGGCGAAAACTGTCTGTACCGTAGTCCGCTTGCAACGCTTCATATATTTGGGAATGGCTCATTCAGTGTTTCTCCTATTCAATACAAAAAATTTGGGGCCCTAACCCCACAAAACTTGACGACTTCGGCACTCGCCAAAATCACGTTTCCACTCTCAGTCCGCCACGCCTCAACCAATTGTCGACTGAGGCAACCGATAAGCGACACGGATACGTCACAAAGACGAGACCAGTCGTTTCACCTGTGTCTCTGAAACAAACCGAGAGTCGCCTTTGCTTAAAGCGATTACTGTGCCGAACTAGAGTTCCGACCACGAAATGCTTGTAAGCGCTTTCCGCTAAAGCGCTTATGTGATCGCGCCGGGACGCGCAGCGGCAGCGCGCAGAATCACCAAACTAGGGATCACTTCTTCACCTCCATGGCCATTTGGTCCGCTTCATAAAGAGCCGCGGCGAGTGATTCACTCTTTTGGTTAGATCTCACCACAATGATGGACGTATCAACGCAAGAAACGCGATGCGGAGTACGCGCAGGGGAGGCGGCACGGGACGGTTGAGGGTGAGGGTGAGGATGGAGAGCATCCGAGAATTGAGAGGTGCACAGCTTGGAAGCCAGGTCTCTCAGCTGTTTGAGAACCCATCCCAACGGGATCGGCCATAGCCATAATCGAGTGATTCCTGCCGCCCCAGCCTAGGCGTCGAGTCCATACTCCAAAAGGAACCACGCAGCAACCTGGCCGCAGAAGCCACAACGGTCAACAGCGTCGCAGGCAATCCAGTGGCAAGAATTAATCGTCCGACATCTGCGAGAGGAGTCGCGTGAGCGTATTGGGGTGGACGCCCAGCAATTCAGCGGCCTGACCCTTGTGGCCACCGGTTGTCTGCAGTGCCTGGTTAACCGCGGCGGCACGCAGTCTTACCAGATTGGTAAACGGCAAATTCAGCACCCGTGGAGTCTGGTCAGAGCTTCCCGGTAACACCGGTTCGCACTGCAACACGTAGCTCTGTTCAATAACTAGACTGAGCTGCCGGATGTTGCCCGGCCAACTATATTCGCTAAATTGCCGGAGCTTTTCAGCGTCCGGTTTCCAACAGGGCTGCTCGTAACGGGCCGCAAATTTCTGTGCGAAAAACTCGATAAAACGAGGGATATCTTGGACTCGCTCGCGCAGGGAAGGCATCCGCAAGTCGACCATATTGAGCCTGTAATACAGGTCTTCCCGGAAGCGACCTTCTTCGACGTCAAGGAGCAAATTTCGATTGGTGGCCGCGATCACTTGGACATCGACGTAAACCGGCTGCGCTGAGCCCACAGGAGTTACTTCTCCCTCCTGCAAGACACGGAGCAGTTTTGGCTGCAGTTCCAAGGGCATATCACCTACTTCGTCGAGGAAAACGACTCCACCGTGACCCGCCCGAAAAACGCCCAAGCTCTCGCCGGCTGCCCCCGTAAAGGCTCCCCGCTCATGCCCAAACAATTGGCTCTCAGCAAGCGTGGCTGTGAGCGCGGCACAATTCACCGGGACGAAGGGCTTTTGCATGCGCGGACCAAGACGGTGCAACATGCGCGCCCAGACCTCTTTGCCCGTCCCAGTCTCGCCGGTAAGCAGGACAGTGCACTCGACCTGGGCTGCCCGCTCCGCATGATGGGCAACCTCATTCGCCGTAGAATCTTGCCCAATAATCAGACTCGCCGGGTCGTCAGGAGGCAAAGAAGCCACCGACTCCAGCGAAAAATTGATAGATGCCATTTCCCTTACTCCTAGGCTAGTCAACTCACGCTGCCTAACCAAAAAGTCCGCCCCCTTAGAGACTCGTAGCCTGCAGTTCCGATGCAAGCTAATCTCCTCTGCGTTACTAATCTCACTGGCTGTCCAGCCCTAAATCAGATGCGATTTGTACCTTAACAAAAGCCCTAACCCGGCCTGACAAAAATTGACCGTGGGCCCCTGCCAACACTTACGGTTAATTCTAACCAGAATCTCCAAATACTCCAGTGTCCGGCGCTAAATAAACCCTGCAGGTTAGGTATTTTTTGACGGCTGCAGATTAGGTGTTTTTTGACGGTTAAAAGGGTTACCACGGATAGCTATAAACCCTTTGAAATGAGAGGCTTAAGCGACTTCAGAGGGCGGTTAGCCAATTATCAAGGTGACTGGCCGCTCAGGCGGCGGCGCGGCCCAGTTCTGATTCCTGCACCGCCACAACCGAAATCCGTAACCTAGCGGCAGCACGACAGAACTCGGCTTGATTCAAGAGGATGGTCCGTCCCGCTTCAATTGCCAGGACTTTCCCGCCCGCCACGGAGACCGACTCAAGCGTCTGCACCCCGACGGCCGGAACATCGAAACGCATATCTTGGTTTGGCTTGGCGACCTTGACAACGGAAAACCCTCCCAGACCGCAAAGCTGGCCAGCTCGCTGAATACACTGGTCGGTGCCTTCGATGGCCTCTAGGGCGAGGACTGTCTGATCTTTGACGCACACACATTGCCCTACATCGAGGGCCCCCATTCCTTTCGCCATTTGCCAACCAAACTGCACGTCTCTGCGCTGCCGGGCCGTCAATCGGCGACCGGCAATCTGGCCCGCAGAAGCCAGTAATTCCGGTACATAATCGGTAGCCGGACCAAATACGACCCCTTGATCGGCAAAGGCAGCGACGACCCTGCCAAGCATCGTGTCGTCTTTGCGGTCGCCAGAACCGTACAGGAGCTGCGGATAAAAAAACCGGATCGCGTGCCAATCGGGACGATGCTTGAACCACCACCCTGGCTGATACAAAAGGACCTTGTGGACCTTGCCCGCCATCACGGCCCGCTTGACACCCCAACGACGAAAGTAGCGAGCTGCGCGCCCGATGCCACCAATACCGATCCATCCAAAGTGATCGCAAAGATCCGCCAGAGCCTGATCAGCGTGGTCCACAATGCCCACGCCCGCTACCGAGCGACCTTGATTTCGCAAAGCGCGGGCGACAGCCAGCGGATACTCGCCCCAACCGGCCAAAATACCTATTGGCGCATCGGCCCCGGGTGAGGCCATGGATTCCGTGCTATTGCCAAATCGGGCAAACATCGTCTTTAAAAGCAGGTTAGTCAGGGACTGCGGGTCGGACGTCGTTCCCGCCTGGAGGTTTCAAATCAGGCGGCCTGTTCACCCCGTCCGCTGTCGGACTCATCGTCCGACTGCTCCACAAACCGTTCCAATAGCGATTCCATTTGACGCTGCAGCAGGCGAAATTGCTTGCGCATTTCTGGCAACTTGGATATTGCGGCCATTTGTAACTTTTGTTTGCGCAGGGAAGTGGCCGGCTGGCCGAGCACAACCTCACCTGCTTCAATATTGTTGGAGATTCCCGCTTTGGAACAAAGCACGGCACCGCTGCCGATGTGGACGTGGTCTCGCACTCCCACCTGGCCTGCCATCACGACGTGGTCGCCCGTGGTTGTGCTCCCTGCGATACCGACCTGACCGCAAATGAGATTGTGTTTACCCAGCCGACAGTTGTGGGCAATCTGCACTAGGTCGTCGATCTTAGAGCCCTCCCCGACTACCGTGGGCCCATACGTACCCCGATCGACCGCCGCGCAGGCACCAATTTCTACATCCGAGCCAAGCTCCACAAATCCAAGCTGTGCCGACAGCTCGTGGGCCCCGTCCGACTGGCTGTACCCGAAGCCGTAGGCGCCGATGACTGCACCTGCATGGAGGATCGAACGGTCACCGATTTTTGTATTCTCGTAAAGCACCACGTTGGGAAACAACGTGACATAGCTCCCAATGGCGCAACCGTGCATTACGCACGCCCCCGAGTACACGGTCGAACCGGGACCAATGACGACGTCGTCGCCCACCTGAGCAAAAGGGTGAATATCCACGTCTTCTGCTATCTGAGCCGAAGGGCTCACACTCGCCTGGGGACTAATGCCGATGCGTGCCCGCGCGGGGACCGGGCGAAAGTGCATAACAATCTTGGCAAAGGCGGCATGGACATCGTCCACAATAATCGTTGGCTTGGCCGCACAACGAACTCCCGGAGAAACGATCGCCGCCGACGCAGGTGAGGCGGCCAGCTGCTGCTCAAAATCCGGACCGTCTGCCAGGGTGATCTGGCCCTCGGCCACCATCCCAAGCGTGGCGGCACCTGAGATACCTAGCACCGGATCGCCACACAGACGTCCGTGCACAAGTTCCGCCAAGTCGGCCAGGGTGGTCGACATCCAAACATCCTTTCCATAAAAGCTCGTCGTTATCGGACCTCAAAAACCGACCAGACAGCTACAAGCAGGACGAGCAGGAGCAGAATCGTAACGCTGAAGGCCCCCTGATAGCAAGAGCAGAGTCACTGCTAGCTGCGCACCAGGTTCAGCGCATCCTCAAACTGGCGCTGCAATCGCAAGAACTTCTGTAAATCACCGCCTCGATCGGGATGTAGCGTTTTGGCCAATTCTCGATAGGCGGCCAATACGTCTTCCTCTGTACATGGCATTTTCAAATTGAGTGCCGTCAAACACGCATGGCGCTCGCTCTGCGCCCAGGCTGGTGTGGTCGCCACGATCCGATTTGCGACAATCGCCAGCGCCCTCCGCAGTGAGCGCAGGTAGCGATGAAAGTCGAGCGCCATAAATACGTAACCCAATAAGGGCACGACGATGATCAGCATCAAAAAACAACTGGTAATCAGCCAATCGTAGCCATCCGGCCACTCGGTCGCGGCCAAAACCGGCGGCATCGCAAAACACCTGACATCGAACATGGAAATTCAGGGAATACAGAAATTCGGGAAAGAAGGCCGTCTACAAAGACACGAAGGTAAAGTATATACGACGACACTGCCAACGTGATGGCAGTCATCAAGAAGCTGTCTTCCGCAAAAGGGCCAACTAAGGAAGTGGCTTCAGCACTCCCATGACACTAGCCAAGGCACGATCGACCAGCCTCTTTGGAGTCAACCACCTTGCATAGCGCATGCCGTGTGCGTCGATACCCACCGTATAGTGGGTCTTAGGTCTTCTCGCCTCAAGACAGCGAAGCACCACGCTGGCGACCTGCTCAGGCGATGTCAAGGATTTCGCCCCGCGTTCGTTGAAGGAGCCCGCGCGCGCATACATCTCGTCGTAGCCACTCTTAAGTTCTTCGGGTATCTCAGGGCTGTTCGCTTGCAGGTGCTCACGGGCTTTGTCAAAAATGGACGTCCGAACTTGCCCTGGGCGAATCAAGCTAACCGAAATCTGCCAGGGGCGGAGCTCCACTCGTAACGTGTCGGAAAGCGCCTCGAGTGCAAATTTGCTGGCGGAATAGACGCCAACCATCGGCAATGCCAAGGTGCCATTCATAGACGACATGTTGATGACCCGGCCCCGCGTCTGGCGCAAGAGCGGCAGGCAATGCTGGATCATTCGCAGCGGAGAAACCGAATTCACTTCAAACAACTTCCGGACTTCGTCAAGTTGAGAAAGTTCCACAGCTGCCGGCAAGCCAACACCTGCGTTGTTCACCAATGCAAAAAGCCCACCGGGACAGCGCTGACGGATGTCGGCGACGGTGCGCGCCACGTCGTCGTCCTGGGTAACATCAAGCAGCACGGGCACCAGAAACGGCACCTCGAGCGCCTCAAGCTCTTGGAGATGCTCATCGCGGCGCACTCCGGCAAACACTTGATAACCGCTCCTGGCCAGGAGCAAAACGATTGCCCTTCCAATGCCTGACGAACACCCGGTTACCAAGACGGCACGTAAAGAATCGTGCATGACTTTGCATCTCGTTCCTGAAAAAATTCATAGACTAACTCCGCCGAGCATAGCAGCTTAGGAGCGGAATAGCACGTCCCTCGCTCGACGAGCGAGGGTTCCTGCAAATCGCCCGCTTAATGGGCCGGTTTTTCTGTGGATCGCAGATCAATGGGAACTTCGGCCAGCGCCTCGTCTGCAAGCACATACGATCGCCCAATAAGTTCGGCGTCATGATTAACCAGATCCGGGAATTGGCAATCCACAAGGATCTCTACCGCAAAAATCTCCTGCACGGCATCTTCGAAGCGGCAAAAGGCGACTGTCTGGCCCGTTTTGATATTCACTACCCATATGCCGCAGGTTCGCTCTTCAAGCCGCTCAACAAGCGGAATGCCGCTAAATACAGCCGACTCGCGAACCTGGGACAGCCCAACAAATGCTAAAGAACCAAAAAAACTTAGGCCGCGGGTAAAGCCGGGCAGACGCGCGACTTCTTGGTAATTGCCCGTTTCCAGATCAATGGTGCCAATCCCACCGTTGCCTGACTCCAAAACCCATAACTGGTCTTGGTACCAGCGAGGCGAGTGCGGCATTGAAAGCCCCCTCGTGATGATTTCGTGACTTGCAACATCGATCAGCAAGCCACCGTCACGTTTGTTTTCCCGCCACCCGCCGGGAGTATTCGCCTCGCCCAGGGCCGTGACGTAGCGCACCTGGCCGTCGCGCAATGCCAATCCATTGAGATGGCATTTGTCACCTGGCCCCAAGTCCGTCACATACGACGGCCGCCACCTCGGCTCAAAACTATTGCCATCCGAACGGGTCGCCAGGCAGCTAAACGCCGTATTGACAAACCACAACTCCTCGCCGACCCAGGCCATTTCATGGATCTGTACGTCGCCCGTCGCATGGCTCCGGCGAGGCAGAAAACATGCGTCGTGGCTGAACGTGCAATCTTTGTATTCGTCCAACTCCTTGAGCCGCGAACAAACGGCCGGCACATTGTGGAATTCCCAAATGTCGATATGACATCCGATCGCGACCTTCCCCCCCTGCACGGCCAGCCCCATGGGCTTTGCAAAATTTCGGAAGTGGGTATTCAGGACGCCCTGGTCATTACGAAGAATAACCAGTTTGCCCGCCTGATACGTACTGACAAGAAGCGAAAAACGGCCCTCAGCAAAGATTTGCGGCAGGTTGTCGGTATGCACGCTGCGCAAAGACGGATCGGTAGGTGGGGCCTCGGCGCCGGAATCCGTGGCGCCAACTTGTTCGCTTGCGCTGCCTGGCTCGGTGTCGTCTTGGGCGTGATCCATGGCGACATTGTAATTACCGAAGCGGCTTCGACCAAGGAGCAATGGAAACCCCATGCCCGATGGAAAGCCATCTCCTACTCTGCACTACCCCCTCACGCAGCGTGATCCCCAGGCCCCACATTGCGGCCCGTGAGGCGACCGCGAATGGCGGCGAGTCGGCCGCGCGGTACAGCAGTTTCCGAGCCATTCAGGCCTTGCAAACCAAGGTCCATAGCTTCACCAAAGTAGTATTTGCGTGCCGCCTTGTCTTGAAGCACCTCGCTCGGCGTGCCATGGCAGAGCACCTGGCCATCACGAATCACATAGCTGCGATCGGTGATTTGCAAGGTTTCTCGGACCTGATGATCAGTTATCAGAATAGAAATGCCCCCCGCGCGCAAATCGCGGACAATGTCCTGGATCGTCGCAATGGTAACCGGGTCGATGCCGGTAAAGGGCTCGTCCAACAAAATAATGTCGGGATCCGACACAAGGCAGCGCGCGATCTCAAGCCGACGACGTTCGCCGCCGGAAAGCGACATTGCCTTGCTCCGCCGAAGCTTCTTGATGCCGAACTGCTCAAGCAATTCGTCGCAGCGGCGACGGCGGACCTTTCGATGCATGCCCAGCATTTCCATCATACCTAACAAATTATTCTGCACCGACAACTTGCGAAATACACTCGACTCCTGGGCGAGATAGCCCATGCCGCCTTCCCGTGCGCGGCGGAACATTGGCCACTCAGTTACGTCCTGGTTTCCCAGCAAAACCTTCCCCGCGTCGGGTTCAGCCATGCCGCAGGTCATCCTAAAGGTAGTCGTTTTTCCCGCGCCATTAGGACCCAGCAAGCCGACAATCTCACCCTGCTCGACTGAAAAATCGACACCGTCAACTACACGACGGCGACCGTAGTTTTTGACCAGACCAGAAACTTCAAGTAGGGGCATGGGATCGTCCTCCGTGACGGGTTGCGAGGCGCGAGATTAAAGGCCGGAAGCAGGAGTTTAGAATCGCGCCTTGAAACTCACCTTACTATTCTCATGTCTCCAAAATTTGGGAAACCGGGCAGCTGGTTCAGGCCAGGGATGCTGCCCCACGAATGTGGCCAGAAAACGCAAACGGCCTTGCCAATCAGCATCCGCCGATCCAGGTATGCCCCACCCGGTTTGCCGCCATCGCGGAGCATATTCCAAAGGCGGCAGTCGGCGCTCTCCGGGCTATTGTCTCCCATGACAAAAAACTGATTTGCATCAATTGAGAACTCATACTTTTTGCGCAACTTAAAACGATTCCACGAAGCAGGTTCGGCAAACAAGAGGTGATGGCCAAGCGGGCCATCCGCATTGTCTAAAGACTCCTCGGGATAATCCTGGTACTGCGGAATCATTTGACCAGCGCGGACTGCAACATAGTAAATGTCACGCAGCACTTGTAGGCGATCAACTGAAAATGTGGCCCCGCGCGCGCCGACACCTACCGGGGCTAAATCACCGAGGTCGGCGGAGCTCGTTGCCGGCAACACTAGGCTGCGATCACCAAATATCTCTTCGGCATCGTACTGCACGCCCGGCACCTGTTCACCAAAAGACACCAGTTCGTCGTCCACCCACAGGAGAAGCTGGTCGTCCACATTGCTGAAACGCAGCTGATATTGGCCTGGGGCGCTCACGGACGTCGGTTCGAGCGACGCCACCTCCTCCGCCCCACCGGCAGAAATGTTGGCTTGGCCGGTTTGCAAATCGATCCTACAGGTGAAATGCTTACCGCCTTCCACCAAATCCAAAAGCACTTCACCCGCAGCCCGTTCAACTTGTATCCTGCAATCGACCGCGAGATCACTCACCCAATTCCTGCCATACCTGTATGGTCGCATGGACCAGCCAGTTCTCCCGCGATTGTCACGGCGAACGATTTCTATGCGTTGGTAGCGTGCATTGTAAGAATTGAAATCCCGAATCAATGTCGGACGCGCCTCGCTCAACCACTGTTCTTTGGTTGTGCCAACTGGATAAGCACCTGTCTTAGAAAATTCTCGGGCAATAAACCAATCGTTTTCAGTAGGAACCCGGTGCCGGTAGCGCAGCCATGCAATGCCGGAATCGTTTTGGCCATCAAGGGAATTGACGAAGTATTGCTGTCGTACGTTTTGAGCTCCCGCTTCGGCCTCGACACGCCACTGCTGGGACGCATCCGGCTCCCAACGAAGGGGCCAACCCGCACGGTACATACGGCTGCATTCATGTTGGGTATCGTGTACCGGCTGGAGCATGACCGGCACCTTGTCGATTGGCTTGCGCTCAATGCGATATTCAGCTCCACCCCCTGTGGGGCGAGTGAAGAGATCGCCCTGGTAGATCCGCAATGTTTCGTTCGGCAGGCCTACCAATCGCTTGATATAGTTCATCTGGCCGTTACCTGGAAACTTAAAGACCACCACGTCCCACCGCTGAGGATCCTGATAAGCATAAGTGTATTTGTTTACCAGGATGCGATCGCCCGGATAGGTGGTCGCCACAGAGATGTCGTCTTGATCGATATGTGGCGGCACGCGCAGGGGCAAGTCCCTGCGAAAAGCCATCGTTTGACGGCACATCGGACAGGTCCCCGCAACGATATCCGCTAAGGTCGGATCTTCCCGATTGGACTTCAACTTGTCGCGCTCGTCCCCCTCGCTGCTGGCGGTCGTGCGAAAACGATAGCCACATTCGCTGCAATCGACGTCCTTGTGCTGACCTTGCAGCGATGGCGACATCGACCCGGTAGGAATTACAAAGGCTTCCGCCTCAAACGTGCGGAATAAAAACGCCAGCACGAATGCGATCACGATTGATTCGAGCATCTCGCGCATCGCATGCAGCCCGCCCATAGGAGCGGCAACAGCCGGCCCCTGTTTAGCGGCTCGCTCGCGATATTTCATCTTTTCTTTCGATTTAGACATGGACTTTACACGGGTTACAAGACAGATGGCCGGTCGCGAGTGACCAGCCCATAGGGACCAGTCAAGCGAAGCAAGGTTTTCCAGACGCTTCACTGCTGCCGCCGCAATATAGTAGAAATCCTTCCCCGCGGGCAGCGGAATCTGCCCAGCTAGCGGGCCGTTATTGCCTTGCCTATCAGGAGTTTCGCTGGCACCGGGCCCCAGGCACGACTGTCCAGCGAAATGGGCGAATTGTCCCCAAGCAAAAAGTACTCGTCTTTTTCCAACCGAACGGCCGGTTGGTGCCGCCAGGCCGTCCCTACCGGCTGGCCGAGAAAGTGCGTGTCGCGATACATTTGCACATCACCGAGTTCAGTAGTGGCACCGGCCACTTCCACGGCGATGGGAAGTGCCACTCCAGCGGGGGGAGAGTCGTCCACAATCGGCTCGCGCAGCTCAACCCGGCCGCCCAGCGCCAACAGTAATTGACGGTCGAAATTGGAAAACTCCAAATCGAGCGGCCCCTCTTCGAGCCGCCTCCGGCAGTGAGCAGACAGGCGGAACTGGTAGCAGCGCGCGCCATTTTGTTGCAATGTTACCAGGCCGCCCGGACTGGTAATCGTCACCTGGTAGGTCAGCCGCCCGTCGTCGATCTTGAGGGCAACCCATCCCGGACCCGTCAGCTGCAACGTTGCCGAAAGACTAAAATCACGAACCCAGTGCAGCGGTCGGGACAGGCCTGCATTGTACGGAAAATCGTCGGCCAGCGGCCTGCCATCGCCCCAGATTGGCAGCCGAAGTGCGCGCTGCTCGGCGAGCGACTTAACCACAATCTGCCCATCGATCCACAGGTCGCCACCCTCAATGACCACCGTTTCTCCGGGCAAACCGGCGATCCGTTTAACGCAGAGTTCACGGGCATCATGAGGGGCACGGAGCACGACCGTCTCCCACCGATTGGGTTGCCGGCTCAGCAGCGCCGAGCGATCGACCCACATGGAATCTCCCTTATAGGAAGAGAGTTCAGATAGCGAAACCTCTGCCTTGCCACAACGGGGACAGGGTACCGCGGCACCAGCGATTGCGTATTCCGCCGCAACGTCAACTTGGTGTGCACACTCCGGGCAGCAGGCGGTGACGAAGGCGCCGCGAAGGGTGGGGGCCATCGAACTACCGGCGACGGTCACCGGCGCGATGAGCCCCAAAACAAGCCACCCCCGCACCAGCATCGCCAGGAGAAAAGTGCCGACGGTGAGGTAAATAACTACGCGAAATGTGTGCATGGCAATCACGGAAAGAAACCGGGCGATTATTTACTCGGGGCATCCAGACGGCGGATATTGGCGGTTTGGCCATCCTTATGCTCGGGCACGCGCAACGACCCGGTGATCGCCCACCACCACTTGCCCAACAACTCTATTTCCGGGGAATCTATGACGCTATTTTCGTTTTCCTGCGACTCTTGGAACTCGACAACGGTTCGCCCAAATCGAATTGACAATCCAAATTTTACACCGAAAGTAGTCAACTCTAAAGCCGGGCCAGGGCCGTATTGAAACGACTACAGGGATCGTACTGTGGATGCCGCCTAGGGAGTCGCAATCCGATTGCGCAACCGACGGGGCAGGAATTCCGACAAAAAATGATGCGAAAAAACATCACAAGTGTTTGCTTTGAGCAACATTGTGGGCAATGGTTGAGTGGACAGGAATCTGTCTGCCTGGCGCCAACACACCTCCCCGTCCACCACGGACCCCACCCCCTGGCACAGGCCCACCCCTCCAGTGGAGCGTCCCGCATCGGGGACACGATACGATGAGAACATCCTTGCTGAGACTTGCTGTTGTTGCGGTGATGGTTAGCGCAGCGGGCTGCGGTACCTGCCGGAATATCTTCGGCTACAAGACTCAACCCGTCGCAACGTCCCTCTACTCGCAATGTATTCCGACGTGCCAACCTGACTGCAATTCATGCGGTTCGACAGGCAAAGAAGTCACCTACGGCTACAATAGCCTTCCCGGGACGACTTATTCACCGGCATCCGCGGCCGGCTCACTCCCCATGATGTTTCCGGCAGATAGCGGTGGCCAATAACCGAGTTGGGTCATTTCTTTTTTGCTTCTTCCTCGCCCGTCTCCAAGACGGCGAGGAAGGCCTTTTGGGGAATGTCGACCGACCCAATCGATTTCATCCGCTTTTTGCCCGCCTTTTGCTTTTCCCATAGCTTGCGCTTCCGAGAAATATCACCTCCATAGCACTTGGCAGTGACGTTTTTTCGCATAGCGCTGATAGTCTCGCGCGCAATAATTCGAGGACCAATTCCTGCCTGCAGTGCAACCTCAAACATGTGACGGGGAATCTCTTTCTTAAGCTTCTTGATCACCGCTCGCCCGCGAGCTTCGGCGTCACGCTTATCACACACGATCGAGAGGGCATCGACACGCTCTCCCTTTACAAAAATATCCATCCGGACCAATTGCCCCGCTTCGTAACCCTGCAATTCGTAGTCCATGGTGCCGTAGCCGCGGGTCACGGTTTTTAGCTTGTCGTGCATGTCGTAGACAATCTCGGCTAGTGCAACATCGTAAACGAGCAGGGCCCGCGTGGGCGATAAGTACTCGGTTCGCAAGTAAGTGCCTCGGCGATCGGCGCACAACTTCATGACGCCGCCGATATACTCCGCAGGGAGTACGAAACTGGCCCGCACAATCGGCTGGAGAAATTTTTCGATATCACCACTGTCAGGCACATCTTGCGGTGTATGAATCTCCCGTGTTTCGCCCGTCTTGGTAACAACCTGGTAGGTGACGTTGGGAGCCGTTTGCACTAGGTCGATGTCCGCCTCTTGTTCCAGTCGCTGCTGCACAATCTCCATGTGCAAGAGCCCCAAGAATCCACAGCGGAATCCAAAACCCAGCGCATCGCTGGTCTCGGGCGCAAACTCAAAACTGGGGTCATTGATGGCCAACTTGTCCAGGGCGGCGCGCAACTGTTTGAAATCTTGTCCATCGGACGGATAGAGCCCGCAAAACACCATCCGCATTGGTTCTGCGTAGCCAGGGAGCAGCTCGGCCGGATCTTCACCGGCAATGCTAATAGTATCGCCGACGTGAACGTGGCCCAGCGACTTGATATTGCAAATCAGATAGCCGACCTGACCAGCTGTTAATTGATCGGCCACCGCGCGAAGTGGCCTGAACTGCCCCAGCTCGACAACTTCGTGCGTGGTACCTTGCTGCAAGAATTTTATCTTTTGACCTTTTTTCACCGTTCCGTTCATCACCCGCACGTAGGTGATCGCGCCTCGAAACTCATCGTAATGGGCGTCAAATACCATAGCCTGCAGAGTGGCTTGCGGATCTCCGGCGGGTGCTGGGACACGTTCGATGATGGCCCGCAGTACATCTTCGCAGCCGACACCTGTCTTCGCACTACAGCCCAATACGTCGGCCCCGTCGACGCCAAGGGTTTGCTCCATTTCCTCATGCACCTCCTCGGGGCGTGCATGGACCAGATCCACTTTGTTCATTGCCGGCACGATGACAAGATCGTGTTCCATCGCTGCGTAGGCATTGGCAACCGTCTGGGCTTCAACTCCTTGAAACGCGTCTACCAGAAGCACGGCTCCTTCGCAGCAAGACAATGAGCGAGACACCTCATACTGAAAATCGACGTGACCAGGCGTATCGATCAGATTTAACTCGTACTGCTCGCCGCCATGCTCGTAGTGCATCGTCACGGCGCGCGCCTTGATTGTAATCCCGCGCTGCCGCTCCAGATCCATATCATCTAGGAGCTGCTGCTTCATCTCCCGCTCGCTGACAGTGCCGGTGCGCTCCATCAGCCGGTCGGCCAAGGTGCTTTTACCGTGATCGATATGAGCAACAATCGAAAAATTGCGAATGAATTGGGGTAGGGCCATGATCACACAGATTGAATATCGAACAAGTTACGTCGAAGTGTCGAAATTAACCTGTGCGCTCTTGTTCCAACCGGGCCAGTCCTGCCGCGCCAATATAACCGGCATCACTACCTAGTTGCGCAAATCTAATTTGGAGAAAGTCCTTGAGTGATGGCAGCAGGCGCGGCCGTACTTCCTCGCAAATCCTCTGCAGGAATTCCTCGCCAAGAGGATGGCCCGCACCGCCAAAGGTCATGGCACCGCCCAGCACCACGCTATCGGGATCGATCGTATGGATCAAGGTCACGATTCCCAGCGCCAGATAGCGAGCCGTCTCCAGCACGACTTCGCGGGCCAAAGCGTCTCCCGCTTCGGCTGCGTGTGAGATCGCCAGTGGTGTGATCGGCTCGCCTGCAGCAGATAAGTCGCGGAGCTTGCTTTGTCCGTCGGATCGTAGTGCCGCCTCGGCCCGGCGCACCACCCCGTAAGAACTGCAATAGGCTTCCAGCGACCCCATCTTGCCAAATGAATCACGGGGCCCGTCGTCTTCGGCATCAATCAAAATATGTCCGAATTCGCCGCCACATCCATGGACGCCTTCTAGCAGCGCGCCGCCTACGATCACGCCGCCACCCACACCGGTTCCCAGCGTCAGAAGCACCATGCTGTCGTGCCCAGTCGCCGCTCCTCTCCAATACTCACCATAGGCTGCGGCACTGGCATCGTTGGCAAATCGAACCGGCAACCCACACGCTTCGCTCACCCGCCGACGAATCGGAAAATTCCACCACCCGGGCAAATTTCCCGGAGTCAGCAACATACCCTCGTGGAGATCCATCGTGCCGGGTGTTGCCAACCCGACTCGCGCTGCGTCTGCAACCGTGTACCCGGCCTCTTGTAGCAGGGTCTCAACGGTGTCGGCAATGCGCTGAACCGCACGGTCCGGGTCGCCCTCAGGATCTGTCGGCACTGCCTGATAGGCTAATGAGATTCCTGCATCATCTACCAGACCTATCTTGATACTCGTACCGCCGACATCGATACCCACATAGAGCGGTAGCTGGGGCTGTTTCCGGGGCACAAACGATTCACGCGTAGCCATCAAGAATTGCCATCAAGGAAGACGGAATGCCCTGTACGAGTTGCCGCCACTTGTACAAAACCGACAGTATAGAACTCGCGTCCTGACACCGCAATTCTCCTCCGCGGCCAAGTCGATGGAAAATTTCCTACAAGTACGTCAGCCCAGTGGTTGTCAGGTCTTTCTAAAGGGTACCCTCAGAACAGGAGCAGACATCGCCGGCCCTTTTCAGGTGCCACCGGCATCAACGTTCCTGCCGGATCCTCGTCGACGAAATATCTTCGCGAAACTCCATCTCCGTAACTTCATCGCAAAGTTCGCCCAAGGGGGCAGGGATCGACAGATCGCTGAGCACCTCAAACCGCTCACCTATCCGCCGTCCAAAAACCAGAAATCGGCATCCTCGATCCCCAATTTCTCGCACGGCGTCCGCAAAGTTCGCACAGTTGCCTGTGTAATAGTCCGCATTGGCAATGCGTTGCATCGTGTCGACACCAACGACAAACGTGCATCCCGGAAACAGCTCTGACTTGGCGCGAAACGTGTGCGCATCAGTCAACGCCAACACGGCCTCCCCATCGAGCGCCTGCAGCAACTCGAACCGATGGCCCATCTCTATGAAGTCGAGTGGCGGCTTATCGACATTGGTAATCGAAAGCTCGTAGGCGACCGCTCGTCCCGTCCGCTGGGCAGCCACTAGGGCCATGCGACGATGGCCAAGGTGGGGCGGGTTGAACGAGCCGGGAAAGATAACTTGAGGGATTGAAACATCGGGCGAGGGCAGGGCGGACCAATTGCGCTGACCCAGCAAGAGTTCTGTCCAAGCGGAATCCGCCTGCCGCTCGCACCACTCGATTGTTTCGCCATCGGTCAACTGTGACATAAGGGCCTGCTCGGCCCCGTCCGTCGCGATGTCGGCAATTTGGCCGAGTGTCACCAACAGCAACCCGGCGGCGATCCATTCTTCTTTCTTGCGCAGCCGCTGACCTTTGTTCAGCACCAGCGAAGCCGACGAAGTCGACGTGGCCGTTTGCGCCGCCACATGAATCCTGTGCTGCCCCCGCTTGGCCCGGTTGCCGGCCAGACTGGCCGTGGCGGCCAATCCGATCAGGGCCTGCACGTCCGCATCGCCTGACAAACACCGCGCCCGCATCCAACTTGCCATCGCCATAGCACGCGCGGTCGCCCCGCTCGCCGATTGATCAGGCGCTCCGCCCAGCCAGTTCGCCAGCGCAACACCCGAATAGGGTACCACCGCTTCCAGCACCGATTGCGACGCCCCGGGTACTTCCAGCAACTGGCTAATCGCCTTGCTGCCTCCCCCGGTGACCGCCACCACAAGTGGGTGGCCGCTGGCGTGAACGGCAGCGATCAGCTCAGTCCAAACGGTCGCGTTCACCTTCCACCTACCTCTTCTGCGGACCAATTCATGCCAACCCAAATAACAAAAATAGGCACCTGCAAGCAGTCGCCGCCAGGGACTGGCAGGAAGAATCTCGGTAGATTTTTCCGATTATTTCAATTTTCCTGATTGGGCTGGACCTGCGGGCCCGATAAGGACTGCGAGTAGTTTTTTTTTCGGGAAGGGCTCCCGAGACTTGCTGAATGAGAACGTGCCAAAACGGGCTTGCCGCAACGCCGTACCCTTCAGTTCATGTCAATCATCTTAGGCGCCAACCTCTAGGGAAAGATCGTTATATTTGGCCACTGTGGCACTACCGCTACGCTGCAAAAACGCATCCTGATGCCTGAAATGAACACAGCGCACCTCTCGGACTCTCGTGGCGCCCTCGCATAATCGCCTGCCACACCAACCGCATCGTAGCATTTCCCCCCCAGTGGGCAACGCGCGGCACGCATCTTGCAGTAGAGGCAGAAGAGTCGCAACAAGCGATCTGAAAAAACAACCCGTACTAAACACATCTTTAATTCGTTGGCCGGCGGCCCACCAGCCTAACCGGCCATGACACTCAACTATAGAGGTCCGACTCATGAAGTTACCACTGGGCTCCCCGGAAAAAGCGACTCACTCTAGCAGCTGAGTGCCTTCCGGGAACCTGAGGAGCGGCCTGGAACTTCCCAGATCGCCCTCGAAAAACCAACCCGTGCCAAGCGATCCTTTGGCAAGGCCGGTCGGGACGACCGCCCCATCGCTGGGCCGCAGGATGCTCACCAAGGTAACACTTACGTTTAACATTTTGTTCAGTTTTTAGTTCATTGCGAGTGGCACCCCCGGTGCCACCTCAACTTTTTTGGAGATACTCACTATGAAGAATCTTTTCCTTGCAGTACTGATCGCCTTGTCCACTTCGCTCACCGCTATGGCTGGCGTGCCCTCGACCCAGTTTGTCCAGATTAATACCGGGACATTCGATAATGCTGGGCTGGCAGGCTTCTCTACCTGGGCCATGCGAGTTACAGCCGACACCGACTGGACCAACGCCGACTTGGATATCGAGCTCACCAGTGGAACGATGAACCACATCGCGCCAGCGTTCCTTGGCTCACCCGAGGGGACCGGTGGTTTTGGCGATACAGCCGGCTTGGCGCCTACGGTGGTCAACGGTGACCTGACGGGGGGTTTCAATGGCACCTACTCCAACGCCTATCATTATGAGTCTGCGACTGAGTTTGTGTCGAAATGGTTTACCACTGAAAATGACGACATTGGCACGTTTGACGTCGCCATGATCACCATTTCCGACGACGCGAACGGAGCCTTGAGATTTCGTACGCTTGCCGGAGCGGACGCGGATGCATCAACCTGGGACCCAAAAGATCCGGTCACCGGAGACAGAGCCGGTGGCATACCTTTCATTGCGATTACCAACGGCATCATCGGTGTCCCGGAGCCGACCAGCCTCGTTATGGCCAGCCTGGGCCTGGTGGGCTTGTACGGAACGCGTCGTCGTCGTCGCCGCGCATAACTTGACAGCGAAGCTTAGGCTTCGTGAACCATTGGACAACAAATCGGGCCTCTCCACCTCGGCGGTGGAGAGGCCTTTTTTTATTGGGCCCCACCCCGGATCAACAACAACCAGCAAACTCTCGCGGCAACTGTACTCTACATATTTCAGAGTATAGAATAGACTTCACATATTCCTGTCTGCCCGGATCAGCGCCGAATGAAGCCGGGCTTCGAATTTTTTAGAACAGCATGTGGAACCCTCAAATGCATCTGTTTTTTCGCAGTTCTGCCCTGATTGTCGCTTTCATGCTGGCGAGCACTGTCTCCGCGGTTCCGGTTGATCTGGGCATAGCGGGCCACTACACGATATTGGGTGCTGGTGTAACAACTTCCACGAGTCACTACGCGGGCAATCTGAGCCTAGGCTCTGAAGCACACGTCTTCGGTTCGGCCGGTGGGCGTAACGTTGTCAATGTGGCCCCCAGTGTTCAGGTGGATGACGATCTGAGTGGTGGCCACATCAACGCCAGCCTCGACTTGATTGTGGGCGGGACCCAAGCGGTGCTTTCTGAGGGAGAATGGAGCCTTATTCATCAAGACATGATAGACGCCTCAGCGGAGGCGGCCGATTTGCCCAATCAAACTGCGTTGAGCAACATCAGTGGCTCGACAGTTTTGAGTTCTACCGGTTCAGCCCTTTCCGTATACAACGTCACGGGCGCTATTTTTCTGGGTGCCGCTGATGTCTTAACTATTAGCGGGAGTACCAGTGATGAGTTCGTCATCAATGTCGACGGGGGCATGAATCTGGCTTCTGGTGCATCCATTGTGATGTCGGGTGGTGCTCGACCTGAAAACGTTCTTTTCAATTTTACGGGTGGAGGATTCGGTGGCCCGGCGTCGATCATCGGCGCGACCACCTTCAACGGAACCTATCTCGCACCCTATATGTATTTTCAGATCGGGGATGGCGCGATCATGGATGCAACCCGAATCCTGGCTAGCGGTATCCAGGGGAATATCCAGGACATTACGCCTCCGCTACCGATTCCGGAACCCACCACCGCGATTTTGCTCGGACTGGGTCTGGCCGTCATGGGAATGAAAATGACGAAGGGCCAAAGACGCTAAGCCAAAAAGATGCGTCGCGGTCACGCTTAGAAGAACCGAGTCCGTGATTTTGCGACTTGACGTTAAAACCAAGTCCTCTTCAAAACCAGGGGGCGTCTAGTTCCCTGATCGCCCCTCTGACTAACCCACTTTGCGGCGTCCCTCCTCCCGCACCCGCTGCGATCAAAGCTGAACTGATCAAGCGAAATCGATCACTGAACGGATCACCTTGCCATCTTTCATGGCCTAAAACGCGTCGTCGACCTGCTAGAGCTTGATGTGCTGAGAGATCATGTTCTCGAGATCCAGCTTGCCAATTTTCCACATGCGGAGCAATTTCGGCATAAAGGTTCGAACGTTGGCACCTTCCATCCATGGAGCCGACCCACGAGGGCAACCGCGGACCTGCTGCCCACGTTGGCTTCCATGGCCACGGCAGGAATTCTGCTGTAGATGGCCATGATGCATTTTTTGCGGGCATCTCTATATAAGCCGATTGAGGGTCGAGTCGAGCGCACAAAAAAACAGGTGGACAACCTGGGGCTGAATTGCTTTGGGTACCGCAACACTGGCAAACCGGCCGAGTTGACCTTAGTACTCGGAATCGTCCAGCGGCGGGTTCATGAATTCAAGAGGGGCGTATTGGTTGGGAGCAAACTGACTAGGAGCCGCCTTGGCCCCGTTGGGCGTCATCAACTGCTGGTAGACGCGATAATCGATGTTTTCGTTGATCGATTTGGTATTGCCGCCGGCGAATGCGACAATGAATATTTCTGGGTGCTCGCTAGCGGGACGCATGAAACGTGTATAGCGAGATGCACTTTCGGCACCGTAGTCTGCGTTCCGGTCACTCCCTGTTCGATCATCGCGATTAAATCGTTCGCAAATCTCAGCCGGTGGAGTGAGCGAGTTGCCGTCATAGACCCACACCATACCAAAACGTTGCTCAGGATTTGTCTGCATGTCGGCCTCGGTAAGCGGCAGCGTGACATCGATCTTGAGCGGTCCCAACCAGGTGCTATTCTGCCCGCCACACTGATGGGCCAATTCATCCTTGTGGATATTTTCGGAGACCAGCAGGGTCGTGTTGGCACCGTCCTTGATATCAGCACCGTAGCGCACCGCGGGTCCATTCCGAATCTTGCGCAGGTCGTGGCACAGGCCATTGGCTCTAAGGTCGCTAGGCGGACCTCCTGACAGGTCCAACGGCGGTGCCGGCAAGTCCTCGACACCTGCATTGACCACATACGTAAGACCGGCCACCTTGGGATTTGTCCGCGCGTCGCTTGGGCAGAGATAGAAATCTAGTTTGGGCGGGTTACTATAATCAAATGCGTTGCTACTAATTAACTGGTCCCATAGCCCTTTTTGATCGAGACGCGGTAGCAACTTGGCAGCCCAACTCACAGGGATCGATCCAAAGTTCGATCCAAAAAGGGCTTGAGCAGCGGCGGGCCCCAGCTTTTGATCTTGAGCCCAACCGGGAAAAACTCCCTTGCCCTCGGTGGCATAGCTAATCATCGCCTTGGCTATTTGGCTTTGGTTGTTATTGCAAGTCAGTTGCCGTGCCCGTTCGCGGGCGGCGTTCACCGCCGGCAATAACAGTGCCATCAATAGCCCGATAATAGCGATAACGATTAGGAGTTCCACAAGCGTGAAGCCGCGACGAGACGAAGTATTCATGGGATAGGCCTCCTCAATTTGGGTTCTGTTCCGCCGTCGGCAACGCCCCATTGCCACCGGGTGTATTGGCCAGCCTGGCTCGCCCGGCTGCCCGTGCGACACCCGACCGGCCGCCTCCGACATTACTGGATTATCGCCGAAAACAGCCGAAAAATCCAGCATGGGAAGGAACCGCAATCAACGGCCAAATCTGGGGCCAAGTCGCAGGCTAAAATCGGACCAGCTTCTCTGCGAAGCCAATTTTTCGACCAGTCGGCTTGTTGGCCGTCAGAATTGGTCGAGTGTGCAACCGATCGCCGACATCCCAGCGGGATAGTTGCAATATTGTTTGCAAGTGAGGTAGCTCCGGGTTAGTTTAAACCCTCCCTTGCCACCTCTCTACTGAGGCGAGGTTCCCAGGAGGCCGACTACGAGTAGGGGCAATCTCATAAAGCGAGGAAGCACCAAGTCTATCATGCGATTTCGAACTATATTTTTCTCGACATAGCTGGTCGCTATCGGTGCCGCGGGAGCCGCGGCTCAAACAATCTTGTCGCAATATGAATTTGACGGCGACCTGTCCAACTCGTCATCGCATGTGGATGCCAACGCGGTCGAGGCCCCGAATAGTACGTTCAAAGAAGGTCACGTTGCGGATACGGCCGTGACCGGAACGGCGACATTTGGAACGGGCCTGGATGGGTCGGCCAATGCTGCATGATGAACTCAAGCCGTGCAGCGGCACCCACAACTCGAAACCTTAATGCCGAAAATGCCGACTGCCCGTGAAAATCATAGGCAAGCCATGTTCGTTGCAGGCCGCGATCACTTCGTTGTCGCGCTTGGATCCGCCGGGCTGGATCACCGCCGCGATGCCCGCGCCGGCCGCCCGGTGAATCGAATCGTCGAAGGGGAAAAACGCGTCGGAGGCCAGCACGGAACCTTCGGCCCGGTCGGCCGCTTTGCGAATGGCAATTTCTACCGAATCGACCCGGCTCATTTGCCCAGCCCCGACGCCAACCAATAGGCCCTGCCTGGCAAGGACTATGGCGTTTGACTTGACGTGGCGACAGACCGACCAAGCAAAGGCTAGATCGCTTTGCTGGGCGCTGCTGGGCACGGCATCAGTAACGACCTTCCAAACCGAGGGGTCGTCGTCCAGGTCGTCGGCAGCCTGACAAAGCATGCCGCCATCGATTTGGCGAAATTGGGGCTGCGCCTGCCCCGCCTCAATTTTTCCGACCCGTAACAGCCGCACACTCGCCTTCCATTTGGGTCGGGTGGTAAGAATCTGAAGCGCCTCGGGCATAAAATCGGGAGCGATAATTGCCTCGACAAAGCGTCCTGGCCCCACCAAAAATTCGGCCATGGGACCATCAACCGCCACGTTCACTCCAATCACCGAGCCAAAAGCGCTGGTTGGATCGCCTTCCCAGGCATTGGCAATTGCTTCGCCCAGACTGCCGGCGGTCGCCGCCCCGCAAGGGTTGTTGTGTTTGAGCACGGCCACACCGGGAGTCGGCAACGAACGGGCAATCGCTAGGGCTGCATCAAGGTCCAACAGGTTATTGTAGGACAACTCCTTGCCGTTAAGTTGCTCGGCGTTAACCAGACGGTGCGGACCAGCGGCAGGCGAAGTGTAGAGAGTGGCCGATTGATGCGGGTTTTCGCCGTAGCGCAGCCCCACGCGACGTTCCAGTTGCAGCAATACCCGTTCGGGCGCGCTGGAGCCGGCCGTGAGGCCGGCAAAGTAGGCTGCAATAGCCGTGTCGTAGGCAGCCGTGCGGGCAAAGGCGGCGCCAGCCAAATCGTGGCGCAGTTCGGGAGTGGTACACCCGTCGCGCTGAATATGTGTCGCGATCAGGTCGTACTGGTCCGGACTGGTTGCGAGCGTAACAAAGGCGTGGTTCTTGGCCGCGGAACGGACCATCGAGGGCCCGCCGATATCGATTTGCTCGATCGCTTCCGCCACGGTTACGCCGTCACGGGCAACCGTATCTTCGAACGGGTAGAGGTTCACCACGACCAACTCGAAGGGAGCAATGGAATGCTCGGCCACCGACGCCATATCGGCCGGATTGTCGTGCCGACAGAGGAGCCCGCCGTGAACCTTGGGGTGCAGGGTCTTGACCCTGCCCTCCATCATCTCGGGAAATCCGGTGTACTCGGCAACGTCACACACTGCAAGTCCCGCATCTTCCAGGTGGCGACGTGTGCCGCCTGTGCTGAAGATCTCAATGCCTGCGCCAACCAGGGTCTGGACAAATTCAACGAGGCCCGTTTTGTCACTAACGCTGACTAGCGCGCGCTGGATGGGGGAAGAAGCCATGATAGGAATTCGGATGGAGGATTAGGAACTGCGGACTGGTCTCTGGCCGTTGATTCTATCGCAAAGCAGACCGACCCACCCCCGATCTCCTCGGGGGAGTCCCACGATAGCACTTCGGAGATTGTGTTTCAACTTGTGCGCCCACATAGGCCCCAGCCGTTCCGCCTACCTCTACTTGCGACGAACTTTTTCATTCGTCATACGTAATACAACAATAAGTGGTAGCCGGATCCTATGATGACCGGCATTGTCCTTGCAGGACGCTTTTCCTTGTCGTGTCGGGCACCTTGGATTCAATTCTGGGGTCGCCTCATAAACGGAACCAGTCGACTATTCAGCAAAACCCGTCTCAGCGGCGATTCCAGTGCGAGGCCTCTGATCGGAAGCGCGATGGTGATTGCCGCATGGACTGTGACGGTCGCGCTGGACCCTGTGTAGAAAGTACTCGCAAACACGCCTGGAAGTTTTTTGACCAGGCCAATTGCGTGACCTATATTCACTTGGGTGCAAATACTGACCCGTTTTGCTTTCCGTGCGCTCCGAGTCTGCATTTCGTGGGGCCCGGTGCGTAAGACTCGCCGTCGCACTGATCGCCCCCTCCCAGGGCCCAGTGCGGGCGACGCGACACACTCCCCACATAATTACGAGCATCACATGACAAAATGGGTCCCCACGCAGCAAACTGGGTTTGCACACCCAACGCTATCCTGGCTGCTTTCTGCAGTTCTCTTTGCGACAGTGGCCGGGCCAGCCAAAGCCCAAACTGCGGCTGTGGATCAGCCTGTCACGATAAGCTCGGAAACCTTACCACAGCCTGAAGTCAACGCGCTGCTGGAAAGATTAGATCAATTGGAATCCAACAAACGTTGGGGCGAAGCGCTCAGCGTTTATGAGGATTCCCTACGAGAATATCGCAACAATGAAACCCTGCGATTGCGGCATGATATCGCGAAGTTGCACTACAGCTTGGATCGCCGCTATCGGGATCAAAGTTTTCGGCGCTCGATTGCAAGCTTGAATCGCCAAGAATCTCTGGCGCTCTATTCCGAGCTCCTGCAAAAAACTAACACTCACCACGTCCATTCGCCGGCCTGGCGAACTCTGGGAGTGCGCGGTACTCGCGCGGTAGAACTCGCATTGGCTGACCAGGACTTCCTCAATACAAACAACATTCAATTGTCGGCCGATCGACACGCAGCATTGCGGGATGAATTGCATCAACTACTAAGTCAGAAAAACCTCGACACGTCACACAATCTCGTTGGGTATGTATCGGAAGTAGCCCAATTATTGGAGGCTCGCGCCAGGCTGAATCCAACCGCTTCAGTATTGGAATTTGTTGCCGCAGCTGCCGATGGACTAGACGACTATTCGGCCTACCTTACAGCCGATCAGCTTCGCGAGGTGTATTCGCAAATTGAAGGAAATTTCGTCGGCCTGGGAGTCGAGCTCAAGGCGGAGGAAGGCGCGCTATTGATTGTTCATGTGATTCCAAACAGCCCCGCCCAACGATCGGGTATCCAGGCCAATGATCGTATTGTTGCTGTCGATGGCAAAAGTACCGCCGAAATGTCTACGGATGAGGCGGCCGCCATGCTTACCGGCGCCGAGGGGAGTTGGGTGCGTGTTACTGCCTACACAAATGGCTCGCAGCCGAGGGTACTTAATATTCGGCGTGAGCACGTAGAGGTTCCGAGCCTGGAAGGCGTGAAAATTTGTGATCCTGACTTTGGCATTGCCTACATTCGCATCCCTGCTTTCCAAAAAGCAACTGCCCGCGATCTGGAAGCCGCCCTGTGGGACCTGCATCGTCAAGGGATGCGTTCGCTGATCCTCGATCTGCGTCACAATCCAGGTGGATTATTAACCTCGTCAGTTGAGGTCGCCGATAAGTTTTTGACCAAGGGAAATATCGTTTCCACTCGTGGCAGACGGGCCCAGGAGGACTTTAACTACCAAGCCCACTACGGTGGCACCTGGCGAGTACCGCTGGTTGTACTGATTGATGGCGACAGTGCCAGTGCCAGTGAGATTTTTGCGGGAGCTATCAAGGACAATAATCGAGGCCAGGTCATCGGCACCACCTCCTACGGCAAAGGCTCCGTCCAAGGAATCTTTCCGCTTGGATTCGCGGGTGCCGGCATTCGGTTGACGACGGCCAAATTCTTTTCGCCCAACGGCGTACCAATCAACCATCGCGGAGTCGATCCTCATGTGGTCGTCGAGCCATACCGAGTAGCCAAGCCCGTCTTCTCAGAGATTGCAGACAACGAGCCGCACGAAGACGAGGATGCGGTTTTGGAGGCAGCGGTAGCCGCCGCGCGTAGCCGATTGGCAGCCCGCTGATTGTGATTGACCCCAAGGCGAATCAATCTTCGCGAGGCTTTGCCACCGCCGCGTGCCAAACTTGGCAGAGGTAGCTGGTTGACGCGAGATTGGCCGCACCCGATACTTGATCCGGTTCCAATCTACTTCTACGGGTATCTCTCATGGCTTACGACGACGAGGACGATCTGTTTGGTGAAGAATTCGACTTCGTGGATGACGACGAAGGTGACATCCAAGCGGACACAAGAGAAGACGAATCCGGTCGGCAAGAAGCCGCTACAGACGAATCGTCAGGCAAGAAAGAAAAACCCAAGCGACGGACAACTCGGGGTGGCAATAAGCGTCGCACCAAAAGCGACTCTGATGGCGACGACTCGGAAACTGTGGACACGGAAGCTGCCAAAAAGCCCGAAGAGGATCCAGGCCCTCCTCCACCTCCAACCGACCATGTCGTGCACATCTACGAATTCGGTAATTTTGTTCGCACTATCCAACGCGAATTCACCAGCGAAGATGCCGAAGCCTTTGCCACTGAATTCAACCGCACGTCCAAGTCATACAGTCGTGCAGCGGTTCCTGCTGGCAAGGATGAGGAAGCGGCGCTGTCTATCTAAGAAGCCCGCCTGAATGATACTCAGTGCTTGATTGATTATTGTGCGGGAACCTGCTGGGAGTGCGCACAAGATCTGGCTACTGCGCGGCCTGTCTTCATCATGCGGAGCATGATGTCTACAATGGGCCGTCATAACTTTCTGTGACAATTGCCTTATTGATCAGCGCGCGAAGATGTGACCCGGGCCACCGCCGGTGAAAAACATGTTTGCGCACTTAAAATCGCTTAAGGCGGGGGCTCATGAACAAAGCAAAGATCTTTAGGAGCCTTGTCCCGTTTCCCAAGGGTCTTGCCCGCATTCAGAGGGACTGGCCCACCTGAGGAGCTACCAGGCACCGTTATTTTCGTTGTCATGGGCACTCTGGGAGTATTCGGCACATCGGGGAGCAAAAAGCCCGAGACCCACAGTCAATTCGCGTGCTTTGGTCGGGCGGTGCGTGGTACGTTAAATAGTTGCGATACCGCTGCCCTGCTGGACTACGAGGATAGAATCCAATGCCAAATCTTAATTTTTTCTCCTACGCTCTGGGAGTGCTGGCCATTGCACTCCTATTAAGCGTTCCGGCCGGCGCCCAACCAACCCAATCGAACCGCCTCCCCGAGGTGGATGCCGCTTTCCAAGCCGGCACTGCAGCACTGGCTGCCGAGAATTGGGACGAGGCCGTTGCCCATTTCAGTCGAGCCACCGGTATGGATGACACATATCCGGAGGCTTTCCTGGGGCTGGCAGATGCCCTGCTTGGGCTAAAAGACTACCAGGAAGCAGGCCTGAATTATCGCAACGTAACAGATCGCAGCGTCAATCTATCTCCAGTGGTGATGGCTCAGGCCTTGAACGGTCGAGGGATTTGCTCTCGCGAGATGGGGGATTGGGATGCAGCCATGAGAGACTTTGAACTTGCGTTTTCCGCGGATCGCAATAATGCCGAGGTTGCGGCAAACGCCGGTGACATGCTGATCAACTATTTCCCTGTCCCAGAACCAACCCGAGCACTACGTTTTTTGGATGTTGCGATCGGGCAGAATCCGGCAAATGCAGGAGCGCTGCGTAACCGCGGTTGGGCATATGGCGCACTCGGGAACTATGATGAAGCCGTATTGGATATGAAAAGATCGCTTGAGGTGGCTCCTGGGGATTTTGAGACGCATTTTCGTCTGTCAAAGATCTACAACCGCCAAGAGGACTACGCGGCGGAAATAACTGCCCTTTCTAATGCAATTTCTACTTACAAGCCTGAGGAGAACACCGATCCGGAAACCTTCATCCAAGGCTATCTCGACCGCTCGAGAGCCGCGCTGACCCTGGCAAATCGTGCTGATACGCCTCAAGCGCAGAAGGATGAGCTCTACGATGCGGTCATCGTCGATGCGGACGCGGTGCTGGCGGAAGAGCCCGACCGATATCCCGTATCAGGGCGGGCCCTCTATCGGCGAGGCCTAGCATTGCGAATGCAAGGCCGTTTGAGCGAGGCCATCAAATCACTGGACGAAGCAATCCAAATAGCTCCGGTGGGTACTGAGGGCGGCTATCTTGCCGAAGCCTATCAAAAGCGGGGAATTTGCTGGCACTATCAAGAGCAGGGAAGTCTGGCACGGGGCGATTTTGAAGCGGCAGCCAACATCAGTTTTGAGGATCCACTACCACCACTTTGGATCGGTTACACCTATGCCCAGGAAGGCGACTATCGCCAAGCGGTCAAGAGCTTTGGCGAGGCACTGGCCAAAAACCCGGCCTTCCCATTGGTCTATGTAAATCGAGGCTTGGCCTACGTGCAACTGAAAGAATACAAAAGGGGCGTAGACAACTTTAACGAAGCCATTCGCCACGAGTCTGAAGAAATAGCCAAGGCTAGGCATTTCTACAAGCGTGGGGTCGCCTACTTGTGGCTCGAGGAGCATCAGAAGGCCTTTGAATCGTTTCACCATGCCACGCTCAACGACACCAAGTACCAGGCGGCATTTAGTCAAGCGGCTGCGGCCCTGGAAAAATTGGGTAAATCAAACCTGGCAGAGCAATACCAGCAGCGAGCCCGTGCCTTGTCGACTTTACCAAACTAACTTATTGATGCAGAGTAATCCTGACGACCCGCGTCTCGCTCGTGAGCGGCGGGCTTTTTTTGTGCGCGGCGTTGGCACTGCTGCTTTCCAACAAAGGGCTATAGGCCGACCCTTTGTTGTCATTGCGGGACGGTAAGTTGGCGGTGGCACTCGGGGAAGGCCATGTGGCGGGGGGAGGTGTTACCAAGATTTGGGACTGGTTTTACCCAATAACGTCATGAATTGGTTCGACGCGCTCCACGCCCACTAGTTTTTTATCAAGACCACCGTAGAAATAAGTAAGATTGTTGGGATCCAGGCCAAGCTGGTGCAGAATTGTGGCGTGAAGATGTTTGACATGCAGCGGCTTCTCGACGGCAGCAGAACCCAATTCGTCCGTCGTGCCGACGCTCATACCGCCGCGGATTCCACCTCCCGCCATCCACATGGTAAATCCATAGGAATTGTGATCGCGCCCTGTTCCCTTGTCATACTCGGCCGTCGGCTGCCGACCAAATTCTCCGCCCCATACGACAAGCGTATCGCTTAGCATGCCGCGCTGCTTGAGGTCTTTGAGCAGCCCCGCAATCGGTTTGTCGGTGCTGCCTGCGTGCTTATTGTGGTTGTGCACTAGGTCGCCGTGCGCGTCCCAGTTGTCATCATTGTGAGCACCGCCCGAATAAAGCTGGATAAAACGAACACCCCGCTCAACCAGTCGTCTTGCCATCAAGCACTTGCGTCCAAAACCCTGTGTTCGACTATCGTCAATTCCGTAGAGCTTATGCGTGGCCGGCGTCTCATCGTCCAAATTGACGGCTTCCGGGGCATGATCTTGCATTTTATACGCCAGCTCATAGCTTGCGATGCGCGCCGCCAGATCAGAGTTGTCTGTCCGCGGGCTTTGATGGTTCTGATTTTTTTCGAGCAAGCGATCCAGAAGCCGTCGTTGCGTCGATCGGCTCATCCCCGCAGGCGGATTCAGATCTAGAATCGGCACCCCCCCCGATCGCATCACGACGCCCTGGTGCGCAGCAGGCATATACCCGCTCGACCAGTTCTTGGCGCCGCTGATAGGACCACCAGTGTCGTCGAGCATGACGACGAAGCCGGGTAGATTTTCATTCTCGCTGCCCAATCCATAGGTAACCCACGACCCGAGCGCTGGGCTGCCACTCAAGACTTTTCCCGAATTCATCATCAACATGGCTGAACCATGGACGGGCGAATCGGCGGTCATGGAGTTGAGAAAGGCAATATCGTCCACGCAGCCCCCGACGTACGGGAAAAGATCGCTCACCCACTTGCCACACTCACCGTACTGTTTAAATTTCCAGCGCGGTTCTACGATCCGGCCCTCATTCTTTTTCCCCCCCCGACCGAACGTTTTAACAGCAATTGTCTTGCCATCCATACCCACCATGTTGGGCTTGTAATCGAACGTGTCGATGTGACTGGGCCCACCATACATAAACAGGAAAATAACGTGTTTTGCCTGGGCTGGAAAATGCGACTTCCGGGCCGCTAGCGGATTTAAATACTGCGGCTTGGCCTCGCTGGCAAGCGCCGGGTCGGCAAAAAAACCATCCTGGGACAGCAATGATAAAAGGGGCAGGGCGGTGAATCCGCCACCCGTCTGCCAGAGAAACTCGCGCCGCGTACGTCCGCAGAAATTAGCCTTGGGTTGAGTAGACATCAAATTTCAATCCACGTAAATGAATTCATTAGTATTCAGAAGCATCAAACAATAAACCGACAGCGCGCGGGCTGAGTCGAGATTTTCATGGAGCTTCAGCTCGTTGAAAAAATCCGTGTCCGCCTCGATTTCTTCCTCGCTCGGAACTCGGCCAGTCAGCAAGCGAATCGCGGCGGCGACTTGGTCCTCCAAATCCTTGCTTGACTCGATAGCAACGCGTTCCGCCAATCGCTCTGCCTGAGTGTTCAAAAATTCGCTGTTAAGCATGCCGAGCGCCTGCGTTGGCACGGTGGTCGTCAGGCGAACGGCACACGGACTGTCCGTATCGGGAACATCAAAATTTGCCAGCATCGGCGGGCGCAAGCTTCGCTTGACGTGAACATAAATAGTACGGCGGGCACCCTCCTCAATTGGCGAATTGCCCCACGCTCGCCCGGGCATCGAAGCAGTTGCTAAGACCTCCCTGGAAAGCTTGGGGAAGATGGGAGGCCCGTACATCTTACTGTTGAGAGTGTCCGTAACGGTAAGAATCGAATCGCGGATCTCCTCAGCAGTTAAACGCCGCATATTGAACCGCCAAAACAGGTCGTTCGTGGGATCAACCTGGATCGCCCTTTCATCGGACGAAGAACCCATCTGGTAGGCGCTGGAGAGCATGATCGTCTTGTGAAACTGCTTCAGACTCCAACCGCTGTCAATGAGTTCAGCGGCCAACCAATCCAGCAGTTCCGGGTGCGTAGGAGGCGTGCCCTGGTAGCCGAAATCGCTACTGGTGCGCACGATACCGCGTCCAAAGTGGTGCTGCCACACGCGATTGGCGATCACGCGGGCCGTAAGCGGGTTGTCACGGCTCGTAATCCATTTCGCCAACGCCAGGCGTTTGCCCGAGGAATTGGTACGGGCCTGAACCTTGGCCTGCGGAGGGTTGAGCACCAACGGGAATCTTGGTTCGACCAAATCACCCTTCAGGGCAGGCAGACCGCGCCCAAGAATCCATGTTTTGCGCCGCTCGTCTTCGGCGACCGCCATGACGTGGTTCGGTGTGAATTCGAGGTGCGTCGACTTGCTTTTCGCCAATTCGTTTTTTTTCTGCGTCCACTCCTGGACCGTCGCCGGACCGATTAATTCATTGCCTCGGCCATGCATCAAGCTACCGATGGGATCCATAGGCATTATAATCAGTCCGACGTCGATGTACTGCCCGCCGCCCGCCTGATGGCAATGGATTGCCAACGTGTTGCGCCCCGTCTGCCATACGTCCTTGGCTTGCTCAGTCACGTCGACCTCATCGTACGACGCATTATGACCGCCCAAGGTGAGGATTTGTTTGCCGTTTAGAAAGACCGTTGCATCATCATCATGATAAATCTTGATGATCATTTTGCCCGCCGGCACGCGCGCCAGGCGAAAGTCTTTTCGCATCCAAATGTCGGCCGAATGCCACTCGGTTCGCAACACGGGGCCAGGAGTTCCTCGCCGGCCAAAACCGCCGGGAGCCGCAGCCCAATGGTCGTCGTCGAATGCGATCTGGAACCAATGGTCCCCGGGAGGAGACTCGGTGTATTTCCAGATTTGCCCGGTACGAATCGAGTCGGCAATGACGACCGTGGATTGGTCGCCGCCGATTTCCAGCTCGAACTTAGGATTCAGAGCGCGAGCCGCCTCCACCAACTGATGCTCGATCTGCTGGATTTCTGCCTCAAGCTCTGCCTGGCGGGCCTTCTTTTCGGCAACTGACTGCTCAAACTCCTGGTACTGATCAGGATCGACAACTGGCACGTGGTTGGTGACGCCTTTTCCGTGGGCCGAGATGTCGGAAAAAAACGACAACATGGAGTAGTAGTCAGATTGAAGGATGGGATCGATCTTGTGATCGTGGCAGCGCGCACATCCGATGGTCATGCCAAGCAGGCCTTCGCCGGTCGTACGCAGGATGTCGTCCAGGTAATCATAGCGAGCCAGCTCTCGGTCGGCCGGCTCGTCGTCCCAAAGCCCTAACCGGTAGTAGCCAGTTGCCGTGATGCTCTCGGCATCCATATCTTCCAACTCGTCGCCGGCCAGTTGCTCCAAGACAAAACGGTCAAACGGCTTGTCATCATTGAGTGCGCGGATCACGTAGTCCCGGTATTTCCAAATAAGATCCTTGGCTCCGTCGCGCTCGTAACCATTGGTTTCGGCATAGCGTACTAAGTCGAGCCAATGCCTAGCCCATTTCTCACCGTATTGGCGGGAAGCCAACAACGTATCGATCACGTTTTCCAGTGCGCCCGGAGAATCGTCGCTGATAAACTCCTCGATTTGCGCAAACGTCGGTGGCAGGCCGACCAGATCGTAATAGGCGCGGCGGATGAGGGTACGCTTGTCGGCCGGTGCAGCGGGCGCAAGCTCCCCACGGGCAAGCTGCCGGAGGATAAAAGCATCGATTGGCGAACTGCCCCAGCGGCGGTTTCGCGTTGTTGGTACTACTGGACGCTCGATCGGCTGGAAGGACCAATGGTCGGCCCAGGGCGCGCCTTCCGCGACCCAGCGCTCCAAAAGGGCGACTTCTTCCGCCGAGAGACCTTTGCCTTCAGGCGGCATCCGCAGCGACTCATCCTCGGAGGCCACGCGCGCCAGGAGTGCGCTGGCATGCGGATCGCCGGCAACAACCGCAGTCGCACCCGATTCGAGCTCCGCCTTGGCAACGTTTCCATTACTCAGGCGCAAGCCCCCCTCGGCGTTGTTGGGGCCGTGGCACTTGTAGCAATGTCGCGCAAAGAGGGGCTGGATCTGACGAGAAAAATCCACCTTGGCCGCCCGGCAGGGTACCGCAAACACCAGCGACAGGCCACTCAACAACAGCACTAAAGGCAGGCTCAACAACTGTTGCACGGGGCGTGGACATTGGCTTGACCACAAGGGAATCGCACCACTTAAACGATGTGGCTCGAGAAGTTCGTGCTGTGTAGCTTGCCGAGTCAAATGATCTGGTTTTAATCAAGATAAGACGAGTCATAACAGAAGGCGATCGGCCATCCTGCTTCTCAATCATAACTGCATTCTCCCCAGCTGTCTAACCAGCGTCCGCAGATCTAGCGCTTGGTTACTGGACCCGTAGGCTGCGCCGCACCTGCACGGTCTCCCAGATTGAACGCGAAAGAGGAAAAGAGTGCCGGCGGGAAATCACTTCCACCGCGACACAATTTCCTGGAGTTGTTCGTAAATCTTTCCGAGGACCAGTCGGTCGCTTGCAGGACGCGCGGGACTATCGGGGTGGGTCCGGTCAGTCTGAATCCAACCACGGAGGTTGAGGAACATAGCAGCCGAATGCTTGTAGGCTGGAACAGGTGCGCGAAACGCAAAGAATCCCAAATACTGCAGCACGTCATTGAGTTCAAAGAACCGTCGATCGCCTTCCCACCAATATCGGTCGCGCAGCGCAAACAGGTCCGGGGCAAAGGTACTTAGACCAAGTAGATAGTCGCTACCGTACACCACCATGTCGATGGCCAGGTCGTTACCAGTTAATAGCTTAAAGTCGGGACGATGCTGATTGCGCAGTGCCAATCGCTCCCACTCCAGATCGCGTCGGAGTGACGCATGCTTGGCACCATGGCACTCCGGTATGTCAAGCAAACCACGGATTACATCCAGCGAGTAGATCTTTCCAAATGGGGCGAAGGTCTCAGCCAACTCGAATGCGAAGAATTTCTGGCACAACGATCCAAGAAAAGCGTAACTTTCGATTATCTGCTGATCGGGCTGCCCAACTAATCCGAAGGATTGGAATATTATTGGCGTTCCGTGGTGCCGCTGAATCAACTCGATCTGTGATTGGTAGGCCTTGCGGTCGAATACCGATCTGTGCGTGTCGGCCACAAAGGCGCCGGCGACGTAACCATCGGCACCGGCAATCGCGGCGGTTCGTTTGAGGACTTCTTCCCGAGTAGGTTCGTCCAACAAATGCGCGTAACCGGTGTCCATGTTTACCGCAGGCGTGAGCCCAGCCTCCACGGTACGCGCTACGTGCGTCTCAAATCCTGCCCAGTCCACACCGCCCTGGGTATCAAATGGCAACAGCAGGGCAGAGATGCCAGTGATTTTTCGTCGTGGGGAAAACAGAGACTGCGGATCTATCATGATTCGGGCCAAGTACCTGGTCGTCGTCAATGAGCGGTAAGGCCGACACCCGCATGTGCCTAATCACGCGAGACCGCCAAGAATCAACACACCATCTATACCAGGATACAACGATTCATTCCAGCTACTGCAGGGGCGGGCGCGTGCACCATGCTGGTCAACGGTTCTGGAATTAGCCACATCTGCCTAATTCGGCTCAAACACCTGCGCCCCGATTCATGCCGCCCCCGTTGGTGCTTCCTTCTGAAACGCGGCCCACCGAATTGCGGTCCAGCGGGAAGTTGATGGCCGTGTCGCCGCGGACCTTCCTGCTGATTCTATTTCTCCTTTGGTCGAATCGGTTTCCATGTTGTGAAGCCGGTTTCCTTGTCTATTCCCGGCGCAGGTCCAAAATCCTCTTCAACGGCTTGGGATTGCGCTCTTTCAACTGGAAAGATAGGTCCACTGCCGATCTGTCACGTGGGCTCTTCGTCTTTTGAGAACTGTTCGATGCTTCTGGGCGGATCGTTGACCTTCGACTGTGCGCTGCTGATCCGCAGAACACACCACAAATGGCACAGTCGAGAAACCACGTGCTGCGCCCGCACAGGCTAACGAATTCGATGAGAATCCATTTGAAACCCATCGGTTGACGGCAAGATCTGGAAAGCCGATTCAAACCAGGTTTTAAAACTGGTTCTTGTGCTAGAGAATTTTCGGCGAGGACACATCTGCCGATTCGCCGTCGGGGCCATCACCGGCTGGGGAAGCCGATTTGGATCGGGCCGTGTAATCTTGCAGGGCCTCTTCCATCTCTGCCGAGCCGGGTCCGGCCTGAACAGCGCGGGTTTGCCAGGAAATGGCTTGTTGCAAATCGCCCAGTTCCGCGTGTACCCGCGCCAACGTATTCAGCGTAGTCGCATTGGCATAGCCAGTCAGTTCACAGGCCCGCTCTGCAACCCCCAAGGCCGTTCGGAGCAGCCCTTTGTCACCGACCTCGTCCGTGGCAATCCGCCAGGCCAGAGCATCAAGCATGGGAGCCTTCTCGTTGGCTTCCTCGGCCAACTCGCTCAACAATTGATTCGCGTCCTCGGTACGCCCCATTTGGATAAGGATAGAAAGCCTGTAGTTTCTTAGCACTGGCGAGTTTGGCAGCAGCTCTTCCAATTCGTCGAGGTGAGAAAAAGCGTTGTCCCACTGCTCGCCATGCACGGCCGTTGAGAGGGCTTCGGTGAGTAGTTTTGAACGAGCGTCGCGCTGGGCTGCTTCCCGCCGGTGCGCAAGTACGGCGTCGCGGTTCCAGGTACCGGCAGCGATCGCCTCCAGCGGCTCGTCCAGCGCATTGGGATGGCCGATCCACTCGACGATGCCGTCAACGCCGATTACAAATACGGTGGGAAGGCCCCTTGCGCCAGCAGCTTGCATAAATGCGGAGTCCGACGCGCCGTCCGCGTCGACTGCTAGGCGATAGCGCACGACCTCATTCCACGTCTGCCCCACTGCGGCAATTCCTGTGTCGGCAGGTTTCCGCAGAAATGCCTGTACGATCTCCGGCCTTTCATCGGTAATACCAATGAAAGTTACCTTTTCGCCATAAGTTTCTTGCAGCTCGCTAAGGTGAGGCATGCCCCGCCGGCACGGCTTGCACCACGTGGCCCAGAACTCGATAACGTAAATCTTGCCCGGCTGATATGCAGCAACCGGCTCACCCTTAACCCACGTGGCCACTCGAAAGGCAGGGGCCGGCGACGCAATGTCCAAACGGGAACCTGCGGCAGAAGATTTGGCGATCTGCTGCTGGCGCGAATCGGTCGCACTGGAGGCCGCTGCTGAGGAATTCGAGGCCGGGCCTGTCGCGTCAACACAGCCCTGGGTCAGACACAACAGAAAAATAGCGGCAACAGATTGGTAACAGGTTACGGGCATGGAAGCTTTCTATGAAATGGCCGGGGTGCCCCGATAAACTTGGCACCGTTCACCGTCTACGGCACACTGTGTACCGTACACTATCCACGGCCAAATGCTACCTGCCACAGTGGGTCGACGTTGGGACCTTACTCGCCGATCGGCCAGACAGGATTTTTTCAAATAACCAGCGTGCCGTTCCACAACGCACCATCCCACGGCAAGCCGTCAAGCCAATTAAGCAGTCCGCTCGTAGTTGCCAAAGACCATCCTGCCGGCACTCGTTTGCAGCACACTGGTCACGTTGACAAAGATATTCATATTCACGTACTCGCAGCCACCCTCGATCACTACCATCGTGCCATCCTCCAGGTAGCCGACGCCCTGGCCCTGCTCTTCGCCCGGTTTGATGACCCGTACTTCCAGCTTTTCGCCAGGCAGAAAAATGGGCTTCAGTGCATTTGACAAGTCATTGAGGTTAATGACGTCGACCTCGTGCAACTGGGCAACTTTGTTGAGATTATAATCGTTGGTAACAATCTTGCCGTCGAGATGCTTCGCCAAAAGGACTAGCTTCAAATCCACCGCTTGACCGGAAAACTGGGGCAGTTCCCGGTTGTACACAACCAGCTCCACTTTGGGGTCGCTGCGCAAACGATTGAGAATATCGAGTCCACGCCGTCCCCGGCTGCGCCGTAAGCGGTCACTGGAATCAGCAATGGCCTGCAGCTCGGAAATAACAAACTGTGGCATCACTAACTGGTTATCGACCACCCGCGTTTCCACAACATCAGCCAGCCGTCCGTCGATCACGACACTTGTATCAAGCACATAGGGCTTGAGTCCCTTGATCTCCTTGGCAAACTCGACATAGGGAATGATAAAGCGAAAATCATCCTTGGTTTGCATGAGAACGCTGATGCATGCGTAGCAAAGTACCATGCCAAGCACCGTCGGAATCCACTCCGCCTCAATCGAGCTGGCCTCCGGGAGCACAGGACTGAGGGCGATCTGCAATACGTAGGTAAGCAGCATGCCGATCAATAAGCCAAAATAGACTGACGTGATCGTGTCGAGACGCTTGCGACCCGCCACGCAGTCGATGGCAATCACTCCGCCAGACAGCAGCAGCAGTCCGCCGACCACCACCCAAGGGATGTAGGCGGCATCGCGGGAAAGTTCTTCCGAACTAATAACCTGAAAGCCAATGCCTGCCGCGACCAGGACAAAGACGCAGCGAAGGATCACTAGAGCCATAACGATCGTTTTGGATAAAAGAATGACGGCTAAAGCACAAGCAGCTTGGCAAGCTGCCTGCGCATGAAAACTTTCCGCCTAGAAAAGTCATTCTAGCAGCTGCAATGCGCGAAGTCATCCCAAAAAGGGCCATCGGGCACCCATCGAAATGCATGCCGCATCCGTTTCCAGCTTGGCTGCCGCTCGGATGACACTACCCTCGCCTAGCACCAACAGCTCTAGTCCGAAAAGCAACGTAATTAATAATTCACGCCGTTTCGGTATTCTTCGAGTGCATGCCGGTCGGTCATGCCGGCCAAAAAGTCGCATACCGATCGCGCCACATCCTTTTCCGCCATCTGGCTGGTCGCCGTGCCAGGCAAAAGCTGGGGTGTGGCAGAGAAACGCTCGAACATCTCACGGAGGGCTGCGCCGGCAACCGAGCGCTCCGCCAACACAGTCGGGTGGCGGTATACTCGCTCGAAAAGAAATTCTTCAAGCTCCGTTTTTTTTTCGCGAAATTCAGCAGACGGAGCAACAAGGAAATCTGCATGGGCAGCAACATCGGCGGGACTGTCGACCTGGGCGTCAGTCAGGCGCAGGCGGGTCGTATCGATCAGGTCGCTTACTAGCGTTTCGATCAGCTGGTGAATTGCGGCGCGACGCAGCTGCTCGGTGCTAAGCGAGGTGTAACGGTCTTGTACTCGTTTAGCAGCATCGTACCACAGCGATACGCCTAGGAGTTCCTTCACATCGAGTAGACCCAGCTCAAGCGCATCGTCAGCATCATGCGTATCGTAAGCAATGCTATCGGCCGCATCGACAACTTGCACTTCCAGGAGAGGCTGCTCCGAACTGGGGGCCGACTTGTTAGACCGTGTCGCTTGTCCTGAGAGCACCTCATTGGTCAGGTTTAGTCCGGGAAAACCTGGGTAACGGCTCTCCAGCAGCGTGACGATGCGAAGCGCGTGGGCATTGTGGTTGAATCCACCACAGGACTGCGTGCAGTCGTTTAGTACGTCTTCGCCCGCATGGCCAAATGGAGGATGACCGATGTCGTGCATCAGCGCCATAGCTTCGATCAAGTCTTCGTTGAGGCAAAGCGCACGACCAACTGTGCGCGCGATGGAAGCAACCTCCAGCGTGTGGGTCAGACGCGAGCGATGATAGTCACCCATGTCGCCAGTAAAAACCTGAGTCTTGTGCGCCAGGCGACGATAGGCGCTGCTGTGCACCACGCGATCGCGGTCCCGCTGAAAGGGTCCACGGTACGGGTGCGCATCTTCCGGATGTTGACGTCCAGTCGAGTTGCTGCTGTGCATTGCATAGGGGGCCAGTGCGCTGGATTCGAGTTGCGTATCAGGCACTTTCATCAACCAGCGCTTCCCACAAAGATTCGAGCGACTGAGGAATAACCCGGGTCCCGGCGAGCGTGGGCATAAAGTTGTGATCGCCTCGCCAGCGTGGTACCAGATGCCAATGCAAATGGCCCGGTACTCCCGCGCCACCGGCTAGCCCTAGATTGAGCCCCACATTAAACCCTTCAGCCAAAAGCTGCTTGCCAAGGGCAAGCGTAAATGTGGCCAGGGAGTGCATGATTTCGAGGTGTTCGTCGCCGGTCAGATCGCCCAAATCGCCCACATGTCGCTGTGGGGCCACCAACAGATGGCCGTTGCTATACGGGTAGCGATTTAGCAGGACCAGTGAATGCTGACCCGCATCCACAACCAGATTTCGTCGCCGGGACGCCGGTGTATCGGCATAGATGGCCGCCGCGCGGCACATGAAGCACTCGCGATCTGCCCCTTCCAGCCAACGGCTGGGTTCGGGAGGCGATTCCGCATCTACCTCCTTCCCGGCAATATAACCCAGCCGCCAGGGCGCCCAAATACGATTTTCATCCACGTCGCCTCGCCCCCTCTCCCCGCGGCTGCTTATTCCGCCGAGTTTAGAGCTGCTAGCGAGCGAAAACAAGAGCGGACTAGCGACCGCAGGCCGAGGGGCGCATAATCCCCTCCGCTTTCCGCTGTACCCCTTTCCAGTCCCTCCGGCTCGCGCTCGCCCCTATTTGCGTTTCCGAACAATGCGATTTCGCGTCCAACTCGATATGTTCTCCGGTCCGATGGACTTGCTGTGGTACCTAGTGCGCAAACACGAGCTCGACATCCTTGATATTCCGATTGCCCTAGTGACGGAGCAGTACCTTGAAATGATTGCCGTCCTCGAGCAAGTCGATGTCAACGCGGTTGGCGACTTTCTGGAAGTTGCAACGCGGCTGATGGAAATCAAGTCGAAGCTCATATTGCCTCGGCCAGATGAAGAAGGCGAAGAAGAGATCGAAGACCCGCGTCGAGATATGGTACAGCGACTGCTAGATTATAAGCGATACAAGGATGCTGCCAGCATGCTTGAGGATCGTCGTCGTGCCTGGGAGCAACGATTCGCCCGTCGTGCCAATGATCTGCCTCCCCGCACGGTTGATGCCTCCGAGCAACCCATTCAAGAGGTTGAGATGTGGGACCTGGTCAGTGCGTTCGCGCAGGTCATACGGAACAACGAGGCCGTGCAGCCATCTGCCATCCGCTACGACGATACGCCTATCGATGTGTACATGGATGTCATCCGCACCCGGCTGGACGGTGAACCGCGTTTGGCATTTACTAGTTTGTTTAGCAAGGACATGACCAAGTCGCAGATGGTAGGCCTCTTTCTCGCCATATTAGAACTCATTCGTCATCATCACGTGCATGTCGAACAGGCAGAAATTTTTGGCGAACTTTGGATATTGGCGAACCAATCGACTGGCATGAACATTCCCAACTAAGGAAGCGCGCTGACGATGGCGGATAGTGCACGTGAAGCGGTCGCGGCTGCCCGCAAACTCTCTCGGGCAGTCGACCACCTTCGATTCGGCCATCCGACAACACACGTATACAACCCACTCGACTATGCGTGGGGGGCCCACCAACAGTATCTGCAGCGAATCAACCCCTCGGGCGTCCGCGTGCTTCTGATGGGCATGAACCCGGGGCCGTGGGGAATGGCTCAGACGGGCGTGCCATTTGGGCAAATTGAATTAGTTCGCGATTGGCTTGGTATTGACCAGCAGATCGGCCACCCCGCCCTCGAGCATCCCAAGCGTCCCATCACGGGCTTTGCCTGCACGCGGAGAGAAGTTTCGGGCGAACGGCTTTGGAGTTTGTTCCGCGCCCGGTTTGGCACTCCGGACTGTTTTTTCCAAGAGCACTTCGTCGCCAACTATTGCCCGCTGGTCTTCATGGAAGCGAGTGGTCGAAACCGTACGCCCGACAAACTACCAGCCGGCGAACGGGATGCACTAAATGCAGTCTGCGACGAGCATCTGCGGGCACTTTTCCGGGCCCTCAAGCCCGAATGGGTCGTCGGCATAGGCGCTTATGCCCACGCATGCTTGGAGCGAGTCGTAGGTGCATCGACAATCCAAGTCGCCCGAATTCTCCATCCCAGCCCCGCTAGCCCAGCAGCCAATCGCGGCTGGGCCGCCACTGCCACCAAACAACTGGTGAATGCCGGAATTTGGACATCAGACTGAGCCGGCAGCACGACACCTAGTCTGCTAGTCTGCGCGACCATTCAGGCCTAAAGCGACAGGCTGCTGGCCGCGAATGGCGCCGCAAAAAATGATAATGTCTTGGACTGCGACCTTTGGACACCGACTCATAAGATCATGCAACATTCCATTGGCTCGTCCTTTTCCAACTCCCCTTGCTCATCTACGATGAACAGCTTGGCGCTTGCCCCGCTGCCCCCAATACTGACTTGCTGCAATCCATGGTCGATAACGCCCCCTTGAAGTCTATTCAGCACGATGGCCTTACGATCGAAGGCTATTCTCGTGCTGCAGTGCAAACCTACTGGCGCGTGCCAGAACTAAAAATCGGCTTCGATTTAGGCGCTCAGCCCTGGTCGTTCATGGGCACCGAAACGTGGTTCATTTCCCACGCCCATTTGGACCATATTGTGGCTCTACCCGTCTACGTTGCTCGTCGGCGGATGATGAAAATGGAGCCACCGACCATTTATATGCCCGCCCATGCGATTGATCCGGCCCGTGAAATCATGCGCCAGTTTACTCGTCTTGACCGAGGCCGCATGCCATGCCAACTCAAGCCGCTCAACGCGGGCGATGAATTGGAACTATCCCGCGAACTGGTGGTGACGGTAAGTGCCATGAAGCATAGCGTGCCCGCCTTGGGCTTTGTGGTATGGGACCGTCGTCGCAAGCTAAAGGCCGAGTATCACGGCCTCTCCGGTGACCAGGTCCGAGACTTGCGACTTGCCGGGACCGAAGTCACCACTGAACAGCGGAGTCCGCTTTTGGCTTACGCTGGCGATACGGCGCCAGCCGGCCTCGATAACTGCCCCGACATGTACCGGGCTAAGGTGCTGATTTGTGAAATGACCTTTGTTTCTCCGCAGCACCGCAGGGAAAAAATCCACAAATACGGCCACATGCACCTGGACGACTACGTCGAGCGGCGCGACAAGTTCCAAAACGAGTTGATCATTGCCGGCCATTCCAGCACGCGTTACCACCCCAATACCATCGCGGCCTTGGTTCAGAAGGCAATCCCCGACATGCTAAACGACCGCCTCAAGCTCTGGCTATAATTCAAGCATCACTGCAACTCTCAATAGGTATTCCTTGATTGGCATCTCGACTCCACGCCTCTCAATGCACCCGCTGTCCCGGCACAGCCCCTTCGTCGGGCGACAATACGAAAACTTCGCTCCCGCCAGGACCGCTGGCAACGACCATGCCTTCGCTAAGGCCAAATTTCATTTGCCGCGGGGTCAGGTTGGCTACGCACACGACGAGTCGGCCCACGAGTTCGTCGGGCTCGTAAGCGGCCTTAATCCCGGCGAAGACCTGGCGGTACTGCCCACCACCCAGGCTCAATCGCAACTTTAGCAGCTTTCGCGCGCCAGACACGTGTTCCGCCGCAACCACGCGCGCTACGCGAAGATCTACTTTCAAGAACTCGTCAAAATTACACTCCGGGGCAAGTGGCTCAGCCGCCAGCGCATCCCCGCTATCGTTCCAAGGGTCCGCGTCTCCCGTTTCCCCACGACAGTCATCGCCTTCGCCGCGTCCCTGGTCACCGGTGTCTTCACGACTTTCTTCAATCATAGTGCGTACATCCTTTTCTTCGACCCGTTTGAGCATATGACGGAACTTTGCGACCGGCGTGCCTGTCAGAGGCACCTTTGCTTGGTCCCAATGCGTGATCGGGCTATTCAACAGCTCACCAGTCTGTTCCGCCACGCGAGGCAGCACAGGTGCGAGATAAATGGCCAATTGACGAAAGAGGTTGAGAGCGATAGTGCAAACATCCTGCAGCTCAGAAAGCCGCTCCGAATCCTTACGCAACTCCCATGGTTTGTTTTCCTCAACAAATGGATTGGCGCGATCAGCCAGCGCCATGATTAGGCGCATCGCCCGGCCGGTGTCGCACGATTCATAAGCCTCAGCGATTTCGTCGCCGGTGGCGGCTGCGGCAGCGAATAAGCCGCCGTCCTCCGGATATACGGCCGACAAGCCGATTTCCGCGACAAACTTCGCCGATCGGCTGGCGAGATTAACAAATTTTCCCACCAGGTCCGTATTGACCTTCGTGACGAATTCATTGAGCGAGAGGTCGAAATCGTCAATGCGGTTCGATAACTTCGACGCGTAATAATACCGCAAGTACGCCGGGTTCAGGTGATTCAAGTAGGCCCTTGCTTTGACATAGGTTCCCTTGCTCTTCGACATCTTCTCACCATCGATCGTGAGAAAGCCATGCACGTGAACCTTGGCCGGTAGCGTGAACCCAGCCGCGGATAACATGCCTGGCCAAAACAGTGTGTGGAAGTACGTTATGTCTTTGCCGATGAAGTGGTGAATCTCGCAATCATCTGAGCGCCACCAATCATCAAAGTTCTCGCCATGTTTGTCGCACCATTGCTGGGTGGACGCCATGTAGCCAATGGGCGCGTCGAACCAGACATACCAGTAGTTGCCGGGAGCGTCGGGAATCTCAAATCCGAAATAAGGCGCCGGGCGGCTGACATCCCAGTCGCGCAGCGGCTCGGGCTGGTCGGGGGGGCCGAGAAAGTGGCCTCGCAAGTAGTTAGCAGTCTCGTCCTGCAAGGCGCCTGAGCCCTGCGTCCAGTTTTCCAAAAATTCGTGGAACTGCTCTAGCTCAATGAACAGGTGATCCGCGTCGCGAGGCTCGGGCACGGTGCCGCTGAGCGTACTGCGCGGGTCGACGAGTTCAGCGGGAGAGTAAGTGCAGCCACATTTGCTGCAGTTGTCGCCCGGCTGGTCCTGAGCCCCACATTTTGGGCAAGTACCACGAACGAAACGGTCGGCCAAAAAAATACCTTCCTCTGCATCATAGAGTTGGCGGACGCGATCGCTCTTGACGAGTCCCACCTCGCGTATTCGACTCCAGATTTCGCCGCAAAGCGACCGGCATTCGGCGCTGTGTGTGCTACCAAAATTATCCAGTGAAATATCAAAATCTCGCAGGTCGGCCTCATGGGCGACATGGACTTCGGCGATTAGCTCTTCTTCCGTCCGCCCTTCGCGCCGCGCGCGAATCATGGTCGCCGTACCATGGGTGTCGTCCGCACACACGTAAACGCACAAAGCGCCTCGCAATCGCTGGAACCGAACCCAGATATCGGTCTGAATTGCCTCAACCATGTAGCCGAGGTGGATGTCGGCGTTCACGTAGGGTAAGGCGGACGTAACAAGTAAGCGGCGCTGGGACATGGATGGCAACTTGCTGGTGGGAACGGGTTAAGTATCGAGGCGGTACGCTTAATAGCAAAACGATAGCAGTGCAGGCGGCGCCGACGATCGGCCCATTGTAGCCGCACATCCGCTGGGCCGGGAACCCATGATTGGCATGCAAGATGCATCTGTAGGCATTGTCCTGGACAATGTTGACACTCTCTGCATTGCCAGCATGTTCCGCATCACCAAGCGGAGCTGGTGTGCCCAAGTCGGCACGCCGGCATCCCCGAAGTTGGTATTGTAAGAATTACGAAACTCGAGCAAATTATTGGCTTGCTCCTGCCGCTAGCGACAGGAGCAAGAGAAACTGTTGTTGCGATAATGGTGGACTAGGCCCAAACCGGCAAAGAAGGATCTTTACCGGGTGGGACACACATTGGGTGCGCCATTGATCAAGCGACCTGGTATCCATGGAGGGAACCGATGGTCTGGAAGCGTTCTAAGCACGTACTTGCACTTGCATCAAGTCTTCTAGCACTGGGTATCTATCCGGCAGGGGCAGAAACTGTTCTTCTTGATTTCAATTCGGCCACCTGCAGGCCTTGCCAACAAATGCGACCGGTGGTACGCGGGCTGGTCTCCGCTGGTTATGAAGTACGCGACATCGACATCCAGCGCAAGCCTCAAATTGCAAACCAGTTTGGCATCGTCAAGGTTCCCACCTTTGTGGTCTTGGTAGATGGCAGGGAAACCGATCGCGTGGTCGGACCTGCAAGTTTTGCGCGGCTAGAACAAATGCTGGCCCGCTCGAGTGCCCACCCTACTTCGAGTCCCTTACACACGGTCACCCACGAGAATCGTGCGGGTTCACAGACTCGAGAGCCTGCTCAACCTCTAGTGGGACCCGTCGTGCAGATTGAAGGCCCGGCCGTTGCTGCAGGTTCGGGAGACGCCGCAGCCGGCCCTGTTCCGGATCGACCTGGAGCGCCGCCGGCGCTGCTAAAGAGCGCATCCACCGAACAACGCGCACTGATTGAAGCCTCTGTCAAAATCACGGTGGACGACCCCAAAGGCAAGTCCGCTGGCACCGGCACGCTGGTCGACGCCCGCCAAGGTGAAGCATTGGTGCTGACCTGCGGCCACCTGTTTCGCGAATCGGGCGGACAGGGCCAGATCACAGTGACTCTATTCCATCAAACCCCGCAGGGCGTGCAACCCGGCGCCTCGTTTTCCGGAAAGCTCATTGAGGTGGATTTAGAACGCGATTTGGGCCTAGTGAGCATCCGCCCCAACGTGCAAGTGCAGCCAGTCAAAATTGCCACCCGCAGCGGTTCGCTCCCACCCGGCAGCCGGGTGACGTCAATTGGCTGTGACAGGGGCGCAGCACCAAGCGCCCGCCAATCGCAGGTCACCGCCAACAACCGTTACCAGGGCCCCGGCAATATTGAGGTAGCCGGGGCACCGGTCGACGGTCGCAGCGGAGGAGGACTATTCAACGAATCGGGCGAACTAGTAGGCGTATGTTTTGCCGCCGACCATCAAGACGATGAAGGGCTCTACGCATCGCTCCGTTCAGTACACGCGAAGTTCGATAGCCTGGGCTTGTCTGCAATCTACCTGGGTCCCGCCGTCAAAACACCAACGCGTCCCGCACAGCTACAACAAGGGCCACAAGTTGCAGCAACACCGAGTCCCGGTTTTTCCGTGCGAGGCCAGGAGCCGGCCCAGATTCCGACCAGTGAAAGTGGCGTCATGATCCAGACGGGTCCACCCAGTCTGCGTCCGGTTGAACAGGCGGCTTGGGAAGAGATTCAGCGCCGCGGTGCCAACTCGGAAGTAATATGTATCATTCGTCCGCACGATCCTGCTGGCAAAAGCGAAGTGATCACCCTCAACAACGCTTCGCCCGAGTTCGTGCGAGAACTCAAGCGTCCGCGTGCCGTACCGGGCGGAACGGCATCGTCGCCACCGGCGACCGCCGCCGTCGTGGAACGCCTCTTGCGTTAGGTGACGTGATATCCCAATCTGCAGGGACGCGCCTGGTGGCTACCAGCTGCGGGAGATGGCGCTGATGGGCCAAAGGCCCCGTGTGCTTTCGCAGCGGCCCCAAAGCAAGTCCGTCCACCAACGATCCCGAAGTAGCGCAATGTATCGGTGCATCGCCCCGATCTCTGCGATAAATATCGCCTTAGGTATGCCCACCCAGTCTGCCTGAGCAAGAGCCGTTTGGAGAGTCGCTCTCCGTCTCCCATCTCCAGACGTCGAGCCGCACGCCTCACTGGACACATCGATCCCTGCTAAAGAAATCATGCCAGAAAGCTCCGGCGTTGCGGAAGCAGACTCCGCGCAGACGAAGCCCTCCGAAAAAAATGCGTTGGAATTGATTTCGCGGCAGATGTTGGCAGGCCTGTAATTCGAAACGGCTGCCACGTCCAAGCCGGAAGCAGCAAAGTGCGATGATCCCGTAACGAGAGAAGAAATCCCAATTTAAACGGGTCGCATCTCACTTCGCACCTATCTATCGGTCTGATCCTTTATCAAACAGATCCTGGCGCGCCTTTGGAAATGTAGACTTGCTGGGGATCAAAAACCGGCTTGCTCATAATCTTCCATCCATCTGCAGTGCGCTTACGATAAAAGCAACTCGCGTAGCCCTGGTGACAGGCCGCGCCACCAACTTGTTCGACCTTTAGCAGAATCGTGTCCGCATCGCAGTCGATATATATCTCGCGAATTTTCTGCACGTGCCCACTCGACTCGCCCTTTTTCCAAAGTCGGCCCCGGCTGCGACTGAAGTAAACCGCCTCACCCGTGGCCAGGGTTTCTTCCCAAGCCGCCCGGTTCATGTAAGCCAGCATCAGCACCTCGCCGGTTTGGGCGTCTTGGGCCACCGTCGGGAGCAATTGATTGTCGTTGGCAAATTTCGGAATGTTTTCCAAGGGAATGACCTGCGCGTGGGGACCGCCTCCCAGCATACTTCGCGTAGAACCCGTTGGCCACCTTGCCCAAGACCCCTCAAGCCGTACGACCCGTGCGAAGCGCAATTTTGGTCGAACTGGCGCCAATCACTGTTTCGCTATTGGAAGATACCCGATTATGCCGATCCAATCGCGTAGGCTCAGACCAACGGGGGTCTTGGCCCAAATTGCCTGGAGCTAGTCTTGGTCGTCAACCCTGCCTCGCTGTGTCGAACCACGCCGGCCAAAGGGCCGCTCCTACTGCCTGAAGAGGAGTTGCCGTGGATCAGCCATTAACCGTGGTCTTGCCGATGTACAATCGAGTACGTCTGCTGCGCTGTGCGGTGCTGGATATCTTCGAGCTGGCACATGAGATCGATTCCCCGCTGGCGGTAATTGTCGTCGACGACGGTTCAGTGGACGAAACCTACGAAACGGCCTGTGAGTTAGCCCGTGTTTATCCCCAACTCAAGGTATTACGCCAACCCACACGACGGGGGCTGGCAGCAGCGCTGGCTCTGGTGCGAAACAACTTCTGGCCGGAAATCGTAGTCGTCCACGACGGCCTGTCGTCCATCGATGCGGCTGACCTGAAACTCCTGCTAGAATCCCGTACCCAAGTGACCGATGCGCACTGTACGGCGAGCGCTCCCGGCGAGCAATCGATCGATGCAGTGGGTTCACGCCGTTTTGCCTCGCTGCATGCGCTGCAAGAAGGTCCGGAAAAGACGCATCGCGGCATCACAAGCTTTTCCTGGATTCGTCTCGAGAAGCCCCTGATTCCCCGCCGCGCTAGCGCAAGCCTGGCACCGGCATTCAGCGCCATAGTTTCACCAGAACTCCCAGTGTCAACTTATTGACCTCTGCGCAGCAATGGTTTCCTGGCAGGAAGATCGCAAGTTGTAGTGGGGGCACGGGGCCATTCGAAGCGCAGGTGTCGACAGAATCATTTTAAAAATCTCGTTTGCGGCTATTGATTCTTGGGGACCTTGCCGCCAACGAATGGTTTTGAAATAGGTTGCAGGTAATGCCCGCAAAAAACTGCTCCGGCAACAATGCACTTGCCTTTGCAGGCCTTGCCGCTTATTATGTGTTGCGGTAGTTTGGTAGTTAGCTAATCATTCTGTAGCGTGAAGGCACTGATGGCCGCTCGCTGCGTACACATCTTTTCGTATACCAGCTTTTCTAGGAACTGAAAAAATCTAGGCACAGCGTGCGCTATCGCAGCATGCGCTGACGGAACACCCTGTCTATTCCTTATCTCTCATTTCGCGCAGTAAATCGGAATACTGGCGAGACAAAGGAGGCTATAGGGATGAGTACGGTCGAATACAATTGTGAAACCAATGGCGTAGGTATCCCCCGGCACAATGCCGCGATGAACGACAAGCCTCGGCAGATGCACCGGCTCGGTGAAGTCCGCCAGCAACAGGGGGTCTCTTTGCGATCCATAGCTCGCAGGCTAAACCTGTCCATCCAAGAGGCCCGCGAGCATGAAAATCCTCATGCAGATTTAAAGATCTCCGATCTACTGAAATGGCAGGCCGCGTTGGACGTGCCCCTGGCGGACCTGCTAGTTGATTCTGAAGGGCCGCTCTCCGTGCCGGTATCCAGCCGCGCCAGCATGTTGCGGATCATGAAAACGGCCAAGGCAATTCATGAATCTGCCCCCGTGGGCGGAGTTAAGCGACTTGCTAATATGTTGGTGGGTCAATTGGTGAAAATCATGCCGGAGCTTGCGGACGTGGCCGCCTGGCACACCGTTGGCCAGCGACGCACGCAAGACGAAGTGGGGCGGATCGTGGAGAGGACCATCCCCGACAATTTCTTCAACGACTCTTTGCGCTAGCAGAAAAGCGGCAGCGATCCTGCGGCACTGAGCCGAAGCAACAACCACCAGAAAAATCCCGCAGCCAAAGCGATTGTGTGCGCCAAGTTCGTGCGCTGCCCCGCACCCGCGCCTGGGCCAGTAACCGGATCGCTTTGGCGATTCGCGTCCTTAAGACGTGCATCCCTGGGTTGGAGAGTGGGAAGAGACGCGGGCGAAAACTCACCATTGCATTCCGGCGAAAGCGGTACTAAAGCGACTTTAAATCATGACCAGGCCTTGCAGGGCCTGGTAAAGAGCCGCTTGAGACGCCACAAAGTAATTTCCTGCAGCAAGCTGGTACTCGCCTCCCTGACTGGCCGTGGCGATTCCCCCTGCTTCGCGGACGAGCAAGATCCCGGCTGCGGAGTCCCAAGGATGGATAAAATGAGCCCAGTGGGCGTCCAACCGTCCGCAGGCGACGTAGGCCAAATTCAGCGCCGCCGAACCAGTCCGCCGAACCGCCTGACAGTGAGGGGCCACCCGTAGAAAGGTCAGAAAATCTGGCGAGTCACTCTCGAGCTCGGGAGGCAAGCTAATTGCCACCAGTGCTTCGCCGAGCGATGCGACCCTGCTGACTGCAATCCTGCTACCATTGAGGTGGGCGCCCTGCCCTTTCGCAGCAGAAAATACCTCGCCTCGTAGAGGATCCAGGATCGTCGCAGCCATCAACTGACCGTCGCAGGCGACAGCCACAGAAACTGCAAAACATGGGAAATCGTGGACATAATTGGTCGTCCCGTCGAGCGGATCGACGACCCAGCAATAAGGCTTACAAAGTTGTTCAGGGTCAGGGCTTTCCTCACCCAGAAAACCATGCTCGGGATATCTACTGCGAATAACACGATGAATCGCCTGTTGGGAGGCGAGGTCGGCGTCGGTAACCAGATCGCGAGGCGACTTTTGCCGCGACTCGAAGCGTCCCCGCCATGCCATCAATTCTGCCGCTCCCGCCTCAGCAGCCAAGCTACAAACGGCCAGTAAGTCCTCTAATGCAGGCATTTTTTCTTTCTTGGGCTCTAATTTTTTTCGGGTCGGGAGACGTAAGGCTAATTTTGCCAACAATTAACGGCGATTATGACATACCTCCGTACACCAAAATCATGTTTTTCTAGGAAAGACATAGCACCAAAAGCTAGACACAGCCATCCAAATGATTAAGATCACTTTAGTGAGCTAGGAGTAGTGGTTGGAGGGTTTGCAAGCATTACTGTCGCATATTTGCGAATGGCAATTGCCTAATATCTTTTATACCCCACTGCAAACTGTTTGGCCTCTTCTCTGTTCCGGCCCCGTCGCAACACCTTGGTGTTCGGCGGGGTTTTTTTATTGGGGCTTATTTTAGTTTATTGGGGTTTTTGATTCGGTATTCTTTTCAGTTTATTTAATACTTTGGGTCGCGGCTTGGAAATTGTGATATGGATCGTTCTGGAAATCGGAAGGCAGAATGCCATTCAGCACGGTTGCCAACACGGCTTCCGGCACCGTGGCGCCTCGCTGACGACGTTGCCGTCCTGAAGACCGGCGCCCTTTCGGCTACGCTTCGAGTGGGCGATCCCGGACAGGGTCTTGGTGAGCTGGCGTGGAATGGCGGTGCAGTGGGCGGCCGCATTTTAGGCGTAACGACCCACTCGGCACCACTTGCTACTGGGAGGTCTCGCCCAACGGCATTTACTCGCGGCGACGACCTAGTCGCGTCCTATTCCGTTGACCCGCAACAGCCAACCTCTTGTCAAATCTATTGGCGAGCCACCCCCCAGGCCAATGGTTCGGTGGTCGTGGATACGATTGTCTCGGTCCAAACCGACCTTCTCGAAAGCTTTCCGGAGATTGTCTTAGAGACGCAACTGGCAAGTGAGCAATTGTGGTTACTGCGGCCTGACGAAGCGCGCGGCCAGCAAGATGACCGTTGGCACCTAGCCGAGCAAACGACTGCAACAGGACTCGATGTGGGATGCCTGATACTCCGCCCAGAAAGGGCGGATTGGAGCTATGCTGAAATGACCCACCCTGACGATCGAGACCGTTGGAAGGTTCAGCGCGCCGACTCCGGCCAGTACGTGATGCAGCGGAGATTGGGTGGATCGTTTCTGGAAAAAGGAGTAATTCGCGTGATGCGCATTCGCGGTGCCTTCTTGCCGCGTGCTGATGATTTACACTTGGCGGAAGAGTGTTTCTTGGCGCTGACGGCCGCAGCGCCGCCTCTGACGGCCTAGCAGTGCCGGCAAATGCGGGGGGGGACGTCGGCGCGTCCCCACATCCCATGGGCAAAGCCTCAGACCGCCAAAACCCCAATAATGCCAAATCGCAAAATACCAGATCCCAGGACGCCAGACTCCGGGCTGCCGGATCCTGGCCCTTAAGATCGCCTCTCGCGACCTAAGACGTTTTCCGCAACTTTGGTTTCGCCATTTCGTGAGGCGCACCATTCTGAGGCTCAATAAGTTGCTGCATCAGGATGCCTGCAGAGCTGACCAGATCTGCCGCAGAAATCAATTCTGCCAGTCCGGCTGCAGCCAACGTGGGGCCGGAAATATAACGACCCGGGTTGATCCACTCGTCCATTGCCTCTCGCGACACGCCAAACAAATCGGCAAGCAGCGAATCCATGTCCTTTTCCAATTGGCCGAAGTGGCGCGCCCATTCAGCGGCTTCGGCCAGGGCGACATTCTCTTCACTTTGCCACTTCATCGGGTGAAACAATAAAACGCTATAGGCGGTGACAAAGCGTCGTTCGCAAGCGGCAAAGGGCCACAGGGCCGCGGACGAACATTCACCGGTCACGATCCCCGTCGCACGCAACCCGCGTAGACGGATGAGCGTCATCAACGACATCGCGCAATAGGGGCTCCCGCCTGGAGAATCAAAGTAAAACGTACACTCGCCGCCGGGTTCGATCTCGAGCAAGCGGTCAGTGAGATCTGACTCGTGTTCTGTCAGATCGCCGGTGATAGAAATTTCGGCGATACGATCATCTTTCTGGTCCTGATTCATATACCTAAAGCTCCAGGAGTTGCTATAGCGATACGAGTTGAGCAAAATGCGATCCAAGCTCTGCCTCGAAGCAGTGCCTCGAAGCAGTGTCTCGAAACCCCGCCCCAAAATACCCCAGCGCCGCTCAACTGCCAGCTATCTAACCCTAGCATAGAAAGCATAACCGTTGGCGAATTAATTTGGCTGCACGATCTTTTCATCCCTCTATTATATATGTAAAAGAGAACACCGCCAGTTTCTGGTTAACTAGGCAGAATAAATGAAGAAATTTAGAGACCTTTAGCGCCCCCCTCAAAAAAAACACTCCTACAGAAACGCGGGCGACGCCTTTCGCTGCCCACAAAGGCGCTTTCCGCAGAATTGCAACTATCCCATGGGCTACCGCAGCTTGCAACACTGTGTTGAGGATTTGGAGCGCAACGGCCACCTCGTGCGCATCTCGCAACCCGTCGATCCTTTTCTGGAAGTGGCCGCCATCCACCGGCGGGTATTTGCGGCCGGGGGGCCAGCAGTTTTATTCACTAATATCCGTGGCTGCGAATTTCCGATGGTTAGCAACCTCTTCGGTACGATGGACCGGGTTCGTTTTATGTTCCGCGACGGCTTGGGGGCGGTGCAGCAGCTCATCGAGCTGCGATCGCAGCCGAAAGAGTTCTTCAAACGGCCTTGGCGCTATTTGGGAACGCCACTCAGCGCGCTGACGATGCTGCCTGCTCAAGTGAAAAACGGTCCCGTACTTGCAAATCGTTCGACGATTGGTGAGTTACCTCAGCTTCAAAGTTGGCCTGAAGACGGCGGTGCATTCATCACGTTGCCGCAGGTCTATACCGAGAACGTCGATCACCCGGGCATGCGCCGTTCGAACCTTGGCATGTACCGCATTCAGCTGTCGGGCGACTCGTACAAAGCCGACCACGAGGTCGGATTGCACTACCAAATACATCGTTCGATCGGTGTACATCATGCAGCAGCCATTCGGTCCAGCAAGCCGTTTCGCATTAATATTTTCGTCGGAGGTCCTCCATCGATGACGGTAGCTGCGGTGATGCCTTTACCTGAAGGCATGTCTGAACTCACCTTTGCCGGCGCGCTAGGCAGGCGCCGCGTGCGTATGATCCGACAACCTGACGGTTTACCCATTCACGCCGACACTGACTTTTGCATTACCGGAGTGGTTGATCCTGAAAGGCTTCTTCCCGAAGGTCCGTTTGGTGATCATTTAGGATATTACAGTCTCGCGCATCTGTTTCCGGTGCTACGCGTCCAAAGCGTTTTTTGTCGAAAGGGAGCCATCTGGCCGTTTACAGTGGTGGGTCGGCCACCACAGGAAGACACGCTCCTTGGCCAATTGATCCACGAGCTGACCGGGCCGCTGATTCCGGAGGTTTTACCCGGGGTCCATGCGGTACATGCGGTCGATGCCGCCGGCGTTCATCCGCTTTTATTAGCAATCGGCAGCGAGCGCTACATGCCTTTCGTCGATCCCCGCCGTCCCCAGGAACTGCTGACGCAAGCCCACGCGATCCTGGGACAGGGCCAATTGTCGCTGGCAAAGTTTCTATTGATTGTGGCGCAAAGCGATGCTCCAAATCTCAACGTCCAAGATGTCTCAGCTTTTTTTGCGCACTTACTTGCGCGAGCCGATTGGTCGCGCGACTTGCACTTCCACACCCAAACCACCATCGACACTCTCGACTATTCAGGTGCAGGACTCAACTCTGGATCGAAGGCAGTGATTGCGGCGACAGGTCCAGCTCGTTTTTCCCTGGCAACCGAGCTGCCCAGCGAGTTGCGGTTGCCGGATGGATTCAGTTCTCCGCGGGTTGTCATGCCGGGTGTACTTGCTGTCCAGGGGCCGCGTTGCCCGGCCCCGACGTTTAATTCTGAAGTTGCAACCAGAGCCCGCAGCAAGATGCAAAAGGAAGTGACTGCGGCCATGGAACGGTTCTGCGACAACGTGGATGCGTCCAGCCCGATCAATGCCTTTCGTTGGGTTGTAGTCGTCGATGACAGCCATTTCGTCGTCGAATCTTTGCGCAATTTTATTTGGGCAATGTTTACGCGGACCAACCCTGCCAGTGACATTTATGGGGTCCAAGCGTTCACGGAGGAAAAACATTGGGGGTGCCGTGGAGCGCTGGTGATTGATGCTCGCACTAAACCCCATCATGCCCCTGTGCTGGAAGAGGACCCGGAAATTACTCGGCGGGTCGACGCCCTGGCCGTTCGAGGAGGTCCGCTGCAAGGCATTGTGTAATCCACTGCCCGGCGCGGCGGATCATTCAAGGTATGGCAGAAGCGAAAAACTCGTTAAGATCGCGGGTGGTTTGGCTACGGAGACTCCCTTTGAAAAAGATTGCTTTTCACGGCACGACACAGACGGCAACCACCTCGAAATACTTATTGGAGGCGGGCCACGCGCGCGTCCTGACTGACTGTGGCATGTTTCAACCGCAAAGTCTATTGCACACCTGCTACGTCCAAACTGGATGAACTGATCCTGCTCGACTCCGTCAAGATTCAAGAATACAACACAAAGCATGCCAATAAAAAAAGGCATCCCAAGCACAAACCGGCGATACCTCTTTACAAAGGCAAGATGGCACCGCTGCATTCGCCAAACAACTCAAGTGGATGCGGCAGCGGGACACTCAGGTTCCCGGACTTAGAGAAACCTGCAAATTGACTTGAACCTTTATCCGCAACTCATAATGAAATGAATCCCCATGGAATTGCAACACAACGCAGCACAAAACCGTCGAGAGATTCTCGAATCGCATAGCTATCGCCTAGCGGAGCAGGACATCGATTTTCTAGGTCGCCATGAGCAACGTCCTGTACGGATGCAATTGGAACTGCAAAAAGTCGAGACCCTACTCCATGAAAATCACATCAATTCGACAGTCGTGGTATTTGGTGGTACGCAGGTTCTTCCACACGAGCAGGCCGAAGCTCGACTCGCAGGTGCGAAGCGCATCTTAGCCAAGACTCCGAACGAACCCCGTGCGATTCGAGCGGTCAAGCGAGCAGAAAGCGTTTTGGAAAAATCGCATTTTTATGACGATGCAAGGGAATTTGGTCGGTTGGTATCAACCACCTGCCAGATCAATAACCATTGTGATTTTGTCATCGCTACGGGCGGTGGCCCCGGAATCATGGAAGCTGCGAATCGCGGTGCTTTCGATGCGGGCTGCAAGAGCATCGGGTTCAACATTGAGCTTCCTCACGAACAAGAACCCAACGCATATATTACTCCCGAACTTTGTTTCCAGTTCAGCTATTTCGCCTTGCGCAAGTTTCACTTCGTTTTGCGTGCCCGGGCGCTAGTGGTCTTCCCGGGCGGATTTGGGACGCTGGACGAATTGTTCAACACGTTGACCTTGCGGCAAACGGGCCGCATGCAAGAGATTCCCATTATTCTTTACGGCGAAGAATATTGGCGCCGCTTGATCAACTTTCAAGCGATTGCGGACGAGGGCGTCATCGCCGATGAGCATCTTGACTTAATCCACTTTGCCGAAACGCCGGACGAAGCCTGGACGATCATTGCCGAATTCCACCAGTTGAACTGATCGATTCGGCCAGCCCCTTCTCTGAGGCCTCTGGGCACCCCGGGTTGTAGCCGGCAAGGCGAGGGCCGGCCAACCGGTGAGCCATTAGCCTTGCGGCACAGAGGACTTGTGTCCAATATAGGCACCCAGAAAATGGCCAGTCATACTTCCGTCTGGCAAGACGCTTAGAGCCCGCTGGTTCGCCATCTTTACTTGCAGCTGGCCCGTCATTCCCCATAATGAGATGTAGCCTGGCGTTCTCCGCCCAATTCCTTCCTCTGGCTTTCGACCGCATAGCTTTGCCTGCCTTCCACGGGACTCGACACAAAACTGTTTACCGCAATGCGTCGCGCCGCCCGCCCCACAGAGTGGCAACAATACAATTATTTCCATGGCGAGTGATAGTATCCAATTATTCAACCGTTTTCTCAGCTAGGTGGCTCAGGTACATGACGCAACCAACAGTTCAAAGTACGTTCCGCAATTTTTCCAACAGAATTTGGCTTTCGGTGATATCGGCAATTGTGTTGGTGAACCTTGCAGCGCAAGTGCAGGCAGCAGAGGGCCTAGCTGCGAATACCACGAAATCACCGGTCGCCGACATCTTTCCCCTTCCTGAAGAAGCCAAGTCGTTCCAGGACGTTTTTAACTTCGTCCGCGAAATAGACAGCCGCGAAACCAGCGGCATGCATCAGGACGAGATGCAGGACTACCAGCGAAAAGTTGCCCGCTCGGTCCTGGCTATCGCGGAGAAAGTTCTCAAAGAGAAGCTCGAGAATCAGGACTTAATGCAGACAGTGGCAATCAAGCTGCAGGCGCTCGAGGTCATGGACGATCTTGGTGAACCGCGCGCCGACAAGTTATTCGCCCAGGCCATTAAAAAAGCGACCCAGGACGAGCACCCGGACGTGCGCGCGGTTGGCATGAAGTATCTTGTCGAATCAGGCTTCAAGCGATGGGATACCATGAACGCCAAGGAGCGAAAGGCATGGCGCAATCACATTACCGCCTACCTACAGGAAGTCGAAAATCTGCAAATGCTGATGGCGGTGATCGATTTCTTGAGTGCGGTAGGGGGAGAGCATTTGTCCAAAGACATGCTGGCCGAGCTCTTGCCGGTTTTCCGCAAGAGTGGCAATCCAAGATTGGTCACCGCCGCCGGGCGATTGGAAGGAATCGCCCGGCGTATGAACTTGCCGGGAAATAAAATCGAGATGCAAGGCATGCTCCTCGATGGTACCCAACTAAATTGGTCTGCCTATCGAGGCAAAGTCGTACTAGTTGACTTTTGGGCGACCTGGTGCGGACCCTGTCGCGTGGAGGTACCCAATTTATTGCGATTGTACAACGCCTATCATGAAAAAGGCTTCGACGTACTGGGCATCAGCCTCGACAAAACCGCAAAAGAAGCCGAAGAGTACATCGCGCAAATGGAAATTCCTTGGGCAACCCTGTTTAGCGAAGATAAGGGGCAGCGCGGCTGGCAGCACCCGTTGGCCGTCCATTATGGAATTAACGGCATTCCGAGGGCCATTCTTGTTGATCGTGACGGCACGGTCGTCCACATGAATGCGCGTGGCGGAATTCTTGCCAATGAACTTCGTCGCATGCTTGGCGAGCCGGCGTCAAGTAAGTAATGAAATTGCACTGGAAAACCGACTTCTCCGCCGGTTGCCTGCACGCGACCGCCTTGTGCTTAGCGCTGAAAAACAGGTTGAATGGGCCGCGCTCACCGAAGCATCACTCTCCTAGACCCTGCCTGGATGGCATTTTCCAAATGACCTGTCGCAGGATGCGGCCGAGCGTCCCCTTGACTGGCGGCATGCCTATGAACAGGGACGCACGCGCTGGTCCGTGGGAATGGGGTCCTCGATGCGCTGATTGAAGATTGGAGACCAAACACCTGATCTCGGGCATAGCTTTTCTACGGCACGCCAAGGCCGTATAATTCCGGAGTGGGGTGTGCCTTTTTTTCTAAAACAGGAACAATCATGGCGGTTGCTGCGCTGAGACGCACCGGGCTGGTGGCCTCGACATGGACGGGACTGATGGCCGTGCTGGTCGCGGTGCTGGCTACGCGCGGAGAAATCGTGGCTGAGGATGCTCCGCACTCGGAGGAAAACACGGCCCTGGTGCGAGTCCGATTGCCCATCACCGGCACCGCCGATCAGGCGCTGCAGAAAACACTGGCCCGCACTTGCGATGCGCTGCTGGCCCAGGCCAGGCGAAGAGGCGCAGCCCGCCGCCCATTGCTCGTACTACAACTGGATTCGCCATCCGGCAACCAGGCAGAGCGCGCTGGAAGTCAATTTGAACGGGTCTTGTCCTTGGCAAAATTCTTGTGCAGCCGACAAATGGCAGGCGTAAAAACGGTTGCATTTGTACCCCGTTCGATCCGGGGCCATGGATCGCTCCTAGCGTTTGCCTGCGAAGAAATCGCCATGTCGCCAGATGCCCTCTTGGGCCAAGCCGCTGAAAATGACAACGCTCCCAAGGCTATTTTGGGTATGGAAGTCACAGCCTATCGAGGAATCGCTGAAACAAGGCGGACCATCCCAGTCGCGCTGGCGGTCGGCATGGTCGACGCCCATGCCGAAGTGCTACAGATAGAAACTGCGGAAGGCGATGAATTCGTTCTCGGCAGAGATCTTGAGAGTTTTGCCGCGAATCACGTTATTGCTAGCGAAAAAGTTCTGGTCCCACGCGGTACGCTGGCCCAGTTCGATGGTCGGGAAGGCAGGCAGTTTGGATTCGTCAAATACCTTGCCTCCAATAGAGAGGGTTTAGCCCGGGTATTAGGCCTGCCACCGGCAGCACTTCGCGAACACGACGTATTGGCTGCCCACTGGCAACCCGTCATGGTCGATGTGGCGGGTGCGTTGACCCCGCGTCTCGCCAGTCAAGTCGAAACGATAGTAGGCAGAGAATTGGAAGGCGGGCAAGCCAATTGGATTGGTGTGAGGATCGATAGCAGTGGAGGCGACCTGGCAGCGAGCGTGCGTCTGGCAACGTTTTTGGCGCACCTCGATGCCAACACAGTGCGAACAGTGGCTTACGTACCTGCCGAAGCGACGGGAGGTGCAGCGCTAGTTGCCCTGAGTTGCCATCAGCTCGTCATGCACTCTGGGGCGCGGCTTCAGGCAAGAAGCGCAGACGCACCGCCCCACGAAGCTGGATTTCCTGCCTCGCTGCAGGCCGCTCGTACGTCTATTCGCGATTCGCTGGCCCCCCAAGCTGAAAAGAACTGGTCCCTGCTCACTGCGATGATTGATCCCAGCGTTGTATTATTTCAATACCGCAATAAGACGACCGGAGAAAAAAGCGTGATGAGCGTTGCAGAAGCTGCCGGTCGAGAGGATGCCCAGCAGTGGCAACAAACGGCCCCAGTTCAGGAGAATGAGGCCACTCTGAGTCTGGAAGGGGCGCGGGCCCAGCAGCTTGACCTTGCTTGGCAAACGGTCGAAAGCATTGACGACCTAAAACAGGCCTACGGGTTCGATAATGATCCACGCACTCTCAAACCTAACTGGGCCTTGGAATTCATTGAGGCGCTGGCTTCGCCAGGCGTGGCCGGCCTGCTAATCGCGATCAGTCTTTGGGGAATCTACTTCGAGCTCAGGGCGCCAGGGATTGGCGTGGGTGCGTTTGTATGTACATTGGGCCTGATGCTCTTCTTTTGGAGCATGTACCTCAACGGGACGGCTGGTTGGCTGGAAACCATACTACTACTGGGAGGAATCTGCTTTATTTTGCTAGAGATTTTTGTCCTGCCAGGCTTTGGTATTTTTGGCCTTGGCGGCACCGCGATGGTTATTGCGGCCTTGGTCTTGGCAAGCGTGACTTTTGTTTTTCCCCAGAGCGAAGCAGAGATTGCGGAACTTACACGGTCCGTGGGCACGATCGCGGTTGCCGCTTTTGGGGTCATGTCGCTGGTTCTGATTTCGCGACGCTACTTGCCGCAAGCTCCCATTTTTCGCAATTTCGTCCTGGAGTCTCCGACTTCGGAAGAGCAGGCAGTGCTCAGGGAGCGCGAAGCGCTGGTCGATTATTCAAACTTAATCGGCCAACGTGGCATGGTAACAGTCGCACTACGGCCAGCCGGAAAAGCGGAAATCGACCATGAGCTGATTAACGTGATCGCCGAAGGCGAGCCACTCGCTCGAGGTACTCCCATCGTTGTGGTCGATGCCCACGCCAACCGCGTGGTCGTGCGCGCGGTCGGACCTGCGTAAATCGTCAATTTTCAGTCGCGGAGTAAAAAACATGAGCGGTTTGGAACCGGTTTCCTGGGCCATCATTCTCATGCTCATCGGCTGTGGCCTGGTGGTGATGGAGGTATTTATTCCCTCGGGCGGCGTGCTCAGCTTATTTTCCGCGCTGACCATCCTTGCCAGCCTAGTTATCGCCTTCCTAAAGGGCGGCATGACAACCGGATTGAGTTTTCTGCTGTTCGCGCTTGTTGCCGTTCCATCGGCGGTTGCAATTGCCTTTAAGACCTGGCCACTGACCCCCATGGGAAAGGCTTTTTTGGGCGAGCTGCACACCTCGGCCGAGTTGACTCCGCCAGATCCGAGACGAAGTTTGGTGGGCCGCGTCGGTGTGGCCAAATCGAAGATGCTGCCAGCTGGCTCGGTGTTCATCGATGGCAAGTATATAGATGCGATCAGCCAGGGAGAGGCCATCGAACTGGGGCAAGCCGTGGTGGTGGTCGAGGTGCGGGCCAATCGGATGGTTGTCCGGCCAGCCGACCCCGGTGAAGCAGCCCAAGTAGTCGAGGATCCTCGTGAATTGTTTGCCAAGCCTATTGAAGAGCTTGGCCTGGACTCCTTCGACGACCCGCTCGCTTGATTTTGGGTTGTATCCACGCTAGAAAACACCTTGTGGTCACTCCTCCTTTCGAAAGTGATGCGATGTCTATGCTCCCTGGTGTCGTTGGCAGCCAACTCCTGACAAATCCGATTGGGGCAATGAGCGCCCAATTGCTGCTTATTCTTGGTTTCGCAGTCATCGTCGTCGGCATCGTATTCATTGCCGTAATGTGGCGCTACGCTCGACTGTGGATTCAATCGGTTTCCACCGGCGCAAGGATCGGCATTTTTGATTTGCTGCGCATGACTTTCCGCAAAGTGAATCCAACGGTAATCGTCCGCAGTAAGATCATGGCGGTGAAGGCCGGGATTGATGAAGACGAAGGCCTGACAACCAAGGCACTAGAGGCCCATTATCTCGCCGGGGGTAATGTTCCGCTGATTATTCGCTCGATGATTGCCGCCCGCAAAGCCAAGATCATCGACCTCTCCTTCAAACAGGCGACAGCTATCGATTTAGCTGGACGCAACGTATTGGAAGCCGTACAAACAAGCGTTTATCCTCGCGTGATCGATTGCCCGTCGCGCGAGTCCAAACGGCCAACCCTTGATGCGGTGGCGAAAGACGGAATTCAACTGAAGGTGCGTGCACGCGTCACAGTTCGCGCCAACCTTAAACAACTAGTCGGTGGTGCCACCGAGGAGACGGTCATCGCGAGAGTTGGCGAAGGCATTGTGAGCGCGATTGGATCATCGAAAACGCACGCTCACGTGCTGGAAAATCCGGACACTATATCCACAGCCGTATTGGCCCGCAAACTGGATTCGCAGACGGCCTTTGAAATTGTATCGATTGATATTGCCGACATCGACGTGGGCGACAACATTGGAGCGCGACTCCAAGCAGACCAAGCGGAGGCCGACACGCGCGTGGCTCGGGCACAGGCGGAAGGCCGGCGAGCCATGGCAGTTTCTGAAGAACAAGAGAGCTTTGCCAAGATGGAGGAGAATCGCGGCTTGCTTGTCGAAGCCGAAGCCGAAGTCCCGCGGGCGATGGCCGAGGCCTTTCGCTCGGGCAAACTGGGAATCCTCGACTATTACAAAATGAAGAACGTCCAGGCCGACACAGACATGCGGGATTCCATTGCCAATGTCGGCGGCCGTGAATAGCAGCGCGCGCTGCCCTTTCGAGGAACCGGACCTATGGCAACCTTCTCAGGACTTTCCGTGGTCTTTGCCGCAGACGTGGGGCAGATCGTCTTCGCTGTCATCGTGTTCATTTTCTACATTGTTGGACACGTGCTCAGTGCGAAGGACAATGCGAAGGACAAGCCTCGTCGCAATCGGCCGCCAGTTGCACCTGTTGGCAACCCGGATGATCCTGTTTTAACAGTCGAACCACCAAAACCTGAGGGACGCGCTCCAGCCGACCAGGCTGAATCGCTGCGATCCGAGATCGAAGACTTTGTCCGCCGCGCTAAGGGAAAGCCCCCCCAGCGCGAACAACCAACCCCAACCCCAAAACTACAACCTGGGCGCCAGACCGTTGACAACAGACAAACACTGCCACAGCAGCCGCGACGACTTCCCCAACTGCAGCAAGAAGAACTCCAACCTCAGCTCGAACCGCGCGCCGATGGCGTTGCAGAACATGTTACCAAGCATTTGAGTTCGCGCCACGTTACTGAGAACGCCGAACAATTGGGCGGCCAATTAAGCCAAGTCGATAAGCCCGTGGAAAAGTTTTTGCAATCGAAATTCGATCGCCAGCTCGGCCGTCTGGAGCACGCAGAAATGGTCACAGACGACACGAAACCGACACAAGACGTCGCTGGCGAGATTGCCGCCATGCTCCGTAGTCCAGAGGACATGCGACAATTAATTATCGCCCATGAAATCCTCCGACGCCCCGACTGGAAGTGAACTCGCGAAACTGACTTGGGCCCATTCTCCTTGACTGACGCACAATGCCTCTGCGGCGCCACGCGCGCGGGCTACTGCCCGCCTCTTGTCCCCCTGCACCTCACACGTGGGGGCTAGGGAGTACGGCCCTGGGATCCCCTGTCCCTGCAGCTTGAACTGAGGCATTTCTCCGCATCGCAGCGACCCCCTTCGACTATTCCAGGCCGCATAACTTGCAGGACCAACCTGGATTGGACCACCTCGGGCCGAATGCCAGCCGTAAGTTTGACACTGGTTTCGCAGGCTGATTATACTGCGTCTGTAGCACCTGTCTCCTCCGGATCGAGGTTTGATTAGATGAATTTACTCGCCAAGATCATTACCGTCGTCATCTTGATTGCTTCGCTGATGATGATGTTTCTGTCGGTCACCGTCTACAGCACCCACAAAAACTGGAAGGCGATCGCCGCAAATTTGACAACCGAGCGTGACTCCGCGCGAGACGAGGTCAAACAGAATATCAGCAAACACGATCGGGCCAAAAGGCAGTTGGACGCCGACAAGAAAGCCACCCTCGAGGAAAACATCAAATTAAAAACTGAGCGGCAGCAATTGTTGGATCAAAATTCCACCATCCAACTAGATCTTGAATCGCTCAGAAAAAAAGAGCGAGCCAATACGACCGCTTTGGCGTTGACCCAAGAGAACAACGAAAAACTAGCGACGGAGGTCGAAAGGCTCACCACGGAAATTCGTATCAACCAACAATCGCGCGACGAAGCCTTCGCGACCGCGCTCGAAGCAACCGGTGACCTGCACGAGGCACAGGGCAGGCTGACCTTGCTATTGGAGCAAAACGCCCAATTGGCGCAAGACCTGGGCACCAAGACAAGCTTGCTTAGATCGAAAGGCGTTGACCCCAACACGCCTTCGGGACAGATCGTACCGATCCTTCGGGGCGTCGTAAGTGCCATGCACCGCAATGCAGGTACGCAACTCATTGAAATCACAATTGGCGCAGACGATGGCTTGAAGAAGGGCCACACCGTCGAGGTTTTCCGTGGCGATCGCTATCTCGGGCGTGCTGAAATCATGAAGACCGAGCCGGATCGGGCCGTTGGCCGCGTTCTGCGTCGATTTCAACAGGGACAGATCCAGGAGAACGACAATGTCGCAACCAAACTTAGAATCGGTTAGCGCGCCCAGCGTCATCATCAAGAAGCCTCAAATGACGATCTATACCGTCCTCTTGATCATTGCGCTGATCGCGCTGCTGATAACGAATTTGTTTCTGCTGTTGGAACTGCGAGCCTACGAGTTTGACGGGGGCAGCCAGGTCGCTTCGATCCCCTCTCATCTCCAACAGTTTCTTGCAGCCAGCCTGCCTGTTGACTTGGCCTAGGGGCAAAATTGCCGGCCACCAGAAGAAAGCCTGTAGGCTACGGGAGATACCAGCGGAGTGGGCTCATGGGCTATCGTCGGTTGCGAGACGCGGCAGCGGCTCACCGGTGGGCCCTGTGTAGCAGCTGCACCCTTTTTTTATCTAAGGCCCGGCTTTTTACTCAAGCCTATTCTACCACTACGGTTCGTTCATTCATTTCGCGATCAAGATCCAAGAGCGAGGCCGGGTCGTCTTTAACCATCTGGAACTTGTGGACGATTTCCCGGGCAGTTTTTTCTTCTTCTACCTGCTCGGTAATAAACCACTCCAGTTCCACGAGCGCCGCAAACGCCTTTTCGTGGAAGGCCAACTCATAGAGCGCGTCGATCTGGCCCGTGACCATTTGCTCCTGGGCAAGCGCTTTCTCAAAAACTGCGGCTACCGATTCAAAATCATTATCGGGCTCACCAATTTCCTTAAACGTGACACGGCAATTGCGGGCGATCAAAAAGTCGTGCAGCCGCATCGCGTGTACCCGCTCCTCGTCACTTTGCAAACGGAGCCAGTGTGCACAGCCGACAAACTGCTTGTGCTCGCACCAGGCCGACATCGACAAATAGCTATACGAAGCAAACAACTCATTAAGAATCTGGGCGTTAATCGCATCCTGCATCACTTGGTTAAGCATCACAATTCACTCCGGGATGAGTCTTACTATAGAAAATTGTAGACTCTTGCAGCACTATGTCCACGCCTAGCGGGAGTCAAGAAAACAGTCAACAACTGTTGGCAACGAGCCTCAGTCTCAAGACGTCATTCGCCCCTCAGGCTTAGACCCACTTCATGGCGTGCTGCCTGCCCAATAAAAGGTGGGGCCTAGCGCCCTGCCTCAACTACCCGCTGCAACTCATCGAGTGCAGCCTATCGCCGGGCGACGACAAGCAAGAGTCAAACAATGTGCCCGGCAAGCAGCCGCGGCTACCCCGGACGTGAGACCTGCGTGGCGGTCCATGCCGAAAGCTCCAGGTGTTTATTCCAGTGGCTTTTCTAGAAAAGCTAAGGCAGCATATCCCCGAGAAAAATGAACACCTCGTATGTTTCTACGAATGATACGGCGATCAACTGCGTAGGATGCACTACGATGCCCATGAACGAAACGGCCCGCCGACCAGCAGAAACAAGTTATCTCTTCCGGATGGTCATTGGCTCTGTTCTTTCGTCCTGCCGGCAGCAAAAAAATCTCCCCCCTTGCAGGATTCATCATCCGAGCCCCAATGAATCTTCTTATCCACCTTTGCCAACCGAGGAACATGTTTTGAGCAGTGGATATAAGCTTCCTCTACCGAGACCTGGACCCAGCGTTCCGGATGCCGACCACCGCCGACCTGAATCGCTTCGCGAACCGCGACTGGAACATCATCCCGCCCCAGGAGCTGCTCGTTGTCAACCAAGGCTACTTTTCCGTTGACATGCAGACCAACCGTCGTCTCCAGGAAATCGACGAACAGGATACCAATGTGCGGATTTTCGGCAATATTCCCCAGGCTGGCATAGACACCGTTGCCACGATACTCCGGGTAAATCAACGTCTTATCGTTGAGAACAAGAACAAACCCAGCTAGTCCAGCCCGAAATGAGCTGTCGCATTCGCCCTCTCCATCGGCAGTTGCGACAAACATCATCTCCTGACGTTCGATCAACCTGATCATGCGCTCATTTAAATGATCAAGCATCTGCGTATCGTAAAACGCATCGGCTCGCTGCTGGCTGCCATATTCCTCTTGCAACCGATGTTCGCCACTAGAACCGGGCTTCATTCGACTGATCCTTTATTTTGCTTATCTTGGTTTACTACTCTTCATTGTACGTACCGCACTGAGGGCTAATCATCACTTTCGTCAAGCACTAACTCAGACAATCAGCGCTTTGACAATATTCCTCTATATCACTCTCGTGTACTCAATCACGGAAAATTGCTTGGTGCGCAGGTCAATTGCCACGCAACTGGTAAGTGCAGATAACGATCCACGCCGCTTTACCTTTAGGAAAAGCTATACTCGCCGCGGGCTTCAGTGTACTAGAAAAACACTGACTGCCTTACCGGCATTCTACCGTTCAGGACAGCTCATGACAGCCACCAGTGATTAATTGGGCCTTGGCAATTGCCGCCAAGGCCCAATCAGTCTCCACCTAGACACCACTTTAGCCGACAGCATTCACACTGATCGTGCTGACAAGAAATATCACCCTGGCTAAAAAATGCCCGCCACAATGTAATCCAGAAAACAATACTTGCCACACCTGCATGACCTCCGCAAGCCAAATGCTCTGTCATTGTGCCGGGGCACACACGCCCCCTTCACTACCTTTACACCGTTGCGAGAAATCTGCCTGGCACAGACCTCTGCCCACCCGGAATGCGCAGGCACCACAGTTCTCACGCACCCCCCTGGACGGAACATCGAACAGGCCGGAGGATGTAGTCATGGAGAATTGCAGATCTCGCAGAAGGCGCGCTGGCTGCGCAATCTCTATACATTGAAATTCCGAAAAGATGTCCGAAAATACGCGATGCATCGATTCGTCAGCAAGCAAGTTCGATCTGTCGTTCTATTGACCATCACTTCACAATCGCTGCATCAAGTCGGCCAGGGACTGGAAAATATTGTGCCTCTTAAGGTGCGGCGCTGAAAGCAATTTATAGGCAATCCACGGAAAATCGCAAAGGACCGTCCCCTGGTGGGACGACGTATTGGCGCGGCTTTGATCTACCGCAAATAATAGAGCCGTTTCCCTGGCCGCTGGCATTGCCTGCTTGCTAGATCAAAATGGCACCAAACTTTTTTCCATCGTGAACGAACCGTTTTCTGGAATCCTAAAACATGACAACAACACGCGAAAAAATTGATGGTTTGACAACTCAGATTAACTCCCAAAGCGAACCCTTTCGAAAGGTTGCCTCGGAGGTTAATCGCGTGTTGGTGGGGCAGGATGAATTGATTCACCGAATGCTCGTGGGCCTCTTGACCGGCGGACACCTGCTGATCGAGGGAGTACCTGGGCTAGCCAAAACGACCGCCGTGGCAAGTCTGGCCAAGGCGGTGAACACCGGGTTTCAGCGGATCCAGTTTACACCCGACTTGTTGCCTGCCGATTTGATCGGAACACAAATTTATCGACCCCAGGACCAGTCGTTTGTGGTTCAAAAAGGCCCCATTTTTTCCAACCTCATACTGGCCGACGAAATCAACCGCGCGCCGGCAAAAGTTCAAAGCGCACTGCTTGAAGCGATGCAAGAACGACAAATCACGATCGGTAGTGAAACTTTTCCGCTGGATGATCCATTCCTTGTGATGGCGACCCAGAATCCCGTAGAGCAGGAAGGGACCTACAACCTTCCAGAGGCTCAAACCGACCGCTTTATGTTGAAAGTAGTTATTGGTTATCCCAACCGGGACGAAGAACTCCAGATTTTACGCCGCATGGGTAAAACCGGCAATTCGGTTGAAGTTCATCCCGTGTTGAGTCCAGCGAACATCAAGGCGGCCCGTACCTTGATTGATGAAATCCACATCGATGAAAAAGTCGAGGAGTACGTTGTCGACCTAGTCATGGCTACCCGGAACCCGCAAGCGTATGGATTGCTTTTAGGGCCAATGATCCGCTATGGCGGATCGCCCAGAGCGACAATCAACCTCACCCTGGCCGCCAAGGCAGCTGCGTTTCTGGCGGGGCGGGCTTATGTAACCCCGGAAGATGTCAAAGAAATGGCACTGGATGTATTGAGACACCGAATAGTAATCACCTACGAAGCAGAAGCAGAAGACCGATCGTCGGAGTCGATTGTCACTGAGATTGTGAATCACGTTTCACTTCCCTGATCGATCGCACCTGGCGGCCCTAGGCACAACCGACAAGTCGACAGGAAAGACCGATTTCCGTAAAATCCTTCGCCTTTGCCGGGCATGCTGGACTTGAGGAAGGAGCAACTTTTAGCCGCCGTGATCCCACCAGAATTTTTACGCAAAATACGACGCATTCAAATTCGCAGCTCACACAAAGTCAACGAGTTGCTGGCCGGTTCGTGGCATTCGGCCTTCAAAGGGCAGGGGATCGAGTTTGAAGAGGTTCGGCCGTATCAGGCGGGCGATGACGTGCATTCGATCGACTGGAACGTAACAGCTCGCAGTGACCGGCCGTTCATCAAGTTGTTTCGCGAAGAGCGTGAAATGACGGTCATATTGCTGGTTGACTTGAGCCTCTCGCAAAACTTTGGCAGTTCAACCCAGAGCAAGCGCGAACTGGTAAGCGAACTGGGAGCGACGCTTGCGTTGTCTGCCATTAAAAACAATGATCGGGTTGGGCTAACGTTGTTCACCAGTGACGTTGAGAAAAGCGTTCCGCCAGGCAAAGGTTCGACACATGTCCTGCGACTGATTCGCGATCTCTTGTACTGTGATCCTGTGGGAACGGGTACCGATTTGCGGCAGGCACTCGAACATGTCAACCGCACCAGAAAACGTCGTTCGGTAGTATTTTTGATCAGCGACTTCCAGGACTCTGATTTCGAGGCCATGCTAAAAGTTGCCCGTCGCCGACACGATATTATTCCTATCGTTGTCAGTGATCCGCGCGAAACAGAGATTCCCAATGTTGGCCTAGTTCGACTTCAGGATGCCGAAACAGGGGAAGTAGTCATGCTCGACACGGCCAGGGGAAAAAACCGCGATCTTTATCGACAGCTTGGTTTGCAGAAGGCAGAAAATCGCGATGCTGCGCTCCGCAGATTGGAAATGGAGCCAATCCACGTGGTTACCGGCGAAGATTTCATCAAACCACTGAGGCGATATTTCGATGCGAGGGAGGGCCGAAAATGAACAAGACAAGCTGTTCTTTTGGTCTGCTATTCGTGATTGGCATCACAACCGGAAGGCAGGGGCTCGCCAAAGAGGCCTCAGTGTCGACAAGCATCAGCAAGCATTCGGTGCAGGTCGCAGAACCCTTTACCGTGGAAACCCAGATCACCGCACCGGCTGGTACCCGCGTGAATTTTCCTGAAGTTCCAACCGCGTTCGGCGAACTGGAAGTCCTAGGTTCAAAAGATACATTCGACATCCCCGATCAACACGATACGGCGCTCCGCAAGTGGACACGACAAGTGACCCTCGAAAGCCTGGTAGCCGGTGAACACGAGATTTCTGCCCAGGAATTTCAAACCGAGCGCGACTCGAAAAAAGAGGTTCTCCGGACACGGCGACAGCAAGTGCAAGTTACGAGTGTGCTTGAAAACCAAGTCGACCCTTTAAGCTTTCGGGATATCAAGAGTGCGGTCGATGCCAAAATGCCCGAGGATGTTTCGCATGCCTGGATTGTCTGGCTGGCAGGTTGTGCGGTCACCCTAGGAGCATGTATCGCTACGGTTGTGACCGTCGCAACCCGCAAGAGATGGAAGACACCACGACAGTGGGCCGCCGGCGAACTGGACCAGTTACAGCAGGATTGTGCTACCGGATCGCCAAGAACCAAGGCCGTGTTTACTCAGATCGAAACCATTGTCAAAACGTACCTGGAGGCTCAGTTTTCAATTCTGGCCACCAAGCAAACAACAAGTCAGTTGCTTGAGGAGATGGCTGCGGTCAACGGGATGAGTGACCTTACCAAAAATTTGGCCAACTTGCTCAAGACAGCCGATCAGGTCAAGTATGCGGGCTGCGAGCTGAGCTCTAGAGAACTTGAAAAGGCGACGTGCGATACGCGTGAGCTGATCTATGGCCTGGATCATTCCAGCAGCCTTGCCCTGGCCCACTCCACTGGCGTACCAAAAAAACGGGAGGAACCCTAATGTTTTACTCCCCATGGTTTTTTGGACTATTGCTCCTTTTACCGGCTGTTGCATGGTGGCTATTTGACCGCCGGCGAAAATCGGCAATCCGTTTCAGTTCGGTTAGCGTTGCCAGGTCGATTGCACCGACCTTTCGGCAAAGAGTGCTGTGGTTACCCAAGGCGCTTACGATTGCTGCCATACTATTTTTGATTGTGGGCCTGGCCCGACCACGCGAAGGACGAGAGCAAACGGTCGTTGACAGCGAGGGAATCGCAATTGAAATGGTAGTTGATCGCAGTGGAAGCATGCGGGCGATGGATTTCAAAGTGGACGGTGAGCATGTTGACCGCTTGACTGCCATCAAGAATGTTGCCGGCAAGTTCGTCGCGGGCGGCGACCAGCTTGATGGCAGGTTTGCCGACCTCATCGGGTTGATCACGTTTGCCGGGTACGCCGATGGCATCACACCACCAACGCTCGATCATGCCTTCGTGGTAGCCAACCTGAACGACACCCAGATTGTCACCCAGCGTGATGAGGATGGGACGGCAATCGGTGACGCAATTGCACTGGCCGTTGAAAAACTCAATGCACTCGATGACCGGCAGCCGGAAAAAATAAAGAGCAAGGTGATGATCCTTCTGACCGACGGGGAGAATACCGCCGGTGATTTTGATCCGATTGCGGCCGCCGAAGTTGCCCAAACGATGGGAATCAAGGTTTACACGATTGGAGTTGGAACTAAGGGAAAGGCGCCCATTCCTGTGCAAGATCCATTTTCGGGACGGCAAGTGGTTCGCTGGATGTCTGTCAACATCGATGAAGAGACACTCAAAGGCGTTGCCAAAACGACGGGCGGGAAATATTTCCGTGCCACCGATACCGACTCGCTTGCAAAAATTTACCAGGAAATCGATCGTCTGGAAAAAACCAAAGTTCAGGCGACGCATTTTGTCGACTACCGCGAATTGGCTATTCAGTCCTTCCATATTGGCTCCTTTACCGCACCACCCTTGTTGCTCATTGCTTTTATGTTACTGGCGGCGCGCGTTGTCTTGCAGCACACCTGGCTGAGAGAATTTGCATAGGTCATGGATATTCAAACTGGCAATCCGGAGTTCGCCTGGCTGTGTTTGTTTGGCATCGTCGTGGTAGCCCTTGCGATTTGGAGCGGCGCCGCACACAAGCGGGCAGCTGCCCGCTTTGCACTGGCTCCCATGCGCAAACGACTGGTTCCCGATTGCTCTAAATCGGTTGGCCTAATGTCGACCACACTGGTCGTACTGAGCGTGGTCTTCCTGGGACTAGCACTGATGGATTTGCGGTGGGGAACGACCAGTCGCAAGGTGCCTCAAAAAGGCATTGAGGTCATGTTTGCGCTCGACGTGTCGCGCAGTATGCTCGCCGAAGATGCCGCTCCCAACCGGCTGGGACGTGCCAAGCAGCAAATCAAGGATATGGCCGATGAAATGGCTGGTGATCGGATCGGACTGGTTGTGTTTGCTGGGTCCGCCAAGCGGGCCGTACCGCTCACAAGCCACTACGACGACTTCAAAAAAATTCTTGATAGTGTTGGTCCGCACACTGTCCCCCGCGGTGGGTCGCGACTGGGAGTTGCTATCCAGGAAGCTGCTGATGGCTTCATTGACAAAACGAACAACCACAAGACGATTGTGCTGTTTACCGATGGCGAAGACCAGGAGAGCCACCCGCTAGAGTTAGCCCGCAAACTGCACACTGAGGAGGGCATGAGGATATTCACTGTTGGCCTGGGAGACACGGGTCAAGGCGCCCGGATTCCACAATCGAGCCCGGGTGACGACCAGTTTCTCAAGCATCAGGGACAGCAGGTATGGTCCAAGCTCAACGGCCAGGTACTGCGGGCACTGGCAACCGAAACCGATGGGGCCTATATCCCAGCAGGAACTAAGCGGGTAAACATGGCCGACGTTTACCACCACTACGTTGCATCAGTCCAGCAAACTGAATTTGAGACAGCTAAAATCAATACAGCTATCCCCCGCTTTCAGTGGTTTGCCAGCGCGGCACTCCTGCTGTTACTGCTGGAATGCTTCCTTGCCAGGGATCCATTGCAGGCAGGGCTCTTAGACGTTACCCAACGTCGATCAACTCACGGCGCAAACACCGCGGACCCACCTGCCCCGATTGCGCCGCTGGGCAGTTATCGCCAGGGGGCCGCTGGTACGGCAGCAATTCTGCTTTGTTTGAAATTTACCGCCGGAGCGGCAGCACAAGAGGCACTCTCGGTCGCTGAAAAAATTAACATGGCTAACCAGTACCTCCGCGAAAACAACGTGGCCCAGGCACTCGAGTCTTTCCAGGATATCGACGACCAGTCGGGACAGTATCAGGATCTGCTGAATTACAACCTAGCTGTGGCTCACTATCGAAATGAGGACGTCTCCGCCGCACAGGCCCTGTTTGCAATCTCGGCACAGTCGGCCGATACTGCGATTGCTGCGGCCGGGCGATACAACCTGGGAAATTGTCATTACTCCAAGGCTCTGGAGGTGACAAAACAGGATCGCCAGACAGCTATCGACCAACTCCAAAGTGCCATTACCTACTATCGCAGTTCACTTCGCTTGAATGCCGACAATGCCGATGCCCGGGCCAACATCGAACTGGCCAAGCAGTTGATGGAACAACTGCAAAAAGAACAAGAGCAGCAGCAACAGAACCAGGACGAGCAGAATCAGAACGAACAGAATCAGAACGAACAGAATCAGAACGAACAGAATCAGAACGAACAGAATCAGAACGAACAGAATCAGAACGAGCAGAATCAGAACGAACAGAATCAGAACGAGCAGAATCAGAACGAACAGAATCAGGACGGAAAGAATCAGGACCAGGACGGCTCGGACCAGCCGCAAAACTCAGGCCAACAGGATCAGGGCAGCCAGAGTCCGAAGCCTCAAAGCCAGCAAGGTAACCGACAGCAACAAAACCAGCGGGATGCAGAATCCGCTGCGGCCAAGGCCCCAAAGGGCAGTTCCTCCGAGACGCCCACCGGCGACCTGACAGCGGTCAATGACGACCAGGATGTAGCTCATTCGTCTGAGTCCCTGCGAGCGGCTGTAACCGGCGAGATGACCCGGGAAGAGGCACTCAAGATGCTACAGTCGGTCCGCGACCGCGACCTGCTCCGCAGGCTTCATCAGCAACAGCGCAAACATTCACGTCGGGTACACGTAGATAAAGACTGGTGATCCCTGGTAGCACCGCTAGACAAGCTTGGCCAGGTGTGAATCCGGCTACGCGAGGAAGCCTATGAATAGCATCCGCATAAATGCCGTGTTAGCTTTAACGTTAACCTGCGTGTTTGCTCTGGCCACAGCGGCTGATGCCCAGCAGGTTGTGGCAAAAATTTCGACCCGGGAGGCCTACGTGGGGTTGCCGGTGGTGCTACAGGTGCAGATCACCAATGCCAAAAACTATCAGCTTCCGGACATTCCCGAGATTGGTGGCTGCAAGGTAACCGCTACAGGTACCCCTTCGCAAAGTTCACGCATTACGATCATCAACGGCAAGCGAAGCGAGAGCAGCAGCGTAACGGCTCAGTACCTCGTAACGCCACGGCGGGCTGGTACCTTTGAGATTCCATCGCTCAGTGTTGAGGTCAATGGGAAAGTTCAAAAAACAGAACCACTTCGGTTTGTAGCTACCAAGAGTGAAACAGGTGACCTGCTGTTTGTGGAGATCGAAGGGGACCAAGACGAAGTGTATGTGGGTGAGGCGCTCGATTTGCAACTCAAGATATGGATTAAGCCGTTCCGGGAACGGGGGAAAGAGATTGTTGTTAAGGGAGACAATGGGCAATTAGAGGACCAGGAGAACAAGATTGTCTTTTCCGAGGGCAACATGTGGCAACTTGTGTCGCAAAATTCCTCGTGGGGCAACTTTGCCGAGAACATTGAGGAGATGATTAAGAACAACCAGCGGCCTCGTGGTCACGAAGTTCTGCAGGCCGACGGCCAGGGGATTGAGCGGAGTTATTACCTCTACGAAATTGGCGCGACTGTGTACCCTAAGCGGCCGGGAAAAATTGATGCCAGTGATGTACAAATTGTCGTCAATTACCCTACCGCGATTGGAAAGTCCCGCGATCCATTCAGCGGTTTTTTTGACAGGTCCGTTTTTGGTTCCAGCAGTCGACTGCAGCAAATGATGGACGGTGAACTGTTTGCCTCGCCGTTCGGCCAGCGTTTAACAGTTACGGAAAGTCGCCCGATCGTGGCCGACGCCAAAATAGACTCCACCCGGGTGCTACCAGTACCGACTGCTGGAAGGCCGGCCGATTATCGTGGTGCCGTGGGACAGTACCGAATTGTGACCGATGCTAATCCCGTAACGGTCGATGCGGGCGATCCAATCACGTTGCGGATCGCAGTTACAGGCGATGGGCCGATGGACCTAGTTGAAGCACCACCCCTGGCTGAGATCGAGACGGTCACCAGCGACTTTAAGGTCACCGACCAGTCGCTGGCCGGATTTGTGCACGATGAAACCAAAATGTTTGTGACCACCCTTCGACCCCGGCGCGAGGGCGTTTCTAAAATCCCTCCCATTCCCCTCAGCTATTTCGATCCCAGTTCGGCATCATTTAAGACTGTTACCAGCAACCCAATTTCCATCACCGTCCGCGCAGCCGAAACCCTTTCGATGGATGGAATTGTGAGCAACATTAAGGCAGGTTCCGACACCACAACTGATGATGGCACCTCCAGTGGCTTGTTGGGAACAGGGCCCCTGAAAAGGGTATCGCTCGAAAACAGTTTCTCGGGCGACCTGCTCCTTCCTGAGTCGCCGTCGTCCAGTGGCTATACATGGTGGTTTTTGCTTCTAGCACCGCCGGTTATTTGGGCGGGGTTTGCACTCGACCGGTTGCGCAAATGGCTGGCAGGCTATTTCACCAGCATGCGTTCGTCCAGCCGTGTTTGCCTATCTGCGATCCAGGCCGCCGGCGACCAGCCTGGCCTGGTTGCGGCACTGGTGCATTACATCCGTTCGCGATCCAGAAAAGCGTGTGATTCGCCATCGCAGGCGGTCGGCCTGCTGCGCTTGGCAGGGCTCAGGCCCGAGGCAAACGAGGTGGAATTGTTTTTCGAAAGCCTAGAGCGTCCAGGTGTGGCTGAGCGGCTCAGTAAAAGCGATCCGCTCGACGAGCAAAAAGCTGCTTGTTGTCGTTTGGTGGAGAAGCTAGAAAATTCCTTTGGCACAATCTCCAATCAGCACCTTCGCAGCCCGTATAAAAAGGCCGGTGACCAGCTGGCAGGTATCGGTTTGCTACTTTTGATGGCACCAGCGATGACAACTGCCTCTGAGCCTTCCGGCCAGGAGGAAAATCTGGCAACCAGCCAGCCTGGCCTGAACCGGGCGCAGCAACAGGTTCTTTTTGACGAGGCCAATCAGTGTTATCAGCAGGCCAAAAAAATCTCGGCCACCGATCAAGCGGAGGCCAAGTCGCTCTTCTGGAATTCGGCGGAAAAATACCAATTGCTGGTCGACGCGGGGCCATCCAACAGCCGGCTCTACCAAAACCTAGCGAACACCTGTTTGCAGAGCGGCCAGCTGGGCCGCGCCATTGCCAATTATCATCACGCCCTGCGGCTCGACCCTGCTAACTGGCAGGCGGCCGTCAATCTGCGCTTTGCGCAGGCAAAGGTCGCCACAACCGGCCCGTCACCGGCAGTCGACGATCGGACCACCAGCAGCCAACAGCCGACTTTTGGCTGGCTGCATTCAGTCAGCCAGGTCCTCATGGCTTGGCCTGGGCCGGAGGCGATTTGGGCCGTGCTGGTGACCGCATCGGGATTGTTCTGGGGAGTGTTGATTTTCAAGCTCCTGGAGTGGCCGTTTACGGCCTGGAAATTTGCCTTCGTGCCGGGCGTGTTGATGGTGGCCTGCGGCCTGTCGTTGCTAACCTCTGGCGCCTCGGGCGACCAGACGAAGGGGATCCTGATCACCAACGAAGTAACCCTGCGTGAAGGCGATGGTAGCGAGTTTCCCACACAACTCAATCTTACCAGTGCCCAGGGACAACAGGTCACAATTCTTGCTAGGCGTGGAACCTGGGTGGAAATCCAAACCGCCAGTGGCACAACTGGCTGGGTTCCGGGCAAATCCCTCGAGCAGATCTAGCCCAACTCTTCTTGTGCCCCACCGGAAGTGTTCATATTGGGCACTACAGCCAGCCAGCATTTTGCAACTCGACCATTTGCGACTTGAGTGCAAGAACGATTACTGATTGTGCATGGTACATTTAGCATTTAAAATGATGGCCAGTGGATCTGAGAGACCCTGTCTGTTGCCTAAGGCTACGGCATCCGTTGGCTAATACAACCCAAAGGCAAAAACTATGTGGATAGCAAATCGTGTCAACACCGCACGGAACCTCCGTCGGGCAATCACTTTTGGACTAACCTGCGCGGTACTCAGCGGACCTGCCTACCAATCGAATCCAGCCAGAGCTGTGGAGGCCGAGAATCCCTCGGCCAAAGGCCATCACTTCTGGCAATGGGGCATGGGGTACTACTATGCCGGCATCTCGGGACGACTCACGGACCTGGACGCCGCACGTGCCGATTGGTTATTGCTTCGTTTTCCCGACCTGCCCACCAGCAAGGAAACGGTCGAAGGACTCAACCGCTTGATTGAGATGAACCCGCGGCTGAAGATCATGATCCGCGTCTGGCCAATGCAAAATTTCTATCCCCAAAAGGGAGATTTCACCAAGAACACACCGGTAGGACTGGCCAGCCGGATGATGTACGACTACTTTTATGCCCCGGGAGTGAAGGAAAAAATCCTGACTGAAACCCGCCGGCAAATTCGCGTGGTTATTGACAACATCAACAAGCCCGAGAACGTCGTCGGCATGTTCCTGTTGGAAGAAATGCCTCAGTTTCTCACCGACATGGCCCCCTTATACCTCAAGGATGGACAGACGAACTGGGCCATCGAGGCCTATCGTGAAGAAATTGAAGCGGAATACGGCAAGCCCTTCGTGTGGAACGATGAAGCCCGCAGATGGTGGGCCAAAAAGTACATCCAAATCTTCGATGAAATCCACCAGGTCATGAACGAATCCGGCGAAGAGCAGACTGTTTTCTATTGGCCAGCCACCGGCTACTTGCACCTGGACCAACTAGCTCCGGACGCACCGCTGTCGACGTCCAGCCTGATTCCCGTCCATTTAAACGACATTGTCAAACCGGGACTTTGCGATGGCCTGTTTGGATACGGTAGCATTTCCCGATTTGAGTCCGAGGCCCTGCGATTTGCCCGCGAGCGGGATTGGCCCATCTGGACACAACTCTCGCACCCGTGCTTCATGCGAGATGGTTCTTGGGAGGACACGGTCAAGCTAGTTAAGACCCCCGTGCCTCAGAATCTCGGCACAGTCTTCTTTTGCGGTGGATCGTGCGCCGGATACCCGGGAAACCCACATCCACAACACGTCGACCCCTCCATCCCTGCCAACGAACGTGGCAGCGCCGCAACCTATTTTGGCCATCACCGAATCGAACATACGCGGCGCGTCTTTGCCCAGCAAAAGGTCGGCTTGGATGTTGTGGAAAAGTATCTCGTACCGGAGTTGCTGCTGGATTACAAAATCGATGCAGTTGGAGCCGAGCAATCAACCCGGATATTTCTGCAGATACACAACACCAAAGACAACTCCTGGTATGTAGATCCGCAGCAGGCGATTCTTAAAGATGTGGCGGTTGAACTGCTTGCCCCCGCTGGCATCGCCCTGGCTGACGGTGCCGGACCAGCGAAGATCTCACTGGAAGACATTGAAGCGGACGGCCACCGCGTTGTTTCCTGGCCTGTCCGAGTAAAAAAAGGCACGCGCCTTTCCAAAGACCTTCCGCTGAGGGTGAAATTGACCGCGGCTAATTGCCCGGACGTTGAAATTGCCTCCGGAGAATCCGCAAAGACCATCGCCGCTTTTGAGCCCCAGGGCATCTTTCGTTCCGGCGATTTCTGGGTAGAACCCCTCCATCGCCTCAAGCAGTCCTTCTCACCGAAGATACGCCTGCGCGCCTTGCAGGCTACAGCGAAAAACCCCTCCATTACCATCGGCTCCAGCAGCGTCAGCTACGACGGAACGCTCCGGGCTGGACAAGAACTACAGATCGGCCCGGGAACCGAAGCACGCCTGATGCCCAGCAATTTGGTCGTCGGCGACCAGCAGGTGCTACGCGACCCGGCGGGTCCCCACGGGGCCAAAGCGTGGAACGATAAGGAAGAAGTTGTCAGCTTACGAGTCATGAACCCCTCAAAGCCAGGGGCCAAGATTCGGATAAAACTATCTGGCAAAGTAGCCGGCGGCGCCCAATGCATGCTTCGCCTCGCAGGCTACAAACTACCGGCATCTTACCATGCCTGGAGAGGCGAACCCCTCTTGGTCAACGCCCTGACTGAGAACTGGCAGGACGAGGTAAGTGTCGATATCACCTTGCCTCCTGAAGCAGATATCAGGCAAGTGTTGCTATACCGGCACGGCAATCAGGGCACAGTTTGGTACAGCTCAGTATCGGTTACGCCAATTGACATCCCGGCCGAGGGTATTGATGTGAGTGATCGCGTCCAGGGAGCCTTGCCAACGATTGTGCCTGGCATGCCTGAGCCCCCACCGCGCCGCAGCCTGATACTTCTGCCCACCGCGCCCACTGTGGTCGAAGGCGCACCCAGCAGTCCCGTCCGGTTTGTGTACTCCGACCAGAGCGAGCCGTCAGGCGTGTTGCCGCGCATGCAGGTGCAGGTCATGCAATTGGACGAGTAGACGCATTTGGCGAACATCTATCTGCTGATCGCAAATTTATCCAACCGCACATCCAACCAGCGATAAAGCTGGATTCGTGGCGACCGGCACAGCACCTGCATGAATCGCGGCGCACGGAGTCGCAAAGGAAAAGCCGGACATGAACGGAGCCCGCCAACATCGCTTAGGTGGCAGCGTGCCTGCGACATCGCCTCCGCAGTAGTGCGACCTGCGAAGATTCTGATACAGTAGTTAGATACCATCGGTTGCCGTGTACTTGCAGAATGTCGACCACCAAAGAGGTCCGTTGGCAGATCAAAAGTGTCCTCCCTACGGTACCACCGGTGCTCTCAAAACATGTGGCGGACAATGAAGCCTGTGCAGTTTTGAAGACCTCGCTTCTATTGGCAACATTGCTGCAGCAACCCTCTATGGACTGCGGAAGAAATTTAGCGAGAGGATATGATTGTTGCGGTCACTACCGGAAGGAACTTCGATCACCTGGTTTAAATAGCCGATTTCCGCTCGCCAGCGACGGTCTGGCGAGGGTTTGTAACCGAGGCCGAAAAAGGCACGATTCTGATTGAATCCTCCCTGCGCTCCCCAATCGGTATGATTGAGATTGTAGAAAATCTCATCCCACCAGACGAGCGTCATCTTGGGTAGCGTCGGCAGATTATACGTTGCGCGAAAGAACTGTCGGAATCGCAAGCCCAGGTCGTCGCCTGTTTCGACAAACCGCTGCTCGAACCGTGAGCGAAGACCCAGCTTCCAGTCCTTAAGGCTCTTTGACCATGTCCATTGTTGCCAAATACGGTGCTCGTCGAATTCTAGTCCCGACAATGCCGAAGTGCGTATCCAGCCGTAACCGGCCCAGACAGTCGATCGCTCGTTGAGCGTCCAGCCAACACCTGGACGCACAATGCTCTGGTTAAATCCGCCGGCATCATCAAGATACCGGAGGTGTCCGTCAAACCACCACTTGAGTTTCTTGTTTTCCCACCCGCAGGCTTCAAAATTACCTTGAGTCAGCAAGGCATTCCAAAGCCCTGCATCGTCGACCGCCTGTGCGCAAGCCCGACCTGTCCAGGGCATGAGAATGAAGCAGGTCAGCAACCAGTAAAGGGCAGGAATCCGTCCCATCACACGCCTAGCTAAGAGCGACCAAAAGAAGAAACTACTGGTTGCCTTCGGATGAAATCGCCTTCGGCTTGAACTAAAGCCTGCCAATCGGTAAGGTCTCGCAGTCCGTGCAGACGGTCACGACACCCTGTTAACTTAATTGCTCGTGTTCCTGAGCTAAGCACACTGCGACTGGGGGCAATAGTAAGCCTGGGTTGCGTTGTAAATAATTGATGCTCGAATCGCCGCAATTCATGGAATCGTCGTCTGCCAACAAAGCTTCGGTGGCAAAGTACCTGCGGCGTCGCCTCGCACGGAGTCGCAAGGCGAAAAGCCAGACATAAAAAAAGCCCCTGCAATGCAGGAGCTTGCGAGGAAATGCGAACTGGTGCAACCCCCCCTAGTGGGCCCGACTGGAGTCGAACCAGCACGCCCTTGCGGGCACATGCCCCTCAAGCATGCGCGTCTGCCAATTCCGCCACGAGCCCAATCTTGGCACAAGGATCTTTTCGAAAAAAGCTCGCCGTGACCAGGTATGTACCGAGTCTACCGAGCGCAACGGATCCGTCAAGCCGCAGCAGTAGCCCTTGGCATAGGGTGTCGCCCCAGCCGCCAGTCTAAATATTTAGCTCGCTCGTGGCACCTCCGGCCTCAAAGCGGCTGACGACCGCACACCCACATGAATCGCTCCAAACGTTGACTGCCGTACGGCCCATATCGAGGACACGATCGACGGCGATGATAAGCCCCTGACTCTCGGTCGGCAAACCGACCGCTTGCAGGATGATCACCATCATCACCAAGCCCGCATGCGGAATGCCGGCCGCCCCAACGCTGGCCAACAGCGCGGTTAGTGCGACGACCACTTGCTGCGACAACGATAGGTCATGGCCTGTAAGTTGGGCGATAAACAGTACCGCTACGACCTCATAGAGGGCAGTGCCATCCATGTTAACCGTGGCCCCTAATGGCAATACAAACGAACCGACACGATTACTAATCCCCGCTCGCTTTTCGACGCTCGTCAGCGTCAGTGGTAACGTCCCATTGCTCGAAGCTGAACTAAACGCGGTTAATAGGGCCGGGCTCATCGCTTGGGCAAATTGCCACGGACTGCGCTTGGCAACGAAGCGCAATATCAAAGGAAGCACGACGATCGCGTGTACTGCAAGTGCGCAAGCAACAGTAAGCATATACCAGCCAAGTGTCTGGAAAACGCCTGCGCCTTGTGTCGCTGTCACCGACATCATGAGAAAAAACACGCCTATCGGCGCCAGGCGAATAATAAAGAGAGTGAGTTTCATCATCACCTGAAATGCCGCATCGACCAATTCGTTAATCCGCTGTGCCACCGAGCCGCCGACTAGGATCGTGGAAATTCCAATCAAGAGGCTAAATGTGATGATCGATAAAAAATTCCCCTGCGCAAGCGCGCCAAACGGATTGGGAGTAATCATGTTTTGCACTTGTTCAAAGAGGACCACAGCCAGGCCCTTACCCTCCGGATTACCTGCAGCGGATGCCTCGGCAGCTAGGACCGCGCCATTGGCTCCAGGCTGGATCATATTCACCAAGACAAGGCCGATCGAAATGGCCAATATGCTGGTGGCAAGGTAGTAAAGCACAGTTCGCCCAAACATCCGTCCCAAGCGCTCCGCCTGACCCAGCCCAGTTACCCCTGACAAAAGTGAGGTGATAATCAACGGAATGGAAATCATCTTGAGCATCTGCAAAAAGAGATTGCCCAAGAGCTTAGACGCGTCTCCCCAACGACGGGCCAGCGAGCGGCCATAGCGCTGAAACAAAGCGTAGGCCTCCGGGTCGGCCAATTCGAGCTGATCGAGGGTCGCAATAACCCGGCGGACCATTGGCTCGCCGTCAGCCCTCGCAGGCCAGGGTTCGCCCACATCGGCAAGCATGGACTCAATCAGACGATGATCGCCGACCACAATCTGGCGAGACGAAGCAGCTGGCCGCCCGTCACGCGGATGAATCTGGATAAGAATTCGCTCGGGTGTGTCGAGCGTCCAGAGCTCTCCGGCCGCCACACGGATGGACCGGCGCATGCCCACCCGCTGGATGGACTCGTCCGGATGCGCAACAGCTTGCCCAGTCAATTGCCAACCGCTGCTCGCGTTGATCCCAATTCCGATCGCTCCCCCGAGCACCATCGCAAGCAGAATCTGCCAATGTAGTGCAATCCGTAGCATTCTATTCCGCGCCCGGTTGCGCCCCGAGATCGCCTGGCTGTTCCCCATCGTCCGGACTCAGTTCGTCCAGCCCCTCATCACCAAGAATCTTATCGCCTGGATTCTTAAAGCTGGGGATTTCAGGGTGCGACGGATCCTGTGGCATATCAGCCAGCGGTTCATTCGCACTCTCTTCCAGGCCGTCTATCTCTTGCCTTTCCCGCCAAGGTTTTCCGGAACGATAACTAGTCAATTCTTTTTTCAAGTCCTCGCTGTATTGCGGATCATTCATATCAACCGACTTTTGAGACCATTTAATTGCAGATTCAAAATTTCCCGACTCGGCAAAGGTTGCCGCCAACGTACTGATGATATGTGGCAGCTTATATTCGGTGAGTTCACACGCCTTAGTGGCCAATTTGATGGCCCGGGGACCATCCCGGAGCCCATCGACCGGCGACGTAGCCAGGACCCAGGCGAGGTTATTCAACATGCTTGAATCCTCAGGCTGTTGCTTGAGAGCCCTTTCGAAATCTGCGATCGCCTCTTTGTGCTTGCCAATCGTCAAATATAGGTCGGCTCGGCTGCGCAACACGAGAAAGTTGTCGTGATCAACTGCAAGCACCTCCGAATAAGCATCTACAGCCTTAGCTGGCCGATTGTCTGCCAGATAATAAAGCGCCAACTGGATGTGCACTTCGGGCTCAGCGGGGAGCGCTTCGGCGAGCCGTTCCATTTCTGTAATGGCCTCTTCCAGGCGATCCAGCTTCGAAAGCGCATCCGCCCGTATTCGATGGGCGGCGATCAAGGGCTGTTTTTCCAGGACTAATTCACTATCCGTCAGAGCGAGCTCCGGCTTATCGGCATTCAAGTAGGCTTCCGCCCGTTGCACCAGGGTCATCAGCACTCCCGGCTTCAACTCAAGCACCTTGCTAAACTGCTCGACTGCCTTTTCAAATTCGCCCCGTACTCGATAAATTTCGCCACGGCTTTGATAAGGGATTGGGGCGGTCGGAACCAAGTCTGTTGCCGAATCAAAGCTTGCTATTGCCTCGTCCAAGCGGTCGAGGCTGCGATATATTTGGCCCTGTAGCAGCAGCGCGTTGGCCACATCAGGGTTGCGCTCCAGAATTTCCCCAATGGCCTCCAGCGCCTCCTCAAGCTTACCATGAGACCGCAACAATGCGGCGCGAGCCAATCGGTACGTTTCGTTTTCGGGAACAAGCTCAACCGCCTCGTCAAAATCGGCCAGCGCTTTAGCGGCCTCCTTGATTAACCCTCCTCGCAGCACGAGTGCCTCGGCCCGTTTTTCGCGAGGCAGCTCTTCGTTCTGGAGATAGTCGTTCAAGACGCGTCTGGCTTCATACGGATCGCCTTCCGGCAATGCCTGCAGGCGTCCCAGCATGAGACCTGCTTCCACAGGCGGATCGTCGCAGTCCAGCACACGTCGCAAATCCGACGCGAGCAATTGGCGCACGCGCTTAATCTGAGGATTTTGCAGCGGCCGCATGTTGATCACCTGCATGAATGTGGTGGCTCGTTCCATGAGCGCATTGACCAACATGTTGCTTGCAAAAACTTTGTCCTCCCCGTCCAACCCCTTGTCAAGCGAGGATTCCACTAGCTCGACGACACGATTGAGGTCCTTAAAATCTTGGGAAGTGACTCGGACGCGTAGTGCTTCGTCTAAATCCTCCAGTCCCGGACTCTGAGCGGGGGTCTCTGCGGAAATGGTGTCCTCGGCAAGGCCGTGGTTTCCGGTCCCACTGATGACAGCGAAGGCGCACGCCACAATTAATGCCGAGAAAACCCAATGCCTGGTATCCATGGAAACTCACTTTCCAGCGGCAACTGATTCATGTCGCCTGGCGACGGTACAGATGTGATGTTGACATCGTGCATTATTACCGTTGTGGCCTGTTTTGACCACTTGAGATTTGGCCTGCTTCTCCGGCTAGCAGGCAAAACGTTAGGCCCCGCGCTTGTGAGAGAACGTACCATTGAGCTAGAATCTTGGGCTTTGCAGATTTCGTGAGGCAACTGCGGATGGGCCGAGCGAAAAACGCCCGTAACCAGAAGCCTGGCTGCGAAATCCTGGCACCATTGTGGCGGATTTGCGCTACCCCCGTCCATCAGGGTATAGCGACCCGAGGGCGGCCAGCCATCCTATTTTCTGACGAAAGAATGCCATGGAAGCTGGAATCGTTGGCTTGCCGAACGTGGGAAAGTCCACCCTTTTCAATGCTCTCACCTGCGCCGGGATCGCCAGCGAGAATTACCCGTTTTGTACGATCGAGCCTAACGTCGGGGCCGTGCCCGTACCGGATCCAAGATTAGCGGTGATTGAATCGCACATTGCCACGCAAAAAGTAATCCCTGCGGTACTCAAGCTGGCTGACATTGCTGGCATCGTTCGTGGAGCATCGGAAGGAGAGGGACTTGGCAATAAGTTTTTGTCGCACATCCGCACAGTCGATGCAATCTTGCATGTGGTACGCTGTTTCGACGACGCAGATGTCACGCACGTCGATGGTAAGGTTGATTCGCTTCGCGACGTAGACACCATTGACACAGAGTTGATGCTCGCAGATTTGCAGTCCGTTGAGTCAATGATCGATAAGGCGCAGCGCACCGCGCGCATAGGTGACAAAGAAGCAAAGCTTCGTTTGGCTATTCTGGACAAGTGCCAAGAGCAGCTGGCCGCGGGCAGGCCTATTCGCGGGCTTTCTTTTGAAGACCCCGCCCAGTCAAAAGCTCTTCACGAGTTGCAGCTCTTGACCGCAAAATCCGTGCTCTATGTGGCCAACGTTGATGAAGATGATCTTTCGGGTAGCAGCGTTCAGGTCGAAAGATTGCGAGAACGGACGGCAAGCCAGCACAGCGCCGTCGTGCCCGTCTGTGCAAGCCTGGAAGCAGAGTTGGCCGAGCTGAATGAGGCCGAAGGTGCCACGATTTTAGAGAGCCTCGGGTTGCCGGAACCCGCGCTGGCATCGCTGGCACGGGCGACCTATGAATTGCTGGGCTTGCAAAGTTTTTTTACTGCTGGCGAGAAACAGGTGCGTGCCTGGCCGGTGCCAATCGGCGCAACGGCCCCTCAAGCAGCGGGTGTAATCCACTCGGACTTTGAGCGAGGCTTTATCCGCTGCGAAACATATTCTGTGGCAGATCTTGAGCAGTACGGCAGCGAAAAATCTATCCGCGATGCCGGCAAGATGCGCGTCGAAGGCAAAGACTACGTGATGCAAGATTCCGACGTGTGCCACTTTCTGTTTAACGTGTGAGCTGGCTCTATCCAATCAACTCTTCGACCACCTCCCCACCATCGACCAACTTGATCGGCCGGCCAATGTGGCTGACGTTTTCGTGCTCGGCATCGATTTGCAGAGTATGGTAAATTGTACGGAAGAGGTCTTGGACACTGACCGGACGATCAACGACGGTGGTCCCACCTGGGTCCGTTTGCCCGACAACTTGGCCGCCTTGCAGGCCACCACCAGCAACTACCGCATTGAACGCTTTGGGGTAGTGGTCACGGCCTGCACTCGGATTAATCCGTGGCGTGCGGCCAAATTCACCCATCCAGACGACAAGGGTACTTTCAAGTAGACCCCGTTGTTTCAAGTCGGAAATGAGTGCAGCCATCGGTTGATCGATCTGCTGAGACAGCGCTTGCGTCCGCGAGAAGCCGTCCCGATGGGTATCCCAGCCACGCGAGGTGACTTCGACAAACGTAACACCGTGTTCGACCAGCCGTCGAGCCAGCATGCAGCCCGCGGCAAAGTCGCCGGTGCCGTATGTATCGCGCAAGCCGCTAGGTTCATTGCTGAGAGCAAAAGCTTCCATACTGGGGCTGAGAATCATGTCTGAGGCCCGTTTGGCCAGCTGGCGATGGTCGGCCACGACCTGAGCACCGGACCCATCGGCAAAGTCCTCCTGCAGCCCGTCCAGTAGGCGCAAACGGCGCTCGTAGCGCGATACATCTGTCTGAGGAGTTGTATTCTGCGGCGGTCGCGTAGCAACGGGCAAGATCAAGGGATCGTACTCAACGCCCAAGAAACCGCCACCGCCCGAGTTGGGAAGTCGCCCGCCAATCCGCACGCAACTTGGCAACTGGCTATTGGCAGTGCCAATTTGATGTGCAACATTGGATCCTAGCGTCGGAAACTTGACGCCGCCCATGGGCAAATAGCCGTGGTGCATCAAGTAGGTAGCCCGTTGGTGGTTGCCCTCTTTACTTGTCATAGACCGGATGATGGCCATGTCATCCATGATGTTTGCGCAATGCGGGAAGTTGTCGGCAATGTGGATTCCGGGAACGCTCGTTTGGATGGCCTTGGTATCGCCGCCATTGGCGTGATCGGGCTTGGGACTGAAGGTTTCAAATTGGGAGGGGCCGCCCTGCATCCACAGCATAATACATGCCATGCCGCGGCTGCGCATCTGTACGGCCGAAGCGCTCAGCATGTCAGTCAGGTTCAGCGAACCGGCCGCCAAACTGGCTGCCGAGACCTGGCGGAGAAAATCGCGCCGGCCGACGACGTGCCCGTATTGCAGGGAAAGGCAACTATGGCGCTGCATTTGCGTGTTCATGACTACTCTTCTCCAGTGTAAATCTTGCTACCGACTTTCCGCATTGGCCAGTCCAAGCCGGGCCACCCATAGCCTACGGACCGTATTCTTTAAATCCCAAATGCCTCAACGCATATCCCTTGCTACTCGCTCCGCGGCAATCCGATTCCGAGCGATCCGAAAGCGCACCAGCTTTGTGTAGCAATGCGGCCATCCCTTCGGTACGGGCCATCCATCGGTTCACTTGAAACCATTTCAAAACCATGCGTTTTAAAACATCCGGCGGCGCCACGATCCCGTAGAACTGTGGCACCAAGCCAGGCCATAAAAATGGTTCTACTTTTTGCTCACTCCTAGATCCCAGTACTTCTCACCTCATCCGCGATGCCGAAACTCTGCAGAATTCAGCAAGGCCCAAAGTAAATCCTCGAAAACTTGAGTGCGGCTACCTACCTCATTATGATAGGCGACCAGTTGCGAAAGTTCTTGGACCGTGGGCTCGCGACTGAGGCAGCGCAAGTAGAGTTCGACGATCAACTGCTCGTCATCCGGTATTTCCTCGATCAGGCGGGTAATCAGGCTAGATCTAGTCGATTCGATGTAGCGATTCAGCTCGCCCGAATTCATTAGAGCCAGCATTTGGGGAATAGACGCCCCAACACTGTCGCGCGCCTGGCTGGGATCGTAGCCGAAAATCTGGCCAAACTGGCCGCGCATCCCGGTACGGCCGCGCCTGCCCAAGTCGCGATTCGGCGCGGCGTGGCGTTCGTCAACTTCCAGGGCTGACAATAGCGAATTGAAAAGCTGGTCACTTCGGAGCGGCTGCAGCACATTGGCCGCAAAGGATTTTTCCTCGGGCGCGCGACGCGGTCGGGCTTCGCGCTGGTACGTGTCGGTCAAGCAGATGGTCGTGAGCAACCATTTTAGATCGTAACCGCTGTCGCGAAACCCGTCAGCAAGTAGCTTCAAAGCTTGAGGAGCAGAGGCCTCGCGGTCCGGCCCAATGTCATCGATCGGATCGTAGAACCCTTCTCCAACAAGCTCAGACCACATGCGATTTACCATCGCGATGGCAAACCACGGGTTGCTCGTTATCCACTCGGCCAGTTGGGCGCGACGGTCGAAGTCAGACGTGCCCTCAGGTAGACTTGCACCGGTCAGGAAAAACCGCGGCTGCATCGGCTTGCCCGGTACGGTCGGGTCCTCCAGAGAGGGCATCCGATGTTCGGCCTGCGGTCGGCCATTATCGTCCTTTCGTCGCGCGCCTTTGCGATAACGGTCGTTGGCAAAGACTTCAAAACTTCGCTTGGTTAAGGTGCGAACATTCCGCACGCCTACCCGTGGGAAGAACGCTGCCAATTCGTGAAATTGCTCACGCTTCCAGCGATCGTATGGATGATCGTGACACTGCGCACACTGGATCTGAATGCCGAGAAATATCCGCGAAATCTCGGCGGTTGTTTCTTCGGTGCGTCCATCTTGGGCCATGATAATCGCTGTGCTACCCTCTTCGCGAACATCGCCCCGGGCGGTTATGAAACGAGCAGCTATTTGATCCCAACGGTCACCGTCGTTTAGCCGCTGCGCAAGATCGGCCTCCATAGCGACAGCCGCAATCTGTGAGCGATCTTCCTGGGCACGAAAAAACACTACGTCGCGCCAATACCGAGCCCAATTTTGTCCATAAGCGGGCGATTCGAGCAATTGTTCAACCAAGCGCTCACGCTTGTCGGGCCCCGGATCAAGGAGTTGTGCGATCACCTGCTCCGGCGGAGGAATGTCGCCAACCAGATCAAGATACGCGCGGCGCACGAAAACAGCGTCTTCCGTACGCAACGCCAACCGCGTACTTGCATCGCGAAATCCGTCCGCGATTGCGGCATCGACGAGCCGAGCAATTCTGGCGGCATTCGGGCTGGTCGTGTCCTGCCCAACGTCCCCCAAATCAGCCGCCCAGAGATTGGCGGCCCCGACGCAAGAAACCCCGGACATTAACACGGCCCATTTCCACCACGCTTTACTTGAGCCAGACTGCTGAAACATTCGGTTCTCCGCTCAGGAAATTACCGGCGGCCACGTGGTCATTCCAGGCTGTCAGCATAATATACTGACTCCTCTTCTATTCAACCCCAGGGAGATGGAGAGGTTTCGGTCAGAGAAATACCGTACCATCACAGTGATAGCCGCGATGCAAGGGCACCATGGCTGAATCTGCGGCCGTACCGCGCGTTGGTCGACTGCTTGGTGCAACTGCGCCGTTGCGCCAGTAGGGGAAATCCACTAGGAAAAACCCGTTAGCGCAAATTCAGCAACTTAGAAACAGAAGTGGGCAATCACCGTCATTGCCCAAAACGGCTGGCCACTGTTAACGCTTGGAGAACACTGTTAACGCTTGGAGAACTGGGTTCCGCGCCGCGCGCCGTGCAAACCTGGTTTCTTGCGTTCTTTCATGCGTGAATCGCGTGTCAGGAAGTTTTTTTCGCGTAGCTTCTCGGAAAGATCGCTGTCGTGCTTCAGCAGCGCGCGGGCGATGCCCTGCATGCAGGCTCCCGCTTGCCCCGTGGTTCCACCGCCATGGACGCGGATGATAACGTCGACCGTGTCGCGCACCTCGCAATGGTCCAGCGGCGCCACTGCGGCATTGCGGTCTTGTTGCACGCAAAAATAATCGTTCAGCTCTCGCCGATTGATCGTGATCTTACCACTGCCCGCACGAATGCGCACGCGGGCCACGGAACTCTTGCGACGTCCAGTACCAAGGGCTTCTTCTGCGGCGGCTGTTGCCATCTGGGGGTTTCCTACTTTCTAGTCGGCTAGGATTTCGACGGGGTCGCCAATGCCGTGGGTTCGGGTTGCTGCGCGGCGTGCGGATGAGTGGGGCCTGCGTAAATTTTCAATTTGGCAAGCATTGCCCTGCCGAGCTTATTTTTGGGTAGCATCCGCCGAACGGCTTCACTAAGAATCATCTCCGGCTTATTTTCCCGCCGTGCTTCAGCTGTAATCGTGCGCTGCCGAGGGTACCCCGTATACCAGGCGTACTTTTTCTGCTCCCACTTCTTGCCGCTAAAATGAATCTTCTCGGCGTTGACAACTACGACAAAATCGCCCGTATCGACATGGGGCGTGTAGGTAGGGCGATGCTTGCCCATGAGAATCACGGCAATCTCGCTCGCTAGGCGGCCGACGATCTTTTCGGTGGCGTCGACCAGCAGCCATTTTTGGTCAACTTCGCCCTTCTTAGCCATGTAGGTTTTCACCGGTATCCGCCCCAATCCCAGTACAGGTCCAATCTCGTGATATCTGCCCAATCTGGACACCGGCGCACATGGTACACATTGCTCGCCCCGGCTGCACCGCCACCGGTCGAGAACCCACCAGTTTACCGCTCGCCGGCCCTGTCGGCAAGGGAGGCGGGTCGCATCCTCATTGTAGTGCGTCAAACTCCACCCAGGCACATAGGAGACATCCCCCCCCAGGCCGCAGGCCCATTTCTTTGCCCCAACCGATAAAAGGTCAACCAAACCACATGTAGCGGGTAGGAGCCGTTGGTCATTGGTCGTTATCTCTTCTTCCCCTTCGCCGAACCTTGGCCACGCGGATCCACAGCACCAGGGCCCACAGCAACAAAAACAGGCCCATCGTGGCGGCGACCATCAGAAGTTTACGCGGGTCCTTGGCCTGCGCTTCGTCGGCCGGAGCCAGAAAAGCCCCCAGCGATAGCAGGATAGCCCAAGCTGCCAAGGCACCTGCTACCACGACGACAGGCAGCCATTTCTGTTTGAACTCGCTGTGCATAGGTGAACGATTGTAACCGACGACGGCCTGATTCCGTCAACCGGCGCGTGTGTTAGACTACCGTTTTCGCTCAGAACCTCGGCCCAGAGCCCATGGAGACCAATTGAGTGCCGAAGTGCACTGTCGGCGCCCACCACCCGACAGATGAGTCGAGCCCCTATGATCATGGAAGCCTGCCGTGGAATCAATCGCAACAAATACCGTGTCCCCATACTGCCTGTTGGCGTCTACGAACTCGGGCGTCGCGGGAACCAAGTCCTGATTGCGGCCGGTGCTGTCGCGGGATCCGGTCTGGTGGACCAAGAATACCAGGACAACGGTGCCGAGATTGTGGGGGGGCAGCCGACATCTTTGACCAAAGCAGATTGGGTCCTCAAAGTTAAAGAATCCCAGCCAAGCATTTGATCAAAAAAACACTCGGCACCCGAGAGTTGCGCCGTCTAACTTGAATCTGGGCGGACAGTGAGTTGGCCAACCGGTTTGATTGCAGAGGTGGATTACTTATCTCATGCATAAAACGATCGCAACGCTCCGCTGGGAAGGCGGCATTGATGGCTACCTGGTACTACTCGACCAAACTCGTCTGCCTGGTACGGTGGTAGAAGTCGAGTGCCGCGATGTTGATACGGTTTTGGACGCCATTGTCCGACTGTGCATCCGAGGCGCGCCGGCGATCGGGTGTGCCGCCGCCTATGGTGTTTGCGTAAGCCTGCGCGGGCTACCAAGTGGAGGGAAGCTTTCTCTTGCCAACGCCAAGCAATTGGTCGAGCACGCATGCGATTCTCTCGCCACCAGTCGCCCCACCGCTGTAAATCTATTTTGGGCCCTCGATTCGATGCGGCAGATCGCCCGCCAAGCCACGGCGACCACCACGACCCAACTTGCCGAGTTATTACTCGCCGAGGCCCGGGCGATTCACGAAGCCGACGTCCAGATGTGTGCCGGCATCGGCCGACACGGGGCAGACCTGCTCGCTGATTTACCAGTGGGAAGCAGCATACTTACCCACTGCAACGCCGGCGCACTGGCGACCGGAGGCGATGGCACCGCGCTCTCAGTTATTTTCGAACTGGCGCGCCGCGGCCGCGAGCCTCACGTATGGATAGATGAAACCCGCCCCCTCTTGCAAGGCGCCCGGCTCACCGCATGGGAATTGCAACAAAGAGAGATTGCATGCACGCTCATTTGCGATTCGGCCGCCGCTCGGGTGATGAGCGAGGGGCTTGTCCAAGCCGTTGTCACCGGCGCAGACCGCATTTCGGCCGCCGGCGATGCGGCAAATAAGATCGGCACGCAAAGCGTGGCCGTACTGGCGCGTCACTTTGATATCCCTTTCTATATTGCTGCCCCCACCAGCACCTTCGATCTGTCAGTTGACCAGGGCACTCAGATTCCGATCGAACAACGGGCCGCCGAAGAAGTCATATGCGGCTTCGGCATTACCACGGCCCCGGAGGGTGTCGCAGTTTACAATCCGGCTTTCGACGTCACGCCCGCCGCGCTGATCAACAAAATAGTCACTGAGCGGGGGTGCGTTGCCGCCTCGCTTCCAGCCATTCAGAAGCTATTCCAGGAGAAATGCTCCTAGGCACAGCCGGGCTGCCCAAACGGAAAACCCGCCTGTTAACGGGGTCGACAGCCCGTCGATTGACGAGCATTTAATCCAGAGAGTGCAAGATTATGGTATCGCCGACATCTTTGGCATCCTGGGCAAGTTTGACTTCAATAATATTCACCCGTGACACTATCCTCGACTACCGCTATTGCTGCGAGGTGGCACCGGTCATGAAATCAATGCCGAAGGCAAATTCGACGCCGCCCTGAACGCCGCCCGAGCCGATACGACGGGGGGGCAGCATCTTGCAAGGTCCACCTGAATTTCCTGGGCTGCAGCCGCACCGTGATTCAGTAGAGCCCGCCGCTCATACACCCCAGAAAATGGCCATCGCGATCAGTGCCGCGATTGCCAGCACCCCCACCAGGATTCGCATCGCGCCTGGATTTTCTCGTAAGGCGACTTCTTCCAAATAGGGCAGACTGGGTGTCAATTCTCCCAGATTGGCTCCAAACTGCTCTTCCAATTGATCTTTGATATTTCCTTGGACGGCACGAGCGTTGAAGGGTCGCCGTTCAGGGTCTTTTTCGAGCAGTTGCATGACAAGTTCTTCCAACCACAAGGGGCAATCGATCCCTGCAGCGCGCAAACCGCCTGGTTTCTTATGGAGGTGCTGATCCCAGATTTGAGCGAAGTTATTTCCCCAAAACGGAGGCTTTCCCGTCAGCATTTCGACCATAACGCAACCGAGGGAATAGAGATCGGCTTTGCCCGAGATTTCTTTGTCAGCGCAGATCTGCTCCGGCGACATATACGCGTAGGTCCCAACGGTGATACCATCACCCGTCAAATCTGACTCATGGACGTCCCGGGCAATCCCGAAATCACCGAGTACAACTGCGCCGCTGTCGTCAAAAAACAGATTGCTGGTTTTCAGATCGCGGTGGATGATACCGTGGTTATGGGCATGCTGCAGGGCGGAAGCGATTTGCGCGCTGTAGGCGGCCGCTTGAGTCCACGGCAACGGCCCATGCTTTTGTAAGTGCGTTTTGAGTGTGCCATAATTCAACAACTGCATCGCATAAAAGTATTGGCCATCCATCAATCCACCCCCGTAGGTGTGTACGATATGGGGGTGGTTGAGCCGCTCCATGATCGCAATCTCGCGCTGAAAACGGTTCACGATACGAGGATCATGCGCGATGGTGGGGTGCAGGAGCTTGATGGCGACCGGTTGATCTATGTCGGGGCTCTCCGCGCGAAAGACCGTGCCGACCGTGCCCACACCCAGCGGCTCCAAAAGGCGGAAAGTCGCGGCAGTTGGTAAGAACTTCAACTTTTTTTGCGGCACTGATGCCGGAGAGTCACACATATCGGATTTTCCGTTGCTCCCGATCAGCTCACACGATGGGCAGGGATTGCATTGCCTCTGAGCAATTCCGACACCTGCCCCCTCTCATGACAGCCCGGAACGGCTCCGGTCGAGGTCAATCCTAACTGAAAACCCTGGTAGGCAGTATTGCACCACCCGGGAATTATGACCAAATCGGGGACTAGAAAATCTTCCGCCCGGGCCTTACGATGTGGGATCGCCCGGTTATTCTGCTCCGTCTGGGAATCAGGAGCTGACCGCTACCCCCGTACCGTTGTCAGTGTTGGCCTTCCCGGGTTGAACACTCGGGGCTTCCTGGGCCGAGAACCCGCAGGGTCGATCTCTCAGGACAGGCGACGTTTTCCGCCTACGAATGCCAAAATACAATTTCAATCTTTTTTTGAGGAGCTAAATACAAGATGAGTTACAAGCTTGAATACATCTGGTTGGACGGCTACACGCCGGAACCCAATCTCCGCAGCAAGACCAAAGTCGTTGAAAGTGAACCCGCGAGTGTCTCCGACTGCCCAGGCTGGTCCTTCGATGGCAGTAGCACGGAGCAGGCCGAAGGTAACTCATCCGACTGCCTGTTGAAGCCCATCAAAATAATCGCCGACCCGCAGCGGGACAATGCGTCGATGGTGCTCTGTGAAGTATTGAACGCCGACAGTTCCGTCCACCCGAGCAACGGCCGCGGCGACTTCGAAGACGATACGGATCTGTGGCTCGGTTTTGAGCAAGAATACACGATCATGAACGGCACCAAGCCGCTCGGTTTTCCGTCAGACGGCTACCCCGGCCCACAGGGACCCTACTATTGCTCGGTTGGCATTGACAACTGTGTTGGCCGCGACATCGTTGAAGATCACCTCGATACCTGCTTGGAGGCTGGCTTGTCGGTCACAGGCATCAATGCCGAAGTGATGAAAGGACAATGGGAATATCAATTGTTCGGAAAGGGTGCCAAAAACGCTTGTGATGACCTATGGTTGTCGCGCTATCTTCTGCACCGAACTGCTGAGCGGTATGGCGTGACCATTCAACTGCATCCCAAGCCGATCAAAGGCGACTGGAATGGCAGTGGCATGCATACAAACTTCTCCAATACCGACATTCGCACGAAGGGTGGCGAGGATATGATCAGGGGTATCTGCGAGAAGTTCCGTTCGCGCCACGAGGCCCATATCGCATCGTATGGATCAGACAACGACCAACGCTTGACCGGCCTACACGAAACGCAGGCGATTGATGCCTTCAGTTACGGTGTCAGTGACCGGGGTGCCTCGATCCGGATTCCTGTCGGCACAGTTCAAGACGGCTGGAAGGGTTACCTGGAAGACCGGCGCCCTGCCTCGAATGCCGATCCCTATAAGGTCGTGAGCGAAATACTGATGACGCTACGATCGTAGTGTCGAGGCACCGATTTCGCGCTCCATGCACCGCGATTTAGTGCTTGGTTCGCGTCCCATTCGGCCTACTGCCCCTTTTCGCCTCCTGCTGGCGGTGAGGGGTATTTTTTTGTTATGGTGTTTTTTTGGCTATCGTCACTTGGAAAGCAAGCAGGTCTTTCTGCGGCAGTCGTTGGACAGTCTGCCAACATTTCTAAAGGGGAAGGTTATGTCGCCGCAAGATGTATTGGCACTCTGCCGTGAGCATGATGTAAAAGCGGTTGATCTGCGGTTCATGGATTTCCCGGGGCTGTGGCAGCACTTCACGATCCCCGTAGGCAAACTTGAAGTGGAGGTTTTTGAGGATGGCCTCGGATTCGATGGTTCAAGTATCCGCGGCTGGCAGGCGATCAACGAAAGTGACATGCTCCTTGTGCCACAGCCGGATACAGCATTCCTCGATCCATTTACGGAGTTGTCAACGCTGTGCATGATTTGCAATATCCAGGATCCGGTTACCCGCGAAGACTACACGCGCGACCCGCGCAATGTGGCCCGCAAAGCAATCAATTATCTCAAGAGTACCGGTATTGCAGAGACCTGTTACATCGGCCCCGAGGCCGAGTTCTTTGTTTTTGACGACATCCGATTTGATCAGACACCCAGCGCGGGCTTCTTCTTTATCGACAGCGTCGAGGGTGAGTGGAATCGAGGGACTGATTATCGCGCACGGGGAGAAGGCCCTAACTTGGGACACAAGCTGCGTCACAAGGAAGGTTACTTTCCCGTCCCGCCTGCCGATCAGTTGATGGATCTGCGCAATGAGATGATGCAAACGATGATCGATTGTGGCCTGGACGTCGAAGCTCAGCATCACGAGGTGGCTACGGGCGGGCAGTCGGAAATTGATTTGAAGTATGCCAACCTGGTCGAAATGGCCGACGCCATGTGTCTGTACAAATACATCATCAAGAACGTGGCCCACCGGCACGGAAAAACGGCCACATTCATGCCAAAACCGATTTTCAGCGACAATGGCTCGGGCATGCATACGCACATTTCGCTCTGGAAAGGCGACCAGCCCTTGTTTGCCGGCGGCGGCTACGCGGGGCTCAGCGACGAGGCCCTGTATGCAATCGGAGGCATCCTAGCCCACGCACCGGCCGTCTTGGCGTTTACCAATCCGACGACCAACAGTTACAAGCGGCTAGTTCCCGGTTATGAGGCCCCGGTGAACCTTGCTTACTCGCAGCGCAATCGATCAGCTGCATGTAGAATCCCAATGTACAGCCCCAACCCGAAGTCAAAGCGGATTGAATTTCGATGCCCCGACCCGAGTTCCAATCCATACCTAGCTTTCTCGGCGCTGATGATGGCGGCTTTGGACGGCATTCAAAACAAGATTCATCCAGGCGAACCGCTGGACAAGGACATCTACGATCTGGAGCCCGAAGAATTGTCGAAGGTGCCAACCACTCCTGGATCGCTAGCCACGGCCCTCGACGCCCTGGCGGCGGATCATGAATTCTTATTGCGGGGCGATGTGTTCACTCAAGACGTGATCAACACATGGATCGCCTACAAGATGCAGAACGAGGTCGACGCCCTCGCTTTGCGGCCTCATCCGTATGAGTTTTGCTTGTACTATGACATTTGATCGGGGGATATTTGATCCAGATTCTTGAAGTGCCCTTTCAATAGGTGCGTCAACATCGGACAAACAAAGAAGGGCGTGGCGCGAAAGCCACGTCCTTCTTGTCTAGAGCCCTTCCGAAACCATCCGTTTCAAAATCATCAGACGGCAGAAAAATCTCCGGCGAATTAGGTCCGCAGACCAGATTTTGAAACTGGTTCTAGTTGTGGCCCATTCTATTGCGATCCGTATTCAATCCTGGTACCGGCGCCGAACCCATGCAAGCGCCCCTCCGTCCTGATAGCCCTTTCACATCGCGTCTCTGGCTAGTCGGCCGAGCTGACTCGGATAAGCCAGCCAAGCATCGCCGGGACCAAAACAGTCCGGACGAAAAAAGTGTCGATCAGAATGCCTAGCGACAGGGCAAAACCAAGCTCAACCATGCCGTTGAGCTCAGCTGTGGTCATCGAGACGAATGTGCAAGCCATTATGATGCCGCAGCTGGTGATGATGGCGCCCGACTGCACAAGCGCGTGGCGCAGCCCCTCAAGCGGGCCGAGCCGGAGCTGCTCTTCGCGCACGCGGGTCACCAAATAGATATTATAATCTTGGCCAACGGCAACCAGGATCACATAAAGGAATAATGGGACTTTCCAATCGAGGCCAACATAAGTATCGCCGCGGAGCGCGTGAAAAACCAAATCCGTAATACCTAACGTGACGAGATAGCTCAAGATCACCGTCGCGATCAAATAGCAACACACGGCTGGCTGACGCAAGAGGATCACCAAGACGACCAACACGGCCGCCGCGACCAAGATTTGAATTCGTCGGCGATCGGCAACGGTGACTTGCTCTAAATCACGGATCCCGGCAGTGGGGCCGAGCAATTCGAACGTAGCATTGTGCCAGTCGGAATTGGGATCGGTACGCAACCGGTCCAAGACCAGTTCCACTTGCTCGCATGTTTGCACGGCTTGAGCCGAGAACGGCTCATTATTTACAATAAGAAACAATCGCGTGACTTTTCCAGCCAAATCGCCTTGTTGCGAGACGAAAACTGCCTGTGTCAACGGACTTCCCTTGACAGCTAGAGATTGGAGTCCTTCGCTGGAAAAAAACCGCACCGTCCCAGGCGGATCTCCGGTCGGTCGGTAAAGACTTCTTACTTCGGCAATCCCAGGCAAATCGTCGAGCGGTTTCGCGAGCTTCGCAATCCGCATCTGGCCGTCCACCGATGCGAGATCGCCATTGTGATGTTTTGCCAACACGACGAGCGGACCAATCTCACCAGGCGGAAAATGTCGCTCGAGCAATTGGGTTCCCCGCCTGGACTCCCGCTGCAGGTCCAATTCGCCCAGGAGATCGTAGGTGACATCCGTCCTCGCGCCGATCCAGGCTAACGGACTTACCGCCAGCAGACTGCCAACCAGGATCCAGCCAGGACGACTCAATACCCGAACTGCCAGCCAGTTCCAAACCGGGTGCGCCTCACCGCTGCCGGTGGCGGCATTTGCCGTGTTGCCTACTGCCGCCGCACCCAGGCGGGTCGTGAGCAGGGCAGGCATCAGCGTAAGACAGGCAACGAGTGTCACCCCAAGGCTAACGGCAATAGCGGGGCCACTGTAGGTGAACTTGCCAAAATCTGCCCAAGCCATCATGGCCAGCCCAGCAATCGTGGTCAGTGCACTGGTAGTCAGCGCAGCGCCCACGCGACCGAGTGCGGTAGCCACTGCTTCGCGATGCCCAAGACCTGCGGCGCGCTGCTCGCGAAAACGGGCTGTAAGAAACAAGCAATAATCCGTGCCAGCTCCGAATAGTAGCACGATCACGAAGATCTTGGTCGTGGTAAAAATACGGATACTCGGCCATGCGGCTGGATAGACGCGACTCCAATCAGCCAATAGAGCCAGCAAATCGATTGACACCGAAGCCGCCACCCCGATCGTCAGCAGGGGTACCACGACTAGCAAAGGTGACCGATAGATAACCAGCAAGCCGATGCCAACCAGCAAGATCGTCGTTCGGTGGGTACTGGCAACGCTCGCTGCCGCAGCCGACAGCATATCGCCACCAATCGCGGCAGATCCCGTAATGCCAAGCTCTAATCCAGCCGGGGCCCGATATCGCTCCGCGGCCACCAAGTCGCTTAGCGATTTCAGGATGCGAATATTGTCAGTCGCCATAAACTCATTGGTCAGCCGCACGACGACTCGTACCGCTTGCCGGGAAGGACTCCGCAGTCGTCGGCCTACCAAGGCGGTCTTCTCTGTCCAGACATCCACGACCCCCATGTCCGGAAGTCGCTCAAGCTGTTGTCCCATGTCCAAGGCAAACTGGCGATCTTCTACGGAAAGCTCTTGGTCGCTGCGGGCAAAAACCAGCACGATTTGGCTTTGCGCTCGATCGTCGGGAAAGGCCTCGGAACTCAAGAGTTTGCCGCGGGCCGTCGTCGTAGTCGCGGGCAAGTGCTCCAAATCCCCGTCTCTGGCAACTTGGGACCAGGACGGCGCAAGGAGTTTGAGCAACACCGTAATCAGAAGCCAAGCAGCGATCACTGCCACGCGGTAGTTAGTAAGCCATCGGCCCAAGGCAAAAAACATAGATTAGCCTGGGCCCACTGGCCCCATCCGATATCGAAGTCAGCTTTCGACAGCTTCAGACAACTTTTTCGGCTTCGCATTCAGGTTTCGGTGCAAACGGGTGATGCGGCGATCCGCTTTCAGTGGAACGCCGTTGACCACTGAACCTAGCACCCGAATTCCGAGACTTCGCAACAATTCTGTGGCCTGATAAATCTTGCGTACCTCACTGTGATCGCGCAATACCGTAAGAATAACCCCATCAACATGCTGCCCTATAGAGAGAGTATCGGCAAGTCCGAGTACAGGCGGTGCGTCGATAACAACAAAATCAAAATCTGCACGCAACTTTTCGAAAACGAGCTGGAGCTGATCCGTCGCCAAGCTATGGATGGCGTCCATATCACATACGCCCGCCGGCAACAACCAGAGCCCCTCGGTATTCGTTGGACGAACAGCGTCAGAAATATCGATCTCAGATCGCAAAACCTCGCACAAGCCATCTTCTGCCGGCATACCAAAGAGCTTATAAAGCGCTGGTTCTCGCAGGTCACCGTCAACCAACAAGGTCCGACGCCCGGCACGGCTAAGGCTCAGGGCCAGATGGCTGGCCACAGTGGTCGTTCCTTCCATCGTTCCCGGGCTGGTGACAAGAACCACCTGTCGGCCGCGGGAGGTAGAATCGTGCATAATTGTGGTACGGACATTGTCGATGGACTCAGAAAGCTGCAGCGCAATCGGGCTGCCAGGCTGCATGGCCGATCGCGACGCAATCGGGGGTAACGTGCCTAGAACTCGGATTCCCAACCCCTCATCCACGTCCGACGCGCCATTCAGGCGACGACGACGAAATTCGACCATCGCTACCAAATAGCACGTCCCACAAAAGGCACCAACGGCGCCCAGACCCGCGATGGCGCATCGCTCTATGATATTAATCTGCTCTTCGGCATACGCGTGCTGAATGATGCGGATATTGTCTCGGGAGGTTTGATCCTGGACACTCGCGCTACGCAATTGGTAGTCCATCGTACTGGCAATCGAGCGAAGCTGCTCGATCTCCGAAAATTTCATCGCCAGCATCGCCGATTTTTCCCCTCGTATTTGCAACTGCTCGTATTTTTCTTGTCGATCTTCCTGCAAGCCTGCCAGGACACCGTTAATTTGGTCGCGACGCGTCATGTATTCGACCATCGCCAAACGCACAGCTTCACTAGGTCGCGAGCTGAGCTCTTTTCGCAATTCGCTTCCTTTTTGGTACTCGTACTGCTGAATCGCTTGGGCAAGCTGCTGTGCCTGCCTCTGTAAACTCTTGATCTTGGCTGAACTGCCCTTGCCGATTGACTGCAGTGCACGAATGCGCTCTTCAATACTGTATACCTCGGTCTGGTAGCCCATCATTGTTGGGTCTTCGGCCAACTCAGCGGCGATCGCATCGTCAACCGCGGCAGGGCTATTAGCAGTCTGCATGATGAGTTGTTTCGCTACCTCTATTTCAACCTTTTCTTTGTTGGCATCGATGATTGCGCGATCAATCCAACGAATGTCGTTACCTAGCATAGCAACGATTTGCGTAGCAATCGGCGAATCACCACCACCCAGGGTCTCGATAAGCTTGTTGTACTCATCCAGCTTGTCTTCCAGCTCTTTAGACTGTTCCCGGTGTAACTGCTCTAGCTTTTCCACGACTACTTTGTTTTGAAGACTCTTGGTATCACTTATCTCCTTTTGGTAAGCTTTGACCACAGAATCAACAATCTTTACCATCTCCTCCGCATTCTCTTCGCCGTCATAACGGACCTCAAGAATCTCACCCATAAAAGTGGTCCTGAGTTCTTCGGTAAGCCATTGCAAGGCATTGGAGCCTTCTTTCCTTACCGCCTCGAGCTGAGCGATGGACTTTGGGGTAAGTGCGCGTTTAAGAACGAAGGCACTCTTGAGCAACGCCTTTTGCGTCTCCTGAAAAAACTCTAATTCTTTGATCTGCATCTTCTGTGTTTCACCGTCCCAAGTCTGTTCCTCTTGCGCTTGGACTTCGAGCAGCGCGGTCACCGACGAAGAAAGCGGGAATATCCACAACAGAAAAATGGCAGCCAGAACGGCCGACAGCAGACCAAAGAGCATGGCCGCCATCCATCTTCGCCGGAGACCGTTGAGTAGCCAGGTTTGATTGAACGAGCCGTGAATGATTTCAGGTCCCTGCGGCATGCCCGGTCCAAACCCGGTCATGGGAGGGAACGCGACCGGTTGGGCCGCAACCATCGCGCGGGAAGCATCCTGATTTCCAGCTAACGGGGGGTACATTACCTCGGAGCCACCAAGACCTGGATCATAATTAGACATCGAACACCTCGCTCTCATCCGATTGGTTGGGTAAGTCGCGAGAATTACCTGCAAGTTGCGGACCAAAACCAACGGCCCTCGTTAGTTTTGGACGGAAGGTACCGCCACGCACACTCTACAAGCGAGTGGGCGTGGTGTTTCCTCAACGTCAGGTTGCGTACTTGCAACACTGGTTCAGGCAGCCATCAGTGGCTTCCAGTTCGTGGATTCTAATCCGTCGCTTCCATTCCCCAAGTACTCCGAAGCCCCAATAAATAGCGAGCCCAAATCCAACCAAGGACTCAGCGGGGCGCCGCCTGGGGACACCGCCCAGCACTGCTAACCGGCTGCTGCATCGAAAGCTGCATAGTCGTCGACATCGATGGGTATAGAGATTCTACGCAATAGCTCCAATTCAGCCCACAAGATTCCCATCGCGACAGGCATCATACCCAGACCGGCCCAATCGTGGACCCATTCCTTCAATTCTTCGCTCTCTGGAAAAAACTTGAATAGCAGAGCCGTAACTGTGATGCGGATTACGTTTGTAACAAGGGCCACAGGAATTGCGCTCAGCAGAATGATCAAGCGATCCCACCAGGGCCGCTCAACCATTAAAATGGCCAGCGCCACCGACATGGCCCCAAAGATCGTCGCCATGCGCAAGCCACTGCAAGCATCGGCAATATCAAGCGGAATCTGATCGATCAGTATCTTATTGCCGTCGCGCATCGCCGAACAACCAAGTAGTTGCAGAGTCCAGGTACTGGCAACTGCGGCAACTCCCTGCAATTTCATGAGTACGGTTGTTTCCAGCATCGCCGGAAGCGGGAACATGAAAATGGAAAACCCCAGGGGTGGCCCCGCCCAGGTCAGCATAGCCGTACCCCCTACAATCAGACACGCACTTAACAGGGCCCCAACGAAGCTCAATCGATCCAGCGGGTTCCAGTCGAACTCGGCCGCCACAAGACGTATGAGCAGGCACACCACAAGGATCCCGACACCGGCCCACCGTACTCCGACCGCGACCTCCCTGAGCTGCGCAGTCCGCAGGTGATAAAAACATAGCCCGAGCAACACTAACACACCAACAAGCACGACTGAGGATGGTGTGGATTCTTGAATCACAGCAACAGAAAAAATACCCAAAGCAACCAACAGGACGGCGGCAGAGGCAAGCAGCTCATTGGTAGTCGCCCTTATATCCACTCCCGAGCGCATGAATAGTAAAAGAATCGTGATCAACGGCAAGATCCAACCGTGAGAATAGAGCCCTTTTTGCCAGTGGCTCGAAGTGTACTCGATCATATTCCAGTAGCCGGCCGTCATGCACATGACAAGCACGGCAAACACGGCCCACATCTTGGAATTGGCTGCGGAATCAAGAGGCGCTGCGCTCGCCGCATATTCCATCTCGGACGTGACGCCGGCACTGAAGGGATGTTGCTGATCTGACATCAAGAAACCACCGTCCATCGCGTGAAGCATGTCATTCGTAGGAAGTCGGCCCGCCAGCCGTCTGGGACCAAATACGATCCACCGGCAAGTTGAGACAACAAGTCACAAGGGCCCGCAACTCGCATCACCCCTCCGCAAATTGGGACTATCCGCGGCCGCCTCAAACCATGGAATCCGTCAAACCGTGGATACTGCCAACCGAGTCGACCAGACCCCACCAAAACGGCCCTAGGGCACTTCCCAGGACGCGCCGAGCCAAACCCACGTCCTCCACCAAGCTCTGCAATAGCAGGCACCGGCAGGCCCGTTGAGCGTGGCTCATCCTTAGTTTGAGAATACGCGAGCTTAGGAAATCTGTCAAACGTCAGGGAAATTAGGTGAGACAGCTAAACCTATTGCGTGCCTAGGTTTAGCGATCCCGGTGCCACTAGCAATCGGCATGCTGCATGGACCCCTCATTCTAGCCTGCCTGGCCTCTGGGACTGACTGGGCCACCAATGTAGGGACTGCTAAGGAACGAGTTGCAGCAGATCGCACAAAGCTAGCACGCTTTCGTTTCAGGTAGTTTTTGTGCGGTAGGCAAGTTCAGGCCAAAGTCGAAGTTAGATTTTACCGATTGTAGAAATTGTATGCGTTAGCGAACGCCTAACGACTGGACGTTGATTGCCAATCGGCTGCAAGCTGTTGCCGACCCCGCGCATCTCAGCAAGAGAGACCATCCCATGACTAGATACAACCTTGGCATTTTTCATGCCGGCAGAATCTTCGGCTTGGCCGCTCTCTGGGGTAGCACACTCGGATGCACGGCTTTTTTAGCTCCTCGCGAACCGTTTCCCGCAACTCCACCGCCACCCCCCCTCGAAAGTAATGTGCCGCGCGAACTCGACAAGGTAACGCTGCCCCGTTACATGATCGAGCCACCCGATATTCTGCTCATTGAAGGAGTAAAGCTGGTTCCCAAATCGCCGCACAAGATTGAGACTTTTGACGCCTTGCTAGTACGCGCCATCGGCACCTATGACGAGTTTCCGATAGACGATGCCTATACGGTCGACGCGGATGGCAGTATCAATTTTGGCCCGACCTATGGACGGATCAGCGTCGTTGGAGAAACCATTGGGGAGGCCGAAGATAAAATCAGGTCGGAATTGTCGAAGATCCTCTCGCAGGTCGACGTTTCTTTGTCGTTGCTGCAGGGCGCCGGCGCCCAGCAAGTGACGGGGCAGCACTTAGTGGGTCCCGACGGCCGGGTGAATTTGGGTACCTACGGGTCGGTTTTTGTTGCCGGCATGACCATTGAGGCGGCCCAAGCCGCAGTCGAAGAACAGCTCAAGGAAAAACTGGAGGATCCCCAGGTATTCGTTGACGTGCTGGCCTATAACAGCAAGGTGTACTACGTCGTTACTCAAGGAGCTGGCTTTGGTGACGAAGTCCGCCGCCTGCCCATCACGGGTAACGAAACTGTGCTAGACGCCGTCGCCCTTATAGGAGGCCTCTCGCGTTTTTCCACCACCAAGCTTTGGATTGCCCGGCCCGCACCAAATGGCGTCGGCTGCGAGCAAGTTTTGCCCGTCCAGTGGGAAGACATCACCGGAGGCGCTTCGACGGCGACCAATTACCAACTGATGCCGGGCGACCGGCTGTTTATCGCCGAAAACAAGATAACCAAGGTCAGCGAAGTTGTTGCCAACGCGCTACGACCGTTCGAAACCGTGGTGGGCTTTGTTTCACTTACGACATCAACGGCGAACCGCATTGTTCGATTTGGTCTAGGGAACACATTCTAATCTCCCGCACTACGGAAGGACCAAACGAAATCGCCACCCAACAGAGGATTTGTAGATGTTAGATCATTGCCCTGCGAAACAGCGCCTGGTACTTGCTACCGCGATCCTACTACTGGGCATGTCGCCCATGGACGCTGCCGACGGCGCCACCGGTTGTCAGCAGCCAATACCGAGTCCATGCGCGGCCGACGGCATATGCCGGCCAAACCTCGAGTGGGGTTATAGTCACACCCGATGGCGCCCCTGGCCCGGGGATACAGCCCTTGACGCTCCGTCCGAGGACAACGCAACAGCACCCGAAGACGAAGAAGTCCTTCTGGAGCCGTATGAACTGCCCAAAATCGAGGAGGAGGATTTGCGAGGACCTGCAAAAAAGAAGAATCCGGTAGCCGATGCAAAGCGTGCGGAAGATGCGTCCCATCCATTGCCAGATGAAAGCGAATTACCTGAGCAGGACGAAATTGATTTCCGGGCAATCGACGTGGAGGGGGCACAGATTGACCGTCAGGACAACAGTTGGATGCGTCCAGCCCGTGATGCCGACGGGCCCCCTGCACTGCCCGCAAGCCTTCGTGAAGTGGCCAGCCTCCAGTACCAACCCTCGCGGAGTCCATTCTTCGAACAGAAGCCCGATCCAAAGTTCGTCCCTGCCCATGTAGACCAACCGACCAGTATTCGCTGGATCAACCCGGCCGCAGCAACTCTATCCACAGAATCACCGGCAACTTAGACCCGGCGGTAGTCGATGATTTGCCTGCCTTGGGTCGCGATCCCAGCCCGCGCATCGCAGCCAGAACGTAATAGGCTCGTGACCGAAGCTCCTCACTCGAATTGCTTGACACGGGCCGGCATCAGGCATAACGTAAAGTTCAGCATTTCCGGAGGCCCCCCTGCACTCCCAGTGGGACAATATCAGCTTGATGGGCACACTTTGATAGTCTTGGGGGGGGAGTGATAAAACCTCTGCGTGATAATGTTTGCGCGATAAGCTTTGCGCCACAATCTCAGTCCAACAAGAAATGAGTCGTGACGATGAGTCGTGCCATCTTTCCCCTTGCTGCTGCCTTCTTGCTAATTATCTCACTTTCATTGGTAGAGGGCGTGATGCGCGATCGCTGGGCCGAACCCGGGGCGGAGGCCGCGGAGTTAGGTGAGCGATTTAAGAACGTACCCATGCAAATTGGTGATTGGCAAGGCGAGAATTTGCCGGTGGACGAGGTGACCAGAAGTACCGCGGGAGCGGTCCGCTATGTTTCGCGCCGTTACGTCCATAATGACACGCAAAACACTGTGCGAATTTGGTTGATCGTGGGTCACTCGCGTGACGTTTTGCGGCACACACCTAATATCTGCTACCCCAACCAGGGCTTTCGTGCAGTGGGCAGTCCGCTGAAACATCCGATAGAAATTACCGGGCAGAAATCCGCTGAATTTTACACGGCCAAGTATTCTAAGGAGGACCCCTCCGGGCGACACGCGGAACGCGTATTTTGGGCGTGGAATCATCCCGACAATAATCGCTGGGAAGCGCCCGATAGTCGGCGAACACATTACGGATTGGTAAAGGCGCTCTATAAACTCTATTTTGTTAGCAATGTGGGCCGCGACGAAGACACGGTCGAAAGCAACGTTTCGATAGAATTCATGGAACTTATGCTTCCGGCGCTGAGCGAAGCGCTGTTTCCTGAGGAGGGGGCCAACGAAGGGGAAACAACCGCGAGCTCTGACTCCTCGAGTTCGGAGGACGTGGCAAGTGCGGACACAGCCCAACCGTTGGGCGAAGCTGGCTCCGATTCAGAGTAATCTCAGAAAAATCTCTGCAGTGCTGGGGCGCACGTCAGCAAATGCTGCTACACCACGCGAAACGATCATTGCAGCCGCTCCTCAATTTAGGCATCACTTCTCCGAGAGTTGAATCCTTGCGACGCTCGCGACGCGCCTCAACTCGGAAGCCAAGAAGAGCCTTTGCGCTTAAACAATAGTCCGCCCGCACACTTCAGTTCACCTGCCTACCAATAGACCCATCCAATAAAAACGGGGCCCCGTGCAGGCACCCCGTGGGGATCGATCGGACCGCTAGAAGCGACAACGAAGTCCAATCGCCCAAACTCAGATCAATAGTCGTTGTCGCTGGGTTGAGTTAAATCGCGATCTGAAATCGTCCCCGCGGCGTTGACAAGGTCCGACTTCTTGTGGTTGGAGGTCATGAGCTGCGCGTACACAACCAGATCGATCTGGTCGACGATGCCCACAACCTGACCACCTACAAATGCCACGTTGACCAATCCATTGTGATTACTGGAGGGGAAACCATCGTTGATAAGCATTTCACCCACACTGTCATAACTATCTGATTCTCTCTGGCCATTGATGCGGCGAAACTGCAGACCCGTCTTGGGATCGGCGTTCGCCGACGCACCTTGCAACGCGTCCACCACGAGCTTCGGTTGTTCCCACATAAAACCGAAGTGATACTTTTTGTCGGGCGTGCTGTTGCGATCCGCTTCCGTGCTATACCCCCAGTGGACCGCATTCATATTCTCCGACAACATCATCGTGTGCGTCGTGCCATCGCCTTTGGCTTGCAGATAAGCGATCGTCATAACAATTTCTGGGTCTGGCCCGGGCATGTCGCGGCAATCGGCTGGGCCTGCCGAACTTTTCAGTGGATTGCTGATTACCCGCGTTCGATCAAAAAACACTCCGTTGGCCGGATTCTCCTGATAATGATGATGATGGCCACCAGGCGCACTTTCGTTCTGCGCAAAGCCAGCGTTTGCACAGTAGGACAGGCTGGGAATACCCGGGGTAACCTGCGGATCACTGGGGCAATTGAGAATCTCGAGTTCTGCAAAGTAGTCGCTAACGACACTTCCATCCTGAAAACCCAGGCTCCAACGATCCCACAAGGCATTTGCTTCCATATAGGGAAACGTCATTACGACCCAACTCGCCCGTTGTTGCTGTGCGGCCGGCGCACCATTAATGCCAATTTTGTTGATATAACCCGGCAGGTCGCCGACAGACGACTCGCGTGAGGCCAGCGCCTTGACGAACTGGGTCAAGTTGTTTTTGCATGTGTTGTTCCGCGCTGCCTCCCGCGCCGCCTGCACCGCCGGCAACAACAACGCCACCAGGGTGCCGATGATGGCGATCACCACCAGCAATTCAACCAATGTAAACGCGTATTTCCGAATTGGCCTCATCTCTGATTCCTCCTAGGCACGAACAAATGACCAATAGCCTCGACAGGGTATTTCGAGAGGTCTCCGCTCCAAAGACCCTTCGTTCCGACAGGGCTATCTCAACCGCCCCCCACTACAGCCAGCCCGTGCAAACAGGACCTATTGCAATGGCTCCGTCAGGCAAACTTCCGCCGCCGCGTGCCACAAACACGAATGAAAATAATAGCGATTTCGCGCGCATACTGCGTCATCCTACAGACACCCTATTGTCTCAGATTTAGCTCGTTTTGTCTAGCAAGCACCGCCGGTGGCGGCGCCCTTGCTCAGAAATAGGAGGTTTCTCGCAACTCTACTGAATGCCTTTGATTGCGCCTTGGACGAGGGCAGTTGATCCCAAGCATAAGACGATGGTATGTTGTCGGGCTAATAACTGATTCCCGTGGAACGCCCCCTAGGGCGTGCGCGTCCAGATGCCGTACGGCCAGAGCCACTTGCAAATGGGGCGGCCCTGAATTTCGCTGGCAATACCGCTGGGACCATTTTTCGTTTTGTTGGGACCATTTCTGATACAACCTTTTTTCGGTAGATCCACTGAGGAGATAAAGAACCATGTCGATGTTTGTAGGCGAAGCCCTGGTTGGTGATGGCAATGAAATCGCGCATATTGATCTGTTGATTGGTAGCAAAGAGGGCCCCGTGGGCACCGCCTTTGCAAATGCCTTGGCTCGGCAGAGTGAAGGGCACTCCAATCTATTGGCTGTTCTGGCACCCAACCTAGCCGTCAAGCCGTCCACCGTGATGATCACGAAGGTTACGATCAAGGGCATGCGTCAAGCAGTGCAAATGTTTGGACCCGCGCAAGCCGCAGTCGCTAAGGCAATCGCTGACTCGGTCGGCGACGGCGTGATCACCCAGGCTGCTGCCGAAGACCTTGTCTGTGTCTGCGGCGTGTTCATCCATCCCGAAGCTGCCGACGACAAAAAGATTTACGAGTACAACTACGAGGCAACAAAGCTTGCTGTCAAAAGTGCGATGGAGAACAAACCCTCTGCCGGTGAAATGCTGGCGGGTAAGGAAGCAGCAGCGCACCCATTCCGCGGTTTCTAGTCACAGTGAAAAAGATCCTTGTTTGTCTGGATACTGACCCCCAGCCCAGCGTATTCGATGGCATCGTGGCCATCGATGCTGGGGTGGACCACCTCTTTCGCCATGCCGGGGTCGAGCCCGCAGATGTTCGAGATCTAGTACACGGTGCGCTGTTTACGCGAGGCGGCAGCGACCTACGGAATACGGCGATCTTCATTGGCGGCTCGGATGTGCAGGCGGGCGAATTATTGATGGCCGCTACCGAAGAGGCTTTTTTCGGACCAATCCGTGTTTCGGTAATGCACGACAGCAATGGCTCGAATACGACGGCTGCTGCGGCAGTAGTCGCCGCCCGCCGTCATCTGCCCTTTGGGCCGGAGACTATCGCAGCCGTGCTGGGCACAGGACCTGTAGGCCAGCGCGTCGCGCGGATGCTAGCCCAGGAAGGGGTGGAAGTGCGCTTTGCCTCTCGGCGCATGGCGCGTGCCGAGGCGCAATGTCATCACATCGCCCAAGCCGTGGAAGGCGCTCGGCTCACACCCTACGCCACCGAGGGGGCCGGTGTATCGCGATTGCTGGACGGCGCCCAGCTTGTGGTGGCGGCTGGCGCCGCAGGTATTGAACTGGTCGATGAGGACTCGCAGCGAGCCGCCTGCTCGCTACGCGTGGCCATCGATTTGAATGCCGTACCGCCGGTGGGCTTGGCTGGAATCCAACCTCAGGAAAATGCCGCCGTGTACAACGAGCAAGTCCGGTATGGCGCTCTGGGCATAGGAAGTCTAAAAATGAAGATCCACAACAAGGCGATCGCCCGCCTCTTCGAAACCAATGACGCAGTCCTCGATGCGGATGCAATTTACTCGCTTGGAAAGAAGATCACGGCAACCGGATGTCTTTAAGCTTGAACTTGACCGACATGCGCAGGATGGCGGCCGGAGTTCGATAAACCCACGTGTATCTGTCAATTTTTTCGTCCGGCAAGTCGAAAAGATAGGCCAGGCCGATTTCCCGCTTGGTTTGCATGGTGGTCTCAAAACCAGCGTGGTCGATCATCTCGCCCTGGTCGTTGAGAAGATAGCTAAGGTTTTGAAACACCCAGCCTCGATGCGATTCAAGCGCCGGCTCTTCCCCTTCGACGGTCAGCCTCATGTGGACTTCCCAAAACTGCTGATTCTTTCGCACCGCAGTGAGTCCCACTTTTACGCCACCGTGTTGCTGCTCCACACGCTTGTTCTCAGCTAAATCCTCGAACCGGAATTCCACGACTCTACCGGGCACCAGCGCCGACATCTGGCCCTCCAGCGATGCTAAAGTCGACACGCTTCGCTGCGGAAGTACAAATGGAATTCTAAGCTCCGTCGCGTGGCTCCCAGGCTGGACTTCAACGGAAAAAATCTTGCGGTCATCGGCCAGCCGCACCGGCGAACCGTCGTTGGCAATAATGACCAGCGATTCGGCAGACTGCGAGATCGCAATAGGGCGCAGCCGAGGCTCCCAGGCGATTTCGAGTTCCGCACGGGCCCCTTGCTGGTCCGGTAGGCGCAAGTTGCGCTGCGTGACAATGTTGACCGCTTCGATCCGAAAAGGCCCTGCGTAGCTAGCACGCTCTGCGCGGGAGTTCGCGCCTTGGGGGCGATTGATCACCGCCAGCGATTCCTCGCCCGAGTAAGGATACAGGCCTAGACTTGCCTGATCGAGAATCTTGTCCATACCCGACCAGAACGACTCGTCATGAAGATCGATCGCCACGCTCAGCCGCGTAGCCTCTTGCCCGAATCGCTCACGATAATCGGTGAGCCGATTGCCTGTCTGCCGATGAACTTCCTTGAGCAGGTCGTCCAGCGCCATCCCTGATGTTGATACGGTCAGCCGGCTGGCCGCCAAATCCTGTTCGACGCAGGCGACTTCGATCTGCCGCCGAATTCGCGCCAGCCGGAGCCGCACTTCAGCCGGCATGCCAATTGCAGCCCTGCCAGTTACCGGTTTGGGCAGTTGTGCCAAAAACGCATCGCACTTGTCGACGTTTTCGGTGGGCGCGAGCTTAACGAGCGCCTGCTCTGCCTGGTCGCGCACTGTACTGTCAGCATCGTTCAATAGCCCAATATGTTTTTCAATTTGTTCCGCCCAGGTGCCCTGTCCTTCCGCCTCAAACGCACTGGCTGGGATGAACGCGCCCAGCGCCAACAGTCCCATTTGCACCGCCAGGCTGAACCCTCGCATCGTCGCCCCACGTGGCACATGTTGAGTAAGAGAGTACACAATTTTATTGTAACGAGCCTGAGTCTTGTGGCGAGAGGCTGAACCGCATCCACAACCTAGAGCTTAAGGCGAAGTTGATCTAGGCAATAATTCACAACCGCAGCCAGACGAATTCAAATAGCAGCGCGCGGCAGCCGGCCAGGAGTGACAGTGAATCCCGAAATGATCTAATTCACAGCGCCCGGCCTATGACTGATCATCCGCAATGTCTCTACCAATCGGCCCTTACTAAGAATCAGCACCCGACTGCTCACCTCCTCGACTTACTAAAAGCACGTGAGGCGAAAATAGTACGGTCTTCTCCGCAGCCTCTGCCTCGCACAACATTTGCAGCACGCGGTGCGGGGGCTGGAACCGAACTTAGGGGTTGTCGAGGACCAATAGGGAAGTGTCGGCTGTCAGGACGCGTTTTTTCCGCATACCGGCCAACATCCGCACCCGCCCATGGCTTCCAACACTGGATGCCAAGCCACTTAAGAACACAGGGGGAAACCGTTATCTTTGGTCTATGGGCGTAATTGCCCGCTGATTATCGCCGGTGTAAACCTGCCGCGGTCGACATATCCGTTTGGTCGCGCTAGCGTGCATCTCGCGCCAATGCGAGATCCACCCGGGCAGACGGCCAATCGCGAACAGCACCGTGAACATCTGCACGGGAATGCCGATTGCCCGATAGATGATACCCGAGTAGAAGTCGACGTTGGGGTAGAGCTTACGCTCCACGAAATACTCATCATTGAGTGCCACCTCTTCCAACTGCTGGGCAATTTCAAAGATGGGATCATTGATGCCACGTTTTTTGAGCAACTTGTCGCAAGACGCCTTGATAATGGTCGCTCGCGGATCGAAGTTTTTGTAGACGCGATGGCCAAAGCCCATCAACCGATAATCGCTGTTCTTATCTTTGGCCATTTTTACGTATTTTTGCACATTGCCACCATCCTGGCGAATTTGCTCGAGCATCGCCACGCAGGCCTCGTTCGCGCCACCATGAAGGGGGCCCCAAAGCGCGCTGATCCCGGCAGCAATCGAGGCAAAGAGATTTGCATTCGACGAACCGACCATCCTGACGGTCGATGTGCTGCAGTTCTGTTCGTGATCTGCATGCACGATGAGGAGCAAGTTCAGCGCTTCGACGAAGTCGGGATCACATTCGTATTCTTCGCTGGGAACAGAGAACATCATCCGCAAAAAATTCTCGCAGTAGGTCAGGTTGTTGCGAGGATAGACAAACGGTTGGCCGACCGATTTCTTGTGTGCGAAAGCGGCAATAGTCGGAAGCTTCGCCACCAAGCGTACAATTGATTCATAGACTTGCCCGCTATCGTGCGGATCGAGCGAGTCCTGGTAAAACGTGGATAAAGCACCCACCACTGAACTCAAAATAGCCATGGGATGCGCGTCACGTGGAAAGCCATCGTAAAACAATCGCATGTCTTCGTGCAGCATCGTGTGTCGCCGCAACTTCATGCGGAAGTTTTGCAATTCCTCAGAACTCGGCAATTCACCGTGGATCAGCAGGTAGGCAACCTCGACAAAATCGCACTGGCTTGCCAACTCCTCGATCCCATAGCCGCGATAGCGCAAAACTCCCCGTTCGCCGTCTAGAAAGGTAACCGCACTTCGCGTCGATCCGGTGTTGACGTAACCGTCATCAAGTGTGACCAAACCAGTCGTCGCACGCAGCTTGCCGATATCCAAGGACCGCTCTTGCTCAGTGCCCTCGATAATCGGCAATTCAATTTCTTGATCTCCAACAATGAGCTTCGCTACGTCGACGTCAGCTTGATTCATTCCAGATTCCTTTTCCAAAGTTCCACTCATAGCATCTGACTGCATATGTGGTTGTGTTAAAGATCCGCTAAAAGAAGTTTAGCGATCCAGTCGCGCCTGTTCAATCGGCAGCTTGCCGAAAGCGTTCCCGCAGGGCAGAAAACAAGGAGTTTAAATCGACTGCCGGACGAAAATCTAGGCCACAAGAATTAGCTGCGATCGCGATTGGCCATTATTTCTTCAAGTCGTGGCCCACTCAGATCGCCGTCGAAAATGGTCCAGACACGGCTCTTTTTGCGAAGTTTAACCATTTCGGCCTCAACCAACTCGCGCTGCCGCTGCTTCTGGAGTTGTTTGCGGATTTCGGCCTGCGCTTCGGTAAACGGAGTCCGGCCCGCATCCTTCCGGTCTAACACGCGGATGATATGAAAACCGTCTTCCGATTCGATGATATTGCTCATTTGCCCTATTTCCAACGTAAAGAGGGCTTCGTTGATCGCATTACACCGAAGGGCCCCCTGGGTTGTCCATTTGTGCACGCCACCGTCTTCCGCGGAAAATCCATGGGAGTTGTTTTTCACGATTTCTGCAAACACCGCGCCGCGAAGTTGAGGATCCCGGGCTACTTGTTGCCAAATCTCATTCCCCATGTGAGCGCAGGCCTCCCAGGCAGCCGCTCGATTGCCCTCAACCGCGCCAAAGCGAATCATGGCCTCTTCCCATTTTGCCTGAGCCGGATACTCATACTTGTGCTGATGCTCGGAGTAGAATGATAGTAATTCTTCATGTGTCACTGGCTTGGGCTTCGGTGCCAATTGGCGCAGCCATTCGCCCGCAATCGTGCGTTCGCTAAATTGTCGCTGGAGATCTTTGATCGAAGTCTCGTTCCTGTCCAACAATTCGATTAGGCCGTGGCGGTTCTTTACGCGCAAGGTTTTTACTAGCCGCGGAATCTCCATATCCTCAAACGGTTTCACCAGGTTCTTTTCGATCGAGGGAATGTTTTCGGGGGGTACCTTCCGCAGAAAATCAGAGTAGAGCAATTTGGTATCGACCAACTGCATCACTTGTTGCCGGAGCAGGATGCGGCGTGCCTTGTCGGTTTCCTGGGGCGGGATGGAAGCACGATTGGCCTGGATGATCTGGTTCACTTGCCAGAGGACGTCGCTGGCCAAGACGATTTGCCCGTCCACGCGAGCAACGATCTCGCCGCCGGCCAGCGGTTGGGCCTCGGTGGTCGAAGTCGGACGTACATCCTGGCCCGAAGGTGGCGCTAGTGCTGGGGGAGTGCCGGGAGACGCTTGAGCGGGAATTGCCGGAGCCGCCTGGACGGGGATCGCCACGGTTGCCGGGGAAGGCGGGGGACCGGAGGGGTTGTAGACACCACGGACATTGGAAAGCGTCCCAGATGGTGGCAAGGGTGGCGGTGCAAAGGCCGCCTGGGCCATCGCAGTCGGAGCCTTGGCGGTCACCAAGCAGCCCACGAATAATCCTAGGCAGACGGCTGGCCACAATGCACGCCGACCTGAATCAAGCATTAGGCCCGGAGTAGCCCGCCCGCGCACTGTTGGGTTGGGCGCGCAGGGCGGTGAAAAGAATTCGAGTTCATAACTCGGCACGTCGGCTACCTGCAAATAGTGATGAGGCATTCGGGGCCACCGGGCTCGGAGGGACATCGTCCCGGGAAAAGCAAAAGCGGGCGGATTCTAGTGGCCCGCTGCTTGCGGCCGCAAGAGCAATTTCAGCTCGTCCAGGATCGCCTGGACATCGCTAAACCCTTCCCCCAAAGGAAGATAGGCACTTCGGTCGTCGGCCACCCGAAGCCGTCTGTCGTCACGGAGGACGAGTTCATCCACTTGTTGGCGATCGGTATAGCCCAATACAACATATTCACCTTCTAGATGAATCGAGTCCAACTTCCAGGCAAAAGCCCAGATCCTCAACCGGGCCAGATCCAGCAGCTGTGAGACGGCGGCGGGCAACGGGCCAAAGCGGTCTGCCAATTCGGCCCGAAAGTCCTCCAACTGGGGCTCGGAGGAGATCTTTCCCAGTCGGCGGTATAGATCGATCTTGACGCGCATGTCGGTCACGTACTGGCGCGGAAAATACGCGCCCACCGGCAAATCCACCGCCACATCCACCGTCTCCTGAGGTGGCAGTTGCTTGAGCTTGCGTACGGCCTGTTCCAGCAGAGCGCAGTAAAGCTCGTAGCCCACCGTAGCGATGTGGCCGCTTTGCTGCGTACCTAACAGATTGCCCGCGCCGCGCAGTTCCAGATCGCGCATTGCCAGCGAAAATCCAGCTCCCATCTGGCTGAACTCTTCGATCGCGCGGAGGCGGCGGGCCGCCTCGGGTGAAAGATGCCGATTCTCGTCTACCAGCAGATAGCAATACGCCCGATGCTTATGGCGGCCAACCCGACCGCGCAGTTGATGCAGGTCGGCGAGACCGTAACGATCGGCATCGTCGATAAACATCGTATTAGCGTTGGGAATATCCATGCCACTTTCAATAATGGTTGTCGCGAGAAGTATGTCGAACTCGTGGCGAACAAAACCTAGAATCACTTCTTCCAATTCCGATTCAGGCATTTGTCCATGCCCAATGCGAATCGTGGCCTCGGGCACAATCCGCTGCAACCGGTGGCCTAGTGCCTGGATGTCGTGGACACGATTGTGGACAAAATAGACCTGACCTTTGCGACCAAGTTCCCGCAGGATTGCGTGCCGTATAAGGTTGTCGTCAAAGCGGGCAATGCGCGTTTCAACGGCCAATCGGTCCTCAGGAGCGGTCTCCAAGTTAGAGATGTTCCGCACTCCCAGCAGCGACATGTGCAGCGTACGGGGGATTGGCGTCGCGGTCATCGTAAGCACGTCGACACTCGTCCGCAGCGCTTTGAGCCTTTCCTTAACAGCCACACCAAATCGCTGCTCTTCGTCAATGACCACTAGGCCCAGGTTCTCAAACTGGACATCGGGCGAAACCAGCCGATGGGTACCAATCAGCAAGTCAATCTTCCCGGAAGCCGCCCGCGCGACCAGTTCGCGCTGCCGCCGCCTGGTACAAAAGCGTGAAAGCGAGGCAATTTCAAAGGGGAATTCTGCCATTCGCGCAGAGAACGTGCGGTGATGCTGTTCAGCGAGTACGGTCGTTGGCACCAGCACCGCAACCTGATAACCCGCATCGATCGCCTTAAACGCGGCGCGGATAGCGACCTCAGTCTTGCCGAATCCCACGTCGCCGCACAGCAACCGATCCATCGGCTTAGGCTGCTGCATATCGTCTTTGATCGCAACCAGCGCTGCAAGTTGGTCGGGCGTTTCCTGATAAGGAAATGCCGCATCGAACTCCAGCTGCCAATTGCTGTCGGCCGGAAAAGCGATGCCACGACGCGCACTACGGGAAGCCTGGAGCTGGAGCAGATCCGCAGCCATGTCGGTAACGGCCTGGACGGCGGACTTTTTTTGCCGCAGCCAGGATTTGCCACCTATGCGTGCCAGCGACGGTTTGGTCTTACGGCCGCCGATGTATTTCTGCACTAGGTCGATCTTACTCGTGGGCACGTAAATCCGGGTGCCGCCATGGAATTCGACCTCTAGATGCTCTTCGGCGCCACCTTCCTTCTCCAGCAGCTTGATGCCGCGATAGCGGCCAATACCATGCGCGATATGGACGACCAGGTCGCTTTCTTGAAGTTGCAGAAAGCTGTCGATCGGACGACCCGTGGTGCGTCGCGACGGGCGGGCCCTATCTTCACGCTGGAACAATTCACTCGCACTGATCAACACAACTTCTTCGCCAACAAACCGAAAGCCCCTGCTCAAACGGCCCAGCACAAACTGCAAGCGATCTTGGGCACTCAGTTCGGTTCCCGAAAACAGCTCATCAAGCCGCTGCGCCTCCGCTTCGGTCTCAACGACCAAATAAACCCGATGTCCCGTGGCCGCCGAGTCGAGTTCTTCACGCACCCGATGCACATCGCCACTAAATCGTTCAATCGACTCAAATTGCAAATGGGCAGTCGTCTCAAAGGAACCAGCCGGAATTCCCGAAGCAGTGACCGATGGGAACTTGTAAATCTCCTGCAGTGTGGTAGTGGTTGCAAAAAAGTCGCCAGGACTCTCCAGGCGTTGGTGGTAGCAGCGGCCTTCTTCCTGCAACTCCGCCGGTTCGACCAACATGAACCAACTTTCGGGTTGCAGGTAGCTGGTGAAATGTGTCCGATCGGATTGCGCTGGCTGCAGTGGCGTGACATCCACAGCTGACATGGACTCAATACTTCGCTGGCTAGCCACATCGAACGTGCGGATGGAATCAATTTCTTCGCCAAATAATTCGATCCGCACCGGGTGCTCGGCGTCGGGAGAAAAAATATCTAGAATGCCTCCACGAAGCGAAAACTCGCCCGGAAGCTCGATCGCGGTTGTGCTGGTGCAACCCTGCTCCACCAGCCATTTGGCCAAGGCTTCAGGATCTAGCACATCGCCAACAACTAACCTGCGCGTCGCGGCTCGCAAGTCGGACACACTCGGCACCGGCTGCAGCAAGCTTTGAATTGCCGTGACCACACACCTTCTTTCGGGTGCCCGCTGGTCATCTGAGTTCGCCCGTCCGGAAGCCCCGTCGAGTATTTTGAGCAAACGTAGACGCTGGCCGTAGATCTCGTCATGGAGCACCCGCTCGCCGGCCCCCGTTTCCCAGGCAGGGAACGGATGGGAGGGCACCGCGCTGAACAGCGCGAAATCGTCAATGAAAGAATCCACGTCACCAGCGTGGGGCAACACGACTACTAGCGTCGCGGGACACGCGCGGGACATCGCCGCCGCTACTAGCGCGCACGACGACCCCCAGACACCGCCCAGCGTGCCGCCATGTCCAGCTTGTAGGCTGGCCAGGACATGGGCGAAATCTCGATCCTGCTCAATTTGAGTTGCCAGATCGCCAAGCTCTTGGGCAGCCGTCGACCTGGCCGTGACGACTGTTTTCATATGATTTGCAGTGGATTGTAGCCGTTTGCCACAGGCGCGAATAGAGAGGGTCCTGCGCCGGCTCGGGCGGCGTTGCCAAGACAGTTACCTCGTCCGTCACACCTATTGCCGCCAGAAAAGTCGACGATGCACTGGGTCCTACGACGAGTAACAATAGGGTGCGGAGGCACAAACGGAACCAAGATTTTCCGTTTCTCGACATGGCGCTATGTGTACCAGATGCGCCGGACGTTTCGCACCCCGTCCTCGTTATAACCGCAGCGATCATTGCGACTGGTCGCCGTCTGCCTCGAAGGACGCTGCGGGAGCTGTATCGTGTTTCAGCTTGCCCGTTTGCCGCGCCGATAGGGCTGATGGTGGATGGTCCGCTGTGTCCTATCAGAGCCCCTGATCAACAAGGAGTAGCATCTATGTGGCGGTCGCTTTTCCTGGCGTTTGGCGCCTACTCATGTTTGCTGGGCGTTGAAGCGCTCGCCCTCGAAAAGGCTGTCTTGAAGAAGCCCGTCGAGGGCCAGCCAAACCAATACGTCCATGAGGACTTGGTGCCTCCCGAATGGGCTCCCTGGAGCCTGATGAGTGGCGGAGCCGTGGTGGTACTGTATTCCTTCACGCTCCCCCGCCGGGCCAAGGGGTAGTCGGCTCTCGATCGGCAAAGGATTGACTTGCGACCCATGATGGCCAAATGCCCATTGGCGTTTTCCAAACTCTTTGTTGGCAACTCGGGACAATGGTCATTTATGCTTTCCTGAAGGCAAAAAGACCCACTGCCCCAAGGCCTAAAACCTTGCTTTTTATCCGGCTGAATGTGTAGGATGCAGAGGTTTAGGGATCGGTAAACTGATCCCAAGGAAACTCCGTTTATTTCGAGGTGAAGTTGTGGCTACTATTGCCAAATCTCCAACCAAGGCAGAAATGACCAGCGGCGCAGACATTGTGATCCAATCATTGGTGAATCACGGTGTCGATGTCATCTTTGCCTACCCTGGCGGCTGCAGTATGCCCATGCATCAGTCGTTGATCAGGTTTCAGGACAAAATGCGGACGATTCTGCCTCGTCATGAACAAGGGGGCGCGTTTGCCGCCCAAGGTGTTGCCCGCAGCACCGGCAAGGTCGGCGTTTGTATGGCAACGAGCGGACCGGGTGCGACCAATCTTGTGACGGCTATTGCTGACGCCAAGCTCGACAGTATCGCCATGGTTGCCATCAGTGCTCAGGTGCCGGTCAAGGCCATTGGCTCAGACGCGTTCCAGGAAACTCCAATAGTGGAAGTGTGCCGTGGGATTACCAAACATCACTATTTGGTCACCGAGGTCGGTGACCTGGCACGCGTTATTAAAGAGGCCTTTTTGATCGCCGCGACCGGTCGCCCCGGACCTGTGCTGATCGATATCCCTAAGAGTGTGCAGCTCGATGCTTGTATTCCCGATTATGATGTGCCGCCTGATCTTCCAGGTTACAGTTTGGAGAAACCGCGCGCTAGGTCGGAGCAAATCAATCAGATAGCTGCCGCGATCCGCCTCAGCAAACGTCCGGTCATCTATGCCGGTGGTGGCATCATTCTGGCAGACGCGAGCGATCAGTTACGGCAACTTGTCAGCAAGACGGGCATTCCGATCACCACAACGGTCATGGGCCTGGGCGCGTTTCCGGGAACGGACCCCCTGTCACTGGACATGCTGGGCATGCATGGCTCGGTTTACGCGAACTATGCGGTGGACCAGGCCGATCTGCTTATCGCCCTGGGCGTGCGTTTCGACGATCGCGTCACCGGCAAGGTGGAAGAATTCTGCAAGCACGGAAAAATCATCCACGTCGATATCGACGCATCGGAACTCAACAAGAACAAGCCCGCCCACATTCCAGTATGTAGTGATGTCCGATTTGTTTTAGAGGAACTTAACAAAATTGTCGATCCGCCAGAGGACATGGCCGACTGGATCGATCAGTGCATGCGTTGGAAGACAAAGGATCCGTTCAAATTCGACACCAGTTACCAAGGCATAACCCAGCAATTAGCGATCCAAGAGCTATGGAAACTCACTGCCGAAAACAACCCGATCATCTCCGTTGGCGTTGGGCAACACCAGATGTGGGCCGCCCAATACTTTAAGTTCTCCACCCCGCGCACTTGGCTCAGTAGCAGCGGCCTGGGCACGATGGGATTTGGATTGCCGGCTGCCATGGGCGCTCAAGCAGCCCACCCAGATCGACTTGTGATCGACATCGATGGCGACGGTAGCTATCTGATGAATATTCAAGAAATGGCGACATGCGTTTGCGAAAAATTGCCTGTGAAGGTATTGCTACTCAACAACCAGCACTTGGGAATGGTCGTGCAGTGGGAAGATCGATTTATGAAAGGCGTGCGAGCGCACACTTATTTGGGACCGGTTGACAACCCAGAAGCTAGCGGAGAAGGCGACGGCATTAGTCCTTGCGACCGCTACCCCAACTTCGTCGACATCTCCCGAGGATTTGGCTGGGGGACAAGCTTTGTTAGAGACAAAGCCGATCTCGTGCCCGCTTTAGAGGAGATGATTGCCTACGACGGCCCCTACTTGCTCGACGTCGAAGTGCCTTATCAGGAACATGTGTTGCCCATGATCCCAGGCGGGCACACGGTGAAGGACATGATTAAAGAGTAAGCGCCCACAAAAAATTTCTGGCTATGGGCTCGCTTGGGACTCAGCAGCGACAGCTTCGGTGTCCGTATCGGCCTCTTCCTTTTTCTTCTTCTTTTTCATCACGAGCTTCCGCACGCGCACTTTGGGCAAGCCGAAGGGCGAATCTCCCTCACTCCAGCGCTCGGTCTCCTTGAGTTTTTCCAGACGCTCAATCCGGGTCAACACACTACGGTTCGTTGAGCCGCCGCGCTTAACTTTGAGGCTTTTGTCGATCGTCATCGTCTACTCCAGACCGTTACTAAAAGGCGGCCGCTGGGCAAATGCTTGCTTGAAGCCATTCGGTCAAAAATTGCCAAACTACCAGTATACGTGCTTTGGTGTGCCGCCGCAATCCAGTCGAACCAACCGAAAGTCCGCCAACCGCTGGCGGCACCTGTGCTCACCCTGGCTTGCCCTGGGCTTTGGACCTGCGGCGTAGGATATCGACCAGACCTCGCCCAAGGGCGGCCAGACTGTGGTAACAGGCCCAGAAGCAAGGTAGGGCATTCCAGACGCTGGACCTCATATTCGTCCATGGGCTGCTGATTATGCGAGTCAGGAACCGGGGCATAGATATACATTCGCTGCCCGCTTAGGTGTTGCGCAAGGCAGCCAATACGTCCAGGCTCGCTGGCATGGGCTACAGGAATGTGTTACTGAAACCCAGCAAGTCCCAGAAAGAATCTCCGTAAAAACATTAAAACAGCCGCCAAGGCCGCCGCCAAAAGAATGCGCCCCGTCATGCTCTACCTCCGCAACCTAGGAGCCCGTCAAAAAATTTTCTCGAAGTAAAAGACGTCTTGCCGTTGGCTAATTCTTGTCTTTGTCCTCGTGCTTCAAAGAGGCAATGGAAGCCACAAAATCCTGCATCGTCTGCATTCGCCGACTCGCCTCGGGTTCAAGACACTTGAATATCGCCTGCTCGATCGTGGGATGAACGGCTGGGTAGTGCTTCGACAACGGCAAAGGCCGCGTCAATCCGTGGTTCATGGCTGCCCGGCCGTCGCCGGTGCCACGCTGCCACGGCAGTTCAAAGGCAAACATCTCGTACATCGATACACCGAAGGAAAAAATGTCAAGTCGCTGATCCGTATGCCTTCTCCGCACGACTTCCGGCGACATGTAATTCGGCGTTCCAGTTCGAATCCCCGGTTGCATAAATTCGGGTCGGGCTGGAACAGTGAGCCCAAAGTCGATTAATTTCAGTGAGGTCGCATCGGGCGAACAAACGTAGTTCCGCGGACAGATGTCGCGATGAATGTAGCCGGCTTTGTGAACGACTTGCAGGGCTTCTGCAGCTTGACGCATCAACACAAGGCGATTTCCATCGAGAAGGTTGCTGCGCCCCACGACAAGCGAATTGAGACCCGGTCCATCGAGAAACTCCATGACCAGAAACTGCTGTCCCTTGCTGGTAATTCCATAACTTTGTGTGACAACAATACGCGGGTGATCAAAAGAGCTAGCAATTTCTCCTTCGCTTGGTTTGTCGAGCCCGCGAAAGCGCATTTCCAGCTGTTCGTACTTTTCCTTATCCAGGATCTTCAGTCCAACAAGCTGTTCCGTCTTCCGATCCCGCGCCATGTGAAAATCGGACATGGTGCCCGATACGGCATCGCGCAGGATTTCGTATCGTTTAGAGATATCGACCTTGCCCCCCTCAAGGATTGACTTGAAAAAGGAGCTTATACCCATGGTACTTCCACGTTCTGGATCACCGTTGCCGGACTACTGCCCGCAATAGTCGATGACACGGGCGATTTCGCTTTTCAGATCGGCTCGTTTGACAATTCGATCGATGTAACCGTGCTCAAGCAAAAACTCGCTGGTCTGAAAGCCTTCGGGGAGCTCGATACGAATGGTGGCTTTAATCGTGCGCGGACCAGCAAAGCCGATGAGCGCTTTGGGTTCGGCAAAAATGATGTCGCCCAACGATGCAAAACTGGCCGCAACACCACCCATCGTCGGATTTGTCAGCACAGAAATAAACAAACCTTGGGCCGCACTGTAGCGAGCCAATGCGGCCGAGACCTTTGCCATTTGCATAAGCGAGTAGATGCCTTCGTGCATGCGGGCTCCGCCCCCTGAACCACTAATAATAATCAGTGGCAAGTGCTCTTTAGTCGCTCGTTCAATCAATCTCGCAAGTCGTTCACCCACCACCGAGCCCATGCTTCCCATGATAAATGCGGAATCCGTAACTCCAAAAGCAACACGCCGCGCACGAACCATTCCTGTCCCAGTCAGCACAGCGTCGCTAAGACCAGTCCGTTCCTGCTCAGCTAGAAGCCGGTCTTTGTACTTTTTCTTATCCTCAAATTCCAAAGGATCGTTGGGAGCTAGATTCGCGTCCCATTCTTCGAAAGTACCTTCATCGAGGACCGCACAAATCCTGCCGCGAGCGCTGAGATACATGTGGTATCCGCACTCGGGGCAAACGTTTTTCAGACGCTCAGCTTCCTTGCGGAAGATCATCTCGCCACAGTCCGTGCAGCGCAACCACAAACCACCCGGAACACCGCGCTTCTCGCGAAGTGGCTTGCCTTGTTCGCTCGGAGGTTCGCGCTCGCGGGTCGCCATGACAGAAATATTTCCGGAAGACTTCCAAAGAGTGAGAAGTTCAAGAATGTAGGACAGGGGACAGAGATACCAGTGTAGCAACCGTGTCTGTTGCAAGCCATGCCGTCTGGGCGACAACCCTGCCGAAAACGGGAGGCGTCAACCGGACGCAACCGTGGCTGGCATCTCAATCAGTTCCCAGGGTGGCTGCCGCTCGCAATCCACCTGCCAGAGATTCCCCAGGTCGTCGTCACGCAATACATTCCGCAAGACGCTAGTAACCGGCTCAGACACCACAATTGCAACGATTCCCGACTTCTGCCTTTTGGCAATCTTGGCCATCGCATGACGCAATCGCTCGCGCACCGCTTGGAGCGACTCCCCCTCGGGCGGACACATGGTTTCGGGATGCTCCTGCCATTGCCGGTAGACCTTCGGCTGTTTGGCCTTTACGTCCTCAATCAACATTCCCTGCCAAAGGCCATGGTTGAGGTTCTGAAGCTCCACCACCGTTTTGGCTTTTAGCTGCAGTTGCTCAGCCAGAATTTCAGCCGACTGCTTTGTTGCCCGGCATGGCCCCGCGTACATAGCATCGATGCTTCCCGTGCACAGTTGGTTGGCGACGAGCTCGACTTGCTGCCGGCCATCTTCGCTGAGGGGAATGTCGAGCGTTCCCTGCACGCGACCCTGGCCATCGTATTCCGTCGCGCCCGTGCGAATCAACACAATGTTTAACATAATGCTAGGATTCCTGGGAAATTTATTCCATCACTGCATGGATGCAAGCGCCCGCAGGCGCGCCATGCTGGCAGCGTAGTCTGCCTGGCCGGTAATTGCCGAACCGACAACCAATAACTGCGCGCCGGCCGCTACGCAGTCGACAATCGTCTCTTCGTTCACACCGCCATCGACTTCTAGTACCGTACCCTTGGGCACTCGTGAGCGAAGGTCGCGGAGTTTCTTCAGTGCAATTTGGTCGAGCGATTGACCGCCAAATCCTGGCATCACGCTCATCACCAAAACGAGGTCGCACAGCGGCAAAGCTGCTGCGATAGTGTCCAAGGGAGTCGGCGGATTGATCGCCAAACCGGCTCGCGCTCCCAAAGCCCGTATTTCTTGCAACAGCGGACGCGGGTCGTCAAGCACCTCGGCATGGACCGTTACGATATCTGCTCCTGCCTCGACATACCTGGCAACGTATTGGGTCGGATTGGCAATCATTAGATGGACGTCCAGAGGCAATTCCGTCAAACGACGGATCGCCTCGATCACAGGAAATCCGAAACTCAAATTTGGCACAAAATTGCCGTCCATCACATCCAGGTGAAGACCCTTTGCACCCGCTTCCTCCAGACGCCCTATTTCTCGTTCCAGATTTCCGAAATCACATTGCAGTACCGACGGCATCACAACAGGCGCCGAGGCACACAAATGACTAAGGTCACCAGAGAAAGACGCAGCTTTTTGAGACATGAACGTTCGTAATTCCATCGGCCATCTGTTGATCGAGCCGGGAGCAGCAACTAGCGCTACAACCAATGCCGCCCATATGCCAAGGCGTCTCGATATTGGAAACTTGAATACGGGACTCACGCCTAGGATCAAAGATTGCCTGAAAAACTTAAAAGCCCCTGATCAAATAAATGCGTGCGCGGCATGCAGCAATGCAGATCGGGTCGGATAGGCTCTCGTTGGAAAGAAGGATTGCAGCAAGGCTCATTCGACAAGCGGGTGTCATCAATGCCACTACCAGTAATACTCTGTATTGGCAGTACTTAGTATTCGCTGAATGAGGTCGAGATTTTAGCAAGCTCCCGCTCGACCGCCAGGGATGCATTCCCAAATAATTTACTTAAACATCTATTATTAAATGACTTAGAGGCTGTCTAAGCACCTCAAAAATGCTGCCTTTGCCGTCATCGTGGTGCCGCCAACGATCGGCCAAGTGCGAACCACAAAGGTCTGCACTGGCGAATGACTTTGCCGCCCAAGCCTTGAAAGCCGACACCCAAGCCCCGGCCGCGGCTCTACTTGTCGTCTAATTCCTCGGGCGTAGGTAGATCTTGCGGCGAGTCGATATGAAATAACCGATTAAAGCGTTCGGTCGTCAAGTAAGTGGGCTTGCGTGGTGAGTCCTCGGGGCGCTCTATTCCAAGAAGCCCGCGTCTTACCAACTGATTGAGAATGGCAAGGCTTCGCGAGCCGCGCAAGCGCGTAACCTCTTCTGCCGTTACGGGTTGACGATACGCGACGACCGAAAGAACTTCGATAGCCGGTGTTGTAAGCTTGGCTTCACGCACGCGACCGTAAAACCTTTGCCGAATCGATTCATATTCCTGCTTGACTTGCATCCGATAATCGGATCCCTGACTCGCAATTTCGTAGGGCACTCCGGCCTCGTCATAGGACGCATTGAGCTCCTTAATGAGCCGGTCGACTTCAGTCGGAGAAACATTGCGAATGCTGGCGGCCATTTCTCGACTACTGAGCAGCCCACCCTCATCACTGCCAACAAAGAGCATGCCTTCGACAATCATACGAGGCGATAGCACCTCGCCCGTCCACATAGACTGGGGTGCCGGATCTTGCAATTCATGTAATGCATCGGCAATACTCGGCGTCGCCTCCTCCGCAGCGCCAGTGCCGGTCAATCGGGCAAACGCGGCCGACAATCCATGCAAAGAAAACCGTTCGCGCGCATCGGCTGCAGTGGTTTCAGAACCTGACATGCTCTGAATGATACGGCTGGCAGAAAAAGGCGGGCAAGGCCGATCGCGTGCTAGCAGTCATGAAAACTGAAGCCAGGCTGCCGCCTGTTGCTGTGAACACAGACCAAGCCAGCAGCTAGCTAGCCTGAATATTTTGTCCTTCTCCTTCTGCGAGTCTGAAAAGCACTACGTCTGCTGCGTTAAACAGAATTTTTGGGTTGCTCCCGTATCGCCCTGCGGGTCGCAGCGATGTCGAGATCGGCCCATCCTGCGCCGCCGATATCGACACCACCCGCGTCCCGCTCCGGTGGGCATTTGCTTTAGTGGGACTATTGGTCGACGACCCCGAGCCGGTAGTCGTGCTGACTGGTCTGGGGAATCGTCGATCGACCAGTTGGTGCGAGACTGGGCGCGACAGTACGGCTACAAGAAGGCCAAGCAGGTACTATTCTAGCTGTGAAAGTCATCCTGAATCGCGCGAGCATCGATATCCCCCATCTCCACATCGATCCTGCGAGCGTAGGCCCCAGCGGCTAGTGCGGGGTAGGATTGTCCGTGAGAGCCGCTGGGGTTAGTTTGATTGGCGGAGCGCTTACGCACACTCGAAATGACCACCGTGGATAACGGCCAGGAACGGCCCCGACCAATGGGTTGGACCACAGAGCCGCTTGTCTAGGGCAAACAGAAAGCGAATCGATGACAAAGTTCCGCACCGAACGAGACACAATGGGCGAAATGCGCGTACCGGCCAATGCGTTGTACGGCGCTTCGACGGCTCGCGCGGTAGAGAATTTCCCGATTGCTAAGGAGCCAATACCCGCCGCTGTGATCCACGCCTTCGGCTCTTTGAAAGGCGCGTGTGCTCAAGCAAACCTCGACTTGGGCAAACTTGATCTGCGCATCGCAAAGGCGGTGATTGCCGCGTCCCACGAGGTCGCCGCGGGCAAGCATGACGCACACTTTCCGGTCGACATCTACCAAACCGGGTCAGGCACGTCGACTAATATGAATGCCAATGAAGTCATCGCTAATCTGGCAAACGAAAACCTGGGGTTAGGTGTCGGAGCGAAAGGCGAGGAAGGGGCAGTACACCCAAACGACCACGTCAACATGGGGCAGTCGTCGAACGACACCTTTCCCACAGCGATGCACATTGCGGCTGCCACAAGCGTATGGCAGTATCTGATTCCCGCCCTGACGCGACTGACCGACGCGCTCGGCGCCAAAGCCACCGCTTGGGACAACCTGGTAAAAATTGGTCGTACCCATCTGATGGATGCCACACCAATCCGGGTAGGCCAGGTTTTTTCGGGCTATGCATCCCAGGCAGGCTATGCCGTGACCCGCGCCGGTCGCGCCCTGCGGCGAATCCAGGAAAACTTGCCCATTGGTGGTACCGCAGTCGGCACCGGCATCAACACGCATCCAGAGTTTGCCAGCCGCGTCTGCCAGGAGCTATCCGCTCAACTTGGGATTGAATTTACTGAAGCCGCGAATCACGTGGAAGCGCAGGCGGCCAAAGACTCCTTTGTAGCTGCTCACGGGGAGCTGAAGACGATTGCCGTGTCGTTATCAAAGATCGCCAACGACATCCGCCACCTGGGATCGGGGCCTCGCTGCGGATTGGGCGAACTGAATGTTCCGGCCATCCAGCCTGGCTCGTCGATTATGCCGGGAAAGGTGAACCCGGTTATCTGCGAGTCCGTTGTGCAAGTTACCTGCCGCATTATCGGCAATGACAGCACCGTCACGACCGCTGGGCTAGGAGGTGTTGGCTCGCTGTTCGAGCTTAACGTCGCCATGCCGGTAATGATTGACGCGTTTTTGGAATCCGTAAAGCTCCAGGCCAACGCAACCAACGTGTTCGTAGACAAACTGCTCAACGACCTAGCCGTGAACGAAGCGCGTTGCCAGGAACTAATCGATCAATCGCTGATGATGGTCACGTCGCTAGCCCCAAAAATCGGCTACGAAGCCTCAGCAGCGCTGGCCAAAGAGGCGTACCACACTGGCAAGACCATTCGGACGCTGTGCCTGGACAAGAAGGTGCTTCCCGAAGATGAGCTCGACGCGTTACTCGACCCCAACGCGATGACCCGGCCAAGCGTTTAGGCTTTCAGCGCGCAATGCTATCAACAGCAGCTTGACTTGTTCTCTCAAGGGCACAGTGGTCAATCCGGGGTGCCTAGGTAGATTTTTTCGGTTGTTCTGCCTGATTGGGTTGCAGTGAGTTTGCCGATTAGTCGATACCAACCATGGAATCGCAAATATGCAGGTGCGCCACGCGACTTATAATTCCCTCTGGAACACTATTCATGGGCTCAACGATCTTCCCCAAGTTCGTGCAACAACTGGCCGCAATCACACCTATGCTGATGATTGTGTCTGTCCCTGCTTCAGAATTGAGCTTTGCGGAGACCCGAGAATCGGCAGCTGCATTTGTGACCGGAGTGGGCAAAGGGGCCGACACGAATGCCTCTCCATCGGCCAAATCAGAGCTGCGGTTTACCCAGTCGCCCGTCGCTCAGCTGCCTGTGCCGTTAGTGAAACGGCGGGCCCCTAAGGCTTCGCACACCCAGTGGCATGGCCCGCCTCCACGGCTGCAGCTGGTGCCCCCGAAAACGGAGTCAGTTGACCAACCTAGCGAACACCAACAACCGACAAGCCACCGTGGTGGCGCGCGGGTAATTTCCGAGCACCTAAGGGAACGTCCAAAGAAACGATTGTCATCCTCCCTCTATACGGTCAACACGCAGCCGGTCACTCAAGCTAAACACCGCGCGGCCAGGCACGCGAGTCACCAGCAGAGGGCGCCGTCTGCCGCACCAGTAAAACCGAGCACAAAACTCTTGATCGGCGCCCACAAATTGTCTTTGCAGGCGACCACCGAGGAGCACTATACAGCGATCACTGAGCTATGTAGCGAAGCGCTGCAGCTGGGTGCGGATGGCGAAAAAAATAAGTTTGGGCGACATTTATTCTCTTGGGCCATGAATCGGCGGGGACAATTGCGGTTGGGTACGCGGGAGCACTTGGCGGCCAATGCCGACTTTCAAACGGCCCTTGACTATCACCCCAACAATTGGCGTGCCTTGCACAACCGGGGCGTATCGCACGCCCAAAACCAGCGTTATGCAGAGGCTTTTGATGATTTTAATCGCGTGATCGAATTGCGTCCCGACTACGCAAAAGCCTACACGAATCGGGCTACGCTGTTAGTCAAGGCTAATGATCTGGCGTCGGCGATGGTGGACTATGAACGCGCCAATCTCCTGGACCCCAGTCTGGCCGCTGCCCACGTCGGACTGGGCAATGTCTGCCATCGGCTTGGCCGCTTGGACGAAGCCGTAAAGAATTTTGGTAAGGCAGTTCATATTGATCCGACCAATGTAAGTATTATTTGCAGCCGTGGCGACTTGCTAGCCGACATGGGCCATTATGCTGCCGCACTAGCCGATTATGCGAGGACAATCGAGATAAATCCCGACTATGGCCATGCCTACCGAAACGGCGCCTGGCTACTGGCGACATGCCCGATTAAAGAGTTCCGCGATCCAGAAAACGCGCTGTTGGGCGCGAGGAAAGCCCTGGAAATCAACTACGGCGAGCGTCACGTGGCACTGGACACGCTGGCCGCAGCCCTGGCAAGTTCCGGAGATTTCGACAAGGCGGTTGCCACCATCTCGCAGGCGATCGAGCTGGCCCCAGAAGGGGCAGCATTTGCTTATCTTCCACGACAGCAGATGTATCAGGAGCGACAACCATTCCATACGGAACCGGTCGGCAACATCGCCCACGCTGTCTACGAAGCGCCAAAAAGATAGCCGTAGGCCCCATCAGCCAGCGGCCGGCGCCCACCAGCTGACTCCTCGCTACGCGATTCTCTACCGCTGCCCCTCACCCTCACATCAATTGCCACTGATCCCAAACAACGACATACACCCCTAGCAGAAAATTGGTCACCGCGTGGGCGACCACACAGTCCCAAATATTTCGGGTGCGCACCATGAGCCAAGTGACCATGCTGAACCAAACGAAGGCAGCTAACAGTTCACCCGGATGCATAAGCATTGGCACCAGCGTGCCGACGACAACTGCCATTCTATTGACTTCGCCCAGCGGCAGCTGCCACCACGTTTCGTGTTGGACATAGCGCATCAAAAAACCACGTAGAAAAAACTCCTCCATCACAGGAACGAGCATCGCCAAGCCGAAAAAACGGATCGCCAAGAAGGCATAGGCCCAGGCCGGCGAATCGGACAGTTGCTCCAACGGGTTAAAGGCACTCCGCTCGCCCGCATCCAAAATGCCCATAAGGCCGACACTGGCAGTGTCGCCTTCTTCCAGACCAGGAATAAAGCCGCCTAGAAAGCGATCCACTGGCCCGATGATCTTGGGCTCAAGACGGAGCTGGCACAAGGCGATCCATAAAACGACACCCACCACTCCGACGCAAACGCTCAGTCCGCTCACCCGCACCGGAAATGCCTGATAGCCGCGCCAAACCAGGACCATCGCCAACAGCGTCAGCACGACTTTGGTCGTGTAGACCCATGGGTAGATTCGGTACGGCCGCGTTAGCCAAGATTGGGTGCTGGGGGGCCGCTGGGCGACTTGGTCTTGCAGCTCACTGCCAGCAGGCCGTTGCCGAACGGAATCCACGGGGCTCAGCGCATCCGAGTCGGCAGCCACTTTTTGGGGGCTAGATGGACGCTGCACGGGCAGGGTTGGCTCCTGGCTGCCCACCAGCATATAGACTGCCATGGGTAGCACAAAAGTGACCCATGGCCATTTTGAGAGCCATCCCTGAGGTAAGCCTGACGCAGCGCTAGGCAGCGCTGGCTCCGCTCCACGAGCTGTTGGGAAATTTGTCACAACGCACTTATCTAAATGCAGGAAAAGAACTTACAATAACGATAAACGGCTCCATGCAGGCCAATCGCGACCTCGAGTCGTCCATGTCAACGAAACAGATTAACATGATTGGAGCCACTTACTCACTTTCATTCTATTCCAAAATCAGTCTTTTCGGTCGGCGACTTGCTACCTACTATCCAAGTTATTCGGGCACAGACACTGGCGATACGTGCTGGAACCAGGGCAACCGCAAACCGCATGTACCCCAAAATCCTCCATTTGCACTAGCAGCCAGGAGCACGTCCAGCAACAATAGTAAGGTTATGCAGCCTCACAACAGGGTGACAGCTAGCCGCCCTTTTTCTAGAGCGTTCCCTGCTCTATAGAATTTTGGCAGGGCCCAAGATGTGCCTGCGGTGAGAGTGTGTCTCGCGGGCATTCCTTCCCGTGCGTCTGTGAGGTTGGTTTCCGGTGGCTAGTATCCAAGAGTTATGTCCGGAATTGCATCCGGTAGCTGCCCTTTAGGCCGGCGGCGGTTGACCATTCCGTTTTGTATTTTTTGAAGTTCGATTCAGGTTGAGGCAGTGACATGGACCTTCGCAACGTTCGAAATATTGGCATCTCCGCTCATATCGACTCGGGTAAAACAACCCTCAGTGAGCGCATCCTGTTTTACTCAGGACGCATTCACAAGATCGAAGATGTCCGGGGCGGCGGTGACGGCGCGACAATGGACCATATGGAATTGGAAAAGGAACGCGGCATCACGATCACTAGCGCCGCGACCAGCCTGGATTGGGATGACCACAGCATCAACTTGATCGATACGCCAGGGCACGTTGATTTCACCGTCGAAGTGGAGCGCAGCTTGCGCGTGCTTGACGGTGCGGTCCTTGTGCTTTGTTCGGTTGGCGGCGTTCAGTCGCAATCGATGACCGTGGATCGGCAAATGAAGCGCTACCACGTTCCGCGACTGGCCTTTATCAACAAGATGGACCGCACCGGTTCAAATCCGGAATCGGTAGTGGAGCAGGTGCGCGACAAATTGGGGACCACCCCCGTCGCCATGCAACTTCCAATCGGCAAGGAAGACAACTTTGCAGGTGTGGTCGATTTGATCACGATGAAAGCGCTTTACTTCGATGGCGCCAATGGCGAAACCGTTCGTGAAGAAGCGGTTCCTGCGGAACTGGCCGCGGACGCTGAGGCGGCTCGCAACCACATGCTTGAAGAGCTATCAATGTATAGCGACGAGTTGATGGAGCTATTGCTTTCGCAAGAGCCGGTTCACGAAGACTTGATCCACAAGATTTGCCGTGACGCCACGATTAACCAGGGCTTCACGCCTGTCTTTATGGGATCGGCATTCAAGAACAAGGGCGTGCAACCTTTGATGGACGCGATCAATCGCTATCTTCCGTGTCCTCTCGACCGCGAAGTCCATGCCAGCGATTCTCAAGATCCAAGCAAGAAGATTCGCTTGGAGAGCGACCGCTCCAAGCCGTTTGTAGGCATGGCGTTCAAGATTGCCGACGACGAATACGGCCAGCTTACTTTTATGCGCATTTATCAAGGCGAAATCAGCAAGGGGTCACAATATTTTAATCAGCGGATCGGAAAAAAAGAGCGATTCAGCCGCATCGTGAAGATGCACAGCGACAAGCGAGAAGAGATCGAAACGGGCACGGCAGGCGACATCGTGGCGATCATGGGTATTGACTGCGCCAGCGGTGATACTTACAGCTCTGAGCAAAAGTACTGCAACCTAGAGAACATCTTTATTGCAGATCCGGTCATTAAGATGTCGATCAACCCGCTGTCCCGCGACAATGCCGACAAACTTAGCAAGGCCTTGCAGCGGTTCCGAAAAGAAGATCCCACTTTCCAGGTCGCAACCGATGAGGAAACGGGCGAAACAGTGATCGCAGGCATGGGGGAGTTGCACCTTGAAGTTTATATTGAGCGCATCAAGCGCGAATATGGCGTCGAGGTAGATGTCGGCGCCCCCAAGGTAAGTTACCGTGAAAGCGGCACCGTGGCATTCGCCTACGACCACAAGCGCAAGAAGCAAACAGGCGGATCCGGGCAGTACGGGCATATAGTGGGCACGATCAGCCCCATGAGCGACGAGGATCGGGCGGAGGCGGGTGACGACGAAATGCTATTCGTCGACAAGGTAACCGGTGGCCGGATCCCAAAAAACTTTATTCCAGCCATCGAAAAAGGCTTCCGCAAAATGATGGAAAAGGGACCTGTCGCCGGTTATCCGGTAGTGGGACTAAAGGTCGTTCTGGACGATGGGACCTATCATGACGTCGATTCCTCTGATATGGCGTTTATGCTAACCGCGCAAGAATGCTTCCGTGAGAACTTCGCCCGCATGAAGCCGGCGCTGCTCGAGCCAATCATGAGTACGGAAATCGAATGTCCGGAAGAATTTCAGGGGGCCGTCGTAGGGCAAGTTTCGAGTAAGCGCGGGATGATTGTCTCCACCAACACGCTAAACAAAGTCACCACCATCCTGGCCGAGGTGCCGCTGGCCGAAACGTTTGGCTACTCAACTGAACTGCGAAGCCTCACCCAAGGGCAAGGCACCTTTACGATGGAGCTGTGCAAGTATGCAACCGTTCCGGCCAATATTCAAACGGCAATCGTCGCCGAACGGCGAGCGGAAATGCAGCCCGCGTAGCGCATAGCATAAACGCCGGGCAAACGCACATCAGCACCACACCTAGAGCGGTGTTCGCAATCGGGTGCTTGGTCAATTAGACGGGCGCGCCGGCGCCAAACGCGAGGCCCGAAATGCAGAAGTTGTTATTGAGCTATTTCCGACCGCCTCTTGATGATTAATCTGACCGACCGGTTTGGCAATGTATTCGTCCAGCTGCCTCGGCCACAACATCCTCGGGCCGCAGCGCGGCCAGCGCGGCAGTTCTACTTGTCGCCGATTCGAACCAACTGACCCTTCAGATACGCGGGCTAAATCAATCCGGCCATCGTGGTCAGTCCCAGGGGCTCTCGGCAGCCGAAAGGTTCACCGTATTTCGTGCCAATCGATTTCCCCCAGTAGGCAGCCTCGTCCCGCAAAGAATCGAGAAAAGTCGGCGGCTCGATGGAACGGCCAGTCACGAATTGACTCTGGTAGCACCGAATCGCCGCCAGCTTCTGTTCCCACTGGTCGCTAATATCCAGCACAAACGCCGGTTGCAGGGCGAGCTTGAGGTGCACGCATAAATAATTATAAATCCGCTCGGGATGGTGGGGCTGGCCCGGCAAGTGGGTCTTGGTAAGCTTCGCCCAAAAACGAGCCGCCTCGACCAACTCGGTTGCAGCCACATGGTCGGGATGCGCATCGACCCAATAAGGGGCAAACAGCCAACGGGGACGGTGCTGGCGAATTACGCCGGCCAACTGCTCGCGAGCTGCAAGTGAAGCCTGCAAGGACCGATTGGGAAGGCCCAAGTTGCCACGCCACTCCAGGCCCAATATCTCGGTTGCAGCACTGGTTTCCTGGGCGCGAATTTCGGGGGACCCGTGGGGCGTCGGTTCACCACTGGTGAGATCCAAAACACCAACACGTAAACCTTCGGCCTTGAACTTGAGAATTGCACCGCCCATGCCGAGTTCTGCGTCGTCGGGGTGGGGCGCGATAACGAGGATGTCGAGCATAAAAAGAACGCGGATCGACAAAAGAACAGTACAGTTGTGCCCAAGCCGCGCTGCCACGCGACACTATGAAAAGCGCCGCCATCCTGCAAAACGCACTTGTGCGGTGTGCTCCCCTTGCGTTCCAATCTGGCTTAGGAGAGATGACGCGTCAACGCTTGGGCGAGAATTTAAGATGGTTCGCGACAAAACACACCAAGAAACGTACGAAAAATTGTGCGACACTGCCCGCGAAGCGGCGATGCTCGACCGAATTCAGTGCCTGCTTGAGTGGGACGAGCGGACCAAGATGCCGCCCGCAGGGGGCGCCTATCGGGCCGATCAAGCCGCCTACATGGCAGGGCTCACCCATCAAAAGAAGACGGCTCCGGAAATTGGCGCGTGGCTCGGCGCGCTCGCCGATTGCCCCCTGGCCGCAGATCCAAACAGCGATACAGGCACCGTCATCCGCTGCCTGCAGCGCGACTACAACAAACGGGCTCGTCTCCCACAATCCCTGGTCGAAGAACTTACGCGAATGAGCGTATTGGGCCAGCAGCGATGGGCGGAGGCGCGGCGAGACAATGACTTCACTGGTTTCCAGCCTCTGCTTCAAAAGATGGTTGACCTCAAACGCCAAGAGGCGGCCGCCTTGGGATACGAGACGACGCCCTATGATCCCTTGCTGGACGACTACGAACCAGGCGCATCAACCGCCGAAGTTGCACGCGTACTAAAAGAGCTACGGGAAGCACTTGTGCCGCTGGTGGCGGCCATTGCCGATAGTCCCCACGGTGTGGATGCCTCGATCGTCACCCGAAATTTTCCCATTGAAGCGCAGGAATCTTTTGGCACGGAGGCCGCTGCGGCCATTGGGTTTGATTTTGCAGCCGGTCGGCTCGACGTGACCGACCATCCTTTTTGTACGGGACTCGGCCCGGGCGACGTGCGAATCACGACGCGCTACGATGAGCACGCCTTCTCGGACGCGTTTTTTGGCATCTTGCACGAGGCCGGTCACGGCATCTACGACCAAGGGCTCCCGCGCGCGGATTACGGACTGCCTACCGGAGAAGACGTGTCGCTGGGGATTCACGAGTCGCAGTCGCGCCTGTGGGAAAACCAGGTGGGCCGTAGTCTCGCTTTTTGGGAGTACTTTTTTTCGGCCGCGCAGCGAGCGTTTCCAAGCGCCTTGGGCAGTGTGCAACTGCCTGAATTCTACAGCGCGATTAACGACGTCCGGCCCTCGCTCATTCGGGTCGAAGCCGACGAGGTGACCTACAATCTACACATTCTTATCCGCTTTGAGTTGGAATTGGCATTGATCGAGGATCACCTGCAAGTGGCTGATCTGCCTGCTGCCTGGAACGAAAAGTATCAGCACTACCTGGGTATTGCACCGCCCAGTGACGCCGAAGGTGTACTGCAAGACGTCCACTGGAGCGCAGGGCTGTTTGGGTACTTCCCCACATACGCGTTGGGCAATCTGTACGCGGCCCAGTTTTTTGCCCAAGCCCAACAGGATTTGGGTGGCTTAGAAGAGCCCTTTCGCAGGGGTCAGTTCGGCCCATTGCGTGAATGGTTAAGAGAAAATATCCATGCGCAGGGACGACGTTACACGCCTGCGGAATTGGTCCAGCGAATCACCGGCAATCCCCTTTCCCATGAGCCCTTGATGGCCCACCTGACAAGTAAATATGGGGAAATCTACCGTCTGTAGGGCCACCCCCTTAGCGATCTGCCGGTTAGCTATCAGGTAAGCACGCCAGTGGGTGTCGCAGGGCCGCATGTTCGGTGGCGAAGCACTAATAAAATCGGTCCCGACGAAAGTCGGCGTCCGTGCTAAAATACAGGCCGTTAAGAAGATCGCTGCGGCCCATTCGCGACTGATCTTTCTTGGATCCGAACTATTGCGCATTGCGCTGCCAAGAAGCCACCACCATGGCCAATATCACCACTTGCCCAGAATGCGGGGTCCAACTGGCAATACCGGACTCGACCACTTCTGATAGCCACGCCCAGTGCCCGGAGTGTATGGCAAAGTTTTCCCTTCGCGAAACTATCCAACTGTCCCTACCCAAGGCGCGGATTCTGCCAGCTGTTGTAATGCCTGCCGCAACCAATTTTGCGCATGATGCGGATGGTACAAGTCCTGCACCGAAACTGCCGGCCAACGCGCCCCTTTCGAGCTGGGAAACGCGGCCGAAAAACGCAGTTGACTTGAATTTGGGCACAGAGCCAAATATTGAAACGGCGCACACTATCGATGCCAAGCAAGGGCTGGAAAAATCGGCAGCGGGTACCACTCCCGACAAGCCCCCTGTGTACAAATCGCCTACATTCGGCAGCGGAAATCAATTCGACCCTCCGGTGAGCGCCGAACCTGCCAAGCGCACGACCGACCCGACCGCAGCTAGACCCGAAATTAGGTCCCTGTACCCGGCTCTCACTACTCCCGACACGGCGAGTACGGCCCACTTGAGCCCATCCGTTGAGGCAACGCGCGAAACGCCCACCATCCCTTCAGAAACCGTACGCCCGCCCCGGAATCGGTGGCCCAGAGTCGCAGCCGCCGTGCTAGGCGGACCCATCCTGGGAACTTTGCTTGGCTTTTACGGCTTGCTGTGGATGAAGGGCCCGTCCGCCGACTATTTGAGATTAACGAAGGCCTTGCCTGCGGCCCTGTTGCCACAGGGTCCCACCGAGGCGGCCCTTGCGCAAGACCGGACGGACCCGCTGCCAGATAAAACAGGTCTAGTCACCGTGGCACCAAACAACCGGCCCGTCCCCGTCGTCCTGCACCGTGATGAGCAAGTGCATCACGCCGCCGCCCTACATCCGCCCAAACCTAGGAACTTGCCCGATGGCATCTCCGCCGAAACGTTTGGCCAACTGGTTGTCAAAGCCAAGGCGGCTGTTTCACCCTTTGTGCAGGGCAGCTTGTCTGATCAGGCGTCGCTCAAGCGTAAGGGCCAGGCTTATATGGCCCTGTGTCGTCTGGCTGAGCAGTTTGGGTTTATGAACGAGTTGGGCCTGTCGCCACAATCGCATCAGCAGATTCGGCTTGGCCAACAGGTGTTTCGCGAGACGACCACCGAAACCGACGGACTGGCTGACCTGAGTCAACTTGTTTCGCGTTGGTGGGAGTACCAGGAGCGCACTAGTCAAGGCATATTCTTTGTAGGCCACATTGGACGGGTCGAAGCGGTTGGATCCCAGTTGCTCTGCCACCTCGCCCTTGTTGAAAGCACAGGCGTCGAGATTGCGGTCTTATTTGATCAATTGCCGTTTGCCGAGGGAGAAATAATTGGCGTGGTTGGCAGGATTAGCAACGGATCCGGCTCGCTGGATGGATCGGGGGATCCGCTCCCATACCAGATTGTGATCCCACATTATTGCTACGCTCTCAATGCGGATTCGTCGCGATAGCCGTTTTTTCTGCTGGAGAGCCACTACAGCCCAGGGGCAAAATGTGCCACAATTCTTCCTGTCCATTTGCCGTGTCCTTTTGGATCAACACCGCGCAGTGCCATGAAAGTTGCAGTTGTCCGCGAAACTTATTCCGATGAACGCCGGGTGGCGCTCATCCCGGCCGCCCTTCCGCTGCTTGTCAAAGCGGGTTGGCAGGTTCTTGTGGAATCAGGCGCCGGACTATCAGCCGGTTTTTCCGATGCCGACTACGAAGCCAGGGAAGCCCAGGTGGTAGGCGACCGCCAGACCGCGTTTGCTGAGGCCGATGTCATAGTGCAGGTGCGCGCGCTGGGTGCCAATAGTGAGGCCGGCCGAGCAGACCTAGGCCTGTTGCGCGCCTCGCAGGTGGTAATCGGCAGTTGCGACCCCTTGGGAAATCCGCAAGCTGTGAAGGATATTGCCGATACCAGGGCGATGCTGTTTGCCCTGGAATTGATTCCTCGCATCACTCGAGCTCAGAGCATGGATGTGCTCTCGTCGATGGCAACGATCGCCGGCTACAAGGCGGTGCTAAAGGCGGCCGATCACCTGCCCAAGCTGTTCCCCATGCTGATGACCGCAGCGGGCACGCTGGTAGCCGCCAAGGTGCTTGTGATTGGGGCAGGGGTGGCCGGCCTTCAGGCGATTGCCTCGGCGCGAAGATTGGGCGCGGTAGTGTATGCCTACGACGTGCGCCCCGTTGTCAAAGAACAAATCGAAAGCCTGGGTGCCAAATTCGTTGAACTTCAACTCGACACGGCCGATGCAGAAGGCCAAGGGGGCTACGCCAAGCAGTTAAGCGACGAACAAGTAAAAATGCAGCAGTCGCAGTTGGCCGATATCATTGCTGAGTGCGACGTCTGCATCAGCACGGCCGCGATTCCCGGCAAGCGGTCACCCGTGTTGATAACATCCGATGCAGTCAAGCGAATGCGGCCGGGCTCGGTCATTGTCGATCTGGCGGCCGAACGGGGTGGCAATTGCGAGCTGACCCGCGCTGACGAAACGACGGTCGCCGAAGGGGTCAACATTTTGGGCCCCACTAACTTGCCAAGCGAAGTACCGCAGCATGCCAGTCAAATGTACGCCAAAAACGTTGTCAATTTTTTGTTGAACATGACCAGCAACGGCAAACTCGACATCAGCCTGGAGGACGAGATCGTCCGCGACACACTTGCCGCCAAGGACGGCCAGGTACACAACCAGCGCCTGCGCGACATGCTCGACTTGGGCCAGCTCGTCCTGCCCGATGAGGAGCCCCCCGTCGAGCATCTGGCAGGAGGAGACAACTAGCCCGGAGTGGCCTGGACAGCGCCAGCTTTGATCAACTGCAAGGCCTTTTCCGACATTTTTCAGGAAGGGCGGAAGTGCCTCCGCTCGTTCCGACCACAAACCAATCGTTCTCGTGCTCGCAGTCGAAATAAGAATTGTTGATGACCGACACCATCCTTGGCGGCAATTGCCCCGCGGCATTCCGTTGGGCCCTTGCAAATTAACGTCACCTATCGAATCAACCAACTCACTTCCTGAATCGAACATCTCATGGACTTCATCACCGCGATTACCATATTCGTCCTGGCCGTATTTGTGGGCTTTGAAATCATCACCAAGGTGCCGCCCACGCTGCATACACCGCTCATGAGCGGCTCCAATGCGATCAGTGGCATCACGCTCGTCGGGGCGCTCCTCGCCGGTAGTGATTTTTTTGGAAGCCTGTTCGGATTACTTGCCATCGTATTTGCCACGGTGAATGTTGTGGGCGGTTTTTTGGTTACTCATCGCATGTTGGCCATGTTTGAGAAGAAATAGGCTTGCGTGCCAACCGGCCTTGCGCGCGTTACCGCTCGCCGGGCACACCTGGCCTGCCAGCGCACCAAGAAAAGGGTCCTACCTCGTGATCAATAATTTGCAAAACATGCTTCTTATATCGCAACAAGAACCACTTCTGGAAGTTCCGGAAGCAATGGTCGAAATTGTCCAGAAAACCGCCGAGGTCGCCTCTACTTCGCCGGCGACCAATCTTGGCTACCTAATCGCCGCAGTTCTTTTTATTCTGGGCATTAAGGGAATGACCCATCCCAGGACCGCCGTACGCGGCAACTTCCTGGGAGCACTAGGCATGCTGATTGCGGTGCTGGTTGTGCTGGGCGGCGGGCGGGTGAGCTGGTCCCTGGTGATCGTCGGCATGCTTATTGGCACCGCCGGTGGTGTTTGGCTCGCTAACAAGGTGCAAATGACGCAAATGCCCCAGTTGGTGGCGCTCTTTAATGGCTTTGGCGGCATTGCCTCAGTGCTGGTAGCCGGAGCCGAAATTTTGCGGGGGACCGCTGCGGGATGCGACCCAAAGGTTGCCGGGTTTGCCGCAGGACTTACAGGGCTGATCGGCTCAGTCACCTTTACCGGATCGCTCGTCGCTGCCGGAAAACTTCATGAGCTGCCCCAATTCAAACAACCCTGGACCTTCGGTGGACAACAATGGGTTGTCGCCGCACTGCTGGTCGTGGGGCTACTGTTTTGCTGGGGGATGACCGACGGCGGTGGAGAGTATCTTCCACTAGTTGTGCTTGCGTTTGCACTTGGAGTGCTGCTGGTCATGCCCATCGGTGGAGCCGACATGCCAGTGGTGATTGCCCTGCTCAATAGCTATTCGGGTCTGGCTGCGGCCGCAGCAGGATTTGTGATTGGCAATAATGTGCTGATCATCGCCGGATCGCTCGTTGGTGCATCTGGATTGATTCTTACCAACATCATGTGCAAGGCCATGAATCGCTCGCTAGGAAACGTTCTGTTTGCCAAATTTGAAAGCAGTGGCGCGGTCGCCGACGCCGACGAGGTCTACGCGGGCAAGATCAAGAAAACTTCGCCCGACGAGGTCGCCATGATGCTCGACGGGGTGCAGCGGGTCGTGATTGTTCCGGGGTACGGCCTAGCGGTGGCGCAGGCGCAGCACGCCGTGCGGGAGCTTGCCAATCTGCTCGAGACTGGGGGTGTGGCCGTGGAGTACGCCATCCACCCGGTCGCCGGGCGGATGCCAGGGCACATGAACGTACTGCTTGCCGAGGCTGATGTGCCCTACGACCAATTGAAGGGCATGGACGAAATCAACCCAACCTTTGCCCAGTGCGATGTGGCCATTGTGATCGGAGCCAACGATGTGGTGAATCCGGTGGCAGAAACCGACCCCGGCAGCCCCATTGCCGGCATGCCAATCCTTAAGGTAGGCGAAGCGCGCACAGTAATCATGATCAAACGCAGCCTGAGCCCCGGTTTCGCGGGCATTCCGAATCCTCTGTTTGCAGCCGACAATTGCCTGATGCTATTTGGTGACGGCAAACAAGCGCTGGTCGACCTGATAGCGGCGTTCAAAGAAAACTGATTGAAATCTTCGTGATTAAATCTCTATTGCTTTTTCCTCTGCGTCTCTGGGGCTCTCCGTGAGCCTTTTCTTTTTGAACTCAAAATGACAACGGATTGCATTCACCCTCCGCCATTCGACGCGCGCTGGAAGCAGTACTTTCGTCGGCGGCTACTCAATTGGTATGCCCAACATGCGCGCGACTTGCCCTGGCGCAGATCAAAAAATCCTTACCGCATCTGGGTCAGCGAGGTGATGCTGCAGCAGACTCAGGTCGAAACTGTAAAACCCTACTTCCAGAGATTTCTCAAGGCATTTCCCAACGTAAAGCGCCTGGCAGCGGCCAAAGAGGAAGAGGTGCTGCGACTCTGGGAAGGCTTGGGGTACTATCGCCGCGGACGCCAGTTGCACGCGGCAGCGGTAAAAATTGTTGACGAGCATGGCGGCCGCTTTCCACGCGAGGTACCAAGCCTGCTCGCTCTACCAGGAATTGGTCGTTACACTGCCGGGGCCATTGCGTCGATCGCTTTCGACAGGCGGGCACCTATTTTGGAAGCCAACACAATCCGGTTGCACGCACGTTTGATAGGCTACCGCCAAGATCCAGCCAAATCGGCCGGCCAGAAGTTGCTCTGGGAGGCCGCTGAAGATGTTCTGCCTCGCAAGGAAGTGGCCCGTTTCAATCAGGCCCTGATGGAATTGGGCTCGCTGGTATGCACGCCCCGCCGGCCCCGCTGCGAACAGTGTCCCGTGTCGAACCTCTGCGCAGTTTTTGCTGCTGGACTACAAACAAATGTGCCTTACAAAAGCCCAAAGACCCGGTTAACGAACCTTACCGAAGCGGCAGTCGTGGTGCAAAAGAGGGGCCGAATTCTAGTTCGCCAATGCGAGGCCGGCCAACGTTGGGCCGGATTGTGGGATTTTCCTCGCTTTGAGATCGAAAGCGAACATCCCCGGCAAATCCAGGACGAACTAGTTGCCAAGGTCCGCGCCCAGACGGGCATCGCGGTCCAACCTGATAAATTACTCAAAACGATCAAGCATGGAGTTACCCGTTACCGGATTACGCTTGACTGTTACGCAGCAAGCTTTGTGTCGGGAACCATCTGCAAAAGCCGCGCAAAAGATATCCGGTGGTTCCCCGTGCATGAGTTGGACAAACTGCCGCTGAGTTCCACCGGACGCCGTATCGCACAAATGGTCAATTCCTCGTAACACTGCAGTGCCAAGTGGTGTGCGCCGATATTAATCCACCACTACAAGCTTGGCAGCGATTCACTCGGCTAGCTGAGCGAATCGAGAATCTGACTTATTGAGAATTGAGCTCCGCAAATCACAGTATCGGATGCTCCGTAGTAGATCGTCAGCACGTCACCGTCGACCACGTGGCCGTTGGTAAAGATGACATTGCCGAAAAAACCCTGTTGTTCGTAGGGCTCTACCGGTTCCATGATTGGTTCGACGGATCGAGCAATAACCCGCCTCGGCTGTTCGGGGTGCAACAGCATCGCCCCGAGGCAATAACGATGACCGTGGTTTGCTCCGTGGTAGATCTCTAGCCAGCCCTCAGAAGTTCGGATTGGCGCGGCCCCTGCACCAACGCGAGCACTGTCCCACATCCCGGGCCGGCTATGGACAAGGCAATGGTGGTTGCCCCAATGCACCAGGTCAGGCGATTCGGCAAGCCAAATATAATTGCCGCCCAGGTTTGGGCTACTGGGGCGGTGGAGCACGTAGTACTTATCACCGATTACCTCATCAAAGATCGCGCAATCCTTGTTGTGCGGGGGCAACATCATGCCGTGTTCAGTAATCGTGTGCCAGTCTTGCGTGGTCCTCAGTCCTACCCCTACACCGTGCTGCGAAACTTGCGTGTAGGTCAGGTAGTAGGTATCGCCAATCTGAGCCACACGACAGTCTTCGATGCCATAGGATTCCAGCGGCCCGCTGCCGCTCAAGAGGCCGTAGTCAGGCTCAGCTTCAAAATGAATGCCATCGGTACTCGAAACCAGTCGGAGGTGTGACATAGTCGTCAAGTACTCTCGGCCATCGTACCGGATGACGCGCGGATCGTCTCGATCGAGTTTCGGATCGTCGTTGTTAAATTCCAGTATCTCAATCTGGCCCGTTTCGCCGACGATCGGCAGAGATGTGATGCCCGGATTTTGCTCCGGTCGCTCAGCGACACGCACTAAGAGCCAGGTCTTACCGGAAAACCTAAATACCCCTGGGTTCAGCAAGCACTCGATGCGCATGCCAGGGGCGCTGGGCGCCAAGTCCGCTGGGGCGAGAATTGGATTAGAGCCAAATCGATTCGCGAGATTAGCCATTTTCTTGCGTCAAGCGGTTTGCGGAAGAGCCAGTTTTGTGGTGACTTGAGATTATTCCGAACAACCAGCTGTTGAGCACCGGTCCCGGATTTTGCGTCTTAAAAAAAGTTAGAATCAGAGACCCACAACGGGGCGTTAATACTCTACTGCCGTCCACCGCTTGTCGCGGCTGCTCTTGAGTACTGCATCACAAATAGCGATTTCGTTGTGCCCGTCGACAAACGTGGCAAAATCTCCGCCGCTACGCGTGCCTGCAATGAATCCGTAAACGTTGCGGAACAAATTCTTCGGCCCATCAGGGTAGGCTTCGTTGTGCCCACCCGGATAGTGGACGTAGTCACGAGCCTCTTCATACAACAGACTGGGATCTTTAAGGATCGTTTGGTTCGGACCGTCACGACGACCGACCCACAATTCGTTGGGCCGCTCCTGATCCCAGGCGAGTGCACTCTCGCTGCCGTCAATTTCAAAATACAGCCGGTTTTTCCGCCCCGCAGCGCACTGGTTGACGGTGAGTACCCCGTGCATGCCAGAGTCAAATTCGAGCAGGATAGACCCGTAATCTTCAGTGCCGATTGGCACGTCTTCTAAATCCTCGGGCTTGAGGACCTTGCCCGCATAGGTCTCCACCTCCATCTTGGGTCGCTTTCGCACGGGGTGAATCGTGACCAAATCAGCCATCACTTGGCAAATCTTCTGTCCCGTGATGAATTGAATGAGATCACACCAGTGCGAGCCAACATCGGCCACCGCCCGCGATTCGCCGCTCAACTCCGGTACCAGCCGCCAATTCCAATCGGTTTCTTGCAGCAGCCAATCTTGTAGGTACGAGCCGTGAACAGCCAACAATCGTCCGACGTCGCCGCTTGACTGACACATTAAGCGGGCCTGTTGTACCAGCGGCATATATCGGTAGTTGAAGTCGATGGCATGGACCACACCTGCGCGCTCTGCCAGCTGCACAAGCTCGCGCGACTCGGTCGAATTCATCGCCAACGGCTTCTCCGAAACCACATGCTTGCCGGCAGCCAGGATATCGCGGTTCACTTCGAAGTGGAGATGGTTGGGCGTGCAGTTATGAACGACCTGTAGGTCAGGATCGGCCAACAACTCACGATAGTCGCCGAAGGATTTCGGAATCGAGAGCTCCTCTGCTTTGGCTGCGGCTAGATCGGCATCGCGCTCCGCCACTGCCGCAACTTCCACGTTGCCCAATCGGCGCAACGCTTCAACGTGCGCGGGGCCGATGAACCCAGTGCCGATTATGCCGGTCTTTATTCTCGTGCTCACCGGGTTAATTGATCTCTTTTGGGTTGATAAAAAACTTAAGCAATCATTTCGACGCCCGCCCAATGGCCCGCCTCAATCGACTGGTCGACCGCTTCCAGAACGGCAACACACTGGGCCCCATCCTGGAAGTCTGGCTGGCAAGGCTGATCGTGGACAATACATTGCACCAGATCGCTGACGGCATTGGCGAAACCGTGTTCGTACCCCAGCATGTGGCCTGGCGGCCACCAACTTCCGGCGTAGGGATGCTCGCCTTCGGTCGCCAGGATCGTACGAAAACCTCTCGCGGTGCCCGGATCGGCCGTGGAGTAATACTCCAACTCATTGAGCCTTTCAAAGCACCAAACGAGCGATCCTTGGCTGCCATTGATCTCAAATCGATTGTAGTTTTTTCGGCCCGGCGCCATTCGCGTCGCCTCAAAAGTACCCAGCGCACCGCCGGAAAACTTGGCGAGAAATACCGAGCAGTCGTCGACTCCGACCTGTTCAGTCCCTTCTCCGGCGGTGGCGGTAAGTCCGCTGGAAGTACCTTCAGCGGGACGCTCGGTGATAAAGGTTTTTTTCATGCCCACCACGTCGCTGATCTCGCCAACCAGGAACCGTGCCAGGTCAATAGAGTGGGCGCCCAAGTCGCCATGGGCTCCCGAGCCGGCTGTTTCGGGACGCAGGCGCCAGTTCATCGGAAACTGCGGATCGACCAACCAGTCTTGCAAATAGGTACACCGGATGTGTCGAATTTCGCCCAGTTCGCCCCCATCGATCATTTGCTTGGCGAGTGCCACAGCCGGGTAGCGGCGATAATTGAAATTGACCATGTGCTTGACGCCTGCTTCGCGCGCGGCGGAAAGCATCTCTTTGCTTTCCTTCACCGTGAAGGCCAGCGGTTTCTCGCAAAAAACATGTTTCCCAGCCTGGGCGGCCGCTACCCCGATCTCGCAATGCACGTGGCCAGGCGCCGAAATATCGACTACATCTACGTCATCGTCTCGCACAGCCTGCTGCCAATCGATCGTTGATCGCTCCCACTTCCAGCGCTCGGCAAAATCAGCGAGGGCCGCTGCATCCCGGCCGCATACGACTTTCAGAACGGGCTGCGCGTCGAGATCGAAAAAACGGCCCGCGGTACGCCAAGCCTGGCTGTGGGCCTTGCCCATGAATTTATAACCGATAAGACAAACATTCAGCTTCGGTTGAGGCATCTGCCTGGCTCCCGTTAATTGCCGTTCTTGCGAAAACAATTATTTTAACAGGTGCGTGCTCTGAGCCAAGGAGCTAAACGGCCGACACCCCGGCGGATAGCGCCTGCTGAAGTTGACTCCACAAGGCCCTGCCGGAGATCACGGAAACCGCAAGCAGCAGGATTGCCGAAAGTACGCCACCGGTCAGCATCCACCAGCGGGTCCGGTAGGGACTTGGCAGCTGAAAGTTCAAGTAGAGCGCTGCCACCATAGCCAGCGTCACGCCCAGGTTGGTTGCCAGAAATGCGACGATGAGTGTGAGCAGATGGAAGTCCCAATCCGACCACAGCACGGCAAGTGTCGCCAAGAGAACGTAACCGCATGTCCAGAGCTGTACCGCGCGGGGCCGCCAGTTTCGACGAGGCGCAATGGCCCGACCGAAGCTGACGATGCCCCGAGCGTAGATGTCAGGATAAGCCTGCAAGGTGCCCCAGAGGGCAACCAGGATGCAAACGTAATACACCCATACCAGCGCCGGATGAATTGACTCCCAAACCATCGCCTGGTCCGTAAGCAAACTCCACTGATTAAAGACGCCGGACAACTCACCTGAAGCAATCTTTGGATGCATGACCGCAGCCCCCGCCAGCATAAATGACGCCGACACGGCCAGTAGCACCACCGCGCCACATCCAACATCCCAACGGAGTGGCATCAATGAGCGGCGCACCTCGGTAATGGCCCCCTGGTCTTCCGGTAGATAGTCGCCCGGTTTGCCGTGGGCGGCCCGGTAGCGAATTTCGTCGATCTGTGCGTGCCCGGTGAGTCCCCACCCGTGAAGTGCGATCCAGTCTGTGTAGACCAGGTAGGTCATCACACTGCCGCCAACATAGCCGAACGTTACCGCCAACAGGGGCAGTGGATTGGCGCGAACCTCAGCCGGCGCCCCCAGCAGTTCGGGCATCCTTCCCACCGAGAACAAGCCACGCAGTGTCGCCCCTATGTCAGGGTGCACCATGAGTGTGCCCCCCACCGTACCCAGGACCAAAATGCTACAGATAATCAGTTGCTGCCGTTCTAACCGGTCGTAGGTAATCAGCAGGCTAAGGCCCAGTGCCAGCACCACAAAAAACGTCGAGAAGACGCGCGGGTCCAGCGCGTGAGCCTGGCCCCAGGAAACGAACAGGTAGTGCACCAATTCGCCACACGGCCGGGAAATGGCCGCCCATAAAGGGCCGGCGGCTGCGAGTTCCAACACTAACAACAGAATCAGCAGCCAGCCTCGCGGTCCGGGCAGCTTGACGAGGCGCTCGCCCAATAGTTCGCCGCTCACCGCTGTGTAGCGGCCCAGCAGGTAGGTTGCAAACACGCCTTTGACCAAAACGCTCAGCAGCACCAGCCACAGCAACCCGTACCCAGCCCACGCTCCGGCTCGCACCACCATGATCGTTTCACCCGCGCCGATGGCGACCGATGCAACAATTGCGGCTGGGCCAAACATGGACAGCAACGCGCGGAATTTTTTCCTCGACCAGGGGTCGGCCGCGATTTTGGACGGTTCGGGCGGACTAATTTTTCCAGTATTGCTAGAGTACTGTGGCATGGTTTTCCTGTCGCTTTTGGAGTCGAAACGACCGGCTTTCAATGTGATTCACGTTTTGTGCGCGCAGTGCTGGCATCGCACCCGAAACAATCGCTGAAACGATCTAGCTGATCGGTGAGGCGATTGCTATGATCCCCGCCACTTTACCCAGCCCCTTGCGGGCACACACCCCTGAGTCTAACCATGCTTCCCACCACCCTCCACCGGCTAGTCTATTTGGCAATCGTAGGGCTTGCCGGTACGGCGCAGTGGGCTGAAGCACAAAACACCTTGGCTCCCCAAAACGAAATTGGCCGGACAGCACCCGTGGGGCGTCTCCAACCGCAACCATTGCCCGCCGTGCAAGGAACGCACGTTCCAGGTGCCCCTCTGGCCCAAGTCGCCAGTTTACTACCAGAAGCGAGGAGCGCCCAGCAAGCGGAACCGGCCGGGCAGCTTGGGCCGCCGGCAGCCCAGCCAGGCTTCGGTGGGCCGCCGTTCCAGCTGGATCGTGTTGAACAGCAATTCGTCGATCAGATTCTGCATATGTGGGAGACCGAAAGCGCAAAAATCAAAACGTTTGATTGTCAGTTCGAACGCTGGGAATACGATGCGGTTTTTGGACCTGGCCACAGTATTCCGATGGTCAAGAGTGAAGGGCAGCTTTCCTATTCAAAACCAGACAAAGGAAGCTTTAAGATTAACAAATTGCGTCGATGGAAAAAAGCGAATCTTGGACAAGAAACATGGGAGCCTGGCGACTGGGTATTGGAGAAAGATCAAGTCGGCGAGCACTGGGTCTGCGATGGCAAGGCCATACATGAGTACAATCACTTGAAAAAACAGCTTGTTGTCCGGTTGCTGCCTCCCGAGTTGCACGGAACAGCAATCGTCGATGGTCCACTGCCTTTTTTGTTTGGTGCAGAAGCAGAAGGACTCAAGGCCCGCTACTGGATTCGCAGCCCCGCATCCGATCCGACCTCCATCTTCCTGGAAGCCTATCCTCGCAGACAAGCCGATGCGGCAAACTACCAGCGCGTCGATGTCAGGCTCGACCGCAAGCGGATGATGCCCACGGCCATTCAAGTCCACATGCCCAACGGCGAGAGCCGGGCGGTATACATGTTTGAGAAACCCACGGTAAACGGCAAACTGAATGCCCTGTTCGGCGAAATCTTCAACGCCCCCCGCAAGCCCCTCGGTTGGACCCGTATCGTTGAAGACCTGCCACGCAACTCTCCATCTCCAGGCCCCCAGGCATCGGCCCCACAACCGGATAGCGCCCGAAAATAAGAAACGCAGTGCTGCCTGCCGAATACCGAGCGACCGTCGGCCCTGTGCCGAGAGTAACAAGCACTAATGCGGAGGGGTCAGCCACGGCAAGTTTACCGGGGGGCACAAGTTGCCAGCTGTCATCGCCCAGGCCAGTAATGATTGCGAAGAGCCCAACTCACACAAACAACTCGCCGATCACCTTTCCCCCGCCAGCAATCTTCATTGGCCGGCCATTGCCCGCCGCGAAATTTTTGTTGAGCCCAATGCCCATCGCCTGACAAACCGTCGACATTAAGTCCTCCGAACTGTAGGGCTCAGTGATCACACGAGTACCGTCCTCGTTGGTGCCGCCGACGACTTTCCCGCCGGTAATGCCTCCGCCACCGATCACCACACTCCAGCTCCTGGCCCAGTGGTCGCGACCGGCATTCTCATTGATTCGCGGCGTGCGGCCAAACTCGCCCATCCAAAGGATCACCGTATCCTCCAGCAAACCGCGACTCTGCAGGTCTGCGACCAGCGTGCTCATTGCCTGGTCGACCTCGGGCAGTTTTTGCTGTTCTCCGTCGAAACAGTTCTGGTGCAAATCCCAGCCACCCATGTTGACCTCAACAAAGGGAACGCCCACTTCCACGAGCCGCCGAGCCATCAGACACCCCCGCCCAAATCCAGTATCGCCATACGCGTCGCGCATGTTTTCCGGCTCCGATTGCACCTTGAATGCTCCCATCTGCGCGCTGTTCAAAAGCGTAACCGTGTTGCCGAGCACCTTGGCGTGTTCGGTAGCAGCAGGTCCCCGATTCTCCCTTTCAAATCGCTTTTCCAGCAGACCCAGCAACTTCATGCGGTCAGACATGCGGGCTGCGGACGTGTAAGCCTTGGCGTCGCGAATCTGCCCATTGGAACTAACCTGGAACGGCGCGTACGCCATCCCCAGGAATCCTGGGCCCTCACTGGCCCCTCCGATCGAAACAAAGGGCGGGATTTCCAGCTCGTGCAAGTCCGTTTTAAGTTCGTGAGCGATCACCGAACCGTAGCTCGGATGCTCAACGTTGGGATTGGGAACAAATCCAGTGTGCATGTAGTAGCGGCCCCGCTCGTGGTCTGCTTCGCGGGTACTCATCGAACGGACGATGGAGAGGTGGTGCATCTGCTGAGCCACTTTGGGCAACAGCTCGGTAATTTGACCTTCGCCGGTGGTGCCAATGGGCCTGAAGTTACCTCCGGTCGCGGCGCCCGGCTTCATGTCCCAAATGTCAATCGTCGGCGGACCGCCCCCCATCCACAACAAAATACACGACTTATGATTTCGTTTCAGGGTGGCCGCGTGAGCGGTCAGATTGCTGGTCAGCGAGAGCGCAGAGACAGCCATGGCCGAAGAGCCGGCCAAATGAGACAGGAAGTGACGGCGATTCATGCCATGGGGCGTTGGAAGAAAAGTCATAGGTTTGCTCCGGCGACACTACAAGTCGCAATGAACTTTGACCGCTGCCAGCCAACAGGCGACAGCCCAATAATCAATGGATCAGGATAAACTCGTTACTGTTGAGTATGGCCCACCAAATGTCCTGCAAGGTTTCCACGACATCGCCATCGCGCGACGCCAGGAGCTCGTTGCATATATTGATCTCTTCAGCGATCGGCTCACGTGCCACCGCGGCCCAATAGAGATATTTGATCTTCTCCCGACTGGACAGGTCGGCGCTGGTGGCAACCTTGTCCAAGAAGCTACCACTCCCCGTGCTACAGGCGAGGCGAGTGAGCTCGCCGTTCATCATCATCAGCGTCTGCGGAATCGAGCCGTTGAATGTGGTCGCCTCACCGCCGTCGTCCGTGCCAAAGGCCGTGCTGAATTGGCGCAGCCAGCGTTCGCGCGTCTGGCCTTGCCGTTCCGCCGAAACGGTCGCGTCGGCCTGGGTTGCCACCAAGAGCGATTCGTAGACTTGCTCTGCCTCCATCTGTCGTACGTAAAATCGGCTGAACTGCGGCGGCACTCCCAGCGCAGGATCATCTTTGCGGTTGCCTCTGCTGATCTTGCTACTGAGCGCATAAGCTTCGGTAAGTACGATCCATCGCAGCACGTCTCTCACGCGAAAGCCGGACGCCCGAAATTCAAGACCAAGCTTGTCCAGCAGCTCGGGATGCGAAGGCGGGTTGTGGGGGCCCATGTCGTGAACCGGTTTGGTAAAACCATGCCCAAAAAAGCGGGCCCACATTCGGTTCACCAGAGCCCGATCGAACTCGCGCGCCGCTACCAAATATTGAGCCAACTCCTGTCGCCGATCCACGTGCTCCAAGTAACCACTATTGCCGTACTCCGACCCTCGATCGGCCAACGTATGGGCGAGCGCAGTGCCGTCTACGAATACCGGGTACGCGACCTGCATCTGCCCGTTTCGCAGTTCGTAGTAGATGGGTGCTTCCGTTTGCCTCGCCGCATCGCGGTCGAAGAATTTTCCGTTTCGCACTTCCAAAAAGATTTCACTGCGATCATCGCGGTACAGAGTGCGCCCCTCTCCGGCAAAGTCGCGATTGACGATTTGCCCGATCTGGCGATTCTCGCGTTCCGGGTGGGGAATGCGCTCCACCCGCGCCTGGCGAAAAAATGCACTCATTTCCCAAAACTGATTCTGGCGATATTCGTTGAATGGATGATTGTGGCATTGCGTACACTGGACGGCGGTACCGAGGAAAATCTCAGCTGTTTTGGCCGTGGCTTGAACGCCACCATCACCCAGCTTTTCGACCAGGAAGTTAACCGCTCCGTTAAAGTTTTCACCCAGCGGATCGGCGCTTCCCTCGGCGGTGATCAATTCGCTGGCCAGCCGATCAAAGGGCTTATCTTCGCGCAACGATTGCTCTAGGTACTTTTCCATGGCGGAGCGATTCACCAGAGACCGGCCCTGCCGGCCTCCCGTGCGGCCAATGAGTATGTTGGTCCAAACAGTGGTCCAGTGTTTGCTGAAATCGTCGGCGTATTCGCTACCTAATAAACGATCCACCCATGCGCGGCGTTTGCTCCGCGACTTGTCGGACCGAAATGCGTCCAGTTCGCTCACCGTCGGGACACGTCCGAGCAGGTCAAGAAAGACCCGTCGGCACCACTCCGCGTCGGTGGCCGCGCGGGCCGGCCGCAGATTGTTTTGTTCCCACGCCACGCGCAGCCGTTGGTCGATCATCGCAATAACCGCCTCATCTTTGGCGGAAAAGGCGGAAGTACCACTCGCGGAACTTTTAGTGGCCGGAGAGCTGCCGGCAGACCCTTGGCCTGAAGGAGCTGTAGCTGCTAAGCCCGCGCCCGCTGAGGCTGAAGTGGACGGGTCTTCAGCATCCCTGGCGGAGCAGGCACAGCCGGCGAGGAGCCAGCCTCCGGCTAGGCAGAGCGAGGAAAGAACAAGGCGCCCGACCCACATGCGGAAACCCAACCGCCGGCCGCGCCATTGCCAGCCACACAGTTGCAGCCCAAGGAATCGCTGGGCGGACGTCGTTCGACCTCGTTGCACCATCGTCGCAATTCCTGGGAACAGGAGCGTCATGGGCCGGTCTTCCACAGCGGCAAAGGCTTGCAACTGAGGCCGAGCAACCCTGAAAGGGGGCGATTCACCCGATACACTGCATCCTACCCGAATTGGATGCCGCCACCAGTTGCCACCACCTCTCTAGTCTGGATTTAACCAATCCGATGGCAAGCGGTTACGAAATCTATGAGTTTTTATTTTTTTTATAAAGCTCGTCTCACGACTCGCGAAAACCACCCCTTAGTGTTGTATTGAAATAGTACATGTGTTTAATTTTAATACATACCTAAAGAAACAGGCGAGCCAGATCTGACGCTTTACGTCTAGCTGGCTCGCCTGTCCTCTGGGACCTGCGACAACAACGATTGACGGCTCCATGGGGAGGGACAAGCCGTCAAAAGTTGTTGCCTCTTCTTGCTTTAAGGTCCTTTACTAATTTCCTCTTCTCAGCCGACCCCGGTATATTAGCCGCTGCTCTGTTCCGGCCCAGTCCTGTGTTCCAAGCATTTCCAAGCCAACCAAGCAATCGGTCGTTACCAAACAGTAGTAGCAAAGCGCGTGCCAGAACCTGGAAATCCCCTAGGTAGACCCGAAGGGGTGGGAAAGTGGGCCACAGTGAAAAGTAGTGTGGGCTGCGAGCACGCCTGTCGGCATGCTGCGAGAATGGGATAACTAAATGGAGCTTTAGATGGACAGTTTCGTCAAATATCCGAAGGTAGCCCAGTTGAAGAGCACCGCGGCGCTCCGCGCGCGGTACGCGGAGTTGGGGCTCTCCCTACCGATCGATGACCAGTGCCTGTCCGCCACCGCAGGCTCTCCGCTAGCTGCGGAGATTGACGTGGGTGGATTTCAGGTAGCGAATCGCTGGTGCATCCAGCCTATGGAAGGCTGGGATGCCAACCGCGGCGGCAACCCCACAGCCCACACACTGCGGCGTTGGCGGCGATTTGGTCTGAGCGGCGCCAAGCTAATTTGGGGCGGCGAAGCGGCAGCCGTTCGCCCGAGCGGCAGAGCTAACCCCCATCAGATCCTGGCCACTGAAACAAATCGGTCCGGACTGAGCGATCTGCTGGCTGCTCTTCAAGCGGCCCACCGTGAAAAAACCGGGTCCCTCGATGGGCTGCTGGTGGGGCTGCAGCTCACCCACTCCGGCCGATTCAGCAAACCAAACGATCACCGCCGCCCCGAGCCACGCATCGCCTATCACCATCCGCTGCTTGACCCGCTGGCGGGGATCGCGCCGGACGACCCGTCGGTGGTGTGGACAGACGAAGAGTTGGATGAGTTGATCGACGATTTTGTTAGCTCGGCGCGGCTGGCTTACGAAGTGGGATTTCAACTTGTCGACATCAAGGCTTGTCACGGATATCTGTTACACGAGTTTTTGAGTGCCCGCCACAGGCCTGGTCCGTTTGGGGGTGATCTGGCAGGACGCAGCCGATTGCTTATGAAAATCGTCCGACAGGTGCGCGCGGCGGTTCCTCAGCTTCGGGTGGGTGTACGGATCAGCGTGTTTGATATTGTGCCCTACTGCAACCAGGGCGAGGGAGCGCAACCAATGGCCTTTGACACGCTCTTGCCGTACGAGCTTGGGTTTGGCACCGATCAGGACAAACCACTGGAGTACGACTTAAGCGAGCCCCGAAAGCTGATCGGTCAATTGGTCGACGCGGGTGTGGCGGCGATCAATTTGAGTTGCGGCTGCCCCTACTACAATCCACACATCGTACGTCCAGCCATCTTTCCCCCCAGTGATGGTTACCCTCCACCTGAAGACCCACTGGCAAGCGTGTGGCGACAAATTGACGTCGTGCGTCAGTGCAAATCTGTAGCCGGTCACGTTCCGCTAGTTGGCAGCGGCTATTCCTACCTGCAAGACTACTTGCCGCACGTCGCACAGGCCGTAGTACGCTCGGGTTGGGTCGACCTAGTCGGCTTGGGACGTATGGTACTCAGTTACCCCGAATTGCCGCACGATGTGCTGACTGCGGGCACTCTCAACCGCAAACGCGTTTGCCGCACGTTCAGCGATTGCACGACCGCGCCCCGCCACGGCATGGTATCTGGCTGCTTTCCCCTAGACGATTATTACAAGCAACTTCCCGACGCCGAGCAGCTTATTCAGATCAAGCTCTCACGCCGTAATCTGTGACTTGCACCTACCCAGAAAGCTTATCAGGGCCGACTAATCACTTTAGTCGAAAGTGTTTATCTTGCTTTCAGCCAATGAGTTGCGCTAATCTACGCGTGGTAGATTCGATGACGACTGTCGTCACTCCGACCGCGTATTCCCGCATTGGGAAGTTCTTCCGTGCACCTAGTCACCCACGCTAAAGCGTTGCTCTGCCGAGGGTTCGGACAATCGTCCCATTTGTGGCATACAGGATGCCCAATAGTGATTTCCGCCGGATTTTCCTAGGTTGGGAATCTAAAAGTTTTACCCACGGGCAAGGACGAGTTGCGTCCAAGGAGAAAACAATGTTGCGCAAATTTTTATTGAGTATGACTGCTATGGCCGCGCTGACCCTTAGTGGTACGCGGGCGGCGGAAGCTGGGGAATGCTATCGAGGTGGCAGAGGTTACTATTCGTCGTATCGGGTTCCCCACCGCTACTATGGCGGTCACTCCTACTACCGGAGTCACTATCACCACGGTCCCACCATTTATCGCAGTCATTATGGTGGAAGTCGCCACTACGGCGGGCATCCATATTACCGGAGCGGCATAAGTTTTTCGTTCGGTTTCTGACGCTCCCACAGCAACAAACTGCCAAGTTGGCTATTCGCAAAATCAAAACATGAGGGCATGCTTCGCTACTTTGGCGCTGAAACAAAAGACATCGCTGAGCTGGAAGGATCCATCGGCTGTCACTAGGCCGCCCAGGTTGAACCCTTCCCAGACCGCGTGGCCCCCAGTGGCCACGGGCCATTCCTTTCCAGAACACCCCGTTTTCTATCTACTCGCAATATCTGACCACTCAGAATGGGACTTGAGTGTGCCATAAATGACGGCGCAGCCAACCGTCATGGCTACCACCGCAAGAACTACTAAGACCACAACTCGTTTTATGAAAACAGTTTACGCACACACCTTGCAAAATTGGCACGACATATGCTTTCTTAGGATGTCGAAGCGGCAAGCACTAACCAATCCCACCTATAGGCCGCTGGGGAACATCTGCCACTGGAGTACTAATCATGTTGAAACGAGCCCTGATTTTGACCGCCCTTGTTGCTGGATTCTCGTTCGCAGCGGCCGCCGACGCTAATGCGGCCGGCCGCCGGATTGCTCAGGTTCGCCGCGTGGCTACCCGAGCTGTTTTAACCCCTTCCCCAGTTGCCAGACGGATCGTGCTGAACCCCGTGTATAGGCCTGCCGTTTATCGCGCCCCGATCGTTTACGGTCCGAGCGTCAACGTGGGTTTCGGCTACTACGGCTGGTAATGGAAAACCCTGTTGGGCCCGATTGTCCAGAATAGTGGCACCCCACATACCACCAAATCAAGCGAGATGACCAGAGAACGCCTGGCGCCTGCTAGCAGCAATTGCTAGCAGGCGTTTTTTGTGCCCGCCTTCAGCTGATCGTCAGATTTGGCTTACTCCTCAACCTTCCCACCACTAGAACCTAAAAAGAGGTGGTCGATTTCTTCAGATATATCGGTTCGCCATTTTTTGCACCACGAGTTCCATCATGCTGGTCATCGTCAACAACCTTCAACTACGAAAACGAGACCGCGGTGTGAGTAGCCTTGGCGCGTAATTGTGCATGAACTACTCAATCGTTTTAGCGTGCAAGTCGCCCAAGAACTGAGCAACGATATTATGTCGGCCAGTGCCTTGAAGAGTTTGCAAAAGCAATGTAGCCAGCGTTTTTCATTCGCTTAAGCGACCTGGGTGACGCAGTGAGTTACTGAGCTACGAGACGCAGAAACAGCCTCGTATTACCAGCACGCGATTGCCGAACAGGACTTTCGCAATCAGTGGGCAAAGCATATCGTCTATGGACATGCGCATCATGCGGAGGCGGCACCTCTGGACGCCGACTATGCAGATGGACGCGTGCTGCACCAGACGTACTTCAACTCAGACACCTGACGACAAGTGCATCAGCAAACCCGGTCTGGTACGTTAGGTATGCCACCCTCTGCGGCCAGTACCCACTGCATTAATGCGGCAACGCATGCCGAAGCGGCTCCTTATGACCTCAGCCAACCCATTTCGACACCAAACATACCAGCCCGAGCGCCCCACTTCGCCGTACCACTTGCTCCCAGAAGTTTCTCCAGCCGATCCCCGGTCGGATGAGTTTGTCGAGCGATTGGCCACAGTGGGAAGGGCCTTCCAGCGGGAACGTGTCGCAGCTATCTACTGCGTACACGGCACTTTTAGTGGTAACGACGCCCTGGGGCTGCTGGCGGAGTTGGCTCGCATCGCGCCCGGATTCAGTGAAGCCCTGCGTCGCTTTGGCAAACAGACGGTTGATTGGATCGCTAGGGAGACGGGCAACTATACGGCCGAATACGTCGCCTCGCTCGAATCAGGCCTCAGCGCCGATGCAGGCAGTAGAATTCCCGTGCAACGATTTAACTGGTCGAGTCAGAACAACCACATTGCCCGCGCCGATGGGGCTGTAAGGCTGATTCACGAATTGGCGAATCTTGCGTCGGCAACGGCGACGTGCGCACGAAAATCTTCCACGCGACCACGAGTGCTGCTATGGGGACACAGCCATGGGGGAAACGTGCTTGCGCTCGTCACTAATTTGCTGGCGGCCGATACGGAAGCGCGTGAGCATTTTTTTGTTGCTGCCCGTTCATTCTACCGACCCTGGCTATTTCGTGATGTGGACCTGCCGGTTTGGCAAGAGGTGCGGGAACTGCTCGACGCGACCGACCATCCGCTCCGCGATTTGAAACTTGACGTAGTAACCTTCGGCACACCCATACGCTACGGTTGGAACAGAGGCGGCTACTCGCGGCTGCTTCACTTTGTTCACCATCGGCCCCCGCAAGGCGGTCCGGAATACGCAGCGCCCTGTCCCATTAAGGTGAGACGGATGCTCGCAGCAACCGACGGCGACTATATCCAACAGATTGGCATCTCGGGCAGCAATTTCCCACCTCTGCCTTTTGCCCTGCGCACGCTGCTGGCCGACTGGCGATTGGGCAAGTTTCTGGAGCAGGACCTTCCCCAGGAGCGACTTCTATCGCGGCTGCGCCACGCTAGGCGCGTTCCCGAATCCGGAACAACTTTACTGGTCGACTACGGAAAGTGGGCGCGTCGTTTTTATCACCACCTGGCAGGTCACGCGCTGTACACGCGTCGCAAATGGCTACCCTTTCACTGTGAGCAAATTGCAGCCAGGTTCTATCAGGGTTGAGGGCCAGTAATCAGCGATTCGTGGTTTTGATTGCCTGCTTGTTCTGACATTTGCCTACTTTTTGTCGCATATCGAAAAGGTCGTCCCCGCGTTCCGCTGCGCAAAGGCTCGGTAGTCCTGCCGCATTGCGCCCGCTTGGGACGGCAGGAGCGGCGCCAGTTGCATGTTTACAGGACCCGACCAGGCATCAGAAATTTCTACTTCGATGTAAACATCATCTAAGTCAGCGATGCTAGCAATCTGAAAAGTCTTTTTGGTTTTTCTGCTTTTACTTCGCCCGTCAGAACATTCGCTGCTGATAAGTTCCAGTAATTGGATAGGCGTTAAAGCCGCGCAGCCTAAGATGTTCGGCACACTCACGAGGTCCGTGCGTACAGTAGATGGCTTGGGCTCCGACGCGCTCCGCTGCTTCGACCAGCTCGTTGAAATCGGCGTGATCCGACAGAGGCAGCGCATGATCGACTTTCTGTCGATGCCGGGTGCCAGGGTCGACGGCCCAACCGGTCACAGCGATGCTCACCGGTTGATCGATACCGGCCAAGCGATAGCCCTTCATTCCCCGCGGCAACGTCACCACCGCGTGCCCAGCGGGAATCTCGCCTGCGTACCGGGCAACCTGTCCTAAATCAACTCCGCATGCGGCGTATATCTCACTGACCGCATAGACCATGGGATGCTGCACCACCGGGATGCCCGCGGTGGTAAGTAATTTGGTGACCTCTTGGGACTTGCCAAGCGCGTAGGCATGAATGACCGGCGTGCGCTCCGCGGCCAGGGTGCGTCTTACAAGTGCGATTAGTTCGCCGATGACTTCTACCCGCGGCGGCAGCTCATACCGGGGTTGGCCAAAAGTACTTTCCATCACCAGGATGTCTGCCTGGGGCAACTCGGCTGGCTCGCTGGTGGCGGATGGTCCCAGTTTGAAGTCGCCGGTGAATAGCAGCGACCGTTCTTCGTCTTCGGCCAGAAGCATCGCCGAACCCAGACAATGGCCGGCAGGGTAAGTCGTAAGCTGCAGCGGCCCCCACTCAAGCGGCTTGCGGTAGGGCATCTCGAGCGTGCGATTGCGCGCGCCGCGACGGTGCCGGTAGAGAGCGGCTGTCTCTGGCGTGCAAAGTGCAAGCTCGTGGGACGCCATATGGTCGGCGTGAGCATGGGAGATAAAGCCGCGTTTTTGCCGACGAGGAACATCCAGTGCAAGCCCCGCCACTGTGAGAAACAGGCCATTGTCCCAATGAAACATGAGGCTTCACAGCGTCTTCAATTTGAAAAACGGGACGGGGAGGCAACACGCCTTCGGTACCTCTACCACTTCAACCCAAATTTCTCGCCGCCGCTGGGAGCGCTGACACCACCCTTCAAATGCTTGGCCTGCTCTTCCCGCTGCTGGCGTCGAGCTTTCTCGGCAGCGGTAGGCGCCTGCGGGTCGGACTTCTTGCTCGCCAGTTTTTCAGATCCAGGCATTAAAGCCTTTAGCGACAAACCGATTCGTTGGGCGTCGGCGTCGACCGAAATGACTTTCACCTCGACGTCCTGGCCTTCACTGACGACGTCGCTGGAATGTTTCACCCGGCCATGGCCCATCTCGGAAATATGAATAAGACCTTCGACGCCGGGCTCCAATTTGACGAACGCGCCAAACAGCATCAACTTGGAAACCTTGCCGCTAACGGTGGAGCCCGTCACATACTTGGCCGCAGCGTTTTTCCATGGATTCTCGGACAAGTCACGATAGGCGAGCGATATCTTGCCGCTCTCCTGGTTGACTTTTTCCACACGGACTTTGATAGTCTGCCCCTCTTGCAAGACATCTCGCGGATGATTGATTCTGTCCCAACTCAATTGGCTGACATGGACCATACCGTCAATTCCACCCAGATCGACGAACGCTCCGAATTCACGCAGACTTCGCACAATCCCTTCGTGGATCTGTCCGGGCGCTAGTTCCGCCAGCAACTGTTCTCGTTTTTCTTTCCGTTCGCGCTCCATGATAGCGCGATGGCTGAGCACAAGATTTTTTCGGTCGCGGTTTGCCTCTGTGATGACACAACCAAGTTTCTGTCCCACATACTCTTCAGCATTTTCGACACGGTAAATCGAGATCTGCCCCATGGGAATAAAACCGCGAATGCCAGCGAGCTTGCATTCGAGCCCGCCCTTATTCGCGCCAGTAATCGTCACGTCGACAAGCTGGCCGACCGCCACCTCATCCCAATTCCCGACCGAGACGGCCGCCGTTGGGAGCGAGACTTCGTAGAGCCCCTGATCGGAATTGAAACGCGATACTACAACTTCGATCTCAGCGCCAACTTCCGGAGGATCCTTTTTTTCAAATTGCTTAAGTGGCAGCAGTCCTTGATCGCGACCACCCAGCTCTAGAAAAATGTCCTCGCGATGCACCTGAACCACCTTGCCGGTGACCTTGCTTTCCGGAGCCAATTCGGCACCCGTGGCAATTGCGTCACCTCCAGATGCCTCGCTGATGATTTGTTCCAGCGATTGGCCGCCCATGGCAACTTCTATTTCCTGCTCGAGTTCGGGCGGCAACTGGTCGCGCACATTAGGGCGCGGGTATTTACTTCTGGTTGGCTCCGCCTCGGCAGCGGGCCGGGGTTCCGTCGCCACAGGCCGTACGGCTGCCGCAGAGTCACCCTCCCGCTGCGAACCAACCTGAATTCGCTCACTGGGCCGCTCCTGGCCAGCCGCCTCTCCAGAGGTGGCATTGGCCGGTGGGGCCTCGCCAACCGGGTCCGCATCAGCGGCTACCTCACAAGCCCGCACGTCGACGCTCGGCGCGCCTTCTTCCGCAGCCACTTCTTGAGGCCCTTCTTTGGCTACATCTTCGTGCAGTTCTGTCGGCTGGACGGTGTTTTCACCTGCAGGCGTAGCGGTCGGCAGGGCGTCAGGAGCCGGTTGTGTCTTGGACTGGTCGGAATCAGCAGGCTGAGCCTCGTGCTCAGTAGCCTCTGTATCGGCACTCATAAACTTGCACAATCCTGAAGAGAAGAAAACGACTAGCCTAATGGGCAGCCTTAGACGTGTTCGATTTTAACAAGCCTGATGACAAAATGACAACGCTTTTGTCTGAAAACGTCGACTTCCCAACGCAACCTATCCTAGCCACCTGCGGCCAGGTAGAGTCTTGGCGGTAACGGTCGAGACTCCATCTGATGCAGGACAATACGCTAAGGTCCCTGATTTTCGTCGTATTTGGCGGCTGGACGACTCTTGGCATATATCTCCATTCGCTGCGCAACGCCCGGAATTAATTTTTCTGCATTTTCGGCATAAACCTTGCGCAGGACTTCCTGCGGCAAACCTAATCCAAAAATATTCCACAATCCTTGCGGAGGATACTGGTTCTCGGCGTAGGAAAAATACTCGTCGCGAGTTTCGAGCATCCGCCAGTGTGGCCGGAGGCGGTTTATTGGGCGAGGTCCGTCCGTACCAAAGAGGATCCGATCAGAAAAGTTCATAAAAAAATCCCGCGCCGTGTAGGGCTGCCGACCAAGTTCTGCAATTCTCGCGGCAATCTCGACATGGAGATTTGGGTAACTCTCGAGCCACTTGGCAACCTGGGCAAGGTTCTCGGGATAGCCCGCTACGTGAGCCCCGATAAACGTCGTTTGGGAATGGCGGGAAATAACGCGATTGCGCGCGGCCAGCAATTCATCATGCGAGGGAAATTCCTTGCCGGCAAAGCTCCATTCCGGATGACGCTCGAGCTCTTCCCAACGCTCGTTATAGCGATCGATTGGCTGAAAAAACGCCACCGGATCGGCCGTATGAATCAGCACCGGCAGGCCCAATTCTCCGCAGGCCTTCCAGATCGGATCCCAACGCGAATCGTCAATGGTTATCAAAGATCCGTCCGGATTGCGATAGACTAGGCCAAGCATTTTAAAAACCTTCAGGCCCGATGCGCCTCGCTCTTTCGCGTCTGCGAGCGCCGCGGCCATGCGCCGACCAAAACCAGGTCGATGACAATCCCAAGTAGCAGGCTCGTCGCGCCGCCCGTCACCGAGCCAATCAATGTTGGCAAATATGACAAACCGGTCGCGATACTTGGTCCACAGGAATTCTTTATGACTTTCCAAAGATTCCCCCAGTTCGCCATCGAGACTCACGCACACGGCAATATTTTGCTGATCCATCACCCGCACAAATTCGTCTAATTGGGCGGGCACGCTGCGTAGTTTTCGGCGGGGGTGGATATGTACGTCGACCACAGGGTACTTGGCGCGCTGCGGTCGATCGGCAGGCACCACTAAACTGGGGCGGGGACGAAACTGATTGAGTGCCAGGGGTCGACCATCCTCCCCATCTAAGGGCTCTGCGGCCCGGGCGCAAGCAAACATTGTCGCCAATATTGTTTTGAGCAACGCCGCAAAAGCCACGGCTGCGAGAACCCGCCTGCAAATCGTCCTGCATTGGCAATGACGAAACATCATCGCAGCAACTCATGCAAATGAAAATGAAACTTGCCGAGCTTGCCGCCGTAGTTTCCCGCGCCGATGGCCAGGACGCCGTCGCCGGCTGCCGCTTGCATGGCGATCCTCATGGCGGCGGCAACAGCCGGTTCGTCAATACCGTCGATGACAATTTCGTAGCTGCAATGGGCACCGTCTACCAAGCTCGTCTCCACACGACCCCGTAATGTCGGGCAGTAGGCGTCGTTGGTCGAAGCAGCCAGGCCCTTGTACTTGGAACCGACCTTGCTGCCACTGCGCACCACGCCACCCGGAAATGGGGTGATAACTCCTGCCAATGGCGCAAGGGCTTCGCTGGCCCGTCGTGCTGCAGCAAGCGCAATCTCCGGGCAAGTGCCCTGCAGGATAATGTTGCCACCCCCGACCCCCTTGGAAACCACCAACTTCTCTTCGACTAGAAACTCGCCGTCCATCACGGGTACGCGCCAGTACCTCCGTCCGCCCAGCAGCTTGCTTTTTTGAAAATCATCGCCAAAGTAACGCAAGGTTTTTCCCAACGGGATCGACTGAATAGTTTCCGACGAGCCATCGGTGGCGCACCCATTGTAAACTGCCGTCGTAGGACAAGTCATAACGCACTGGCCCACACGGCCCGGAATCGATTTGCCCAGCGCTTCGCTGGAAAAACCAAATGCGAGTACTGCTGCCCCGGGTCGCCCATCGCAGGTTTCCGAAGGGTCCAGCATGCGCTCAACGCCCGTTTCAGCATCGCATCCAATGATCGAAGCACTGTACCCCGTAAAATCGCCCAGGGCGGCATTTAACCAGTAATCATCAACGGCGGTGATGATCAAACGCACAAAGCGCATGGGAAACGCTTCGGCAAACGTGTCGAGGATGGGCGTTGGGCCAATCAGCATAGGGTCGAAATACATCGCCAGGCGATGTCTCAGGGGCGTCTCAGGAACGTGACGAAAAACCAACTTAGTCCATCATCGCCAGCAGCGCGCCTTTCGGCAAGGGTCAGAATAAGCATCCTCCGCCTAGTTCAGGGAATCTGCCTTTCGTACCGCGACTGGTCGTGTCTTACTCGGATCCTACGTTTCTTTTTTGCGGTCACCCCCGCCAATGCCACGGCCACCCAACGCATAGTGCACCTGCATGTCAGTTAAGACAGTTCTGGATTATCTGAACCACGCTAGGCGCATGGCCAATAAATACCAGTTTTAGCAAGATATTTATCTGGACATCCCCAGAAGGTTGGCCACTGGCGCCGGAATGACAGATTGTTTTGTTAGACACAAGTCACACGCTTTAATACCAACACAATCTGGGAAGGGAAACATCCCCGAGACTTCGCTATGCGGAGGACACCGCGAGGCCAGTTGGTTGCGAAGCGGACTGATTTGTCATGTGGACGAATCGCCCGCCACGGGTGTACTGGCCGGTGCCCGCGAAACGGCACCAGGAGAGTTCGACCTTGAAGCAATCGCCAACATTGTCGCGCGCAATGGGAGTGCAAATGCTTTTTGCAAGGTAGAGCATCTGAGTGCTCTTTCGAGGGAAGTGTCGGAACCTAGGAGTGGTTAGAAATGAGTGAAGTGGCCCGAGCGGAAGCGACGGCCCCGTCACATTGACGGTGTGGCCGTGGCGCCAAAAGGGCCCCCCGCCCCCCCCCC
>JAKVCC010000011.1 GCA_022448265.1 Pirellulales bacterium
TCGCTATTTTGTACGTGCTCGTTACGGTGCCGGTTGAGCCCTTGAATGGATTCTACCAAGCGCCCTTGCATCGCCTCACTGACGCCGGCGGGCGACCGCACGTAGTGGACCGGATCACCCGTGGCATTGAACTCAACACCCTGATAACGGCTTGGCAGAAAACCGGCCGACCACTGGCGCGACGCAATCGGCTGGGGGTTGCGTCCGCCGACGCTGGTCAAGACCACAAACCCCGGTAGGTCGTCGCGCTCGCTGCCCAGACCATAGTTGATCCAGGAGCCCATCGATGGCCGACCATTGATAGCGCTGCCGGTGTTCATAAACGTGTGGGCCGGATCGTGGTTGATCTGCTCGGTAACCATGGAGCGGACAATGCAAATGTCGTCGGCCAGCAACGACTGCCAGGGAAGGTAGTCGGAGATCTCTTGCCCACCGGCACCATACTTCTTGAAATGGGTTAAAGGCCCCAGGCATGTCAGAGGCGCGCCTCGCAGTTGGGCTATAGGCTGGCCCTTGGTGAACGACTCCGGCATCGGCTGGCCATCGAGCTCAGTGAGCTTCGGCTTTGGGTCAAATGTTTCCAGATGCGATGGACCACCGGACATGCAGAGAAAGATCACCCTTTTGACTTTGGGCGTATGATGTGGCAACCCGGGCAGCCCTTGGAGGGGCCCACGCATGGCCAGCGCGTCGCGATGAAACAAGGTCGAGAGTGCCAACGACCCCAGGCCCACGCCGCTCTTTGAGAGAAAGGTTCTCCGGTTACACTGCGCGGCCAGGTTTTCTTTATCACCGTGGTTTAAAAACATGTATGTTGCGGCCTTGATGAGTTCAATTGCGCGTAATGGTTTCACTAAGGTTTAAGATGGCCCGGGTTACCGCTACCCACGAGGCCAGCTCTACCTCGTCTAGGGCGCTCTCTTTAGGAGCCTGGCCAATGTTGATAAGAGCACGGGCGGCCTCAGGGTTCGCTGCGTAATGCTGGCGACTAAATTCCAGTAGGCGGCGGAGCTCAGATTTCTCCACATCGTCGGGCCGCCGGCTAACGGCAATCAAATAGGCGTCGTCAATGCGGTCCGCGTCTCGTTGGGCCCCACCGGTGGGCTGTTGTAGCTGGATTCGCTCAGCAAACACGCGCGCCGCCTCAATAAACGTTGGATCGTTCAGGAGCGTCAGTGCCGCGACTGGTGTGTTGGAACGTGGCCGCTGGGCAGTACATTCCTCCCGGCGCGGCCCATCGAAGGCCTTGAGCATCGGATGCAGAAACTGCCGTTGCCAATGCATGTAGAGGCCCCGCCTCCACTGCCGATTATCTGGGTGGTGTTTGTACACCCGGGTCGGGAAATTTAAATGGCGATAAAGGCCGGCGGGCTGGTAGGGCTTCACGCTCGCGCCGCCCACGTCGCTAACCAGTAGCCCACTAATCACCAGCGCCGTGTCTCGCACCGATTCGGCTGGCAGCCGATAGCGCGACTGTCGGGCCAGAAGCCGATTACCGGGGTCTCGCTCGACCAGTGCCGACGGTTCCAACGACGCCTGTCGATAAGTTTGGGAGCTTACCAGCAGCTTCACCAGCTGCTTGGCGTCCCAACCATTGTCGACCAGTTCCAGGGCCACTCGATCGAGTAACTCAGGATGTGAAGGTGGTTCACCCTGGCCGCCAAGATCGTCCATCACGGTCGCAAGTCCGTTGCCAAAGAACAGATACCAATAGCGGTTGGCAAACACCCGGGCGGTCAGCGCGCCAGCGCCTCGCTCTGCGTCGACCAGCCAGTTGGCCAAATCAAGACGATTGGCCCGGCGGCCCTCCACACCCGTCTCCCCTAAAAATTCGGGAACGGCAGGCTCAACGATTGGTCCGCTTTCATCGAGCCAGTTGCCGCGTGGCAAAATCCGCGTGACGCGCGGTTTGATGCCGACGGTGATCATCGTCCTGCGAGGGTGACTCGTGGCGCGCAATGCATCTCGCTCGGAGCGAAGCTTATTGAACTGGTCGTAAAGCTCTGCCCGTTGCACAATATCGTCGGTGGCAAGCTCGATAATTTCCTTCCGAATCGCCACGACCTTATTCTCCAGAGCGTCAAGGGCCTGACGCTGGCGACGACTAACGACCTCGATTTCCGGGTCGCGGTCGGTTGGCACGGAGTTGGTACCGCGGGCCAGGTGCGCCGATTCGTCAATGTCGGCAAACATGGCCGCCATCGAGTAAAAGTCCTTCATGGTGTAAGGATCAAACTTATGATCATGGCACTGGGCACAACCGAGCGTCGCCCCCATCCACACGGCGGACACGTTACGCACACGATCGGCCGCATACATGGCCAGGTATTCCTTTGGCTGCACGCCCCCTTCGTGCGACGTTTGCAATAACCGGTTGTAACCACTGGCAATTTTTTGATCGATTGTGGAATCTGCAAGTAAGTCGCCAGCAAGTTGTTCACGCGTAAATTGATCGACGGGCATATTGTCGTTGATCGCGTCGATTACCCAGTCGCGATAGGGCGTGATAGAGTGGTCTTGATCACCATGGTAGCCCACGGTGTCGGCAAATCGCACTAAGTCGAGCCAGTGCGTGGCCATCCGCTCGCCAAAGTGGGGCGAGGCCAAGAGTTTATCCACCAGCCGCTCGTAGGCGCCCGCGGAGTTGTCGTCCACAAACTGGCGCACCTGTTCGGGCGTGGGAGGCAGTCCCAGAAGATCGAAATAGAGCCGGCGACACAGGGTGACTCGGTCTGCCTCGGGGGAGGGGGCGATCCCTTCGCGATGCAAGCGTGCGAGAATGAAATGATCAATCCAATTGCTTGGCCAGTTTTTTGATGCCGTTGACTCGATGTCTGGTGTCGCATGTCGCACCGGCAGTACATGAGACCAGTGCTCAGACCACGGTGCGCCCTGGTCAATCCAGAGGCCAATATTTTCGATCTCTTCGGCGGTCAGGTTTTTATGTGATTCAACTGGTGGCATGCGCTCGTCCAGGTCCGTCGTCGTAATTCGACGATAGAGTTCGCTACTTGCGCGATCGCCCGGCACAATCGGCCGCTCTCCTGAATCAGCCTCGGCCAGCGCGCTGGCCTTCTGGTCTAGACGAAATCCGCCGGCACGCTCATCGGCGTCGGGACCGTGACAGCGAAAGCACCTATTCGATAGGATGGGCCGGATCTCTGCGCGATAATCGACCGGCCGTTCGGCTGCGATCGCTGGGGTCGCCAGCAGTATCGCAAACAGTGTCGGCAGGACAGAAAGTAGACGCGAGTGGCGGTTCTTAGCCATCATTGCTGGGCATCGAAAGTATTAGTACTGGGCGTAATAACAACCAAAGTCAAGCATTATGGCCAGCCATTTATTATAGTTCAGCGTACATGTGTTTTCCAACCCAGCCTGGGGGTAGACTGTTGGCCATATCTGGCACAAACGAGGCCTATGAACTCGCAGTTTCCAGATGATTTTTGCTATGCACTTTTGCGACAACACTTTAACAAGAAGGATTGGCGCGTTTCATTCCACACCCGCCGACTTGCCGTAGCGCAGAGAGTTGCTGAGGCGCAGCCAAAGCATGCTTTACAGCGAAGACGCATACTTTACCGCGAAGACATAGCCGAGGTATCAAACTATCAAGGGCGGAGACAAGCGAGGGGCCAGAAGACTCCGCCGGGGTCTGGTACACTGTTGAGGTGTTTACTGGTACACTGTTGAGGTCTTGGGTGGAGGCCTTGGGCATGGGTGGAGGCCTTGGGCAATTGGCGCCCAGTCACCAAAGGCCGACCGCTCAACAAGGTCTTCCAGGTTAGGAAAGAAGTTTCGAGGAAACAATGCCTAGTTGTTTTTCTATTCCAGGTCTGCTGGTTGTTTCTTTTTTGGCCCATGTTATTGCCGGCAGCGCAAGTTTTGCAGAAAACCCGATTGTACCCAATGTTGGAATGTCCGATCCACACATCCACATATTTAACGACCGGGCCTATTTGTACGCGAGTCACGATTACTCTGCGAAGAATACGCAGTTCACGATGTACGACTGGTGGGTGTGGTCGTCCAGTGATTTGATTAACTGGCAATACGAATGTTCCCTGAATCCGGCAGATACTTATGTTGGCCCTATGGCCGGATGCTGGGCGACAGACGCCGCTTATAAGAATGGTAGTTACTACTGGTATCTGTCTGTTGGCTATACTACGGCAGTTGTCAGGGGCGATTCACCGAGAGGGCCGTGGCATGACGAATTAGGCAAGCCTATGGGGGCAGGCAGTTATGATCCCGCGATATTTACCGAAGACAATGGCGACTCTTACGTGATTTGCGGCGTGTATGCCTTTAAGATCGCAAAGCTCAATGACGATATGGTGTCGCTTGCAGAGACACCGCGAGAGATCAAAATTAATAATCCGCAGGGCCCCTATGGGGTCGGCATATTGGACGACAAGCCCGACCTCCATAAACACAAAGACACCTATTACCTTACGTGGGGCAGTTACTACGCAACTTCAAAGAGCGTCTATGGTCCCTTTGAGTGCAAGGGGCCGTTTATTGACACAGATCTTGTCTCGCCTCAGTTTCGCCACAAGATGCAATATTTGGCGTGGGGTGGATTGAATTACGACAGGCACGGCAAGTTTTTTGAGTGGAACGGCCAGTGGTATTACGCATGCAACGACCAGAGCCAGAGCCATACAACCTCGGTCTACCGGGATACGGTCATCAGCTACGCCTTCCACAAAGATGATGGAGAAATCGCGCCGCTTATCATTGATAAGTTTGGCGTCTCCAGAATTGATTCGAAAAGCAAGCAGCTCATCTCGGCATTGCGTAATAAATCCGACCAGAATTCGACGATGGCGATCATCAAAGAGTTGCCAAGCCAGGATGAGCGTACCCAGGCGCTGCTGCTTTATGCGCTGGCTAACCGTAATGACAAAATTACCCTACCGGCAATAATCGAATCAACGAAAGCACCCAGCGAACGTGTGCGGACGGCGGCCATGTATGGCTTAGCAGAGTTGGGCGGCGCCTCGGCAGTTACCACGCTGGCCGAGCTAGCCGCTAATGCCTCACTACACGAGGACGAGCGCGAAACGGCCATGAGGTCGCTCAATCGCATGAAGGGCGAGGACGTAAATAGCGCTATAGCCAAGAGCCTAGAGCGAGCTAGCGCTGAGGTGCGTGCCGTCTTGGTGCGGTCGCTGGCCGATAGGAAAGCTTACGATTACCTAGACGCAATTCTCATCGTGGCACGTGACAATCTCGCCCCGGCCGGTATCGAAGCGGCCAAGTCACTTGCCCGCCTGGCCAAGGGCCAAGATCTACCCAAGCTAGTCAAACTTCTCACGGAGATTGACGACGATCAAGTTCGACGAGAAGTGGAACTTGCAGTTTTTGGGGTTACCAAAAAAGAGTCTGCCAGCCAGGAATCCGCAGGACTCCTACTGAACGCCGCTAAGAAGATCTGCAGCACCGCCACAAGAGTTTCACTAATTCACACCATGGGTAGGATTGGGCACAAAAGTACGCTTGCTACGTTAGACAAATGCCTCCAAGACGACAATGGTGTGATTAAGGGGGCGGCGCTTTACGGACTGAGTGTTTGGCCAGACGGATCTCCTGCCAAAATCCTCAGCGATTTTGCCGCAGACGAGTCTGAGAAAGCTACGGATCGGATGATTGCGCTCCGCGGGTTTATCAAGCTGATTCCCAAGCAGACGCAACGGTCCGACGCGGCGCTTCTCGATAATTTTGAACTCGCCATGGGCATGGCAGAACGTGCGGAAGAAAAAAAACTTGTTCTCGCACAGTTGGGTGGTTTTCGTTTTGAAGGGGCGCTGGACTTTGTCGGTCGGTTTCTATCCGACAGCGCCGTCAATGGCGAGGCCAAGGCAGCCATTAAAAAAATTGAGGCACTACTCGCCAATAGTGGCAGCGCCACAGCGTCCCACAACAGCGAGCTTGCAAACAAGGCGATCGACGGCGACACGAATACCCGCTGGAGTACCGGAGGAGGCACTATTGGTGGGGAGTGGCTGCAAGTTGAGTTAGACCCGGAGCAGGTATTAACCGGTATCTCAATTGAGTGCCAGGGGTCGGAAACCGATTATCCCCGCGGCTATGAGATTTATGTTTCCATGAACAGCTTTGCTCAGGGAATTCCTGTTGCCACAGGAAAAGGCGAAAGTGCTGTTGTCGACATCACCTTTGCCAAGCCTGTCTCCGGCCGCAGCCTCAAGATCGTTCAGACCGGCAAGTCAGGTCCCTGTTACTGGACCATCACCGAACTGAAACTTAAGACCAGCCAATAGAGGTTGGAACCTCAGCGGGCATTCTTTGCGGCCAACCGGAAAATGAATATCTTTTTATCGATAAATAATTAATTGTTGCGCTCTGGGCGCCCAGTTAACTTAGCCGGATTTTCCCGTATCAGAGTAAATGTGTTACTCAAGGGAAACTGAGGGAAATGTGAAGACCTAAGCTCTATGGCTTCGAAGAACTGTTTCATACTTCTGTTTCTTTGGTGCCTGTCTTTTCCAAACGGGTCTGTTGCCGATCCGCTTGACAGCGGGTTTGTATCTCCGCCCGATTCGACCAAGCCCTGGGTGTATTGGTACTGGATGAACGGCCAGGTGTCGAAGGAAGGGATCACCAAAGACCTGGAAGCGATGTCTCACGTCGGGATCGGCGAAGCCTTTATCGGCCATATTGGCGAAACAAACGAGAAAAGTACGGTTGAAACCCTTAGTGACAATTGGTGGCAGCATGTTGATCATGCGATACGGGAAGGAAATCGCCTGGGGGTGGATATTGGATTGTTTAACGGCCCGGGATGGAGCCAGTCGGGTGGTCCGTGGACCAAGCCCGAAGACTCGATGAAGTATGTGGTAAGCACAGAACAGCGCGTCAATGGGCCGATGAGGTTCTCGGATAAACTGCCCGCTCACAAAGATATGATTAAGGATGTTGCCGTCATCGCCTTTCCGGTGCCGCAGGGTGAGGATGACTTCATCGAAAGTCATAAACCGGAAATTGATTTTACCGCTCAAAAGGAAGAACTCGTAAAATTGGTCGATATCGGCAACGGCAATCTCACCAGGAGCGGTGTCGACGAAGAAAGTATCCCGGATATAACCCGTGCGAACTGGATCTGGTACCCTGAAGGGGACCCGAAAACATACGTCCCAGAGTGCATGCGCTATTTCCGTCGCGTTTTCACTATCGACGGCGAGATCCACCGCGCGTATCTGTCTATCACTGCTGACGATGAGCAGAAAGTCTGGATCAATGGCAGCCTGATGGAAGAGGGCGGCAGTGAAAACTGGCAAAACATCAATACCTATCCGATCGGGAAATTTCTACGACAGGGCGAAAATGTCATCGCCGTGCAGGTCGAAAATAAAATCGGTTGGAGCTGGTCCGCCGGCCTGATCGCAACAGCTAAGATTGTAATAGCTGACGGCAGAGAGATAATTCTTCAAACAGACAGTAACTGGAAAACTTCCAACACCGAACAGGCCGATTGGAAAAAAGTAGCCTTTTCGGATGATTCGTGGCAAAGGGCAAAAGAAGTTGCGCCTTGCGGTGAAGGCCCCTGGGGTGATTTCAAGGACAAATTAAATAGTGCCTGCGTTATAGAGTGGAAACTGGAGCAGCCCTACACCGCCAGAAGCCTTGCATTCCATTTTGAAGGCTATGTTCACCTTGACATCCAGGGCCGGCTAAAAATGCTCGATGAGGATGGGATTGTCCGTACTATCGAGAACTTTTACTACAGCGGGCTGAAGGCCGGCGCCCCGAGTCAAACAGCCTTGGATGGTGTAAAGCCCATCCTTCATTCTTTTGCACCCGCGACCTCGAAGCATTTCCGCCTCGAGATGGATAGCGCACGCGGGATCAGCAAGATAAAACTGGTGAAATCCGCTAAGGTTGAAAACGCATCCGATAAGCAGCTCGCTATTCTCCACCCGGCGCCGTGGCCGAGTTGGGATTCCTACTTATGGCCTGCCCCCGAAGCGGGTAACGATACTGAGACGGCCATTGCTTCGGCGGCGGTGAAAGATATTTCAAAGTTCTTGGACGATGAGGGCAATCTGACCTGGGATGTACCCGAAGGTCAATGGATTATCCAGCGTATCGGCATGGCTCCAACAGGCGCTAAGAACACGCCTGCCGCAAAGGAAGCCACGGGGCTTGAATGTGACAAGATGAGCAAGGTGGCGATTAAGAAGCATTTTGACGCCATGGTGGGGAAGACGCTGAGCCGAATCCCTGAAAACGAGCGAACGGCCCTGAAACATGTGATAGTCGACAGTTACGAAGTCGGGGCGCAGAACTGGACAGATGGCTTTGAAACAACATTCAAAAAACGTCTTGGCTATGATCCTTACCCGTGGCTGCCGGTTCTGGACGGTCGAGTCGTCGGCTCTCCAGATGAGTCCGAACGGTTTTTATGGGATCTGCGACGGCTGGTGGCGGATCTGATTTCCGAAAACTATGTCGGCGAATTGAAAGAGATTTCAAATCGCAACGGGTTGAGAGTATGGCTGGAGAATTACGGACACTGGGGCTATCCCTGTGAATCCCTGCAATACGGAGGTGCATCCGACGATGTCGGCGGAGAGTTTTGGATGAGCACCCTGGGGCCCATTGAGGTGAGAATCGCCGCCTCATGTGCGCATACCTATGGAAAAAAAGTTGTCTATGCAGAGGCGTTCACCTGCGGCCCTACTAATCTATCCGTAATCAAAGCGCGCGGCGACTGGGCCTTTACCGAAGGCGTCAATCATTTCGCACTGCATCTTTACACCCACCAACCCGAAGACCTGCCTGCTCCGGGCCTGACATCATTCGGCGCTTCTTTTCATCGAAATAATCCTGTCTTTGACAATATGCATTCATGGGTTAAATACTTGCAGCGTTGCCACTACATGTTGCAGCAGGGCCATCACGTCGCCGATGTGGCGTACTTCCTGGGGGAAGATTCACCGAAGATGAGCGGCGCCCAACAACCGCCTCTGCCGGCAGGGTACAACTACGACTATATCAACGGTGAGGTTATCCGCGATCACATGACCATTAGGAACGGTCGCTGGACGCTGCCGGACGGGATGAGCTACCGGATTCTGGCGCTGCCGCCTTTGGCGACCATGCGCCCGGAGCTGTTGCAAAAAATAGGCGATCTGGTCCAAAAAGGCGGCGTGCTCATGGGCGCCCCTCCCAGGCAGTCTCCGAGTTTGCAGGGTTATCCGGCCTGCGATACAACCGTCACCGCACTTGCGGAGCAGATCTGGGGTGATTGCGACGGTGTGAAAGTCAAACAACGAAAATTTGGCGAAGGTGTTGTTTTTAACGGCGTTGATTTGCGGTCGGCACTGGGTACGTTGAAAACAGAACCGGATATCGTTATCGAGCAACCCGGCATCCTCTGGACGCATCGCACTGATCAGAACAGTGATATTTACTTTATCAGCAGCCAGAATGCCCAGGCGGTGCTCGCCGAAATGAGTTTCCGGGTAGGTGGCAGGGCGCCCGAAGTGTGGGACCCTGCTTCCGGCGAAATAATCCGCACGGCTCGTTTTGAACAGGATGGCGGGCGTACCAGACTTACCCTCCCGCTGGATGGTTTTGAATCCCTCTTTGTCATATTCCGCCAACCGTTCAAGGGCGCCCCTGTCGAGAAGGTATTGCTGGGTGAAAAAGAACTTGACCCGTCTGAAGTGATCGTATCGAGAGATGCCAGGGGACGGCTGGAAGCAAGGATTGATCAGGCCGGCAGCTATGACGTGCAATTCAAAAACGGTCGCCGCACACGTTTCGAGATCGAGACCATGCCGGAACCTGTCAGTATTGACGGCGCATGGGAGGTGACCTTCCCGCTGGACCGGGGCTCGATAGTCGAGAAATTCCGTAGTTTAATTCCCTGGTCACAACACGAAAACGAAAAGATCAAAGCCTTTAGCGGTACTGCCACTTACCAGAAGACGTTCTCTTTTCCGAAAGATTATTTTAAAGGAGAGTGCCGCACAACGCTCCTTCTTGGAAATGTTGGCGCCATGGCCGGGGTGACTATAAATGGAAAACAGCTTGAGACTTTATGGAAACCTCCGTTTGAATTTGACATAACGGGCTTAGCCAAACCGGGCGACAACGTCCTCGAAATAAGCGTCACCAACGCTCATGGAGATACGGCCTCGGGGCTAATCGGGCCGGTTATTGTCAGTTCAGGTAGTGTGGTGAAGCTGACTGAGTAACGACGTAGGGCAACCAGCGTGTAAAAACTATAACGGCCGTGAAGACCGGCAGCGATCGACGGGTCTCATGGAATCGTCAACCACGTAAGCGTGCGGCACTCTTTTGCCGGGGCGCGGAATCTGTGGCAGAAAACTTCAGGATGGCATGCGCGAGACTGAAGCTGACGCCCGGTTTCTGCGAGACATTCTGCGGATACGTTATTAACAGAAACTTTTTCTCGGAAGGGCTTCAGGAGGGCATTAGTGCTCGGCAGTTGTCCTCAGCTGTAGGCGCTCGTCCCTAATCGAGTTTGAAGCTTAGAGCGTTTTCCTTGCCGGCCTCGATCGTTGCCGTAAGGCCGCTGGTACCAACGTCGCTGTACCGCTCGGGAATGAGCGAGGGAGGCACCATCTTATCGCGATGCTCCTCGCTGCGATCCCGGGCGTGGATCGCGATCTGGTAGTCGCCCTCGGCAAGCCCGTCGTTTGGCTTATACGTGGTGACGCTCAATATTTTTCCCTCCGAAATCTGGCCGCTGGCGCGTCTGGAATGGGTCGATAGAAAGTCGATCGTGCCATACTCCAGGGGTTTGTCCTGGTAGGTCACCGTACCGGTGACTTGCGTCAGGCCACCATCTGAACAGCCGCCGGCCACCACCAGCAGCGCCGCCAGCAGTGCGCCTCGCCACCGGCGCAGGTTGTTTCGCGATAAAGATTTGCAGAGAATTGTCTGCCACATGAAGACTGCTCCTAAGAAGGCCATTCAGTGTTTACGAAATCAGCGTTTGTAATACCAAACGCCTGGCGACCTGTCGAGGTTTCGCGCCAGGCGCCTTGCTGCATATAGGGGCATTTTGTCACCCCTTAAGGATTCGACCCGTTTGCTACTTCTCCGCAGTCCCGCGTGGCCATTGCCATATAGGAGAAATGATCAATGCTTTCGCTGATGAATGGAGCGGATGCGTCGCACATGAGAAAATTGGCACCTCCCGGGTGCATGCTACGAAAGGAAACCGCCCAATCCCATAAGAGCTGTTTGGGATAGTTGCGGCGTTCCCCCCACCAGTCGATGTTGCCGGCTTCGAGGTACAGGGAATTGGCCGTGTTGATCGGATGCGCGGTAGTTGCAAACGCCTGATAGGGAAAATCCACATTGACCGACCAATGCCCCACAGACTCGCCGAGCGCAAACGTATTGGAGAGACCATCGGGGATGTCTTTGAAGCGGGCCGACCAACCGAATCGCGAAATAACGCCTCGCGGTGGGACGTGGCCGTTGCCGTAGTGATGGGCATCGGCTCCCTTTGCGTTCTTGCCCCGCCAGCCGGTGCCCGTGGCGTTCTTATAGTCGCCAATGCAGGCGGCATAGCTCGATTGCGCTACTTGCCCGGTGAATTTGGTGCGGTGCTGTGGCGTGTAGCCCAGTTCATGGGGGTAAGGGCTGGACGGACAAGTAAGGATATCCTGGGGCGTTTGAACGGCTGGCAAATTGCGAGGATCGTGCGGCTCCTTCGTAAAGTCGATCAATTCGTGCAGAGCCCTCTGCTCCAGGTAGGGGAGCAGCTGCGGCTGCCAGCCCCAGTATTTGGCAATCTCCTTATTCGGGTTTGGCAATCTCCTTAGACGGGCATAGTTGCTGACCGGAAATCGGCCTATGGAATCGTGATGGTTGTGCAGCGCCAATCCAAGCTGCCGGATTTTGTTTACGCAAGAGGTTCGCCTGGCTGCGTCGCGGGCAGCTTGCACAGCCGGCAAAAGCAGCGCCACCAACACGCCAATGATGGCGATCACCACTAACAGCTCAACGAGGGTGAAGGCGCCGCGCCGATGTCTTAAGCCCATTGTCGTAGATCCGATATTTCTAATTGGGGATCCGTCTGAACTGACATTTCCTATATGGATCGGCCTGCAACCACTCCAGGCCGGGATTTCCGCCTATTGTAACACCTTCCCCCCCCCCCCCGTGTCGAGTGCATGGTGGTTTCTGGTCTTTTTTCTGAGTGCGTCCTCCCGGCTTGATTTTGCGGTCCGCCTGATCTCCAAGGCGTGTCGCAAAAGTACATGCCAAAACTGGGCAACTCTTCCTGGAAATGGGGGCTATTTGTATTGAGCCTACTCACACTGTCTAATGGTGGTCTTACTAGGTGGCTTGTCCGCACAACTCCAAAGAAAAAGAGGCGAATTGTGAAGGCTTTGATGTGGATTGCGCCCGCAATAGGGGTCGTGGCTGCCGGCGCTTGGGCCGACGAACCTGCACTGCCGAAAATGCGCAATTTGGCACTCTCCGCCAAGGTCACCGCCTCGTCATCGATGGACAGGGCCCCCGCCGAGGCGGCCGTCGACGGAAAACTGTCGACGCGTTGGTTGAGTCACTCCGACGTTTTGTCGTGGCTGGACGTTGATCTGGGCGACCCCGTGCGTATCGGAGGGGTGCACATCTATTCGGGCGCGGCCGAAACGGCCCCCATCAATAACGGATTGCTGCGCTATTGGGCAGACGGCCGGTGGAACGACATCCCCTCCGGACGGATCCACGGCAACTCCAAGACGGCGACGTGGGTGAAGTTTGCCGATACCGACGTCGTTGTCACTAGCAAGCTGCGGCTGCTGGTGGCCAAGACGCACGGCGACATCGCTCGCATCAAGGAAATCACCGTTTGGCCCTACCTCGATGAGGGAATCCCGCGGCTGGGGCAGGGTGTCGAGGGGTGGGTCCGCCCCATCGATCAAACCGACGTGCCGCTCATTTACCTCAACCAAAGCGGATTTAATCTTGATTCTCCCAAGCGTTTTACCGCGCCCAAAACTCCAGATGGAACGCCGTTTATCGTGCGGAGAAAGGATTCCAAGCAAGCCCTCTTCTCCGGCCAGATCAGCGGCCATCGGGGTGACTTTAGTGATTTCAATCCGACCAGCGACCACGAGTACGTCGTCGAAGCAGGCGGCCATACCTCGTTTCCGTTCCGCATTGGGCCCTATTGGCTGGAGCGTGTTACCTACCAGAATGCCATCGACTTCATGATCGATAGTCGTCATTACGTTGGCACCTCCCGCACTCCCATCGGCAACTCCATTGGCTGGCGGGACGATTGCCATTACGCGTTTGAAGTCAACACGCTGGTGGCGCAATTCCTATCGAACCCCGCGGCCTATCTGCGGATGCCGGTGCAGATCCGATATGAGCCTCCGCCAGAAGCGACCAAGCCTGGCGAAACTCGCTTGTGGGGCGCGCTCGAGCCCTATCCGGCTGACGCACCCGACATTGTTAAGATGATTCAATGGGGGACCGATCTGGTAGTTACCCAAGGCCGCACCCACGAATTGCTCAAGGAGCAAGTCGCCTATTTCCTCTACGCCTGGCCGTGGCTGAAACAGTGGCTTCCCCAGCAGAACTACCAGGCTGCTTCCGAATTTGCGCTGACCCACTGGGGCGACAAAGAGGCCGATAGCCGCTACGCCTGGGACAAGAGCCCCGAACACGATTTATTTGCCGTGAAAACGGTGCTGGGAACCACCAAGGGCGAGTTGCCGCCGGGGCACAGTGTGCAGCCCAACCTGCTCATGTATGAGGTAGCTCGGCGTGACGGTCGCCAGGACGCCCAGCGATACTTTGATGCCGCCCATGCCCAGGCGACGTGGATGATTGCCCACCTCGACTGGAACAATCCGCAAACCACCAAGGGCCAGCGGATGAGCGAGCATGTCACGATGACGGGCCTGGGGCATTTTATGACCCAGTACCCGGATCGGGCGCCCCGGGGCCTGAAGCAGAAAATCACCGAGTGGGCGGACGTTATGATCCGCCGTTCGGAAAACATGTGGGATTTCCGCCGGCTCACCGACCGAAGCGATTGGGTGCCCTCGGGCAAAGAGCCGACCATGTGGAATGAGCCCGGCAACGTGGTCGGCTTTCCGGCCTGCGCAGCGGCGGCCATGCCCGTCGTCGACGACGCCGAAGCTCGCGCGCGGCTCCGGCAGCTGGTTTATGCGCACCTCGACAATGCGTTTGGACGCAATCCCACAGGACGTCACTTCTCGTACGACGCGCCGCGGGAGGTCGAGGGCGTCGAGATCGGCTGGTATTCCGAATACGGCACGGGGGTGGGCATGCTGGGAGATGCTCGTTTCGTCTTGGAGGCCTCCCCCAAGCGCGAACACTACCCCTACAACCCGGCGGCTGGCAATATTGGCTGGAGCGAAGGCTGGGTGAACCACAACACGGCACTGAATGCCAGTCTGGCGGCGATGGCCTATCTGGACACCGAGCTGCAGTTGACCCACCAGGACGACAAGATCGTTTTCCAATTGCGAGCGCCGCTTAACTTTAACTATCAGAGTCAGGAGCCTGTGACGCTGCGCGCAGAGGCTAGCAGCGGCGACACCGAGACGGTGACGGTCGCCGAAGAGCATGCCTATGCCCTGAACTTCACCGGGGCGCTACCCACCGCCGTAGGGCAGCCGAAGCCTGGCGACGGAGTTTTGCAAATTGACAAAGACGGACATGTGGAGGCGTCTTACGGGTACGGATACCTCGCGAGGCGAGGCCGAGTTGCCTTTGGACGCATGAAGGCTGCAGAGTTTTCGGACCGTTCTGCTGCGGACAAGGGCGGGGAGCCGCCTAAAATAGAATATCTGCCGATTGAAGGCGGAGCCACGGCCTCCTCTGCACTTGCCGGGCACCCGGCCCGGCAAGCGATCGACGGCGACCTATCGACCCGCTGGATCAGCAAACCGAGTGACTCGGCCATGCTCGAAATAGATTTGGGCAGGCCGCACAGCATCTGCGGGGTCCATATTTATTTTGACCACGGCGACACCGGGGCGATCGAGGATTTTCACTTAAGCTATGCGACGGAGACTGGGTGGCAGGATATTTCGATTTATGAGTTACAATCCGCGCGCTACGACGTCGGAAGCGGGACCACCACTGGCCACGCGCGTTCGGCAATGTGGTTTAAATTAAAAACGATTCACACCGACAAACTGCGAATCTTGACAACCAAGACAAGGCGGGATGCCACGGCGATCCGTCAGGTGTACGTTTGGCCCTACGTCGAGGATGCCGTGGGCGGGGGGTTTCCTGGCTTGGGTCATGGCCTCCCGGGCGGATGGGACGGCATCACGTCACTTGACGAGGTGCCGCGCATCTATCTCAACCAAAGTGGCTTTAATCTGAACCGGCCCAAACGTTTCACCGCGCCAACCTTGGAGGATGGCACGCGATTTATCGTACGGGAAGCAGGTGGCAGCCGGATCCTCTATAGCGGCCAGATTGCTGAGAGCCTGGGTGACTTCAGCGACTTTAATCCGGCCGGCGACCGCGAGTACGTTGTCGTGGCCGCAGGCGTGGTCTCCGCTCCCTTTCGCATCGGTCCCTACTGGCTCGAGCGGGTGACGTATCAGAATGCGATCGACTTTATGATCGACAGTCGCCATTTTGTTGGCACTTCCCGCCAACCGATCGGCAATTCCATCGGCTGGCGCGATGATTGCCACTTTGCCTTTGAGGTCAACACGCTAGTGGCCCAGTATCTGTCGAACCCGCGGGCGTATGAGCGGATGCCGCGGCAGGTGCGATACGAGCAGCCGCCCAAGCCTGGACTATGGGGCGTTCTCGATCCTTACGAAGAGGACGCTCCTGACGTTGTGAAAATGATCCACTGGGGAGCAGACCTGATTGTCAGCCAGCGCCGCACCCATGAAATGCTCAAGGAGCAGTTGGCCTACTTTCTCTACGCGTGGCCTTGGTTGAAAGAGTGGTTGCCGGAGCAAAACTATCGGGTTGCAAGAGAGTTTGCCTTTAGGCACTGGGGCGACGCCACTGCAGACGGTAATTACGCATACGACAAAACTCCCGAGCACGACTTGTTTGCAGTCAAACGCGAGCTGGGTTCTACCAAGGGCGAAATGCCTCCCGGTCACAGCTTGCAGGCCAATCTATTGATGTACGAAGTCGCCCAGCGCGAAGCGCGGGATGATGCCGAAAAGTTCTTGGGCGCCGCCCATGCCCAGGCGGCGTGGATGATTGCCCATCTGGACTGGAACGATCCGCAGACCACCAAGGGGCAGCGGATGAGCGAACATGTGACGATGACGGGTCTGGCCCACTTTATGGCCCAGTATCCAGATCGAGCGCCGCGGGGGCTGCAGCAGAAAATTGTCGACTGGGCGGGCGTGGTGATTCGCCGTTCAGACAATATGTGGGACTTTCGCCGCCTCACCGACGACGGTGACTGGACCCCTTCGGGGCCGCAGCCCACGATGTGGAACGAGCCGGGTAATGTGGCCGGTTTCCCAGCGTGCCTGTTTGCCGCCATCGAGGTGATCGAAGACCCGGCCATCAGGGGCCGCCTGCGGCAATTGGCCTACGCGCATCTGGACAATGTTTTTGGCCGCAATCCGACCGGGCGTCACTTTTCATTCAACGCGCCTCGTGAGGTGGAGGGCGTCGAAGTCGGCTGGTACTCCGAGTACGGTACGGGCGTCGGCACGCTGCAAAACACCCGTTTCATCCTGGAAGCGGCGCCCAAACGGCAGCATTACCCCTATCACCCCGAGGTCGGCAATATCGGCTGGTCGGAGGGTTGGGTGAACTTCAATACGGCCTTCAACGCCAGCCTGGCGGCCATGGCCCATCAGGCTACGGAAGTTCGCCTGCTGAAGCAGCCCACAGCGATTGGCGTCGAGCTGCGGGCCCCGCTAAATTTTGACTACGCCGAGCCAGAGCCGGTCAGGCTGGGGGTTGTCTCAAGCAATGGCGATGCGGAAGAAATCACCCTTGTAGAATCAAGCGATTATGCCGAAAATTTTTTCGGAACTATTCCCATGGCGGTTGGCAAGGCCAAGTCTGGCGACGGAATCGTGCAGGTTGATCCGGGCGGAGCGATCGAAACCTCGTACGGATTGGGTTACCTGAAAAGAAGCGGCCGCCTTCAGCTGGATCCCTGAGTTGGAGTGAGTGCGATCAAGAGCTCCAACAGTACGAATCCATCAATAAGACAAACATCAATTTTTCATTCCGAGGTAGCTTTCATGCAACTGCGATCTCTAATAGTTCTGCTCGCCTTTCTCGTCACCCTCGGCAATGTACCGCTCTGTGCGGCGCGCCAAGAAGTCTCTCTTTACGCCGGGTGGAAATTTTCCCGGGGTGATCAAGAAGGCGCCCAGAAAGCTGGATTCGACGACGCCAGCTGGCAATCGGTACAGGTTCCTCACGATTGGGGAATCGCCGGCCCGTACTCCGAGGATAATTCCGTCAGTCTTTCAGAGTTCATGCCGTACGTCCGCTGGACGAAACCTGGAGCCGGGGGCTTTTTGCCGCGGGGCATTGGTTGGTACCGCTGTGCCATTACGTTGCCTAAGGACTACGCCGGAAAACGAATCTTTGTCGAGTTTGACGGCGTCTATCGGAACAGCCAGGTCTGGGTCAACGGGCATCCGGTGGGTCAGCAGGAGAGTGGATATCTGGGGTACGTCTGCGACCTGACCGACCACGTCACGCTCGGTGCCGCCAACACCCTGGCAGTAAAGGTCGATGCGCGGAAAAAAGAAGGTTGGTGGTACGAGGGAGCCGGCATTTATCGGCCCGTCCGGTTGGTGGTCACCGATCCGTTACACGTTCCGCAATGGGGGACCTCGGTCACCACGCCAAGCATTGATGGCCAGGCAGCGACGGTAAATATGAAGACCGTCGTCCAAAACGATTCCGCGCGGGCTGCAACTTGCCGTCTCGAGACGCGCATCGTTGACAGCGAAGGCAATATCGCCGGTCGCCACGAGGCCAGCCACGCCATTGCGGCTGGCGGAAATTTTAAGTTCGATCAAGACATCCAGGTCCAGCGGCCCACGCTGTGGTCGCCGGAGAATCCGTATTTGTACAAAGTCATCTCCCAGGTCAGCCGGGACGGCGCGGTAGTGGACAACTACGAGACGCCGCTAGGCATTCGCACCTTCTTTTTTGATCCGGAACTGGGCTTCTTCCTCAACGCGAAACGGTACAAATTGAAAGGCGTCTGCAATCACGACGACATCGCCGGCCTCGGCGTGGCCGTTCCGTGGCGGATCCACCAGCAGAACATCGAATTCCTTAAAGCGGCGGGAGGTAACTTTTTGCGGAGCGCGCATAACCCGCACTCCCCAGAGACCCTCGACGCATGCGATCGATTGGGCGTGCTCGTGTGGGATGAAACCCGCTACTTCGACGATACCGATTCGGCCTTGGAGTCCATTCGCGAGATGATCCGTCGGGACCGCAATCACCCTAGTATTGTCGTCTGGAGCATGGGCAACGAGGAAACCAAGGAGGCCACACCTGAGGGAGTGCGAATCCTTAAGCGAATGCACGAAGTCTGCAAGAACGAGGATCCCACCCGCCCTTCGGCCATCGCCCAGGCCCACGGCTGGAACAAGCTGGGATTCAGCGACATCGTCGACGTGATGGGCTACAACTGGCGAGCCCCCAAGGTGGCCGACAAGGATCACAAGCTGTATCCCAAGCGGGTGAAACTCGGTAGCGAGTACGGATTTCATGGTGGGGCGTGGGATCAGTATGCCCTAAGAGATTACTTTGCCGGGGCGACCATGTGGACCGGGTTCGACTACCGGGGCGAATCGAACTGGCCGAGCGTACTATGGCCAGGAGGCCTGGGCGACCTATGCCACTTTGCCAAGCCGGCGTTTTATCTTGCCCAGGCTTTGTGGACCCGCGAGCCGATGCTCTATGTTCGAGCCAAGGGCGGCTGGCGCGGAGCCGACGGCACCAACGTGGTCCTGACAGGTTTTACGAGCTGCGAAGAGCTGCAGATCTATGTGAACGACACCTTTGTTAAAACCATCAAGCCTGCGGGAGACCGGTCCTTCTGGCAAAGCAAGGGCGTGCTCCGCTACGAAGACGTCCTGTTTAGCGAAATGATGCCCTATCACCAAGACACTAGCGTGAAGGTGGTCGGACTGGTGGGCGGCATGGAAGTTTGCAGCGAAGTGATTCGCGAGCACCTTACACCGTCACATATTCGGCTCGCACCCATAACCACGACGTTACTTGCCGATGGTCAGGACGTATGCTCGATCGAAGTCGGCATCTACGACGACCACGGCAATCTCATGCAAGATGCTGATTCCTTGATCACCTTCGCGGTGGAGGGCGAAGGCGAACTGATCGGGGTCGGAAATGGCGAACAAAGCCTGAAAAAGCGGATCGGGGGCCCGTGGGCCTCAATGGGGACGGCCAGCGAGTCCGATCAGGGCCATCAGCGTACGACTCTCAAGGGCAAATGCATTGCCATCGTAAGGGCGTCGGCCACACCCGGACAAATCCGGGTGACCGCCAGCTCTGAGTCGGGGCTCTCGGCGGAGCCTTTAATCATCCGTACCGAGCCCCTTGGCGAAAATACCGCGGCAAGCTATGCGGGCCAGCGGGCACCGCTGATGAACGTGAATACCCCTAGCAGAGGGCTCACGTTCGGTGAACTGCAGTTGTCCGCGACAACGATCGACCCCAATCAATCGATCAGCGCAAACATCGAGATTAAGAACAACAACTGTATCTATCCGGTGGAAGTGACGCTTGACGTGGACGGGCGGCGAATCTCGGCGGAGAAGTTTGGTGTGGAGCGGAATGGCGAGCGTCGTATCACGATCCCCACTCCCAAGTTGTTTGTCGCCGGAAAGCACACTCTGGAGGTAGCCACAAACGTCAACGGGAAGCTGGCGAAAGTGTTTTCCCAGGTTGTCTCTGTCGCTTCTCAACCCGCGCGTTTGCAGGTCACCTCGATCGACGCCCCAAACTACGTCTACGCGAAAAAGGAGGTCGCCATTCGCGCGGCGGTCAAAAACATTGGCAGCCTCGCAGCAGTTAACGAGAAGGTATCCATTAAGGTAAATGGAGTGGTGTTGAGCACCGAGTCGCCCAACCTCCAGCCCGGCGAAACCCGGGAGATTTCGTGTACCTACTTCGTGCCTGCGCAAGGCGACTTATTTCAGCTAGAAGCTGGGCAAGCCACGTCGGAGATGGCGGTGCTGCGACCCTTCTCAGCTGCCGAAGGCCTGGAAACCGTAGGCGTGCCGAACACGGTGTCCGGCAAGCTCGGCAAAGCACTGAAGCTCGGCGGAGAGTCCGACTATCTCAAGATATCGCCCATCGACCTCAAGAACCGGCCCTTCACGCTGACTGCCTGGTTGAGGATCGACGAGTACATCGAGCCGCATGATGAGTTTCCGCTCTTTAGCGGCGGCGTGCAGGAAAAGAGCAAGGGCCTGCACGTTGGCGTGCGCGTGAAGAGGCCGTGGTTCGGCTTTTACGCGAACGACGTGCAGGGCATATCCGAGTTGAGCACTGGCAAATGGTACTTCCTGGCATTCGTCCAGCAGGCGGAGCATCATGAAGCCCAAACGGGCCCCGACGAAGCCAAGGAAACCGGCACGCTTCAGAAAGCCTACTGGACCGCCAGCCGGGAGATCTACGTCGACGGCGAGCTGGATATGGCCCGCAAATGCGAACCCTACCAGGCTACGCTCGACTACGTTGGTACGTTTTGGGGAGACCTCAAGGCCAATGGCGCGCTGGACGAAATCCGCCTCTACGACCGGGCGCTCAGCGCTGAGGAAGTAAAATCGCTCTTTAGCGATGACCAGTCCATCGAAGACCGGCCCAAGCTATGGCTTAGTTTCGACTAAAACTTACGATCCACTGGCTTCGAAATCTGCCTTGGCTTTAACTTCCTGCGCTGCGGAAAGCTCAGGATTTGGCGTCGCGTCGCCTTGCTCCCAACCCATAATCCACTCCACTCCACCCAGCAGGGAGTCCATGTACATGGGATTGGTCCAAACGTCCTGGCGATGGCCAAGGCTCATGTGCAGCACTTTGCCCTCGCCGTAGTTTTTCACCCAGGCGATCGGGACGTGATAGGGCTGCTTCAACTTGGTCTTGGCCATATTGAGGCTCATCAGCACCCGCACCTTCTCAGGCTGCCAGTTCCGGAATTTGTAAATTTCGTCAGTGATGACAAACTCCTGGCCCCACGGACGACTGACCGGATGCTCCGTGTCGTGCACAGTGACGGCGACAGTCTCCAGATGGCTCCAGGGATGCCCGTCGAAGGTTCCGCCAAGCATATTCCAGTAGGGCTCGTAATTGTTGAACGTGTCGGCCGCCGAATGGGTACCGATCACGCCGTGCCCCTTTTGTTTCAGCCAATCGTTGAAAAAGTAATCAAGCGTTTCCTCTGCAATTGGCAGATTGCCGGTGGTGTAGAAGAAGACAATGTCGTAAAAATCGAGGCGCTCCTTGGTAAATTCAAGCGTGACGTCCTGGGTGCAATCAACACGAAAAAGCCCGCTGGTGATGCCCAGTTCATTGATTGCCCTTTCGGCGGGCGACAATTGTCGAGGTTGGCGGGTAACCGAACCGTGCCTAAATCCGACGCTTTGCGTCACCATCAGTATGCGACATTTCTTCTTCGCCGGCGCCGACTCCTCCGCACGGCAAAGCGAAGCAGCGTTCCACGACAAGAGAGTCACGCATATTGTTCCTAGAGTCGTCAGCAAAATCGCGCGAGCGGTTCGGAGTCGTAGCTCTATCATATTGGATCCTAAATCTTTCATTAGTATGCAGATGGAGGAACTTGTGCGACGAATAGACAAATAGTAGCGGGCCGCACTTGCAGGTCATATCGTACAGCATGCGACAATCTTCTCGCCAGGGCGCCCCACGCAACCGAGCGAGCGGGAATACCTGCTCTATGCGATAGCCGGCCCAAATATTGCGATCCCTGGGACCGGCGTCTAGAATCTGGATTTATCTGTAGAATTCTCCCACACGCACATTTGGTATCGATTCGTTATGCAAAGTACCATGCCATCCTCCCGCCGGAATTTTATCAAGAATGCCACAGCATTTTCGTCGGCGTTGGCGCTGCCAGGCCGCGTTTTGGGTAAAGGCCGCCAGTCGCCCAACTCCAAGCTGAATATCGCGTGCGTCGGCAATGGAGGTGTCGGCAGCTACGATACACGGAATATGCGGAAGGCGGGCGAAAACGTGGTCGCGCTTTGTGATGTGGATGACCAGCGCGCCGCTCCGACATTCAAGGAGTTTTCCAGGGCCAAGAAATACAAAGATTACCGCAAGATGCTCGACGAAATGGAATCCCAGATTGACGCTGTGACCATTTCCGTACCCGACCATATGCATTATCCGATCGCCATGCGCGCGATGGAGGCGGGCAAGCACGTTTTTGTTCAAAAGCCGATGGCGCACACCGTGTGGGAGGTCCGCCAGATGACACTCGCCGCCCGCAAACACAAGGTGGCGACGCAAATGGGTATCCAAGGGCATGCAGGAGAAGATACACGGGTTATCCGCGAGTGGATCGCCGATGGCGCGATTGGCAAAATCCGAGAAGTACACTGTTGGACGAATAAGCCGGCCGGCGCCTGGCGACAAGGGATCGACCGGCCCACAGAAACTCCTCCTACGCCGGCAACCCTAGACTGGAACCTCTGGCAGGGCGTCGCGCCAGAGCGTCCGTACCACCCTTCCTATTGCCCTTTCCACTGGCGAGGGTGGTGGGATTTCGGCTCGTGTGTGATTGGCGATATGGGCTGCCATGTACTAGACCATCCTTTCACGGCCTTGCAGCTTGGCCCGCCAAAGCACGTTGAGGCCTACACCACGCCGTTCAATGAAGAGACCGGCCCGCTCTCGTCCCTGGTCCACTATCACTTTCCCGCCCGAGGCGAATTACCCCCAGTGCGGTTGTCCTGGTACGACGGCGGCATCATGCCCCCCTGGCCCCAGGAGTTGGAACAAGGCCGCCGCCGTGGTAATAACGAGGGAGTCATGTTCCTCGGCGAAGGTGGCATGATTACCTGCGGCTGTTACGGCAACGACCCCCATATTATCCCCGAGACGACCCGGAAAGCCTACAAGCTGCCGACCGCGACGATCCCGCGCTCGCCCGGACACTACCAGGAGTGGCTTGACGCCTGCAAAGGCGGACCACCCGCCGGGGCCAACTTCGACTTTGCGGGCCCCCTCACCGAAATGGTCCAATTGGGCAATGTGGCCATTCGATCGACCGCGCGCCTGAAACAGAGCGGCTACGACCATCGGCTGGACTGGGACTCGGAAAACTTGAGAATCACCAACGTGCCGGAAGCCAATGACCTGCTCCGTCTAGAGCATCGAAAATTTTAGACTTTGCACCCCCTATGCGCGGTCCTTAGCGACTCTAGTGCCGGCTGCATCCGCATGGCCCGCCTGTTCCCGGCGAAATCAACCCGTTTCCGGAAGGAGTTGCTCCGCTTGACGCCCAACTCGCCGATGTGATCCACAGGGCCTTGTGTTAGAATTGAGAACTCATCGGGTATATGCGGTGGGAGCGGCGTGCGAGTTTCAGTCGGAACCCGGACCCGGCCATCCCGCGACTACCAGAAATTGTTTTCAGGGGAAACTACGACATGAGTATTCGAGCTATCGTCGGCGCAACTGGACTGCTGGTCGCGTCAACCGAGTTACCGACCGACCAGACAGCTGTTGCCTGGACTGGCGGGACTCCATTTGCCGAAGTGCTGCAGAAACTTCCGAAAACCGAAGATCCGGTACACCTTTTTAATGGTAAGGACCTCAGCGGCTGGGACGGCGCTGAAGGTTATTGGTCAGTTGACCAGGCGGGCATTCGCGGAGCCAACGACAAACCGTTGCCGTCGAGCACCTATTTGTTCACCCAGGAAGAGTACCGCAACTTTCGCCTACTCTTGGAAGCCAGACAAACGGTTTCGTCCCAACATTCCGACATGCATACGGCGGTTGCCGCGCTGGGCAAACGATTCACCGACACCGGCGACAACGCGCACGGCTTTCGCGGCCCGCTATTAATGTTTTGTCATGATTGGGGCATTTGGGACGCCTACAGGCGGAATCGGATCGCTCCCATGGGACCAGGGCCCAAAGTGGAGAACGTAGGCGATTGGAATCTGATCGAGATTCTTGTGATTGGCAATCGCATTCGTTTGGTGGCCAACGGGACACTCGTATTTGATTTCACCGACGAGCCTGATATGCTACAAGCTTCTCCGATCGGGCTGCAGTTACATTCCAACGACCGGCCCCAGCAGCACCATTTTCGTGGCCTAGTACTCACCAAAGACCCCACAGATCAGTTGATCACATCGGGCGGGCCTACTCCTTAAAAGACGCAAGCAGCATCGATGGCTTCCAACCAACGAAACGGGGCAGCTTGCCTGCATAATGATCGCCGCTGGGCTAGCTCTGGCCCCCCTGTACGGAGCGGCACGCCGGGGGCATGCTATCAGCGGGCGTTTTGGGGACTGGCGGCGGACTACTCGATTCAATTGAAAGGCAGACAATCGATGCGGCTTAGCAATGGGGGTACTGCTGTAATTTGGGCTGGGTGGGTGTTTCTGTGCCTACTGGGCACCGGCTGTGGAGATACGGACTCGGCCAAAACAGCAGACCCGGATGGCTCTGGGGCGCCCGCTGCTACTGCGTCGACAGACCACGCTCCATCGCTCAACGGGGTCGAACTTAAGGAACTTCCTGACGGCAGTTTTGCGCCAACAACCGTAATTCCCGTCTCCGTTTCGTCGGCTAAGGCAACACAGGCTGACCGCTTGGCCTCCAAACGGGAGGCCCACGCAGACGACTGGAAATCGGAAGTTGCCAATGCCGATGTCGCAGCCCAATTGAAAGAATTAAAAAAACTTATAGAGGCCGTCTCCCAAGGGAAGCCCCTTCAGAGCCAGGGCCTAGTATCAGCTGGATTTGTAGGGACGTCGTTGCGGCCACAACAGCTCGACATGACGAAGTTGGCCGAAGGGATCGGCGTCCGCACCGCGTCGGCCGCGGGCGGTGAAGTGGCACAAGAATATCGAGGATTGGACGGGTTTGCGGAACAGATTTCGGATCTCATCACGCCACTGCTTCCCTGTGAAGTCCGGCACATCAAGTTCAAATTGGTGCGAATCGATTCGGTAGAGGACGTCGTGAGCACGCGTATGATCTATCAGGCATCCTTCCAGGGGGAAGGCCGCACCATTCAGCAGGCCGCCCAGTGGACGTGCCGATGGCAGCGTAGTGATGAGCTGAATCCACCACTGAGGCTTAGCGAATTGCACGCGACCGACTATGAAGAGGCCGAGTGCACCAATCCGTCCGGCTCGCTATTTACCGACTGCACCAATTCAGTCCTGGGGGCAAACCCGTCCTACCCTCGGCAAACGCTGCCTGGTATCCCCCATTGGTCGAGTCGGATCACACGGCAATTTGTCTCCCATTTTGGCCACCACGGCATTGCTCTGGGCGACGTCAACGGAGATGGACTGGATGATCTGTATGCATGCGACACGGGCGGTCTGCCCAATCGGCTTTATCTTCAGAACCCTGATGGGACCGCAACGGATGCCTCCGCTACTGCCGGCGTCGATATCATGGAAGATTCACTGGGGGCCTTGCTGCTAGATCTCGACAATGACGGCGATCAAGATCTGGTGGTCGCTACCGATCCAAATATCTTGATTTACGAGAACGACGGGACTGGCGTATTTGTCCAAAAACAAAGCCACGTCGCCAATAGCGACGCCTACAGTTTGTGCGCAGCCGATTTTGACCAGGATCGCGATCTCGATGTGTACGTGTGCGGCTACAACGCGCTACGCCCCGACGCTATGGGTGGCGGTCTGCCTTTTCCGCTGCCCTACGACGACGCGAACAACGGTGGCCGCAACTTGCTATTGCGAAATGAGGGCAGTCTTACGTTTACCGATGCCACGGACGAAACTGGATTAGATGCCGACAATCGCCGCTTTAGCTTGGCCGCTTCGTGGGAAGATTTTGACAACGACGGCGACCTGGATTTATATGTCGCAAACGACTTTGGAAGAAACTGCCTTTACCGCAACGACAAGGGCAAGTTTACAAATATTGCTGCAGCCGCCGGTGTCGAAGACCAGGCGTCGGGCATGTCCGTAAGTTGGGGCGACTTTGACCGTGACGGTTGGATGGATGTGTATGTAAGCAACATGTTTTCTGCGGCCGGCAATCGCATCACCTACCAGAGCCAGTTTTCCGAAGGTCTGCAGGAGGGCACGGTGCGCAGCTTGCGCCGTATGGCGCGCGGCAATACATTATTTCGCAACCAGGGGGATGGCACGTTTCGTGACATCAGCCTTGCTGCGGGTGTCACGTTGGGACGGTGGGCCTGGGCGTCGCGATTTGCCGACCTAAATAACGATGGCTGGCAAGACCTGGTCGTGGCAAATGGCTATGTGACCAACGAAGATAGCGACGATTTGTGAAGTTTCTTTTGGCGGCAGGTCGTGTCGCCAGCACCACGGACCGTGGATACCGAGGAGTCCAAAGATCGCTACCTGGCTGGCTGGGACGCGACGATGAAGTTGCTTCGGGAGGGCAAGTCGTTCAGCGGCCGCGAACGCAACTGCGCCTTTATCAACCATGGGAATCAGCACTTTTCAGATGTTTCGTCCGTAACCGGCCTGGACTTTCCCGAAGACGGCCGGGGACTCATCGCGGTAGACTGGGACCGTGATGGCGACCTGGATCTGTGGATCTCAAATCGCACGGGCCCCCGTCTGCGACTGATGCGCAACAATAGCAGCCCAGGGTCGCGGCAATTTGTGCAAGTCAAATTGCAGGGCACGACGTGCAATCGGGATGCGATCGGCGCGCGGGTCGAATTGGTGCATGCAGACGCGAGCGTAGGAAAATCAATTCGCACCTTGTATGCAGGCGATGCCTACCTCTCCCAATCCAGCAAATGGTTGCATTTTGGCGTGCCGGACGAGGCAGAAATTGAGTACCTGTCGGTGAGGTGGCCCGATGGAAAAGTCGAGCGATTCCCGCTGGTCGCCCCAGGGAGACGCGTACTAGTAAAGCAAGGCACGGGCGTTGCTGAGCCAGTACTGGCATCAGGTGATCCAGTCCAGCTACAGCCCAGTAAGCCAAGAGATCCACTTCCATCTGGCCTAACCCGCACCGTACTGGTGAGCCGCCCGCCGGCACCGTTGCTACAGTACTACGATGCGCAGAACGTGCCGGTGCCCATACGTTTTGGCCAGCGGCCCGTGCTAGTGAACCTCTGGTCTGCAAACTGCGGAAACTGTCTGGCCGAAATCAAGCATTGGGCGGCGGAGCACGAGGCCCTCTCAGACCTTGGATTGGAGGTGGTCCTGCTTTCGTTAGATCGGCTGCCAGGGGCCACTGTAAAGCAGCCAGCCCTGTTACAGGGTTTGCCCGCGTCGTTCCGCTGTGGCTATGCCGATGCAGCACTAGTCGACAAGCTCAACATCCTCCGCCGCGTTGCCGCCCATCAATCGTCACGGGTAGTTACCCCGATGAGCTTTCTGTTTGACCGCTGGGGCGGTCTAGCCGCACTATACCTCGGCAAGCTCTCCACGCCCCAACTTCTGGACGATCTACGACAATTCGGCCCCACTTCACAGACGCCCAGGGAGGCTGCGGTGCCCTTTGCCGGGCGGTGGACAGCTCCTCCCCGCAATCTGCTCCTGCGTTCGATTGCCGACGTATTTCGCGACCATGGGTACGAGGACGACTATCTTCGCATTCGGCAGTTTGAGGTCGCACAACTGGCACAGCGGCGGTCCGCCGCCCCTACCGGCCAGGGGCCACGGGACATCGATACCCGGTTTGCCGAGGCGTGTTTCGGGGTTGCCCTGGAACTGCAAACACATGGGCAGCTAAAACTATGTATCGAATATTTTAAAGTCGGGTTGGGCGCAACCCCAGAAGTTGCCAATGCACAATATTACCTGGCCCTGGCCTACGAGAAGGATGGCCAGCAAACCAAAGCAGTCGAGCATCTGCAACTGTGCCTCCAATATGACCCAGGATATACCAAGGCTAGTCTCAGGTTGGCTGGTCTATTAGCAGGAAGCGACCAGCAGACCAAATCGGTCACTGTGCTTCGTCAAACGACACAGGCCGCACCGGACAGCCCCGAGGCACATTTCCAACTCGGCATGGCGTTGGTTGCAAATGGGAAGGCCGAGGAAGCGCTGCAATCGTTTTTGCGTGCTGTCGAGCTGAGGCCTGATCACGGAAAAGCTCTGGCAAACGCGGCCGTGCTGCTGGCACGCGGGCAAGAATTTAGCCAAGCTCGCGAACTGTTTGAACGGGCCTTAGAGATACCGCCCCGCCGGGCTGAAGTCCTACTGGGCTACGGAGGGGTCTTGATGGAGTTGGAGAAGACTGCTCGTGCGATCGAAGTCTTTAATGAAATTGTCGAGCAGCATCCCAAACGTGCCCGAGTGCATGTGGCCCTGGCCAACGCGCTACAGCGGGATGGGCATTACCTAGAGGCGGCAGATCATCTCGAGGTCGCCGTACAACTCAAACCACACAATGCGACCTCCCTGCTGCGACTCGCTTGGCTGCGGGCAACGGCACCGGAGGCAGCTGCGCGCAACGGCAAGCAGGCATTGCAGATCGCCGAAAAGTTGCAAGATGCGACCAGTGGCAAACATCCGAAGGTTTGGGACACAATGGCTGTGGCCCATGCGGAGTTAGGCGATTTTGACGCCGCGGTTGCCACTGCCCAGCGCGCAGTCGAAATCCTGGGAGACTCAAATCCAGAACTTGTGAGCAAAATTCGCAAACGGATCGAGGGATATAAGGCCGAAGTCCCCTACCGCGAGTAGGCGGGAGGAACAGCAAGCCAAGTCTGGGAAGGCACTACGCAATTTCACGTTGTGCCTCTTCTTCTAGCCAGAAAAGACGGCGCGTTCTTATGTAGTTGGTCTAATCGCTTTAGTCCAACTACACCAGATGCCCGAGCACCAGCTTTGCCGGTTATCGAAGCTCTAGTTGCGCCGATGAACGATGCGGGAAAGGTCCGGTAGCCACGCCGATAGGTACATCGCGGAGCACAGGGGACGAGCATCTGACAGGTCGACAACAGCAGTTCCTTCAAGATTGTCCCGCCGCAATCGCTCCGTGCCGAACTCTCCCCAAAAAATGTGCCCATCTACCGAGCCGACTCGGAGACGGCGTGGATCGACCACGTTTTCCACTCCGGTTTCGTCGAAATTTGCGCAGCGGATTCGGTAGCTGAACCGATCCGGCCGGTACATCTTATTCGATTCCAGGTCTAAACGGTTTAATCACGGTTTCACGGCGAGGTTGGAATATCAAGGTTGTAGACGACCGCCCCGCTGCCTGCTTTTACCACTAATTCTTTGGCCGGATGGAGATCCTTCGGCAAATAGCTCACGCCAACGGGAGAATTCGGAATGAAGGCGCCGCTGAAAATGTAGTGCGGGGGGATCGTTTCGCCTGCCATTACCGTATTGCTAAGACCATCGGTAACCTCGGTCAGAGTAACCCCTTTGGGATATCGCCCGAACATTCCCGCCGAAGAGTTGGCCGGAGCGCCGCGGCCAGCACGAGTGCCAAAATTGTATCCTTGGCAAAACCAATTCGTGGCGATCGGCGTCTGATCTGGACAAAACCAGCATCGATCGACATGCGTTGGCCCCACACTCCCCGGGTAACTCAGCATCAAGAATTGGCGGGGATTATCTCGCCCTGCGTTGCCTCAATCGTCGAGAATGGGATCGCCGGATCACAAATCCGACGGACAAAGATACGTCGGCACAATCATGAGGCAGGCGTTGGTATTGGAGTGATCATACAACGGCCCATTGTGGTTAAACGAGTCGTACTGTGCCTGGCGTTCCAACGGCGGAAAAATCAACTTCGCCCAAGTGGAGCGATTCATCTGCCAATAATCAGAGCCCGCAGGAAGCGATTTCTGCGCTTCGTGATACATATGCAATGCCAAGCCGATTTACTTGAGGTTATTCGTGCATTGCGTGCGCCGGGCGGATTCTCGCGCAGCCTGTAGTGCTGGCAGCAGCAGTGCCACCAACACGCCAATGATTGCGATCACTACCAGCAATTCGACTACTGTAAAACCCCGAGCGCGCTACAAGATGATGTTCCGCGCTAATATCGAGCGATCCAAGGGCGAATGTGTTCGTCGAAAGCGCGAATCAGCGTTCATCCTTTGGCCTTTGAGTGTCCTACGCGAATACTACTGCGCAGGGTCTAATACATCTAGCCACACCCCTTACACGTGCCTGCGCACAATCCTACGAGGAGTCGACAGCCTGCTTGCTCACGGGGGACGCGTGCTTGGCTAATTCACCTCGTCGACGTAGGGCCCTTTTAAATTGGGGATCAAAAAACTCAGAACTCGTGAACACCAAAAAAAACAGTCCCCGGAGTCCAGAAGGATCCGGGGACTGAATTCGTTACACATTTCCGGAAGAGCTACATACGTCACACGACTAGCGACGAATAACCCTCCACGGGATTACGGACTTAGGCGCGCCGCCGGAGCGACTTCTTGCGCCGAACAGCCAACAACCCGGTTAGCCCAGTCAGCACCAACAGTGCCGTGGACGGCTCAGGAACAGCCGACGCTGATGCGCCTGCAATACTTGAACCGAAGTCGCCCAGAAGGATACCGAGGTCAACACTATCGACGATACCGACACCACCGGCACCATCACCGGACAGGTTGCCCTGGAACTGAGCAGTGCCACTATTGCCAAACACGCCAAGCAACAGACCCAGGTCAACGCTATCTACAACGTTGTCAGAGTTTGCGTCAGCAGCCATGAGCAGAGCAACATTGCCCTGATCCTCAATGACAGCAGTCGCCCCAGAGGTATCCTCACCATGGACACCAGCTTGGGAGCTCCAACCAGAGAGCGGGTTCTGTTCGTCAACTAAAATGGGATCCAAGCGGAAGTTATAGCCCTCGACAACGTCAGCACGATAATGACCGTCCTGCTCTGTACCGAGGTCGCTGAGCATGACCGCGAGGTCACTATCACCCGTGGGGTTGGTAGCGTCCCAACGAATCTGGTCCCATGACTGATAGAACTCAACAACCCGTGCACCGCCAGTTGCTGTATTATCAGCAAATCCAGCCTGCACGTCCGTGGTTGGGATTTCATTGATCAAAGGAGCAGCCCGGACGCCACCAGCAGTAGCGTGAACTACCGAGTTTGGTCCAATCAACTGACCACCGTCCCAAACCCCGCCGTTCGCGGCGTCTGCAGGCCGAAACATGTGATGCGGGTTGCCAGATCCGTTTGTACCACCAGCGTTGTCGATAGCAGCCTGGGTCATCAAACCAACCCAGAACGAACCCCATGGGCCATAAGAATTAACATCAGCTTCCGGATTGTCCGGCTGGCCGAACTGGTCGTAAAAACCAACGCTATCGGCACTCCAAGGAGAAGCACCAGTTTCAGTGACGGCCTCGCAGTCACCACACCAGTCGTCCGCATCAAGGACGGTGGTCGGGTCATCGTCAGGCGCGGCAGCATCTTCTTCGATCAACACGTAAAGATTGTCATCGTCCCAGGCATAACGGATGTCAACAACCAGCGGGCCGCCGACCGCACCAGCGGCTTCGTTCGACGTCCAGTTCAGGCGCAGTTTGTTGGAATGGCCAGCCCAGTCGCTTGCATCCCCGTCGATTACCGGCGGTGTTGCAAACTTGTGAGCACCATTGAGAGTACAAGGCGTGCCAGCCTCCGCCGACAGAGCCCCATCACCATTACATGCCGTGGCGCCATAACCGCCTGTCATGTCGCCGCCCAACGTCGCTCCGAATACCGGAGTCGTCGGGAAGACGAGTAGGGCCACACATGCCCAAGTTAGAAAAGATTGAAACTTTACAAGATTCATAAGTCAACTCCCCTTATATAGGTGCCGTACTCCGGTCCATTAACGCATGGAAAATATGAGTTCGGCAGTCTTAAGTTAAATTAATCTTTCAAGTTGATTATACGCCAAAGGTGTTCGCCCAGAAGTCCTGGGCTGCACGCCTTAGCTACGACGACGCAAAAACATAGGGATTAAACCCAAGCTTGCCAGCATGAGGCTGGTCGGCTCTGGAACTACTATGGCACCACCTTCAATCCTAAAAGTTGCAGGACTACCGGCCCAGCCACCATTTTCGACAGCAGATCCAGCAATGGTGCGATACGCAATAGTACCTACCGCGTCACTCGAAAGGGTGATCATGCCAATATCAAAGGTACCAATGTCGCCGCCAGCGGTTGTAAACCAAGAAGACGAGAAATCCGTGGCACTCTCAACATGAGCACCGGCACTAGAAAAAGTGCCATTGAAACCGCCCGTCAGGTCAGCGAGGACCGCCGTAGGCGCCAAGCCGGCCGTGTCGCCCAAGCCATTAACCCCCACTGTGGATCCCAAGAACGCAGGTGCGACGTGGTTTAACGACCCCTCGGAGAGGCTAATTTCAAGGTCAGCGTTCGTCCAGTCGGTGGTAGACGTAACACGCATTGCGTACGTGCTGAATCCAGCCAGACCGCCGTTGTCAAAAACACCATTGCTGACCAGTGGAAATGAAGTCGTCGTACCCGCGTGGGCACCTACAGCCATACAAAGTACAGCAAACAAGGCTAGAAAGTTCTTAAGCATTAGACCCTACTCCCTTAAAAAGTTACGTGAAACAACAAACTAAATACATTAACACGTGCCAAATCTCCGTCACCGAACTTCCCGTTCCAATGACATTTATTGGACCCCATAGCAAGGGACCCCCTCAAACGAGTCACTAAGCCCCCCCCCCAGGGCAAATTTATTGGCTTTATATATGCCGGTACCCGCCAATAACGATTGGAGGATTAAGGCCGACAGACCTAGAACCATGAGGTTCAGTCTCTATGCAGGCAGAGTCCCTGTCAAGGAAAAAGTCAAAGCAATAGGAAAAATCCCTATCTTCCCCCAGCCCCCCATAGTCATTGAGGAGTAATCAAAAATGTGTTTTTCCCGTAAAACGGCAAAATCATCGGAGAAAACCTTGGCTACTCCCTCCCTCTAAGGTAGGGCCCAACGGCAAACACTCGAAAAACGTAGGCAGCTAGGCCAAACAACACAGCGTCACGCCATCGCAGAAACAGTGTACGCATGTGCGCACATTATGCAAAAACAGGCTGTTTTCTCCAAGATTTCTTGGCGAAAAGCGCCGCAGGATGCCAGCTATGCACAGGGCACGACAGTATACGAACGAGACACAGATCCTGGAGAGCCCTTTCGGCGACTGCAAAAGCCGGCTGGCGGTCTTTTCATCCATCTGAAATGGTAGCTCCCACGCTTATTCCTCCCCCCTGCGTAACAAGCTAATATTGGCACCAGCAGACTCCTGGCAACTATTCGTGCCGAAGAGGAAAACCTTCTGATGTTTGGGCACCTCAAGGTGGCGAACGGGCGATCTGAAAGTGGTAATCGGGAAACTCATATGAAAGCGAGAGCGACAAAGAGCCTGGGACGGATCATGTTGCCTCTCTGCGTGTTTGGAATGGCTTGCCTGAACACCGACGGAGTGGAATCAACGCTGCGGGCAGAAATGCTATTCTGGGACCCGACCCAGCCCCTCGAAATGCGTGTCAACGATCTGGTGTCACGACTAACCCTACAGGAAAAGATTCACCATTTGGGACCCAATTCAGGAGCCATTGAACGCCTGGGGGTCCAGGCTTACGTGCATTGGAATCATGCGACTCATGGCGTGGCGGCCTGCTTGATGTATCCGGACACCGATTCCACAGTGTATCCGGCTCCAATCAACCAGGCGGCCACCTGGAATCCCAGCTTAGTCCAGCAAATGTGTGTCGCCATATCTGACGAGGCCCGCGCCAAGTTTCACCGCGAAAAAAAACTGATCGGCGGGCTCACCTTCTGGAGCCCGACGGTAAACATGGCTCGCGATCCAAGATGGGGCCGCACGTCCGAGGCTTTTGGAGAGGATCCCCATCTGGCTTCAGCCATGGCAGTCGCTTTTTCAAGGGGTTTGCAGGGAGATGACCCGAAATATCTTAAGACAATTGCCACGCCAAAACATTTCGTCGCCAATAACGACGAGCGGATCCGCGAGCGAGGCAACGCAGATGTGCCTCAGAGGTCGTTACGTGAGTACTTCATGCGGCCCTATAAAGCTGCCATCCAGAAGGGCAAGGCGTATTCAGTCATGATGGCCTACAACAAGCTCAATGGGGTTCCCTGCGTGGCGAACACCTGGCTTATCGAAGATATTTTGCGCGGCGAGTGGGGTTTTCGCGGATTTATCGTTTCCGACGCAGGATGCATTGGCAATATGTTTGCCAAGATGCATTATGTCGATACTCCCGAGGAAGCAGCTGCCTTGGGCCTCCACGCAGGATGCGATGTGAGTATCGCGGGTGGTTATGGCCAGCTTGGCAAAGCCCTGAAGCGAGGCCTGGTGACCGAACAAGACATTGATGTTTCGGTGCGCCGCATGTTCAAAGCCCGATTCCTGCTGGGGGAATTCGATCCGCCGGAGTTGGTTTCCTATACCAACGTCTCGCAGGATGCCATCGCCAGCGAGCAGCACCGCGATATAAGCCGGCAGATCGCCCGCGAATCAATCGTGTTGCTCAAGAATGAAAAGAACATGTTGCCTTTGAGCAAACATCTAAAAACGGTGGCCGTCATCGGCCCCAACCATGATACGCACGAGTGGGGTGGCTACAACGGAAAATCGGTGAACCCGGAAACAGCCTTACACGGAATTCGGAACAAGCTGGGGCCTGGGGTCAAAATCCTGACAGCCAAAGGTTGCAGAATCCCTGGCAGCCCTAGATTTGATCATCATGGGCCCGAATCCTCGGAGCCCATCTCTGCGCAATACGTAAGGTCTTCCGAGGACGCCAAGGGGTGGACAGCCGAGTATTTTAACAACACCAATTGGGAAGGGCCCGTCGTTGCTCGCCGGACAGATTCTTCGATTTCATTTGATTGGGGTGCTAAGAGTCCTGCTGCTGGTGTGAACAAAGATAATTTTTCTGTGCGCTGGAATGGTGTCCTTAAGCCGCCCGTATCCAGATCATACAAATTGATGATTCGTACCGACGACGGCGTACGTGTTACCCTGAATGGCAAGAAACTGTTCGATCATCTGCAAGGCGGATTGGAGTCGTCCACGGGCTTACACCTCGATGAGGGCCAAGAGTATGAGATCCTCGTAGAATACATAGAAGTTGGTGGCGACGCCAAAGCCCGGTTCGCATGGGATTACATCTCGCCCGAGAAAGCCAAGGCGGCTGAGCAGAAATTGGAAACCGCCGACACTCACGAAATTGCGGCGGCAGTCGCAGTGGCGGCCAAAGCCGAGGTCGCGATCGTTTTGGTAGGCACCTCCGCTTATGTGGAAAACGAGGGATGCGATCGAGTCGAAATTGAACTGCCTGGCCGGCAGTGCGAGTTGATCCAGCGGGTCCAAGCAGCGAATCCGAAAACAGTTGTGGTACTAATCAATGGCAGTTCCATGGCGATTCCGTGGGTTAAGGACAACGCACGGGCGGTTGTCGAGGCATTCTTTGCGGGGCCTGATGTCGGCACAGCGCTGGCCGATGTCTTATTTGGAGACTACAATCCCAGCGGCAAATTGCCGCTGACCTTTTATCAGTCGACCGATCAGCTGCCGCCGATGGAAAACTACGACGTAATTTCAGGACAAAGAACCTACCTGTACTTCCCAGGACCGGTATGCTTCCCATTCGGACATGGTCTGAGCTACACCCAGTTTGAATACAGTAACCTGCACTTGTCGTCGACGACCATTGCAAACGATGGAGAATTGACCGCAACCCTGGACGTCAAGAACATCGGCCAGCGCACAGGATCGGAAGTCGTGCAGCTATATGTGAAAGATGTCGAGGCCAGCGTTACTAGGCCAATTAAAGAGTTGGTGGCATTTGAAAAAATTAGCATCGAGCCAGGCCAACAAATACGGGTAAGCTTGTCTTTAAACGCTAAAGATCTGGCTTTCTGGAATGCAGGTCTGAAAAGATGGACTGTCGAGCCGGGTGCATTTGAGCTCATGGCAGGAAGTTCGTCGGCAGACATACGATTGACCAAGCAGTTTGCTGTAAAATGATGGGCTAGAGAATAATGGACCAGTTTCTACTTCCGGTGCGGTTTTCATAAGCGGCCAGCTATCAAAGTAGTTCTTGTCCTTTGCAAGTACGTAGAAGGGCTGTTGCGGTGACTCAAGAAGTTCGAGCGTGGCGTGAGCCGGTGGTGATTCCCACCTACGGAATCGGCTCGCCTAATCCCAACCCGATGTTCATCGGCGGGCGTGTTTATCAGGGCAGCAGCGGCAAGGTCTATCCGCTGCCTGTGGTTGACCGCATCGAGGACCAGCGACACGACGAAACTTACGATGCGGTCTTTCTGGAAAACGAGTTCCTCAAGATCATGGTCCTGCCGGAGCGGGGCGGGCGCGTGCAGATGGCGCTCGACAAGACCAATGACTACCATTTCGTTTACTACAACCGGGTGATCAAGCCCGCGCTGGTCGGATTGGCCGGGCCCTGGGTGAGCGGCGGCATCGAATTTAACTGGCCCCAACATCACCGGCCAACGACATTCATGCCCATGGCATGCGAAATCGTTGAAAACTCGGACGGATCCTACACGGCCTGGTGCCATGAAATTGACCGCATGTACGGCACCAAGGGCATGCACGGTTTTACGCTGCACCCGGGCCGGGCGATTCTAGAGGTCAAGGCCCAGCTTTATAATCGCACCGATCAGCCGCAGTCCTTCTTGTGGTGGGCCAATCCAGCTTGCCACGTCGACGAGCACCATCAATCCATTTTTCCGCCCGACGTACGGGCGGTGATGGACCACGGCCGGCGGGATGTGTCGAGTTTTCCTATCGCGACGGGCACCTATTATAAGGTCAACTATTCACCGGGCACCGACATCTCACGCTACTCCAATATACCCGTGCCCACGTCCTACATGGCCGAGCCCAGCGATTACGATTTTGTCGCCAGCTACGATCATCGGCGCCAAGCTGGATTGGTGCATGTGGCCGATCACCATATTTCGCCGGGCAAAAAGCAGTGGACTTGGGGGACCGGCCAATTTGGCCAGGCCTGGGATCGCCACCTAACCGACGAAGACGGACCCTATATCGAACTGATGTGCGGCGTGTATACGGACAATCAGCCGGACTTTTCTTGGATCGACGTCGGCGAATGTCGGTCCTTCTCTCAAATCTTTATGCCATACAAGGGCGTGGGCGCAATCAAAAACGCAACGACCGAGGCAGCAATCGGCCTGGAGTCCTGCGGCCGCGAGGCTACGGTGCGGGTCTACGTGACCCGCGAGCAGCCTAACTGTCGCGTCGTATTGTCCCGCGGCGATGGCGTCCTGATGGAGGAAACCTTTGACGGAACGCCCCGGAAATGGCTCGAGCGAAAGGTTGATCTGGGTGCAACCCCGGGGCTTGATGGGTGTCGGCTTCGGGTTGCCGATTCGGCGGGACGCACGCTGGTCGCCTGGCAAGTTGATGAGCCGCGCGAAAAAGAGATCCCCAAACCTGCTCGGGCAATCGCTCCGCCCGGGCAGATCGACTCGACTGAGTCGCTTTATCTGGCCGGGCTTCACCTGCAGCAGTATCGACACGCCACCCGCGATCCAGAGGACTACTTTCGCGAAGGGCTGCGCCGCGATCCGGGCGACATCCGCTGCAACATCGCGCTGGGCGCGCTGCTTTTTGGCCGCGGCCTTTTTGCTGATGCCGAAGCGCTGCAGCGGCGTGCCATCGAGCGACTCACGCGGCACAACCCAAATCCCAATGAGGGCGAGGCACACTATCAATTGGGTTTGACGCTGGCAATGCAGGAGCGTTTCGATGAGGCCTATGCCGCTTTTTACAAAGCCGCCTGGAACGCTACGCGGCAAGACGTTGCCTACTTTCAACTGGCTCGTATCGCGGTTCGGCGGGGCAACTATTCCGAGGCGGAGCAACTATTGGAACGCTGCCTCGACCGTAATGCCCACCACGGGCAAGCGCGACATTTACTGGTCCTGGTACTCGACAAACTAGGGCGCACGGGCGAGAGCCGCGCACATGCCGAGGAGGCCCTGGCGGATGATCCGTTCAACTTCGGCGTGCTGGCCGAAGTCGGCCGGCTGGACTGCGACTATGGGGCCTTGCACGCGCGGACCGGTGGCGATTGGAACAACTACCTGGAAACGGCCATCGATTATGGGGCCGCGGGACTCGCCAAGTGTGCAACGGCTGTGTTGCAGGAATACCTGGATAGTCGCCAGGGCCCGAGCGAGAGCCCCCTTGTCTACTACTATCTGGCCGATAGTTGCCGTAGCCTGGCGTCTGAGGCCCACCGCTGGTACGCGATTGCCAAAGAGGCCGACCCCAGTCTCTGCTTTCCAAACAAGCTCACCGACATTGGGGTGCTCGAGCGCGCGGCCGCCGAAAATACCGACGATGCTCGTGCGTCTTACTACCTGGGAAACCTGTGGTACGATCGAGGCCAGTCGCAGCGCGCCATTGCATGCTGGGAAGATGCCTGCCGACGTGATCCGACCTATCCCACGGCGTGGCGCAATTTGGGACTGGCCTATTACAACGATTCTCGAAATCCCGCAATGGCCTGGGAGGCCATCGAGCGCGCGTTTGAGCTGCGCGCTGAAGACGCGCGGGTACTCTACGAATTAGATCAACTTGCTCGCCACTTGAATCATGGGGCTGAAGATCGGCTCACCCGGCTCGACGCCCATCGCGCGGCCGTCAATGGCCGCGACGATCTGTACCTTGAGTACGCAGCACTACTGAACCTCGTCGGCCGGCACCGCGACGCGCTCGATCATTTACTGGCGCGCCGTTTTCATCCTTGGGAAGGCGGGGAGGGCAGGGTGGCAAGCCAGTATGTTGTTGCCACTACCGAACTAGCGAGGGAAGCAATTTCGGAAGCTCGCTACGACGATGCCTTGGAGCGGCTCGACCAGGCGCAGGCCTGGCCAGAATCGCTGGGCGAAGGGAAACTACCTGGCATCCAGGAGAAGAACATCGAGTACTTCCGCGGTCTAGCCTGCCAGGGAGCCGGCCAAATGCAGGCAAGCCGAGAAGCCTTTGCCAAGGCGGCAACCGGCGATGTCGAGCCCACTTCCGCCATGTATTACAACGATCAGCCACCAGAAATGGCCTACTACCAAGGCCTAGCCTGCCGCGCGCTGGACCGTGAAAATGAAGCGCAGCGCTGCTTTGAAAAGCTGATCGACTATGGCAAGCAGCACCTGTCCGACGAAGTCGTCGTCGACTTCTTTGCTGTATCGCTTCCCGACTTTTCCGTATTTCGAGAAGATTGGACGCAGCGCAACGTGATTCACTGCCACTTTATGATGGGGCTGGGTTACCTGGGAATGGGAGAAGAGCACCATGCCGCCAAACAATTTGCCCTGGTACTCTCGCTCAATCGAAGCCACCTGGGGACGATCCTCCACACGCCGCGCGGCGCGGCCAAGAATCTTTCTTCTAACGGGTAGCCCAAGATGTCTGATGCCACCAACAGCGAACGCGTGATCCACGGTTTGACCGAAGTCGATTATGTTGTGCTGCTGTGCTACCTGCTGGGCATCCTTGTCATCGGTATCGCATTTTCTGCGCGCAATAAAACGGCCACCGACATGTTTACGGCCGGCGGCCAGTCGCCCTGGTGGGCCAGCGGGCTAAGCGCATTTATGACGATGTTTTCGGCCAACACCTTCGTCGTATGGGGCGGCATCGCCTATCGGCTGGGGCTGGTCGCCGTAGCGATCAATCTTATGTATGGCGTGGCGGCCCTGCTGGTTGGGTACTTTGTGGCGGGCAAGTGGAAAGCGTTAGGGGTGAAGACCCCAGCCGAGTTTATCCAATTGCGCTACGGGACAGCAGTGCTCCACTTTTATACCTGGACAATGACCGTTTTTCGCATGGTAACCACCGCCGGCGCGCTCTACGCACTGGGTCGGATTCTCGTCACGCTGATGCCCTTGGCCGATGGCAACCCCCTACAAGATCCGGCCACGGGAAATTTGTCGCTCTACTGGGGCATTATTATCTTTAGCAGCATCGTCGTGCTGTACACCATGATTGGTGGCCTGTGGGCTGTGCTGATGACCGATGTGTTGCAATTTATTGTGCTGAACCTGGCGGTACTGTTTGTTATACCGCTGGTGATCACGCGGGCCGGCGGGGTAGCCGCCGCACTGGACGCTGCGGGCAAAACAGTGGTTGATGACGCCGGAAACACGATGTTAAGTCCGATTGCCGGCGACTACACTTTTTTGTTCCTTGCAGGTTGGTGCGCGGTCCACTTTTTTATGATTGGTGCCGAATGGGCCTTTGTGCAGCGCTTCCTTTGCGTACCCGACGCCAAAGCGGCCAAGAAAAGCACGTACTTGTTTGGCCTGCTCTACCTAGTGAGCCCCCTGTTGTGGTTGTTGCCACCGCTGATCTGGCGGGTCGTCGAGCCCATTCCCGCCGGGGCAAGCGGCGAGGTGATACTCCGGTTGCAGGAGACGGCCTACATCGATGCCTGCCGTGCCGTGCTGCCCTCCGGCATGGTGGGTCTGATGATCGCGGCTATGTTCTCGGCCACCGCCAGCATGGTCAGCTCGCAGCTCAATGTTTTCTGCGGCGTGTTGACGCACGACATTTACCGTCCGCTCGCCGGGGCCAAAACGGACGACCGGAGCCTGGTATGGGTTGGTCGTGGGCTGACCATCGTGCTGGGGGCAGTGCTGATGGCTATTGCCGTGGCCTACCAATCCTTGGGCGGCGCCGAAAAAGTTATTGTCGCGGTTACCGAATTGATTGTCGTGGCCTTGCTGGCACCCACCATTTGGGCCCTGTTCAGTCGCTCGATCACAGCTGCCGCCGTGTGGACAACTGCTAGCCTTTCGCTGGCAAGCGGAGCGATTGCCCGGTGGGGTTTGGGGTCAGGAGGATTTTTGAATGCGCGGCTGCCCGAGATCTCTGCCTGGGTGCAGGACAATTCCACCACCGTTAAGACTTGCACCGGTGTGGTCTTGCCTGTGGTCCTGTTGCTGATCTTCCAGCTCCTATCCAGAGGTACCGCCGCCGGTTACCAGCGGGTCGCGGCGCTGGCCGATCGCGAAGCCAAGCAGGAGAGGCAACGCCAAGTGGTAGCGAGTCGGGCGCCGGCCTACACTGTGGCCGTGGCGCTGGTGGTGTGCGGGCTGATGATGGGCCTGCTGCTATTGTTGGGTGATAGCCAGCGCCCGCTCATCGGGCTGTTTGCCGTCGCCTTATTGGGCATCGCAGGTACTATCGTGGCGTTTGCGAGCGGCACGCAACGGAAAAACCGGGGTGATTCTGATCATGCTCAAAAGTGACGCCCAAGCCGACCGCGCGTTGAAATCGATAGACATCGAATCCGACCTAGTCATTATCGGCGGGGGAATGGCCGGTTCGTGCTGCGCGATAACGGCTGCCCGCCAGGGGCTTCGCGTGGTGCTGGTGCAAGACCGGCCCGTGCTGGGAGGCAACGGATCCAGCGAAGTTCGACTCTGGATTCTCGGCGCCACCAGCCACATGGGCAATAACAACCGCTGGGCCCGCGAGGGCGGAGTGATCAACGAAATTCTCGTGGAAAACATGTTCCGCAATGGGGCTGGGAATCCGGTGATCTTCGATACCATCGTGCTAGAGAAGGTCGTCGCCGAACCGAATATTACACTGCTCCTGAATACAGCAGCCTTCGAGGTCACCAAATCAGCCCCGGATAGAATCGCCGCCGTGCGGGCGTTTTGCAGTCAGAACAGCACCATGTATGAACTTAGTGCACCGCTATTCTGTGACGCCTCAGGCGATGGTGTGATTGGTTTTCTTTCCGGTGCGGCCTTCCGCATGGGCGCGGAGTCGCGGGATGAGTTCGGCGAAAAGTTTGCCCCCAGTGCAGACTACGGAGAGCTGCTGGGGCATTCGCTCTACTTTTACACCAAAGATGTTGGCCGGCCCACACGGTTTGTGCCTCCTAGCTACGCGCTCCGTGACATCGCCAAGATCCCCCGCTATCGCAGCTTCAACGCCAAGGACCACGGTTGCCATCTCTGGTGGATTGAATATGGCGGCCGGCTCGATACCGTCCACGACACCGAAACGATTAAATGGGAACTCTGGAAAGTCGTGTATGGTGTGTGGGACTACATCAAGAACTCTGGGGAGTTTCCCGAGGCCCTGAACAGGACGCTCGAATGGGTGGGCCACATTCCGGGCAAACGTGAGAGCCGGCGCTTCGAAGGTCCCACCATGCTCGTCCAGCAGGACGTGGTCGAACAGCGCCCGCACGACGATGCTGTTTCGTTTGGCGGCTGGGCCATTGACTTGCATCCGGCCGACGGCATCTTCAGCGAGAAGCCTGGTTGCAATCAGTGGCATGCGAAGGGGATCTACCCAATTCCCTATCGGACGATGTTTAGCCGTAACGTCAATAACCTGTTTCTCACCGGACGACTCATTAGTGCATCCCACGTGGCCTTCGGCTCCACGCGGGTAATGGCCACTTGTGCTCATAATGGGCAAGCCGTCGCAATGGCAGCGGCCATTTGTCATGAACAACGTCTTGATCCGCCAGATGTCGCTAAAACAGCGCCGTTGGGCGAACTGCAGCAGCGGCTGCTGTCGACGGGGCAGTATATTCCTGGCGTGGCGCTAGCCGACCCGAACGATCTGGCCCGCCAGGCAATGCTCACTGTCTCGAGCGAGCTGCAGCTTGCCGAACTGGTCGACAACGGCCCGCTCCTTCCGCTAGACAACGCCTGGGCAATGATGGTCCCCCTGGCCGCAGGCCCCGCGCCACGAATAACTTTGGTCGTTGATGTGGACCATCCCGCGGAGCTGGTAGTGGAGCTGCGTATTTGCTCGCGTTTGGGTAGCTACACGCCGGACATGACTTTGGCAACTCAAACTACAGATCTTGCCGCAGGCAAGAACCAATCGGTGTCGATTCAATTCGATGCCCACATTCGAACGCCGCAGTACGCGTTCTACTGCGTGAAAGCGAATCCGCAGGTGTCGGTTCATACCAGCGAGCAGCGCGCAACCGGAGTACTTTCGGTAACCAGCGGGCACGAGAAAAAAGTCGCCAGCAGCGGCAAACAATCCCCTTCTGCGGATATTGGCGTCGATACTTTCGAGTTATGGCGGCCCGTCCGGCGACCCGGCGGGAGAAACTTGGCGATCCGCGTCGAACCGCCCCTGGAGGCCTTTGCGGCGACCAGCCTGACAAACGGCATTGCGCGGCCCACGACGGCGCCGAACGCCTGGGTCGCCGATTGGCAAGATGCCAGTCCCTGCGTCACGCTGCAGTGGCCAGAGCCGCAGCGCGTGGGACGCATCGAGCTCAGCTTCGACACCGACTTCGACCACCCCATGGAATCAGTACTGATGGGCCACCCCGAGGACGTGATGCCTTTTTGTGTGCGTAATTACCGAGTTTACGACGATCAAGAAAAGTTACTACACGAGCAACAGGGCAACTATCAAACTCGCAACACGGTTCGCCTCCTGCCAGCTGCAGAAACCTGTTCGCTCAGGATTGCCGTGGACGCGCCCCACGACGGGGTGCCCGCAGCGCTGATGGAGGTCCGCTGCTACGCGGACTAGACCGATTGTAGCCGGCATAATCGCACCTTGCGAAACTCCACCTGCGTGAAGCCGTGAACTCTCACGGGGCCCAAGTTGCCAAGCAACTATAGTATTCACTTCCGCCATAAACCATGAGCCACCGGCCGTCGTGTCGGGTCAGTCCGTTGAAGAAGACTGTATCGGGATAGCAGGAAACGAATTTTCCGCGCCCATCCGCACTGAAGCCATCCTCGTAGGGAAATCTTTTTTCAGCCGCCATCACCGGATGCGGAAGATAGTCCAGAGGAGTCGTGGGAGCCGAGCGGGAAAACAATACCTCTCCGATGGCGTAGAAGTGTCCCGTGTGGTGGCCCCCAGTAAATAGCACGATGTCGTCGGGCCGATCTGTATTGTGGTCGGTCACCGCAAAGCAGCCCTCCCCACCGGGCCAGCGCGTCGGAATCTCGACCGATTCCCAGCTATGCATGTCGTCGGAATACGCCATGAGGCCGTCGTTGATATACATGATGAAACGACCGCCCACACGGACCGCCTCATTCTGGGGATTCTGCAGCACCACCGGATTGCGATGAATTCGCTTCGCCTCAGGGAAAACGATCCCCTGCTCGTCCCAGTGCATCAGGTCCGGCGAGGTGGCCAAGAAAACGCCCGACTCGCGTGGATTTTGGCTATCCTCCCAGAGCCACTGATTGCAAAACAAGAAATAAGTGGTTTCATGTTTTACCAGGCACACGTCTTCGTAACTGTAGCGCCGATTTGGCCCCTTGCGAAACAAGGGGCTGTGGATATCGTCTTTGGTAAATTGGACTCCGTCAGCACTTACCGCAATACCGATATCGCAAATGTACTTAATGTCGCTTTGAGTTTCGACATCAATGGGCTGCTCACCACGGTATACGTAATAGAACTTATTGTCTTTGCGAACAAGCGCTCCATTGTGAACGCCCCCCGCGAGATGCCCCTGGTCCCAGCTTCCAGCCGTGGGCGCCAAAATCGGGTTGTCGGCGTACTTTTCAAAGGGCCCAATCGCCCACGGATAAGCCTCGAACATATCCTCCGAGACCGTCTGATCCTTTGGAAAATCGCCCCACCACCGCTCTTTGTTAAAGGCGCGCTCTTGCCAGGCCCGCTGCAATTCCTGGGGAACTAATTGCCCATCAAAGAGGCCGTCGCTAACGAAGCTTGTTTTTATCGGTTTGTCTTGCTGCTCGTCTCCCGCTTGTAATGACATGCTTCAGGCTATTCTCCTGTTCTATCGGGCTTGGCTCCGCACCCCGGTTTGCTGCCGCATACTGAAAAGGCCGATCGGCCACAGCTGGCGTGAGCCTGACTGGAACGCCGGCAGGTCGCTTATCTTAATCTCAAACGCACAAAACGCAACCAGACGGCCGGTTGCCGTTGGGCGGACCGGTTGAGTAGACTAACTCTGTGCGTTCCACGCCGTAGTCCTACCCAATACTCAAGCAGGTGACCTAATCTATGGATCGTTTGTTTACATCGCGCCGAGATTTCTTACAGTCCTCCGCAATCGCCGGAGCCTTGCTCCCAACGTCTGCCGCGAAAACTTGGGCAGCTGCGTCAGCTGCCGGCCCGGGAGACCACCAGCCATTTCGAATCGGCCTCTCACAATACTCGCTCCACCGGACCATCAAGGCAGGAAGGCTGGCAACGCTCGACTATCCGATGTTTGCCCGCACGGAGTTCGGAATCAGTGAGATCGATGTATGGGAGGGTACGTTTCCCAAGGAAGAAGCTGCGCGTGATCGGCACGCCGTCGAGTTGCGGAAACGGGCTGAGGACGCAGAGTCGCGGATTTTTCTATTTATGGCAGGCGTGGTAGACGGGTCGCAACCTAACAGCGACATGTCAGAGTTTTTGCCTTGGCTGGACCGTGCGAAGACGTTGGGCTGCGACTTCTTTCGCGTCTTTCTCCGTTCGGTCGACGAGGATTCCCAGCAGGCGATGGATTGGGCGGCGTCGGCAATGAAAAAACTTGCCGATCAGGCAAAGCAACGGGAGATCGCTGTAGTGATCGAACCCGGCGCGTCCAAGCTAACGCAACAAGGAGCCTGGCTGGCAAAACTCATGACGGCCATGGATCATTCGCATTGCAAGCTCATGCCCGACTTCGGTAAATTTGGACCATTCGACATTTACGAGGGCACCCAAGCGATGATGCCCCACACGCAGGTCGTTTCGGCCAAGTCGCACGACTTCCGTCCCGATGGCCAGGAGGTGCGATTTGACTATCCTCGGCTGATCAAGATTGCCACCGAGTCGGGTTTCGACGGAATTGTCGCCATCGAGTTCGAAGGCAGCCGGTTGGACGAGGTGGCCGGAATCAAGGCCACCCTACGTTTGCTGACACAGATCCGCGACTCGTTGCCTTCTTAGGCTGTTGCTTTCCTAGCCGCTGTCAATCGCTGGTTAATTCCTCAAGAAGCGCTTCCTGCGGCTCAACGTCAAGCCCTTGCTTTCGCAGTTTGGGCAGTCCGATTTGTTGGGCTCCAGCGCGAAATTGACGTCGATAACGCTCGTCGGCATACGGCTCTCCTTGGAGGGTCGCTGCCTGCTTCAGGTGTTTAATCCCCGTCTTAATTTCACCGCGAATCGCACAATTCATGGCAAATTCAAAATGTGTCGGGGCGTCGTCAGGCTCCAACTCCAAGGCGCGGGCCAACTGTGTCTTCGCCTCGTCGATGCGCCCGAGGCGCGAAAGCGTCTTGCCTAATTCTAACCACGTGGGGTGATCGTTGGGCGCCGACTCAGCCGCCAGGCTGAGATGCATGACCGCAGCTTCAAAGTCCTTCAATAGACGAAAGGTCACACCCAGGTTGAAGTGGGCCGAAGCAAAATCGGGCTTGGCTTCAACGGCCCGCAAATAGAGCGCAGCGGCAATCCGGTGCTGTTCGGCGCGCGTGTGTTGCTGGGCCAATCCATACAGCAACAAGTGGTAATCCGAGTCTTGCGCAAACACATCCTCAAAGCGATTGGTGAATTCTAGTGTTTCTTTGACCCAACCCTGATCCATCATGGCCATCGCGAGCGAGGTAGACCGATGCCGTGTGGTTGAGCCGGACCACTTGCCTGGGAATAGCGGTTTCAGACGTCGCCGTGTGGCAGGCGGCAAGTCAACGGACTGGACATCTTCGAGCAATTGTTCCAGATCCAACGCCCCCTTATAAATAACCGAAAGCCTGCCCCGCTCGTCAATCAAAAAGCTGCAGGGCACCGGTAGCTGGTCGTGCAAGTCAAATATCTCATCATGGATTACTTGGAGCTGGTCCTCCAGTTTGGCGGTGCTGAACCGGGCGGGTTCCTTCCAAAGGTAATCGCGTAGCACCTGGTCAGCTTCTGCCCGCTCTTTAGCAGGATCGTTCGTGCAAAACAGCTGGACACGAAGCGAGTGTTTCTCGAAGGCCACGCTGCTGGTCCCCATCTCTTTGAGCTCACGCCGGCACGTGAGGCATTTGGTATTCCAAAGCGTCACCAGCGTGGGCCCCTTACGTACCCCTCGGCCGTCCGAGGTATTGTTCATTCCATCCAAAGCAGGAATGGGCATGGGATAGTCCAACACGGTCCGCATGCTCGTCACCTTCTTCGCAGCGCTAGCTACGGCAGCCTGTGAGCCCACCATCGACTCGGGCCGGGGCGCAGCAGTTGACGCGGCAGTCGCTGCAACTACTGGCGGATGCATCTCCCGGATGATGTAACGCCCGCCGGCTGCCAGAGAAGAAACTTCTTGCGCATTTCCGCTGGGCCAGCGAATCGAGAGGCCGTCGAAATGCTCATCAGCGCCGAGTCCGAAATGCAGCCACTTGGTTCTTTGCGATAAGTATCCGTCTCCAGCGCGCAACGTGCGCAAGATTTTATGTGTTCCCTCTCCATTGCGAACGCTAAGCGTTACGCGAGCCCCCACGGCATCTCGATTGGAATCGGTCCCCTCCAGACGCACCTGGATCGACCGGTTCGCACCGCGGTACTGGTTGCGAAGAAAACGTATCTGGGGGCCGCTTCTATTCAACACGCAGAGATCCAGATCGCCATCCTGATCCCAATCCAGCGGGACCGCTGCCCGCCCATCATCCGGAAAATCAAGTCCTGTGACAGCCGACACGTCGGCGAATTTTCCGTTGCCCATGTTCAAAAAGCAACAATTGCGTTCGCGACCACTAAACGAACCACCGTTGCGCAAAAGCTCTTGCAGGACTTGGGTCAACCCGCGTTCGGCTCCCATCCTCCACCGGCCTTGAACAGACCCACTCGTAAGCGGCACGACCTGCCGCCAAAAGAAACTTCACAAATCTTTGGTGTCTGTGTTGGTGACGTACCCGTTCGCCACATACAGGTCGTCCCACCCGTCATTATTCCAGTCGCCGGAGACGGTCGACCACGCCCAGCGGGCGTGCTCGACGTGTGCGTCGCCGCTGACTTCCAAAAACCGACCGTCTCCAAGGTTTTTGTACAGCGTGTTTCCTTTGGCAAATCGATTGAGCAGCGCCCCGATCTCCGCGCCCGTTTCTTTTAGAAAATTGAGCTGCGTGGTGATGCGGCGTCCGGCCGATGAAAACATATTCGCCACCATCAGATCCATCCGTCCGTCGCGGTCATAATCGAGCCAGTCCACCGACATACCACCGCCATAGTCTACCGTCCCTGACAGCTCGGCAATTTCGGTAAAGCGCCCCCCGTCGTTGCGGTAGAGACAATTTTGGCCATAGTCGTTGGCCACGTAGAGGTCCTGGTCACCATCATCGTCGAAATCTTCCCAGGCGGCCGCCAAGCTGTGGCGGCGGTTGTTTACATCCAGACCCGACTCGACAGTTACATCGGTGAATTTCCAGTCGGCAGGAGTGATGTCGTTTTGAAACAGAACATTGGCGCCGCCATCATTAGCATTGTAATAAATGAATTCCGGACGTTCTTCATCGGGGCGCGCGCGATGGTCGGCGAACGCAATGGTTAAATAGATGTCCAAGTCGCCGTCCGAATCGTAGTCTGCCGCAGATAATCCCTTGACATTGCGGTCGGCAAACGGAAGCTTGTTTCGCACCTCGAAATGGCCGCTGCCATCGTTCTCCATCACCAGCATGTACCGCGACGAAGTGGCCAAAACAAGATCTTGGTCACCATCATTGTCGAGATCGATCAACAGCGCACTGGAAGTCTGGTCCTTCCAATCGGTGCGCGATTCAGCCGAAACATCTCGCACAGTGCCGTCTTCCATCTGCAGAAAAAGGCGATTTGGCAGCCCGGCCGGCTGGCATACGTACAGATCGTCGCGATGGTCGCCATTGACGTCGCCCACGGCAATTCCAAACTCAGCAAACAGGTACATTCCATCTACGGTGTCGACGCGCCGCAGCCAATGATTGAGGCCGGGCACAAGCTGTGATTGGTAGCTGGAACAGCTTCCGAAGACCGCAGCCGAGTCGTCTTGAAACCAGCCACCGCTTCCGCCGGGTGAATCGATATACTGCACCTCCTCCACATCGGCCGCCTCAAGGGTCAATAAATACATGCCCTGCTGCGGAATTTCTTTCCAACGGCAGTTCCAGGTGGCGTGGTACGAGCCCCTGCGCCCGGCATGCGACCAAAACAGGGCAACGATGTGCTGGGTCGCGGTGGTGCGGGTCTCCCCAGTCTGCCCATCCCCGGCCGCGCCATCTGACTTGATTTCAATTGTTTTTACGTGGGTCCGCGTCGTGGCCCCACTCGGAAACCACTCGACAATCGCCCCAAAGACTTGTGAAAACCGCGTCTTCCCCCGCGCCTCGCCGCCGGCAACCACGGTGGGATGCCGCACTTCCAGCTGGGGTGCCTGAAAAACGACCTGGCCGCCAGCGGCATAAAGATCGCCCGCTGTGAATTCTGGATCGACCCATTCAAACGCTTGCAGCTGCTCAGCGCCGGCACCACTGGCTACGGCTGTCGCAATCTCGTCTAGCTGTTTTTGAACGCGCTGGGAAATCACCTCGGAGTCCCAGCCGTCTTTTTTGGGATCGATCAGATCACGGCCCTTTCGATGGCGCTCGTCGATCAATTTTGAGGGAACATGGAACACGGCCTGTGATACTTCCGAAGCTTCACAAGCTTCGAGAGCTTTCGTCGGCGCACCGGCTAATTGATGGGAGGACTCAGAACTTGGATCTGCAGGTTGCGCACCCGAATAAACAACTGGCGGTTCGCCGCCGCCCGACCCAGGAGCATCGCCGTCCGGCGGTGGGCCACACGCGGTCAACATAATCGCCGCGCCACACAGCAGTAAGGCAAGCGGGCCCACACATATCGCCTGACACCGCTCGAGCCAAAAGGCCCGATTTCTGGGCGCAGCGGGCGGAATGTTTGTCTGGACGGATATCGACATGGTGCGGCGATCCCTCACTTCTGATTCCCGGGCCCAGGACTCATATCTTCAACTTGATCGCAAAGACATTTTCCTTACCAGGTTGCACCTCAAAGGTGCGTTTCACATCTATTATCAAGGGAATGGGGTTGCCGGGACGAAACACGGTGACCATCGCGCTGCACGGCCCCTCGACGCCACCCGCCATATTTTGCTGTTCATGCAACGTGTTCAGTTTGAAGCTACCATCCTTTTCAATGTTGGCCGACATGGAGATCCTCTGATCTCGCTTCGACTTAAACTCTATGAACCCAGAGGAGAGCAGATCACCATTATTGAACTGCACCGTTCCACGCACGGCATGTGTCTCTATCGCGGGCGGCGGTTCTCCTTGACAGCCCAACAAGAGCAACAGCGATGGTAGGGTAACCCACCTAGGAGACAGAATACCACAGATCACGTGAAAACCATTGTACCCGGCCATTACCAGTCTCCTCCTATTACTTGTTCGTCGCTTTTATCGCACACCAGGGCCCACACGTTTTCGTCAATGTCGCCGCTCACAAAACGGACGCTGGCGTCTGCCAAACAGACATTCATACCGCCCGAATGGGGCGATTGGGCCCGACTAGCATCGCAGGTTTCCGACCAATTGGGCTGCACTTGAAACTTAGCACACGGCGGGTGACCAGGCAGGTAGGAACCGTCTTCTGGGGTACCCTTTTCAAAGCCCTCGCCAAAGACGGCACGGGACATATTATTAAGACAAAAAACCGGTCTCCAGGCTGAGGTGGCGTCGCTCCACAACGTGGTCCGCGGGTTGTTTGGTCCGTTGCTCGAGCAGTTCGCGTAACGCTCGCCAAACATGACCGTATTGGAAGTGCCGTCTACAATAGAAGCCCACTTGTTATTACCCTCGACATTGCCCATTCTACCATTGCGCGGATCAACCGCTTCTACATCTCCAAACACAAAATAGTTTGCTGCGTAGCTGCCAATGCCCCAACAGGTGGGGCCACCATATCCATCCCGTAGGCCGCGTCCCCACGCGTTCTGGCCCATCAGGTTGGGTTCGTCTGGACAAAGATACGCCGCTACCGCGGTGCCATTGCCTGTACCGTCACCGCAACTTCTAAAGCCGCTCTCCGCTTCCGTTTGGCTTACGCAAAGATCGAATAACTGCTGGTGCTCGATGTAGGGGAGCATCCAGTTAAATACCGTAAATCCGAACGCGCCTTGATAGGGTCCACTGACCGTGATCTCTTTTACTTGGGTCTGCGCGGTAAGCGGCGGAAGAACACCATTGGCTGATTCAAGATTGTGAATCGCCAAACCCAACTGACGGATTTTGTTCTTGCACTGTAGCAGTCGGGCCGAGGCGCGGGCCGCTTGCACGGCTGGCAGCAGCAGGGCGACCAGCACGCCGATGATGGCAATTACGACCAATAGTTCGACTAGAGTAAAACCACGGCCAAACAACGGACAACGCTGAATAAATCTACACCTTAACACATTCCCGCCTTTCGACTTGCTTATAAAATTGGGTTGGCAAGAACTTTAACCAAGCTCTTTTTCTTAATAGATGCGGGTACTGGCAGGCACGCGGCACTACCAGTCTCCTCCTATTACTTGTTCGTCGCTTTTATCGCACACCAGGGCCCACACGTTTTCGTCAATGTCGCCGCTCACAAAACGGACGCTGGCGTCTGCCAAACAGACATTCATACCGCCCGCATGGGGCGATTGGGCCCGACTGGTGTCACAGGATTCCTCCCAATGCGGCTGCACTTGAAACTTAGCACACGGCGGGTGACCAGGCAGGTAGGAACCGTCCTCTGGAGTACCCTTATTAAAGCCTTCGCCAATGGTGTCACGGCTTATATTGTTGAGACAAAAAACGGGTCTCCACATGCTTGTGGCGTCACTCCACAACACGGTGTAGAGACTCCGACCCTCACCGGCGTTTGTACAGTTGGCGTACCGCTCACCAAACATGACCGTATTGGAAGTGCCGTCTACAATAGAAGCCCACTTGTTATTACCCTCGACATTGCCCATTCTACCAGTGCGCGGGTGAACCGCTTCTACATCTCCAAACACGAAATAGTTTGCCGCGTAGCTGCCAGTGCCCCAATTGGTAGGGCCGCCGATACCGTCTCGCACGCCCCGCCCCCACGCTTTCTGGCCCATTGGGTTAGGTTCGTCAGGACAGATATATCCGGGTACCGCGACGGCATTGGGCGCGTCATCAACAGTAAGCGCGGAGAAGCGAAAACCTTCCACCGCGTTTGTTCGCTCCACGCAAAGATCGTATAGCCGTTGGTTTTCAAGGTACGGCAACATCCAGTTAAACACCGTAAACCCGTAGACACCCTGATAGGGGCCAGGCACTGTGATCTCCGCCACTTGGTTTTGTGCGCAAAGTGGCGGAAGAACACCATTGGCTGATTCGAGATTGTGAATCGCCACACCCAACTGACGGATTTTGTTCTTGCACTGAAGGAGTCGGGCCGAGGCGCGGGCCGCTTGCACGGCTGGCAGCAGCAGGGCGACCAGCACGCCGATGATGGCAATTACGACCAATAGTTCGACTAGAGTGAAACCACGAGCATTTGCCGCGCGGTGATATGGGCTGCGCAAAAACTGCAAATACATACCCCCCCCCAAAAAAAAACAGCCTGAACTACACAAAACACTTAAAGCTATTGCCCATCCGATCGCTCACCACGCAAGAGGCGCCCACAATTATAGACTAAAACTACGCCTCTGAGGAGTTGCGATTCTGGACACGTTGTTGCTGTATCCGGTCGCACGTGTCAGGGATTGGCACCCCAAATCGCACCTGGGTCCGGTTCAGCGGTCAAGTGGGGCAGATGTACTAGCGTATCGAACATTGGGTGGTCAGGTGGCCATATCTATTTCACTTTTTTTGCTTCAAGTGGCTGTTAAAGCTGGCTCGCAAATCGTCGTTTTTGGCGTCACTTAGTGGGTTTCTTTACACTTTGGTATAAATTGCGCGCTAGGGCGAACCGTGTCCTTACATGTGGATAAATGCGGGAAAGCTTTCAGGCCAATATCTCTTGAACCACCCGTGCCGGCTCGACGCCGGTCAGACGCTGGTCGAGGCCCTGAAATTTGACGGTCAGGCGGTGGTGATCTACGCCCATCAGGTGCAGGATGGTGGCATGGAGGTCGCGAATGTGGGTTGTGTTTTCCACGGCCTTATATCCAAGCTCGTCGGTGGCGCCATGGCTCACGCCGCCGCGAACGCCCCCTCCACAAAGCATGTAGGAAAATCCAAGCATGTGGTGGTCGCGACCAAAATCGCCTTGCGACATCGGACTGCGTCCAAACTCGCCGCCAAACACAATCAGGGTCTCCTCAAGCATCCCACGACTTTGAAGATCTTCGACCAGTGCCGCGGTCGCCTGATCCACTTCCCGCGCGGTAATCTCCATCGAGCGTTTCACCCCACCGTGGTGATCCCACGCGCGATGAAAAACCTGAATGAAGCGCACGTCGCGCTCAGCGAGCCGGCGGGCCATCAGGCAATTGGCGGCATAGGTGCCGTCTGCGCCCTGGGTGCCGTAAAGATTAAGCGTGTGCCGAGATTCGTCGGAAAAGTCCATCAGCCCGGGCACGCTCATCTGCATGCGGTAGGCCAATTCATACTGGGCGATCCGATTGAGCGTTTCCGGATCGTCATAAACTTCGTGATGCAAGCGGTCGAGCCTCGCAATCGCATCGATTGCCTGCCGCTGGCGAAACCGATTAACGCCAGGCGGGGAGCCCAAGTAGAGCACCGGATCGCCTTCAGCGCGAAATTCGACCCCTTGAAAACGTGAGGGCAGGAACCCGGCACCCCAATGACGAGACGCGATAGGTTGTGCCTGGCCCCCCTTTCCAACTGAAGTCAAGACAACGTAGTCGGGCAACTGCTGGGCAGAATCGCCCAGACCATAGTTGAGCCACGCGCCCATCGATGGTCGGCCTGGCAAAGCGTTGCCCGTGTTGCACATGGTATGTGCCGGATCGTGGTTAATCTGCTCCGACTGCATAGAGCGGATGACCGACAGTTGGTCCGCCAGTCTCCCGAGATGAGGAAATAATTTGCTGATCCATTGCCGCGACTCCCCCCACTGGGCAAAGGGCCACTGCGGGGCCAGGCACAACAGGCGCTGGCCGAGCAACTGTGACAATTGTTGCCCCTTGGTGAACGACTCGGGCATCGGTTGGCCGTCCATCTCGCCCAACTTCGGTTTGTAGTCAAACGTTTCCAGATGGGACGGCCCGCCCGCCATGTAAAGATGAATCACTCGCTTGGCTTTTGCCGGAATGTGCAAAGGGCGAACTACACCCCGCCACCTTGGCAGCGCCTCATCTAGGGGTGGCGCCGAATCCTCAGCGGCCACCGCATTTCGCCCCAGCAGCGATCCCAGCGCCATCGCCCCCACTGAGGCGGTGCCCCGCGCCAGGAAGGAGCGCCGCAGTAGCTGCAACTGGTGACTGGTTGTTTGGTTGAAGTGGTGGCCCAAAGGAATCGCCCCTGTTATCACACTGAAAAACTTTATTCCGTTACTAGCTTTGTTTACTGCTAATACCTGGTAATGAACTCGTGGGAGTTAAAGATCACCCGCACCAAACCAGTCCAGGCCGCCAGTTCGGCGGTGTCCAACTCGGCAGTCACCGGTGTGACCCCGACCGCGACGAGCTCGCTCGCCGCATCCGGATCGTCACGAAATTGGCTGAGATACTCTTGTTCGAGCGCAGCGAGTACCTCCAGCTCCTGCCCTCGCGGCTCCCGGCCGAGGGCCTGCCGGTAGGCGTAAGCGATGCGGCCGGCCGACTCGGGCGGCCCATCTTGCAGAATGCGCTCGGCAAACCGCCGGGCGGCCTCGACATAGATTGGATCGTTCATGAGTACCAGCGACGCGAGCGGTGTGTTGGATCGTGATCGCTCAACCGTACACTCTTCGCGCGCCGGCGCGTCAAATGCCATCAACGAAGGGTGAAGGTACAGACGCTGCCAATGCGTGTACAACGTGCGTCGCCAAAGATCCTCGCCCTCGCTGGTAGGATAGGTGCGCACGGGAAAATTGAGATGCCTGTAATAGCCGGCCGGCTGGTAAGGAAAGACGCTGCGGCCGCCCAACTTTCTGACTAGCAAACCGCTTACCGCCAGCGCGTTGTCCCGCACAAATTCGGCATCCAGACGAAACTGGCCCTGGCGCGAAAGAAGGGCGTTGTAAGGGTCGCGCCCGCGCTGGGCCTCGTCGGAAATCGAAGACTGACAGTAGGTCGCCGAGGTAACGATCAGCCGAATCATATGCTTCACGTCCCAGCCGCTCTCGACTAGCTCTGCCGCAAGCCAGTCGAGCAGCGCCGGATGCGACGGGGCCTCGGCTTGTTGGCCAAGGTCGGCCAGAGATGCGGACAGCCCACGTCCAAAGAACATATGCCAAAGCCGATTCATGGCCACTCTTGCCGTCAGCGGATTATCGCGAGACACCAACCAATCGGCGAGATCCAGGCGTGTGGCTCGGCCTGGCACGTCGAGCACGCCGAAATAACGTGGGATCGCGGGTGCGACAATATTACCGCTGGTATCCTGCCAGTTTCCGCGAGCCAGAACCCGCATCTCCCGAGGTTCGACCGCCACAGTCACATTGGTTTTGGTCACGCTCTTGGCGACCGCTTCGCGCTCGGCGGAGAGCCCTTCCAAACGCTCGTTCACATTGGCTTCCGAAGAATCCTTGATGCTGTCAATTTCCTTGTCGAGTCGCTTTAATGCCGCCTCCTCGTGGGGTGTTGGCACCTGAATCGACGGGCCCCAGTCGCCGAACGAAAACGGCTGCCCAACGACCCCCCCGCCAGGCTTGTACACACCTTTCTCTTTAATGTCCGCAAAAAAACTGGCCAGCGAATAAAAGTCCTCCGCCGTGTAGGGATCAAACTTGTGATCATGGCATTCGGCGCAGCCGACCGTGGCTCCCATCCACACCAGCGACACGTTCCGCACCCTTTCTGCCGCGTACTTGGTCAGATTCACTTTTGGCGGCACTATGTTGGCGCTCATCATTCCCAACCGGTTATAGCCAGAGGCGACTTGCAACCGCAGTGCTTCGGTGGAGTCGACACCTTCCTCGGCCGCCAACAGATCCCCTGCCAGCTGTTCCCGCGTGAACTGGTCGAAGGGCATATTCTCGTTAAAGACGCGAATCACGTAGTCGCGAAATGGTGAAACGCTGACCGACAGATCGCCGTGATAGCCCACCGTGTCGGCGTAACGCACCAGATCAAGCCAGCGCACGGCCATCCGCTCGCCGTAATGGGGTGAGGCCAACAGCTGCTCGACCTTGCGATCGTAGTTTTTTGGGCTGGGATCTGCTGCTAGGTTCTCGACGAGTTCGTACGACGGCGGCAGACCCGTGAGGTCAAAACTGACGCGGCGCATCAGCGTCGTGGGTGCGGCGACCGGCGCGGGCGCAAGTGCTTCCCGCTCCAGCCGCAAAAAAATAAACTGGTCGATGGGGTTACGGATCCAGGGACTGTCTGCAGCAGGAACCTTGGGTCGCCGAATGGGACGAAACGCCCAATGCTGCTGATACTCGGCCCCGCTTTCGATCCACTCACCAAGTCGTTTGATCTCTGCTGAAGTTAGCTGCCGGTTGCTGTCCAAGGGCGGCATCCGCTGGTCTTTATCCTCCGCGACAATCCGCTGCCAGAGGACGCTGGCGTCCAGGTCGCCCGGCACCACGGCCCGCCCTTCGCCCGACTCCAGCCTTGCCGACGCAGAGGCGAACGAATCGAGGCGCAACTCCGCCTCGCGCGCCTCTCCATCCGGTCCGTGGCAGGCGAAGCACTTGCTCGCTAGGATCGGTAGAATATACCGATCAAAATCTACGGCGTCGGGCCGCCCGTGCTCCACCTCGTTTGGCGCATCGTCAGCCCTGCCCACCATAGAGGCGGCAAACCAAACGCAGGCAAAAATATAGATTTTAAATCGAACCATCTGATTAGAAGTCACCAACCAAGCTTTCGCCGGCCACCGCCTCCGGGGTGGAGAGCGCGTGCCAAATATTCAAGCTAATCGATTCAGAAACAAAGCGCACGCTGCCGTCAGCCAGCAGCAGATTGACACCGCCACCATGATTACTGCGGGCCGTCACGACGAGCTTCCGAGTATTCCAGGAGGGGAACGTTCCTATGCAGGGGGCCTCGGGCGTCGTCACGCACCAGGAAGTACGAATCTCGTCGGGTACCATACTGTTGGGAGAATGATTGTGTTGGTAGAGAGGGCCCTCCGGATAGTGCATGATGCCGCGGCCGTCCATATATTTATTATCCTCCGAGCGTGCGTTGGTCGTGACAATCTCGCTGACCATCGCCGTCTTGGAAGTGCCATCAGGAATTTCGGCCATCGAAAGCCAACTATTAATGAAGAAGACGCCTGCTGCCTCTTGCCCCCCCTCGCGCTTCCAGCGAGATCGGTGGCCAGGCCCCCAATGCCATTCCCTCATGGGCCCGATCCCATTGTTGCCCAGGTAATTGCCCCGAGCGTAGGTTTGGTGTTCCACATCTCCCCACCGCGCGGGTTCGGGCTGGATGTCCGACGGGCACTGAAAGAGCGGGATGCTAAGGTGAAGAACGTTGTGTCCCGCGTTGTTGCCGGGACCGGGCGGCCAGTTAAAGTGATAGAGGCTCCAATCGATCGCATTTTCCAGCCCCAGTTGCTCGATGTAGGGGAGGACAAACGAAATCCAAGACGCAGACATGGGAACGGAGGGCCCCCTGGAAGCAGTTCCACCCTCATCGGTAGAACTGCCGGGTGGAAACTGCTGGTGGGCCGAATAGCGCAGATGCAATCCCAGCCCGATCTGTTTGACGTTATTAGTGCACGTAGTCCGACGGGCCGCCTCGCGCGCCGCCTGGACGGCCGGCAGCAGTAGCGCGACCAAGACGCCAATGATCGCGATCACCACTAGCAGCTCGACCAAAGTAAAAGCCGACGTTGCTGCCCGGCCTCGTTTTCTCAAAAATGTAGTCATTGGTTTAGCAGACTTTCTAGCCATCCCCTGGTGTGCGACATTGTGTATTGCATTAAGCAGGAATTAAGCAGGAATTAAGCAGGAATTAAGCAGGAATTATTATAGCATTCACTATTTTCTAAACCAACTACAGGCCTGTTTTAGAGCCATTTGTAGTTCGATGGCTCCCAGCCCGATAAGTCAGGGCACGGAATGCCAATCGTTGATCGGATCCGCTGATCGGCGTTGTGGCCGAGCTGCAAGCTCAGACCGGCGCGAGCCTTTGGTGACGCTGATTTCGGTAGAACCTTATGCAACCTAAACTTCCTCGACTGTACGTCCACCCTGCTGTTGTAGTGATGTTAATTGCATTGTCTGTTCTCGCGCCGCAGGCCGTGGCCCAAGACGATGCCATTCGCGCTGCGCTCGATCAACGGTTCGCCCGCAATATTGCACCGCTGGTTGAGAAATATTGCCACGACTGCCACAGCGGCGCCGAGGCGGAGGCTGAAATTAACCTGCAGGCGTTTAAGTCGCTAGAAGACATGCGACGGCAAACAAATGTTTGGCAGAAGGCTGCAGCGATGCTAAAGAGTCGCCAAATGCCTCCCACCGGCAGCGAGCAACCCACCGAGGACGAGCGCACGCAACTCGAAAATTGGCTGCATTCATTTCTGATGGCCGAAGCGCGCGCATTCGCGGGCGACCCCGGTCCGGTCGTGTTGCGGCGGCTTAGTAACGCTGAGTACACCTACACGGTGCGAGACCTTACCGGAGTGAAGTCGCTCAACCCAACACGCGAATTCCCAGTCGATGGCGGGGCCGGCGAAGGCTTCACCAATACGGGCGCGTCGCTAGCCATGTCGCCCTCGCTCGTACAAAAATTTCTTGCCGCTGCCAAACAAGTTTCGGAACACGCCGTCCTGGTTCCTGATGGTATTCGCTTCTCACCGTTCACGAGCCAGCGCGACTGGACGGACGAGCTGTTAGCAGACATTCAGGAGATTTACGCAAAGTGGACGGTTGCAGGCAGCAACCGCAAGGCCGTTTGGGATGGGCTGGCAATCGAAACCGATCAAGGGGGCCGCTTGCCCCTGGAAAAGTACTTGTCGGCAACCGTCGTCGAGCGCGACGCGCTTAGCAGCGGCCGGACAACGATTCCTGGGGTTGCCAAATCGCATGGTTTGAATCCCAAGTACCTCGGCCTTTTGTGGCGGACCCTCGGCCAAGGCAGGCGTGCCAACGAGTCGTTGTTACTGGGACCTATTCGCGCCGCCTGGCGCAGCGCCAAGGCTGAACATCTGAAAGAGCTGCTTGACGAAATCAGCAGCTTGCAGAACCTGTTTTGGAAATTCAATTCGATCGGCCATGTTGGTGCAGAACATAGTGCGAGCGATTGGCTGGAGACAAAGTTTCCACTAGTCGCCGAACAGGAGTTCCGCCTCAGGCTGGTCCCACCGACTGATGGAAAACAAGAGGTGGTGGTGTATCTGGCAGCCCTCGAAGCGAACCAAGTTTCGCACAACCTAAACTCGACGGGCGAACATCTTGTCATTTGGAAAAATGCTCGACTTGTCGGCGGTGACGGTCCACCCATCCCCCTTCGCGACGTGGCCGGTTTGCAGACGAGTATCCAGCAGCAGCACCAGGTGATTCTTTCGAAGACCGCGGCATACCTCGCCGCGGCGGCCCAGGCCACGCCAAAAGCAAACATCAGCGATCTGGCAAAACAGCACGACCTCGATGAAGGGATGCTACGGGTTTGGCTGGAATATCTTACGATTCCGGAACTGCGTGAGGTTGAGGTTACTGGGCATTTCACCGAAAAGATGCCCGATCACCTGGGCAACAAAGCGCTTGCCGGTTGGGGCACCGCCCAAACGCCACTGATTGTCGCCAACTCGTCGGAGAACGCCTTTAGTATTCCGGGCAACGCGCCAGGGCGCTCGGTAGTCGCCCACCCTTCGCCCACGTTGGCGGCAGTCGCCGCCTGGCAGAGTCCCATCGAAGGAATCGTCAACGTCGAGGCAACTGTCGCCGATGCACACGCTTGCGGCAACGGCCAAGAGTGGGTCGTCGAATTTTGTAGCCGGCGCGGCACGCGGCACCTGGCGCGAGGCGTATGCGAGGTGGCGGGGAGAGCCTCGATGGCGCCAACAACGATCGCAGTTCGCAAAGGCGACGTGGTATCCTTTGTACTCGGCCCACGCGACGGCAATCATATTTGCGACCTGGCACACTTCAATCTAGTCGTCCGCCAGCTCGACGGTGCGCGGCCCGTTTGGGACCTCGCGGAGGATGTCTCTGCCGACATTCTCCAGGGCAACCCGCATGTCGACGCTCACGGCAATAGCGACGTGTGGCACTTCTGCCGACGACCCGTTGATAAACAATTGGTCGACCATCTTCACATAGCCGAAATCCCTGCTACGTCCGTTCTTGGCCAGTGGCAGACCGAAACTGACGATCGGCGACGCTCGCAACTGGCGCGTCGCGTGCAGGCGCTTGCCGTAGGTCCGCGTCCCGAGGTGGCCAACTCAGCGGATAGCCTTTTGTACCACCAATTGTACAACCTAGAAATGGAAATCGACGTCCCCGGGCTTCTCGCCGATGTCGATCCCGATCCGCGTTTCGGCCAGCCGCCAGGCGGCAACGATGCACCGCCTCTGGCGAACATCGATTCGGTAGACCTCGTCGCTCCGCTGGGCGAAACGACGAAGCTGAGCGTAGAGAGCCAGCTTGCTGCCGGACGCACCCTCGTAGTCACTGGGCAAGTTATGTCACCCCGAGTGAGCGCCCACTTAAAGGTGGCAACCCGCAAGCCAAGGATGCATCAGCCGGAGGTCAGCGAGATCGTCGCAGAAGCTCCCTTTATCGCGATCAAAGATGGACAAGCTCATCGCGACGTGGCGGCGACACTTAACGAGTTTCTTGACTTGTTTCCCCCGGCCCTTTGTTACGCACCGATCGTGCCCGTTGACGAGGTTGTGACACTGACGCTTTTTTATCGGCAGGACGAGCACCTAAAACGACTGATGCTCAACGACGCGGAGAGCGCAGAGCTGGATCGACTGTGGGAGCAATTATTGTACGTGAGCCAAGAACCGCTAACCTACGTGGTGGCGCTCGAACAGCTCCGCGAGTTCGCCACACAGGACAGGCCCGAGTGGATAGAAACGCTCAAGACCCTGGTCGAACCCGCCAGTAAGCGGGCCGAGGCATTTCGCCAACGGCTACGTGACACCGAGCCGCGACACGTCGATGCGGTCGTAAATTTGGCCCAGCGCGCTTGGCGCCGGGCGCTTACCACAGGTGAGCAACAGCAATTGCGGAATATATATCAGCAACTCCGCGCCAGCGAGATTTCCCATGAGGAGTCGGTTCGCCTGATGATTGCCCGGGTGCTAACAGCCCCCGCTTTCCTCTACCGACTTGAACGAGCAGGGCCTGGCGAAGCGGCGACGCCTGTTTCGAGTACCGAACTGGCCAGTCGGCTTAGCTATTTTCTGTGGTCGTCGATGCCGGACGACGAGCTGCGACGCGCGGCCGATAGTGGCGATCTACTCAGCGAGCCGACACTACTAGCGCAAGCCACTCGCATGCGTACCAAAGGGCGCATGCGCCGCATGGCAATTCACTTTGCGTGCCAAATGTTACACATCCGCGACTACGACCAAAATGACGAAAAAAACGAAAAACTCTATCCACAGTTTTCCGCCATGCGCGGTCTCATGTACGAAGAGTCAGTGCGGTTTTTCGAAGACATGTTTCGTAACGATGGCTCCATACTCGATTTGATCGAAGCCAACCACACGTTTTTGAATGAATCTCTGGCGGACTATTATGGTATAGACGGAATAACTGGCGACGCCTGGCGCAAGGTTCGCGGTGTGCGCGATTATGGGCGTGGCGGCGTGCTCGGGATGGCCTCGGTACTGGCAAGCCTGTCGGGTGCGTCGCGGACCAGCCCAATTCTACGCGGCAACTGGGTGTCGGAGACCTTGCTCGGCGAGCGCCTTCCCCGTCCGCCGGCCGATGTCCCCCAATTGCCCGAACAGGTTCCCGGCGACTTAACCGCGCGGAAATTGACCGAGCAACATACCTCAGCACCCGAGTGTGCCAAGTGCCATTTGCGTATCGATCCGTATGGTTTTGCATTGGAGCAATACGATGCGATCGGGCGACTGCGACATGAATCCGCCGACACCAAGACAACACTTTTCGAGGGCAAAACGATTGAGGGAATCGAAGGCTTGCGCGACTACTTGGCGAGCAACCGGCGGATTGATGTCGTACACCAGTTCTGCAAAAAACTGTTAGGATACGCGCTCGCCCGCGAAATACAATTATCAGACGAGCCACTTTTGCTTGCGATCGAGGAAAAACTTGCGCAAAGCAACTACCGATTTAGCGTAGCGATGGAGGAGATCGTCAAAAGCCCACAGTTTCGCCAGATTCGTGGCAGACAGTATGGTGGTGAGTAGACTTTACGGAAACCGTGGAATAGAGTGGCATTGGGCCTAAGGCCTGAGTGCCATCGGCTCAGAACAAGAAACTGTTATGATACTGGTCGAGTCAACCTTTCTTTGCAAATGCAATGAACAACTACCGACTTAGCCGCCGGACGATGCTCCGAGGTCTGGGTGTTTCGATGGCCCTGCCATGGATGGAATCTACCTGCGTCTGGGGCGATGCGGCTTCTTCTAAAGAGCCGGCCAGTCAAGCGCCGACCCGCATGGCAATTTTGTTTGCCGGCTGTGGCTTTCATGCGAAGGAGTGGTATGCCAAAGGCCAGGGCGAGTCCATGGAACTTGGCAAGGTCCTGACACCGCTTACCGATTTTCGGGACCGCATGGTGTTTGTCCGCGGACTGTATAACGCCGAGGCACTCAAGGGCAACATCCACAGTTCCCAAACAGGCAATTTATTGTCAGGAGCTCCGCTTTCCTCGGGAGGCACGATCCGGTCTGGCACAAGCCTAGACCAAGTTGTCGCGCAGCGGATTGGGCATCAGACTAAACTACCCAGCCTGGTGCTCGGATGCGAAAAGTCGAATCCGTCTGTGCACAAAAACTATTCAATGCTTTACAGCTCACACATTTCGTGGAGCAGCCCCACAACGCCAACACCGCTTGAGGTGTATCCTGCCCTCGCATTTGACCAATTATTCAAAGACACCACCCAACTAGGTGATCAAAGCATACTGGATGCCGTCTTAGAAGACGCCACAGACATCCGCCGTGACATTAGCCGCTTGGATCGGCAGAAGCTTGACGAATACTTGAACTCAGTCCGCGAGGTTGAGCAGCGAATCGAACGTGCCGGCATGCGGGGCGAATTACAAGGCTGGCGTCCCACCACGACCGAGCCCCAGATGCCCCGGCCCCACGACGGTTTTCCCCAGGACATCGTCGAGCACATGCGGCTGATGAGCGACATTTTGGTACTGGCCTTTCAAACCGACACCACACGGGTTTGCACGCTTAAGCTAAACAACGATCACGGCACGCTCCGCTTTCCGCACCTGGGCGTCGACTACATGATCCATCACCTGCTCTCCCATGGTGAGACGGACGACTGGCTGAAGGTCAACCAGTTCTTCCTGGAACAAGTCGCCTACATTGCCCGCCAACTCGATGCGATTCAAGAAGGTGATCGCACGTTGCTGGACAACTCGATGCTCATGCTTTGCTCTAGCATGCTCACCGGTTCGCACGACGCATCGCGATTGCCGGTGGTCGTGCTAGGTAGTGCGGGCGGCCAGATCCAAGGCGGTCAAAACCTCGACTACTTCGAAGACACTAACCGCCAGATGTGCCGGCTTTACTTGAGCATGATGGACAAAATGGGCGTGCATCTTGATAAGTTTGGCGACGCGGATCAGCGGCTCGCAGAAATCTGATTCATTTCCGCTTATAACCTTCTTCTGAGTCGATCTCAATTTTGGCCTCGGCCAACCCGGCTGTGGTTGCTACCAAGCTGATTTGGCCTGCCTGACGGCGCGACTGGACGATGACCAGACTCCTGCCTTTGTAGACCTTGCGAAAATTTGACCTAGTCGATTCGAGAGATTGCTGATTGCCGTTGCCAATTCCTATGATCTTACCGTTTCCGCTGATTTTGTAGCTCACCAGGTTCTGGGCACTGGGCACAAGCGTGCCCTTATCATCCAGAACTTCAACCACCACATGACAGACATCGCTGCCATCGGCAGCAATGGTGCTTCGGTCCGGTGTAAGGCGTATCTTTGACGGCTTACCAGCGGTAGCCAACTGGTGGGTGGCAACCACCTTGCCACCGTTTTTGCCCACCGCCCTGATCACTCCTGCTCGAAAATCAACCTTCCAAAGCGGCTTGTCAATGATTAGCCGCGGCATGTCCGGCCCGCTTGTCTGTCGCAGGGAATAGTCGCTCTTGTCTCCGCTGGGACGCTGCTCGCCCAAGGATACACCATTGAGAAAAAGCTCCACGCTATCGCAATTGGTATAACTTCGGACATTAAGCTCTTCAGACTCAGACTCCCAGTTCCAATGCGAAGCAACCTGAGGCCAACCCCAAAAAGCCATCGGCCGTTTTGCCCAATTCTGTGTTTCGCAGACTAGGTAGACCACCGGCTCGTCTGACCATAGCGCTTGGCGATGATAGGCCCTGGGTTTTTTAAAGCTGCATAAATCAAGGAGTCCGACATGGGTCGCATGACTGGGCCACCACGAATGATCGATCGAACCCACGCCCGTCTCCCCTAGATAATCGGCGCCCGCCCAAAGGAACTGCCCAATAATGTGCGCGTGCCCGTTAGCGTAGAAATACGGATCGCCATAGTGGGATGTTTCGCCACCAAAAATAGGCTTGTCCCGCTTGGGTTGCTGGGCGAAATGCAGGAACCCACCGTAATGAAAATCTGCCACGTCTAAAAGTTCGTGGTAGCTGCCGCCGCTGATAGTGACCGGACGCGTTCCGTCATGCTGATTGACCGTACTGACAAGCATTTCAAGATTTTGCTTGCCTTTGCCCTTATGAACATTGTCCCCCAGTTCGTTACCCACACTCCAGAGAATGACCGATGGATGATTCCTATTGCGCTTGACCGTATCGCGCATGTCGGCCTGAGCCCAACGCTTAAAGTGACGGTGGTAGTGGTAGCCCCCCTCATCGCGCGGGTATTCCCACTCATCAAGATAACCTTCGTCGTACACCATGAGACCAATCCGGTCACAAATATCCATTAGCGCGCCGCTGCGCGGCTTCACGAGGCGTACGGCATTGCAGCCAAGCGATTTAATCACTTCCAGCCTGCGCTCGGCCACCCGATCGGGAACTGCCACACCAACACAACCTGCGTCGTGATGAAGGTTCACGCCTTTAAGTTTCATCGGGCGGCCGTTGAGAGAAAATCCCGTATCGACATCAAAATCCAAAACTCGAACGCCAATATTCGTATCCAACGCATCGATAACATCACCATCCTCGATGATCTCGTTGCGAACCACGTAAAGATACGGGTCGTCTACAGACCAGAGATGGGGACTGGCCAGCTCCATCCGTTGCGAGAACTCCGTCTGGCCGATTTTGACCAGCTGCATCGCGCCTGTTGAAGAGGCTACTTCTTCTCCAGACTTGTCCAGCACGGTTGTTCTGAGCTGCACATTCCGCTCGGCCTCTGTTTCATTGAACACGATCGTCTTCGTAATAATTTCAGCTTTATCTTTCGTAGCAATAGGCGTGGTGATAAATGTTTCCCAGGGGTCCAGATAGCACTTATCAGTGATCGTGAGCCAAACGTGCCGATAGATGCCGCTTCCGGTGTACCAGCGGCTGTTGGGCTGAGCCGAGTTATTGACCCGGACCGCAAGTAGATTGGGCTGGCCTTCTCCGTAGGTGAGATGCTCTGTCAAGTCGTACTTAAACGACACGTATCCATTCGGCCGACGGCCGAGGTATTGGTCGTTAATCCATACTTGTGAGTTTGTCGAAATACCGCCGAACTCGATCTCGATTCTTTTGCCTCGGCAAAACTCCGGCAGCACAAATAGCTTGCGGTACCACCCGAGTCCGGTTTCAGCAAATCCCCCGCCAGGTCCGCTGGCATTCGATTCGGCGAGCGGGTACTCCGTGCTCCAGTCATGCGGCACCTGAACCAATCGCCACCGCTTGGCCGCCGTATGCCCCACTGTACGGTGATTCCAAAGGTCCCCTTTTAGAAAATACCAATCGAAGTCGAAACCGATGCGTTCCCTGACCCGGCGCATCCCACCAACTCTCACAGCGCCAGCGTTGCCACTAGCTTCGAGCTCTACCTCAAACACCGTCGCCGGCTGCATAAAGGACTCTTTTCGTTCAGCCGTTTCGCTTTGGTCGGTAACCGCCATCGCTGCGTACAAGGGCATGAAAAAGACAATCGCCGCTAAGGCAGCTGTGCGAATAAATGCCGCTCTGACTTCACGCATGCCAGTATCTAGCAAGCTGTTTTTCAGATTTAATTGGAGAAGGCGAGTCAAACTGTCCCAGTTTTTTCTCGACATTGCATGTTTGTCCTTATCAAAAATGGCGATATGAATTAGAGCCGGTTAAACTAACCTATGGCTTGCCAGACGTACAGGCCGCAGCAACCCGCTCCACGCCAAAGAGCCACTCGCGTGGCAGGTCGAGATTTGACATACAGACAGTGACCGGTCTGGTAGTCTGCTGCACGCATAGTGCAAATTGGCCTTGAGGCCATTACACTGTTACGCCCAAGCAAAATAGTTTTTGCGACGCTGGTCAATAAGGTCTTGCCAACTTGTTGGTTTGTCACGTGATTAAAAAACATTCGTCCGTCATGAATTGTCAACCGCCGCGTGGTCACTGGGCCATCGTGCTCTTTGCGATCGGGCTCTTGGCGGGCATGGGCTGCCAGCAAGGTTCTGATGAGACCTTGCGAACAAATTCAGCAGAAGTGGCTTCGGCATCATCCTCTAAAGAGCCGCGGGTTCAGCCTGCCACCCACACCAAGATGCTAATGCGATTGCGGCAGATCGCAGACAAGGCCCCAACCGAGCATCCTTGGATGGGATCCAAAAACGTTGAGACTTGGAGGAACCGCCTGGCTGCCATGGGGCCACAGACGAACTTCACGCAGTGGCTCATCGGATATGTTCGATTAGCACGAGAGGAAGCAAAACAAGGCAGCGAGGCAGACACGATTGATACGCTCACCAAGGCTTACGAACTGCTACCGAAACTATCTGGAAAGATTCCGCTAGAGGCAGAGAACGAACTCCGTTACCGGTTGGCACTTGCCTACCTGCGACTGGGAGAGTCGCAAAATTGTTGCGCTCAAAATACGGCTGACAGCTGCATCATGCCAATCCGCGGCGAGGGGATCCACCGACGGCGACAGGGTTCCGAGCAAGCCATTCGGTTTTTTGAAGAAGTCCTTGCAAATGCACCCACAACATCACCGCTTTGGTTGAAGGCAAAGTGGCTGCTAAATCTGGCGCACATGACGATCGAGGGCTATCCGCATAATGTGCCTCACAAATATCGCATCCCTCCCGACGTATTCAAGTCCGACGAGGCCTGGCCACGGTTTGTCAATGTGGCTCCCAAGATGCACCTTGAAACGTTTAACCTACTAGGTGGCGTTATTGTCGACGACTTCAACGGTGATTTGCACCTGGATATCATAGCATCCACATACGACCCCACCGGGCAAATGCGTTGTTTTCTGAGCAATGGAAACGGCTCCTTTAGCGATGCCACCGAAGAGGCTCAATTAACGGGGATACTCGGCGGCATTAACATGGAACAAGCCGACTACAATAACGACGGACATGTCGATATTTTCGTGCTTCGCGGTGGCTGGTGCGGAGAATTAGGCCGACATCCCAACTCGCTTCTGCGAAATAATGGCGATGGGACTTTCTCAGATGTAACGTTCGCAGCGGGGTTGGAGTCAAAGTCGTATCCGACACAAACTGGCGCGTGGGCCGACTACGACAACGACGGGCACCTGGACCTTTACATCGGCAATGAACACTACAGCGGCGTACAAGCTCCCAGCCAACTATTTCACAACAATGGCGATGGAACCTTTACCGATGTCGCCGCATCGGCCGGGGTTGAGAACATGCGGTTTGCCAAAGGAGTTTCGTGGGGTGACTACGACCGCGATAGATTCCCAGATTTATACGTTTCGAATATGCTGGGCCTGAACCGTCTTTATCACAACCAGGGTGATGGAACATTTGTCGACGTGGCCGAAGAGGCAGGCGTAGCGCTACCCAAGGCAAGCTTCCCAACCTGGTTTTGGGACTACAACAACGATGGCCATCTTGACATCTATGTAGCCACAAACCTTGGAGTCTCAGAATCGTTGGCCAACGTCGTGAATAGCTACATGGGGGTGTCGCTTACTGGCGAAACAGCACACCTTTACCAGGGCAACGGAACGGGGCGTTTCCGTAATGTCGCCCGGCAAGCAAATCTTGAACAGCACGTTTTGCCAATGGGGGTGAATTTCGGAGACCTGGACAACGACGGATATCTGGATTTCTACCTGGGCACTGGCTATCCGGACTACGAAGCGTTAATGCCCAACGTGATGTACCACAATCAAGGAGGCGAGCGATTTGCGGACGTCACCTTCAGTGGAGGTTTCGGGCACCTTCAAAAGGGCCACGGAATCGCCTTTGCCGACTTGGACAATGACGGCGATCAGGATGTGTACGCGCAATTGGGCGGCGCCTATCCCGGCGATCGATTTAACGACGCCCTCTTCGAAAATCCTGGATCAGCAAATCACTGGATCGCCGTTCGGCTAATTGGTACACAAAGCAATCGATCAGCGATCGGCGCCCAAATCAAGATCACGATCGATGGCCGGGACTCACAGATTTTTCGCACGGTTAATAGCGGAGGAAGCTTTGGCGCCAATCCGTTGAGGCAAACCATTGGCATAGGGGAAGCTGAGAATGTACAACAACTAGAGATATTTTGGCCGACCTCTGGAAAAACCCAGATATTTCACGATATACCTGCGGACGTTCTAATTCGAATAGTGGAGGATGAAGAGGAGTTGCAGGTCCACAATCTGACGCCGGTGTCGCTCCACTAGAACCACCCGATGGAGGCAGTTTTTCGCTGCTTGAATTATGAAATTTGGGATGAATCTGTTGCTTTGGACCGGCGAGTTGGACGACGAGCTGCTGCCAGTCCTCGAATCGTTAAAGGCCATGGGATTCGACGGCGTGGAGGTGCCGATGTTCAATACCGATCTCGATTACACCGCCTGGGGCCGGCGATTGGATGACTTGGGGCTAGATCGCACGGCCGTTGCGGTTCGCAACGAAGACGATAATCCAATCAGCTGCGATGCAGCCGCGCGGGCCAAAGGCGTAGATGCCAACAAGCGAACCCTGGACTGCTGCAGTGACCTGGGTGCCACGCATATGGTGGGCCCGTTCCATTCGGCCATAGGTGCGTTTAGCGGAGAAGCTCCCACGGACTCCGAATGGAAGTGGGGCGTCGACAGCATGAAACAGGTTGCCGAACATGCAGGCGATGTCGGCGTCACTTTGGGAGTTGAGGGGCTGAACCGATTCGAAATCTACCTGATCAACGCCCACGCCGATACGGCCCGCTTCGTTCGGGAGGTCGATCACCCTAACTGCCGCATGATGTACGATACCTTCCATGCCCATATCGAGGAAAAGGACGTCGCCGAAACCATCCGCCAGTGTGCCGACGTACTCTGCCATGTTCATGTCTCGGAGAACGACCGCAGCACGCCGGGGCAGGGTGCGGTGCGCTGGGACGAGACGTTTCGCGCGCTGAAAGAAATTAACTACGACGGATGGCTGACCATCGAGGCTTTCGGCCAAGCACTACCCGAACTGGTCGCAGCAACCAAAATTTGGCGGCGGATGTACGAAACCGAATCCCTGCTGGCTCGTGACGGCCTCGCCTTTATCAAGGCCCAATACCAGAAGTATTGGGCTTAATCTCAGGGAGACTCTCATCCTGGGCAATCACTCGATACACTACGTTGCGAAATTGCACGGTCATCGGCGGCCCGGCATGGAGCTGAAATGCCAGCACACCTGATGGCCGCACATGCTTGTCGTGATCAATAAATTCGCAGGTCACCACACCGTTGATCACGTGAATGATACGGTTGCCTTTGGCTAGGATGTGGTAATCGTTCCAGTCTTCCTTCTTGATATTCCTTTGGATTGCGGCCGAGTTGCCCACCAATCCAGACTCTGATTTACCGTCTTGGTCGACCACAATTCTTTGGCCGCGATTTGCCATAATGCCCCGCCAGCGCTCTCCGTAAAGGATTCCGGAGTAGGTGTCTCCCGCCTCGAAGTCCGCCTGATAGCCTCCCACCACCCACTGCGCATCCTCGACTTCAAAACTACGGTATTGGATCCCCGAGTTGCCGCCCACAATCTTATATTGCAGCTTGAGCTCGAAGTCGGCCACGTCTCCGCCGCGCCAAATGATGAACGTGTTTCCTGCTGTCGGGTTGTCCGCGGTCGTTTTGCCGGTGATAGCCCCATCAGCAACACTCCAGAAGGCCGGATTACCGTCCCAGCTTTTGAGTGTCTTGCCGTCAAATATCGAGACAAATTTGGGCGACTTGGCGTGGGAATATTCGGCAGCCATGAGAGAGAAGACTACCGTCAGAGTAACTGTGAATCGTTTTATCAGTGCCTGCACGAAATCAAGCCTCCTGTTTGGATTGCCGAAAAACCAGTTATGACTGTTTAAGCAGAATAGCGAGTCTGGCCGAAAAAGTCGACCAGATATTGGCCCACCCAACGTGACTCAGGCGTCCTCGCTTGCGGGGGCGAACTGGCGTGCTACCCAAGTGGGGACGCTTATGCTATGGCCCAAGCACTTCCGCTACTTCCACTGGTCGGTGCGGAAAGGGGAAGCTGGCAATCCTTCCTTATTATACAAGTTAGCGCCGGCTGGGTTCATCGAATACGCGTAGCGAACTGCTACGGGAGCCTTCACATCCGGCGAGGAAACAACGACCGTTCCACCATCGATGACCGCTATGGCCCAAGACCACTTTTTGTCACTACCGGCAATAGCAAACCGAGCGAGCTCTCCCTCAGAGTCCTCCTGAGTCGGTGCAAGGCCCGCCTTTTGTCCCACCATCAAGCCACTGCCCACATGGTCAAAACGAAGGCGAATCTTATCACCCTCGACTTCGAACGCCCGATACAACGGCCCGCTCGGCACAATTGCTTGCCCGTGAACATCACGCAGCGCCCAACGAGCCAGCCGAGCTCCCACGTCTTGCTTGTTGCGAGGATGAACATCCCCAGCGGTGCCAATATCCGTAATGACCGCCATGCCCGTGTGAGGGATCTCTAACGCCTTAAACTGTGCTTGGCGAGTCGGAGACCAACCGTCGCCACCCGCTGGATCGTTGGTAGGTTGCAGGTAATCAGCAAGCTGCACAAAGTAAAAATAGAGTGGAAAATCGCCCTGTTTCCAAACCTGTCGCCAGCCGCCGATCAGCGCTTGCATCTTATGGAAATATTCTACGCCCTCACCCCCGTTAGACTCGCCCTGGTACCAAATAGCCCCCCGGATACCGTAGGGTATCAGTGGCTGCACCATCGAATTGTAAATTGCAGTGGGATCACCTCCGCTAGTAAAACCGGGCACTGGCACAGGCTTGGGAGGAACCCTACTCGCTCGGACCGCCTTGCGTGCAGCGGTCGTCCACGCTTCGACATTGGTTAAATACGTTTCCCACACAGCTCTTCCGACGGGAACTGTCGGGTCGAATTGATCGACCTTGTTCGCTAGCTCTTTAAGCTCGGCAACAGTGCGAAAACCAATTGGCGGAGTCCAAGGTTCAATGCGAGTTCCTCCCCAATTTGTGCCAATCAATCCGACCGGAACACTCGTCTCGCTCAACAACTGCCGCCCAAAGTAATATCCTACTGCTGAAAAAGTACCAACCGTCTCAGGCGCACAGACTTGCCACGCCCCCGCGCCTCGCGACTGTGGAAGCGCGGCGGTCGTGTGACCGGGAACGTCAAACAGCCGAATCCCGGGGTGATCAGCGGACTCGATTTCCTGTTTGCCGTTGAGCGACTGAAGAACCTGCCATTCCATGTTGGACTGCCCGGAACAAATCCACACGTCACCAACAAGAACGTCTTCTAAAACAATTTTATTCTCTCCTTCTACCTCTAGATTGATTCCTACATCTCGTGCGTCCAGCGGATTCAACTTGACGCTCCACGTACCCAAGTCGTTGGCGGTGGTCCGTACTACTTGGCCAGCAAAACGAACTGTGACTTTTTCGCCAGCGACCGCCCATCCCCACACTGGCACACTCAGGTCGCGCTGCAAAACCATATGACTGGAGAAGACATTGGGCAGCTCCACCTCTGCCAACAAGGGTGTGTATAACAAGAAATTGGCACAAACAACAAGCGCACGAGCAATCGACATGGGCATCTGTAAATACTCCACTCTAGATTTGTAGTTAGGTAGCTCGTTCTAGCACAGAAGACACTAGAGATTATTGACACCAGGCAAGCACTATTACAAGTCCCCGGAGGACGCCCTACTGTGCATCCGCGTGTTGGTTTATTTGCTTGGCTCCCGGTAAGGAAGGCCCTGCTGGTAGAGCAGCACCCGCGCGCGGACTTCCCCAGCCAACTTCGTGTCTCCAGCGGCTGTCGCCAAGTCAATTGCCTGCGCGGCAGTTGTGATTGCCATGTCAAACTGGCCCGCCTCCGCGTAAGCGGCCGCCAACGTGTCCAATGGCGTGGCCGCTTGATGAGCGGTTAAGTGACAGCTTCGCTTGGCCAGCTCAACAGCCTGCGCGCCATCGCGCAAGGCGTCTTCGGGACAGCTTGCCCGGACCCGGGCCAGATTGTTTAGCGCCAGCGGAAGATCTGGGTCCAGATCTAGCGCATGGGCGTAGCGAAGAGCCGCCGCCGGAATGTCTCCTTGCATGTGAATCGCCAAACCAAGATTGAGGTGCGCGTCAACGTACTCCGGCTCAATCTGCAGGGCTCGATGATAATGCTGAATCGCAGCAGTAAGCTTTCCCTGCCTCGCCAGAGCATCGCCCAGGAAGTTGTGGGCCCTGGCGAAATCTGGTTTGAGCTTCACTGCTCGCTGGAAATGCTCGACCGCTTGCGCGAGTTTCCCCTGTTTCCGTAGGGCGTCGCCCAAGTTGCTGTGGGCCTTCGCATAGTCAGGCTTGACCCGCAGGGCATGCTGAAAATGCTTTACCGCCTCCTCAATTTTCCCCCGCCCATACAAGGCAACGCCCAGGTTGCTGTGGGCCTCCGCATGGTCAGGATCGATCCCTAGGGCTTGGTAATAATGTCCAACAGCGTCTTCTACCTTCCCTTGCCTATGCAGGGCCACGCCCAGGTTGGTGTGTGCCAGGCTGTTGTCGCTGGTGACGGCCAGGGCGTGTTCGTACAAACTCACGTTGTCTCGCCATACACCCACTTGCCGCCAGCTTACCGGCAGCAGTCCCAGCAGGACCAGCGCCACCACACCAATTCCCGCCGACCGTAGGGACGAGCGCTGCTCGAACAAGTGGGCGAGCGCCCAGGCCAGGGCCATGTAGATGCCCAATAGGGGAACGTAGGCGTGATGGTCGGTCATCGACTTGAAACCGCCCATTTTCAATACACCAATCACTGGCACCAAGGTCCCCAAAAACCACAGCCAGCCCACAACCAAGTACCCTCGCCGTCGAGCGAAATAAATAGCGGTAATTGTAAGCGCAATCAATAACACCACTGCGCCGGCTACCTGCGGGCCATAAAAAGTTCTGGGCATAGGGTAGATGGGCGACAGGTTTACTGGCCACAGCATATTGCGAAGGTAGAGCACATAACTTAGCACCGCATTGGACAACCGCGCTGCCATCGGCTGGGACTCAAGCGAAACGATCGCGCCCAATGCCTGCTGGCACAAGTACGACAGCCAGATCGAAACGCCTGTAAGTGCAAATAGCGGCGCCTTCTCCAGCAGTAACCAGCCCACACTACGCTTGTCGAGGGGAGACGGAGAAAAACCGATTAGTTCGCGAGGCTCCGCGCTCCAGGTCCCCAGATTCATTCTTCCCAACGGCCAGTAGTCCAGCAGCAGCAACACGCAGGGCAACGTCATCAGCATGGGCTTGGCCATCAGTCCCAACGCAAAGAAAAGCAGCACCAGCCCATAGCGCCAAGGTCCGCCTCGGCGGGCATAGGCGGCATAAGCAATCATCACCAGCGCCCAAAAGAACGTGCACAAAGGATCGCGGAGGTGGGATACCCAGGCCGCAGATTCGACAGAAATCGGGTGTAGTGCAAAAAGCGCCGCCACCAGCACGCTGGGCCAAAAGTCATCGGTGAGCCGCCAAAACGCCGTCAGTAGTGCAAGGGCCGCCGCCACGTGCAGCAGCACGCTCACTAGGTGGTGCGCCCCTGCGTCTAGCCCAAACAGCTCGCACACCAACTGATGGACCCACCAACTCAGCGGATGCCAGTGGCCGGGGCCATGAATGCCCAGCGACCATACAAAGTTGTCCCATGTCAGCCCGCCGACAACGTGAGCGTTTTCGCTGACAAACGTATCGTCGTCGTAACTAACAAATTCGAATCCATGTACCTGCGCGTATACCGCCAGCACAGCTGCGGCCAGCCCAGTGGCGACCAGCCAGATGCGTAGGCGACTCCTTGAGGCGGCCACTGCCGAACTACCAGCCACACGTTGCGGATTCTTGTGCTTGCGGTTGCTCACTAAGGCTGCCTACTCCCTGGTCCCGGACGAGCCAAATTGGCGCGCGCGGCAGAAGAATCAGGATTAATTTTTAAGGCCCTCCGATAGTGGTCGTTGGCTTCTAAGGTGTTCCCCTGAAGCTCCAAGGCAACGCCCAGGTTGTAGTGCGCGTTTGCGCAATCAGGCTTGATCTATACGGCGAGGTGATAATGCTTGGCCGCTTCCACAAACTTCTCTTACCCTAACATGATCCTGTTTTTCGTACCCGACTTGGTAAGAGAATCAAAGGTTAAGGAGTCCACTGTTCTTCTGGAATACGGCCGTAGGCTCCGGAAAAAACAAGAACAGCGTGCGGCGAACGTCGCGAGGGTGTGGGAATCTAATGAACTATGGTAGCTGCGGTGCTTGTAGTCAAGTCGCCAGGGGCAGCAAGTCTGCTGGTTGATCTACAGACGTTTGCAAGTCCTGGGTATCTTTTTCCTTGCCAGCTCGACGCAACACTAGACGGTAGCCAAGAGCTATAAGAGTAGCGTGTTTTTCCTCTGGCAGTGGCTAAGTATAAACATACCTTCGGTAAAAAAACTTGTACCAATGAGCAGATGGATCAGAACCGCTAGGCAACACGGCTCGGGAAAAAACCCCTTCCATTTGGAATAACAGAATGCCGTCTGAAAAAAATCCTTAGCGATCCTAGCATTAAAGAACCCTTGGCCCGGCAGGCACGGTGCACAGAAATAATCATTAACGAATACTCTAAAGACACTCTAACCCATATTTCCCATTTAACCCGGTACTTTTTGGCGTGCGATTTGCGGCATGCCCTTGATAAATAGTGTCCTGGTCGCTCAACATGCCATAGTGACAGGGGAACCCAATGGGTGACCGCAAAAATCGGGATTTTCGGGTTCGATTAGACCGCCGTCTGAAGCTAGAAGTTCCCGGCCAGCAAGGTTACTACCAACGCTGACCGTTTAGCTTAACCAGAAGCTTGGCGAGCCATTCGGCCTGACCGAGATGGGCAACAAACTGCTGACAGCTTCACGCCTCGGCAGCAACAAGCAACACAAGCTAGCGCCGCCGCTACGTCAGGCAATCTACATCTAAGACAGGTAGAAAAATATGGGTACGACAAATATAGGTGGAGTAGAAGTTGGGCCTGGCTTCCCGTCCTATGTGATCGCAGAAATTGGGATCAATCACAACGGAAGCATGGAGCTGGCCAAACAGCTGATCGACGCAGCGCGATTTGCCGGCTGTAACGCGGTTAAATTTCAAAAGCGAACTATTGATGTGGTGTATTCCGCAGAGGAACTCGCCCGCCCCCGCGAGAGTCCGTTTGGCACAACCAACGGCGACCTCAAAAACGGCCTTGAGTTTAGCCAACAGCAGTACGCTGAAATAGATGCCTATTGCAAATCAAATGGAATTGTATGGTTTGCCTCCTGTTGGGATGAGGGAGCCGTTGATTTTATCGATGCCTTCGACCCTCCATGCTACAAAATTGCCTCGGCCAGCATTACCGACGACAAACTTCTGCGCCATCATCGCGCAACGGACCGCCCAATAATTATCTCAACTGGCATGAGCTCGTTGAACCAAATTGACCATGCGGTTCAAGTCCTAGGCAAGGAAAACTTACTCATTCTTCACTGCACGAGTACGTACCCATCTGCTCTTGAAGAGCTGAACCTAATGGCTATCCGTGAATTGGCTGCTCGTTACGACGTACCCGTTGGATACAGTGGCCACGAAGTCGGTCTTTCAACAACTGTTGCCGCTTCTGTACTCGGTGCCTGCATCCTCGAAAGACACATTACCCTCGACCGATCCATGTGGGGAAGTGATCAGGCTGCTTCGGTCGAACCTTACGGCATGTTCCGTCTCGTTAAGGATATCAGGGCCATCGAGGTTGCGCTTGGCGATGGACAGAAAGTAGTATACGAAAGTGAACTTCCGATTATTGAGAAGCTTCGCCGGGTCGGCAGATGAACTCCCTTTCAATCATGCAAGGACGGCTCTCCCCACCCCCTTCTCACAGAATTCAGGCCTTTCCCTGGAATAGCTGGGAACGGGAGTTTGAGTTTGCTGCGCAGATCGGCTACGACGGCATCGAATGGCTATTCGAGGCTGAACACTACCAGAAGAATCCCATCTGGACCTCAGAGGGACGTGGCCGGATGAAGGAGTTGTCAGAAGCGACTGGTGTGCGCGTGACAACTCTATGTGCTGATTATTTTATGGTTCATCCTTTCTATCGGATTGACGAAAAAATCCGTTTGAATAACATCGCGCTGCTAACGCAGCTGCTTTGCTTCGCTGCCGAAGTGGGCGTAAAGAGCATTCTTCTTCCAGTATTGGAAGAAGCTGAAGTTCGAAATGAAGACGAAAAGAAAGCATTAATCGACAGCCTCCAAGAGCCTCTAGCGGCAGCGGCTTCCTGCGGGGTACGACTGGGGTTGGAGACCGAGTTGCCCGGCGAGGAGTACTTAGAGCTGGTTTCCCGTGGCGAGGGCCTGGGAGTCTACTACGACACAGGCAACAGCAGGGCTAAGGGATTTGACAACGTATCGGACATAAGGCTGCTTGGGGCCCACGCTTGCGGGATTCACATCAAGGATCGCGTGGTCGGAGGCGACACGACATTTCTTGGACAAGGCGACTGTAATTACCCTACCTTCTTTCAGGAGCTGGCAGCACAAAGATATGCCGGTCCTGTCACCTTGCAGGCGGCCTTCAACGCCGATTTTATAGATGTCGCGCAGCGGCATCATGATTACATTCGCCGAGTGATGCAACGCGCAGGTTTAGGGTAGCAGGAAGACAATAACTCTCATGAAAATATTAATAATAGGACTGGGCGGGATCGGCCAGCGGCATACCAGAAACATTCGAGCTCTTCTGGGCGACAATGTAGAGATTATTGCCTATCGTACACGAGGGCTATCTCACGTGGTAACTCCCACCCTGGGTATCGAGGACGGCGCTCATGTTGAAACGCGCTACAATCTAAAAGTCTTTACGGATCTGGATAAGGCACTCGCTGAAAAACCCAACGTCGCTTTTATATGCAATCCAAGCAGTTGTCATGTTGAGGTTGCCCGCAAAGCAGCAGCTGCTTCTTGCGACCTATTCATTGAAAAGCCGGTTTCACACACTTTGGAAGGGCTAAATGATTTGGCCCAGGTCGTGGGCAAGCAAAGCCTCGTGACTTTTGTCGCCTACCAGCTTCGCTACAACCCCGGCGTCCGTTATTTGAAGTCTTTGCTGGAGAGCGGTAAGCTCGGAAACATCTTGGCAGTGAATGCCGAGGTCGGTGAACATCTGCCAAGCTGGCATAAGTACGAAGATTACCGGATTATGTATGCTTCACGGAAAAACCTTGGCGGCGGGGTGATTTTGTCGCAAATTCATGAAATGGATTTCCTGTATCATTTCTTTGGGTTGCCAGTGAGCATCTATGCGGTGGGTGGTCATTTGAGTGAGTTGGAAGTTGATGTCGAAGACACAGCCAGCATACTCATGAAAGTAAACTGGGAGGGAAGGCCTATCCCAATTCACATCCATCAAGACTACCTGCAGCAACCTCCGCGACGAACATGCAGGATCATAGGTGATGCGGGAAAAGCGGAGTTGGATTTTCACGCCGGAACAGTAGTGGTTCACGGAACGGACGGAAAGGTAGCAGACAAGTTGGATTTTAGTGACATGCAGCGCAACGACATGTTTATGAACGAACTGAAACATTTCTTTGACTGCGTGGCGAGCCGCGAAACAACGCAAATTCCACTTGAGGCAGGCGTTGCCAGTCTGCGAATGGCGTTGGCAGCGAAGGAGTCACTGGAGACAGGCCAACCCGTGGAGTTGACCCCTTGAGTACTGCCCGTCCAAACGAAGTCCTGGCACTGATTCCCGCCAGGGGAGGATCCAAAGCCATCCCCAGGAAGAATCTGCTGGAAATTGCTGGAAAACCGCTGCTTGCATATTCTATCGAGCAAGCGCTGGAATGTGATCTTGTGACGCGCACTATTGTCTCCACCGATGACGAAGAAATCGCAGATGTGGCCAGACAATTTGGTGCCGAGGTTCCATTTATCAGGCCGTCGGAATTCGCAGGAGACCTGTCGCCTGATTTCGACGTATTTTTACACGCTCTCCAGTGGCTTCGTGATCAAAACCAGTACCTGTGTGAAATGGTGCTCCATCTTCGCCCGACAGGGCCCGTACGTCGCCCATCCCTGATAAAAAAGGCGATACAGATGATGCTGGACCAACCCGAGGCCGATGCGCTCCGCTCCGTCAGCCCCGCCATGCAAACCCCCTATAAAATGTGGGAGCTCGAGGATGGGCTGTTGAAGCAGCTGCTAGACGTCGAGGAGATGGCTGAGCCCTACTGCCAGCCGCGACAAGTCCTTCCGCAGGTGTACTGGCAGAACGGGTATATTGATATCGTTCGTTCTCGAGCCATTCTTGAACAAGGCTTGATGTGTGGCCGCCGGATAATCCCCTTGATTGTAAACGATCCCGTTCACGAGCTTGATTACGTAGACGACGTTCCTGCGTTGGAAGAAGCTGTGCAGAAAATGCAGCAAGGTGAGTTTCCCCAGCAGCAAGATACGAAGCCGCGCCATTCTGTGTGAGCCGTCCGATGATGTCGAAGTCCATCTCCGAACAATTTAACCTGAGAGGACGTGTTGCCGTAATTACCGGCGGCGCGGGATTATTGGGCGTTCAGCACGCCTCAGCCATCGCGGAGGCCGGCGGGGTGCCTGTTTTGGCTGACATCGATGGCGACACGGCCAAGGATCGCGCAAATAAAATTTCAGCTGCCTTTGGAGTTCAAGCAATTGGATGTGCCGTTGATATCACCAGCGAGGAAAGCGTTTGCGGGCTACTTCGACATGTTTGCGAACTGCATCCGCGCATTCATGTGCTTATTAACAATGCAGCGAACAATCCGAAAATGGAGTCGCACACGGATGTCGAATTCAGCCGACTGGAAAATTTTCCGCTTGGCCAATGGGAGAAGGACCTGCAGGTTGGCTTAACCGGAAGCTTTATCTGCAGCAAGTTCATTGGGAACCACATGGCCCAAAGCGGCGGAGGCGCAATCATCAATATTGCTTCGGACCTCGGAACCATAGCGCCGGATCAGCGATTGTATCGTAAAGATGGAGTGGCCGACGAGGACCAGCCTGTAAAACCGGTGACGTACTCTGTGGTGAAAGCCGGTTTGATTGGTCTCACCAAGTATCTTTCGACGTACTGGCCAGAGAAAGGGGTCCGCGCAAACTCCTTTTCTCCCGGAGGTGTATTTAACGGGCAGTCGCCTGAATTTGTCGAGAAACTGGGGCAGCTAATACCTATGGGGCGGATGGCAGCAATTGACGAGTACCGGGCTGCAATTGTATTCCTCAGTTCCGATGCATCCTCGTATATGAATGGGAGCGATCTGGCAATGGACGGGGGCAGGACGGCATGGTAGATCGACCGCAAGTGGTTCTCGGTATCGTAGAGGACTGTTATGCATCTACGGGACTGCCAAGGGAAAACGTTTGGCAACTGGGTGGCCATCCCCTGATCGCCTTTGGCGTCGCCAGCGCCATGGCCGCCAAATCCATCGATCGGGTGATCGTATCTACCGCCAACAAGCGCGTGGCGGAGAGCGCCTGCGCCTACGGTGCCGAAGCGCCCTTTCTTTTGCCCGCTGAGCTGGCCACGAACACTACGCCCGACCTCTTGCGGTTTCAGCACATGCTCTCCTGGCTGCAGGATCATGAAGGCTACCAACCGTCGATTGTCGTCCAGATCCGGACTACCACCCCGTTTCGCCCCCGCGGATTTCTCGATTCTGCCATTGCCCTTTTGCAAGCCGACGCGAAGACCGATTCCGTCCTAGCCGTCGCCCATCCCAAACAGGCCCCTTCGGCAATGTGGACCCGGGACGAAAAGGATTACCTCCGCCCGCTCCTAGAAAGGGGACGCGCGGAGCCCGATAGCCAGCCTGGCCCGCTAGCCTTATGGCAATCGGGGCACGCAGACGTCGTTCGCACCAATACAATTTTAAAGAAAGGGTCGCTCACGGGTGACTATGTGAAGTCGGTGTTCGTGGATCCGTCCTTTGTTGTAAACATCGACCGGTCGGAGGACCTGCACTGCGCTGAAACCCTGCTCGGAACATGCGCCCTCAACATCGACCTGCCGGAGCGCTCGAACCCCCAGTCGGTACCACTACCCGCGCGTACCCGTTTGGTCGTCCTAGATTTCGATGGAACCCTCACCGACGATCGCGTTTGGGTGGATTCCGAAGGCCGTGAGTCCGTAGCCTGCAGCCGTAGCGACGGGTTGGGCCTGGAGATGCTCCGCAAGGCCGGGATTGAGGCGTGCGTGCTTTCTAAAGAGGCAAACCCTGTCGTAGCCCGCCGATGCGAAAAACTGCGTATTGCTTGTACACAGGGAATCGACGACAAGGTAGGGGCGCTGCGAGAAATCATGGCTAAGCGCGACATCGAGGCTCGGGAAGTCGTATATGTGGGTAACGACGTTATCGACATCGACTGCATGCGTCTGGTGGGGTTTTCATTTGCCCCGGCCGATGCGCACCCTAGCGTCAAACAACAAACTGACTGCATCCTGTCGCGCGCGGGCGGGAGAGGAGCTGTTCGCGAGGTTTGTGAAATACTGCTCGCCAACTTGCAATTGCAGTCAGAATAACTGTTGGCACCGGTCGATGGGAAAAAGTCCCACGGATCCCTGGGCGGCTCCTAACGGACGTCCCACCCCAGCGACCCTACTTCAGGGTACCCATAAGCTTAACCCTGCCAGCATGCCACCCGTCACTCGGTTCTCCCAGCGAAGGGTCAGTCACCTGCGGAAGCGGCCGGTTCTCCGAATATAGATTTGAAGTAGGACCGCAGAAATGGGAGAGCTGCCAGCGCCGGCAGTACTGATCGCGAAATGGCTAAAATCCCGACTGCTGCGGCCAGTTCGGGCGCCATGTACGCCGCGAAAAGGTAAACAATTGCGGCATCCCGCGTGCCAATACCGCCCAGTGTAAATGGAACAAGCCCGGCGATCAGCACGACGGGAGTGAGCGCGAGGCTTGCCAAAAAGGGAACCTGGGCTCCCACGGCCAGCGTAAACATCCATATCTGAGTGAGGTGAAGGAACCAGAGTCCCAGGGAAAACAGCACCAGCCAATGGGAGCGCCGCCCCAACGCGGAGTGCAGATCTGGCCACCCCTCAACCAGCAAGGTGAGCTTCGCCCTTTTTCTGAACAGGTTCAGCCCCTGGACCTTTTCGAGCAAAAGTTTTGACGTGCCGCCCGAGAGGAGGAGCCCGCCGCTCAAAAGCCACAGACCCAAAGCCGGCGGCGCAACCGCGTCGATGCGGACCGCCGCCAAGCCCGACAACCATCCCAGCAGACACCAAGAAGCGACGGCGAAGGCATCGCACACACGCTCGTAAACTACGACCGACACCGCAACACCAACTGAATTGCCGTGCTTTGCGTAGAGAAAATGGCTTTTGGCAAGATCACCCAGTTTGGCTGGCAAAAAAAGATTGAGCGCGTTGGCAATCACTGTCAGTGCAAACGCATCGGTCCAGCCTGGATCGGTCCTCAACGATGCCACCCAGCGAAACCGGATAGCGCCCAGTATCGTGATCGGGACAATCATTCCCACCGAGAGCACCAGCCACATCACATCCGCCGATGCAAACACCTTCACGATGGCGCCGAAATTGAGCTTCCGGTAGACCAGCCAGAGAATGGCCGCACTCACGACCACGCTCAGAAGTTTCATCGGAACCTTGCTGCGAACCAGGCCCCACAGATCTGTGGATAGGAGTTGCTTCACGATTCACTTTGAGAAGGGTTACTGGTCAACACCCGTTGGATCTCTTCCCGGGCCTTTTCTTCCAGAAGGGCCGGAGAATTTAAATACGCCGCGTCGTAGTTTCGAAAACGTTGGGCCCAGTCTTGCGAGAAAAACTCCGCCAGCCCATCCATGGAAACCTCGCTTAAGGAGGTAACCGGGGGCGGAATTACCCGGCTCACAACAAAACCATAGATATCCGATCGGCTCTCAGGCAGAACCGTAAACTCCCGCATCGCGACCGTTGGTACGCCCGCCTTGAGTACGCCCAAATGCACGTTGCTGTTCTCGTCGGCGATAATCCAATCACACTGACAGGCAACTTCTTGTAACAGCTGGCCCGAATCCGTTTCGATCACTCCGCTCATATCCCCGAGCTCGGACGCCAGCTTGGAGGGCCCCAGCATGCTAGGGTGCCACCTGACTAAAATTCGCTCCGGCGTAAAGAGTCGTCGACAGTCAGCAATAAGGCGCGTGAACTGTGGCCAAACAATGACCTTCGGAGCGAAAACACCAACTGTGGGCCTTTTCTTGTGCAGCGTTTCCACGCGCATTGGCTTTGACTCACCTTCGCCTCCGCAAAAAATAACACGGCCGCTGACCGGCCCCTTTTTCTCGTAACTCTTCAACGCCGCCTCTCCGTCAAGAACCGAAAGCGTATATCGCAGTCTGGGCGAAACTGCGGTGGGATACGCATGCGAGATGAAAATCGACGGTATCCCAACCGCGGTTGCAGCGCGTGCAAACGCCAGCGGCTCCGGGTTTGAGTCGCTTGACACAATCACGCCAGACGGCTCTATGCGGCTAAGGATTTCCCGGGCCCGCACATAACAGCACACTGCAATGGCGGATCGGCAAGCAACGAGGAAATCATGGTCCCGGTTCAAGCGGCCTACGATGCGGTAAAACCGGGGCAGTTTCTGAAAGTTGCCCAATACCCTCAGCAGCCGGGCAAAGGTACCCGGCGAAAGTAGCTGCCGGGATCCAAGTCGCAACCACGCCACCGACTCGGACCCTATCCAGGAGCTGACCTTCCGAGCTCGCTTCCGCGCGTTTTCGTGAACCGCAACAATGAGGGCCCGCTTGGGCTCTCGCGCGGATGGCGCCAGTGTGATGTACGACTTGCCGGCAAAAAGAAAAATCAAAATGGTAGAGAGATGCGACTGTCCCAGATAGCGATGAATATGCCAAACCAGCTTCACGACAGGGCCCGTATTGCGAAGGTGCCGGAACAAGGCTTGGCGAACCGGATCGGAATCAGCGTGCACCACTTCCTGTACAGTTCTAAGCAGCTCAATTTTCATAATCGCACAAAGGGGGCACAACCGGGTACAGCACGACCGTGCAGACAACGGCATTCGCGTCCGGTCACGGAATTCAACTGTAAATCCCCGTCCAAAATTTGGAAATAGGACTTCCTCGCTTTTGTCAAAAGAATCCTTCCAATTCTTCTTGTCTCGGTGGGTGTCCGCTTTTTGCACACACGCACGGTGCATGCCTAACGCTTGTCCCAAAATGACAAATCCCTAGATTGCCCGTGAACATCAGTTGCCATCCGGCAGCAGACAATTGGCGACTTTTTTGCATGCGTTGCATCCGTCGATAAACACGTGCCCCATCCTCCCACCACGGTGCACAGGTTAAGGACTTGGTGCTATAATCGGCAACATTTAGCGGCAAGTGAAATCTACCACGAAAGGCTCGGTGCAACGTTGAGAGCTTTAATGTTGAAAGCAGCGATATTGAAAGACGCTCGATTAAGATTCGTACTGGCTTATAGCCTGGCAATCGTTTGCGGACTGCCCCTGCGGGCAGTGCTTGCCAGCGAACAGGGACGGCCAAACATTCTCTTTATCTACAGCGACGACCACGCGTACCAGGCGATCAGCGCCTACGGATCAAACCGCAACAAAACACCCAACATTGATTCGCTCGCCAGAGATGGCATGCTCTTCGATCGTTGCCTAGTTACCAACTCAATTTGCGGCCCATGCCGCGCGGTAATTCTCACGGGCAAGTACTCCCATCTCAACGGTTTCACGCGTAACGACAATCGTTTCGACGGCACTCAACAAACGTTTCCCAAACTGCTTCGCCAAGCCGGATACCAGACCGCCATGATCGGAAAATGGCATTTGGCATCCGATCCAACCGGCTTCGATTATTGGAAGGTATTGCCAGGGCAGGGGGCCTATTACAACCCGGACTTCAAAACCGCTGCGGGAACCGAGCGCCTTATGGGCTACTGCACGGACATCATCACCGACATTGGCCTCCAGTGGCTGCAGTCTGAGCGTGACCCCAAAAAACCTTTCATGATGATGCTGCAGCACAAAGCGCCGCACCGAGAGTGGGCCGCGGGTCCCACGCATCTGAATACGTATGACGATGTCACGATGCCGGAACCCGAAACTCTTTTTGACGACTATCACGACCGCCCCTCGGTAATTCGTGATCAACAGATGACCATCGCTCGGAGCATGACACAGGGCTATGACTTGAAGCTTTGGGACGAATCCAATCGCCACACGCCAGGGTTCAAGCGTTTTTTTGGCCGCTTCACGGATGAACAAAAACGAGCTTTCTTGGAGGCCTATGCCGAAAAGAATCGCGAATTCACTGAGGCGAATCTCGCAGGCAAAGACCTTATTAGCTGGAAGTACCAACGTTACGTCAAAGACTATCTGCGCTGCATTGCGTCGGTGGATGAGAACGTCGGACGGGTCTTGGACTACCTTAAGGAGTCGGGCTTGGGCAAGAACACGATCGTGATTTATTCGTCCGATCAGGGATTCTACTTGGGCGAGCACGGTTGGTTTGACAAACGCTGGATTTTTGAGCAATCCTTAAAAACACCTTTGCTGGTTCGCTGGCCGGGAGTTGTGGAGCCGGGCAGTCGCAACGATAGCGTAGTTTCCAATCTCGACTTTGCCGAAACATTCCTTGACATCGCGGGCGCGACAGTGCCTGCAGACATGCAAGGCCATTCGCTGCTGCCACTAATCCAGGGGCACACCCCCAACAACTGGCGACAGACATTTTACTACCACTACTATGAAACTGGCGGGCACGGTGTCCCCGCGCATTTTGGCGTGGTCACCGACCGGCACAAATTGGTGCGGTATTACGAGACCCGAGCTAATCGCAAGCTGGTACCTATCAACCAGTGGGAATTAATCGACTACAAGTCCAACCCGGAAGAGACCGTTAATTTCCTGGGGGATCCAACTTACGCCGAAACCAAAATGGATCTCCGCCAAGAATTGAGACGACTGCAAGCACACTATCAGGTGCCATCGATCTCCACGAATTTTCCCAATGAGTAACGGCTAAGCACAAAGGAATTCTTATGCAAGGCAACGTTTCAAAAATGCGCATGCACAAGCTTACCGGTAACGCCCGTAGGCGATTTGGTACGTTGCTCCTCGCGGCATTTTCTGCAGTACCCGCCATAGCATCTGCTGCCACACCCACCACTGGGGCTGAGTCGGCTTCACTTCAGATTCAGTCCGATAAGGCTGTAGGCAGGTTGACTGTTTTTCGCGGTGACGATCCAGAGCCCATTTTGACCCAACACGCGCGGAAAGATTTTCGTCCGTACCTGCATCCGATTGTGGCCCCAGACGGGCGGGGCGTGCTGACCGAAGCGAGCCCCGATCACCATCCCCATCAAACGGGACTCTACTGGGGATTCACCCGGGTCAATGGCCGCGACTACTTTCATCATCCACAGGGCGACCACTGGCGCCGCGTTTCTGCCACAGTTCTCAAGGCGGTAGCTCAGGGGGAGCATGATTCGGTGCAGTGGGAAACTGTCTACGATCTGTTGGACGAAGATGGCACGGCAATCTTGAGAGAATCCCAAGTCTGGACCATGCGCGAGGACCATGGCACCTATGTCCTCGACCTCAAGTGGACCGGTCACGCCAAGACCCACATCACCATCGGCAAGGCCAATTATGGCGGACTGTTCTTGCGGATGCCATGGCATGACGGCGTAGAGGGTGCCGTCCGCAACAGCAATCGCCTGATGGGGCCGCAGGCCGAAGGTCAGCGGGCCGCGTGGGTCGATGTGGGCATGCGCGTGGAAGGACGCGACGATTTGGCCCATATCGCAATTTTCGACCACCCCAAAAATCCTGGTTTTCCGCTGCCGTGGCGCGTTGATGGCAAGATGGGAGTCGGGCCGGTACGGGCGCGGCTCGGCGACTGGACGATCGCCAAAAATGAGCGGGCGTCAATCCAACATCAGTTGGTGGTCTATACGGGCCAATATAATAAGAGGGCGCTCACCCAGAAATGGTCGAAGTACTCGGGGCAAAGCCTGGCATCAGTGAACTTTCTTTCTCCCGAAAAAGCTGTCGAAAACATGACGCTTGTCGAAGGATTTGAGGTGGAAGCGTATGCGACCGAGCCCATGATCACCCAACCCATGGCCTTTTGCTGGGACGATTCTGGACGAATGTGGGTCGCGGAAAACCGCGACTACGAAACGCGGGGCACGGGATTCTCAGGTTCCGGAGATAGCCGCATTCTGATTTTGGAAGATACCGACCGCGATGGCGTCGCGGACAGCCGAAAGGTGTTTCTGGAAGGGATTCCGTTTCCTGCCGCAATCGCCGTTGGTTTTGATGGACTATGGTTGGGGGCACCGCCCAATCTCTTGTTTGTTCCGGACCGCAACGGGGACGACCGGGCAGATACTGAAGACATCGAGGTTCGGCTAACGGGTTGGGGAATCCGAGATCGGCACGAAACCATCAACAGTTTTATGTGGGGCCCCGATGGCTGGCTGTACGGCTGCCAGGGATTTGCAACTGCGTCCCGGGTGAGCGAACCGGAAGACGAGGGCCATATTTACCGTCACGGCGAACCATTTCCCACAGAGAATGCATACGGAAGAAATGGGCGACAAGATGCGTGGCCCAATGTAAAGTTGGCCGGCGAGCCGGTCGACTTCAACGGAGGCGTATTTCGCTACCATCCGCTCAAGCGCCGCTTTGAAGTGGTCGCCCACGGCTTCAGCAACCCCTGGGGCCTCGACTACGACGCCAAGGGGCAGCTATTTATTACTGCCTGCGTGATACCCCACCTGTGGCATGTCATCCCCGGCGGCATATATCATCGCCAGGGGGGCAACCATTTTAGTCCCTATGTCTATAGCGACATCACCACCATCGCTGATCACCGGCATCATTCGGCCCACGGGGGGGCCCGCATTTACCAGTCGGATGCGTTTCCCGACAAGTACAAAAATCGGATCTTCATGGCCAACATTCACCAGCATGCGGTACTCACCGACATCCTCGAGCCAAGTGGCTCAGGTTACATCGGTCGGCACGGCGACGATTTTTTATTGGCCAACGACAATCAATGGGTCGGTTTTAGCATCGAAATTGGACCGACTGGAGCGGTGTATGTGCTGGATTGGCACGACGCCAACATATGTGGTAGTGAGGTTATCCAAAAAGAGACTGGCCGCATCTACCGCATGGCACCGACGGTCTCCCACGCGCAAGAATGGAAAGGTCGTTATGGCGATTTGCGTGAACAGCCCAACGCCGCACTGGTCAAACTACAGACCAGCGAAAGCGATTGGCACGCCCGCCGCGCGCGGCTGCTCTTGCAGCAGCGCGCAACGAGCGGCAACCTTGATTCAGCAACGAGCATCGCCCTCAAAACTCTGTTTCGCGCGGCGGCCAGCGCTGACCATCGTCTGCGCGCGCTCTGGACGTTGCACGTGACGGGCGGGGCCGACGCGGCGATGCTCCTCGATGCGCTGGATGATCGCGACGAGCACATCCGAGGCTGGGCTATTCAACTGCTTTGCGAGGACCGTGCCGCGCCCGACGAGGCCCTGCAACGGTTTGTTGATCTCGCCCGCAATGACACTTCGCCGGTAGTCAGACTTTATCTGGCGGCGGCACTACAGCGTGTGAAACCCGACACCCAGTGGGCAATCGCCGAAGAACTGGCACTGCACGCAGAAGACGCAGAAGACCACAACATTTCGAAGATGATCTGGTTCGGCATTGAGCCACTCGTAACGACCGACCTGGATCGATCACTGCGACTTGCCGGAAACGCGCAATTGCCGTTGCTCACACGGCACATTGCCAGGCGATTGACAGACTCCGAACAGCTTATAGAAGTTGTGGCGGCGGTCAGCGCATCACCGTCTGCTCGCAAGCAATTGCTACTGGGCATCCGTGACGGATTGGAAGGCCAATACGATGTTCGGGCGCCGGACAACTGGACTCCCGTGTACGATCAACTGCAAACAGACGGCGGCGAGCAAGCCGCACTGGCCCTGGAGTTAGCGCAGCAATTTGGGGACAACGCGGCCGCAGAAAAGCTATTGGCCTTACTCAAAAACGGGGATGCGCCTATCGACCAGCGCCGACGTGCATTGCAGGGACTTGCTGGCCGTAAGCGTCCCGAATTGAAAGCTGAACTTTTGGCGATGCTCGACGACGACGAGCTGCGCCGCAGCGCGGTTCAAGCAATGGCCGCCTACGACGAGCCCCAGATGGCTAACGCTCTGTTGAAACGATACGGGACATTGGCTACTGACGACAAGCTTGACGCCCTGCACACACTGGCCTCGCGGCGGAGTTATGGAGTGCGACTTACTCAAGCGATTGCTGACGGCCGCATTCCCAAGCGGGATGTGCCGGCCTATCTTGCCCGTGTCCTGCGGCGCGTGGTGGGGAATGCGTTTGTCGACGCATGGGGTCCAATTGACGCGATTTCAGCAGACAAAGAGGCCATGCTTCGCAGGTTCCGTGCGCTGCTAACTGACGAAGCACTGGCGAGCGCTGATACGACACGCGGCCGCACACTGTTTAGCCGAACTTGCATAGCATGCCACAAGCTATATGGCGATGGTGGGGCGATCGGCCCGGAACTTACCGGTGCGAATCGAAGTAATTTGGAATACCTCCTGGGCAACATCCTGACCCCCAGCGCAGTCATTCAAGACGCTTACCGCATGCATATAGTCCTGACCGACGACGGCCAGATTTTCTCAGGCGTTCTCGTTAATGAAAACGAGCGGCAGCTCCAGCTGAGAGTTGTTGATCGAACGGAGCCTGTCGTGATTGCCAAGTCGCAAATTGAGTCACGCGAGATTGCGCCCGTGTCAATGATGCCCAACGGCTTGCTGGAAAACCTCACAGGCCAGGAAGTTTTAGACTTAATCGCTTACCTGCAAACTGTCCAGCAGGTGCCGCTGCCGAATGTAGTCGAGTAGAAATTCTCGCTTGCTTGTGGCCGCCTGAACATTTCACAGGCTACGCGGTCGTAACACAATATAGATCGGAGCTAATCATGGAACGACGCGAGTTTATTACGTACGCCGGACTAGGCGCTTGCTCCTCTTTGGCAGCGGCCACCGGCCAAAGCAATGCGCAGCGCCAAAGCGGGCCGTCCAAACGACCTAATATTCTTTTTATCATGACCGACCAGCAGCATGCCGGCATGCTTAGCTGTGCGGGAAACAAAGACCTTAAGACCCCGGCGCTCGATCAATTGGCCGCTACGGGCATTCGGTTTGAAAAAGCGTACGTCCCCAATCCGGTCTGTTGTCCCTGCCGATTCAGCCTACAAACAGGTCTGATGCCTAGTCACATTGGGGCTAGTGACAATCCCTCTGGAGACGTAGCGCCTATTTCTGAGTCGGTTGCGGCTAATTCGTTAGGACCTCTCTTTCAGAAAGCCGGTTACGACTGCGCCTACGGTGGCAAGGTTCATGTGCCGATAGGCTTGTGGGATAAAGTCAAGGAGAATTGCTGGGACTATCTGTGCAAGTACGGACGCGACGAGTTGGTCGACGCATGCTCGGATTATTTCGAACAACCTCGTGACAAGCCTTTCTTGTTGTTTGCGTCATTCGTCAATCCGCACGACGTTTGCTACATGGCGTACCTCAAGTATTCTAGCGACGACTTGATCAATGGCCGCTTTCAGATTTTCAACCAAACCCTCAAGGAAAATAATCTAGGCGCCAATTCTATTAAGAATGAGCAGGACCTGGACGATTTCGTAGCAAACCACTGCCCCAAGTTGCCCGACAACTACGACGTCCCCGAAAACGAGCCCGAGGCGATTACCACCAAGTACCTCGAGGCGCGCGATTTTCGGATGCACGTACGGCAGCACTGGGACGAAAAGATGTGGCGACTGCATCGATGGATGTATGCCCGGCTGACCGAGAGGGTAGACAAGAATATTGGCAAGATCCTAGGGGCGCTCCAGCAGTCAGAAGCTGCCGACAATACGCTGATCGTCTTTACCAGCGATCACGGCGACATGGATGCGGCGCACCGGACAGAGCATAAGTCGATTCCCTACGACGAAGCGGTCCGGGTACCGTTTATTATGAGCTACCCCGGCCGCATCCCCGCAGGGACGGTCAACCAACAACATTTCATTTCCAATGGCCTCGATTTACTGCCGACACTTTGTGATTACGGTCAGATTGCCGCGCCCTCCAGGTTGCCCGGTCGCAGCGTGCGCCCTCTGGCGGAGGGCCGTCCGGCCGACGGTTGGCGAGAAACCCTGGTATCCGAAAGCCAAAACGCCCGCATGCTCTGCCATGGAGCGTACAAGTACACGATCTACGACGGCGGCAAGAACCGGGAGTGTCTGATAGACCAACAAAACGACCCCGGCGAGATGAAAAACATTGCCAATGACCCGCGTTTTGCCCACCAGTTAAACCAAATGAGGAAGTTGCTCTGTGATTGGGTGGAGACGGTCGATGACAGAATCGGCAGGAAGTATGTCATCCTGCCAGGCACTGCGGTGAGGTCCGCCTAAGGGAAGGACGCCTCTTTCGACGACTGAAGGGAGCAGCTCCAAGTTTTCGGCATACATGCCGTACGGAGAAAGCCATTCCCCCCCCGCTGCGTTGTATACTGTTTGGTGTCAACGAGAAAGAAAAATCCATGCAGCACAGCCTCGCTCGGTCCCAACGCGGATTTACCCTGGTGGAATTACTAGTCGTAATTGCCATCATCGGCGTCCTAGTGGCGCTGCTGCTGCCGGCGGTACAGGCTGCTCGGGAGGCCGCCCGGCGGACGCATTGCACGAACAACCTCAAGCAGTTGGGATTGGCCCTGCAAAACTATCACTCGGCGCACGGCACTTTCCCACCAGGCTCTCAGGCTTCCGACCCCGACAATCGCTCAAGTACGCTCGACGTTGAAATCTCCAGCAGTGCCAACGAGCATCAGCAAGATTTTGACCTTGATTGACCAGGGGACCTGCCCCCCGACAGACGATGGAGAGGCGCACCAGCCAAACCGCACCAGCGGCTCAGTTCGACGCCCCAGGCGCAGTATCCCCGTCGGCCGGCGCGGTGCGGAGCAAGGCGATCAGGTCAGCCAGTTCCTGCGGCTCTAGCGTCTTTTCGAGCCCTTCGGGCATGAGCGACAGGCTGGAATTCTGCAGGAATTCAATCTGGGCGCGAGCTAGTGTCTTGATGCTGCCGTCTTCCAGCTTGATCGTGACGCTGTTCGACGTTTCTGCGGTTAGCAGACCCGATACAATCATTCCAGACTCCAATTGACAATTGTAGCGCTGGTAACCCGGGTTGATCTCCGCATTCGGATCGAGAATGCTGCCCAGCAACTTCTCGGGCGGATGATTGACGACCGTCGCCAGATTGGGACCAATTTCCGCGCCTGCCGAACCACGCCGGTGGCAGGTGCCGCATTTCCCTTTGACATAGGCTGCTTTTCCCCGCTCTGGGTCCGCAGCCAATTCCAGGCAGCTTCGATACTCAGCGATTACTGCCGCACGCGTAACACTCCCTGTCGAGTCGAAAACGCTGGCAGCCCGCCCGGCAATGGCCTCCGACGGATGGCGCAGCAGGCGATCACGACGCGCGGGGTCGATCATGCCGCTAGTGATACTACCGTTTTCGATCCGATTGAGCAGGTCTTCGGTCCAACGGTTGCGCGACAGCCAAAGATTGAGTGCCTGCTCGCGGAGTGCCGGGCTGAAGGATTCCCATGCCTCGCCTAGCACTTCGGGCACCTGGTCGGCACCACTGCGGTTTAGCGATTCTAAGACGGTCTTCTGTAGTTCGGGCTCTATCTGCGGTCGAAGCCACATCGACAGACTCTCGAACGCCGCGCTGCGATAGGCGGGTATCCTGCCCAAGAGCGCAGCGGCCGCTATGCGCTCACTCGAGGAGCGATCTTCATCCTCAGCAGTATGCTTGACCACTTCAAAGAGTTTTTCCGCGTCGGCTAGAACCGCGGTCATGGCTGGAACGACCGGCTCGGCGGCAAGCTGTTCCCAGGACGTTCCTGCTTGCTCAAGTACACTGATCAGGCTGTCGAAGTCTCGCATAGCCAAAGCCGGCCGCTTGGCCAAGGCAGCGGCAAATATCTGGGCAGTCGCCGCAACCTCTTTCGTCCCTAAAGCCAACCGCAGCAACGGTTCCCGATAAGTATCGACGACGGTTTGCTCAGCGCGCAAGATGGCGGGAGTTAGCGCAGAAGCATAAGGCAACGCAGAACTCATGACGGCCGCAACCAGCAGTGGCTCGGCGGCACCGCTGACCGCGATTTGTGCGAGCGCCCCGGCCGCCGCGTCGCTGGCTGGCCACTCGCCCAAGCTCAGGGCCAACTGGAGCCGCACCTTGGCATCGGGATCATTAGCCAACCGCACAGCGGCCGCGACAACTTTGGCATCGGTTCCCCAAGCCTCGGAGATGCGTAGCGCGTTTTCCTTGACCCCAGCGGTGGGGTCGGCCAGGGCTGTGCACAATAATTCACTCGTGAGCCCTTCGGTGCAGTCGAGCGTACAGAGTGCCTGCACACGAGTCTGAGGCCGGGGATTCGAGCGGACAAGCTGTTCAAGTGGCGGGGTGGCGGCGGCATCTGCCTTCCACAGCAATAGTTGCTGCGCCTTGTCGCGCTGCCAATCGTTGGGCGAGTCGAGTGCGGCAACCAGACCTGCCGTGCCGACCTTGTCGAGCCGCACGGGTTTACGCGGCGCTGCCCCCTCGGCCACCACGCGGTAGATTCTGCCGCGATACTCTCCCAGGCGGTAATGGGGCAGCAGCTCGGCTCTGCCTTCGGCAGGCAGCCAGGCCGGATGCTCAATCATGTAGCGATACATATCGGCGATCCATAGTGCGCCGTCCGGCCCCGTACGAGACATCACGGGTCGGCACCAGCGATCTTCGCTGGCAAAGAAGTCGCGATCCTCTTCCCCCGGCGCGCGATGCGCAACATAGCTCACCCCCACATCCTTGATCACATTGTGCTGCACTAGGTTGTGGAAGGGTTCGCAGGTAAATGCATGCTGCGGGGGGCCATCGACAAACAACAGATTGTCGTTATAAATCATGCCGCCGCAGGCGGAGGTAAAATGTCCTGCCTCCTTAAAAGAGTGAAACCGTTTTTGCAGTGAACTTGCCGGATAGATTCGCGCTAGCCAGCTGTCTGGGCTAATGACTCTCTGGGTAGGCGGGGGCATAGGCACGTAAGGATTCCGCGATGAATAGCGATCCGCCAGTACATAGTGCCACAGAGGCATGACGTTCTGCGTACCAAACCAATGTCCCCAAGCGTCGCGATTGCGGCCAAACTGGGTTGGCCCCGATTCCGGCTCCACCGCACCCGAATCGGGATGAAAACGAAAGTCGCGGCTACCCAGCTCAAGTTTGACTCCCGAGCGCGTCGATTCGATGCGTGTCCCGACACCATGGTCCGGATGATGCCCGCCGCCGGCGCAGTAGACCCACCCGTCGAGCCCCCAACGTAAACCGTTGACCCGCAACTGCTGATTGCCTTCAGAAAAACCTTGAATCAGCACCTCGGTGCTATCGGCCTTGCCATCGCCGTCGGTGTCGCGCAAAAACAAAATCTCCGGGGCGGCGGTTACCAGCACACCGTCGCGCCAGGTGAGAATGCCGTTCGGAAAGTTCAAATCCGAAGCGAACAGGCGACTTGTCTCGAAATGGCCATCGCGGTCGCGGTCCTCAAGTACGCGAATCCGTCCTCCACCCTTGCCCTTTCCGTCAGTTCCGAGCGGATAATCGGCCATTTCGACCACCCACAAGCGGCCGCTGGGGTCCCAGTCGAAGGCTACCGGATCGAGAACCTGCGGTTCGCAGGCGGCCAGCTCCAACCGATAGCCAGCGGGCACATGGTTTTTTTTCAGTGCTACGATCGGAGAAACTGGGTGACTCTCCGGCGGGGCAGCGGCCACACGGTTAGCAACCGGTGGCGTGGCGGGCTTGCCCGCGGCAAGGCCAGAGGCGGCATGCAAGGTCTGCGCCTCGTCACCCGTGAGGGCCCGATCGAATAGCGCTATGTGCGCCATCATCCCTAGTAGGGGCGCAAAGCCGTCGTTGCGCGCACCAAAAAAATAGTCGCTTGGGTTGGGGGCCGTGGCCGCAACGTCAGCGTCAATCTCGGGCTCCACCGCGCCATTAAGAAATACCCGCACCCGCTTTCCGTCATGCACCATCACCACATGGTTCCAGCTCCGCCATCCCAGCCGCGTCGTTCCAGCAGTCGATTGCTTCTTGGTGTTTCCGTTAAAGACCCAGAGATTGTTGCCGATTCCCAGGCTGTCACCACTGGAGGCGTCTCCGTCACGCCCTCGCGAGAAACAATAGGTCATACCAGGGTCCGCCTCGTTACCCTTCTCATTACAAATCCAGAACGAAGCGCTAAAAGGCGACCCGGGTTTCTCGGCGCTGCGGCGAATGTGCCCTCCGGCGAAAGTGGCAAAAAACCGTTCACTATATTTCACTTTCGCCTTGGTCGTCATATGCTCAGGCGCCGTGGCGAGCGACTGGTACTCCACGGGAGCGAGCTGAGCGATGGCGTCCGCGTAATTTGCCGCAAACTTAGGTGGCGCGGTAGGCGGCAGGACCGTTTGCCCAAGGCGGCTCAATGCTTCCTGGTGGGCAACATGATGCTCGCTGACACCCGATAGTTGCCAAAGTTCGTTAATCTGGGTGGGTGTTAGGAGATGATCAAATATGGCGATTTCATCCAATTTGCCTTGCAGGCCGGTGCCAAAAACAAACTCGCTGCCAGCGGACGTCGCCGCGGCATCGGCGGCAATCTGGGGAGTTGGTCGACCGTCGACAAACACGCTTAGCTGGTCGCCATCGCGCTGGAGCACCACAAAGTGCCAGTCGTCTGCTCGCATACTCGCCTGCGACGCCACCTCGCCAATCAACAGTTGCACCTGATGGTCGTCATCCTGACGGCAGACCAGCGACTCACCTCGGGGTCCCGCCATGAGCGTACCGCTTCGCTCACTCGCGCCCGACGCTTCGCCGAGCCAAACCCAGAGCGCAACCGAATACTGGCCGCCGAGCTGGCCTACGCTTGCGCGCAGCTCGCCCCCAGCCAGATGCACCGCGCGATTGATTTGGCGAGGACCAGAAAACGCAGAGGGAGTCAGCATCTCGCGACTCCCAATCCCCGTGCCGCTGCCGGGGCCCGGCAAATACCAAGCGAAACCTGGGCTAAGCTCGGCCGGGGCAGCGCCGCCTACAGCATTCCGCGCGATACGGCCCTTGATGTCGTTGAGCCGCCACCAGGATCGAGGCTGGGCCTGACGAATAGCCTTCGAGTACGGTCCATCCTCGTCAGCAGGAATTCGGGGCGGCTTGCCCGTAACCTCGCCCAAGGCCTCGACCAAGGTCGTCACTATCTTGGGCTCAGCGTTGACTTCCAGGCCGGCGGAGCGGGCGGGCCAAGTCGAGTAACCGCCGAGAGCGTGCTGCTCGGGAGGCGGAATGTAGCCTTCGGCTCCGTTGGCCAATCCTAAATTAAAGTGCACCTGCCCGGGAGTCTGGGCCCGCAACTTCAATCCCGTCACCGCGTAGACCTCGTTGGGCAGCGTGCAAATGGTCAAATCCCCGATGCGAATCACTTGTAGCTTGAGTTCCGTCGATTGACGCGCATCGAGAATCACCGCTTCGTTGGCATACACTTCGGTGAGATCCTTCGGCACCTCGTTTTCGATTTTTTCTGCAATGGGCCGCGCCCAAGCGAGTCGCTCCTTGTTGGGAACGCGGTACTTCAGCTTCAAACGCTTTTCAACCATCGTCAAGGTAGCCGAGTCTTGATACGTAATCCTGCGAAGCGCTCTGTGGGCGTAACGGGCCACGGCGGCAGCGTAGGTATCGCGGTCGATCTTTTCGGCGGGCTGACCATAGTCTGGCCACTGCAAGTCGCCGCTGGTGCCCTGCGACATCGCGCACACAAATGGCCCGTTGCCTTCTCCTGGCAAACCCCAAAGATTGGCCACGTGCCGGCAAAAATCACCGTAGTAGTCTGCAGAAACCGGGCCCCCGCCAAAGTAGTGCTGCGAGTAGTTGGCCAGCACGGCCAGCGGCTTGCCGTCAAGTGTTTGCGCCGCCAGCACCGCCAGAGCCGGATCAACCGCACCTGACGGTCCGATCACATCGCGGCTGAGGTAGCCCGGATGCATATTGGCAATCCCACTCACGTCGCCAAATGGATCTTGCACCTTCCCCTCAAGATTACGAATCCAGCGACGGTTATGCGTGTGCTCCCAATCGTCGATGACCGCCCACCCCACGCGGGCCGGCTGGAGATTGGCGACCGCTTTGGCGATCCCGTCGGCGATCAAACCAGGCAAGCGTGCTACATAGATTTTGTCTTGGCGCGTGCCTAAACCGGCCTTCGCAGACGGCGCTGCGTGTGTATGCGTGGCGGAGACGGTCATTCGATCGGTGGGGATACCTGTTCTCTGGCTCGCCAACTGTTTGGCCTGGTCGATAAGCTGCGCTTCCACCATGCAGGAATCGACAACGGCCAGCACGATCTTGGTTTGACCGTCGTCAAAAGCGAAACAGCGTACAAACAGCGGATCGACCACCTGACTGGCCCGGGCTTCCAGGAAATATCCGGCAATAATGACCGGAAAATTACTCGGCGTGATATCGATGGCCGCCGCGCCGGCCCGAAATTCGTATGCGGCCGCGCGGGTGGGGAACGCGAGGCAAACAGTCAGAAAAACTAAAAATAAGCTAATTGCGGTTCGCTGCAATTGCATGGCCGCCTTCCATTGATTGTAGAGTTGTGCATCACCAAACACCCTTTGCTTCAAAAACTTTGAGGCAATTAAGTGTCGAGTGCGTTACCCATCCTTGGTACTGGCATGACTTTCACCGTAGCCAGCGGTCATAAGTCGAAAGACATCACTAACGCAAGTGTGTGGTACTATTGCGTCGGTGATTCGAGATCGAAGTCGTGCTGATTGACCTGACCGGCTACCACGTCCAACGATAGGGTACTCTTGCTGTTGTAAATTTCGGGGATAAAATGCTCGACTTCATCGACCATCGTTCCCGGCGGCATGGGCGGACCCGCCTCCATTCGCTTGCCAGTCTTGCGAATGCCGATGATCCGTACAGTTTTCTTGCCCGGCGCCACGCCGAGCTTTCCAGCGACTTTGTATTTTCCGTTTTCAATCGTGCAGCCTGCGCTTGGCCCGCTGCGGTCGATTGACTCCAAGGTGATTGAGCCTGTCTCGACCGGTGTTCCGTCAAACGTAATATTCCCCTCGACCGTTGCGAGCGGCTTTGCGCAACCGATGCCGGTCGCCAGTGCGACCAATGTCATTCCCAGAGCGCGGCAGGAGCCTGTGACAAAGTTCAATGGAGTCATAGAATATCCCTCTATTGATTCAATATTAGAATTGGAAACTCCGAAAGCCGCATCGTCTAAATTATGGCCCATAAAATCATATTGCACTAGGTGCCACGGCCAGTCCGCAGCGTGGCTATTGAGCTGATGATACAGCCTCTGAAGTTGCCCCAGCCCGACAAATTCACGTTAGCTTTCCAGTCGGGCTTTCCGCTGGCTGCGCTTAGTAATCGGTCGCTATAGGTTCCCCAGGTCGTGCCTCTGGCGTCGAGAGTGCCTGCCACACGTTCAGGTCAATCGAATCGCCGACGAAGCGCACGCTACTGTCGGCCAGCAGCAGATTGACGCCACCCGGATGATCGCTGCGGGCGGTGACGATATAGTCCCGAGTACTCCAATCTGGATACGTTCCGATGCAAGGGGATCTCGCTGTCGACATACACCACTGCGTACGCAGCTGATCAGGTATGCTGCTGTTAGGAGTATGGTTGTGCTGATAGAGGGGGCCCTCGGGATAGTGCATGACGCCGCGGCCGTCGTATTGATAGTGGTCGGCTGAGAGCTCAACGTCCGCCTGATTGACTATGCGAATCTCGCTAAGCAAAACCGTCTGCGACGTACCGTCGGGAATTTGAGACATCTTGAGCCAACTGTTGATAAAGAAAGCTCCTGCTGCCTCGCGTCCGCCCTCGCGTTTCCATGGCCGACCATTATCAGCGGCACCAACATGGCATTCCGACATGGGCCCCACCCCATTGTTGGCGACGTAGGTTCCCTGGGCCAATTGCGTTCCTGAGATATCCTGCCGCTCGTTAGAAGGGCATTGAAACAAGGGGATGTGAAGGTTCCAAACGCTCTTGCCCCCGAATGAAAAGTGCCACTTGCTCCAATCGATGGCGTCGTGCAAACCAAGTTGCTCGATGTAGGGGAGGATCAGCCCCACCCAACTCGTGTCGGTGGGACAGCGCTGGCCCGGGGGACCCTTTCCGGTCCCATAGTACGTACAAAATCCGGCGGGAAATGTCTGCTTGGCGTCATAGCGCAGATGCAATCCGATCCCAATTTGCCTGAGGTTATTAGTACACGTACTCCGCCGCGCCGCTTCACGGGCAGCTTGCACCGCAGGTAGCAGTAGCGAGACCAAGACACCGATGATCGCGATCACAACTAGCAATTCAACTAATGTAAACGCAGCGGCGTGCCATCTGCCGCGGCCGCTCACGGCTGGAAGCCTGACAAGCGAAAACGTTTTTTGCTGTTTGCAATAACCCATAGCACAATTACCCTTTGCAATTTATAACGCTACTGCCCTTGGCTACAATCTACCTTACAAAGTGCTACAAACGTATCGGACGCACACGGTTCGGGAAATCAGACATCTAATGTAATCCAAATGGCGCATAGCTACCAACACGCTACTCGCGCGATCACGGCCCTTCCACGGTAACCGCCATTACCACCGGTGCGGTAAAGTCGCCTTCCAGCAATTCTATGTCGGTAATCAGATCCTCACGCTTGGGACGCACCACGAGATAACGGACTTGCCGCCCATCTAGATCAAAAGCATGCTCCGAACCAGGCACGTCATTCCGGCTAATATAGTCGGCAAAATGAATGCCGTTTCGCAAATCATGATCTTCCTGAGTTCGGTCGGCATAGTGCAGTCGAACAGTCAACGAAACACTCTCGTCCTTGTACACCGGATATCCCCAGCCGCTGACACCGCTAAGCATATGAATGGCGCGAGCCGGTCCGTTCCAGGAGATCCGAACCGACTTGGGCATCTCCCGGGGAATCGGGTGCGGACCGTGCAGCAAGATCACGTTGGATACGGTGCCTTCTTCGGGATCGGTCAGGTGAAACGGAATTCCGCCAAACGTCTTAGGGCCCCAATCGGGAAAGACCAAACGTTCGGTCACAGACTCTTTCGCGAGGAACATGCCCCGATCGCTGGCAATGGTGGCAACACTACTTAAGTCGAGGGGCAAAAACTTGCCGCGTCGGGTTAGGAACTCAAGCAAATCGGTAATCTCGCGTGGCTTGACTTGTTTCTCAAAACCATCGGGCATCAGCGACTTGGGCGACGCCACCAACTGTTCGATATCTGCGCGCAAGATCACCTTCCGCTTGCCTTCCGCGTCGATCAACTCCACAGCCGTTTTCGATTCCGAGGCCAACATGCCACTGGCGACCAAGCCATCGAGCGTCACTATCGTGTAAACACGATAGTTTCCTTCCACACTGCGACTGGGATCGATCAGGTGCATCAGGAGCTCCGACTTGGGATGCACGGCCATACCCGTAAGATTGGGACCGACATGATTGCCTTCACCGCCGTGAATGTGGCACTTAGCGCATTGTTGTTTGAAAACCAGCTGTCCCGCGTCTGGATCACCCACCTGCTGAGCTAGCGGCATTAGCTCATCGAGCACCTTTTGGCGATCCGGATCCGGCAGCGCTCCACCGGCGGCCAGTAGGGCCTGCGCGCGCTCCTGAAGCGGCTTGTCCGGGTGGTCGGCAAGCGCCCGCTTCTGATCGATTGAGAGTTCCACGAGTTGTACAGCGCCGCGGTCCACCGCGTCGAGAAGCGCTTGGGTCGATTCGGCGCGGCTTAACAGAACCGACAGGGCCGTCTTGCGGGACCGCGGCATTAATTCTGAAAATCGGCTGATAAGGTGCGGGCCAAATCCCGGCGCTTGACTCGCGCGGGTCGCGCGCACAATCCCTTCAGCAAGATTGGGAGGCGTCTGCGGCGTGATGCGGTCAAGCACCTCCGTTGCCGTTTCGATGCGGTTAGGATGAAATTCAACCAATTGGTGGGCCGCGGCGACGCGGTCTTCGACCAACAGGTCGGCGTCATCGAGTCGGCCATACAGCGACTCAGTTACGCCTTGTGCAAACCGGTCAAACCGATCGCTTCCCCAACTGCCGAGTAGTTTGATCAGCATTGCCTGGCCATTGAGTGACAATCGAGACAGTAGTCGCTCCAGGTCTGCTTCAGCACTAGGACCCAGTGCCGCCGCCTTACCGACCGGCCACCCGCGGTTTAAGCCACCGACAATCGCATTAGCGACAACCGGCTCTGCGTTGGCCAATCCAGCGAGCAGACCACCCAACGAGTCGACGGCGCCGCGACGTGCGTAATGTTCGGCCACGATTCCGCTAATCTCAACAACCTTTGGAATACTAGCCACCGAGCTATCCGCCCCACAAACTGCGTCCAGAAAATCATCGCAATGTGCGGCCGCTGCGCTGGTCGCCGCGTCAGGTATCCAGCGATCTTCGCTGTTAATCGGACGCGTTAGAGCTGCTAACATCTTGTCGCCGACGTCAGGAACCCGGGGCATGTCGGCCAGCGCCAGCAGGGCCGCCAGGCGAACCTGAGGCGACAAATCGATTAGAAGATTGGCGTCTAGGAGCGCAGCGGCTGATGCGGATGTTGGCGGCAGTACGGCAACAGCCGTCCGCCGCACTCCGGCAGAGCTATGCTTGAGGGCAGACCAGGCGACGGCTACCAAAGGGGAGTCTTCTAGCGATCCTAGGCCATGCAGTGTCCAAAGTGCATGAATCGCCCCCACGTTCAAACCAATCTCGTCGGTGGATCCGTCGCGGACCAGTTCAACGAGTGGCTTAGTAATATCGGCTTTGCCCCGTTCGACCAACAAGCGCTGCGCATGCCGTCGCCACAACAGGTTTGGGTGCGCAAGCGCCCTGACAAGTTGGCGGGAACTAGCATCCGCTAAGGTCGTGGAAACGGAGGACACACCTGCTTTAGACACCCCGTCGTTGCCACCATAGACTACGCGATAGATGCGGGCGTGTTTCTTGTCACGCAAATCAGAGACGTAGGCGGAGCCTTTGCCCGTCTTGAAACCTTCAGGTGTTGGATTGTGTTGGACGATGTAATTGTACCAGTCGATCATCCACATGTGGCCGTCGGGCCCAACCTCCGACATGATGGGCGCGGTCCACTCATCGTCGCTAGCCACGAGATTGAATGGGCTCGTCGCCGAGAAATTGCTGCCCTCGGGCTTGAGCAAAAACGTACCAATCAGATGACCCGTTGGTGCGTTGACAAAAGCCGTGCGGTTCCAATACTCCGGTGGGTAGGTACGGGCTGTATACAAGGCGTGGCCGGCCGCCGCGGTATAGCCTCCGTGAACGTCGACTTGTCGCACCTTATCGGTGACCGGTTTGAACTTGTAATTGTCTGCGATTGACCACAACACGAGTGATGGTGTCCAACCCTGCACCCGTTCGTAGTAACGATTCGCAATCGCCATGTATGTGCTTGGATTGCCGTTCGCTGTGGATCCAAACAGGATACCTTCTTCACTGAGGCCGACCCCCCAAGAGTTATTATTGTTGCTCCGCAAGAACTCCAGCTCCTTGACTTGCACCTCGCCATCCACCCGATCGACCTGAAAGCGATAGAACCCCTGAGAAAACGAATGTTCGTCGCCAGCAACAGAGCCCTTGAAGCCCGAATAACCGACGTTTCCATAAAACCAATTGTCGTGACCATAGTTCAAGTTGCTTGGTCCGGAGTGGGTGTCGTGGATACCCCAACCGGTGAACAAGACTTTTCTTACATCAGCCTGGTCGTCGCCATCGGTGTCTTCAAAAAACAAGGTGTGCGGTGCCTGGTGCACAATCACGCCGCCGTGTGAAAAAGCGATGCTCGTCGGAATACTCAATTTGTCGGCAAATACGGTAGACCGATCGGCCTGCCCATCCCCGTTTGCATCCTCAAGAATCCGAATCCTGTCGTTACCTAAACCCTCGGGTTGCATGTCGTTGGGATAGTCAATCGTTTCGGCGACCCAGAGTCGCCCGCGCTCATCCCACGCCATGCATATCGGCTTGCCCACGATTTCGGGTTCGGAAGCGAACAATTCCACGCGAAAACCTTCCGGGACAATCATGTGCTTAAGCGACTCCTCAGCGGAAAGCGGCTTGGGCATCGTGGAGAAGTCCTTACCCGCGACGCCCCAATTCTCACCGGGGGCATAGTTGGGAATCTTGGTCGCAACCTCAATCATCTCAAAGGGCGCGACATCAGTACGCGCGGCGGTCATCTCCGGAACGGGAAACGGACGATCCCGCATGTAAGCAGGCGCTTCGTTTGGGTCGCCGCCGGCGGCCCACCGAATCCCCCGTTCGACTAGGTTGTGAAACCCCTCGTTGCTCCAGGTACGATGGTCGTGCCCCCAGGCCGTGTAAAACACTCGCCCCTTGCCATGGGTGCGGGTCCACGTCCACGGTTCCCGCCCTTCGACATCGACCCGATACTCGAGCACCTCGCGGTCCTGCTCATTGTGTTTGTGATGCACATAGGTCTCGTCCCAGCTTTCAAAGCCTCCAAATCCATCCATGATCGGATGATCGGCACGGGCGGTTGTCGCGCGAAACACTCCAGCGCCATGTCGCTGAAACTGGGCGCCCATCAGCGCAATGACCGGTTCAGAATTTTGGAAGCAAAACGTGGCACAATGGAGCGGCACGAATCCAGCTCCCGCGGCGACGTAGTCCAGTAGCGCTTTTTCTTCTGCGGGGTTGATCGTATCGATATTGGCATAGAGCAGCAGCGCATCAAAGCGATTGAGGTTCTCGGGGTTCAAGTCGGTGACGCTCTCTGTGTAGACGAGCTGAATTCCGCGCTTAGAGAGCGCTGGTTTTAGAAGCTGAAGTCGCTGACGCGGGCGATGCGGACCGTTGTCACCTAAAAACAGAACCTTCAGTTCCTTGGCAACAGCAGCAGGCTGGGGAGAGTGCATGTTTGCAAGCACAAACACGAGTGCAACAATGAGGCATTTCATACTGAAACCCTTGTAAAATTTCGTCGTAGAGTTTCCCAGACAGTTGGAACGCAACTTCTTGCTACTCCGCTTGGTGCCGTCATGCGACTGGAGGCGACTGTGCTGTCTGCGGACTTTTCTTTATGCCGAAGCTGAGCGAAGGCATAGACAGGACTACAGAAAACTCCTGAAGAAGCCTGTTTGCAATTATTGCGCTTTCTCATACGAGAAATCAAGTTTCTTGAGCGCGAAGAACAGGATAACACAGGCAACAACCAGAAACGCCGCCGCAATGACGAACGGCGCCGCTGGAAAGTAATAAGGGTAGTCGCTACTAGTGAAAATATAAAAGACATTGGGGTAGAGTAATAGGCTAATGATCAGCGTGACGTTGACCAGACTCGTCAAAGCCCCTTGCAGATTGCCCTGCTGCGTGTCGGGCACTGAATTGGAGGTGACACTCTGCAACGTGGGTCCTGCGATACCGCCTAGAATATATGGCACGAGAAAAACGTAGACCATCCAACCCTCACTCGCCAGGCAAAACAACATCATCCCAACGGCATTGAGAATAAAACCGGCCATGATCACATTTTTGCTACCAAATCGCCTCACCGACCAGCCGACCAGGCCCAATTGAACCATAGCCACCAGTAACCCGATAGATGCAAGGCTGTAGCCGACCTGCGATTCGTCCCAGGCAAATAACTCCATGGTGAAAAATGACCAAATAGAGGCTATGACGTGGCCTGCGATATTTGCCATGAAAATTGCGGCGATCAGGGCGCCCAGCCCCACGTAGGCTCTGAGGTGAGCAAGCGAAACTCCGGGAATCATTTTTGCATATCTGACCGCTCTGCGTTTCTCCTGAGGCAAGGATTCAGGAACTAGGACAAGTCCATACGCGAAGTTAAGCAGTGTGACGCCAGCAGCCACAAAAAATGGAACTTGCACGCCCCACTGCGAAAAATAACCGCCTACCACCGGACCAATAATAAACCCCAGCCCCCAGGCGGCACCCACCATGCCAAAGTTGCTCGCCTTGTTTTTCTTAGTGCTAATATCTGCGATGTAGGCAGTGGCCACAGTGTGGCTGGCGCCGGTGATTCCTGCCAATATGCGTCCTACAAAAAGCCAGCCAATCGTCGGAGCCAAGGCGTGGAATATATAGTCAAGCCCTAAGCCAAATAGGGAGACAAGAAGCACGGGCCTGCGGCCATACTTATCACTCAACTCGCCAAGTATCGGTGCGAAAACGAATTGGACAATGGCATAAGACGCCATCAGCCAACCGCCCCATCTTGCAGCATCGCCGAGGCCCTCACCAGTCAGGTTCTGGATCAGGGTTGGGATCACCGGAAGAATAATCCCGATACCAATCACATCCACCAAAATCGTGATGAATATGAAAACGAGCGATGCCTGACGATTCCTCATAGAAGACGAAGATCGCCGACGCGACCGAATGTGTAAAAGAGGCGGGTCAGGACAGGATCTCGGTTACCACACGCGCAGGTTCCACTCCGGTGAGCTTGGCGTCGAGGCCCTGCACTTTGTAACTGAACCGCTGGTGGTCGATGCCCAGGCAGTGGAGTAACGTGGCGTGGAAGTCGCGGACGTGGACCACGTTTTCGGCAATATTGTAGCCGTATTCATCCGTGGCGCCGTACGTAAAACCACCACGAATACCGCCGCCGGCGAGCATGGTTGTAAAACTGCGGGGGTGGTGGTCGCGGCCGTCGGCACCCTGCGTGTAAGCAGTGCGGCCGAATTCGCCGCCCCATACCACCAGCGTATCGTCAAGCATGCCGCGCTGCCGGAGGTCCTTGACCAGTGCAGCCGATGGTTGATCTGACGCCTTGGCCTGGCGGGTAATGTCGCGCTGCAGCCGGTTGTGCTGGTCCCAACCCGCGTGAAATAGCTGCACAAATCGAACACCCTTTTCCGCCAGGCGGCGTGCCAAGAGGCACTGGTAGGCATAGGACCCCTGTTTCATGACTTCGGGACCATACATGTCAAGGATGTGTTGCGGTTCGTCAGAAAAGTCGGTGAGCTCTGGCACAGAGCTCTGCATCTGGTAGGCCATCTGGAACGCGTCGATGCGGGCTTCGATTTCTGGATCGACAAAGTGATCAAAATTGATTTGGTTAAGCGCGTTGATCGCCTCGATCGATTGCCCGCGAGTCTGGTGGTTGACGCCTGCCGGGTTGGAAATAAACAGCACCGGATCGCCCGTCGACTGGAACTGCACGCCCTGAAAGCGGCTTGGCAGAAAGCCAGAGTGAAAATAGCGGCTCAAAACAGGTTGGTCAGTAATGCCCGACGTCATAACGACAAACGCCGGCAAGTTGGCGCATTCCGATCCCAGCCCGTAATGCAGCCACGAACCCATCGCGGGACGACCGGTAATTCCGCGCCCCGTTTGCATGAACATCATAGCTGGATCGTGATTGATCGGCTCGGTCTGCATTGATTTTATAAAGCAGACCTCATCGGCCACCTCGGCCATGTGCGGAACCAGGTCACTGAACCACTGTCCCGACTGACCATGCTGTCCAAATCGAAACGGTGAACCGAAACAAGGGAAACGGGCCTGCGACCGAGTCATTAATGTTACGCGCTGGTCGCCCTTGATGCTCGGCGGCAAATCAAGACCATCCTCAGCATTGAGCCGCGGCTTGTAGTCGAACAGGTCGATGTGACTGGGCCCACCCGCTTGAAACAAATAAATCACACGCTTAGCACGGGGCCGCAAATGGCCGTTTAGCACACCCAGCGTTGTGGTTGGGCTTGCCGCAGTCGAGGTGGGGTCCAACAACGACGCAACCGCCGCCATTCCCAGACCTGCCGAGGTGCGCGCGAGAAAGTGCCGCCGCGACTGCAGGAATGCCGATCGGGAAGGTTGGGCCACGCACGAAATATTTTTAGTTTGTGAATCAGACATTTTTTTGCTCATCAAGCATCGCTCATCGGACATTGCTCATTTATCATTGTCGGGTAATCGTTTCGTCAAGATTAAGAAGGATATTAGCAAATATCGTCGAGGCAGCTTTCTCCACAACGGTTGCTGAGACTTGTTCGCCAGCTGCGAGCCTGTCTTTGGGCCAGGTTTCGACAAGCTCTTTTGCGGCAGCTTCGTCCTCCCCAAAGTTTTTCATCTGCAACTGGTAAGCATCAATCAGCAGGGCTAGCTCATCTTGCTTAGGCGGGCGACCGAGTACAGAACGAAACGCCCACTGTACTCGACCTTCCAGCGAGGCACTCTTCTGGGCCAACATGCTAGCCGCCAGTCCGCCAGCCGCTTCCACAAACTGCGGATCATTGAGCGTCGCCAATGCCTGGAGGGGCGTATTGGTGCGGGGCCGCTCGACCGCGCAGACGCTCCGATCAGGCGCGTCAAAAATAATGAACGATGGATAAGGGGTCGTGCGACGCCAAAACGTGTACAGGCCGCGGCGATAGCGATCCTCACCCTCACTCAATTCCCATTTCCATCCCCCCATTTTGCCGTCGTAGTACTTTGGTGGCTGATAGGGAAATACGGGGGGGCCGCCCACCTTAGGGCTCAACAGACCGGAAACACTCAGCAGCGTGTCGCGGACCTCTTCCGCGTCGAGCCGAAATCGATTTCCGCGCCAAAGCAGGATGTTGGCCGGATCGATATTTGCCTGCGGCCCATTGCCGCGCGACGACTGCCGATAGGTCGCCGACACTACCATCTTGCGCAAGATGTGCTTGATGTCCCAACCTGATTCGACCAGTTCGACAGCCAGCCAATCTAGCAGCTCGGGATGACTCGGGAACTCGCCTTGAACACCCAAGTCGCCCACCGATGCGACTAGGCCACGACCAAACAATTGCGCCCAAAGTCGATTGACCGTGACCCGTGCCACCAGCGGATGGGCCGGGTCGACCAACCACTGCGCCAAGCCGAGTCGATTGCGCGGGGCCCCATCGGGAAGCCGTGGAAAAACAGTCGGCACATCCGGCTCAAGAACCTCGTCGGCAGGAGTTTGAAAATTTCCTCGCATCAACAGATGCGCCGCACGACGTTCCATCAGCTCAACCGTCACCAGCTGGAAGGGAAGTGACTGATCAAAAGCGTGCAAATCCCGCCGCGCCTCGTCGAGCTCGCGATGTAGGGGCATGATTGCAGCGCGGGCCTGATCCCAGACGTACTCGACGAAGTAGTTCTGAACCTGCCTGATTTGGTCGTCAGATCGCTCGGAGAAGGCCAGCTTCAGCACCTCTTTGATGCCGTCGGGTACGCTGGCAAAACCTTTGGCGTGCGTTTCCCACTGGCTTTGGGAGCCTAGGTAATCATACCCCTTGTCCTGGGGCTGCGACGTCGTCAGGCCAACCCCGTCCCAATAAGTTTGGCCGTTGAATTGGCCGAACTCAATCCCATAAAGTTTACCGCCATCGGCGAGCCCGAGGTCGGCCGCAGAGAACTCAAGCCGAATCCATTGGCCCTTCTCCGGTAGATCGCCCCGCCTTTGCCACTGAGTTTCTTCCTCATGCTTTGGCGGCAGCTTCTTTTCCCCCCAGTAAAATCCTTGAGTCCAGCCGTCGGCTCCGCCCGTGGCATTGAAACGCACGTTGATATTGGGCGGCGCACTGTCCGCCTTCAAGAAGAGCCACGCAAACAGGGTGTCGGTGGCGCCTACTACAAGCGGCCTGTCTGGAGACAAAAATGCGTGCTGCCCATCCTCAAAGTTGGCCCGTTTGATCACCCGGCGGCCCATGAGAACGGGCACCGGCGTTTCCTCCCAGGTATAGTGACTCCCTGTCATTTGAACGCCTGGCGGCACATCGTCGTCGATCCAAAAGAAATCTCGCTCCGCGAGCTGCGGCTGCGCCGATTTGTCTGAAGGAGACTTTTCGGCAACGAGCTGTCGGACCACGTCAGCAATTTTATTTTCAATCTTGGCGACGGAAGCCTGCTTCGCGATTTTCTCTTCTAGTTGCTCGCTATTGGGCGTCTGAACGACCGGCTCGTACCGCAGGTTGTGCCCCATGCTGCCAGGCTCTTCGAAGCTATTGAAGAAGGCGTAGAGCTTGTAAAAATCGCGCTGGCTAATGGGATCGTATTTGTGGTCGTGGCATTCGGCGCATCCCAGGGTGAGGCCCAGCCATACCTGCCCAAGCGTGTTGGTGCGATCAATAGCATAACGCACGCGAAACTCGTCCGGATCGCTGCCTCCCTCTTCGTTGTACCGTGTGTTTCGGTTGAACCCCGAAGCAATCTGCTGTGCTGTTGTTGCATCGGGAAGCAAATCACCCGCCAGCTGCTCGATCGTAAACTGGTCGAATGGCATGTTGTCGTTGTAGGCCTGGAGCACCCAGTCGCGCCACTTCCACACTTGCCGCGTCGAATCGTAATGGTAGCCGTTGGTGTCGCCGTAGCGGGCCAAATCCATCCAGATGCGCGTCATCTTCTCGCCAAAGTGCGGGCTGGCCAGCATTTGGTCGACATACTTCTCGTATGCGTCGGCCGACTGGTCCGACACAAAATTTGCAAGCTGGTCGGGGCTTGGCGGCAGACCGCAGAGGTCGAGCGACACTCGTCGCCCCAACGTCAAGCGATCGGCCTCCGCCGACGTTGTGAGACCGAGCGGCTCAAGTTGCGCCAACACAAAATGATCGATCTCGTTGTGGGGCCAATTGGTCACGTGATCCGCTGGCGGGACGGGGCGATTGGTAGCGACCAGCGACCAGTGCTCATCATACGCCGCGCCCTCTAGAATCCACTGGCGAAGAACCTGCCTTTCCTCGGCAGTAAGCACCTTGTGGGAGTCAGACGGTGGCATTTGGTCGTCGGGATCGTCCGACTCAATACGACGCACGACCTCACTCCGCTGAAGATCGCCTGGGACAATTGCCGCCGCACCCTCCTCGTCTTGACGCAGCGCTTCAGCGCGCAGATCCAAGCGAAGATCACTATCAGCGTTTTCTCGATCTCGCCCATGGCAGGCGAAACATTTGTCCGAGAGAATCGGCCTGACGTCGCGACCAAAGACCAAGCGAGACGGACCATCCGGGACCGATACCGTGGAACCGGGTGCTGGGGGGACCGATGCTGCCGCTACTAATGATACGGAAACCGGTTCAGCGGAGAAGGCGGCGGTCGGAGCACCTGCGAGCAATGGCGCAGCCAACAGCAATACCCGCATCCACGATCGCCGCTCGCCGGAGGTCGCAGATCGGATATGTCGATCTGAATAGGCCACAAAATGCTCCGCAATTAAGTTAGATATTAGGGCTGAAATTAGGGTAGCTGCGGAAAATCAAAATCTTTATCAATTTTATCAAAATCAGGGCTAACTTCCAACTCAATTCCGCTTGTACGCGGATGCATATATTGGCCCGAAATATAGCTTTCGCCCGCAACCTTGAAGGCAGGCTTCACCTTCCAGCACTCGACAGCAACTAGGTATTTCCCAGGCATCAGACCGTCTCCCTCGGTCCAAGTCGTCGCTCTGTAGTTGCCGTCGGTATCGAAAGTGGCATATCCGGGACGCATCGGAAAACCGGGGGCGGCCTCTTTGGCAGCAAAAATAAGGCGGCCGTCTGCGGGACAGGTGCCTCCACCGAAGGTGACTCGGCCTGAAACCTGAATCCGGTCGGGGCGACCGTCATCGCAGCCGCCTGCTAGCGCAAAGCACGAGGCCAGAAAAACTCCCAGTTGTGCGTGCCGCATACTAATAGATGGATCAAACAAGGGATTTTTCTTTTTCGATGGACGCATACTGCAGGACAAGCTACTCAAGCGACGCAGTGGGTTCGTCACCGGCTCGGGTGCCCATTTCGTTGTAAAGTCGATAGTCAATCACGTCGGTAAGAAATTGCACGCTGGCGTCGCATAACAAAAAATTGGCCCCGCCAGGGTGCAAGCTTTTGAATGCAGACGCCTGGTCAAACCCACCGCCAGTTCCCATGTCGTCGTACATCAGGTTGATAGGAATGGCCGTGGTAGATACAGGAAAGTTGAGCGCATGAGCGCCATTAAATGCGCAGTGCCCAGGGAGCGTCTCGCCGACCATGAGAGTATTGCTCAGGCCGTCTGTGACTTGCGAAAAATCGTAATCCGTCGGGTAGCGGCTAAACATGCCCACCGAAGCATCACCTGTTGGCAAGTCGCAAAATCTGCCACCAGCCCCGAAGTGGCAGCCTTGGCAACAGTACGACGGTTTTGCCTCCGGACAAAAAGGGGTGCACCAAGTCGTACCGATACCCGCAGTTGTCGGGCCAATGCTGCCCGTGTACCAGAGTCCCATACCCCTCTCCGGATTCCAATACGTATCCAATCGTTTCTCCAATATGGGCGTGCTGCCATCAGGATCCGAGGGGCAAATGTAAACGGGAATTACGGTTGTCACGGCCGGGCGGTTACTCTGGGAGGAAACCGGCCGGCTGAAGTCAAATGCATCAAACAGCGTCTGCTGCTCCAGGTAAGGTAGAATGAGCGTGGCCCATGTGCCCGTATTGCTAGTCTTAGGGTAGCCCGTCGAAGCGGGCAACTTACCGGTTGCATCATGGTAGTTGTGGATTGCCAAACCAATCTGCTTCAGGTGGTTCACGCAAGTAACGCGCCGGGCGGCCTCGCGCGCTGCCTGCACCGCCGGCAAGAGCAATGCGACCAGGACGCCGATTATAGCGATTACCACCAACAGCTCGACCAAAGTAAAACCGTGGGGTCCGCCTCGGCTGCTCAACTTAGATCTGACATCACTGGTTGACTTCATCGTGGCTGATCCTAATGCAATTTAGGGGTAGCGATATCCGGACGCAAAGCAGTACCGATTGCCAAAAACGGCGAGTGCAATGCGGCGCCGTTTCGCATGTGCTTCATTTGCCTAGCTCCAAGGCGCTCCCCCTACATTACGCTGGGGCGTCGTTGGCAGCTTTTCCGCCCAGGGTCGTTTGCGTATTGTATTTTTTAGAAATATCGAACTTTGGGCTGGCAACCTTGATTCGGTAAAATCCAGGCGCTGCGCCTGGAAGATTATCCACAGCTCCTGCAATGCGGAGCAGACTGTTTCCCTGCTTGCTTGTCCTGCCGTGATCTCTGCGGCCGATATGGCCCCGTCGCTATTCGTGTCTAGCCGATCCGGCGCGTCATTGAACGCGGGCGAGTTACTAAGCTCGTCAGCGTCGATTTGACCATTTCCATTAGCATCGTACTGCTGAACTACCGCGCACCGCTGCAGGCCTTCTAAGCGTTTACTCAATTCCCTTGCCTGCAGTACTTGCGACAGCTGAATCAATCAATCTAAGCCGCGCTGGCTTTTAGGTAAGAATCCATGGGCCCATCCACGCTCGGGCGTGCCAAGTTTTTGGCGCCAAGGCTACAAATCGCCAGGACTAACCGGCTGGTCGTCGTCGCGTACTCCCAATCGCCAATGAATTTCCGGATCGACCGAGTAACTAACCACCGTGACCGATCCATCGCAAATCGCCATATGGGCCCCCCCGACGTGCGGCCCGCCAAAAGAAGCTGAGTCGCTATGGCCGGGTCGGTCTGGAATCGGAACGTACCCTTCCCCTGATTCACGGTCAAAATAAACGCTTCGGCTTTGGTCGTCCTGCTGCCCCGTATACATGGGCCAGTCGTCGCCGAGACCGACTCCAGATGTGTAATCGTCGATGCACAAGTATTTTTCGCCCATCATGTAGGTGTTACTCAACCCGTCTGTAATATGGCTCACTCGAATTTTACTACGTTCAAAAGAGATACCGCGGTATTTCTCGAACAGCTCAGAACTGGTGCTTGCCCATCGAAAGTTGTCGAAAGCATGAACTCCGGCTGGCGCAGCGTGGTCAGTATGCGGGTCCCACGGGTCACCAACATTGACCGCGTAGCACGTTTTCGCATAGATCACGCCGCCGTGAGCCAAACTCACTAAAGAGTCGACACTGCGACGTGAAGGACAAATGAATGCAGCAATCGGCTTTTCATTACGTTCGGTCAACAAAGCGTTCTTCTGCGCGATGTCGGTTACGCCAACCCCAATCTGATGAATGCTCCGCATTTCGATGTACGGCAAGATATTGTAGCACCACCCTCCCGGCTGGCGCTCGGCGGTTCCGCCGGAAGGATCGCCTGTACGGGCGAGTCCCCATCCGCCCGTCGGAAAATGGCCGTGGGCCGCTTCGTGGTTCATAAAGCCCAGCGCCATCTGTTTTAGATTATTGATGCAATGAGTGCGCCGGGCAGCCTCACGAGCAGATTGCACCGCCGGTAACAGCAGCGCCACAAGCACGCCAATAATGGCAATAACCACTAACAACTCGACTAACGTAAAGCCGCGGCATGCCGCCGGCAATTGCCTCTTCCGAACCAACATAAAAACCCTTTCAACGAGCGCATCTTTAATCTTTTTGGCAATGCCCAGCATAGCCTTTCGTCTAAGCTTACTAGTCTAGCCCGTATCTCGCCATACATCAAAAACAATTGCAATGAGAAAAACCAGCACTCTCCATCTTTCTTTATCCTGGTGCTTGATCATTGAGTGGAGTTAACACCCCGTCGCGAAATATTGGCACCGTGAAACCCGTCTCCAAAAAATCGCACACCTACAAACACAGGGATAAATGCAGGCCATTTTGATGTCGAGCGCATTCCCATCATCTGGCATCAACATCCTGAAGCGGAGCTTGCCTGGACCGACAACTCCGGCCGGCTTGATTGCTTGGAGCCCGCCCAGTTGCTGAGTTACAACCCGTGTTGCATTTGATTGACCGCGCGGGCGCCAGCATGCTCAATGATCTAGCAATTTTCAATTGCGCCCTTTCCGCAAATCAAACAAAGTCTCTCCACAGTAAAGCAGCAAACTACAAGGGGAGGTCCCCTTGTAGTTTGAGTGGTATCGCGGGAGTTGCGCCCGGCTGCGAACAAACGTAGGCGGCTACCCGGCTCGCCCAGGCGTGCATAACTTCTATCGGCAGTCCGCGACACATTGCTACAGCGAGCGTCGCGGCAAACGCATCACCGGCTCCTACCGTATCGACCACGGCAACGGGAGTGCCGGCCATTTCGCTTACCATGCCCTCGCCGTTTACTAAGAGCGATCCGTTTGCTCCACGCGTCAACGCAGCCAATCGCAACGAATAGCGATCCACCAATTGACGCAGGATAGACGTGTCGGAACCAGTGAATTGCAAGAGCGAAGCAATAACTGGCAACTCCGTCTCATTGCACTTTAAGATGTCTGCCCACCTCAGCGAATCCAGAACAAGTGAATCAGTCCAGAAGGGGGGCCGCAGATTGACATCTAAAACTCGCAGACTGCCGGGACGCATTGACCGAACGAACTGCTCGACCACTGATTGAGCACCCGCACTGCGCTGGCCCAGCGTCCCGTAGCAAACTACATCCGCACACCGCGCATGCTGCAGGAGGTCTTCGGACCAGACAAGGTGGTCCCACGCCGCATCGGCAGAAATTTCGTAGCTGGGATGTCCGCTGTCGTCCAGCTGCACCACGACCTGGCCCGTTGGTGCGTCACACTGCGTAACGCACGAGGGGTCGACGCCACGCTCCTTTAGCGCGCGCAGTGCCCGCCTCCCAAGATCGTCACGACCGACAGCGCTGACCACGCTGATTCGAACGGATTCCGAGGCAAGCCCGGCCACGCTACACGCAAAGTTGGCCGGAGCACCGCCAAAGCGAGCTCCATCGGGGAACATATCCCAAAGGACCTCGCCGATTCCTACTACCAGTGGCTGAGGACTACTAGGCATATCTTTCTTGTCGACTCACACCGAACCGAACCAATTAATCCACACGCTAGGTTTCCTACGAGTCGCAGAAGTCACTGACGCAGGCACTCCCTCTTAACGCCGAGCGCGGCGCCACAGAAATCGCTTTGGGGCAGTTCGTTCTGAATCGCCGGCGCATTTGCCCCACCGCGTCTACCAAGACTAAGTTGTCTCGGCTTCCGTCCACACCTTGGGACGCACGACATTTTTCACCAGGCCCAGTTTTTCCAGCAGGCAAATCGTCAGCCAGGTAACGTCGAACTCCCACCACTTGTGGCCATGCGCAGCGGCCCGCTGATCGGCGTGGTGGTTATTGTGCCATCCCTCACCATTGCTGCACAAGCCGACCAACACGTTATTGCGGCTGTTGTCGTCTGTTTCATAGTTTCGATATCCCCAGACATGGGTCACCGAGTTGACACTCCAAGTGATGTGCCAGGTAAACACTGTCCGTACAAAAACTCCCCATACCAAGAGGCTCGCACCAAACTGAACGCCCGCCATCGCCGACCCCCACACGGGCCACCCAATGACAAAGCCCGCCAGAAAGAAAACCAACATCGAGGCAGCGTAGATTTTGATCCAGTTTTCGTTTCGTTCTAGCCGCAGGTAGAATGGGTCACGGAGAATATCTCGCGTGAATCGCTGGTAATCATGCACATTTTTGAATTCGCGATTATGAAACATCAACCAGCCGCAGTGGCCCCAGATAAAATTCACCAGCGGGCTGTGGGGATCGGGCCGCTCGTCGGAATGCTTGTGATGAATGCGGTGCATAGCCACCCAGCAAGCCGGTGTATCTTGCATGGTGCAAACACCCAGCATCGCGAGCGAATGCTCCAGCCACTTGGAACATGTCAGACCCTGGTGGGTAAGCAGACGGTGGTAACAGAGGTTGATCCCCAGCGTTCCAAAGATGTACAGCCCCAAAACGGCGAGTACGACACCCGTCCAACTGAACAACCACGGAAAAAATGCCAGACATGCCAGCAAGTGCACGGCAGGAATACCGACCGCATAACGCCAACGAACGCGCCAAGGATCTACCGTCGTCTCCGGCCACGACAATTGCCTATCCGCAGGGGTGCCCCTTTCCGCGAGATTCTCAGCCGCATCGCCGCCCGGCACTCCCATCTGGGCAGCATCTGCGGAGATCGTATCAGAAGGGACGGTTTTTTCTGGAGGCACAAGGTCGGTTGCCATTGAAATTGTCTTCCACTACACGCGTATGGGCTTAGCAACCAGTAGCAGTGCATCCTTCGCGGCCGAGAGCCTTACATCGCTACCTGCATAAGCGGTTCCACAGTATACTAAACACTTAGCGCGATCCAAGAGCAGCCATCAACTACCGTTGGGCAATTTGTCAAATTTCTTGGGCCGCCGTGCCCCGATGCCGCTCTTGCAGAGATCGGATGTGCTTGTACGGCATGGGGAGGGGCCAGCTTTGGCTTTGACGGCCGTGTAGCCCTACTGCGTGCTAGCAGCCTGCTGTGCAATCCGGCCAGTTTTAGAGAATTTTCCGCAGAGGCACACCTCTGCGGCATACGTCGGCTCCAAGGCCCCAGCAGCCGGCTGCTCACTGCCAACTCGTCCTGACCGTCGAGTACGCCGTGCAAAGTACGCTCGTAGTAACTGCCCACCCGAAGCGGCTCACCGGGCATAATAAACTTGTGCGCGAAACCAAAAATCGAGTCGCGTTCGGCCGCGGCGGCTTGCGCCGCGCACAAACAACACCGAGATAAACTTTCAAGCAACCAGCAGTCGTCTGACATGCGCCACCGGATACTGCGGCTTAGCTTGCCGGCGGAATCTGTGGGTATCCTTTTTTTAGGTTTACTGGACGTATGGGAGGAAGTTCAGCTGCTAGACGGGAGAACATTGGGTCGACATATTCGGTGTTACTGAGATGGTCAAGTTTGTCGTTTGGCGGCAGAGCAGACTTGAGTAGCACGAGTTCCGTAGCGCCGAGCACAATGGCGAGCCGGCCCGCGATGGAGTCACTGCTCACCTCCCAAGTGGCGGGCAGCCTAGTACCCGGTAGGTGCGATTCGCTTTCGCGCATCCAGGGCCCAACGCCGAAAATCGTACAAGATCGATCTCCCACGCGCTGGCAAAGCAGACGGTCGTCCTCGATCAGTGGAATCTCCGGCATCCGGTCGTGAAGGAGGTGAGCGGTCACCGTCATTAAATCGATGCACATCCAGTGCGCCGAGGCTTCTCTGATCGGTCGCTGCTGATGCCATTGGCGCATCTGATCGGCGAGGGGGCCACCGCCTGCAATGAGAATATGGTGGGCGGCGGACTGCGCTGCCAGCCAGTGGCGTATGCGATCTGCAAGGTCCGGCAAGTCCAACAGACTCCCGCCGACTTTGACAACGCGAATCGGAGTTTGGCTCATAGTATTGCGCCTTCTTCAGCCAGCACTGCCAAGGCATAGGCGCATGCCGCCTGACTGATCTCCAAGCCCAGCTCATCCGACAACCATACCCTGCGGCCCGAAAAACCTTCAAGTGCCAAGAGACGCCTAAGAACAAACTCGCCCTGTCCGCTAATCACAATCGTTTGCGGCGCACTTTCCATACGCTTCGTTACCTTTTGAATTGCACTATGCAATAGCTGGAGCTGAGCGTCGCAAACCGCCTGGGCTGCCATCTCGGCATCGGCCCACGAAAACATTGTTGTATCAGCGCAGATCGACCGCGCCAGCCGCGCGTGGGAAAAGGCCTTGGTCCGCGGCCGGCCATCAGCAGTCTCGCCATTCTGGATGGACTCCGCAATGTCGCCCAACACTAGGTATGCGTCTGCCGTAGTCGCAAACATCTCCTGCGCGACCCGACAGGGCTTGCCGCGCCAGGGGAGGTGCCCCACAACCGCACACACCGGACTTCGCGTGACCCCCGTATACACCAACTCGCTACCGGCCAATCGCTCAGGATCGGTTCGGCCGCGCGCAGCGGCAACGCCGTTTTCTATGGGAATGATATCGCAAGTCGTCGAGCCCAGGTCCACCAGAAGTCCGGCTCGGGCCTGGCAGTATCGCGCGGCAAATCCGGCCAACGCATGCCAATTGCTGGCGGCAACCAGAAGCGGCTTGGCCCGCGCCTCGGCCGTGGAAACGAGCCGTCCATCCGTGGCGTAGACGCCTACCTCCCTTGGCCCCGCCGCCTGCTCGACAGCGGCCACTAACACATCAACACCCTCGGCTTTAGTCGCAAAACAGTCAGCCAGCTCGCCGGTCATCGTTAGCGCGAGACGATCGGCAGCAGGCGCGTGCGCCAGCATATCGCTCAGGGTCGTCGCCAACTCCGTGTGGCGTTGCCACAGGCAGAATGACTGTGATCTGGCGAAGCCCTCGCTACTAGCAATTTTTAGATTTGCGCCACCGATGTCCAGTGCCAGAAAACTCATGGTCAACTCGCCTGCTCCCGAAGTGAACCATCTGCCAGAAATTCCAAAGGTTCCATCCGGAATCGAGGACGGACAACCTGTCCAGCGGCATTGGCCAGCAGCGCCGCAGCTAGGTTTTGGTCGGTGGCTGCCCGCAGACCAACATAAGAAGTCGTCATGCGCGGGTTTACTTCCAGAAAAAAATCTTCTGAACCGTCAGCCGATTTTCCCAGAATCATATCGACTCCTACATAGGCCCTCGCGCCAACCACAGCTTCCAACACGCGATCGGCAAGCGCAGTCGCGCGGCGCGCGAGCGCGTCTTCCAGCAAAAGCGAACCACCCAAGTAGGTAAATCGCCCATCGTTGCTCTGGTGCTGTCGGCAGGCCGCCAACGGCACCCGGTGATCGGCCCCGCAAAGAAAAGCCACGCTAACTGGCGTGCCCACGCAGTACTGCTCGAGCCGCCGCGGCCAAGGGTAAGGGGGAGGCTCGTCCCTAGCGCTGGCGATCAGCAGCGTATGTTGGGAACCAGCTCCTACGACCGGCTTCAAGACGGCCGGGTACTCAAAATCTGCAGGCAAGCGCTCTTCGTCGGCCTCCAAGACCGTCGCTCGGGGAGTGCGGATACCTGCGTCGTGGCAGGACCTAGCCATAAGGTTCTTGTCTGCCGCGAGCGCGACAAAGTCTGCGGCAGGAGCCAACACGTTTGCCCCCGCCTCGCGCGCCAACGCATGTGTCTCACCGAGGATGTTGTCGAACTCCGGAGCAATAATTAATGTGTGGTCTGCTGCTGCTGCCTCTTCTGTTAGCACGTCGCGCCGATGTGCCGAGCTGTGCACTTCGATCACCTCACAGCCGGGAAGCGAAAGTTGGTCAAGCCGCATGTCCTTAAGCACACTCACGCGACAACCATCGATGGCAGAAAAATCTTCCGCCAGCGCCGCAAGCATTGCCGACCCTTCAGCAAGCAGGGTCGGAGGAAGAGTCCCCGCCTCCTCAACTAATCCGCCGCCAGTAATCCACTCGTAGAGAAAGAGGTGCATAGAGAAAAGCGAGTTACGAGGCGCGAGACTCATGGCGCATCTTTTTGGGCGCGAGCCTCAACGCGCAACAGGCCACACGCGCAACTAAAATATCCCTAGTTGGTCCCGGGCGTCTTCGGACATGCGGTCGGGGGTCCAGGGGGGGGTCATGACAAGCTTAATGTCGACTTCGCCCACATCCTCCAACCGGCTCACAAATTCTTTTGATTGTCCCAGCAACTGGGGGCCAGCGGGACAAGCCGGGCTGGTCATTGTCATTTCGACGTCGACATTGGATTTGCCGCCTTCAGTCTCTGCTATTTTGATTTCATAAATCAGACCCAGGTCGACAATATTGACGAACAGCTCGGGATCAATCACCTGCTTGAGCGCTTCGCGCACAGTGTCTTCGGCAATAGGCATGGGACTCACCTTTCTCAATGGGCGCTTGGCTCAATCGGAGCAGCCGCGCCCCTCACAAAATTAGCCATCAACCAGGCGGACAAAAACTTGATCGCCCTCAATCTTGACTTCATGGGAGATGGTAGCTTGGGTCGCAGGCATGGTAACAGCCACGCCCGTTTTGATATCAAACTTAGCCCCATGACGTGGGCACGCAATCGAGCCTTCCTCGGCATCCACGGGTCCATTACTAAGCGGACCTCCGTCGTGCGTACACACGTCGTCCAAAGCATAAAAGTGCCCTGCGGCGCGGATCAAAACTATGAGGCGATCTTCAACCTCGACCAGGAGCGAACCCGAATCGGGAATGTCGGAAGTGTTGGCAACGACAACGAAAACAGCCATGGGTGAACCAATTGAGGGAACCAGGTTTATTCACGCGTCTTGCAGGCAATCGTGCTTCAAGCCAAACGACAAACTCCAGTAATACGATCCCGCAGCTTAGCAAGATCCGCAGCAAGGCTTCGCCAGCAACGGACCATCGCCAACTAAATCGACTAGGCACCACCGAATCAGGGCGACTCCCGCAACACCGACTCAAATTGGATTCCGCAATCCGCCCGCCTCAACACCTATTCTACGACAAGACGCCGACCGAAAAAGGATTGATGCTCACTACACACCTTTTCCCTAGAGATCCCGAACTCGCTGCCCGATCGCTTCTCCAAGTGCTTCGCGCACGCTCTCAATGGTAATGCGGTCGAACACCTGCTGGAAGAAGCCGTTTACGATCATTCGCACGGCCTCTTGGCGGGTGTAACCGCGCGTCATTGCATAAAAAAGTTGGGCATCGTCAACACGCCCCGATGTACTACCGTGCGTGCAACGGACGTCGTCGGCTTCGATCTCGAGGCCAGGAATCGAATCCGCGCGGGCCGAGGCAGTCAACATCAGATTGTCGTTGCGCTGATAGGCATTGGTGCGTTGGGCTACATTATCAACCTTGATCATTCCCCGCCAAACGCTGCGTGAATGATCTTGGAGTGCACCCTTATAAAGCAAATCACTCTGACAAAAAGGAGCCATGTGGTGCTGATGGGTGTTGTAGCACAGATGCTGCTTGCCCTGGCTAAATATGACGCCATTCACCTGAGCCTCGGCATCCTGACCTGTCAGTGCAACATGCTGGTTGACCTTGGCCAAACGACTGCCCAACGCGCCGATCGTCCATTGCAGGTTGGCCTTCTCACCGACGTGCCCCATCTGCTGGGCGAAATGCCACACTTGACTTCCCCAGTTCTGCAAATTGACATAACGCAGGCGTGCACCTTTTTCAGCAATCAGTTCAATCGAACCGCAATGGAGCCCCCCATCGCCCACAGCACTACTGGCCGTTTCGGCCATAAACGTCGCCTCAGCACCCTCTTCCAGGATCACAAGGGTCTTGCCCAAATCGATGCCGCCGTCGGTCATGACCGAAAGGCTGTGCAGCGGCTGATCTACTTGTACACCCCGTGGCACGAGCAGCAGCGTGCCGCCACTCCAAAAAGCGGCGTTTAAGGCAGAAAATTTGTCTTGGTCGGTGCGGATCAATTGCCGCTCAAAGTAGGGCCGAATGCGATTGGCATGGGACTCAACCAAAGCGTCCAGACTGCCAAAGAGCACTCCTTGCTTGGCCCATTTTTCTGCCAGTCCTCCTTCCACTGGCTGACTGTTCACCGAAACGCTACGCCCGGCCAATTCCACACCGGCAGCCAACAGAGCTTCGGGAGCCGCGCTGTCCGACGGCGAATTGGCGGTAAGTGCGTAACGGTCGAGCTTCAGCAGCCGGATATCCGTGCGCATCCACTCCTCCTCGCTACGGGTCGGGAGGTCCAGGCCGGAGAATGTATCGAACGCGGAAGATCGCATATCTACGAGCCAGTCAGGCTCATCTCGCGCAGCCATAAATGCAGCAAAGGCTTCGGCTGTAAATCCGGTGTTCACTAAGGTCGCACTCATTACTGGAAGGCTTCTGTTTTTGTGGAACGGAAAGGGGATATTTCAGCGGAACGACCCCATCGGGGAGTGCGCGCCCGCAGACAAATAGATTGCGTACTGCTCAGCGAATCGCTAGCCAACACTACCTTCCATTTGCAGCTCAATCAATCGATTCATTTCGATGGCATATTCCATCGGCAACTCTTTGATAAGCGGTTCAATGAATCCACTGACGATCATCGAGCTGGCCTCGGCCTCGGTCAGACCGCGACTCATCAGATAAAACAATTGCTCCTCGCCAATTCGCGAAACACTCGCCTCATGCTCTATCTGCACGTCCTGCTCCTCGACTTCGATGTAGGGATACGTGTCGCTACGACTATCGGGATCGAGGATCAACGCATCACACACCACGTTACTCTTGCAGTCAGTGGCACCATCTTCGACTTTACAAAGGCCACGGTAGCTACTGCGGCCCCCGTTCTTGCTAATACTCTTTGAGACAATGCGACTCTTCGTATTAGGAGCACAATGAACCACCTTGGCTCCCGCGTCTTGGTGCTGCCCACTAGAAGAAAAGGCGATCGAAAGAATCTCGCCCCGCGCGCCCGGCTCCATCATGTACACAGCTGGGTACTTCATGGTTAGTCGACTCCCAAGATTGCCATCGACCCATTCCATGAGCGCGTTTTCATAAGCCATGGCACGCTTGGTAACCAGATTATAAATGTTGTTTGCCCAGTTCTGAATGGTCGTATAGCGGCAGCGGCCATTCTTTTTAACAACCACTTCGACGACCGCTGAATGCAAACTTTCGGTTGTGTACATAGGCGCCGTGCAGCCCTCGACATAATGCACTTCGGCACCTTCATCCACAATGATAAGTGTTCGCTCGAACTGCCCCATTTGCTCAGCATTGATCCGAAAATAAGCCTGCAACGGAAAATCAATTTTCACGCCAGGCGGGACGTAAATAAAAGATCCTCCCGACCAGACGGCCGAATTCAGCGCCGCAAATTTGTTGTCGCTGGATGGAATTATCTTGCCAAAATATTCGCGCAGCAATTCGGGGTGTTCACGCAGGGCAGTGTCGGTATCAGTGAAGATAACGCCCTTGTTTCCCAAATCTTCCTGCAACGAGCCGTAGACGACTTCGCTTTCGAACTGTGCCTTCACGCCCGCCAGATACTTTTTTTCCGCTTCAGGAATCCCGAGCTTTTCGAAGGTATCCTTAATCTCCTCTGGCACATCGTCCCAGGTTTTTCCCTGCTCGTTAGTTGGCTTAAGATAATAGTAGATATCCTGAAAATCGATCGCGATATCACCACCCCATCGGGGCATAGGCTTTGACTCAAAAATCTTGAGGGCTTCGAGACGAAAGTCTCGCATCCAGCCGGGCTCGTTTTTCATCTCGGAAATCTGCGCAACGATTTCCGCATCAACACCCTTACGTGCCTTAAACACGGCGGCCGTCGGTGTGACGAAGTCGTATTTGTTAATTTCCCCCAGACCGTTTTCTGCCGGCCTCGCGACGGATGGGTTCAAAGAACTGTCTTGAGTAATATCAGTTGCCATGCTTTACTCTTTTCCAACTTGCAGGATACTGTTGCCTCTGTTTCGTCCGGAATGACTTGTTCCGGAACGACGTACTGGCTGGGTCTGTACTGACTGGGTCTTACTCTCTCTGCTTTAACTGGCTGCCACTTCTTCAGCCATCTCTTGCTCGGCCGCCGCAGCATCGGGATAAGCACTGCGAATCCGGTCGTACCCCTCGGTGTAAAGTTCGTGGGCCAACTCCACCCCGCCGGTCTCCACGATCTTGCCGCCCAACATCACGTGCGTGAAGTCTGGCCTGTTGTGATCAAGCAGTTTGTCGTGATGGGTAATAATAAGAATGCCCATTTCCTTGCCGCCGCCTGCTTCACGACCAATCTGAGCAATACTTTGGCTAGCCAACTTCACCGCATCGACATCCAAACCGCTATCGGTTTCGTCCAGGATGGCAAAACTGGGGCGTAGCATTGCCATTTGCAAGATTTCGGCCCGTTTCATTTCGCCACCGGAAAACCCATCGTTGACGTAACGCCGAGCGAACTCTGGATCCATGCGAAGCTGCTCCATTTTTTCCATCAATTCCTTGCGAAACTGCCGCATTGGAATCAACTCCTCACCTTCTTTACGGTCGGGATTGCGCACATTGGTGGTTGCGTGCCGGAGGAATTCGGCCATTTTCACTCCGGGAATCGCCATCGGCCGTTGAAACGCCATAAAAATGCCCGCCCGGGACCTTTCAGTGGCGTCCATCGCCAACACATCAGCTCCACTCAATTCCATCTTGCCGCCGGTAACCTCGTAGCCCGGATGGCCCATGACGGCATTGCCAAGCGTACTTTTGCCCGAACCGTTGGGGCCCATCAAAGCGTGCGTCTCGCCCCGCCGAATTGTAAGATTCACGCCACGTAAAATTGCTTTGCCTTCAACGGCAACGTGAAGATCGGTAATTTTCAGTATGTCGGACATGGGAGAAAACGTATGGGGCTAGGGTTGAATGTTAAGAATGGGTGAGGGTAGGCAATTGAGCACGAGCAGGCGAGGCTTCAGGCTTTGGTAGCTGAGAATGGATATTCATGACTCGACACCGGCTGGTTAAAATCCTGCAGCTCTCGCCCCGCAACCCGTGCCTTATCAAAATTTCTGGTGTCCTCAGGAAACTTTACCAGCGCCCTTAAGACACTTTTTGATGATCGTACACCGATTCCCTGTCTGCGGGAGCATCGACATAGCCACTGTGGTGGGGCATGGGTAATTCGTCTTCGAGTTTTCGTCCCAGCTTGCCGGTGCCGGCACTGCCGCTACTCTTGGCAATCTTGTGGCCTTTTATTTTATCTTGGATACGCATCAAACCTTCTAAAAGTGATTCCGGGCGTGGCGGACAACCCGGCACATACACATCGACCGGCACCACAAGATCGACACCCTTGACAACGTGGTACCCATATTTGAAGTAAGGCCCTCCGCCCACCGTACAGGCACCCATAGCAATTACAAACTTGGGATCGGGCATCAGATTGTAAAGACGCCTTACGCGACTAGCCATTTTGTAGGTAACCGTACCGGCCACAATCATCAGGTCGGCTTGCCGCGGCGTAGCGCGGAATGCACCTGCGCCAAAGCGATCAAGGTCGTAACGACTGGCTCCAGTGGCCATCATTTCAATTGCGCAGCAAGCCAGCCCAAACGTCATAGGCCAAATACTTGACTGCCGAGCCCAGTTGATTGCCTGTTCAACCGACGTCGTAATCACGTTCTCTTCAAAGCGCCCTTCAATCCACGGCTGTGTCATATTCGGTATCCCGGAACTGTGTCCTACAAACTGTTGCCCTAAACTGTTAGTTGCTACCTGCCCACCCAAATAAATGTGAGAGTCGGCCAAGCGTAACATGCATGGCCTCAAATGCCTAGCACGTGCGCGGCCCCATCAAGGAGCCCCAGCAAACGGACACCTAGTCAGCGGTACCATATCGGACCGCGATCAAACAACAGCCGCTGCCGTCGAACTCGTCTCAAAAGTACAACAATTCTCCCCGTCCAGTCGGCAGGCACTGAGCCGCACGCGCTGACCCAGTATTTCTGAAAACAACATCTTCTCCATAGAACAGATTCCCCGATCCTGCTCGGCCAACTCCGGATAAGGGCACGCCAAGGCCGTCAGCACCGGCAACTCACTGCCGGGCTCCTTTCGTACTTCAAAGGGAACATCACGATCACGCATCAAGCTCACCAGCGACTCCATCCGCTCGCCAAGATTGTCACCTTTTATCCTACTGCGATAGACATCTGCCATCCGCACTACCAAACGTTTCAGTAGACCATGGCGCACTTCGGGGTCTTTAACGGCACGAATCTCCGACCATAGCACCTGGGCAAGGTCTTCATAGTTGTCGCCGCTGGCCCGGACACCCGCCGGCGAAAGCGAATATCGATAAGTGGGCCGGCCGCGACCGCCAGGCTCCACCTGCCGAACCACCAATCCTTGCTTCGTTAACCGATTCACACGCTGGCGGATCGCCGTAGCCGTCACTCCTGCAAAATCAACGAGCTGGCTAATCGTGCACCCGTCATACTGCCGCAAGTGATCGACGATGCTACGATCGCTAAGCGAAGAGGGTTTGTGCGGCTGGGTGGAATCGGACATGGCTAGGGAAAAATACGACGCGTGGATACTCCTAACATCAATCATCGTAACGACTTCCTCAATAAAAACAAGAAGTGGTGTGAAAAAGAAGGTGATCGCGAGCGAAAAGACGTAACCTGTTGACTTGGAAGGCTTTATTGGATAAAAGGAGCGCCGCGCCCTGTCCGTCCCGCCAATACTGGAGACGACCAGTTAGTTCCCCTGGCCATATCATCCGACACATACCGCGGCCACCTTCGCTTCTTGGGAGAACCTTACGATGAGGCTTCGATTGTATATGGCATCAAAACTGCTGGTCTGCGCGGCTGTTTTTTGGCTACCTGCCATGGCTAGCGGTCAGGATTTACCAGCTGAAACGGGTGACACCCAAGTCGAGCCTGCCCCCAAAAACGTGGCTGAGTGGCAGCAAAATGCCGATCGGTGGTTCGGAAACACACTGGTCACGCCCATCGCCAAGGTGTTGTTCTACGATTTCGGTACCGGACCGCGTACCAATGAGCTGGGCGAAACTGTCAGTGAGGGCTGGCTCGGGACTTCGGTACCGTTCGTCGTAGTCTGGCTGATGTTTGGAGCGATATTTCTTACCCTGCACATGGGCCTAATCAATCTGCGGGGATTCTGGCACGCGGTACGTGTCACCAAGGGCGAATATGACAATCCCGACGACGTCGGCGAAGTCACGCATTTCCAAGCGCTTGCCTCAGCATTGTCGGCCACCATTGGCCTGGGCAATATCGCCGGCGTGGCCATTGCCGTAGGCACGGGCGGCCCCGGGGCCGTGTTCTGGATGATTCTCGCCGGCCTGGTTGGAATGACCAGCAAGTTCGTTGAATGCACGCTGGCCCAGACCTACCGCAAGGTGGATGCCGACGGTCGTGTATCAGGTGGACCGATGCGTTATCTCAGCGCTGGGCTGAAGGAAATGGGGCTGGGTCCGTTGGGATCCGTCTTGGCCATTTTCTTTGCAGTCCTGTGCATTGGCGGGTCGTTCGGAGGTGGCTGCGCGTTTCAAGTTGTCCAATCCCTAGGTGTACTCAAGGATCAGGTCCCGATCTTGGACGACTATAGCTGGATTTATGGACTGGCAATGGTGTTGTTCGTAGGCATTGTTATCATCGGCGGGATCCGCCGCATCGCAGCCGCTGCCGAGAAGCTCGTGCCGACGATGTGCATTGTCTACGTGGCAACGGCGATCTCAATTCTGGCTCTCAATTTCGACAAGATCGGCTGGGCATTTGGGCAAATCTTCAGCGAGGCCTTTCAAATGGAAAGTGCTTACGGAGGACTGCTGGGAGTCATGGTTGTCGGCATCAAGCGAGCCGCTTTTTCAAACGAAGCTGGCATCGGCTCGGCGGCGATCGCCCATTCTGCCGCCAAGACTAACTATCCAGCTCGTGAAGGAATCGTAGCAATGCTGGGGCCGTTCATCGACACGGTGGTCATCTGCACAATGACCGGCTTGGTAATCGTGATCACCGGAGCCTACAACAACCCAGAATACGCTGACTTGATCGCTAGCGACCAAGGCGCGACGCTAACGAGCAAAGCCTTCGGAAGCGTTATCGGCTGGTTCCCACAAATACTTGCCGTCGCCACAGTCCTTTTCGCCTACTCCACCATGATATCGTGGAGCTACTACGGTGAACGGTGCTTTACCTACCTGTTTGGCCAGGGCTCATCTATGGCTTATCGGCTTATCTTCCTAGTATTTGTGTTTCTTGGCTCGGTCGTGACAGCAACCAATATTTTGGTATTCAGCGATCTGATGATTCTTTCAATGGCCCTGCCGAACATGTTGGGCCTATTGCTAATGAGCCGCAAGGTTCGCAATATTTTGAACGACTACTGGAGTGCCTACAAGCGGGGAGAATATCAAGCGTACCGCTAACTGCACTCCCCAGCCCGCAACCTAAAGCAGCTGGCGTCGTCGCACATACGGCTCACACCACTAGCTCAGTTGTGACAAGGCTGTCGATGCTTCATGCATCGACTGGAAAATGCTGACTAACGACCTCAAAAAATCGCTCAGGCGATTTAATGGTTGCCACCCGTTTGCGAAATTCTCGTGCTCCTGGCTGCCCCTGGGCGTAGCAACAAGCGTACTTACGCATCAAGACCGAGGATTTTTCATCGCCGAAACGCTGCCGCAGAACATCGAAATGATGGAGCAATAGATTGCGTTGCTGGGCGAGTGTCGGGTCAGGCGGCACCGACTCGCCGCGGATGGCCGCGGCCGCCTGCGCAAACAACCACGGTTTGTTAAGCGAGGCTCTAGCAATCATCACCCCATCGACATCGTAGCGTTGAAAAGCATCGACAACGGATTGGGCCGAACTAAGGTCGCCATTTCCAATTAGCGGAATGCTCATCAGCTTTGGCTTGATCGCCGCAATCTGATCCCAATCAGCGCTACCGCGAAACATATCGGCTGCCGTCCGGCCATGCACCGTGAGGGCTGCAGCCCCCGCCCCCTCCACCACCTGGGCAACGTCGATGGCATTTTGCGAATCTCGCGTACATCCCAAACGAATCTTGGCAGTTACCGGTACCGGCGCGCACGCCGCGACAACCTGTTCAATAATCTGGCCCATCCGCTCGGGTTGGCTCAGCAGGTACGAGCCGCTATGCGCCTTTTGGGTGACCTGCCTCACGGGACAGCCAAAATTAATATCGACCACACTGACCTGGTACTCTTCGACAAGCGTCGCCCCCACCCGGGCGAGCGTGTGTGGGTCATTGTCCCAAATCTGCACCGCCAGCGGTCGCGGTTCGTCTTTCACGCCCCACAACCGGTCGGGGTGTTGGGCCTCATGCTCGTCAAGCCAGACAAAACCGCGGGCATTGACCATCTCAGTGGCCAGCAGGCCCGTTCCGCCAAACTCGCGTACGATTTGACGAAAGGCGTAATTCGTAAATCCCGCCATGGGCGCTTGCAAAATAGGCGGGTCGACTTTAAGCGGGCCAATAAAAAATGGCTGTGCAATGGCAGCGCGGGTTGGGGCAATTGTGGACATAAACGTCAAAGTCGGGCCAGCGTGGGGATTTAGCTTGAAGATCCTTAGAGATTCAAGGCACAAATAATGTGGTGGCCTGACGCAGCCGGCAGTTGGTACGCAAAGGGCCTGGGAAGCAGACGCTCCTGCAGTATACCCGACCTATTCCTAAAAGCGCAAGCTCCCATCCCAGTACAGCGGAGATTCAACAAGCGCGGCGCGGGGCAGTCCCACACCAGGACACACACTAATTCGGCATCTAGAAAAACCCGACATCCAGGAAGACCCAGCATCCAGGAACAGTCAACATCCAGAACAAGCTAGTCTACCAAAATCGAGCGGTCTTGCGTCGATTCTGATGGCCCGATCCGTTGCGGTGTTATTCTTTCCGGCTCAGCATAAGTGCGAGGCGCCTCGCGGCCTAAACCACTGACATCGGCGGGCTGCTCGGCACTGGTGCGCCAAATAGCCTGATCACCGCGCCTATTCTCGCCAAGCGACTTGGTCTTAATCAGCATGGCGACCAGACGCTGGGTGTCGACTCGCTCGGGGGTCGCCAGTTCTGTGTAACGGGCAATATTGTTGTTGTAGTCACTCACCGCCTGAAGAAATAATCTGCGCGAACGGGCAAAAGACTGGTACGCCTGCAGTAGATCCGCGCCGTCGGACTGTGGGCTTTGCCCCGTCCTCACGCGGTCGAGCCATCCTCGCGACGCCTCGACCTGGCCGGCCAACTCCGTCAGTGAGGAATACTCCAGCTCAAGCAGTCGGTTGAGTTCGGCCGCTTCTCCTGACTGGCGGTCGCCAAAAAGGTCCCCATAACGTGTTTCGTACGCTCTAGCATGGGGCAAGTCGCTGGGAAGGGGCAATGTGCTCTTCCCAGAACGCCGCAGCTTTTTTTGCAGCCTGTACTGCAACACACGGACTGTTTGCAGGTCAGTCTGTATCGTGTCTTTGGCCTTCGTTCCGGCGTCCTGCCAAACACGACCGGCTGGCAAAACACCATCCTGGAGCATGGCCAATTCCGTGTCTTCGCGTTCCGCCAGGTTGTAAGTCAAGACCGAATTGGCGAGTTGCCAGTACAGGCCGACGCACTTAGACTGCTCGCTACGCGACGAGGCTCCAGCCAGGGCATCGCTCAGCGTCAATGGTATGCCTTGCAACTGAAAACTAGACCCTCGCTTTGCCAAATCGACCAACAATTGGGCCGGGCTGACCTTGCGTGGCAGCGGCAGAGCCTTGGGCTCCGGTCGCGTGTTGGTCGCCGGTGCCGCCGGGTAAATGTCTGCACCAGTCGAGCGTTCTGCCGCATCGCTCTCCGACCACGAATACCGATCGCTATCTGCTCCGCTGAGTTGGGCGGCCAAGAGCATCCCTACTACACACAAGCAAGCTTGCATCGCTCGTCCTTTCCATGGGCTGACGTTATTCAGAAATCGATGGTTTTTTGGATTCGACAAGGCATCAAGAAGTCGGCCGAATCCGTGCATCAGCCTGCCACGACCAGGCGCCAAAGTCAATCTGGATCGCCCCGCCAGCGGAATAGCTAGGCCAGCAAAATTGGTTGTCTATGCCCCCGTCCATGAGGCACATCGACCATAGTTTAGAGCTTTAGTGGCCAGAACTTTAGTTGCCGAAGTACTAGTTGTTGGAAATACCGTTACCAGAAAAAGAAACACAATGCAAAAAGACGGACAGCGCCGAATTCTCGATCGTTACTCCAGCTCTTCCAACCACACGCGAAGCTCGTTTTCGTACTCGCTGGCTAGGTCGCCGATCACCAGTGTTCGCTGAAATTCCGCCAGACCGCCTTCCCCCGTGTCGGCGTCTTCGGCGCTACGATAGCGAAGCTCTGGGTCCGGAGCGATAAGTCGGCGGCAAATACTCAGAAGTAGACTACTATCGGCGACGTCGTCCGGCAGCATCTGCTGCAGTCGCTGGGGCAACGCCCACTTTGCTGCCAGCAACTCGCCGAGTGTCCCCAAGCCGCTGAACAGCGGATTTCCGGCCATCAACTCAATCAACACGTAACCCAAGCTGGCTAGATCGGCCTGCGGTGAAAATTCGTTACGCTCCAACATTTCCGGGGCGGCATACTGGGGCGTGCAAGTCCGCTGCTCCGGCATGTCATTGAGATCCAGGGCTGAATTTACGTCAACGATCTTCGGCGCCCCGGAACGTTTGATCATTATATTCGAAGGCTTTAAGTCGCCGTGGACGATCTCTTCACGGTGCAAGGCCGCCAGCGCCGATAGGCATTCGCGAATAATCGCCACGGCAATCCCTGGCTTGAGTCGAGGCCGCATTGGGCCTGCCGTCGCAATCACGTTATTTATGTATTCCCAACGACGCGCGCTCACTCGCTGTTTTGCCCGCATGAGCATAGCAGAGGTACACAAGCGGTCGAGATCATAGCCATCGACCCATTCCATCTCCATGATGCGGATTCGACTCCGCTCGGTAAAATTCTGCACATCGATCAATCCGTCGTGCTGAATCTTTGCCACTCGCCCCGCAATTGTCGCGATGCGCTGCATAGCTGCATCGTAGGCACCCTGGCTGGCAAAACGCTCTGGAGAAAAAACCTTGAGCGCGACCGGCAAGGTAAAGCCATCAGACCCGCGACGATCGCTCAAAAACACCACACCCTGTCCGCCAGTACCAAGCAATCGACGAAATCGCAAATGCTCGGTCCACCCGATATATTTGTGCCCAAGGAGTTGCTCATAGCGATCATACAAATCTGTCGGGCAGCACTTCGGCTCCTCCCCACTAAAGGTAATCGTCTGCGTTCCTCGCTGAAAAGTCGTGGTAAGATTCATGGGTTGTCCGCGGTCCGCTCATCAATCAGGAGGGTTCGGAAGTGGTGGCGCTACGAGCGTGACGCGCGGCCACTGCGTGTATTGTCAGGCTACTTTTGATCCTTGTGCAGCAGGTAGCCCCGTACCGCCGCCAGCGGCAACAAGCTGGCCGCGCCAAAAAACCGATTGCGGCAGTTCCCTATGAGCAGCGCGATGCTCAGCAGGTTCTGCCATTGCTGTTAATCTTAGGCACACCAGCTCCGCAGAGTCTAGGTCGGCCCCATGCCAGTCCCCCAACCTATCTGCAATCGGGCACACAGTTTACTGCAATTCGTCGACAAATGTTTTTCGCTTGGATTCTACGATCCATCAGCTCCGACGCGTACACAGGCTCTGGGCAACCCGCAATTAACCAGAGCACTGCCCAGGCAATCCTGGCGCCCTAACAGCCAACGAGAGTTCAGAGCCGCGATCTTGAATCCGTGAATGAAGTTAAAAACTAAACGCGTTCTTCGGATCCGGGAAACCAAGCCGTTTATCGACTAGGTTCATCAGGGCCTCGCCCGCTTGATAGCGGCGCAGATTTTCGCAAAACAACTGGGTCATATCGTCAATACGGCTTGCACGCTGGCCGCCCACGTGCGGAGTAATCACCACGCGCGGCATATTCCAGAGCAGACTGTCCTCAGGCAGCGGCTCGACCTCTGTGACGTCGAGCGCCGCACCCCACAGTGACCCTTCCTGTAGTACACGAACCAAATCAGCTTCGACCACCAATGGCCCTCGCGCAACGTTGATTAATACAGCGCCAGCGGGCAGGAGTCGCAAGCGCCGCGCATCGATCATCCCACGCGTGTGTTCGTTGAGCGGGGCGGTGAGGATCAGGATATCAACACGAGGAAGCATCTCGTCAAGGCAATCAGCGGGCAGCAATTCGTCCACAAACTCGCACGACTGCTCCGGAAACCAATCAGTAGCGAGAATGCGCGCGTCGAAAGCCTTCAAGACGCGCGCAATTCGTCGCCCATTGCCACCCAATCCGACGATTCCTACCCGGGCGCCGGTCAAATCGCGCGTCTCACGACGGACAAATTCCCGGCACTGCTGCGCTTGAAAAAAAACAGGAAGGTTGCGGAGCAGGCTCGTCAGGAGGGCCACTGTGTGGTCGGCAACCTGCCGGGCCAGCACGCCCGAAGCACTGGTGACCTGGATATCCGACGTAATCACGCTGGGCACCAGGCAATGGTCGAGCCCCGCCGCGGAGGACTGAATCCACTTGAGACGGCCGGCCGCAACCACCTCGCTCCACGGTACCGGCACCTTGGCGTGGCCGCAGTAAATATCGGCATCAGCCAATTCCGTCGCGATCCGATCCTGACCGGCATCAACAAAATGCGCGTCGGGCCAGACTGCTTGCATATGATCCCTATGCTGCTGTCCGACCGGGTAGCAAAGAACGATCCGCGTCACGAAGTATGCCGCCTCAACCGAAGTTTTAATTGCTGAAAAACTAGTCCCCCTTTTCAAAACCTGGCTTGGGGGCACAATCCCCAAAACTCTGCTGCCAACCTTTTGGTTTCGAAATAGGTTCTAGACATCCCATTCGCGCGTTACCCACTGGAGAACGCATCTCGATTGTCCTAGAATACCTTGTCGGTAGCAACGGAGGGAACTGGCTGTTTTGGTGCTTCTCGTTTGCAGACACCATGTGGTGCCGGTCGTTGAGGCGATAAGAAGTCCAGGCGCCGGAGATGAAGTGTACATGCCAGTAAAATTGCCAGCAGGGTTGTTTTGAACCACATTGGGCCATGAATTACTGGCCCAGGGAGAATTCCGCGTCTTGAACGCCAACGCATCGAACCCGAGTGTATCGAAAGCACGCTGCTGTGCGTGGTCGGCAGCAGCGGCGCTGCTTCTCTTGCGGCTGTGTCTGGGCTGGCACTTTTTCAGTGAGGGGACTAAAAAACTTTCCTACGATCAGGCGCGAGACAAGTGGAGCATTGATTTTTCGGCGGAAGGCTTTCTCCGGGCGGCAACCGGGCCCTTTGCACCGCTGTTCAAAAGCCAATTGCCAGGATTTCACGACTGGGAAAATCTGCTATCCGTGCCAAATCAATCCACGCCGCCCTCCTCCCACGACCTCAAAAAACGCCAAAAGTGGCTGAGTGACTACGCGGCCAGGCAAAGGCAAACCGAGAAAGAAAACTCGCCACCGCTCATTGAGTTTCCGGAATTTGCTCCTTACTCGGCGTGGGCAAGACAAATCGCTAGTGACTGGCGTGGCCAACTCAAGCAATTTACGGATCTGGCGGAAATCAGCGAGGAGCAGGCGGTTCGCGCGGCAGCTCGATTTGATGCCCGTCATGAGCAGCTTGCCGACATTTTGGCTGCTGAAGTCGGCACGATTGAAGACTACCAGCATGAGCTGTGGCGGCTCAAGCAGCTGCAGCGATTAGGAGGGGCCAGCGAAGTCCCCTTTCGTCGCGACCGGGTAGCCGGCAAACGTACCGAAACAGCCGGCCTCGTCAATCCTCTGGTGAAAACAATTCGTGGCCTTGAGGGCCGCTTTCACAACGATTTGCGATCCGTGTTGACCGCAGAGCAATCGGATGACTGGGCTTTAATCGACCGCGTCGAGTCTGTGCTCGCGCCGCCCAAACAGCGACGGCTCGCATGGCTCAATATATGTGTGACGGGCCTGATTCTTGCCGTGGGATCTGGCCTCCTATTGGGACTGTTTACCCGCCTCGCTGCGTTGGGAGGAATCGTATTTTTGTTGTCAGTGATGGCCTCCCAGTTGCCGTGGCTGCCGGGCGCCGACGGGAGATTCTTCTACTACCAGTTAGTCGAATGCGCGGGGCTGCTGGCCTTGCTAGCTTGCAGTCCATGGCGGCTTCCGGGATTGGACTATTTGTTGGACCATTTGTGGTGCTGCCTAGGCGGTGCAAAAAAGCGAACAGTACTTTGAGTACAACGTGATTAAAGGGCTAAAGCGATGCATTTATCTCCTGAAGAAAAAGCCGTTGGCAAAGAAAATTTCTTGACTACGGTGGGCACCACACGCCGAAATTTTTTGAAAGGCACCCTCGCTACCGGCGCGACGACTGGCGCCAGTCTGGGGGCCATGTACTATGGCTACGGCGCGAAGATCGAAAACCGGCTCCGCATTGGCATCATCGGCACCGGGGACGAGGGCAACGTGCTCATCGGCGCTCTCAATCCGGAGTATGTGGATGTCGTGGCCATCGCCGATATCCGCCCCTACAATATTTACCGGGCCTTTCATGGCGACTACTCCAGCCCAGCCGCCAAAGCTGTGCGACCAGGGCTGCTGAAGGTTTACGAAAAAGTGCATGGCTGGAAGAGCCAGAACGAAGCGCAGCAGCACATTACGGTCTACTCGGATGAATATGAGAAGCTGCTTGCCGACCCCAACGTCGAAGGCGTAATCATCGCCCTGCCGCTCTGGCTACACAAGGAAGCGGCGATCAAGGCCATGCGCGCGGGCAAACATGTTTTGACCGAAAAACTTATGGCCAGCACTGTCGGCCAGTGCAAAGAAATGGCGCGGGTGGCGGCCCAGGAAAACAAGCTGCTGGCGACTGGACACCAGCGTCACTACAGCATCCTTTACGCCAATGCCGTGGATCAAATTGAGCGGGGCCTGATCGGTGATATCCACCACATCCGCGCACAATGGCACCGTGGCAACCTGCCGGGCAAAGACAGTTGGCAGCCGCCCTTACCTACCAAGATGATGACCGAAGACGACTACAAGAATGGCATCCGGCAGGCGCGGGCCGACGGAAGAGAGGCCGAATACAAAAAAGAGCATGGGCTACTCGGCAAGCTCTATTCCCTACAGTCCAAGGCAAAGGCGGCCCGGTTGCGAAGGAAAGAAACCGAAGCTGTCCAGTTCGACAATTATGCCAAACAGGTCGCCGAGCAGCTCACCGATTTTCCGATCGATGCAGCCAAGTACGGCTATATGGAAAAGACGCTTGAAGGAGGGACGGGACGTAAAGTTTCGCCCCTGGAGGAGTTGATACGGTGGCGTCTGTGGGAGCGAACCGGCGCCGGACTGATGGCAGAACTTGGCAGCCACCAACTCGATGCAGCAAGCATCTTCATCAGCGCCCAACACGGCCAGGGAAAGAAAGTGAGACCGCTAAGTGTCGTAGGCTCAGGTAGCCGGTCTATTTTTCCGGCCGATCGCGAAGTCGACGACCACGTCTACACGATGTTCGAGTTTCCCGCACCGGGCTATTTTCGAGACGGCAGCGAAACGGAAGTCGCCGATCCCAACAAGAAGATTGTGGTAACCTACTCCTCGATCAACGGCAACGGCTTTGGCGGCTACGGCGAAGTCGTCATGGGTACGAAGGGAACACTGATTCTCGAGCGAGAAAAAGAGGTTATGCTCTTCAAAGGCTCTAACACTAGCACGAGCGTTCAGGTTACCGAAGGCAAGGACGGTCCCCAACTTGACACTACTGAAAGCGGCTACGGCCCGCCCGCCGCCCTGGCGCAAGCGGCCCTGCCCGCAGATGTCAGCCGCGGTTACCAGGAGCAGATTGAGCATTGGGCCTGGTGTATTCGCAATCCGTCGCCAGAGAATCAGCCCAAGTGCAAACCGGAGGTGGCCATGGCTGACGCCATTATCGCCCTCACGTCGAATCTTGCTATGAAGGAGAATCGACGAATTGAATTCAAGCCAGAGTGGTTCGATATCCAGAGCGATGAAACGCCCGAGGGCATTCCGCCCCAGCCCCTAGACGAGTTGGCCTGATCGAATGCGCATCCAATGGCGGGGAGGATCGGCCAACTGCTCCCCACTTCAAAACTTGTCCAACCCGTCGAGCCAACGCGCAATCTGAGCCTGTGTCGCACTAGGCAGTTGGCCCTCAACATCACTGGAGGCAACATTCGCTGCCCGGCTGACCGGATAGCGGGCCGCCCGCAGTCGCTGCAAGTCACGACGGATAAGCGGGGTGAATGTTGAGTTTCGCGACTCAACCACAAGCAGCGCAGCGCGGTGATTGGGAACGTTTCTAGGTATCTTGAGTGTGCGGGGCAGGGGGGCGTCCAAGCCGATACCACCCGCGAAGATATTGGGCTGTTGCAAAGCCAGGGCCAATGCCAATTGGCCCGCTTTTCCCGCGCCGCTCACCGCGATACGCCTGGAATCCGGCTTGAATTGCGTGCGTGCGGTACCGACCAATCGCTTCAGAAAATCCAGATCCGTGGGACGCCATCGGCCTTCCTCCAGCGGATGGGCAATGACCAACACCATCTCGTCGCGCTGGCAGGTCAACTGCCACGTATTGAGCAATTGCTGATCGTACTCGGCCGTTCCCGCGCCCAGCCACACCAACAATCCCGGACGCACGCCCTTGCCAAAATCGGGAGCATAAACAGCAGCCCCTTGCGAAAAACTGGGGAGCTTGAGCGATTCCAGCAGCCCACCTGCCCGCAGCGGTTGGAGTTGCGGCGCCGCGGTATTCGCCTGGGCATCGGCTTGCTGCTCGGCCGTACCCCCGCTGTCAAACGAATCGCCCGGGTCCGTACCGCGCGAGCGCACCACGGCGGTGGCAGGAAGGATCTCCTCCGGGAGCGTCCCCAGTCTAGCCTGCACCTCAATTTGCTGTTCCTGGCGCATCACGGTCAGCCACACATCATCTGCCGGATGCCGGCGGTTCATCTCCTTTACTGCGTCGGTCGGCGAGCTAAGCGAAGCCGCGTCGATTTTAAGCAAGCGATCACCGGCTTGCAGTCCCGCACTCTCTGCGGGACTACCCGGCCAAATCCCCCGCACGAGTACGCCCGTCTCGACTTTCTGTTCAGGAAGGCGCGCGGGCAGTACGCCCAAAAAAGCGTGCTCAAAAGGTGCCAGCTCGCCAGCCAAGGTAATGCTTGTCTCTAGTAACTGCTCCCCACGCCGCAAACTTACGACCACTGAGTCGCCCGCGTAACGGGGCATAATTTGAAAGCGGAGCTGCGCCTGCGTTGCAATCGGCTCGCCATCGATTTCCGTAATCAGGTCGCCCGCGCGCCATCCCGCCTTAGCCGCAGGAGAGGCGACCCAGACGGAAGCAATTTCTGGCAGCTGAAGATGAGGTGCCCCCGCGACAAACCCAATCCCCAGTTTTCCAGACAACAAATCCTCACCCCGACGCCAGCGGGGAAGCAAGCCAAAGATATGCTCGAGAGGAACCGCAAACCCAATTCCTGAATCGTAGGTGTCGGCACCCGCCAGATCATTCGCAACATTTGGGCCACTGGATTGCAGTGACATAGGTACCAGAATTCCGAACACCCGGCCGCGCAAATCGACCAGCGGTCCTCCATAGTTGGCCACAGAAACACTGGCGTCGGTCTGCACAACCCGGCCGTACTTGCGATTCCGCCCGCTGAGAATCCCAACCGACACGCCCACCCGATCGGCACGATGGGTGCGCCCCAGGGCTATCGTCCACAAACCCACCTTCATATCGGCCACCGGAACCGCAACGGGGACCGGCAGCGGCGACTCCGTATCGACCTTGAGCAATACCAGCATGCGATTTTTGTCCCGCGCGACAAGCTCAGCGGAAGCCTGCCGGCCACCCGGAAGCCGTACAAGGATCGAAGAAGGCTGCTGGGCAAAATTGAACGCGCTGGAAACAATGTAGCCATCAGCAGAAACAATCAGCCCGGTTGTCGGGCCTTGAGCAATCAGCGTCTTCCCGACACGGTCGAGTCCGCCCACGGTGCGAATTTGCACAACGGAGTCAGCAACCGCCTCGACCGCACGACGCAGTGCTTCTTGTTCAAGCCGATCCAGATCATCCAGGGCACTCGCCCCCGTGCTGCTGCCTTTGGCCTGGCTTATTTCAGTGTTTCTCTCACTGAAATTGCTGCGCTGAGAATCTCCGTCTTTGGGGTCTTGGGCTGCCCTGCCATCGGTCGCCCCCCAACCGGCACCATAGCCTGCCAGAAAAACGCCTAGACAAATCAGCGCCAATGTTGACCTGCAAAAAATGTTCATGGCGCCTCGCTCGTCGGGGCAGCGGTAGGTGGCGACTCCTCGAGTTTTGTCGCCTGACGATCGCGGGGAAGCAGCGAATACTCAAGCAGCATTCCATCGCGCAAGACCGAAATTGCCAGCTCCTCGCGCCGGTCGTGCAAACGCAGCTCGTCGATCACCGCCTGGCAAGAAGAAACTGGCACCGCCGCAACAAACACAACCAAGTCGTTGGCCCGTAGTCCTACCAACTCGGCAGCGGAGTTCATACGGACCGAATCCACGTAGGGCGGTGTCCGCTGGAGAACGTTGGGGACAAGTATCAATCCAAGATTCTCAGGGGTCGTCGGCTGCGCGGGCAGCGACGAGGGGACCACCTCGCGAGGCTTGCGACCGGCTATCAGATCACGCACTGGACCGTGAACACTAGCCACCGGGAGCGCGTAGTTCAGCCACGTGCCGGTCACTCGACTCCGTAATTCTTTTCCTAGCACACCGAGCAAACCGCCCTGGTAATCGACCAGCGCGCCCCCGGCCGCGCCCGGATTGTTGGCACTGGCATCAACCACGTAAACCTGGCCCCGATAGTTCGCTTGCGACACGCCTCCTCGGGCATCCAGGGGGGCCAGCGCGGTGACGACCCCGTGCAAGACGCTTACCGGTTCGTCTCCAGTGGCGATACCGTACAAATTGCTCAGGGCGAGTACACGCTGCCCTTCGTAGGCCTGCCGGGTTGCCGCTTTTTCCAAATCGAAATACGAAACCTCTGCGCCCTCCAAAGGAAGTTTGATCAGGGCCAGTTCCAGGGTAGGGTCATGCCCGACCAATTCCGCCAACCATTTACGGCCGTCATCTAAAACGACCAACAGATCTGCAGTATCCAGAACATAGCTCCAGGCGGTGAGCACATGCCCTTGGGGCGAAACAAGAATGCCCGTCTGATACGCCTCCATCCTTCGCAGCCCGCCCGCCCCGTAGATCTTTACCACCTTGCTCTGCGCCTCACGGATGGTCGACTGCCAGGGGCCGGCCGCAACTTGGCCCGGGACCATTTGCCCAGCCAGGCATACGAGCAAGACCAAGAGCCAACCCGTCACAGAGCGGAAAGGTCGAACCGCTCCCGAGTCGACCGGCGCAAAAAAGGAGACCGATCGCTCCCCAGCGCACGGCTCACTCGAAAAGAGGTAGGCAAATTTCCCCAAAGGCCACATCAGTACTCGCAAGTCGACTCTCAAATCCTATCCTCTGTTCCAGATGGTCCTATTGGTTGCCAATGGATTTTTTTTTCAAATGGATGCGGCCTTACCAGGCACACTCCCATACCAATCGTCGCTACACTTGCAGCTGCTGCGCTCCCTGCGTCCCTGAGGCACTCCACTGGAAGCGGGTGCGCCCAGGGGCGCCACTAGGGATCACCAAACTTCCATGTGTCGATTTCAAGATCGACCGGCTCCTGGTCCCCATGGCGGAGCCGCCACCGCGTGGGAAGTTGGTTGCCGTCAATTTTTCCATATTCGAGAAACCAGAGCCGGCAAGGGTCGCTCCGCCCGTCGGGAAACATGGTCAGGCCAACCAGATCGCCCGTGCAAGGTGAAAATTGAAATTGCATTTCTGTGCCGGCGTAGATACCAATCAGGCAGTCCGCCAGCTCCCCGTTGGGTCCCGCAGGCAACTCGCCCAATGCATAGACTTCTCCATAGCGCCTGAGCCCTTGCTCAAGCATCCTTTGCCAGAGATGGAGCGTTAGCAACAAGCCGCCTGAACCGGGTGGGCTCAGTTGCCTTTCCAGGTCGCCGCTGAACTTTGCGGCAAACTGACCGCGCGGACCGCGGAAACTCGCTCTGTTGGAATCCAACTGTAACTCCAAACCCGAACCGCGAACCGTGCCTCGCATGCTCCAGGAGGCGCGCACCCCCGCCGGTCCCGCTAAAGCCTGTCCGGTTGATTTCAGATACCCGTCCCAAAGCCGCTGCTGGTGCTCGAGATTGTACCAATAGTTGGCATAACCGGATCGCTGCAAAAATTGCTCCGCTACGATGGTCGGCAATTGGGCCTTTCCGCCAGAGTGCTGCAGCGACTTGGGACCGCCCGGGGCAGGTGGCTGGTCGGCGGGTATCCCTTCGTCCGGCTGAGGCAGCTTTCCGTCAGGCCGCTCTCTGGGCTCCCGTTCCTGACGCTGAACCATGGCAACGAGTTGGGCCGGGTCGTGCAAGCTCATCAATCGCACCCGCCGGTCGAATACCTGCCCCTCGCGCCGGTAGGTAAGCGGAACGGTCCATCCGGCAGGAAAGACTCCTAACGTGTTCTTCAGGCGGTTAGCATTGGAAATTTCCCGATTGGCAAAACGGACCAGTTCATCTCCATAGCGCAACCCGCGTCGATACACGTCGCTTGATTCTAAAATGTCGTTAACAAGCACTCGGCCGTCTTCTTGCGTAGCTACAGTAGCCCCCAGCGCAGCATGGTCGACGATGCGGCCCCTTTTCAAGTGCGATAAAAAACGTCGGATCTGGTTGATGGAGATGGCATAGCCGACACCCACGTTGACGCGGCCCCGTTTTTCGAATGAGGCGCGCCCGTTAATGCCGACAAGCTTGCCTGCAGAGTTAAATAGCGGACCGCCCGAATTCCCTGGGTTGATGGATGCATCGGTCTGAAGACAATCGGAATATTCCAGCAGCGTACCGGAGGGATACTGATAGCGTCTGACTCCAGAAATAATTCCGTAGCTCACCGAAGGCGTAAAATCATCTGCCAGCAGAAACGGATTCCCAATCGCGAAGGCCCAGTCTCCGACCTGGACGGTATCACTATCGCCCCATTCGGCCGTGGGAAAATCATCTCGGCCCAAAAGTTGAATAAGTGCGACATCGCCGACCGGATCAAATCCAACGAGCACTGCGTCATAGACATTTCCTCCGGCCATACCACACTTCAGAGCAACACCGCTTGGGGCCGTGACGTGAAAATTGGTTAAGGCATAGCCGTCCGGTGAGATGACCACGCCCGATCCTCCCCCCTCGCCCTGAGCATCAAAAATTGCCACCGCTGCCGCAGACGCGCGCTGGATTACCTCCACACGGTTCTGTTCGGCAATCTGCACCGCACGGTCAACGTCAACCTTGACCATAGCCGTCAAGACGTCCGGCGACGACAATATCAGACTCATAACAAGGATCACACGGTTCATTTGCTCACCCGAGCTTCGACTAGATGCAAACGATCGCCGAAATCATGATTGCTACCGTAATCCACCTGCACTTGGAGCTCTTTAGCTCCTCGGAGTTCCACATCGATTTCGACCGGGGCCGCGCCGCCGGCGATTTCGCCATGCCATATTTGCCTAGTTTCTTCTGACCTAGCAGCAACCGGTCCCGTACGCCCAGTCGCAGCACCTCCTGGACCACCACGGGCCAAAATAGTCAAACTTACGTTGCCTTCACTGGATGTGGCCGGGGCAATACCCGCTAGGCAGATGAAACGCCTCATCCCATCTGGCAAGCGATAGCGAAGCTCGGTGTGGCTGCGCAAGGCAAGCCCTTTCGCGTAGACTTTTACTTCTCCGCCGAGACTGCCATCCTCCGTCGCCGGCCAGACCAAAGACAGGAGCGAGCCCGAATAAGATTGGTCCATGCGAGGCAGACCGTGCTGCTGGATCAGCGCCGCCGAATGTGGCAACCCGATACGCGGCGTCCATTTTTGATATACGGGAGTCATATCACTGAGGTAGGTCAACTTGCCGGCTGAATAATCGGCCCGGTGAATTGCCTCGATGGGAATCTCCAGATCCACCCCCCCCACGGTGGTAAGCTGTAGGACACCGCCGCTCAAGCGGATCCCTGCAGCCGGGAGCCGCGCCCCGTGCCGAGTGGTGAGTACGCAAACCGGACGGGCCGCCTGCGGGGTTTGGGCATGGTAGTACGCAAGTGCTGCAATCTTGCTGAGTTTCACGGGAATTCGCTCACCGTCCCATTGGAAGTCAACCTTTTCCGCGTTCACATTGCCGATCACTCCTGCCAAAAACTCCGGGGGCGCTGCTTCCTTTTTCTTCAAGACTAACACGTCGCCCACCAGACGCTCCTCATCCAGTCTCTTGCCGATGGCTGCGGCTCCCTCCGGGTCGGGTAATAGTTGCACTCGAGCGACGTGTTCCGTGTCCAAAGTCAACGAATCCGGCGCTAAGGGCGACCAAATCGACGCCTTCCGGTCAGCAACTTCGTACCTCGCCATGGGCAAGCGGCTGCCGTCGACAAGAATCACATGCGGCTGCCCCTCCGCTGCCGATGACAGGGCTTGCTCCCGCACTACTTGCAACAACTGATCATTGGCAATTTCTATTTCTTCCTCATCAGGAGGATCACCAACCCGGATCGCCAAGCCTGCCGCTGTCCAGGCCGTCATCGAGCCGGTCAACTCCTGTCCCGCGACGATGGTGACAGTGATGGGAATTGTGCCGGCGAGAGCGGCGGATTGCGTGCTCGCCTGGGGACCCAGCGCAGGAGCTGCCGCACAGACCGTTGGCCACCCCAGCGCGAAAATCAGCGCAACGGGAAGGCGGCTGGCAATTTTAAAAATGGCGTAGCGCACTGCAGGCAAGACTCCTTATCACCGGGCAGAAGATGTATTCGACTCTCGGGCCAACTCACGGAAGTACTGTTGGATGAGATCACGATAATGGGCAGGGAAATCGCGACCGATTTGCTGCATAGCCTGTTCTCGCTCTTTCTCTGGAAGCTCGCCCCAACCTGAAGAGCTACCGATGTCGCGCGGGTCCACTTGCATCGGCGCTCGCATCGAAGGGAGCCGGCTATCTTGCATTGGTCTCGCGCTCTGTCCGCCACCCCCGAGCCCGGAGCGCTGTTGCTGCTGCGATTCCAATTTCTTTATGATGCGATCAAGAGAATCGAGGACCCCTTTTTCTACCACCTCTACTTGCTTGCCAGCCAAGCCAATGTCGAGTCGCCGGCGGACATCATTCATGCGGCGAGCAACATGATCAAGCGATTCGTCTTTCAATCCGACCAGGTCCCGCTCGAGGAGCTTTGCCACTTTGCGAAAACGTTGGGGCAAGGCGTCTTCCTGTTCCAAAAGCTCGACAATCGCCGCACGGCTTTCTTCCGGCTGCACCAATTGTTGGTGCGCGATCGCCCGATAGAAAAGCAGCCCTGCCGGATCGACCACGTCGACCGGCGAAAGCTCCGCCAGGGCTTTGAGAACCTCGTCATAAAAGGCGTGCTGGGCCAGCCACCGCGCATAGTACAACCGCAGATTATTCCGCTTCACCGCAGAGAAAGAAGGGTCGTCCAGCCAACTTCCGTCCGGAGGAACCGGAAATCCCAGGTCCGCATTGCACGCCTTGACAAGCGCGAGCGCTCGCGGGTCCGCTAGAGAAAATGTTTTTAAAACGCGGTCCAACAACTCGGGCCCTTCCGTAGGGCGCAGCTCAACAGTCGGCCAAAGCGAATAGGCCTGCTCCGCCAAATGATCATCCAGGCCTTCGGATTCAATCCACTCGAAAAGTTGTCTGCGAACCTGCCCATAGCTGGGCATCTGCCAACTAAGCTCAAAGGCAAGCTCAGACCTCGCACTATTTTGCGGCGCGCCCCACAGTAACAGCAGGCCGCCAACCCACGCCATATTTCGACCAACCATGGGCAACCCTAAAAACATCACGTATCTCGCATCTGTTTACGACTCGCCTCGCACGCACGCAACCGCCTACATGCACACAAGAAATCAAGTATACCACTTGTCGTGGGACCCTCGGCTTCTGGCGATTTTTCCATCTTTCCGCCTTTTATGCGAGCTAACTCGCAAGCTGCGTATTTCCATGGCACAACTTACTTTCGCAGCTCTTTTCCGTAATGACATCTCCCTGACTGCCAGACGTCCCCAACAGTAACGGTCGCCAGCAACAACGGCGAATCGTCACCCCAGTCCAAACAGATGCTACTTGTTGCGTCCCGACTCGAGGTCGCGGGTCGCATGAAAAATGGATTCCTGCCGACGACCCAATTCTGCGAGCGCCTTACGCAGACCCTCCTCGACGGCTTGGCGCTCTCCCAGCAACTCTCCATAGCGCTGAGTCCTCCGATTGACGCGCGATTGCAGTGCTCGAATCATACGCAACTCGGCCAATTGGTCCACCAGCGGTTTTTCGCCAGGCTGGCCCCCCTCAGCTTGCTGCTGCGCCTGCTGCTCGCGAAGTTCCTTAAGAGCCTGCTGCAAGGCGGCCAAAATCTCTTCCAAAGATTCGACAATGTCTTCCTCCAAGCCTTGCGTGAGTTTTTCTAATTTCACATCACCTAACCGCCGGGCCACGGTCGCCATATCGTTACGGGTTTGCACAACCGCCTCGGGAAAAGCAACGGAGGTTCCATCTTCACGGAGCAACACAAGCGCACGGTCAGCATCGCGGACAATAGACTCTTCGCGGCGCCCCAACCGGCCGCTGGCAATTTCCACCTCGTGCCGGGGTGCTTGCCCCTGCCGCAATGCCAATTTTTTGGTCTCATTATAAATGACAATCTGGTCGTCTAGCATCTTGCGAAATCGTGATTCTAGTAGTACCAGCGTTCGCTCCAACTCCTCTTCGCGAAGTTGGCGGAGGATGCGTTCCAACTCCGCCTTGGCTTGCTCCAGCTCACGGAGCGCTTGTTCTTGCTTTTCCATTGCATTCTCACGTTGGGCCTGGTCCAGCCGTGACTTGGCCTGCTGCATGCGCTGCTGCGCCTGCTTGAGGCGCTGGGCGGTACGCTCCATGGGACTCAGCTCCTCAGAGGCTGGCCCCAACTCACCTTGGGGCAGCCCACCCTGGGATGGTGCTCCGCCTTGGGGATGACCGCCAGCGCCCTGCTCGTTTGGGGAACCTGGATCCCCGGATTGCTGGGAGCCGCTTGGATCGGCATTGCGCTCGCTCGCTTCTGGTAGCCCATCGTTGGGTAGGGATCCGGGTGACTGAGATTCGGGCGAATTTTGCTGCGAGTTGCCTGATAGTGCTGGCGGCTGGGCATCGCCGCCGGCCCCCATTGGTTCCACTGGCCGGTCGCCCGTCGATTTGCCCAGGCCTTCATTTTTTTCGATTTGGCCATGCAGCTTACCGGTCCCTTGGACGACTCGGTTCTGATCACCGGCAGTGCTTTCGCTCGCGTCGCCACCCTCAGTACGCGCTTTAACGCCGCGCTGCAAACGAATCAGTTTTTTTATTTCTTCAAGATACTTGCTAATACGCTTGCGCTGCGATTCAAGTTGCCGACTCCTGTCTTCTTGCAAAAGCAAATCCAACAGTCGCATCAGGTCGCCCTGTAAATCCTGCTGACTACTGACGGCTACACCTAGATTATCGCTTTGCAAGTCGCCGACGATCGCAGCGAACCGACCCGAAACATCTCGTTCGCGGCTCATCGCGATCAGGTCGCGCAGCAACCGGGCCCGGCGAGGTTGGGTGGAGCGCGACAACTCGGCCAGTCGCCCCGCCAGAAGTTCCAAACGGTCGTAGCGCTGGGCCAGCCGGCCCTCTGCCTTAGCCAGATTGGGCGGCGGTGGATCCGGCCGGCCCGTCCCGATTTCGCCAGCTGTCCCTTGGGCCAACAGCGCGCAAAAAACTACCACACGAAGGGCAAACTTAACGCACGTCCTCCTGCCACGTCTGTTCACAGGTGTGTCCCTCTAGTCAACATCGCGCCCTATAGGATCGGGTCTACATCTATTCCTCGTTGAGCAAGCTGCGTAGCCTTTTGCGTCGTTCATCTCGTGTTTGCTCGTGCAGTTGCTGATGTTCGCTAACGATAGCTCGTAACAATTCTACCAGTTCATTGTAACTCTCCAATTCCAACATCCGCCCCAGGACCTGCTGCATCGCCTCCAAGACGACCTCACTCTGAGCGATGACCTGACGTTGTGCCCTTTCTGTAGATGCATTGGACAATGGCGGAGAAGGCACATCCGGGAATTTATCCCTGGCAAGGGTTGCCTGGAAAGCCTGAATTTGCTCCTCAAGGGTAGGCATCAAATCGGCACCGATCTCTTGCAGGGGTTCAGAAATCCCCTCGATCAGCCGCCGGCGAAGCTCTTTCGTATCGACGCGGTTATTGGATAGTTCTACGACAATATCCTCAAATCCCTCGGCCACTCCCAACGTTTCGTAGGCCAACTGCGCCACATTTTGCAGAGATCCGGCCAGGCGCAGTCGGTCGCGCTCGCGTCGTCGCCGAAACTCCGCCTCAGCAGGTGATTCATCCACGTGGTCACCCATCCGGTCGTCACCCTCGACCGCTTTGTTGGCGGAAGCGGACCTTCCTGCAACCGACCCTTCCGCCTCGGATGCAGTACTCGTTATTTCGACTCGGCCTAGTAAGTCCTGAATTCCCAACATTTTTTCATAAATCGACTCGAAACGCTGCCGAAGTCGCAACTCCCTTTTTTCCAACAAAGCGCGCAACTCCGAATCCGTAACAATATCCAGCAAAAATCGTTGGCTGGACCCTACATGCATCTGGCCGTCCAAGTTGTAGGCATCGCGTGCCTGCACGGCCAGCGCTACCTTTTGCCCAGGCAGCAGGCGTGGGAGCGCAGAAGGGCTCTGACCGTCTTCTTGCGCCAAATCTAATGGGTCGAGCTGTGTGACATCCAATCGCCCGGCTGGCTGCGTAGCCGGCGTCCGCCGCACCGGCGCATCCTCATCGACCTGAAGCTCGTACCAGATTTCTTCAATTCCATACTGGTCGGTCAGACGGCCGACAAAGGGAATCCTCGCCTGCGAGGTCACCGCAACTCCAATCCCCCGGAGTCGCACCGAAACTTCTGGCACTTGGTCGACTACCGCCGAAATCACGACCCGATAGGGATCACGGCTGGCCACATCATCCTGGTCGTGCATATTGACCAGGAAAACACGATCTTCAGGCCCCATGGCAAGGGGAAAACTAAATGCATTTGCCTGATTTGAATCCAGCACAACGGGTAAGTCCTGCTGCCGTGCCGGTTCATGCACGACAACGCTACGCAGGGCCTTGTTCGCTTCAACGCGACAAACGGCCCGCGTTCCTTCCGGCAGTTCCGCCCGTCCACGAAACGGCACCGAGCGCGATGACCGCTGCATGTAAGAGGGGTACTGACACTCTAGCACCATGCGCAAAATCCGCGGCCGCTCCACAACATGTAAACGGAGCCCCCGCACGCGGCCGTCACCACCCACGACGTCAAACGACATATCTTCGGTTATGTTTTTGAAACGAAAGTGAAATTCCTGCGCCTTCTCTCTGCCAGGCACCGCTTCGCCCACCTGCGTCATAGCATGACGACCGCGGCGCGAGTCGAGCAGCGTGTACCTCACTTCAACCAGTTCAGGAACAGAATGTCCGTCAACAATAGACGCAAAGGCACGAAGCTCAAAGTCGTCGTCCCGCGCAACGTTCGCTACGAGCCCGCCCTCATGCAGCCGAAATCCAACCACCGACAACTCCACTTGCCGGGGCCAGGGCGCCGAGCTGAGCTGAAGCCGCGTAAGCCAAAAACCGAACGCGTCTGCTCGCAGCACGGCGAAAGCCGCAACGGAAGCAACTATCGTGAGCGCCGCCAACAATTTCCAGATGAGCGGACGATAGTGAAAGATGTCCAGTAAATAAATACTCGACATAGCTTCCGAGGCGTGCTGACTCGTTTGACGGAGCAAAGCCCGATTTCCCACCGGCCCGGTCCGCTGCTGCTGCGCTGCTTCTACGGTGGTAACCAATCCCTGCTGAAGTTCAGGATACTTGCGTTCCACCAGCAGCGCGAGACGCGTGTTAGGCAATTCAGCAGTAGCCCGGGAAAACAAAAACCGCTGGGCTACGTAGCCGACCGCCCCTAACACGACAAGCATGCCCACAAGACGGAGCGCCGGCTTCGGTTCAAAGGTCCAGTCCAGCGCCAGACCCAACCAAAATGCCAAGCCGAGTACCAAAACAACGGCGGCCAGCCCTTCCAGCCCAACATAGAGCCGGACCAGCCAGCGCAGATAGCGCATCTTGCGGTGCACCCGCTTGGGCATCTTCAGGGGTACGTAGGCGGTAGACATGTTACGAGTTGCTAGATTCGAATTTAGTGTTGAGATGTCGCGTTGAGGTTACAACAAACAAGCTGCCATGGGACGCGGCGACTCGCGCCGGCCCCTTGTCAGGCCAGGCGCACCAAACGGCGCAAAAACCATTCGAGGCACAAGGCGCCGCAAATCACACCCAACAGCAATCGGTTGAGCCACAAGGTAAAAGTCTTGTCAGGAGTACCCTTCACAGTCTCCAACTCAGTACGGCTAGGGATAAGCTGCCCAGCAGGGGGTAGCTCGCTATTGCCTTGCACAATCGCCTTCAAGTTGGCGTAATAACTTCCGCCCGAACGACTGGCAATCGCCGCGAGCAACATCTCATCACGACGGGTTTCGTCAAACTCCAAGTCCGGCACAACTACCTGAATACGTTTGGCCAGAGGATCCTCCAGCGAATTAGGAACAGGTAGCTCAATGCGATAGGAGCCTTCGCGCTTCGTAGTAAATTGGCCCAGGAAATTCCCTGGACGATCTTCGTCAGCGCGGAGAGGTACGCTTTGACTCGTGCCCTGCGGCCCCATGACGTGGGCGATCACCTGAGGCGCGATGACGGGCTCACGACTGGCGGTCATCAATTGTGCCCGCACGTCGACCTCATCCCCGACCGAGTAGCGATCGCGTTGGACAAGCAGCCGCCCCTGAGATGAGCCGCGGAGTATTCTGCCCTGGCTGACATGGCGAATCAAACTTGTGTAAAGCATTTCGAAATAACCAACATCCAGCATGCGCAATCGCCAGACCTCGCCGCTACCCATATAAAATACTCGACCACTCCCATAAAAGTGTTCGGCTAGGTAAACGGGCCGCTCGGCAGAAATCCCGGCTTCCGGGTCACTATAGCGACCCAACACGTGAGCACCCGGCTTGGGCCCTTTGACAGCATAGCAGCCAAACACGCCAGCAAACTCAGACCAAAGCGCGCGGCTGGCGCCTGACGTGCCTGCCAGCCAAAGATAGTTACACTCTTCGCCATCCCGTGAAAAATCGATGGGCCATGGTGTTTTCGAGCCGTAGAGACCATCGTCAAGAAGTGTTAATCGTTTTTGGAATTCGACTGGGTACAAGGCACGCAACGTGGAGTGTTCGGGGCTCTGCACCCAACTGGCCGTATGAATAGGCCCAGCAATCACGATCATTCCCCCCGCCTCTTCGGCCACCCACGACTCGAGCAGCTCCACTTGCTGCGCATCAAGTTGGGCCCAATCCGGATCAAACGCGACAATACAGTCGTAAGGATACAGGTCCTCCTTCGTACTTGGAAACGCATCAAGAATCTTGTCGGCGTCTTGAGAGATCCCTGGCTGGGCTGACTGCAAAAGCACATCGACTGTGGCGTATCGATCACGGTGTAATTGATTGCGCAAGAAGCGATAATCGCGCGCGGCACCGCTAGCTAGAAGCATCACCCGCGACTGAGCCTCCACAACTTCGATTTCGACTTCACGGATATTGTCGGCCTCAACCTGGTCGTCGCTCGGAGCGCAAATCTTGAGTTCCAGGTTCAATTCTCCGATCTCAGCTGGTTCGATCTCGAACTGCAATGGAAAAACCTGTTTATCACTATCAAAACTCAGCTCCTGCTCACCCATAATTACCGATCCACCTCGTCCTGTGGAGGATTCGCTGGCACGAAGCTCGACGTTGACGCTACGCCCTGCGAACCCGTCGGCTTGGACCAAAGCACGTACAAGGGTTTTGTCATCGGGGTAGACACGTGCTGGAGCGCTAAGCTCTTGGATGCGCAAATTTCGACGCGAAGACGTGGAGCCCACTCCGACCGTATGCAAAGGAATCTTACGTTTCCCTGCAATCTCGGCGACCGTCAACGGTTGCACGCCGCTGTTCGACCCGCCGTCGGAAAAAAGAATCACTCCAGCGAGCGGACCGCCACCTTCTCCCAGGAGGACACCCTCCAAGGCATCACCGATACGTGTTGCTCCCCCCACCGGCTGCAACTTCTCAATCCAGGAATGGGCGTCAGCAGTTTTCCGCTCCTCTTCCTCGTGCGAATCGGCCGTACGACTGCGTTGCCATCGCCATATCCTATCAAGTTGCTGGTCGAAAACGGCCAACGCGACATCGTGCTGCCTGCGTAGGTCCTCGACCAGTGAGGAACGGGTGAGCGCGTGAACAATCGCTTCGGAGCGACTTACTTTTCCACCCTTCAGCAGCGTCTCGTCTTCCACGGACATGCTTTGGCTGGTATCCACCAGAAGCAAAACCCGCGAGTCGGTAACCCTTCTATGATCCACCCGTTTGACCGGGCTGAGGAAGAACAAAAGAGTTCCCACCAGTGCCAATAATCGCAAGCCCGGCAGCAGCCAGGCCAGCAGGAGCGAAAGCTGCGCCCTCTCGCGGCGATAGAGGGCAACAACATAAAGAACCGTCGCGGCAAGAATGATGGCCACGGCAATCCAGAGCGTACGCGGGTCGTCAAAACGGGCCAGTCGACCCAGCTCGTACACAACCAGGTCGCGGACATCTCCCGCAGCCAATGGGATGCCGGGAATCAATACACTAGGTTGCGGCTGGAAACAGAGCATTCAGGCAGCGCTCTTGGTGGATGATGAGTGATAACTGGCTTGGTAGGCGAACCACTGCTCCACAATCAGGAGCAGCAGCAGCATCGCGATCAGGGTGTCCTGCAGCTGGTATCCTGCCAACGATGTATCCCCGACGCGCATATCCGCCGCCAGTGAGAATTCATAGTCAATTCCCTCCAATCGCTGAGCCAATTGTGCGCGGTCCAAGTGATGCAAATCGCCTTCGCCAGCCGAAACATTCACGGCCACCAGCCGCCGCTCGACCACTCCCCCTCGGGGCTGCAGTTCAAACTGCCAAACTCCGCTGACCTCCGTGCGGCCGGCATCCACATGATATTGGCCCCGCTCCGCCCGGGGTATGATAGTCGTTGCCTGTTTGCCAAAAGCTTGCGGCATTTGGACACGAACTTCCGGCTGGTAGTCGGCTTCGGCAACCTGCAAAACCAAAGGGGTGCCCACCTCCTGGTCTCGCGACAGGCGTTGGGTCGAGGAAAGAAAGCCAATCAGCTCATTGGCATAGACAGGAAACGCTGGGTTGAGGCTCCAATTGCTCCACACGCCCAAATCAGATTCGCGAGGCGAAAGTTTGGAAAGCTGAGTGACAACTCGACCCTCGCCAAACTGGTGGTCCAAAATATAGGGTGCGCCATTGCGCAAAGTGGCCAGTATCTGCGTCGCTCCAGTTTTTGGCAGCCGCCATTGCGGATCGATGGCGTAATAGACATTGACCGCGACCACCTCCAAAAAAGTGTTTCTCCGCCCACCAAAAACACGAAAGAGGCGGTGGTCACTTACCTGAACGTCCGGAGTCTCTGCCTCGCTTTCGCTCAACATTTGGGTCGGCACGTCGAGCGGCACCGGCAACATACCGGCTCCGTCGCGATACAACTGTGCGTTGTAGAAGGGTCGCTGGACTTGCGGACCGAGAAACAAGGCCAACCCACCTCCCTGCTGGACATACTCCTCCAAGGCCACGACCTCGGGGCGATCCAGGCGGGCCACATCGAGCAGGCAAATCGCCGCGAAGTGGCTCAGTTTTTCGTGCTGGCGCAAAAACTGCGGCTGCTCGACCTGGGGGTTCCAGCCGGGCTTACTCGAACCGCCCGGACTGAGCGCAGTACGCAAATAAAAACCATCGTCGCCCTGGCGCGAACCGTCAATGATCAAGACGGGGAATTCGCCGGGCACCTCACAGGCAAAATAGCGCACATTGTCTACTTCGATAGAATCAGTATCCAAAGAAGCCGTTAACTGATAACTTCCAGCGCTGGGAAACGTTGTGCGAAAGCGCCTGGTGATTTCTTTCCCCGGCTCAATTTCTTCAAACTGCACAGCCGGCAAACGATGTCCGTCTTGCGCAACTCCGGCCACGATGCCCACAGCCGACTGGTCCCCGTAATTAGTCACCGACAGCTCCATCCAGGTTTCCACGCCGGCAGCGCGGACACCCGATTCAGGCGCCAATCGCGTAATCGCCAGATTGGGCCTGCTTTGATCGACGCACTGAATCACGTGCAATTGATCCACCTGTTTACGAAGTCGCCCCATCGCCTGCTCGATTTCCGTCTCGCGCCGCCACTGCGGGCGCCGGTAATCGGATATGAGATAAACGATCCGCGTCTCATCTTCTGCTGCCTCGGGCAGCCCCAGCACCGCCTGGATTGCCTCCAGGGGGCCAGCGTCCGTTTCGGTCGCCTGCATTTCCATCAGCTCCTCGGCGACCTCGGCGAACCGCCTGCGGTCCAAAGTCTGGGCAAACTGCTCCGTCTGTCCTCCCGTAGAGAGCTCCGCGGCCTGCGAAAATCGCAGCAGCGTAAGCTGTTGGCTGCCCGCGCGGCTCGTTGCCTGATCCAGCAATACAGTCACAGCCCGCTTAGCTTCGGCCAAGGCAGTGGTTTGGTCCCAGCGGTCGGACATCGAATAGCTGTCGTCAAGCAAAACTAGGTGATGGGTTATCCCTTTGCCAAAAAATCGCCCCCAATCGGACTGCAACACAGGACCAGCCAACATCATCACCACCGCTGCGATGGCTGCGGTACGAAACAGTAGCAACAACAATTGGCGCAACATGATCCATTTCTTATTCCGTTTCTGACTTTCAAGCAGAAAATCCATTGCGGCCCATTGCACACGACGACGCCGGCGCAGGTTAATCAAATGGATCAGCAGCGGCAGACCGACCAACGGCAAGCCAGCCACTAACAGCGATTGAAACAGAAATGTCACTTACCAATGCTCCACATGCGGGCTCAATGCATTCCCGCCCTTGACATTCGGCGACACAGAAAGGCTGCCAAAGCAGCATCGAGGGAATCCCCGGTGCGAATCAGCGCATAATCGATGGCATCGCGAGCGCAGCCACGACGGAGTGTCGTCAGAAACTGTTCCAACGATGAGAGATAGCCCTCTCGAAGCGCCTTGGGATTACAGGCAAGGTGTCTGGGGATTTCCAGCCCTTCAAAACGAGTGGGGCCCTCAAACGGAAAGTCCAGTTCATCATCGTCGAGCACATGCAACACCAGTACGTCGTGCCCCCGTTGTCGCAGCAATCTCAGTCCTCGCAACGTCGATTCGACGCCCGTGAGCAGGTCAGAGATCACAACCATCATGCCCCGACGGGGGCTGCCTTCGGCGATCTTCTGCAGAATCGCCCCGGCGTCGGTCTTGTTTTTCGGCTGACTGGCGTCGAGACAACGAATAATCGACTGGAGAGCCGTCCTCACATTCCTCATGGGTGTACGCGCCCGAACGGTATCATCAAATGCGAGAGCCGCAACTGAGTCATGCTGCTTCAGCAGCAAATAGGCGAGGCTGGTGGCGACCGTGGCGGCGTATTCATACTTATTCAGCGGCCCCGACCCGTATTGCATACTGGCTGAAACATCGACCAGCAGCGTACAGCGCATGTTCGTATCTTCTTCGAACTGTTTGACATAGTGTCGATCCTGTTTCGCCCATACCTTCCAATCCACATGTCGCAAGTCGTCGCCCTGAGCGTACTGCCGATGCTGAAGAAACTCGACCGATTGACCGAAATAGGGACTGCGGTGCATACCGCTCAGCAATCCCTCGACAATGTACCGGGCGCGCAACTCCAGACGGCCAATCCTCCGAATTGCCTCAGGATGCAAAAATTGCTTGGAAGCGGGCATCATTTGCCAACTCATCCTCCTGTGCTGGCGTGGACTCGAGCAAAGAATCGATGATGTCATCGGAGGTCATGCCATCGCTTTCCGCGGCAAAATTGACAACGATGCGATGTCGCAAAACGGGTTTGGCAAGCGCCTGAATGTCTTCGACCGTGACGTGCGAGCGATGATGCATGAGCGCGCGTGCCTTCGCCCCAACAATCAGGTACTGAACTGCGCGTGGGCCCGCCCCCCAAGCCAGATTCTTGCTCGCCATTTCGGGCACATTACCTTCGCCCACACGGGTTTGTCGTACAATCGACAAGGTATACCGAATCAGATGATTGCTAACGGGAACATCTCGCACCAAGTTTTGCAGGCCAATAATTTCTTCCGGGGCCACCACCGGCTCGATAGAATCGACCACATTGACTGTTGTACGTCGGGCTACTTCAAACTCCTCGTCAAAACTGGGATAGGTCACCAGCACTTTGAACATAAAGCGATCTTGCTGCGCCTCAGGAAGTGCATACGTCCCTTCCTGTTCGATCGGGTTTTGGGTTGCCAGCACAAAAAACGGATCGGACAGTTGATGCCTCACCCGCCCCACGGTAACTTGCCGCTCTTGCATAGCTTCCAGCAGGGCCGCCTGTGTCTTGGGAGGCGTTCGATTGATTTCGTCGGCCAGGACGACGTGCGAGAAAAGGGGGCCTTCCAGGAAACGCATTTCGCGGTGCCCGCTCGCCCGGTTCTCCTCGATAATATCCGTACCAGTAATGTCGGCGGGCATCAAATCAGGGGTGAATTGGATACGACTGAACGAAAGATTCAGCGTACGGGCCAGCGTGCTAATGAGTAATGTTTTGGCGAGTCCCGGCACGCCCTCCAACATGCAATGGCCACGGCTCAACAAGCTGATCAACAATTGATCGATTACCTCATCTTGTCCCACGATGACTTGGCGCAACTGCGCACGAATGCCGTCTACTGCGGCCGTCAGACGAGCAATCACCTGCTCGCCGTGCGCCGAATCGTCCGACACGGTCCTGTCCTCGGAATCCTTCATACGGGTATACCCTTCATTGGCTTTTGAGCGGGTCCAGAATCGATCTGCGTTCCTCCGAAAGACTTGCGGCCCTTCGCCCAGGTCTTCCTGGGTATTCTGCATTTGCTGTGTTTTCTGTCATGACTGTGTTTACCAAATCCTGACCCGAAGTTGGCGTTCGGAGTCCACTCGCCGCCGTCCCGATCACGGATATTCCAGTCCACGGTGCCCCCTGTCATCGCTACCCCAACCACTGTGCAACAGTCACCGCTGGTAGATTGGCAGGTACGCATTTTTCAGTTGAAGGATAATCAGATTCAGCGAAGTCGTGTAGACCGGTCCAATGAAACCTCCTTTCCATAGTGACACGGTTGTGTCGCCAATTCGTATGGATTCGGCCTCAGAGAGAATCCGTTTACGAATCTCCTTATAATAATCCGCCCAGAATGCGCCGCCTTCTCGGTATTTCACCTGTGCATAGTAGAAATGCGCGTAATGCCAATGACCAAAGCTATTGCGGTTCGATGGCTTGAGTTGAGCATTGCAGTACTCCTTCATCTTGGGCACATACTTATCGTCATATTCGCCCGCATTGTAAAGGCAGGCGATAGCCGCAGCCGTAATCGCCGGCCGGCTTCCTCCACCCTTGGTACTGTACTGAACACCGCCATCTTTCTTGTCGGTGCACTTATGAATATAGCCAATCGCTTTATCGATAATTTCCGCGGGAACTGGAACACCCGCATTGCGGCAGCCTCGCAAACCCTGCACCTGGGTTATTGTTGTTGAACCTTCGTCGAAGCCATTGCCGTCTTTGGCACTCACATAACCCCAACCACCGGCATGCGTTTGTGCGCGACCGGTAAACTCCACCGCCCTGGTGAGCACGTCCAGCAACTCCTGGCGTCGGTCCAGATCTTCTTCCTCGCCCAGCACCTGAGAAAGAAACAACATGGCGAAGCCATGCCCGTACGTATAGCGCTCGTCTTCGACGTCGCCAATCAGGCCATTAGCCCGGCTGCGGCGCGTCAGAAAATCGACCGCGCGGCGGACATTTTCGGCGTACTTCCCTTGGGTTGTGGTCGACCCTTCGCACAAAAAGGACATCCCCGCCAGCGAAGTCATCGCTGCAGGGTAGCGCCCCTGGGCAGTCCAATGCCCCAGCTTATGTTGCTGGTAGGCAAGCCAATCCAGACCCTGACTCACAATCCGCGTGACCTGCAGATCAGCAGGCGCAGCAAGCGACCGATTTGCGGCGCCAAGCCCAACGGTCAGGCACACGACCGGGGCTAACATTACCAATCGGCTGCAGGAAGTACGATTAAGCCCTGGCAATCTCAAAAGGAACATCCTCACTTGGACCTGCTTGAACAAGGTGCCAACCGAACAGCTAAAACCCAAAGATTTTTTGGCCGATACCCATCAGCCCGTTGCCGGCGCGTTCTTCCATTCTGTTCACCTCTTGCAACACCGGGGGTTCCGGCGGACGATTGCGCCCCGTAAATTTCAGGCGGATTTCTTTCCTCAGCATTTCGACGACGACCTCGTCCGCACCCAAAGTGTCCGCATGCAGAATTAAATGATTGCCGGAAGCTTCCAAATCATCCTTCATATAGAGCAAGCGGCCCGACGCTTTTTCGATCAGCAACAAACGCATCTCTTGCTCGGTGCCCCGGTTGGTTTGACGGGGAATGTTTCCCGCAAAGGCGATCACCGGAAGATCGACTGGCTGACAGAGGATCAGGGCCCGGTGTTCCACTGTTGCGGGCGGGGCGAACGCCGAGCGCCCGGTCGCGCGATCGAACACGTAAATATGACCGGTAAAGGACAAATAGTCGAGCGGATTGAGGAGAGACACTCGATGGGTCGGTTTGGACGCCCCCTGGGTCAACTGAACGGCCAATACAAAGTGGTCGGACCCCGCATACAAATGAATGGCTTGCAAGTCCACAACCTCATTGCCACCCGTTTTCCTTATCGGTTCATCCAGCAGAAGGTTGCCCGTTTCGGCATCCACGACCACGCATCGGCCTAATTCATCTGCAATTGCGACAAAGCGCGACATCGCAATATCAACTTGCGAAGACGGGTCCACGATGTGTTTCCAGGCCACCTCTCCCGTGGAAGCATCCAACGAAGAAAGCTCGAAGTGTCGGTTCGCCAGCCTGCGCCACCGAATGATGTGGTGCCCTCGACTAGCCAGACGCTCACGCCAGACGGGGACGGCAACTTCTTTCAGCAACCTTCCATCCGCAGTACTCAAGACCAGGGCTCTCGTTGAGTCTCGCTCCACCGCAAACACAAACTCGTGGTCGCCAAAAAGATCGCAGCCCGCTGGCATGTCGGAACGCTGCCATAACAGCTCCCCCGTCAGCGGATCAACACAAAAAAGGCGCGATTGATCTTGCATGACACAACTGTCGTGCGTAACCGGCCCGATAACTCCAATCCAACGCCCATTCCGCTCAGCCCTGGGTGGCCGCTTCGAGCCGGGCCTTTCCTGCTGGCGACGACTCTGCCTGTTCATGACCAAATACTCTTGCCGTTGCTCTAGGTTGCTCACGGCCTGCTTTTGCCACAGTAGTTTAGGGGCTGATTCACCCTCCGAGGGAAGCGTATCGAAAGCATAGAACTGTTGGCCTGATGACAGCAAAAGCAAATTGCCGTGCGAAACTCCATACGCCGTCGCCGGGGCGCTGATACGCCTGCCGTTGGGTGGTCGTAGTTGCGCTCGAAAAAACTCATTCCCCTGTCGATCTCGAACGCGCACTTCACCGCTGCTGTGCGCTTGGAACACGTTGCAATATCCGAGCACCTCGTCACTGCGCTCCAATTGAACCTCAAAAAAAGAGGAACGGGCGCTACGAGTGGTGCGCCCCTGCTTGGGATCGCCGGCAGTATCCGCTTCAACCTGACCATAGGGCCAATCCAATCCTCCTCGGTCCGAAATTGCGGCCGAACCATTAGGGCGCCTCCTCGATCCCAGAGGTCCTGATTCATTACCCCTCGATTCACCGCCTCCGCCTTCTCGCGTGCCCCATTCCCCCAAGCATTGCTTCCCCGTCTTGCCGTCGAGGCACTCCTGATCGGCCAGAGAGGTCGCCAACTGCCGGTCATACGAAGCGGCCAAACTGGGCACGTCCGCCCGATGCAACAGCCTGGAACACCGGGCAACCGCTTCGGCACGGACAGCCGAGTCCCGTGAAGTCGTCAAGTACACCAGCAGTTGCTGGGCCGCCAGCAGATTGCCCTCGGCGGCATGGCGGGCGGCAACATCAAGGCCCATGGGCGCGCAAATCTCAAGTGCCCCAAAACACCGAAAGAGCCGATCAACATTATTTCGGTCAGCGTCTCCCGCAATCCCTGCGATGGCCTCTTCGAGCCGACTTGACATCTCCGCTCGCTGAGAGCCATTGGCCTGCGCCCAGATAGCAGCCACTTGCGCTCGAATCCAACGCGACAACTTGGCCTGGTGATGCGGGCCCAGAGACACCGAAGTCGAGGCAGAGTCCACCGATAATGCCATGCGATAGCAAACGTCGAATGCATCCACGATGTCTCCTATTTCAAGGAGCCCTCGTGCTTGTAAACGTAACAGGGCGAGCCGATCCTTTTCCGACGAACTTTGAATTTCCTCGAGCAGCGGCAGGCGATCTCTATACTTGGCATAGTTTTCATTCAATGCCGCCCGCAAGCACTCGCCGAGTACCTCGCGTGTCTGCACGTCGTCAGGCTCCGAGGCGTATGCTTGTTCCACCAACTCAATCGCCTCGGCCAATTGGTTGTCGTTTAGGGCCATTTCGCCCAACGTACGCAGCGCTTCATGATCGTTGGGATTGATCTCGCGTCTGCGCAGCGACTGCTCGCGTAGCACCTCCAGTTGACCAAAGCGGTTGAGGAATGCCCCGCCCTGTGAAAGCACCGTGCCACGGTGACAAACTAGGTTTCCTAGCGGTGTACGGTCCCGCGATTGGGCTCGGGCAACCACGGCCCCTTCCTGTACATCGATGGCAACGACTTCCGCCGAAGACAGCGGAACATAGTATTTGCCCTTGCTAAGGAACCCTCGTCCCGAGGGATAGCTGTCCACGGGAAAATCAAGGCGACCCTTTGTCCATGCGGACTTGCCGTCGTCCAGGCGAAGTGCACGGACCCCTTTTTGGTCGACGACTACGACATGGTTCTCATCCACCCCGGCAAGCAGCAAGCCTTGCCGGCGCGGCTGCCGCCACTGCAGGGCCCCGGTGGCCAGATCGAGGCAATGCAATTTCTCAGACCCTGGTGGCGAAAGCAGGATCCGCCCGTCTGCGATCGTCGCGGTTGCATCGATCCATTGGCTTCGCCCCGTGCTGCGCCCCCTGCTGCGAGCTTGACGTAACTGCTGGGGATACTTCCTATTTATTTCGTAGCGATACGCCCAAGCCAGAGCGCGCTTGGCAAGATCGACACCCACAACAACGCCAACTCCAGTTGGGCATACTAACATCCCCTCGTCGTAAGAAGGGATAACCGCCTGCAAACGCCGGTCTGGATCAGCCAGAATCCCTGCCTCGAGATTTGCGAGATGCTGTCGCCATTGCAGCTTTCCCGTCTGACGGTCGAGTGCCACCAGATAGATTGCTTTCTCGCTGCGGATCTCCAACAATCCATAAAGCGATTGCCCAACGGTTAAGGGAGCACCGAGAAAAAACGCCCCTTGCATTTTGTTGCCGCTGGCTGCGCCGTCTACCTCCCACACCAGCTTGCCTTGTGTTGCCAAGTCGTAGGCGCAAAGCCTATTGGTTTCTCGCGACGATCCATTGGCGCCGTCATTGCGCATGCCTGCCCCCGGCCAAGATTCATAACGTGGCCAATTTGGCGGCCTGAGATCGCGAATAACGTAGACTCTTTGGCCATCGCTACTGATCGTGCTATAGAGGTAGTCTTCCCAAATCCTCTGATTGAAGGTACGGGCCGGATCGATTTGACCGTCGTCTTGCTCGCCTAAGGCGCCACTTATCAATTGCTCGAAGGCCGGAACCCGTTGAGGCTGCACCTGCCAAATCCGCTTGCCAGTAGTAAAGTCGATGGCAACCAAATTGTGGACGGAACGCGTGATCAACGCATTGCCGACGGCCAGCGGTACCGAAGCCGGGATGAGCGGCAACCGGTGCTGTGTTCTGCCAAAAGAAATCTCTTGATGCACGGACTCCAGCGCGGGGTGGGCAAGCAGACGTGCTTGCCAATCGGCTCGCAAATGCGGCAGTCCGCCCGTCGCTTGACCATTACGCTGCGGATTGCCGCCCGAAGTTAGCCACTGCATCGCGGCCACCGCATTCCCACTATTCGATACGCCTGTCATCTCCAACAGCCGTTCGGGCCAATCCGCTACGCTAAAATCCAGCAATAGCTTTTGGCCCCCAATGACAACTTCTTGCGCGGCGGCGGCCTCCAACTGAAGGAGAATTTCCTTTGCACGGTCCTCGTCGCCCAATGCCAGCCAACTCAACGAAGCCCATAAGGATAGCTGTGGCTGAAAGCGAGCGACTGCCGCCGGCGCCTCCAGGAGTTGCTGATACACAAGCGCCGCAGACAAGTGGCGGCCCAGATCGGCCTCGTTCCGGGCGAGAAGAAGGGCCGCTTCATGACCGGCCGGTGTGTGAAAGTAGCGGCGCGTTAGCTGCTGGAGGCTGTCGTAATTTCCGTCGGCGACCGCTTGTCGCAGCAGCCGCCGAGCCACCGGGCCATACGTGGTTTCATAGGCCTGCCGCGCCAAGGGCGGCAGGTCGCGAATGATCTGCCAGGCAGTCTCTTTGAGTCCCGCGTACTCGCCGGAACTGCCGTTCAAGAGGAACGAATCCTCCTGCCGCTGCAAAACATTGTCCAAAAAGCGAATCGCGGCCGAATACTCTCCCTTGACAATGCTCTCACGCACCCGCTTGATACCGCGACCATCGGTACGATTGGCTGGCAAGGAAACGCCCTGAAAATCTGCCGTCAGGATGTTGTCGGCAGCTGGGGGCACTGGCTGAGCGAAGCTAGCGGTCGGGCAAACCGCATCGGCAACCAGGAGCCCGATCGCACAGACTACGCTGGCCCCAATTAGGCTAGACCGAAATCTATGGGCCCGGAGATTAGTGCACCAGCTCCGCATCCGGCTGCTCACCCCCTTCTCTGCGAGACCCTCCATGACTAACGAAACACGCTTTCGCTAGCTCCCGGCAGGCTTGCGGCCGCCGATGCCGTCCCTGGCTCATCTTCCAAAGGGAGTCTCTGCACCTCCTGACAACTTGCAGCCACTCGCCGACCCAAGCTCGCCGCTTTGGTGGGACGAACTCGTAAGAAATGCCGCCTAAGACACGGCCTATCCGAAGTTTACAGCTTACCCAACAATAGGGCAATTGAGCTCGCCTGGGACACGCCACCCCCCCAATCAGGCTGTTTTCGCACCTAGCCTGCTTCCTTGCCGATCTTCCAAAAACCCTCTATTTTCTCAGTCCTACGACCCCCATAAACGAGAAAAACCCTGCTTTCTAAGTGATTTTTGCTACATTAGTCTTGTATTTTTCTTCCAGCAGTCTTTAAATCAGCACGGTGCATCTATTGTAGATGCTAGATTACAGGGTTATTTCACTACCGTATGGCACTAAGGAGGGTTTAATAGCATGGCAGATGCCTCAGCTCAAAAACCGCCAACCAAGACTGAAATCTACGCCAACGTATCGGAAAGCACGGGCCTATCCAAGAAAGACGTGGCAGGCGTGTTTGACGCGCTCAACGACGAGATTGCCAAGGCACTAGGAAAGAATGGTCCCGGGACCTTCACGCTGCCTGGACTTTGTAAGATTGTCGTGCAGAACAAACCGGCCGTACCCGCTCGCGAGGGCGTCAATCCGTTCACGGGTGAAACCACCATGTTTAAGGCCAAACCGGCGCGTAACGTGGTGAAAGTACGCCCGCTGAAAAAGCTGAAGGATATGGCCTAGGCCTGATTGGCTGGGCATACGACTGGTAGCGTACCAACCGCCCGTTGGCGCTGATAGGTCTGGCAATGCGCCAGGCTGCAGCGGCAGCGGGCGTTTTTCGTTGGACCGGATCCCTTCGACGCGAAACGACACTTCTTCGATCAACCGCCCGGCTCTAAACCGGGCCCCTCCCAATGAATTGACAACTGTCTCGGCACGTGTGAAAATCTCCCGTGAAGTACGTGGCCTGCAAGTGCAAATTAGAAGGCCCCGCATGTCGCCAAGATGCACCCGATTGGCACCCCAGCTAAACCGCTTGCTTGGTGCACATCTTTTTCCAGAGGACGTGTCGAGACTCCGACGTTAGCGCAGCAGACTCCTTCCATCGTTTGTGACAAGGGAGATTAATTTTGTGCTTAAATTAAACCGATATCGCTGTTTTTCGATTCGCGCTGGAGGCCGTTTACCCCTACTTGGTCCAGCTCGTTTTATCGCCATTGTTGTAGGCGGTTTCTTTACCATTGCTCTGAGCAGTACGATTATCAGCGCTGCTGAGCCGGTCGGCCCTGTCGACCAAGACGATCTCATCCGTGCGGTTGATAACGACGCCAACTGGCTCATGTATGGTCGTGGCTACGACAGCCAACGCTTTTCGGCCCTCGAGCAGATCAACCGCGACAATGTTTCGAAGCTGGTCCCCGTCTGGTCCTTTCAGACGGGTGTCCTTGACGGATTCGAGTGTACGCCGCTGGTTATCGATGGCATCATGTACATCACGACGCCGTGGAACCATGCATACGCGATCGATTGCCTCACCGGTTCGGAGTTGTGGCACTATCAAAAGTCGCTGCCTGACAATCTGGCCCTTTGCTGCGACGCGGTGAATCGCGGCTTTGCCGCCTGGGGCAATCGGCTCTATATGACGACGTTGGACGCGCACCTAGTTTGTCTGGACCGCACCACGGGCAAAGAAATATGGGACGAGGCGATCACGGCCCCCGGTGAGGGCGGCAAGGAGGAAGGCGACATTTACAAGCTGGCCTACAGCGCGACCGTGGCTCCGCTGGTGGTCAAAGACAAGATTATCATTGGTATCAGCGGCGCCGAATATGGCATCCGCGGTTTCATCGATGCGTACGATGCCGATACAGGCAAGCGCGCCTGGCGCTTTTACACAGTCCCCAGCGCCGAAGACCGAACCGACCACGTCCAGAAGGCCCTCAAGAGCTGGGAAGGTGAATCCTGGCTTACCGGTGGCGGGTCAGCGTGGGTGACCGGCACCTACGACCCCGAGCTCAATACACTCTATTGGGGGGTGGGAAATCCTTCGCCAGATTTTAACGGCGAAGTGCGCAAGGGCGACAATCTGTACACCTGCGGAATCGTCGCACTTAACCCCGACGACGGCTCTTATAAGTGGCACTTCCAAAACAGCCCGCACGACGTATGGGACTACGACGGCGTGAATACGCCGGTGCTGGTCGATTCGGAGATCGGGGGCAAGCGTGTCAAGACGCTCGTGCAAGCCCACCGTAACGGCTACTTCTACTGCTTGAATCGGGAAAACGGCAAGTTCATTTACGGCAAGCCGTTTTGCGAAGTGACATGGACCGATCGTTCCAAGGGGGCCGACGGGCTGGATCCGGTCACGGGCCGACCCTTTGTGAATCCTGCCGCGATGCCCAACGAAGAGGGTGTACGCGTTTGTCCCGGCGCCGCCGGTGGCAAGGAGTGGAACCCAATGGCCTACCATCCAGGAACGGGCCTAGCCTATGTCCCGGTGATAAATAACTGCGCGAAGTTCACTTCGGGAAAGGCGTTTTTTATCAAAGGACAACCTTACTGGGGAAGTTCGCTGACCTTGATCGAAAACGAGGCTTCGGGCAATTTCAAGGCTATCGATGTACAAACCGGCAACATCGTATGGGACGTCCAAACACGATCACCAATGGTTGCCGGAGTGTTAGCGACGGCTGGCGGACTGGTTTTCACCGGTGACGCCGAAGGTTTTCTATCGGCCTACGATGCCAAGTCAGGCGAGGTACTCTGGTATTACCAGTGCGGTAGTGGTCACCACGCCTCGCCCATTACCTACCAGCTCGATGGTCGGCAATACATCGCGGTGTGCGCGGGCTGGGGTGGATGGACCGCCGGATTCATCGGTGACGGGGCCCCCTGGATGGCCGATGCACGGCGCGGGAATACGCTGTTCGTCTTCGCCCTCCCTAAATAAGGCGCAGATGCCGTCCGATTACTCTTATCTCGCGACCCGTCCTGGCCATGCATTTCCTGCCAACTCCATCTAGTCCCATGCGGCGAGCCCTGGCAATCCTGTTAGGATGCATCGCGGTTCCTACCGGAGCCTGGGCGGCTGATGCAGCCGAGACGCAGGCGCTGCGATTCTGCATGTGCTCCGATACCATGCCCCACGCCGGCCGTGCAGCCGATGGCCAACCCATGGGAACGGATGTCTTGGTGGCAGAGTTGCTGGCTGAAAAGCTGCAGCGGGCTTGCCAGCTCCATTGGTGCGCGAACGATCGCTGTCGCCTACAAAGCCTTAGAGATGGTCGCTGCGATGTCGTCGTCGGCCTGCCGCGAGACTCGGTCAACTCGTCCGACTTGGTTTGGGCTGGGCCCTACGCGGCAGGAAAATTTGGCCTAGTGGTAGACGCCGCGCCAAAAGCCCCGTTGATCCAGAAAAAGGGTGCCCCACCAGAACAAGGTTCCAAAAATGGGGCCGGCCTTGCAAATATCGGGCTTCCTCGTGAAGAATCTAGCAGCGCCGCCGCTGGTCCTATCCGCTCCCTAATCGATTTGCGCGGCAAGCGCGTCGGGATCGTTGCCGGCACTGTGGCGCTGCCTAAGTCCGATCATGAAATTGTCGCGTTTCCGTCGCGCGAAGCGCTGCTCCGCGGTTTTCGGCAGGCTCAGCTCGCCGGAGCCCTCATCGATACGGATTTCGCCGCGTGGTACTTGCGAAAACATACCCAACTGGAGCTAAGGCTGGTCGACGAGTTTGTTTCGCAGTTTCGCTGGAGCCTGGGGCTGGCGGTGCGGGCAAGAGATACATCGCTGCAGGCCAAGCTAGCGCAAGCCGTGACAAGCTGCTTACAAAGCGCCGCGTTCCAACCGGTGTTTGCCAAACTGGGGCTCCGACACCGCCCGCCTCTGATGGACCTACCAAAGCGCAAACCAACTACTGATACTTGGGCGCGGACAGAGCAAGACGGCAAGTTGATCGTCAGCATGGACCCTGCCAATCTGCCTTACTCTAGCGCGGATCCCGAACAGCCAGGTTTCGACGTAATCATTGCCCAGCAGTTGGGGCGCGAACTCGGAGTTGATATCGAGATCAAGTGGATTGACGTGCATCGCGAGACGGCCATCGGCCAGTTGCTGGAGAACGAGTGCGATTTGGCCTTTGGCGCAGCGGTTGACCCCCGTGCCATGGATGATGAGGAGGCCGTCCAGGGTAAGGTCATCTATTCGCGGCCCTACTATGGCACAGGCTACTTCTTAGTGGCGAGCCGGGATGCCGACCCGGTACAATCGCTCCAGCAGCTTAAGGGAGAACGATCCCGCCGACTGGGAACGCAAGCCGGCACGGTGGCCGACTACTCGCTCCGACAGCGGGGCTATTTGCGACGCCTTTTCGGGACCCAATTGGCCGTTCTCACCGCGCTAGATAGGGGAGGCATCGACTACGCCTATCTGTGGTCGAATGCCGGCTGGCTGCTACACGGGTCGCCCGATTTCGACGCAGTAGTTTTGCCCGACTTTGTGCCGGAAGACCGGTGGAATATCGCCGTCGCCATGCGGCACGGCGATAAACGGCTGAAACAACATGTCGACCGAGCCATAGGCGCCTTGGTAAAAAAAGGCTTCGTGGCACGTGCGCTAAAACGTTACCATACCCCGCATATTGCGCCATTTGAGGAGGGGAGCGGCGCCGCTTCTTCCCGCAAGACTCAGCGGCCGCTTGCGCCCATCGAACGTGGTCTGGAACCCCACATGGCTGGTCGGCAACACTCCCGGCAGCCGTATGACGACCTCCAGCGGATCCAAACCCGGGGCACATTGATTGTTGGACTCGATCAAAACAACTTGCCTTTTTCCACCACCCACTCCGAGCCAGCAGGGCTGGACTATGAAGTTGCGCAACTACTGGCCCAGGAGATGGGCGTGTCACTCGAAGTCTATTGGGCCTACTCGTCGCACGACTCATATCCGGGAAAGCTGGCGAGCAAGAAATTGTGCGACGTGATTTTGGGCGTTGTGCCGGATGACCGGTTCGCTCAGCGAGTTACCTACAGCGAACCCTACTATTTTGCGAACTATCAATACGTGGTATCGGCAGCAGGCGAACCGGTGACCGAAAAACTGGCAGACCTGGAGCGGCTTCGCTCCACCCAGGCAATTGCCGTGGAAGCGGGTCTGGCTGTGCGCGGCGTGACAGCAAGTCTCCAGAATCGATACGCCAACCTGGGATCAATTTTGCAGGCAGTTGCGGTCGGCGAGGCCAAGGCCGGCTATGTGTTAGCAAGCCGTGCGCGGTGGATGGCAGCAGAAAACTTTCCTGAACAACTGCGATTTGTGCAACCGAAGCCCCCAGTTGATCAATTTCCGGTCTGCATCGCCATGCGGCGCGGACAAACCGAACTCAAAAACCAAATCGACACCCGGCTAACCGCGTTGCGGACTACGGGCCGGCTGGAACAAGTATTCTCGCGATGGCACCTGCCCAAGGAAGCTTCCACCATCCATGGTGGTTCGCCCCAGTGAACACAGCTTGGAAAAAACTGCGCGGGGCACGTCACCTTGGGATGGCACTTGGCACACTCGGAATACTGCTGCTGTTATCGGGTGAGCATTCCCGTCCCCTATCGCTGTGCGCAGTACTCGCGGCAGAGCAGGCCGAGTTGCCTACGCAGGCGGAAAAAACCGAGCCCGCCCCTACGGCGACTGGCAAAGAGGTAACGCCAGCCGCTAATGAGGGGCGCAGCCTGTCGGCGCCGTACATGGAGGACACCACGGCGCTTGACGAAGGGAAGTCAATGTTTCGTGGCCTGTGCAGCGGCTGCCACGGTGGATCTGCGCGGGGCGGAAAGGGTCCCAATCTGACCGATGATCGCTGGTTGCACGGTGACGGCACCGACGTGAGCATCGCAGGCATTATCGAAAAAGGCGTACCTGGCACCACAATGAAAAAGCTGGGTGAGTCGCTCAAGGAGGAGCAAATCGCCAAGATCATCGCGCATGTCCGCAGCCTCGCCAAACCCGAAGGCGACGCAGACTGGAAGCCGTATATGATTGGAGACGCCGTGGCGGGCAAACAGTTGTTTCTTGACATGAAAAGTCCGTTTGCGTGTAATAAGTGTCACGCCCTGGGCGGACGTGGCGGAGGCATCGGCCCAGAGCTAGACCGAATCGCGACTCGTCGATCGCCGCAATACGTCATGAAGTCGATCGTCGATCCTTCGCAGGATATTGCCCCCCATTACGAACAAATTCTTGTTTTAACTGATAGTGGGAAGTCGCTCGTCGGACTTAGGATCAACGAGACTAACTTTAGTGTCCAACTGCGCGAACAAGACGGCAGATTCCACTCGCTCGACAAAAGGACTTTGGAGAAGGTCAAGACGCTGAAGACCTCGATTATGCCCGGCAACATCGCCGAGATGCTTACGGTAAAACAATTGCACGATTTATTCGCATTCTTGATGACCTTAGAGTAAAGGATCCGATCATGTCTTGGACAAAGCCCGATTTCGAAGAACTCTCGCTTTGCATGGAAGTCACCGCATATGCCAATTCGGAAGACGAGTTGCCGATGCCGGCCGGTGGCGATCAGCGTCTGCCAGCCACGCAAGGCCTAACTGACGAACTCCCCAAACAGTAGGCTCGCTAATGCGAGTTCGCATCCTTGGCTCCGCTGCCGGTGGAGGTCTCCCCCAGTGGAACTGTGGGTGCCCCAATTGCCGAGCAGTGCGCAGCGGCTTAGCCCCCATTCGGGCCCGCACACAATCGTCGGTGGCAATCTCTGCAGACGACCGATGGTGGTTTCTGTTGAATGTGTCGCCGGACGTGCGACATCAACTGCTTCGCTTTGACGACCTGGGGCCCGACCCGAATAGCGTGCGCGGCACATCGCTCGCGGGCTGCGTACTTACCGATGCCGAGATGGATCACGCCTCGGGCCTATTGCAACTCCGTGAAGGTTGTCGCTTGCCGGTCATTTCTACGGAACTGGTCCACCGTTGGCTGAGCGAATCTTTTCCGATCGAACCGGTCCTGACTAGTTTTTCTGACCGCCCATGGTTGGACCTGCCGCTAGAAGTGTCGCAGACTCTGGCACTTCCGGACGGCTCGGCCAGCGGACTCACCGTCCAAGCGTTTGAAACAGGTCGTGATGTGCCGCGATTTGTCGCTGCCGAGCAGCAGTCGGCAGTAGGTTCCGTAATCGGATTGGAAGTCACCGATTCGGCGACGGGCGCAAAATTTGTGTATGCTCCATGTGTGCCACTCCTTGACGAGCGCCTTCAACAGGCCGCCCAAGGCGGAGATTTGTTGCTCATGGACGGCACGTTTTGGACCGAGGACGAGCCGCAGAAGTTCGGCATTTCGACTCGTTCGTCGAGCCAAATGGGCCACGTACCAGTCAGCGGCGCAGATGGGAGTTTGGCATGGCTTGCCAAACTGCCGGTTGCCCATCGGGTGTACGTGCACATCAATAATACCAATCCCATGCTTGACGAAGCAGGCCAGCAGCACGGGCAGGTGCGAGACCAGGGTGTCGAGGTTGGCGTCGACGGCCAGGAGTTTGTCTTATGAAAAATGCGAGAGAAGACTGATGCAGTTTTGGTCACGGGAAGAATTCATCGAAAAATTCCGGCAGGTCGGGCAGCAGCGCTACCACGACCGGCACCCGTTCCATCAACGATTGCACGCCGGCGAACTCACTCGTGCGCAGATTCAGTGCTGGGTGGCCAATCGTTTTTACTACCAAAAAAACATTCCAATCAAGGACGCCCTGCTGACAGCCCGTTGTCCGGTGAGAGAGGTTCGCCGCCACTGGGTGCAGCGGATCATCGATCACGATGGGTGCTCGGCAGATCCGGGAGGCATCGAACGATGGCTCCGCCTGGGTGAGGGAGTTGGGTTGGCACGCGAAGACTTGGAAAAGGACCGGTTGCTCTTGCCTGGTGTTCGTTATGCCGTCGATGCCTACGTCCATTTTGTCGGAAGTCGATCCTGGGTCGAAGGCGTGGCATCTTCGCTCACCGAGTTATTTGCGCCCCAATTGATGAAGGACCGCCTCATCGCCCTTGAAACACATTACCGCTGGATCGACCCCGCGACCATGACCTACTTTCGCTGCCGGCCCCCCCTAGCCAGCCGCGATAGTGAGAACGGCCTGGACACCGTCATCCAATACTGCGACTCGCTCGAGCAACAACAGCGGGCCGTAGCCGCCCTCCAGTTCAAATGCGACGTGCTGTGGGCACAATTGGATGCGGTTTACCAGCACTGCGTGGCACCCGCTGGAGTTCCCCTGTCGTGAAAGAATTCCAAATGTCGCTACAACCCGTGTTGGCTCGAGGCGTTCGCTATCGCTGGGACGAGTTTCGGCAACAACATCAGTTGCTATTCCCAGAGGGGCTGCTGGTTTTGAACACGACGGGAGCCGCCATCGTACGTCTCTGCCATAATCGATCTATTGAACAAATTCGTAACAAGCTGGCCCAGTCGTTTTCCGACGCGGACCTCGGCCCTGATATTCATGAATTCTTGGAACGGTTAGTGGAGCGCGGATTGATTCAATGGTGCGCCGACCCCGAGCCTCGCCTGCAAGACTGAAGCTGGAGAAGATTCACCGGCCATGGAACAGCGAACAATCACAGGCGCTCAAAGCACTGCGAAAGATGATCGCATGGAGCCCAGGCCTTTTGCCCTCCTGGCAGAGCTGACCTACCGGTGTCCGCTGCACTGTCCCTACTGCAGCAATCCGCTCCAACTGGCTAAGTATCGCAATGAATTGGACACATCGACCTGGCAACGTGTGCTTACCGAAGCCAGCGCCTTGGGCGTTGTGCAAGTGCATTTTTCGGGTGGCGAACCCTTAGTGCGACCCGACGTGGTGGAGCTGGTCGCCACGGCGCGCGCAGTCGATCTGTATTCGAATCTAAGTACGGGGGCGACTACGGCCGATCCCCAAATACTCGCCAATCTTCGTGAGGCTGGTCTCGACGCACTGCAGATCAGCTTGCTCGATGCCCGCGAAGCGGAAAACGATTTTTTTGCGGGCGCGCCGTCCTTCAAACAGAAACAATCTGCCGTCCGCGCCGCCCGGCAACTGGGCTTTCCGATTACGTTAAACGTAGTACTCCACCGCCAGAATCTGAGCCGGCTCCAGGAAATTATCGATTTGGCCGTTACCTGGCAAGTCGACCGGTTGGAGCTGGCGCACGTGCAGTACACCGGGTGGGCGTTTCAAAATCGCTCCGCTCTTTTGCCCAGTCGGGCTCAAGTGGAGTCTGCGGAACAAATCGTAGCGAACGCTCGCGAACGCACTGGCGACCATTTGCAAATCTTGCACGTCCTCCCCGATTACTTTCAAGAGTATCCCAAGACATGCCTCAACGGGTGGGGTCGAACGTTTCTTACTGTGGCCCCCGACGGGGTCGTTCTGCCCTGCCAAACAGCCCGTGAAATACCGCAATTGTGCTTTCCAAACGTACAGGACGGGTCGCTGGAAACGATCTGGTTCCACGATCCGGTGTTCCAGAGATTTCGGGGCACCGACTGGATGCCCGAGCCATGTCGAAGTTGTGATCGGCGCGAGATCGACTATGGCGGCTGCCGCTGCCAGGCTTTTCTGCTCGCCGGCGACCCGGCCGTCACCGACCCGGTTTGCCGGCTGTCTCCCCACCACCACCTCGTCGAACACGAACTTCAACAAGCAGAACGGGCGTCTCCTGACTTTGCGTATCGAGTGATGTCGGGAGGCGAAGGTCTTGGGCAACAATGAGCTGGCCGCTGGCGGACCGGCCAGCAGTGGCGCGCTGTTTCGCCGCATCTGGAAGCTGTCGTGGCCCACAGTGCTGTTTAGCGCTTTGCAAGCGGCCCTCGGCCTGATCGATCTGGCCATGGTGCGCTCCCTAGGGCATGAGGCCACAGCCGCGATTGGGGTGAGCCGGCAGGTCACATTTCTCATCGACTCGGTGGTGCTCGCCCTCGCATCAGGTGTGATTGCCGTGGTGAGCCAGGCGGTTGGCGCGCAGCGCAGCGACCAAGTGCTGCAAGCCCGACGAATTTGCACGATCGGTTTGCTTGCCGCGGGGGTACCCGTGAGCATCCTAGGAGCCCTCGCCAGCAGCACAGTGCTTGCCGGCCTACACGCGACGGGCCCCACGATTGCCTACGCCGTGCCCTATCTACAAATATGTTTTCTCGGCATCGTTTTCGCGTGGGCAAACATCATTGGAGCGTCGTTCGTCCGCAGCCTGGGAGATGCCGTGACACCACTCCTCATCGGACTTGGCATCGCTTGCCTAAACGTCCCACTGAACTACCTGCTGATCCATGGGGGAGGCAGTGTGCCTGCTCTGGGTGTGCCAGGCGCAGCAGTCGCAACGGTGACTGCCCAAATTTGTGGCGCGGCCGCCTATGCGTTTCTTCTCCGCCCCGGCAAGCCGCGAATTACATCGAATGGCGTCTTCGCTGCATCGACGGGGCGCTGCGACCTGAATTGGAAACTGTTTGGAAGAATCCTGCACATCGGCACCCCGATGGCGCTAGCGGGAATAGTCCGTAACGGGGCCCGCCTGGTATTGCTGGCCATACTGGGTACGACCGCCGTGGGCGGCAGCCTACAAACGGCAGTGGGCATGGGGCTTCAGGTACGGCTCGTTAGCGTGTTGCCCGCCCTGGCGTTCCAAGTGGCCACCGCCACGCTCGTCGGCCAGGCCATCGGCCGCGGCGATCGGGGCGAAGCGCAGCAGCTCGGACGCCGCAGCGCCGAGTTGCTGGCGATGATCATGTTTGCCGTTACGAGTTTGATTCTGGGACTGGCGCCGACCTTAAGTCGGCTGCTGATTGCCGACTCGGCGGTCGCCCAAGTCGGCGCCAGCGTCCTCCGCTGGTTTGCTGTGGCGCAGTTTTTCAGCGCGCTCAATATCACCCTGCAGGGAGCGCTAATAGGAGCCGGCGACACACTGCCAAACCTTCGCTACACGTTTGCCACGCAATGGCTGCTGATGTTGCCACTAGCCTGGATCACGGCAGCGATTCCTGGTTGGGAGCTGCATGGCCCGCTCATCGCCTGGACCATGGCGCCGCTGGTCTTATTGGTGCTAGTCGCACGCCGATTCTACGGACCGCATGGACCGGCACACGATTAGTAGGTCCAGCCAGCGGGGACCACGCACAGGACCAGTATCCGCTTGTCTCATCCAACGGCAAGCAAAGCATGCTCCCGATCCGGTTGACACACAGCCAAATCGAAACCAATTTCACCTGGAGCCGCGCTGACCCGGCGAATACACGGGCGAGTTGTTACACATGGAGAATTATCCACAAGAATGCGTACTGCGTGCGGGCCACATCCTCGTCGCTGCCATCGCAGATGCATCTGGACTTGCCCTGCATGGAGGCGCTTCACCCGAGGAGCAGGTGGCGATAGAATAAGCGACGACCATGAAGAATCTGTTCCACGACATCCCGACAAAGCTTCCCGAAGAAGCCGTCGAAGTTCTTGTCGAAACGTCAGGCCACCGCATCGAGCGCATCGTTTCCCAAGGCCACGCATCACCGGAAGGATTTTGGCATGACCAAGATCAGAATGAATGGGCGATCGTCCTGAAGGGAGCTGCAAAGCTGCGGTTCGACGGAGATGATGAAACGGTGGAATTGCGGCCCGGTGATTTCGTCAATCTCCCAGCCCACAAGCGGCACCGGGTCGAATGGACAACGCCGGATGAGCCAACCATTTGGCTGGCAGTGTTTTACGGGAGATGACTCAGCCCATACTCACTTCAATAGAGGAGTTATATCGTGAATGCTGACCCAATATCAAAAACGAAGGATGACTACGCCGACATCATCGGCCATATCAACCACCCCGACTCGCCAGTAGGAATCGATGCGCAATTTACCCACGCAATTATCATTGCCTATCTGCAACAGATATCGAACCGCCTTCACAAAATTGAAACGCAGATGAAAACGGTGCAAAAGCCAAACGATTCTTGACGGAGAAGTGCCCGTGAACGACTGTGGCGAGCAACAAATCGTGCCCGACATCTCCATTTCCGTTTTCAGGCAGACCACGGTTGATACGATCTGGCATATAAATACAAATCAGAACGTTACGACATCCTGCAACTGAGGTTCTACACGCAGAAGCAATCTAGAGAATGCCCGTTGAATTGAAGTACTCCGGCTCAGCACCGGCCTTCCACTTGATATTGCAGCCAATGCTGGGTATCTGCTCTTCCGGTACCGGCTGACCTGCCAAGACTGCGTCCGCGGCCTTCCGAAGATCTTCTCCAGTAACCGGAATACCGGAACCAGGCCGACTAGAATCGAACTGGCCCCTATACACGAGCATTTGTTGCCCGTCGAACAGATAAAAGTCGGGCGTGCAAGCCGCGCGGTATGCTTGCGCCACTTCCTGTGTCTCATCAAACAGGTATGGAAACGTATAGCCCTTCGCCTCGGCTTCATGCACCATGCGTTCTGGCGAATCTTCCGGGTGCGTACTCACGTCGTTGGAGTTAATTCCGACTACAGCAACTCCCTTAGCCTGATATTCCTTCGCAAACGATGCCAGACCGGCGGAAATAGTTTTTACAAATGGGCAGTGATTACACATGAGGATCACGACCAGGGCCGGAGCGTCTCGTAGTTGCGATAACATCACCGTCTTTCCATCGACGTTCACCAGTGAAAAATCCGGAGCCTTCGTCCCCAGCGGCAACATTGTGCTGGCAGTCTTGACCATAACCGTGTCCTCCTCTTTACAACTCGGTTGCAGATTGAACCAGTATAATACCGTCTCACAGATTACCGCTAAAGCCACTACTATGTCACAGGGAGGATGTCAATCTAAACTAGTTCAACTTTTGGTCCCTGGCTCGCAAGCCACTGGACAGAAGATACGGCTGATCAGGTTATCCAGACAAGCTGCCCGCATCATTGCTACCGCTGGCAATAGCCCAGCTAATCATTATGCCATTTACTCCTTCCCAATCTCCAACCAGCTTTCGATCTCTTGCTCAGTTAACTTTCGGTTAAACAGCTTACGGAAAGTCTCCACGTCATTCATGTAAAAGTAGGAGATTTCACCGGCCAATGGAATCTTGGCGAACTCAAGCGTTCGCTTAATGAGCGGTAGATAGATGTCGTCAAGGACCCAATTAGCACCCGGTAAAACATTGACCGCGTAGCGTAGCACCACACCGCCTGTGGTCGGAACAGGCAGCATACCCTCGTATGTAGGACAGTCCTGGACAGCTTCAACGTGCTGGTCCAACTCCGCAGCTGCGAGGTCGAGCGATTCGCGTGCTGCTACCTCTTGATCACCGCTTTTCAAAGGAACGCTGATGTGGTTAGTGACCCAGCCGTGTGGAAATCGCTTTGACGGGACACACTTCGCGTTGTTCAGAACAACTTCCTCGCCGCTCGACGTTCGCAGTTTGGTGTACTTCAGTTGAAAATCAATGACGTGCCCAGACGCACCTGCGACCTCGACGTAGTCGCCAAGGTCATAATGTCCACCAAGGAGAATATCGAGCCCCTTGACCACGTCGACCACCAAATCCTTAAACATTCCGGTTAGAATCAAGGCCACGATGGACAAGGCACCGGTCGCAGCCAACGGATCGAACTTTGGCCAGATCGCATGAATCGCAAATAACAACAACAGCATAATCAGCGTACAGTACGCGACGCTGCGTATGAACGACAGCAACGTATCGACTCGTCTCGTCGTGCGCTCGAGCCGCAGCGGCACGCGTTTCAACCCCGCCATCCAAATGCGACGGACAATTTGCGTAATGAGAGGAACCAAGGGAATCAAAACTAACACCACCAAAACTGGTAGCAATCGGTCGAGCCGCGAGGGAGAGGTGGTTTCTGCTTGAGCGATTAACGTGAGCATCGACATAACAACTTCCTTGTTGGCGTGCGGCAGCAAAGGGAAAAAGCGGCGTTATAGCTAGTACCGCAGAAATTGCCTAGGCCAGGAAGAGCTAAAAACTCCCCCTCTTTCCATTCAACGTAGATGCCTCATTCGCTATGCGGTTGCAGAATTTTTACCGGCAATTTCTAACAAGGTCTAATGCAGCGACTGTTGCTGGAATCTGTCATCCTCACGTCGTTCACCGCCCGCTGTTCTGTTTCTACTTAACCCTGATGTTCTACAATTGTAAAATCATCGACAGGAGACAGGGGCTAAACTACGTTGCTGCCGCAGGACGAGACAGAGAGCCCCCAGAGCCATGAGCGAACAGGCGCCGGGCTCGGGAATTGCAATGAGGGTGATACCAATCTGGTTTGGAAAGTAGGTTATGCTCCATAGACTTCCATCGAGATTGATCACATCATCAAACGTTCCGAACAGTCCTCCGTCTGCCTTCAGAAAGGTGAACGTGTCGGTCGTCGCGGGCATAAACCCGTCCAGGAGCGAGATGGTGAGCGTTCCAGAGAGCGTTGCTGTGCCCGAGATATCCAGAAAGTCAAATTCCGTCCCTTGCTCAAATCCACCAAGCTCGATGCTCAGGTTGCCGGCACTGCCCTGAAGGTAATTGCCATCAATGAGCAGGGTACCGGGCGACGCGCCGGGGGAGATTGTGCCAGCCGTATTCGTGACATTGCCAGTAACGGTCCCCGTCCCCTGTAGGCTCCCGCCAAGCCCGTTTTCCAGCCCGGTTGCGCCAAGTGAGGTGGCCACAAGCTGCCCGCCACCCGATATCTCCACCATTCCATGGTTCTCAAGAACACTAAAATCAAGCCGGAGATTGCTGCCGTTGGACACCCTAAGCGTCCCTGTATTTGTGAAGTTCTCCGGACTGATCGAAAGCGTGCCACCGCTCTGGTTCGCGTGAATTAGGCCCGCGCTGTGGATCGTGTTGCCCGACCCGTAGCCGGACACATAACCCTTTCCTGATACCGTCACCGTACTGTCGAGCGTGAGCGTTCCGCCGTTGATCACCCGAACTGTCGCATTGCTGTAATCCAGATTGATCGTTGCCGTGTCGCCCATATTGGCTGCCAAGCTTTGCGTCCCGTCAAAGTTCAGCGTCGACGAACTACCCATCAAGTTCGCCGTTCCGTTGAGAGTCAGGCCATTGACGATTGAGAAGTTCTGGTTGCCGCCCAGGTTCAGGTCCGCAGACAGCGTAACACCGTCGGCGAACTCGTTGCTGTTGCCCGTTGCGTTGAAATCAACATAGGACGTACCCCCCGTCACCGAACCGCCGACGAAATCAATCGCCCCGATCTCCTGAAGCATGCCGCCTGTGTTGT
>JAKVCC010000012.1 GCA_022448265.1 Pirellulales bacterium
AGAGTGGTCAATGCGGCATCGAACTGCTGCCGGTCCGCTTGCATGGTGGCCAGTTTATGCAGGACTTTTGCCGCAGACTCGTGGTCCCTGGTTTGGCATTCCGCTTGGGCCGCGTCCTTTGCATACTGAACTAAGCTATCTAGTTGTTCCGGGCCCGATGATTGAGAAAAATACTGCCAAACGCCTGGCAGTGTTTGCCAGTCTGGGTGGAAGGTTTCGAGAAACGCCTCCACCGATACGTTGTTTGCCAGGAAACGGATGATTTGAAGCTGATGCCTACCCGGTTTCTGGTAGGAAGCCTGCCACAAGGCGATTGCTTCTTCCACGTGTCCCGCCGCAAACCACTCTTTGCCGACCTGGTACATGATTCCGCCGTCGCGCGGAGACACGCAGAGACTTTGCTTGATGTACGCAGCAACCTGCTCAGGGTTCTGGCCATCAAGAAAACAGAGCTTAGCTAAATAAAGGTAGGCCCGTGCTGTAAGTGGACTGAGCTGAAGTGCTTGGCGCGCATGGTATCGCGCACGATAGAGAAGTTTTCCATGATCTCCTATAGCGCGTCGAAGCCATTGTTGGAGCTGTTTTGCTGAAGTAAATCCTGAAGCCATCGATGCTTCTCGGATTTGTTCAACACTCATGACATTGTTGGATCGCAGTTGAATTGCGTTGAATAGTTGAAGATATCGCATCGTCATCTGCAGATGGGCGTCGGCAGATTCTCTATCGAGAGATAGCGTTTTTTGTAATTGATAAATCATCGCCTCGAGGCGCTGGATTTTGTCATTTTCCCCAGTCTCGGCAGCTGTGCCGGCTTGGAGTTGATAGAGATTCTGACGCTTATTGTGATTTGCAATCAGCAAATAGCGATTCCAGTAAGGATCAGCGCCAGCCGGTCCCAGAAGGGTTGAAAGAGACCAGATTACGGCCAGAGTGGCGAGCGAGGACACAATTATCCAGCGAGGCTTGCTCCACTCGGTCACGCAGTGGCTCGGCGAGTTATCTGCGATGCCAATCTGGGCCAAGCGCAAGAGGCATGCTGCCAGTAGCAAGGCGAGAGTTATGCATGCTGGGATGTACCAAACGAAATCGAACAGCGAATGGACGGCACTGACTACCAGGCCCGCGACAGCCGCGCCAGCAAGCGCAGTTTGTTCCGGCAGGGTGGCATTCCGTAACGCTTGCCAACTCCAGTAGCCGATCAGGATCAGCGCCGTTAGCAGCAGTGCTGCCCCTAGCCAGCCGTTTTCAGTTGGGATCTGCAAGAAACCGCTTTCCGCGTGCGTATACACTCCTTCGAACGACTCTTGTAGATAAACGGGATAAATGGCGGTGTGGGAGCCAGCTCCTGATCCGAACCAGGACCCGGCGCGGATTGCCGACCAATTGGCTGCCCATATATTTCGTCGTCCGTGGTTGCGGTCTAGCTCTTCCAGTGATGCACTCGAAAAATCATCCACTCTCGAGGATACTTGGTTATAGCCTTCGGTCGAAAGCGCGCAGATTGCCAATAAGCCCAGCACGGCCAGGCCTAGCAGGTAGCCTCTCGAGGCCAGGCCTTTGAAGTAATACAGCAGAGCCAAAAAAGAGCTCGCCACTGCGAGTACCAAAAGGCCTCCGCGCGATAGAGAAAGCAGCACTCCCAACGTGATCAAAACCAGCCCTAGGACCAGGCAAGCCGTTTTGGCGGTGTTTAATTTCGCAGCCCGCCTTGGAACTTCGCGCTGCTGGCGAATATGAAGGACGCACCATGCGATAAGTGGTCCAAGGCCGAGTACAAGAAAATGTGCGAAGTGATTTTTGCAAGTAAAGCTGCCCTTGGCAACATCGTAGGTTGATGTGAAAGGTACTTCATAGAACCAAAAAAAGAGGCCGTTTGCCGTGTAGTACTGCAGCAAACCAAAGCCGCCCATGGCTATTGCAGATAGAGCGATCCACTGGATGACTCGCCGTATGTCAGACAGGTTCTGAAGTCGTTGGACGGTTACGGTGAACAACAAACAATAGGACACCAGCATCGCCAGCGATGCCTTCGTGGCGCTCGGTGTAAGAGAAAGTGTTTGCCAGGGGCCGAGATTGGGGCTGGCATCGGAAGACGCGCTAAAAAGTGTTAGCAGGCCCTGATTGCGCGGAGCAAGATACGCGAGCCATGAGGGAGGCAGCGGAACAATTTGAATCGCTACCAAGAGCGTGGCGCTGATGCCCAACAGATAGGCCCAGCTACGGGTCCACTGGGGGCGGCTGGTCAGCAATTGGTGCGCGCACCAGGAAAGTACTGCCAGACTAATGAAACTGGCGAATACCAAATGGCCCAAAGCATGGCGGCCTCCCAAAAAAAGTGGACCAACAAATAGAACTCCTAGCAGTCCGATATCGACCAATTGCAAGCAAAGAGCAGCCGACGGCGATTCGGCGGTCAGCGCCGCATTCTGAGATGCGGAATTGCAATTAGGCTTTTGGTGCCAAGTATGCATCAAGAGTCAGTCACTATCATTGACTTTGTGTGCAATAGAAAAACGGCAACTTGGGATCAGGGCACTGGAATGCACGTTGCTTATTTTGTCGGCAATGGATTCTAATTCCCTTTAGGCTGCCCGACGTGGTTTGATCGATGGTTTCGAGCTGCCGGTGACGGCCGGACCAACTGGTCCTGAATTCGCAGAGGCGGTTTCCGATGACCATTGATGGGGCAGGTTTACTGCGATCGTTGCACCATCGGTTTGCTCCGGCGGTGCGGTTGTCGTCAGTGCTTCATTTGGAAGCTCGGCATTTCCCCCATGTTCATAGTCACCGTCTTGCGTGTAGCTGTATCCGTATCCATAACCATAGCCATAACCTTGCGAATCGCTGGACAATCCGTTTGCAACTACTCCAAACAAGTGGCAGCCTGCCGCGTGGAAGCTTTCGACGGCTCGCATCACCAAGCGACGATGGTTCTTTTCGGGTTGCACGACAAGAATTGCTCCATCGACAAGTTGGCCGATAATTTGAGCATCGCTAACTGCGAGCACCGGTGGACAGTCGACGACTACACGGTCGTATTTTGATTCGGCCCATGCAAGTAGTTCCACGAATCCCTTGCCGCTTAGCAGCTCGGCCGGATTGGGACGCCTGAGGCCGGCCGGCAGGAAGTCTAAACCATCAACGGCCGTGTGATGAATGAGTGGAGGAGCTGCGCTTGCGGGCGCCTCGGCCGATGTGAGCAAATCGGCCACGCCCGCCTGACCTTTGAGATTCATCAGCGTTGTGAAGCCCGGCCGTCTCAAATCGGCGTCGATCACCAGGGTGCGATTGCCGGCCTGTGCCAGGGCAACCGAAAGATTTGCTGAAATGGTTGTTTTACCGTCGCCAGGTTCCGAACTCGAAATGAGAATCCGGTCGCAGTTCTGCTCGCTGAGCGAAAGGACAGTTCGCAATGTGCGAAAGGCTTCAGTTTCCGGAGCATTGGGGCAAGCATGCGTGTGAATTGTGTCCAGACTTTCGCCCGGCAGTGAGTCCAGTTTTTTTACCATGGCCAGGACGGGTACGCCAAGTTGCAGGCTCAACTCTTCCGGCGAATTGAAGCGGTCGGCAAGCACGTCTTGCGCATACGCGACAATGATTCCGGAAAATGCCCCTCCCAGGAGGCATACGACAGCCACAAGCCTCAGTTGAGGCGTTACAGGATTACTATTGGCCAGTGGTGCGCGCACGACCGTCGCCCGGATAGGCACCTGAATTTGTCGGAAGTCGATGCTGGCGATCTTGTCGGTCAGCATGTCGCGCCTGGCCTCTTCACGCGCCACCTCGCGTTCCAGTGCTCGGTACTGGACGAGTGTGCCGCTGTAGGCCGCTGCCTCGGTACGAGCTTTTTCATAGGTGAGTTGAATTTGTTTCTCTTTTTCGAGTGCGTGTTGAGTCGACTGACGGAGCAGTTTGACGACGACATCTTTAGGTAACGATTTCCCCAGGGCATCAAAGCGGTTTCCAGCGCCGGAGTGGTAATTTTGAATATATTGTTCTAGCGATAGGATCTCTTGTCCAAGTTCGACGATCCTTGGATAATTGGGGCCGTAGTACAGACTGAGGTTCTGGACTTCTTGCTGGGCCGCGACAATTTTTTCTTGCTGCGTGTTAATCACTTGTAAGTCTTGCGGACTCATTCCCATCGAGCTCAATAGCACTTGCTTGCCAAGTGTGGCTTCGAGCTGGAACAGGTGCTGGCTGAGATCCTCTCCCCGGCTGTATGCCGCTTCGGCAGTAGCAAGACTTGCCTGCAAGCTGAGGCGTTTTTCTTGTGCCAGGAGCAAGGTGTCGTTGAGCTTCATCACACGCTGGATCTTAGGATCAACAACACCGTCTTCGGTCGAAACTGCCAAATGACCGACCCGTTGTCGAAATTGCTGAAGTTCCTGCTGTTTGTGCTTCAGAGAGGACTGTATTTGGTCGCGCTCAGTCGTCAGCGCGGCGATAATCTCCCCAGCGGTGCCCTTGTGGTGCTCTCCGACAAATGCAAGATACGCCTTGATCACGGCTCGGACGACGGCCGCAGCTGTTTCCGGATTGTTTGATCGATAGGTGACTTCGATAAAGCTTTTCTTGCGAGTCACCCGTGTCCCAAGGCGAGACTCTATATTTCGAACCCAGACGCTGGGTGGCAATCCTTCGATGTCGGTGCGATGTTCAGGGTCGAGGTACTCAATGGCTTGTTCGATCACGACTGGACTTGTCACAAGATCGCTATGCGTATCCATGATATTGCTGACCATGCTTTGGTCGCCAACCGTTGCGACACGGTCTTGGTTTTGCCCGTCGATCAAGATTTTTGCCGAAGATTCGTAGAGACGAACTGCGAAATAGTAGTAGATCACACCGCACACGGCGAAGAGATAGAGTGCAATGATGATCGTCTTTTTTCGAATCATCAGCAGGCGCAGCAGGCGCATGATAGTCGGCACCAGCTCGCTCTCAGCGGAGGCCTCGTGATGCGACTGTACGGCGGTAGGATACTGTAAATCGTTCAAGAATTGCTCTTGGTCATCAAAGGCACACGATGTCACCGCAACCTATTAGTGCCACCGTATTGAAGCCGACGAATTGGGATTTAGGGTGCTGGACTAAACGGTTTCGTCTAGAACAGGTTAGCTCGGCCTGCAACTCCAACCGAAAAGCGAATGAGTCTCGTGAACACATCGACCACTACGGTTTCAGCTGTTTGTTCAACAGTTATCGTGTCGCCGGCAGCGAGGCGTATGTTAGCAAGACCTTTTTTCTTTGCCTTTTTGTAACTTGCTTGGATTGTAATGGGTTCGGGATGATTCTCAACGCGGCGAATGATAATCACCTTGTCGGCAACCGGCGATCGAAGTCCTCCTGATAATGCGATTGCATCAAGGAGGTGGATGTCGCGTTCGTATGGAAGTTCGACTTGTCCAGGTCGGGCTACGAGCCCCGAAACGTAGACCATCTTTTGTTCCCGACGAACCACGCGCACAACGTCTCGGTCGTTGAGTCGATAATCATCATTGCCAATGAATTGACCGCGGGAAAGATCGATCCGGATTAAGGGAGGAGCGGGGCGCTGGGGCAGTTGTTGGCTCGGCGGCGCATCAGGCAGCCCCTGATAGGCAGCAAGTTGAATCTCGCTTGCCCGCTTGTCTGGCGTGGTCGTCGTGGAGGATTGGTCCTGAGATTGTTGGGCCGATAAGACATCGGATGGCTGGCGTACGATTTCGATGATAGTGTCAGCATCCTCTGTGAGCCCCCCGGATGCCGCCAGGGCGCTCATTAGGTCGCAGCCACCGCGGGGCAATTTGTGGACACCGGGCTCTTTCACTGCGCCAAGCACGGTCACGCGGTTAACAGATTTTTCTTTGATTGCGACCGTTACGTGGGGGTTCAGATACATGCCACGCTCAACCCCTAACTGAGCAATGTTCTTGCTGGCGTCAAATGCTTCTATTCCGGCAACCGGGACAGTACCGATAACGGGAATGTCCACATTGCCTTCGTCAGAAACACGGGTTATTACGGGTCTAACATTTTCTTCTGCGTAGCCAGTGGCAACCGTGACCTCGATCAGGTCCCTTGGTGAAATCACCGATTCGCTTATGCCAAATTGAGCGATCTGTGCCAGGTCGATCTGTTTGCCGTGTTTGGAAGCAGCCTTGCGAAACTCTACTGGAAGGCGGTCGGCTCGATAGTGGACCGATTTGCATCCGCTCATCATGCTGATCGCGAGAAGAACTGCCAGGGGTAAGCCGGGCAAGTTGGCGATTCGGCCAATCCGATGGGTAAACATCTGGAGCATAGCGCAGCTTGATAACATGGGAACGGACACAGCGGCGAGTAGAGACATTTCTACTGCACCGTGTGAATGACGGGCCCTACGTAATATCCCCGAGTTGTATGGGAACGGAATAGGGGTAAGTACTTGTTTGCTAGTGCCTTCGCAAGGGCATTCTGGCGGGGCTAGCTTGTCCAGAACTGGCATTGTGTCACACCATGATGCTCCATAGATTTCTGCTCGCTTAATCCCACTTTCCAAATGTGTTCGTTTGGTGCTGCGCTGATGGATTTTCTGTTAGGATCGGCCTATTGGCTGCTGATAGTCTTGCTGCTAATGCTGCTCATTGACCGACAGTGTCGGCGAATTCCAGCTTTCAGACGTTGGCGGCAAGTCATGAGGGTTGCCGCCTTAGTTTGGTGTGGCACCGCCATCCTGAAGAAGTTCTACTTGGATAGTATCATTCCGCCTGGTGACGCCATTTGGCATGAAGCGATCGCGCGAGAAATCGCTGAGCTTCTCGTCTCCGGAAGTTTTGCCGAGGCGTTCGATTTGTTCGGCTTTGGCAACCCTGCGTATCGGTTCCTGCTAGGCGTTTTCTATGCCATTTCCGACGCTCCAGAATTGGTGACGTATACAGTCAATGGTGCTTTAGCTTACTGGGGAATTTTGGCGGTGCTTGAAGCTGTCTGCCGGCACTCGGGTTGTACCAGACTGCCTGCCAGTGTCGTCGTGCCGTGCCTTTTTCTACCTTCGGGGTTGCTCTGGACGACAACGAACCTGAAGGAAGGATTGGTCCTGTGGGGAATCTGTATGATGCTCCAGTGGACCTTCCCACAGAGGGAGAAACGTTGGGAGGCACCGCGCGGGCTAGCGTTGATAGGAATGATTGCATTGGGTTTAGTAAGACCTCATATTGCCATGATTTGGATTGTCACTATCAACCTTTTAGGCACTTGGCGATCTCGAAGATTTGGATTGTTTGTATTGACTAGCGCTGGAGCACTGGCATGCGTGTTTTTCTTGAAGCAAGCCGCTCCCAGACTGTTCGAAGCGGCCACGGGTCAAGGTGTCACCACAGTTCTAGAGGGACGATACGAGCAGCTCACTACACGTAGTCACCTGGCGAGCAGTCATTTTTTGGAAAAAAGCCCCACTCCCGTATGGACAGGTGTGACGCTGATTCTATTCAGGCCTTGGCCTTGGGAAGTAAGCCAGCTTACTGAGATGCTTGCCGGCGTCGAGGTCTGGTGGCTCGCATCAATAGGGATATGGGCTTGGGTCCGCGTGCCCAACAAGCTGGACCATTTGAAACACCCTTGTATCGTTGCTCTATTGATTGGACTGGCCCTGTTCGGATTTTTCTTCACGTACATGTACAACATGGGGCTGGTAGTGCGTCAGCGGCTGATGGTATTTCCAGCTGTGTGGCTGCTGTATTCGTGGCCACTTGTCTGCAGTTACGCAAAGGTCGTGCGGTCCGTTCCGGCGCGGCGTGGTTCAACCAAAACAACGCGCCCTCAGCCGCAGGGCGTCATCCCTGCAGGAAGCTATCAAGGTTCTTGATGTCCGTGCCTGAGCTGCAACAGCGTTTTGCCCACAGTGCGTTATGGTCTATTATTGGCAACGCCTCGCAGCGTTTTGGCCAATGGGCCATTTTGATTGCATTGGCGAAATTGGGCGGTGTCGAGACGATCGGCGTCTACGCCCTTGCCCTGGCTGCTTGCAATCCGTTGATGATGCTCAGTTACCTGCAACTAGGGACGGTGTTAGCGGCCGATTCGTCTGAGCAGTATCCCTTTGCATATTATTGGCAGTTGCGCGTTCTGCTCTGCGTGGGCGCAGCGGCCGTAATTGTCTGCTTGGCCTTCACATGTGGAGTGAGTAGCTCTGAACTGTCGGTGATCAGTGTCTTAGCGCTGGCCAAGGTGGCTGAGGGCTTAAGCGATATCCGGCATGGTTTGCTTAAGCGAGCCGATCGCATGGATTTACTTGCGCTGACGCAATGCGTGCGAGCAGTGGTCACATTGGTCTTGTTTGTGACTACCTTCTCTCTTACCGGTGATTTGTTTAGGAGCGTTCTAGCCCTAGCGTGTGGTTGGGTAGCCTGTCTAGTGCTCATTGATGTGCCATTGTCTCGTGCGGTCATGTCATCGACAGACTCCGCATCGTTGGCTCATTGCAGGCTTAGGTTCGGAAGAAAGCAGTGGTGGCCTCTGGCGGTATCCGCAATACCGCTGGGATTGATCTCCTTGGTAGTTTCCCTCTATGCCTATCTGCCTCAATATTTATTAAAAGCAGGTTGGGGCGAGGCGCAGCTGGGAATTTTTGTGGCAGTTGTGTCTTTGCCTATCGTGCTTGAAACTATCGCGCGCAGCGTGGCTCAAGCAACCATTCCCCGCTTTGCGGCTTTCTGTGCGAACGGTGATGCTACAGGATTTAGGCGGTTGTATCGCAAGTCGCTAGCTGTCTTTGTTTCGTTGGGCTCCAGTGGGGTTCTAATTGCGTGGCTCTGGGGCGAACAGTTGCTGAGGTGGCTATTCAGTCCTGAGCTTGCCCGTCATCAGTCACTTCTTCTGGTGATGACACTAGCAGCTGCGGCCTCGTTTTTGTGTAGCTATGCTTCGATTTTTATCACGTTGAAGCAATATGTGGCTTTTCTGAAGCTTTGGAGTCTTAGTTTGTCGGTGCTAGCGGCGTTGGGCTTGCTGCTGATACCTGTTTACGGTGTGCATGGAGCAGCGTGGGCCGTTGTTGGGAGTAATCTGATTAGGATTGCCTTGATTCACCATTCCATTTACAAGCTGCTCAGAATATCTTTCGTCGCACGACCAGACGCTCAGCAGCCACCCTCGTCGAGCGTTATGCAAGCGGCCTGAAGGCGCTTGCCCGTTGCTGGACGGTATACACGCTCTTTTGAGTTTTACTTTTTACCAACGAAAACCGAAAAAGTATGACTGCGACCAAAGCAGTTATCCCGAAACCCTCCAGTTTTGGCAGTCTGCCAAATAGCTCAAGGTGCCCCGACTTTTTTATCGTTGGCGCACCACGTTGCGGTACAACTGCTCTTCACCGCTGGCTGCGTCAGCATCCGCGCGTTTACCTGCCATCGATCAAAGAGTGCCACTACTTTGCCACCGATTTAGAGCGTTTCCGTACAATACATACCCAGCAAGAATATCTGCGATTGTTTCGAGATGTAGGCAGTCACCACCAAGCTGTGGGTGAGGCATCGGTGATGTATCTCAGTTCGCAATTTGCAATCAAAAACATACACCGGTTCAATCCTGATGCCAGGATTATTGTGACTCTGCGGAATCCATTGACGATGCTCCCCTCATGGCATGACCAGTTGTTAGTGACCCTGCAAGAAGACGTTACGACTTTTGAAAAGGCTTGGGCAATGCAGGCCGAACGGCGTGGAGGAAGAGCAATACCATCTTCTTGTACCGTGCCGCAATCGTTACAGTATTCAGCTATTGGACAACTCGGCGCCCAAGTTTCTCGTCTGTTGCAGCAGTTTGACAAGCAGCAAATTCACTTCGTGGTGTATGACGATTTAAGCCAACATCCTGATGCGACTTACAAGATTTTACTGCAAAGGCTTGGAGTGGACTTTGACGGCCGCAGCGACTTTTCTAAAGTCAATCGGAATCGTGAAATTTCTTCGGCCTGGCTGCGACGATTTTGGCAGCGGAATCGTCTGGCTAGGCAACGGCTGCAGGTAATCCGTAAGGTGTTGGGCGATTCACTTTATGATCGCGCACGCGACTTTGTCATGCCGCGTTTGTCACGGCCCAAGCATCGCGGACAGCTGTCTGCGAGCATGCGGGAGATGCTGCGTGCTGAATTTTGCGAGGATGTAGCCTTGCTGTCTGATTTGGTCGGGCGAGATTTCAGCCACTGGCTTCATTGCGAATCCGCGTAGTTGACTGCAAATTGCTGTGGTGTAAATCCCTCTGGAATAAAATAACCGGATAACGATCGGAATAACATGTACCGAGAAGACGTTATTTTGCCGCTAGTGAAGGAAAAGTGCGTGCTAGATTGTGGCGGCGTCGACCATTGCTTTGTCGAGCACAAACGTGACGAAGGATCATGGCTACACGATCAAATTCGTAGCCGAGCCAAAGAGTGCGTGGGAGTTGATATTCTCGAAGATCGAGTGGATCAGCTGAACTCGATCGATGGCTACAAGTTTCTTGTGGCAAACGTAGAAGAGCTTGATTTTCACGAACAATTTGACGTAGTCGTTGCCGGTGAACTGATCGAACACATCTACAACGCCGGCCTTTTCCTTGACGGGGCCTGGCGCGCCCTTAAAGACAACGGAACGCTTGTCGTCACAACACCGAATTTCCAAGCTTTTTCAAGAATGGTTTATATGGTGGTCCGTGGGAAGGAAGTATGTCATGAGGAGCATACGTGCTACTACAGCCGGCAGACACTTTCCTATCTTGTAGAGCGTCATGGATTTGAAATCAAAGAGTTTCATGTTCTCGGTAGGCCGGCGCAGACTCGTCTTAGGACTTGGATACGCTCTGCCGTACATGCCGTCCGGCCTCAGCTAGGAGAACAACTTGTTATGGTAGCCGAAAAGAAAAGTAAGCAAAGCAAATACAGCGACAAATGGTAGTGATCCTGTTTTTCCAATGCAGGGTGACCCAGCCGTCTCGACATTTAAAGCTTCTATCACATCCAAACGATGGAAATTCAGAAATCAACATGAACGAACAATCTGCAAATCCTGCAGCCCAACGTGTTTTACATCTTGTGCATGGGCTCAACCGTGGCGGGATTGAAATATGGTTGCTGGAGATGATGCAATATATTTCACGACAGAAACTGGAGATGGATGTTTGCTGCAAAGGTCCAGAGTTGGGTGTGTTGGCAGAGGACTTTCGCCAAGCAGGGGCAAATGTCATCCACCTGCCCCAGAAGCGGAACCCCCTGGTTTTTGTGCGAGCACTTCGTGATCTACTGATTCGAATGCGTTATGACGCGATTCACGTCCACACTGGGGCCCATAGCAGCTGGTCTGTGCGAGCTGCCCAATCGGCGGGTGTTCCGGTGATTACGACTTTTCATAACACGCGGTTTCCGCGCGAGTCGAAATGGACCTCGTCTCCTTTGCTTGGGCAGGCAGTGAAGCAATATACCAGTTGGAGCATTCGGTACGCCGTTAAAAAATCGCAACTCGTGACGGGCGTTTCACAGGGATCTGCTGACGTTGTGCAGAAAATAAGCCGCGTTCAGAAACCGAAATGCGAAGTTGTTTACTTGGGAGTTGAAGACCCTTTGGTGATTTCGCAGGGTGAAATCGAGCAAAAACGTAAAGCATTGCAACTGACCTCTGCGGACAAGGTGTTCATTCATGTTGGAAGCTTAACTGAGCAGAAAAACCACCTTGGCTTACTTGAAGTCTTTCGGCTTATTCACAAGAAGATACCCCAAGCAAGACTCCTCATCGTCGGTACGGGTCCTTGTCGAGAAGTTATCGAGCAGCGTACTGGTGAACTTGGCTTGCAGGACTCGGCTCAATTGCTTGGTTTGAGGACAGATGTCTCAGAACTTATGCAGGCGAGTGACCTACTGCTCTTTCCGTCAATTCGTGAGGGGCTGAGCCTTGCGCTGATGGAGGCGAGTGCCGCTCGACTGCCTATCGTAGCCTCCAACATCCCAGGTAATTTCGAAGCAACAGCAGGAGGAAAAACTGGCCGGCTTCACGAAGTCGAAGACTATGCGGCTATGGCTAATTCGGCGTGTGAGTTGGTCCAACAGCCGGCCTTGGCTGCAGAGATCACCCATAGCGCTCGCCGGGTTTATGAACAGAACTTTTCACTGGAGACGTCTGCTACGCGTTGGCAAGACCTCTATAGACGCGTAATTGCTGATTTCACTGGAGAACGATTGTTACAAAGTTCTTCCAGTCTGCCAGAAAAAGCTGCCTGATGCTCCCGTTCATCTTCAGGGAAGCAACCGTGCGCGATTCTATTTAACACGGCAGGCATGCATCGAGATGTTTTTTACAGGCGGTCAACATTGCTACAGCCAACATGCAGGGCAAACTGCATCCGCGGCCAAATAGCTTTTTAGAGATTGCAAAGCTATCGCTGAAAAGTTTTTGTTACAGATTGATAGGCCTCAGTTTTTGTCACAAAAGTGAATATAGTTTCTAGGAGGTATAGCAGGAGTTTTTGCGGCGTTGGTAGTCACTTCTTTGTAGGCGCGTAACGAATTAGCGTTCTTGAAAAGCTACGCAAATAGATCTAACGACTGTGTCTAAATCCTGCTGCCCACCGATAATAACGTGCATTTCTGGCTGGTCCACAAAACGACATGCACGCGCGATGGCACATGTCATTGCAAATGCACGACCTGCGGAAAAAAGAGTGCCAAAGTGGCGCCGTCTAGTAGTTGCTCAATAACTACAAAAAAAACTCACTATAACGTTCAAGGGCGCGGAAGTCATTTTCATACAGTTTGCGGATTCTTCGCAAATCATCGTCCGTTTTTGGAATCGAATGAGGATCGGACGCGTTACGTTTTGCGGAAAAATCCAAGTTGCGAAACCACTTTAGACTTTGCAGCTTTGGCAATTCGGAAACCCGGCACAGAGTCAGATTTGTCGCATGAAGGTCGTTCGCCAGTACATCAAGGTACCAGGACTGAGTCCGAAAAACCGGATCGCGCTCTGAATCGGGAAGCTTTTCAAGGTGGTCTAAAAACTCGGATACGCTCCTTATTTTCTGATAGGACTCTGCGTTGGCAATTATGCCGTCTGTCCCACCTCCACCCGATGCATATTTGCACGATGACAAGAACCGTGCTACCGGATCTCGCCAGATTGCCAGGATCGGCAGCCCCTCTTTGTTTTCACTAATCAACTGGCTCAGTCGCATATGGCCCAGTCGGCGCCTGTACAAACTGAATGCAATACTCGATCCGGCGTTTTTTGGAATGTGGCAAAAAATCAATCCAGCGCTACTATAGTGCGAATGTCGGTACGTACGATAAGCCCGATCCCAAATGTTAGGTAGCAGCGGTCTGACGACTCGCAAAATGGCTGATTTTGCTTTGGCCGACGTTTTTGCGTTCAGCACAGGAAAATTCATGGGTTTTGAGGAGGGAAGAGGTGTTAGGGCCGATTGGCACTTAGGTTGTTGTCGCGCGGCAGTTAACGGACGTAAATACGAGGGGGCCCCTCCTGCGTATTCTTTAAGAAAATCGAACCTTCCAAAAGACTAGAAGGCCTCTTCGATGCTCGATTCATTTTGTTCACGGTTTGCAGCGACACGACGTGATAACCAGCTGTTTTTCGCCTCTGCTCAATGAGCAGGCTATCCGATTCCTCTTTGGCGGAACAAGTGTAATACAAGTATCGCCAAAATCTAACAGTACAATCCCCGCTAGCAAACATCCGGTTGATTAGCGTTCCTGTAGTCGGATTATGGCATTGTCGTAAACGCCTGGTCTCGTATTGCTGATATAGTCTTCATTTTCTACAACTCCATGCCGTCCGGTTGCAGGTAATTGGGGGCATAAGGCCAGAACGCCACCGGCAGAGCGCTGGAGGGACTCCTTGCGCTATATTCGGACGCAGAAGCAAAGGTGGGTGCCACCTGCTACCATTTGCCTCTGACGCTCTCACCTAACGGATTATTCATGCTTAACCTTATTCACATTACTACCATCCCCCAGACTTTCGGATTTCTAAAAGGTCAGATGCGTACCATGCAACGATGGGGATTGACCGTCGGGGCGATTACGTCACCAGCCTCAGAAGACTTGGAGAAACTTGACGCAGAGGATTTTCCCACAACACGCGTCCCGATGAGGCGAGCTATCAGCCCGATCGCGGACCTCATTGCGATTTTTTATTTGGTTGGGCACTTGCGCCGCATTCGACCTGCAATCGTTCATGCCCATACTCCCAAAGCGGGACTTCTTGGAATGCTGGCGGCAACAATAGCAAGAGTGCCAGTACGCATCTATCATCTTCATGGGATGCGTTTTCAAACATTAAGTGGCTGGCGTCGCTGGTTGACGGTTGCTGGTGATCGGCTTGCTTGCTCGCTGGCAACGCAGGTTTTATCTGTCGGAAATTCAGTAAGACAAGCGGCGATAGAGGAAGGAATCGTCAATTCCGAAAACGTAAAAGTTCTTGGGTATGGCAGTATTGATGGCGTCGATGCTACCGAGCGTTTTAATCCTGCTCGTCAAACTGCGGCCATGCAGCGTAGCACTAGAGAAGAGTTGGGATTTACAGAGGACTCACCTATTCTAGGTTTCGTTGGCCGTCTGGTTGTCGATAAGGGAGTTGTCGAATTAGCCGATGCTTGGTCGACACTGCGAGCTCAGTTTCCAAGCCTGCATCTCATTATTGTCGGGATGTACGACAACAATGAACGATTGCCATCTGAGGTGCAAAAATTACTGGACGATGACCCCCGAATAACTATGGTTGGTCATGTAACTGACATAGAACGCTATTACGCCATCATGGATGTGCTGTGCCTGCCAACATACCGCGAAGGTTTACCTTACGCTCTGATCGAAGCAGCCGCCATGGAGGTGCCTGTTGTTGCCACGCATGTGTGTGGCTGTGTAGACGCGGTTGTCGACGGCGTTACCGGAAAATTAGTGGCCCCGAGAGATAGCTCGGGCATGGCTAGAGCACTTGCTAGCTATCTGACGGATACAGCGATTCGTCGCCAACATGGCATGGCGGCTCGCAAACGAGTTCTAGACTACTTTCATCCGTCGTTAGTGAGAGAACAAGTTTACCGAGAGTACAAACGACTGGCGGATTGTCAGGGAATTTCTGACTTGTTAGACAGAAAGACAGATGCGATGTCGGATCGCTGTGCAGCATAGCATTGCATTCATGCGTTGATTAGGCGCAGAATGAATGTCATCAATTAAGACTTACAAACAAAGGCATGCCAGTTTGTATGCAGAGATTCGCCTGGACTGATTCACCATGAATAGTAGTTTGTACGGTCGTTATTTCAAACGCATCCTTGATGTTGCAGTCGCATTTGCATTGTTCGTTTTGTTGGCTCCGCTTCTTCTGGTAATTGCATTTTTAGTGCGCATACGACTCGGCCCGTCAGTTCTCTACACTCAAACGCGGACAGGACGGCACAATCGGCCGTTTAAGCTGATTAAGTTTCGTACGATGACAACAGAGTGTAACAGTACAGGGGAATTGCTGCCCGACGAGTTCCGTATGACAAAGTTAGGCCGTTTGCTTCGTGCTAGTAGCTTGGACGAGCTGCCGGGGATTTGGAACGTGCTGCGAGGCGAGATGAGTCTTGTGGGGCCGCGGCCGCTGCTGGTCGCGTATTTGCCACGTTACTCGTCCGTGCAGGCACGGCGCCACGAGGTTCGACCTGGAATTACCGGTTTGGCGCAGGTGCGAGGGCGCAATGCGATTTCTTGGGAGGAAAAGTTTGCCCACGATGTCCAGTACGTTGATAATCATTCGCTTGCACTTGACCTGTGGATCTTTTCCCAAACAGTTTTTGCAGTATTCCGGCGGCGGGGCATCTCAGCTGATGGACATGCAACGATGCCTGAATTCATGGGCAGCGCCGAGGTAGGTCTTAGTCGGCGCGCAGCATAAGCGTTTGTCGTAGCTAAGCAGAAGTGCGATGAGCGATTGCTTCAAAGCTGCCTGGGTGAAATCCCATGAGCTGCCGCAATTCTTTCGATCGATCATTGCCTGAAAGTGTGGCACTGCAGATCTGCCCAGGTATGACTGCTGCCGTTTGGTCCAGATATAGGCCGTCCACCGATCCGGCGTGAGCACCCGGTTGTCGTTATAGGCGAGTATCTCCCAGATGATCTGATGGCAGAGGTCCAAGTCGTTGGGGAGTGGGACGGCGTCTATGCACATGCCGCCAAACCAGTGATCAAGGCAATAGCATTTTCAGACGTGGAAACCCTGAAAAGAGCAAAAATCCGCCACTTGGAGCGTCCCCGAGTTTTCGCTTGCAGGGGGCGTGAACGGTTGCCGTTTTCACGTGCGTTGCAGTTGATTTTCTCAGTTACCAATTGAATTGCTGGAAGGAGATCACTACTGGTTCATCACACTGTGCCAATTCAGTGGGCCCGTTCCTTGGTATAGTTTGGCGCCGAAAATTTGAACTGCTGGCAAACATGGCAAAGTAGCACAGTTGCTTACAGCCGTTTGTCACCCGCTACCCTGATAGCAACGATAGCTGGCTTAATGATTGCTCTAGTCGCTTTACTTAAGAACTAGGTATACACCCTGCAGAAAACAAGTAGGAAACGAGCATCTGAGCCTAGCTTCGTAGTGGTTCGCACATGTTAGGTCTTTTGCGCAGCTTGCATGCCAATTCGCTTGTGAGTCGCCTTTTTCAGCCCTTTACTAAAACGTTTTAACCAGGGTGACGTTCGCGCTTGCCACACTATACCAGTATCCTGCGCCTTCGCGCCCGCTGATTATCAGCGCTGCGATGTAACTATGATTCACTTGGATACTTTCCTGGAAGGCGTGTCAGGCGGCGTGAGAGTGCGCGCGGTTTATTTCCACCTATTGCGGAGCCCCAACTCGTGCCTCAGCACCTTTTGATTGTCTCGGCAGGACGACGTTGTTTGCTCGTGCGCTATTTTCAGCAAGCTTTCTCTCACGCGGACTGTGGGGTACAGGTCCTCGCTGCTGACATGGCGCCCGATTTGTCTTCGGCTTGTCAGGCCGCTGATGGATACCTGGCAACCCCTGCGATTCAAGATCCTGACTACATCGATCGACTTCTCGAGCTTTGCCAAGCAAATGATATTCGGGTTGCTATCCCCACGATCGACACAGACTTGCTGATGCTGGCAGAAAACCGAGACCGGTTTGCAATGCATGGAATCGAGTTGCTCGTGTCCGACCAGGATCTGGTGAGACAATGCCGCGACAAACGGCTCACTGTCGAACTTTTTGCCCGGCACGGCGTTTGCTCGCCAGCTCAGGTAGACCCGCGCCAGGAAAGCGCTTTTCCGCTGATTGCAAAGCCTTACGATGGCAGTTCGAGCAACAACTTGCACGTTGTGCGCAGTGTTGCCGATCTGCATCCGAGACTGCTCGAAGACACGAAACTTGTATTCTTCGAATATCTTTCGCGTGAAGAGCACGACGAGTACACCGTCGATATGTACTTCGATCGCGACAGTGTTCTCAAGTGTTTTGTTCCTCGCTTGCGGATAGAAACGCGCGCTGGCGAAGTTAGCAAAGGCCGAACTGTTAAGCTCCCGGCGTTAGACTCGTTACGAGAGAAATTCCAGCACTTGCCCGGAGCACGCGGTTGTTTGACGATGCAATTATTTGTGCGGACGATAGATGGAAAGCTCTCCGGCATTGAGATCAACCCCCGCTTTGGTGGTGGCTATCCGTTGAGTTATGAAGCTGGCGCAAACTTTCCAGCCTGGATTGTCTCGGAGTACTTTCACCATGAAAACATTCGATACTTCGACGCATGGCAGGACCGGCTCACCATGCTCCGCTACGATGCTCACGTCCTTGTCTCAAGTGCCGCTTAGCGACGATTGTGCACTCGTGTTTGATTTGGACGACACGCTTTATCTCGAGCGAGATTTTCTCGAATCCGGGTTCCGTGAGGTAGCACGCAATATTGATCCGGTGCGCAGCGTAGAAATAAGCCGACGGCTAGAGCATCTGTACGACGATGGAGATCATGACCCCATTGGCGCATTGCTTGCCGAAATAGGCAGGGTCGCGGAGAAGTCGGCACTGTTACGGATCTACCGGGAGCATTTGCCATCACTCCAACTGACGCGGTCAATTGCCAGGTTGCTACAGCGTCAAATGGGTGGGCAGCGCCCGATTGGACTACTATCCGACGGACGCTCAGTGACGCAGCGCAATAAAATTTGTGCGCTGGGACTCGACCAGCTGGTTAGCGAAATTGTGATTTCCGAGGAATTTGGGTCGGCCAAACCGAACGAGAAAAATTTTCTTCATTTCCAGTCAGTATTCCCACATCGTCGATATGCCTACGTTGGTGACAACCTGGCTAAAGACTTTGTTGCACCCAATCGATTAGGTTGGACAACGATCGGGCTCTTAGATCAGGGAGAAAATATTCACCCTCAACGTTTTGAATCGGTGCCCAGAAGCTATCATCCGCAATATTGGATCGAGAAAATTGCTTAGCTTCGCATAATCTCGCGTAGTGATTCAGCGAGATGTTTTTTGGGCAGAGGTGGGGTCACCACGGGTATTTTGTTATTGTCGCTATCAGCCTAGTTTACTACCTTGTACCGACCCGCTCATGTCCCTCGCATCTGCTGGCCCCTCAGACGCTGGTGCGTACGTATGGCAAACGAAAGTTCCAAGTTGTCTCAGCGACCGGCTTCGCAATCTAATCGCGTATTCCTTTCAGCACCGCACATGTCGGGCGACGAATTGGCATTGATTGAGGAGGCGTTCCTGTCGAATTGGATCGCCCCGCTCGGACCCCACGTCGATGCATTTGAAGAAGAGTTTGCCGCCAAGCTTGGGGTGGATCATGCAGTAGTGCTTTCGAGCGGCACCGCGGCGTTGCATTTGGCCTTGTTGATAGCGGGCGTTGAGCCAGGTGACAAAGTAGTCACTTCAACACTTACCTTCGTCGCAACTGCCAATGCAATTGGTTACACCGGGGCAGAGCCAACCTTCATTGATAGCGAGCGGTCAAGTTGGAACATGGATCCGCAGCTGTTGGCGGAGGAGCTTGCCGACGCCGCCCAAAAAGGTCAATTGCCCCGCGCCGTAGTAGTGGTCGACATATGTGGCCAAAGCGCTGATTGGAAACCAATTCGCGAACTTACCGACGAATACGAAATCCCGCTTATTGCTGACAGTGCCGAATCGCTTGGTGCAACCTACGGTGATAGAGCCGCCGGAACTCTGGGTGATATCGGTTGTTTCTCGTTCAACGGAAACAAGATTATCACAACCGGCGGCGGCGGAATGCTGGTGACAGACAACGGGGACTGGGCTAGGCAGGTACGCCATTTGGCAACGCAAGCGCGCGATCCTGCTCCCCATTATGAGCATTCGCAGCAGGGGTACAACTATCGGCTCAGCAATCTCCTGGCAGCAGTAGGGCGTGGTCAGCTGCGCGTGCTCGAACAGCGCGTCGACGAGAGGCGCGCAGTTTTTGAGTACTACCAAGATGCCATTGGGAACCTGCCCGGCATCGAGTTTATGCCCGAGGCCAAATTCGGACGATCGACCCGTTGGCTCACTTGCCTGCTTGTGGACGCGTCTCTTTCGGGCGTATCTCCTGAACGTCTTCTGCAAGAGTTTGCTGCTGAGAATATCGAAGCGCGTCCGATGTGGAAACCGATGCACCTGCAACCGTTATTTCGTGACGCGCAGTACCGTGGTGGGAAGGTGGCCGAGGATATTTTTGCGCGCGGTTTATGTTTGCCCAGTGGATCGAGTCTTACCGAACAGGACTTGCAGCGGATTGCGTCAGTTTTCCGATCTGTTTTTCCCGATTTGAAAAAACCCCTGGTGGCTTGATCCTTTACGACGGTATCGCATGCCGGCTAGCGAATCCAAACTAATGGGCCTTCAGATTGTCTGAAACACGACCAGGGTAGATGGAACTCCCTGGCCAATTTGGTTATCTATGGTTTTGATTCACAGGGCTCGCAGGCCGGCGACCCTTGATGATGGGCGATCCTTTGCACCTGGTTTAGCGGTAGTTAATGTCGGGATTTTGGCTGCCAGGCCAGGGTTTTTCTGCTCGTCCTGGGATGCTGGCGGGTGACGACGCGTACGCTCAAACGGTGGTTGGCACAGAAGTCTTAACAGCAGCCGGCTAGATCCAATCACCAATCTTTTGGAATACCAAGTCCGTTGCCTGGACGTGCGCGTTATTGTTGCCACCGTTAATCGCAAAAGCTTGTACGTTGGCGAAGTCATTGACGCGGTTATTGAAGTTGGTTCCGGACAAAGTGACATCGCTACCGGTAGCCTGCAAGCTGTCGTCTCCGGTGGAATCGAAAAGCTTTGCAACGTCATTGCCCTGGGACGAGGTCGTATGGGTTTGGTCGAATAGCCTAGCGTAGTTCAAAAATCCCACGCCCGACATAATTGCTCTGTTATGGAAAGCTCGATACGTATCGTCTCCAGAAGAATCATGAAAAGTAGCTGTGTCATATCCTGTCGATGCGTAGGCATACGTAGCACAAAACCCGGATGCGTAGTTGTGGAACCCGGTGCCGCTTAAAGTAACGTAGTTGAAATAGGATTCATAAACATCGTTGCCTGGTGAGTCGTAGAACCTTGCTTCGTCGTTACCCTGAGAAGAGTATCCATAGTTGGCGGAGAAATTATTGGCCCGATTATAAAACCCAGTACCCTGTAGTATGGCGCGATTGTGGTAGGCACGAAAATCATCGTCGCCAACCGAATCATAAAATTTTGCAATGTCATAGCCTTGGGTCGAATAGGCATAGGTACTACTGAACTGGCTGGCGGCGTGAGAAAAGCCTATGCCCGAGAAGGTGGCGTGGTCGTAATAGCCTTCGTACAGATCATCACCTGCGGAGTCATAGAAAGCAGCAGTGTCATCGCCCGCTGTCGAATAGGCGTAGGTCTGAGCAAAGTATTTTGCGGTGTTATTGAAGCCAGTGCCAACCATCAACGCATAACGGCTGTACCCTTTGAATGTGTCACTGCCGATGGAATCATAGAAACGGGCAATGTCCTGACCGCCAAAGGAGTGTGCTTGAGTTCTTGCAAAGCCATCAGCGGAGTTGAAATAGCCGCTTCCGGTCATCGTTGCTCGGTCGTGGTGTGCCAGAAATTCATCATTGCCAACTGAGTCGTAGAAGTTGGCAAAATCATTGCCCCCGGTCGAGTAGGCGTAATTCTCATCAAACATGCGAACATAGTTGAAATACCCGCTTCCGGAGAGCATCATCTTGTTGTGGTATGCCCTGAGTAGATCGTACTCAGCTGTGTCGTAGAAAGTCGCCACATCATGGCCGGAAGTAGCATAGGTGTAGGTCAACGCGAAATCGTTGGCGCGATTTGAGAACCCGCTACCCGCCAGTGTCACATGATCCGAATAGCCGGTGTAGGTGTCGTCCCCTGACGAATCGTAGAGGCGCGCCGCGTCGGTGCCTTGTGTCGAATAGGCATGAGTCGAAGCAAAGTCCCGGGCGTAGTTGTAGAAGCCAGTCCCCTTCATGATCGCGCGGTTGTAATAGGCGCGGTAGTCGTCGTTTCCGGCGGAGTCATGTAGTTCGGCGTGGTCGGTGCCACCGGTCGAGTAGGCATAGGTTTCAGAAAAATCGTACGCGGTGTGCGTAAAACCTGTGCCGGAAAAGGCGACATCTGACATGCGAGCAACCAAGATATCGTCCCCGGCGCTGTCGTAGAGTGTGGCAGTGTCGTTGCCGCCATTGCCATAGACATCGACGGTTTCCATGTCGTGCGCTAATACTGCGAAACCATTGCCGTTCAATGTGGCCTGTCCGACGCTCAGGACGGCGGTCTCATTTCCACTAGTGCCCGTTAGCGTGATCGAGTCGTTGCCCGTACTGCCGGCAAAGTTTACGTTGGTGACGGAAATTGCTGCAAAGCTGTAGGAGACACCGTTGACGACGACCTGGTATGTGTTGCCGGCGGCAAAGCTAAAGACGTCGTCACCTGCGGTGCCCGCGACTTGCACGGTGGTGCCGCTCAGTGATACGAGATTGGTCAAGCGGAAGTCAACGTCGTTATTGGTTCCCGATACCTTGAGGAAGACCTCATCACCGGCACTGGCATAAACATCAACGCGTGAGGCGCTTCCTACGGAGTTGCCCGTATCGATGAGCTGTAGGCTGTAATCGTAGAGTTCCAAGCTCACTTGGCCGCTGGTGTTATCAAACATGGCCTCGGCAGTTAGGTAGCCAGCGCTGGCGGCTTCGAAACGGTACCAGGTTTCTCCCGCGATCGAAACATCATCGAGTTCGTTGAAGGCGACGGACCCCCAGTCTGTGAATGAAAACGTTGACTCCGAGGTGATGTCCAGATCGTAGTAGCCCAATCCGTCGGCGGACGACAAGCCTACTGTATAGTTCTGTCCTGCCGTGACATTGACAGTGAAGATTTCGTTGTCATCGCCGCTCCAGGTGCCGGTTCCACCAGACACCTGCCAGGAGGTATCTATCGCGTGCGTCATGTTCGACGCAGTAAACGTGACGGTGCCCGAATTTTCAGCGGTGAAGGCGAAATAGTCGATATCGCCCAGCGTGGTGATCGCTCCGCTCATCGATATGGGGTCATTGACCATGCCGAGGCTATAAGCGGAGTCGAGGCTCGAGCCGTAATCGTCTATGGGCATCAGCGCGTAGATGGCGGCTTCCAAATTGAGGCGGTCGTACCAGGTATTGGTGGCGGTATCGTAAAATGAGTCCGCCGTGGCGGCCATCTGATCATAGATTGTGTCTTGGGTAATATTCGTGTGGCCGGCAAACTCCATCGCTTCACGGATGAGCACGCTCGATCCGGCCACGTAGGGGGCCGCCATGCTCGTGCCCGAGAAGCGGGCAAAGTCGTCGTCGGTGCCATTGTTGTTGCCAGCGTAATCGGGCACCGTGCTAGTGATCCAGCGCCCAGGGGCGGCGATGGCGCGTGAATGGCGCTGGCTGAAGTAGCTTAGCAGCCCGCTGTCGTCGGTCGACATTACCGGTATGACGTGCGAGCTTGCTGCCGGATAACTTAGGCCCGCCTCGGTATGGCTGGTGTAGCTATTGCCGGCCGCGACCGAAATAAAGATACCGTCGGCTTCCAACTGGGCGAATTCGTCTTCAAGATTTGCCCAGTTTGGAATCGTGTCCGAGTTCCAATTTGCCACACCGAGCGACAGGTTTACCGCAGTGATTGGATTTTCAAAACTATTGCGATTCGTATGCACCCAGTCTAGGGCATTCTCGACCCAGGAGAAGTAACCAGCACCGACATCATCGAACACCCGTAGCCCAACCAGGTCCACTCCCGGGGCAACTCCCGTATGGGTGCTGTCGTTGCTGCCGATGATTCCCGAGACGTGCGTGCCATGCGAACCCTCGGGGCCGTCGTCGTAGGGATTAGCGTCGTTTTCACCAGTGAAATCCCAGCCGCCGACAACGCGATAGTTTTTTCCAAATCCACCGCCTAGCGCTGCGTGGTCGTAGGCGATTCCGCTGTCGATGACGGCGACCGTTTGACCAATACCCGAAAATCCGTAGTCGCTGCGGACCTGAGTCAGCCCGGTTTGGTCGTGGGCGCTGGCCAGGGATTGATCGATTTGACGCAAGTGCTCTTCGAGCGAATTTTGATAGGATGTGTCGATCCAAAAATCGGGAGTCGACTCCTGATGATGATCCAAGGCGAGGGGAGCATCGGCCAGCGCATGGTGCTGCACGCTACACCCTAGTAGTCCACCCAGTGGATCGGCTGACATCACGAGCCGATCTTCCAGCGTTTCCATCTTGCCAGACCAGCGAAATTGCGGGTGGTGTTCTTTGGGCATTGCTTCCCCCCCTAGGGAAATGGCGACTCGTTCGACAAGGACGGCTTGTCTGAAAGTGTATTAGGCGTGAGTGGTGTGGGATGAGTCGGGGATGCAGCCACGGGAGGGGAGACAACCGCGCCAAGAAAAGCTTGTGGGTGAAACATCGGGCCGCGTCACTCTGGTGAGAAGAGCGGACGCCCCGAGATCCATCGAAAGCCTAGTTCAAAAATGCTAGGAAAGTCGGTGCTTTTCTGAGGTCTTGTGGAGAAATATAGCACCCACCTGCGCTGTGACTGGCTTCTTCCGCCGGGCGTGTTGACGACCGTCCACATGGTCGCCGCATCGTGATGCGCGAATACAACGTTCTGTTGTCTTTTTGCCACAACCTGGAACCCATTTCAAAACCAACAATCAGCGTCAAGATCCCCGAGAATTGTGGCCCCAAAACGGTTAATCGGAGATAAAAATTACGAGAGTGCTAGACGAGAATTGATTTTTACAACTAGTTCTAATACGTCTTCCAGGTAAACGTGTTCGCTTTCAGACAAATGTTGCGGCCGGGTGGGAGTAGCCCTGCCCCACGGTACGTCAGCCACGTATCTTGGAGCAATATTTCCCGTCCAGCGCAGCTTGTCCAGCAATTGGGGGTCAGGGGATCAAGAGGCCCGTTGATGTCCGGAAACGTGCAAGAGATTTCCAACAACGAAACGATTGATAGCCCCAGTCCGCTCGCTGATCCAATCGACTCGAGCGCGGCCCTACTACACGCGCCGCCAAGTAGTGCTCATTGAAGGGAGCGGTCTGGAGCACAGCCAGAAAACCAGGGCATTACTGGGAGATGGCCTCCGCTGCGGCACTCTTGTCCGTGTCGATGAGCCGTCGCGGTTGAGCGCTGTCATGAAGCCTTCGTGCTCGCACATGCCATGGCAGCCATAATGAGAGTGTGTTGCTAAGCAAAGTCGTCAGTATAGACTGTGATCAGCTCTTCGATACGATGCCAGTTCATGGCCGCCCTTTGGCATTTCTGCCAAAAACCACTTATGTTCCAAATCCCATGGTGGTGTAAAAGGCCAAGTTAGGCTGGGTTACGTCCATGCGACCAATTTGGGCAATCACGCCTACCGTACTCTCAACCTTGATCGCATATTGCCCAAACGGAATCTGAAATCCATCGATCGGTTCGTTGGTGCGAATGCACCTGACGCGCTCGGCGCCAATGGAGCCTGCATGGAGCACGACTGGGTCGCGGTCGGTAAAGTAAATGGTGAGTGAGACGTCGGCGTCTTGTTCGTTGGGGTTCAGCAATACGAGCGACTCGTGGCCCATCAGTTCGCCATCGCCCGGATTCGGTAGATCTCCGTCTGGAAAGAACCAGATCTTCTTGCCGTAGTCGCTCATAAATTATGCCATTAAAATTTTTCTGAGATGTCTTAGTATGCTTGCTTTTGCGGTATCGCCATACTCTTTAGTCGCGTCTTTGGCAGTACTCGCATACCACTTGTCGGCAGTGAGTTTCTTCATATCGACCCCTTCCGGGCAAAGCGACAACATTAGCGAGGTCTCACCAATACCCGCGTGGTCGAATGTGTATTCATTTTGCGTTTGAGCGTCCATGAGTGCATGGAGTTGGATCCAGCTGAACGGATCGCTACCTTCGGCATGTTTGTCGTAGTAGTCGCTCATTCCTTTGCAGCCCCACCAGCCTTCACCATGCTGGTCTTCGAGGAAATCAAAAATGGTCTTACGCGCGGCAGTTTTGAAGGCCAAGTCGGTGGGCATGCCGGCAGAAAAATTCTCTGTTTGGTGGTGAACAATCCCATGAATATTCCTGAAGCCTACTTTCAATAGGCTCATAAATAGCCCTTTGGCCATGGGAATGATTTGCTCACAATCCACATGGATCGCCCCGCTACGTTCGGATTTTTCAACGGCGTAACTCGCTGCGCCATAGTAGAAGGGCGGTAAAATGACCAGGTCGAGTTCCTGCTCGAGTAGCTCGACCATGCGAATGACTACGAGCGTGTCGACGCCAAGGGCTAGGTGTTCAGCATGGTATTCCAATACGCCAATGGGCAACACGATGGGCCAGTTTTCGTCGATGGCCTGATGAATCTGATGAGGCAGCATCATCTCGTACCGCATAACGAATCTCTCCTGGAGCAAGACCTAACAATCAACCTCAATGAGCTCCATCCGTGAGCCACTATTGAGCATTTTAGCGGGACCTGATTCGGTTACTAGCAGGCCGTTTTCCCAACGCAAGCCAAAGTCGTCGGATGCGAAAAAGGTGTCGGCCTGAAACGTCATGTTGGGTTCAAGAGCGTATTTGCTGACGGTTTCGAGCCAGGGTTTTTCGACTTCAATTAAACCCAATCCGTGGCAAGGACCATAGAGATAGTAGTCAGCAAAACCAGCCTTTTTCACTACATCTTCGTAGTGCTGGGCAATCTGGCCCGACACGGCTCCGGCCTGCATGAATTCATAGGTCTTGTAGTGCATTTCTTTGCCGAACTCGATTAATTTTTTTTGCGAATCGGTCATTTTTCCCAGGCAGACTGGTCTGCCAACCGAGGGCGAATAGCCATCGACCTTACCGCCGACGTTGATCTGTACGATATCGCCTTTTTCAAAAGTGCGATGGGTGCCTCGTGAAATGGCATTGGTGGTTTTTTTGCCGCCAAACGCATAGACCGTATGGGCTTCTGATTCAGCGCCGTGGCGATATAAGGTTTCTACCGCCACGCCAGTCAGTTCCAGTTCGGTCATGCCCGGTTTGACTGCCGCGATCATGGCTTGCATGGCTAATTCGCCCAGTCGTAACCCTTCGCGCAGGCAGGCAATCTCATCGGGCGATTTGATGCTCCGCAGGCGAGTCATAATGATGTCGTCGGCATTGACGATTTCCGCATTGGGAAACGCATCCCGCAGGCCTTCGTACATCGCCATATTCGTGCATAGATAACCGGCCAACCCGATGCGTTTTGGGTTGCTCACGCCAATCGATGCGAAAACGTCGCCGTATTTGCTGACCGCGACCCCGGGATAGGCCGGATCGGCCGTTTCACGATATTCGGTCATTAAATGAATGTGGTCCAGCTTGGATCGTCCGCGCGCATACTCTTCCGATTCCGGGCCGATCAGCAGGGCTGCCTGGCCTGACGGAGCAATGGCGACGCCGCCCATTTCGAACAGGGGCCAATAGGCCGTGAAGTAGCGGACATTGGCGTAGTCTGCCTCGTTAGAATTGGCCACCAAAATGTCCAGATCCGCTGCGGCGAGCAGTTCTGAAGCCCTAGCGATACGCTGGAGATATTGGGACTCCGGAATAGAAACTCGATCTGGCATTATGACTCTCCTAAAAACTCTTTATCACACTGAACCTTAACGGGAAAATTGGCTTTCTGTTCAGCCACCCCACGGATTCGGTGTCGGATCAAGGTTGACGATCACGTTTTTGAGCTTTGTGTAACTTTCGACCGCCTCGATTCCCATGTCTGCACCGATGCCGCTGCTGCGGTGCCCTTCGTAAGGAATGGAGGGTACCCAGTAATTGTTGGTGTTGACCCATACAAATCCACTATCGACCTGAGCGGCAAGGCGGTGAGCACGACTAAGGTCGGCCGTCCAAATGGCGGTCGCTAGGCCATAGCTGGTTTGATTGGCAATTCGTACCACCTCATCTTCGTCGTCGAAGTTGATGACCGATAATACGGGTCCAAAGATTTCTTCGGTTGCGATGCGCGCCCCTGGATCTACGTTGTCGAACATTGTCGGGTTGACGTAATAACCCTTTTTAAGATTTGACTGACGCGTGCCGCATACGATTGGCTCGTAATCTTGCTGACCAATCGCGATATATGCAGTGACCTTGTCAAACTGCCCGCGCGAGACAAGTGGACCCAGCTTGGTGTCGTCATCCATAGGGTCGCCGACATGGAGAAGATCAAGTTTTGCCTTCAATCTCTCGACAAACTCGTCGTGAATGTTTTGGTGTAGAACAAGACGCGAGCCGGTTGTGCATATTTGCCCCGTGTTGTAGCAGCTTGTGAGTACAGTCGATGCCAATGCTGCGTCCATGTCAGCATCCGCACAAATGATGTTAGCCGTTTTGCCGCCGAGTTCGAGCGTTACCTTCTGAATGTTGTCGCCGGCGGAGCGCATGATAGCTTTGCCAACTTCGGTGGATCCTGTGAAAGAGACCTTGTCGACACCCGGGTTTCCGACAAGCTCTGCTCCGGTGTCGCCGTAGCCGGTAACCACGTTGACCACTCCCGGTGGTATCCCCGCTTCTAAGGCGAGTTGGCCAATGCGAATTGCTGATCGCGGCGACTGCTCGGCCGGTTTAAGGATAATCACATTTCCGTAGGCCAAGGAAGGAGCGAGCTTTTGAACCGCCAACAGCGAGGGGAAATTCCAGGGCAGGATTCCCGCGACGACTCCCACTGGTTCACGGATCGTATAGACGTGTTTACTTGGATCGAGGGGAATTTGACTGCCGCGTACTTTGTCGCACATCCCCGCAAAGAAGAGCATAAACTCCACGCATGTCGGCAGGTCGTGATCGCGGGAATGGACGTACGGCTTGCCCATGTCCTGAGTGTCCAAGAGCGCGATCTCGTCGGTATTTTCCGCGATCAACTCTGCCAACCTGTAAAGTAGCTTGCCCCGCTCGCTCGGCATCATTTTTGTCCAGGGACCGTGGTCGAACGCATGACGCGCCGTCTCGACCGCGTGGGCAACATCCTGTGGGTCGGCATGAGGTACGCTGGCATGCACGGATTCCGTCGCTGGGTTGACGATCTCCACCCATCGGTCACTGCGTGAGGTGCAATTTTCGTGACCGATTAGCATTTCCATTGCTTTTGTCATCGAACGTCACCTCAAAAATTTTAGATCGTATACAGGCAAATAACCCACCAGCCAGGACAACCAACTTACCACGAATCCGCAACGACTTGGACTAGGTGATATGGCCAAAATGAGCCAAAAAACGGAAGGCTGGAAGTTGCCGGAAATAGTCGCCATGGCCGATGTGATACTAATTTGCTCTGCCGTCGATTGGCCACACATCGACAACCTGCCCAGCTTGGTGAACGAACAACTGGGGATGGAGATTGCACGTCGTGCAGGCGTGGCTAGCAAGAACCTCGACTTTGTCGCCAACTTGCCAGGCGGGAACCTTGCGGATGACCAGATGCTCTTCCGCACCAAAAAGCGGAATCTCGACCTCTGGCTCGCCTTTGACCTTCGGCAAGCCAAATTCAGCGCCAATCATTTTTGCTCCCGCATCCAGGACGGCCTGGTCGGGGCGACAGCTGATGACTGTGGTGAGCAGCGAAAGGGCTATTTCGAATTCCGGTACAAGCTCGTGATAGCGCCAGTCCATGGTTGCGTAGGTGCCCGCTTGTACTTCATCGACACCATCCATGCAGCCGGTGATTTTATAGGTTGACGACGAACATCCACTAACGACACCGACTTTAATTCCGCTGTTTTCAAAAATTTCACGCGTGTTTGTCCCAAGCAACATCGACTGTGTTGCCATCTGTGTCCGAGTTTTCGAGTCGTCGATATATACACAATGGCCTTCGTAGGCTTGGAGTCCACGAAATGTGGTCCCAGGAAGATCCACGATCTGCTTCGCCAAATTGAGGGCTGGCTCCCCATGTGCAACGCCGCACCGACCCATGCCTATATCAACTTCGATTAGCAAGTCAACTGAAACGTTCGAATTTTTGGCGGCATCGGATATCGCTTGCGCTTGAGGTAACGCATCGACGGCAACCGCAACTGTACAGCATTTTGCTAAGAGAATTAGCCGATCGATCTTGCCGGGTCCAACAACCTGATTGGCGATTAAAATATTCTTAACACCAGCTCTTTCCAGCGATTCTGCTTCAGTGATATTGGCACAGGTCATTCCAACGACGGATCCAGCCGCCATCTGCCGTTGGGCGATCTTTGTACATTTGTGATTCTTGAAATGGGGGCGAAGGCTGGCCGGTCGGTCGGCAAAAAAAGATGCCATCCGAGAAATATTACGGTCGCTTGCATCCAGATCCAGCAATAGTGCCGGAGTCTCGAGATCGTTAATCGAATTGCCGATGGCATTTTGAGGCATGGCTCATCCATACAGATCTAAATGGTGCGCCAGTATGAAGCAATTCGTTGGGGCACTGACGTAGGGATCAACTGTACCGTCAGGCAGACCAGACTTGAAGGCGCAATCTGGGTAGCAGCCGTTTAGACAACTCGCTGGACCAGCCTCAGCTGGCAGAACCATTAATGCTTGTACTAGAGTCACTCGGTGCTGGCACGTACGCCTCGTGTGTCGGAACGGATGCCGGTGGAGGTGGAAATCTACCGTCCCGAGTTCCGCCTGTTATTGAGGTCGATGGCGAGATTCCGTTCGGTATACTGGACTCTGCAGTTGTCCAGTCATTTCAATCAAAAAGATCGATGCAAATGCACTATCAGCAGTACCGGAAAAAATTCGAGCGTGACGGTTTTGTTGTCGTTCCGCAGTTCCTAACCGAAGACGAATTTGCCGAATTGACCGTTAACCTCGATCGATATATTCGCACTGTGGTCCCGACACTCTCGGATGCCGATGCATTTTATCAGGACAAGAGTCGCCCGGAGACCCTCAAGCAGTTACAGCGCATGGGGATCGACCCTTTCTTTGCGGCCTACTCCAATCACCCACGTTGGCAGGCGATGGCTGAGGCTTTGCTCGGAGAGCGTGCGGAGGGCCAGGACCCAGAATGGTTCAACAAGCCGCCGGCGATGGAGCACCCGACACCGCCTCATCAAGATAATTATTACTTCAAGTTGAATCCGCCGAATGTTTTGACGGCATGGTTGGCACTTGATCAAGTCGATCAACAAAATGGATGCCTGCGATACGTTGTCGGCTCGCACAAGCGCGGTCTGCGATCTCATGATGTCACCTCAGTCTTGGGTTTTTCGCAGGGCATTACCGACTATGGTCCGGTGGACGAGTCACGCGAAGTGGTGGCCACGCTGCAGCCCCGCGACCTCGTTGTGCATCATGGAGAGACCATTCATCGAGCGGACAGGAATACGTCAGTCAGCCGTAATCGCCGCGCGTTCGCTGTGGTCTATCGTGGCATCAGCTGCCAGCTCGACGAAGAAGCACAAAGGCGTTACCTGGAAAGGGCACGCCAACAACAGGCGTCGATGGAACTTGAGTAGCCCGAATATTTCATCCCCCTCTGCTGCAAGTCCAGATAATTCTTTACTGCGTTCAATGCCGGAATTGCGCAAGCTTGTTCCGGCCTGCGATCTCGACGGCCCACACATTATCTGCGGGCACGCTTGACGATGTGCCAATCGAGTGCGTGCACCGCTGCGCAGAGCACGAGCAAGAGTATTTTATACGAAGTCTCGGCCCGTCGGGACGCGGTTGCCACTTACCGCTGGTCTCAATCGTTATCCGGTGACACTCTCCGCTCGGGCACCGTCCGCTTAGGCGGACCAGTGTAGGTGATTTCGCTAGGATCGGGGGCCTTGAACGGTCGCTCGCGAGTCGTTTGTTCGTGTGCGTGAGCCACATAACCCGGCGCGCGGCCGATGATGAAAAAAGCTTTGCCGAGCGCTGGATCAATATCCATATCACACATGAGTGCCGCAATGGCGCCGTCGACGTTCATGTTTAGCCGTCGGCCCAAGACGTGCTCACTGGACTCTTCGAGCTCGCCAGCAAACGCAGTGTGCGGCCCTCGCAGACCCCAAGCGTCGGCCAGCTTCAAAAGGACTACTGCCCGGGGATCTCGCGTGTGTGTACGGTGACCAAATCCTGGTAATCGCTTGCCCGCGCTGCGCATTTTGGTGAACAGCTCGGTCGCTGATCGCTGCTGCGAGACCGCCTGATAAAGCATCTGAGCACACGGCTCGATTGCCCCGCCGTGCCACTCACCAATCGCGCTCACCCCGGCAGCAACGGCCGATTGCAGAGGAACTCCGCTCGATGCGACAAACCGCACCGCGTCGACACTCGGTGAAGCGAGTCCATGATCGCAGCAGGCGACAAGTATGGCCTCCATCAGTTTTCCTTGTTTGCCCGAGGGTAGCTCACCGGTTAATAGCAAGTAGACCACCTCACCAAAGCTGCACCTTTCGGTGAGCTGATCCACAGGGTAACCACGAACGAGTATTTCGTCGCTCTCGACGTGACTGATCTGTGTGCGCCAGAATTCACTCATGATGCGAGCCCCGTTAAAATGTCGTCAAATGTTTCAGCAACGAAGACACCCGCTTTGCGCAAGGCGGTCTTTTTTCCACTTATCGAACCGTGTCCCCCCTCGACCATTACAGCGGCATGTCCAAAACGAACGCCTTCCATATCGTCGACGAATTGGCCGGCCAAAAACGCATTGATCCGTAACCGCGTGCCATGTTCCTGAAGATATTGGGCCAGTTGTTCCTCAGCCGTTCCGCCGGGCTCGCCGTAAATCACAACGGCATCCGTGGTGGGATCGTCTTCGAGCAGCCTGATCAGATCAGTGAAATTGGAACCCACCATCGGATCGCCGCCGACTCCAACCGCTAGGCACTGACCAATGCCGTGGCTGGTGAGAAAGCTGGCGATTTCGGTGGTCATGCCGCCGCTGCGCGAAAGAATGGCCACACGGCCTGGTACAAATGATCGCTTCACGTTATCGAGCCGACCCCCGATCGTACCCAGCTTGGCAATGCCGGGACGAATCAGCCCTAGTGTGTTGGGTCCTATCACTGTGCAACCAGCCTGTCTTGCCAGATGGAGGATTTTGCATGTGTCAAGCCGCGGCACGCGCTCGGTCATAATCAGGCATAACTTTATACCGCCAGCAATCGCTTCGAGAGTTGCATCGAGTACAGCGGGTGCGGGTACCGAGACAACACTGACGGTCGACGGATGTTGGGCCACCGCATCACGTACTGTGTCAAAAACGGGCACTCCATGGATTTCCTGGCCACCCTTGCCTGGAGTTACGCCGGCAACGATCCGGCTGCCGTAGTCGATCATATCCGACACCATTGCCGAAGCCTCTCGGCCCGTGATGCCTTGAACTAAAATATTTGCGTCCCGGTCAAGCAACATATTTGTTCATCCGTTGCACGGTTCGTGTAGCACGGCAAGCTGGGATGCCCTGTCGAGTGAAATCTCGCGGCCTAGGGCTTCGACCCCTGCGCGGGCAAGAATCTCGCGTGCTTCTTGCTCCCAGGAACCAGGAATACGAAACACACTGACGACTTTGGTTGGGTCGAGGCCGGCCCGTTGGATACCTTCGAGCACGCCGGCGGCCATCACATCTGCCCGGGTATTGTTGACGACGTTCATGATGACGGCGAGCTGGCGCACGCCCGGCTTGGACAACAGCAGCGCGGTAAGCGCAGCGACTTTTTCTTGTGTCGGATTACCACCGACTTCGCAATAGTTGGCCGGCCGGCCGCCATGACGACGAATCGCGTCGAATACCGTTAGGCTGGCGCCCCCCCCACCGATCAAAAGGGCCAGGTCACCGTCGAACTCTACGACGCGTCCGGCCACACCACGATGATCCATCGAATCGATGCGCTGGGCTGCAAGTTCTAGTTCGGTAGCCGGCCGGCCCGTGCCCGACGAAGGCTGGCTTCCTGGTATTTTCAGACGATCGAGTTGGCGGTACCATGCGTCGTCCTCAATCTCAATGTGCGCATCAACTCCAATAAGGTGGAAATCTTCCGTTTCACCCAGCGGGTTGATCTCAAGGGTTATGGCGTCAATCGTCAGAAATACTGCGGTTAGCTTCGCAAGGATTTGGCCCACCCCAATCATGGTCTTGCCGCTCAATCCGGCCGAGCAGGCTAGTTCGCGCCCCTGATAATCGCTAAGACCTCGAAATGGATCGAACAAACATCTTTGAATTTGCCCGCCGTCTGCATCTTCTACTTCAATCCCACCTGCCTGGCTGACTAGCGCCACCGGCAACTTGGCTGATGTGTCCCACGTTGCGCCGACGTATATTTCTCGTTTCAAGGAGAGTTTGGGCTCCACGGAAATCTGGCGGACGGGCACGCTTTGTAGCGTGAGATCCAACAACGTCTTCGCGGCATCGCGCGTCTCGTCCGGCGATTCCACAAATTTCACACCACCTGCCTTGCCGCGACCACCGAAGGGTACCTGCGCCTTAAGTACCGCGCTCTGGCCCAGGTTTCGTACCGCTTGAACTGCGGCGTCGGGTGTATCTACGATTACCTGTTGATTAAGCGGCAGCCCAAAACGGGTGAGCAGTTGTTTGCATTGATGTTCTAGCAGTTTCATTGGTTTCTTTCGTGCGTTTTAGCATATTGGATTCGGCGCGCGTGGACAACTCTCTGGCCGATTCTAAATCGTCCCTCTGAGCCGCGTTTCCTACTGAGGTTAATGAATTGGCGCACACTCGCTGTCTGGCGGGGACGACAACTCCGGACCTAGGTCATTTGAGATACCAGGCTCTCGGAGTGAGATTGCCCTTTTCACTCGCACTCCAGTCGCTAGCTCGCTATGCCGTCGATCTAGGTCACCAAAACGGGAATTATCGATGCGCGCGATTCCGTTTTGCCTAAGGCGATTTAGTTCCCCAACGGTAACTTGTTCTGTTCGTTTGGGGCAGCGGAGGTGTTTAGGTTGCGTGCCATACCGAGTGGGCACGCTCGCGCGATTTTGGTTGACGGGTTCCACACATGTGCTGGAGTTCCTTGAGTGGCTTGGCAAACCATCAACGGCTGGTCTGCTTTTCTCGCCTAATCGGGCCGATTGGCGGTGGCAACCTGTTCAGTTATCCTATAGAAAACATTGATTGAAGTAATGCTCCCAATTTTAATTTAACACGCGCGGCAGGCCGGTGCCCCGGTGGCAGCTTCAAAAACCTGAGCCGTAGCCGCAGCGTCGAGTTGGTGCTAGTCACATGTCGGAGCCTGGACTTGTAGTACCCAAGGCTAGCGGCTTTGGCTCAGATTAACTTGGGGATGAAGCTTTGAGTGCGCATGAGCGGTTTGATCTGACGGGTAAGACGGCACTGGTCACCGGCGGCAGTCGTGGTATTGGTCGTGGCATTGCTTTGGGACTGGCCGAACATGGCGCTGACGTAGCGATCGTGTATCGCGCAGCAGAGTCCGCGGCCAAGGAAGTCGGCGCGGCGATTGGCAACCTTGGCCGCCAGCACTGGATTTATCAGCAAGACTTAGCTGACACAGAATCGCTGCACGCGTTCGCTGATCGCGTGTGGGCCGATACCGGAAAGATTGATATTCTGGTTAATAACGCTGGCCATGCATACCTTGAACGGTTTAATCAGATTACTCCGGAGCATTGGCGGCAAGTGTTGGCGGTCAATCTGGACGCCGTTTTTTTTCTGACGCAACGGGTTGCCGAGAAGATGATCTCGGCGGGTATTAAAGGACGGGTCATCAACCTTTCGTCTAAAAACGGACTGGTCGCTGAAGCAGGGCTAGCCCACTATAATGCTTCAAAAGGCGCGCTGGAGTTGTTGACCCAATCGTTGTCGATCGAGTTAGGCGAACACGGCATCACGGTCAATAACATTGCACCCGGTGTCATCGAGACCGACATTATTGGTGAGTTTGACATGGACTTCGAGCAGTTTGTGCCATATTGCAATGAGCATGTTCCGCTGGAGGGCCGCTGGGGATCGGTCGAGGAATGTGTAGGAATTGCCGTCATGTTGGCTTCGCCGGCGGGATCCTATATTACCGGCCAACATATTGTTAACGACGGCGGTGTGCTGGCGCAGCAGATGCCCCGGATGCAGTTTATGCCGGCGTATAAGAACACGCTTGACGATTCAGGCAAGTGAGGTTTTCAAATGCTTGAACCAATAAATAATTCGTAAGGAAGAGATTTCTAGAATGCGACCAAGTCGAATTAGAACCAAACTCCAGCGGAATGAGCCTGTGCTGATCACAGCACTGCATCTCACCGATCCGTCCATTCACGAGTTGACGAGCCTGATGGGTTTCGATGGAATTTGGTTGGACATGGAGCACCACACTTTTAGTCTCGAGACAGCAAGCAGCTTGATGCGAGCTGCCCGTGTTGGGGCAGCCGACATTGTCGCCCGGCCAGCTAAGGGAGAGTTCATGCGGATGCAGCGGATGCTTGAGGCAGGCGCCCAGGCCATCATGTATCCACGTTGCGACGACGCGAGAGAGGCTGCCGAAGTGGCCAAGTGGATGAAGTTTCCTCCGTTGGGAAAACGGGGATTCGACGGGGGGAATCCCGATATGCCGTATTGCACGATGCCGATGGACCAGTACGTCCGCCAAGCCAACGAACAGACGTTGCTTGTATTGCAGGTCGAGCAGCCGAATACCGTTGAAGAAGTCGAAGAGATAGCTGCTGTCGAAGGTGTCGACGTGCTGTTTGTGGGAAAAGCGGACCTTAGCCTTCAGGGAGGTGTTCCTGGTCAAATGGATCATGAATCGGTCCGCGACGCGATCCACAAAACTGCCCAAGCGGCCAAGAATTCTGGCAAGCACTGGGGATGCCCTAGCGCGTCGGTTCAGCAGACCGAAGAATTACTAGGGATGGGAGCTCGATTTATCGCGCACAACGCCGACATTGTGATGATAAAAAACGCCTTGGAGCAGATGCGAAGCAACTTTGCTCCATTGGGTTTTACGTTTGACGATCGCATTTAGCGATTGCATTCCAATGTTCGTGGCAATTACCCGCTGCAATGACTGAATTAAGAAAAGTACTTGTGGTTGGATCCGGTGCGATCGGCGAGCGCCACATTCGCTGTTTCCAGTCAACCGGACGTGCACAGCTCTCTCTTTGTGAGGTAAATCCCGACTTGGGGCGACGGGTCGCTCGGCAGTACGAGATTGACGAGGTATACACGGATCTGAATGCCGCCCTGCAGAGCCGACCCGAAGCGGCGGTGATTGCCACACCGGCCCCGCTCCACGTCCCAATGGCCTGCATGTTGGCCGATGCTGGAGTTGCTCTATTGATTGAAAAACCCCTCAGCACCAGCTTCATCGATATCGATCGCCTTTTGCAGATTGTCGAGCGGAATCGGGTAGTCACTTCGGTTGCATACGTTTATCGAGCGATGCCCATGCTTGCGGCCATGCGACAAGCGATTGTCGAGGAGAGGTTCGGGCGGCCGGTGCAGTTGACGTTGGTGGCCGGGCAACATTTTCCTACGTATCGACCGGCGTACTGTGACACCTACTACAAGGATCGGGCGACCGGTGGCGGTGCGATCCAGGACGCGCTCACGCATATGCTTAACGTTGGGGAATGGCTAGTTGGGCCTATCGACCGTCTGGTGGCAGATGCGTCGCATCAAGTTCTCCATGGTGTCGATGTAGAAGATACTGTGCACGTGTGTGCCCGGCATGGCGACGTGTTGGCCAGCTACAGTATGAATCAATACCAGGCACCCAATGAAACAACATTTACCGTCGTCTGCGAGGAGGGCACTGCCCGATTCGAATTGCATCGGCAGCAGTGGAGTTGGATGACGCTGCCTGACCAGCCATGGCAGGAAGAGTCCCAAGGTGAATTTGCTCGGGACGCCGCATTTGTTTGGCAGGCCAACATGTTTCTTGATGCGGTTGAAGGCCGTGCACTGCCACTATGCACCTTGCAGGAAGGGCTGCAGACACTCCGCTGTAACTTAGCCGTGTTGGCTTCGGTTGAACAAGGAACCTGGAAAAATGTGCTATCGTAGTGAATGACATTAATCCACGACTGGGGCAATTTTAAACCATGACTTCTCCATCAAAAAACGAACTAACCATCCAGCAACTGTTCGATTTGAGTGGCAAGGTTGCCTTGATTACTGGTGGGGCGGGCCACCTCGGCCGTTCAATGTCTGTCGCACTTGCCGAAGCCGGTGCATCTGTGGTGGTTAGCAGTCGCGAAGAGTCTCGCGCGACAGCAGTCGCCGACGGCCTTCCTTGCGTCGGCGAAGCGCAGCACTTCGGAATAGCAATTGACCACTTGGACCCCGATTCTATCCGTCTCGGTTTTCAACAGGCGCTCACCGGGGCCGGCCAAGTCGACGTGTTGATCAATAACGGACTGGAAGTACTTGGTAACGATTTGACGAGCTGTACCTTTCAGCAATTTGCAGAGCACCAAGCTAACAACGCGGGTTATTTTGAATTGGCCCGATTTGTGAGAGACCATGCGGTGATCCGCAAAACTCAGGCAAGCATTGTTCTTGTCGGCTCGATGTACGGCATGGTGGGGTCGTATCCGGATGTCTACGCGGGGGTTGGCAATGCGAGTCCTGTGGCCTACCAAGCGCTAAAAGGCGGTACGCTGCAGATGGCACGCCACCTGGCCGTGTATTGGGCTACCGATTCCGTACGGGTGAACAGCCTCAGCCCGGGGCCTTTTCCAGGGTCCGCAGCGCCGGAAGCATTAGTGAGCCGGCTAGCGACACATTCGCCCATGGGGCGCATCGGCCAGCCGCAGGAGCTCAAGGGCGCTGTTGTTTTTTTGGCCAGCGAAGCCAGCAGCTATGTGACTGGGCAGAATTTGGTCGTGGATGGCGGCTGGACTGCTTGGTGATACAGGTTTGAAAATAATTCGGGCATTTTGAACTGAAGTAAGATTCTTTGTTGAACAGAGAGAGAACTGAGATCCCTGAGAGGATTGCCTTCGTTGCCTCTGTTCACTACTGGTCAATAAAGATGTGAGGCCTAAATGCCGCAGTTTTTTTGATCCGCACCTTAGGACGAACCGCTCATTACAGACGAGAAAAACTCATGGATTCGAAAACGCAAAGTCTTTACCGCCGTGCTAAAAAGCGGATACCGGGCGGTACTCAACTTCTGAGCAAACGCCCAGAGAACCAGGCACCTAGCCAGTGGCCTGCGTATTTTTGCGAGGCACGTGGCTGCGAAGTTTGGGACCTTGAAGGCCGCCATTACTACGATATGTCGACAGGAGGAGTAGGTAGCTGCCTGCTAGGGTTTGGGAACCCGGACGTCACGGCCGCTGTGCAACAGCGGATCAGCCGTGGCTCAATGTGTTCGCTCAATCCTCCCGAAGAAGTGCAGCTAGCCGACGAGCTTATCGACATCCATCCTTGGGCCGAACAAGCTAGATTCACCAGAACGGGTGGCGAGGCTATGGCGGTGGCTGTCCGCATTGCCCGAGCAACGACGAGGCGGTCAACGGTTGCAGTCTGCGGGTACCATGGTTGGCACGACTGGTACCTGGCTGCCAATTTGGGCGAGGGCGATGGGCTTGCCGGGGGGTTGATGCCTGGGTTGGAGCCCCGTGGCGTTCCGGCAGAGCTGCGCGGTACCGCGGTCCCCTTCCACTTCAATCGGCCAGAAGAGGTCGAGGAGATTTTTCGCCGTCATGGTGATCGTCTAGCGGCGGTAGTGATGGAACCAGCCCGCTACCAGGACCCAGAGCCGGGCTTTCTTGAAATGATTCGCGAAGGGGCACATCGGTGTGGTGCCTTGCTGGTACTAGATGAAATAACGATTGGGTGGCGTTTGCATCTGGGCGGGGGACACCTGAAGTTCGGAGTCGATCCGGATATAGCCGTGTTTGCCAAGGCGCTTGGCAACGGTCACCCCATCGGTGCGGTGATCGGAACCGAAGAGGCAATGGAGGGTGCGCACGAATCATTCATCAGTAGCACCTATTGGACGGAGAGTGTTGGCCCGGTAGCGGCTCTTGCCACGCTCGCGCAAATGCGCAGCATCGATGTTCCAGCCCATGTGGCCCAAGTTGGAACTGCGATCATCCAACATTGGCAGCGGTCGGCGAGCCAGCAAGGGATACCGATCGTAACCGGTGAAAGTTATCCGTGTCTCGCCACGTTCAGTTTTGAGCACGAGCTATCCCAAGAACTTCGAACACTGTACACACAGCTAATGCTGGAACGCGGATTTCTAGCCGGACCGGTCATCTATCCGACGCTCGCTCACACAGGTGAGATTGTCGCTAAATACACCAGTGCGATTGACCAGGTGTTTGAGAAGATCAAGCAATCACTTGAAACCGGCAAGATAACTGAGGCGCTGAAGGGTCCTGTCGCACATAGAGGTTTTCAGCGGCTGACATAGGTGGAATTGCCAGCGCGCTGCGGATTGACGCTGATTTCGCGAAATCGCACCACAGGCTGTAGGTATCGCGCTGCAAGCACAAGGCAAGATTGCCGAGTCTAAGGAGAATTTTCGTCGAGCACCGCACATCAATCCCAACTAAAAAAAAGACAGGTGCATATTTGGCACCCGCTTTCTCAAGTCATCAGACGCAGTGAAAAAAAGGTTGGGCACTAGGCAATAGAAGATGATTCTCGATGGGAAAATCTCAAGGGTTTTTGTGAGGATTGTTTTGAAGGCTTTATATTTCTTGTCCTTAGAAAACATCCGCTTTCGCCCTGTTTTCCGCAGCAGGATGTGAGGCAAGAGCCTGCCGGGCGCGTGGCTCGCAGTCCTCAGCTCGAGATCATTTTTTGCACCGCATTAGCGCTGGCAATATATGTATCTGTCCCCTTTTCTATTTATTTCGGTTCGTACAACTGCGAGATTGGAAATACGCGCCAACGCTCTACAGAGCCTGCTCCCTCGGGAGGACTTGCAGCGTATCGAATAAAGACCTTTTTCTTGGATAAGTAAATTCTTCCGTAATGGTAGTGCATGAAACCATCGGGGATGTTGCCCATCAAGTTGTCTCGCCCACTGCTGCCGCGGATCATCGGCTGCAATGGAGGTGGTTTTACCCACGCACTTTTTTGGAGTCCTGGGCTAAGCCCTAGAGTCTGCACGTTTTCCCATGTTAGGCCGTCATCTTTGGAGATGGCGATTGCGAGTCGCCCGCGCCGATACCCATTGCTGATTTCTTCGGCCGACACCATGTTCCACAACAATACCAAGTCGCCCGTTTCCGGCAATCGCCTTAGCGCACAAGGAGAATTCGACATGGCAATGCTTGTCGCCCGGACCTTCATCCAATGTTCGCCACCGTCTTCGCTCGTGCTTTGCAGGATGCGTCCACAACTGGAACGCATGAAGCACAGGAGGTGCCCGTCTTTGAGTTCGACTACGACTGGTTCTTCGCAAGTTACATGCCCCTGGAGACCGTCTTGGAAATATCCCATCATGAATCCCCTGCCTTGGTCGTTCACGCTACAGCGCCAAGAGTTGCCTTCGTCATCGCTATAGCAGACGAAGCTCCCCGACATCTCCGGGTGGTGCGTATGCGTTTCCAGGCGAATTACCGCCCCTTTCCACCTGGCGTATCCGCCACGCTCATTGACGTCGAAATCGGGATGCTTTCCGTACATTCCCAGGTAGTACGGCACCACAATCCGGCCTTGATTGCGCGCAGATTGGAGCTGGATCGCCACATCGTCAAGTTTTGAGCTCAGTTTGAATGGACTGATCTGGCCGCCGCGCTGCCAGCTTTTTCCACCATCGGCCGAAGTCTCTGCATGATTGTCACGTTCGCGGAACAGCTTGCCGGAGAGCAGTCGCAGGTGCTGTGGACGCTCGTTTTTGTGGGCTGCAAACGATAGTTCGCTGGCCAGCCGCGGCTCATTGGCCGCCACATCATTTGCCGCAATTGGCAATAAAAGGCAAACGCCTGAAATGACCCAATTCAACGATAATTCAATACCATTATGTTTTTTCACGATAACTTTCCCGTTAACAATTGGCGCTGAGTGGCGCGCCAATATGTCTCCAAGCAGAGTGAGGAGACAAGGTAGTGAAATGACGTGGGCGCCGCTGATCGAGGTTTCATTATGAATTCTAAGAATTATTCAGACAACCGGCCCTCCAAAAAAGGCACGCCATTCACTAAAGTTACTAAGGAGCGAATCTTGTCCGTGTCGGATTGGCTGGCTAGGGCAACCAGGGGTTACAGCGGTTGAAACAGTAGCTGAGGCGAGGCAGGCAACAGCAGGCATTCAAATAACGCTTTCATGGATCACACCTATGATCAAAAAAATGATTTTGGCTTTTTCAACCAGCGCGGTGTGCCTGGCCACAGTTGTCCCTTTATTCCTTTCAGCGACTGCGTATGCCGGCAACCTGATCGTTAATGGTGATTTTAGTCAGGGCAAGCCCGGCAACGAGGTTTTTGGCTGGACATTGGATTTAGCAGAAGATCAGCCAGGCGGATGCAAAGTGGTAGAAGGTCGTGATGCGGAAAGCCGTGACTTGCGACTGTTCAATGACAAGCGTGGTGAATCGTTTGTTAGTCAGACAGTGGCTGTCCGGCCGTGGCGGTGGTACGTGGCAGAGGTGTGGGTTAATACCGACCAGATGGTCAGTCCTGATGCCCGCGTCTATTTAAAGAATGGACGCAAGCGGGGTCAGTGGCAGTACTATATGGACCATTTTCACAAGCCGCCGTCCGGATGGCGCGTGATACGGGCGTTTGATCACTCAGGAGACAGTGATCAGTTGACCTTAGAGATTGGTGGTACGGGTTTTAGCGGCGCGCTACTCATCGGCCAGCCGGTTGTCCGCGAGTGCAGCCTCGTCGAAGCGGTATCATATCACTTCAAGCCAAATCCCCGCCGTCCGGGCATTTACGGTCCTCCAGTCAACGCCCAGAAGGGGCAGCCTGGGTACGCCTTCTTGCGGAGCAATGTTCGACGGGTCGCACGTGACTTCCCAAATGCGCTTAGGATTTCAATGGATCTTCCGGAGTCGGAGGATGGGGACCCCAGGATCTCGTTGTGGTTGCCACCGGGCGTTCGCTTCTTGAAGTTGAGGCCGCATGGCGGTGGAAAGAGGCCGCCTAAGGTGACGAAGTTACCGATGGGTGCGCACGCCCCGGGTGGCCAGCATCTCGAGCTCTTTACCGGACGCGGTGAAGGCAATCTGCTGGTTGAGTCGGATCTTGATCCGGGTGAACGTGCTACCGGGTACGTGTCCTACGAGTGGAATGGCGGTTATCAACTACCCCGCCCCGTGTTCTTTGAAGGCGTGGAATTGCCGAGCATCGCCGCTCCGAAACGGATTGTCACTGCGCTCGATGCCTATAGCGCCGCGTACCTGAACTGGGAGAATCTTCGACCCAATCTTACCGGCCAGGAGGCGATGGTCCGCGACCTGCAGCGTATGGGTTTTAATCGTCTGCAATTGTGGGGTGGCGACCCCAGGCCTTACGCCCAATTGGGGATTGAGGCGGGCTCCTCTTACGGAGGCAGCTTTGCCGTCGATCCGAAAAAATTTCCCGAATCAGGCGCCGTCACATTCGGTGGAGAGCGCAGTGCAGAAGTGATGTGCCCTTCGTATCGGGGGCCTGGGTTTGTAGAGAACGAGTGGATCGAGCAATTGAAAAAAACTGCGGCGGTCAGCTCATCGGTGAACCTGGACGATGAGGTTTACCTGATGAGTGGTATCGGTCCGGAGATCTGTTTTTGCGATCGTTGTATTAGTCGTTGGAACACGTGGTTGGGTACTCACCAGCCAGGCTTGAACGATATATCCCCGCAGGAATTCTTCCAGCGGGCACACAGGTATCCAAAACACTATGAAGCATGGCTGCGCTTTCGCTGTGCGCTGGTGGCGGAGCGGTACGGCATCTTGCGGGAAATCTTTTTAGAGGCGGTCAAGCAATCTGGTGTAAAGACCACCCCGGCGCCAGAATTTGGGGCGTTCACCGGCGAGGAGATGTTGATCGGACTTTCCTCTGTAGGGGCCTTGAGTGGGGTACTCGACTTTATTTCGCCGATGATTTATCGGGATGCCAATGGTGTGCGCGAAGAAGTCCATGAACTTGCTCCGCTCAGCCAAGGGAAGTTGGTGGTATGCCTAGCACCTGGCTACAACATTAGTTTGCCCGGGGACGCTCGGTCGCAGGTACTCGAAGCCGTCATGGGGGGGGCCAAGGGTTTTGTCGCGTGGAATTTGGATATTGGTCCCATCACCACCGGTCACCTGGCAGATATGTCTGAGGCGATAAAGATGTTTGCTCCCGTCGAAGATGTCATTTTGGACGGCGAGGTTGATTTGGGATATGTCGCTGACAGGGATTCAACAAATCTACTGGCCCGAAAACAGGGGGACGAGCGTGTTCTGCTTGTCTCAGACTATTCACCGGGCGCTCGGCAGATAATGGTGACAGTCTTGGGCCAGTCTCAGCTCCAAGTGATTGATCTTTTTTCCGATGAAGTGGTCGCGAGCCTAAATGCGACAGAGCGTAGCTTCGCGGTCAATGTTAGGGACTATTTTCAGGCGAGGCTTTTCCACCTGAAGCCGTACTAACACCTGCTCCAAGGAAATCATCCGCGTGTTACCGGACGTCAAACCATACGACCTTGAAAAAATCGTCCCCATCCGGGGGCTGGACCATCCGGAGTCGATCGGTGTTGGCCCTGACGGCGTCGCCTACACAACCGGCACCGGTTGTCAGGTGTATCAGATCGATCTGAACAACAACACCTACGAACAGTTTGCCCGCACCGACCATCGCTGTCTCGGGAGCGTCGTCGATGCCACGGGAAATATGTACGCGGCGCACACGATCGCTGGAAACGTACTCAAAATAACACCTGCAGGCGAAGTGAGTGTTTACGCAACGCTCCCCAGAGGAAATAGTCTTCCCTGCGCCAACTACCCAGCGTTTGACCGTCAGGGCCACATGTACCTGTCTGATAGCGGCGACTGGTCGGGCGCGTGTAATGGTCATATCTACAAGATTCCACCTGGCGGTGGAGAGGCACAGTTATGGTTTCCCGAGCCGGTCGACACACCCAATGCTATCGCTCTGGACGCTGAGGAGAAGTCCCTTTTTTTTGTAGAGACGTTTGGCAACTCGGTATCGCGCGTCGCCATCAATGGCGATGGATCAGCTGGCCGGCGTGAGCAAGTTGTGCATCTACCGCGCCACATCCCTGATGGAATCGCTATTGATGAATCGGGCCGGATCTGGATTGCCTGCCATCGGCCCGACAGGATCTACTATTTTGACTTGGAAACAAGGCGACTGGAGATATTTGCCGACGATTGGCGCGGGCATTTTCTTCGCGGGCCAACCGATGTTGCGTTTGCTGGAGCCAACCGCGACATCTTATTGGCTGCATCTCTAGATAACTTGGTTGTCCATCGCTTCGACAACGTGGGCGTCAAGGGCCTGCGCTTAAATCATCCCAAGCTTTAAAAAGACAATGGCAATTTCTCACGAAAAACTGCGCGTCGGGCTAATTGGTACTGGTAGTTTTGGGCCAAATTTTGCGACGTACATCACAGAGCATGCCGATTTGGTTGCCGTTTGTGATCCGAATCCGGCTGGTCGGGATGAATTCGCTAAGCAAACCGGGCTCAGACTTCCTGAGTTTGATCATCACGAGGGGCTGCTCGAGGCGGCGGATGTGGACGCCGTGGTCATCTGCAGTCCGAATGCGACGCACAAGGAAATCGCGGTTGCAGCGGCTGAGCAAGGCAAGCATGTTTTTTGTGAAAAGGCGATGGCCACTTGCGTGCCCGACTGCTGGGAGATGGTTCGTGCTTGTGACAAGGCGAATACTCGGCTCATGGTTGGCCACAAGCGGCGCCTTCGCCCACCTTGGGCGCGGATGATTGAATTGCGCAAAGAACTAGGTGATGTGTTGGCGATTACGTCCTGTGGCTACTTCGATTCGCGGCCCTATCCGTTTGCCGAAAGCTGGTGGAGATTTCGCGACAAATCGGGCGGGACGTTGATGGTTTCGGGCGTTCACGTCGTTGATTGGATGCGTGCCATGTGTGGGGATGTAGCCTCGGTTCGTGCATTGGCCGCTCCGCAAGCCGACCGACGGTACGACTTTCCTGATACGCTTCATGTGGCACTGGAATTTAATTCGGGGGCAGTCGCCTCGCTGAGCGTGTCGCTAGTTTACCCGCCGCTCAAGTTCCGCGAGTCGGGTGGACCACAGGTCGTTTATCAAGACGGTGGTGCGCGGCTGGTCGCGCAGATGGAGCAGTTGGACCTCTACTGGCAGCGGCAGGACGAGGCAGAGTCACACTTTGAGCAGTTTGACGACATTGGTATCGATCACGCTTTTAGCCAAGAGTTTGGCGACTTTGTCCGTTGGGTGGCTGACGCAGATTACGAACCCTGTTTGACTTGGCGAGAAGGACTCCGCTGTGTGGAGGTGATGGAGGCCGCCCACCGCTCGGCCGACGAAGGCGGTTCGATCATTCGGCTGCCCCTGTATCCGGAGCTAGAGATAACTTGACGACATGCAAGTCCACTCACAAACATCGATTTTTTCAAGAGGAGTAGTTATTTTGGGAAACACAAGTCCAGATGCCGAATAACGAGCAAACTGCCCAGCCGAAGATCGCTGTGATTGGTGCTACCAGTGTTGACATCACGATCCGCGAAGCCCCGGATTGGATGGGGCATACTGGACGCGACATCTATACGCGGGAGTCCATGCACGCTCTTGAGGCCCCAATAGAGATGGGACTCGGCGGCAATGGTGGAGCCGCGGCGTATGTGCTTGGCAAATTGGGCTTGCCCGTAGAGCTCTTAACGTCGATCGGTACTGATGCACCTGGGCAACTGGTCCGCGGCTGGTTGCAGCAGGCTGGCGTTCGGTCCATAGAGACGATGCCTGCCGATTCGACGATGGTTGCTCTCTCGGCAGTCGACGGTCAAGGGAAACGACAGGGTTGTCTGCAACATCCTGGTGCCAAGCTCGATTGGTTGGTATCGGCGAGCGACACGGAGGCCGCATGGCTGCTGGTTATGGTTCATTCGTTGGTCACGCCAGACGAACTACAAACGGTACATCAGACGATGCGGAAATTTCGTCAGGCGGATCGCTTGATCGCCTTGGACTCTGGGATGGGATGGATCTTGAATCGTGCCGAACCGAAACGGATACACGCTCTGTGGGGGCATGCGCACGTTGTAATTGGCACATTGGACGAATTGTCGCATTGGACTGGTAAGAAGGATCCCGAGTCGGTCGCCCAGGACATTCTGGGGCACGGTGCCGCGCACGTCGTCATCAAAATGGGTGCAGACGGCGCCTCCTACCAATCTGCGGTTTATGCCTTCAGTCATCAGCCGGCTATTTCTATCGCGCGGTCTGATCGCAGTATCGGAGCTGGCGACGCGTTTGCTGGGGCGCTAGTGGGCTCGTTGGCCACAGGCCAACCTCTTCCTATTGCAGTGACAAATGCGCAGCACGTTGCGGCCCAAGTTGTTGAGTCCGGGCGAGGCGTGTTGGCGATTTCTCCCGTTAATTCATAGTTAATCATTTCGGAGTTAATATGAAAACTTTTAGTCAGCGATTGAAGGCGGGCGAAGTTGTATTCGGCGCGACCGTCATGGAATATTTACGGCCGTCCTTGGTTAAGACATTTTGCAACGCTGGTTTTGACTATCTCTTTATTGAGAACGAGCACGCTCTGTTTAGCCAAGAGCGTCTGTCTGATTTTATCCTCTGCGCTAGGGATCATGGATTGGCGGTGGTTGTCAAAACGGGCCAACTTGAGCGAGCTGCTACCGCCAGGCTTTTGGAGGCTGGGGCCTTGGGTATCCAGCTGCCGCGTACCGAATGCTTATCCGACCTGGAGCAGCTGCAAAGTTTTATGAAATATCCGCCTCATGGCACACGGGCCAGCGCTACTGGCTACGGAAATAGTGCCTATGTGAAGCCCACCAACAAACGGCAGTGGTACGACCAGATGAACGAGGAGACGTTTCTCGTAGCCCATATCGAAACGCGCAAGGGTGTCGAGAATATCGACCAGATCGTCTCATTGCCCGGACTTGACATCTGTTTGGTGGGCACCAGCGACCTGAGTCTCGATTACGGTAGGCCAGGCGATTATACCAGCGACGAGTCGCGCGCACTCATTCAGCAGGTTTTTGATGCGGCTCGCCATCAGGGCGTGGCATGCGGTATCCCAGCCAGCGATTATGACTCGGTGAAATACTGGATCGAGCACGGCGTCCAGTTTTTTGAATGTGCGACCGAGATAGACCTGATTCGTTCTGCAGCAGGCCGTCTCATCAACGATCTCCACCGCGCCCGTGAGGCTTGTGCGAGGTAACGGGTGCAGGTTCTCCAATGGCGTGTTTTTGGCTTCGTTGGACAGGATTATATCGAAGTAAGTTTTCTTAGCTGCTTGGGTGAAAACATTAAGCCAAAATGAAATAAGCTTTCCACCCTTTTTTCCCTTTTCAAAGAGGCCTGACCACTTTTACTTTAAGAGAAAGTCGCAATTGATAACTTTTTCCATGAGGTCGATCGGTACATAGAAGTAGTGATTCGAGGCCTCAAAGCCGATACGCGAGTCTTTTTGGGCGAGCGCAAAGAGTTTCGTGGCAAGCATGATCTCGTGGTCAAGGATTCGCTGGCGTTCTGTGGAGAGTTTTTGTCGATCGATGGAGCTAAGGCCGGGTTGACCTAGTGTATCACGGGTCAAGACGAAGCGAATCTGGTTTCCGGTGCTGGCGAAATGCAAGTAGACCGCCTGTGCCAGCCCAAGATCTAATTCGGCGGTCCGGTGCTTGTCCTCAGGGGCCGCCTCAACGGCCTTTTTGAGATGAGTCAGCCCGGTTTCCCAAGCGGTGGCCATCTTTTCAAACTGTTTCGCCAGTACCTCGGCAGGGTACACACCGCGCCAGCGGTCGACATCGTCGTACGGAATGCCAACCATCGTTGATTGGTAGCCCGTCGGCTCGTTATAGAGAAGATTCGCCGGACCCATATGCTGCGGGGCAAAGTAAAGTACATCGATATCGAAAGGAAACTCACGAAAAGCGTTGCTGAAATCTGTCCAAGCATGGCGTGCGTGGGGAGCCGCCGCCGCGCCATATCGGTCGGTGGCAATCGCGTCTAGGACCGTTTCTTTGTTTGCGCCAGGCAAGGTTCTAAATAGATGGGCGACTTGCAGATTCGGCGACGGATAGCCGCCCAGCGACCAACTCAGCATGGTGCCGTCGACCTCGGCCGCAGCAAGATTTTGGCAGTGCTCAGCAACCAGATCGAGCACAGGCAGAAACGGCACTGCGGAGAGTTCCCATGAGTTGTTCAGCTGCACCTTGGCGACCGTTTTCAGGCCCCGTTGTTTGGCCAATGCCCAATGCCGCGCTGCACGCGGACCGGGTCCCACGGCCGAGATCGAATACTCTCCGATCTGGGTAGCGACTCCGCCGCGCTGGATCGGAATTGACCATTCACTCACCGACATGAGTTCAATCCTTGCGGGCAGCTTAGCGATTATTTCGGAGGCATCGCCATGAGAATTCCAACCCCAGTCTGAACAGATGACGCGCGCACTGGCGTTGCCCCGATGCACCCCCTCTTCGATGGCCGCGTTGACTTCCGCCACGATTTCAGCCTGGCTGCGGCCTTGACAGCGTGGGCAGTCGCTCTGCCCTTCTGCAAAAGCACAGTTGGTCGGATTTTCCGAGGCGGTGATTGTAAAGACCCCCGCCAAGTCGGGAACTTCGCGAAACAGATGTTCTAGCGCATCTCTGATCCACTGGCGAACCCGTGGATCGCTACTGCACATCGTGACCAGACCTCGCGAACGAATGCCGGCCATCTCGGGGCGATTCTTGAAAAAATCAGGCGGCATCGCCCGCGGCTCGTTTATGTAGAGGTAGATGCCGATGCCAAACTTTTTGGTCTTCTCTACAAGGCGGCGCAAGTTGGCCAATCGCTCTCGGTGGCCAGCACCAAACTCCGAGAAATGTTCCCCGCCCGGCGCCAGCTGACGGAGAATGACATGCATCCAAACTCCATTCACGCCTGCCTCGGCCAGTCTGGCCAACAGGGACTCGGGGTAAGGATTTGCATTTGCATCGCTGAGCGCATCACCTAAGGAGCCAAAATAAGAGTGGATGAAGCGCAAGCTTTGCTGATTTGCTTCGGTTGGTCTGGCCACCGCTCGGTCGCCTAAGTCCAACGGACCGAATTGCTCAGAAAAATGGAATCGTGGCTCGGCCGACTGCGACCGTTGGTCGCCAAGATGACGGGCAACGAGACGTTTGATCTCGGCCGCCCGCTTTTGGGCCCGAGAGTCTGGCTCGCGATATCGCAGGGGTTCGCATTTTGGTTTGAGGCTCCCCAGCTTGATAAATAAAAAGTCTTCTTCATTAAGGGTAAAGGCAAGCTGCTTGGCCGACATCCCTAAGAGAAGTAGCAACTGATCATACGACAGCAAGTGCCAGTTTCGGCGAATGATGGTAATCGAGCCACGCGTGAGCATATGAGGCTCGACTGGCGGTGCCGCTGGCAGGCCCATCGACGTGGCAATGCGGGTAATGTTTTCCGTCTTTGTGCCAACCACTGCCGCTAGATGGCTGGGCTCGACAAGCTGCCAGTTCCGCCACACCAGCGCATGCAAGCGATCAGGAAAGTGGGGTGTCTGGAGCGATTCCGGCTGCGAGCCAACCGGTAGCGACCCTTCATCCAGTGCGACGCGATAATCAGTCATGCTGTTCTACCCAACCGTCGTCATGTTCGTCTCTTTCTCTTACGGCCAGGCGGTGCAACATTTTTTTGATATCAATGATTCCACCCGTGGTAAGCCAGACAGTAGTTCCAATGCCAACGATAAAGATCATCCAAACATAAAAATGCCAAAAGCAGGTCCACAACTCCGTTGAGACATCAAAAAATACGTTGTATATAGATCCTAAAATAAAAATGAGAGACCAGGCTATAGTCCAGCCTGTAATTGACAGAAAAATGATTTTGTCTTTGAGATTGAAGTCTTTTCCTAGTCCAAGCAGAGTTGCTAGGCCTCCTGCCTGTTCATCTGTAACTTCAGTGGCATCCGCAGGATGAGCGTATTCGCCTCGATGAAGCAGTTTATCCATATTGTGAACATGCCGTTTGCCTAGCAAGGAAACAAGAATGTACAGCACACTGGCACCGACCATACCAATCAACAGTAGGAATTGCGAGTTGACCGGAAATTCCTTGCCGTCATGCAATTCTGGCCAGACGAATCGCATTACAAACCCGAATACGGACAGGGCAACTCCAAAGCCGACGCTCGAATAGGCGGCGGCAGTCGTACCTCTCTTCCAATACAAACCACCGATGATTGACGCACCTGCCCCACCAAGCCACATGAGGCCTGTTAGTGCCATAAACATCATGATTGGCTGGTTTTGAGGCCATAGTAGGCTAAACAAGTAAATGAAGCCACCTACGCCGCCGATCGACCATCGCAGCAACCTGAGATGCTGTTGGGAATCCAGGGGCTTGTCGCGAAAGGGCATGACAACGTCCTGAATGAAAATGCTTCCCCAGGAATGCATATACGTTTGGTGCGTGCTAATCATTGCTGCTAACATAACGGCGCAAAAACCGCCCATAAGAATGGTCGGCAGGAATCGATTTAAGATCAACGTAGTCGTGACTTGATTTTGCAAGGTCTCGTTGGTGATAGTAGAGAGTTGCTCGTTAACACTTGTTGCATTGACGCCCCAGTAACCCTGGTGCATCAAAACAAATGCTGCGAGCGGAAGTATCATTATCATCAACTGCTGGGTCAGAGTTCTCCAAAAACCCATGACCTGCCCCATACGGGCCTCATGAGCATTAGTTGCTGCCGCAAAATAGCCCTGAGTCCCCTGCCAAGCCATACAGCCATAGATATATTGAACGCCAATGATCAGGAAAAACCACATGTTGAAATCCTTCGTGCCTGCAGCCTGAAAGGGATGCAACATGGATTTCCCAGGCGGCTGCTGCGAAAGAGCCGTGACGAACTGCGACCAAGGAATCTTGATAAAGATAAACGCTGACACGGCGCAAAGGAAAACGTTAAAGAATGTGCCCTGGATAAAATTAGTCGTGATGACAGTAACCAGGCCGCCCGTAAACGTGAAAGCTAACGCGATGGCCAAGAGAACTGCCATCAGTACTGCGTGCGTCAGCTCAATATCCAGCACGCCCAGTAGCGTTACTTCGTAGGTGGGCAGATTGCAAAAATTGATGAAGAACCGGGTTCCTACCGCAGGGAAAATTCCCATATTAAGTATGCCCGCAAGGAAAATGATAAAACCAGAAAAAATGCGAAATCGCCTCGAATATCGCATCTCAAAAAACTGCGCCAGCGTCATCGCTCTTGTCTGTCGGTACCGATACTGGACCCACCCAGAAAGGGCCACAAAGATTTGAACGATGAACTGGACCAAGAACCACCACGCAGCGGAAAACCCTGCCACGTAGTACAACTCAAACCAACCAACCACACTGATGGCGCCAATATTGGTAATGCCCTGAGAGACACCCAGCACATAGCGGTCAGCGCATCGGTTGGCTACCAGGAAATCGGCGACACCCGTGCTGAACTTGCGGGTCTTACGGACCGCATAGCCCATACAGAAAAGAAGCGAACCCACGATCACCCAATCTAGCAACTGCAAGTCCATCGACGGCTTCTCCTTCGGAAATAACGCTTGTCAGGTCGAATCGCTGGACGATTTTACAATTGCAACGAGTCGCGTTTGTCGCGTATCGGCCGGTAGCAGTACTCGTTCATCATGGCCACCGCGCCCAGGTCACCATGATCTTTGGCGACATCAACGTAAGTCTGGAGCGCCTCGCGGATTGCATCGTATGCCAGGCTGGCATTCTGCAGAGCTTCGGCCGGCCTATTGGCCTTTTCCGCACGGGACGTTGCGCCAAAGGCCTGGGCCGCGTCCAGATAGCGGACTGCAAAATGCAGCCGGGCCACCATGTAGTTGAGGTACGCACGCCCCTCCGACCGGCACCCTTGCCGTGCAAGTTTCATGGCCGCCAGCGCTTCACGATAGAGCTGATGGTCTACCTCGATTTCTTTAGATAATCCGCCACTGTCGTAGTGTTTGGTCATCATCGTAGGTACCGGAAAACCGAATCCCAACCCATGTTCGTCTAACCTCAGCGTGATTTTCTCCAATAGCGCAAATGCTTCCAGTGCGGGCACAACGGCATCGCTGCCGCATACGTGTTCGACCTGGTCGCTATAGGCCTCTTCCGGAGTTACCGACGCATCCCAACTGGAGCGAGCCAGATAGTGAACGAGCGGATCCTGTTCGCCGACCGTCCAGTAGCGGGTATAGAACCCAGCCCAACCACTCTTACGCAAATCCGCCATCAGCTTATGAATCGAGCCTGTTGCCAGTTGCGGCAGCACTCCCACGTTGTCGTCGGCGAGTGTCAAGATCAGGCTCACCGGCACGTCCTTGGAGGGAGTCGCTCGCACGAGATCACGGCGGCGAAGTACGCGACTCGCCGTGTAGTCGATGTTGTTGACGACTTCACCCCCGGGGGGTGTGACCCGCGCGACTAGCGAAAACAACTCGGGCGTGATCCCGTCGTAGATTAGCTTCACGTCCTCGCGGGTGCTCGGCCGCTTAAGTAGTTGACTCCCGCGAACCAGTGAGTCAAAGAGCCAGAGCGTGGCAAGGTCTCCTTGAACCTGATTCTCGACTCGCTCCCCGCCGCCGGGGAAATTGGTCCGGCTGCGGGCGCGGGCGCACAGCTCGTCGTAGGTTCCCAGATTGGCAAGGCCATACTTCTCTCCTAGACGCCGATAGGCTTCGCGCCCGTGGCTTAACCAGTGCCGCCGTTCAGGCACGCTGACCTGGACGAAATCGACCTCTGGGTAGGTTTCGATGTGTGCCCGCACGACCGTGCCGACCATTTCGGCCAGCAGCGGGTCCTCTAGTGGTTGGTTGTTGCCCGGGCCGACGGTGAGGCCGCCCAGTTGATTGAGCGCCTGGGCGGATGGCATCACCTTGCAAAACTCCTTTGGCCAGCCAAATGGGTCGAACGAGACGACTGTCTCCATCCCCAACCTACGCGCCTTGCTATGGATGCCCCGCACCAGCGCGACGGCTCGACGATGAAGCTCCTTGGCCGAGCTTGCGCCAACGAATTCTGGATTCGTAAACACGGTCATGCCGGGAAATTTGTCGCCGCCTATGCAATCGTCGTCGATCGGGTGCCGCTGTCCGAAGTAGAGAACGCCCGGCGGCTTGGACATCCCGCGCAGCGCGTAGTCGACAAACGGTTGATGGGGCCACAAGAAGGTGTGGATGCGATTGTATTTCATTTTGGCAATCTGCCCGAGGAACCGCTCGTTCTCAGCCAGGCTCCAGGAGACCGGCCCAAGCGGCAGATCGTTCACCAGCCGCCAGCAGCGCACCCGCATATTGGGTTCCATGACAACGTCGAGTTTTGGCAGGCCTGGCCAGGCTCGCTTCGGCGGATAGACATCGCGGTCGACCAGGTAGCGGACTCCCCATCGCTCAACCAGCTCGTAGGCCGCCCACATGGTGGCAACCGGACTGCCCCCACCGATCACCAACACCGGTTTTCCGGCCAGCCTAGCGCGTTTCAAGACAATGCCTTGGGCGCTAAGTTTTGGCCAGCCGCTTGCGCCCAGCGCCTCGGCCACGGCGGGGTTGGTTTTAGGCGTGCCGACCAGCAAGCCAATCCCCGTCGATGGGTGCATGTCGTGCGTCGCCAGTACCGGGATGCCGAAAAGCTTGTCTAGATAGTCACGCAGCTCTTTGGCGGCCAACTGCTCCAGGACGGGAGCGTTCCGTTGCACAACGATAGCCACCTCCTCGTCGGCCCGTACACGCGACGGCCACACGAGGCACGCTAGGCATCCCAAAAGAGGTATCAGCGGTAGGCGACTGGCGGTGGTCTTCATCTGTTTAGGCTTTCGTTACGCAGCATGTTGAAGTGAACTCGTCAGTCGCCTGCGGCGTGCCCGCCAGAAGGTGCCAATCCTTCGCTGGCCGGCTCGGCCACTGCCACCCCTCGGATCGGGCGGAGCCGATCGAAAAGGAACAATCCTACACAACCCGCTAGGCCACAGACGGCCGCGGCCAGGAAAGGCCCGGTGGCCTGGAATTCAGCGGCATTGGGGTCCCAAATCCGCGGAGCGATCCAGGTGAATACGGTGCTCCCCAGGCCAGAAATCGTGATCGTCAGGCCAATCGTTGTTGCGCGGAGATCGTCCGGCATGTGCTCCGACATATAACCCGAGTGGGACCATCGCATAAACTGGCGCACGAACTCGAACGCTGCCACGCTCCAAAAAAGTTGCCATACCAGCTGGCTGGCGCCGATCGCCAGCACCGCCAGCGAAAAGCAGCCGAGCATCCCGACCGCAGCGATGCCAGGAGCACGTCGCCCCGCGAGCAGTCCTACTGCGGCACCGCCGGGGATCCACATTGCCACTTTGAGAAGATTTAGCCAGATCCAGCCATTGTCGGCGCCGCCGGCGAGGATCAGCCCCATTTCCTTGGCGCGATAGGGGAGAAACTGGTTGGATGCCTGAAATACGGGGCCCCCAAAGAGGCACAGCGCTGCGACCAAGGCCCAAAACTTGGGATCTCGCGTCAATCGCTGCAAATCGCCGATTGTTTGGCTCCAGCCGGGAGCCAGGGCGTGGTCGAAACGGCCGGGACGCTGCCCCCACAATCCAATGAAAGTGGCAGAGAGCAGTGTCGTCACGGTCAGCAACCAGAACATTAGCTCGAAATCGGCAAGCGCGGGTGCCGACATCGTGGGCTCAAGATTGAGCAATCGCGCCCCGAAGTCGGACCAGTTGCCCGCGCCCAGCAGCGATGCGAATTCGTCGTAGTAGATTAGGCAGCGACCACCCAGCTGGCCAAACACGCTCCCCACTCCCAAAGAGACCATCATTGCGCCGTTGGAGAATCCTTTTTTCTCCGGGGCAACCATTTGAACGAGCGATATTCCGGCAATCCACATCATCGCACCGGTGAGTCCCTGCCAGATGGCAAGCGCAGAAATCAGATTTGGGTGCGGATGGGTGGTTAGGGCCAGCGGAATCAAAACTTTGCCCAGCAGGGCGCCACACCAGACGGCCCGTTCGCCGTAGCGCCGCGCCAGCAGTCCTGCCAGTAGGGGACCGACGATCCAAGGCAGAACCTTGTATTTGACGACCTCAGCCCACACGTCAAGCGGAAAACTGCCGCCGGCGAGTCGCGCTGCCTCCGAGCGGGCCTCAAAATAGAGCGGCAAGGCGTACTCGAGCATGTTGATGTAAAAGAAGCTCACCAGCGCTACGGGTACGACAATCAGGAGCCGCGCGGTGCCTGCCGCAGAGCGTTGATCGGGTTGTTGCACGGTCATAGGGATCGCCCCTGTGAGTGAACCTAGGGTATTTCGTCAGTTGCCGTTCTATGGAATACTTGTGCACTCCTGGGTACGCCCATCGCCCGCACCTATTACCATTCGATTGTCACGTGTTTGGTTTTTCGGCGAAGGACGGTGGCTCCACTTTCCAGGTGGAAAATTTATGACTCGGAGAGTCGTGTTACAATGGAGCTAGTCCAAAGTCATTGAGCTCGATGAAGCGCTCGCGCGACCCTAGCCATTTATCACTATGAAGATAACGTCGATCAACACGCATGTCATGGGTATTCCGGGACCGGGCGGGCGGGGGCCGCAGCGCAATTGGATTTTTGTGGAGGTTCACTCTGATGAGGGCCTCACGGGCGTGGGCGAAGCGACGACCGAATATCACGAACTGGCCGTTGTCGCGATGATCGACGAGCACTTCGCGCCGTTGCTGGTGGGCCAAGACCCGACCCGCATCACGCATCTTTGGCAGCAAATGCGACGGTTTTTCTGGTGGCGCGGCGGTGTTGTTGCCACCAGCGCGGCCAGTGGCATCGAGCAGGCGCTCTGGGACCTCGCCGGCAAGGCCTACGAGCAGCCCGTCTACAAGCTGCTAGGAGGCGCTGTGCGCGACCGCGTGCGGGTCTACGCGCGGAGTGACCTGGGATTGGCAGGCGACGCTGAGGAAGCCCGCACCGCAGTCGAGGAAGGATTCGATGCCTTCAAGTTCGGGTCGGGCAATTACGTAGTTCCCTTCGATGACGAAAAACAAGTCGACGTTGCCCTGGCGGCCTGCCAAGGCATTCGTGATGCGGCTGGGCCGGACTGTGATTTGATGATCGACTGCGGCGGCATCTATTCGCAGCAAGCCGCCCACCGGTTGATCGCTGGCCTTAGAAAAATCGGCATGCTGTTTGTCGAAGAGCCCGTGAATGCCGACACGCCAGCGGGGCTCGTCGCGCTCCGGCAAGCGTTTCCGGAAATACGGATCGCCGCGGGGGAGCGGCTCGTCACCCGCTGGGGATTTCGCCAGTGGCTGGAACAGGGCGCGGTCGACGTGATTCAGGCCGACATCTCGCACTGCGGCGGCATCGGCGAACTCTTGCGGATCGCGGCCTATGCCGAGGTGTACAACGTGCAGATGGCGCCCCACAATCCGTACGGTCCGGTCGCCCTGGCGGCCAACCTGCAAGCTTGCGCCAGCATGCCCAACTTCATGATCCTCGAACATTGTCGGCACCGGCCGTGGCTTGACGAGGTGCAGGTCGAGGGGCACGTGGTAAGAGGCGGCCACATCGAACTCAGCGACCGTCCTGGTCTGGGGATTGAGCTGGATTGGGACTACGTCAAGCGGCACCCGTACCAGCCCTTGCCGTTGCGAACGTTTTCAGACCCGAGCGGTGGCCTGCCGATGGTTTAGAGTGTTTGGTCCTTGGTCTTTTCTACGGTCAAACCCACTCCCTGATCCTGCACATTGATTGGCTCTGGGCCGTTCTGATGGTACGGTGCAGACTCTACGACAAGTTATTTTGCAGCTATTCTCAGAGCACTATTCGCCCTCTAAGCACTAGTCTCCAGGGTGCGTATCTGGTTTGGAGAAACGATGCAGCACGCGAATACCGCCAAGCCTCGCCATGCCCCTGTTGCGCTGATCAAACGGTCTGTCACGCGCAGGTTCGAAGCCACTCACCGCCGTGCTTTTACGCTCGTCGAACTGTTAGTGGTGATTGCTATCATTGGCGTTCTGGTCGCCTTGTTGCTGCCGGCGATTCAGGCGGCTCGCGAAGCGGCGCGGCGGACCCAATGCGTCAACAACTCCAAGCAGCTCGGTCTCGCCGTGGCCAACTTTGAGTCCCAAAACGGACGTTTGCCCGCGGGTGGGAACTATCCGGGAAAAGAGTATTCCATGATGCTGATCATTTTGCCATATATCGAGGCGAGTCCGCTCTACGGCCAATATGCCTTCGATGAGCGCATTTACTTTTTCGAGAACAAGGAGGTCACACGCATTCAGCTGCCGGCCTACGTTTGTCCCAGTGACGATGCACTGGGACGATTCTGGGGGAACGATAGCATCGGCGACAGATTTGCCCGCTCCAACTATGCCGCTTCCTACGGCAGTTCGGGGCAGGCGCCAGACCTCGATCCCGCGGGTACGCATTATGCCCATGTCCGTCCATACGATCATGACGGTCCGCAACTGGAGAGTGACGGCATGTTCCGCATCCAGGCCAGCAAGATGGGACGCAGATTGGCGGAGGTCACTGACGGGACCTCGCAGACTGCCATGATTGCCGAAATAATTGCAGGGCAAAGTGACAGGGTTGTCGACACCAACGACCGAGGCGACCTGCGCGGTCTATGGGCCCACATCTGGATGGGAGCGGCCGCTTACACGCATTGGCTCACGCCCAATAGCAGTGTCGGGGATGCGTTACGGATCCAATGGTGCGTCGACATGCCCGAGCAAGGATTGCCTTGCACCGACTCTGACTTTCCGAGCATTCCAGGGGGTCACGAATACGCAGCCGCCCGCAGCCATCATCCGGGCGGTGTGAATGTCACTTTTGGTGACGGCCACGTTGGCTTCTATGCCGACGAAGTCGATTACGACCTGTGGCAGGCGGTAGCCACCATGGACGGGGGCGAGGTGACCGGCGCACCGTGACCGGCCTACGCGTAACTGGCCCTTGCCCACAATTCGGTCGCGAATCACCTGCGGACCGGGGGTGCGGGGAGTGGGAATAGCCGCTATGCGGGCGCTTCTTCGGATACTAACTCATCCGGCTATAGCTTCCTGGGGTGGGAGCCCACCGTACATCACGAGTCGAGTCAGCGCCTGCGAATCACTTCAGGATTTCACACCCCCCAATCTTTAGGCACGAGTTGGATCTAAATCGACTCCTCTCGTGCCTCGTAACTCACAACTGCCCTCGAACCACCTTGCAACTCGTGGCGCTATTGGGGGGCGGCTACTCTGTCACAACTGCCATGTGCAAGAAGCCCCCCACCCCCCCGGGGTTTGGGGGTATCGCAGTTCCGGCATGCGCTGCCAACACGCGTTGCCTGCTGGCGATGGCGGAACTGTTCCGACTTGTTCCGGCCTACGAGTACGGCCTAGTGGTCGTATGCGCGCAAAAAACCGTATGCGCGCAAAAAAAGAGGGTACAGTGCATCGGGCACTGTACCCCCGTGAGGTTAGCATTCAAACGCGACGCCGATTAGCAGTGCCGACGACGAAGCAGAAGCAAACTGGAACCCAGGGCCAGCATGGTCAGGCTTGCCGGCTCGGGGACGATTTCATACATAACGTTGTCGAATGTGACGTCTCTGGACATTTGAATTGCAAAGTGCGTCGCCTGAGCGGGAGGTGCGCTCGCACCTATGCTCGCACTTTGTATCCACGCGCCTCCGACTGCCGGACGGTGATAGGCGGTGCCGACCGACATAAAGCCATCTCCACCGACCTCCACCTCAAGCATGACCTGCAACCAACCCTCCGCATCGGTAACCGACGAGCCAGCCGTCCAGTCAAGCGCACCAGCGGGCTGAGCACCACCGCCGCCGACACCAAGTCCGCCACTAGCACCCCCCTTAAGAAGCGCTTGCATTACTGTTTCTTCCCAAGGCACACCAGCACCATTGTCCGAGGAAAGGGAATCACTGCCAATAAACAAGTGCGAATTGCCGCCAATGCCGCCGTCAGCGTTGGTGTTGTTGGATAAATTGGCATGTGCCCAGAGCCGAACGATAGAATTCGCCGGGACAGCTCCTCCTGGAATCGCAAAGGAATGGCCGTGGCCCGGGGCGTTACCGTTCATATTGGAAATACCATTGGTATTGTCATAACCACTTGGTGATCTACCCGCCGCGGGGTGAGGACCATTTGCGTCGACAATGATCGCTGGATCCTGCGGGTTGTCGTGCACATAGTAGTCGCCCCAACCACTGGCAGCGTAGAGTGGGTCACCATTAAATGACCCAGGGCCGGAATCCGCTTGACGTCCCGTGTAGCTATTAAAATCGTCGATGAGAATTCCCTGAGCGGATGCATTCGCTGCCGCAATCGCGACAGTTAAACACATGATTGCCGCAATACTTTTCCTGACAAACATTAGCAAACTCCCCCCCCAATAAAAGGAAACAAACCAGAAATTTTATTACAATTGCGCACCAACAACGGATGCAGCAACAAGTCAGCCCAAACCCGTCATAACTATCTTAACCCGTGCAAAGTAAGCGGGATCGGCGTGACCGTCAAGCATTTTCCAGCCTTTTCCAGCCTTTTCCAGCCTTTCACACCTGCTTTTTTACCAGGATATAGCTTGTTTCCGGCTGTAATACTCATAATCTCTCGTATCCGGCAAGCTGTGAAACTCAGTCGGACCGACACCATGGCGAGGCTTATTTCGCATTTTTTCAGAGGAGATCACACTCGCCGCATTCCGCGCATGGATTTTTCGATATTCCATGGATGACCGTAGGCGTCTCGGGCGGCAGCATTGATTTCGGCCATTGCCTGGGGATCCATTTTGCGGGGAAAGGGCATCCGCTGCGGGGTGGCCGTGCGGTGCACCATCTCCAGGACCGTGTCGGTGGTCCGGAGTATGGCCTGCGAAGAGACGTTGGCGATGTTGTCCAGCTTGGTGTGAAACGCCCACTGCCCTCCCGTACGAAAGCACCACACCGAGGGAATGCCCAGCATGTTGAGCGGAAACATGTCGGAATAGATCACAACTTGGTCAACCAGCGCGGCGCCGTGTTTACGAGCGTCGTACGTTTTTCGGACAAAGCCGTGTAACGCCGGCGTGCCGGCCAGGGTCACGGTGTCTTCGCCGGCGATCGCCCCAATCGAATCGAGGTTGATGCAAACCTTGATTTTGGCGGCATCGGTTACCTGTCGGGTGGCGTAGAGATACGAACCTACGCTCAAGCGTTCTTCGACTCCGAAGCAGACCAGTCGTACAGTACGATTTAATCGAGCCCGCCGCAGCAACCGTGCCAGTTCCATGACGGCCGCCGTGCCGCTGGCGTTGTCGTTAGCGCCTGGCGAGCCTGCCACCGAATCGATGTGGCTGGTGATAAGAATGACGTCGCTGGCCGATTTGCCCTGGCCAGGAATCTCGGCCCACACATTTTGGCTTTCCGACGCGACGCGTCGGCCCGTGGTGGTAACCGAGAGCCTGGTTTTCCCTTGTTTTAGCCTGGTTTTCCCTTGTTTTAGAATGTCGACGGCTACCAAATGGGGCACCCCCACCACAGGAAGACCAAAGTCGAGCATCCATTGGGGCGCGGCACCTACCGAAATCGGCGTGCGGTACTGAGTGCGATGGTCCACTACCACCAGTGCCTTGAGTCCCGTTTTCATCAGGCGGCGGCGCAAGGCAGGTGACCTCAGGTTAAGCGACCCCAGTAGTAGACCTATCTTCCCTTTCAACCCGGGCTGCTGCAGGTCGCAGCTAGTACCCGTTTGCAGGAAGACAAGGTCGCCGGTCACGCCTTGCTCGGGTGTGTTGGGCGTGTACAGCATGGGACGGGCGGAACTTATGCGACGCGGTTTCTCGCCGTTCACGATCTCCAGGCGGCATGTTTGAGGAAGGTAGTCGGGGAAGCGGAAGCGAAATTGCCCGGAAGCGAGTCCTAGACGCTGGAAGTGGCGCTCGACCGAGTGGGCAGCTTTTTTCTCCGCCTGACTGCCTGCCACTCGGCTGCCAATCTCAACGCTTAGCATGTGAAGATGTTTTTCAATTTCTCTAATAGAAGCGCTCATTCCCAACCGGCTCCCCTACTGCACGACAATCTCTACCCATGTGATCTCGACGTCCTCATCCGCAAAGACTTCGACCAGATTGTAGCCTTCACTCACCGCCGATGCCGGCACGTCGTAGATGTGGCGGTCGCCTAGTTCGGGAGGTTTCGACCCAGCCGCCTGCACATGGACGGGAGCTGTGAGCTTCGACCAAGAGCAGCCAATACCGTTGAGGTGGACGCGGGGTGGTGAGGACGCGTCGGCCAGTTTTAATTTCAATTCAATGTGGGTCCGCTCGTCCGCTCGTGGCTCAGGACCAATGTGCAGGCGAAACACACCGTGCCGGCCGGTGAAGGGGAGCCATTGTGCTGAACGGGACGCGCCCGCGGCCCACGGCGCAGTGATCGACAGGGCATGGCGTCGCGAACTGTTGCAGAGTACCTGGTAAGAGCCGGCATCCGCCAATAATCGATCGTAGTCGCAGCGTGGCCAGTACTGATAGGGCCCGGTAAAAAGATTAAAAAAGTAGACTCCATCGGCCCCGCGGTGCAGCCCGCTTGCCAAGACGCCTCGCATTTCCTCGTGGGTCATCGTGCGACGCCCACTGGCGCCCGAATTGATCCCGTCTCCCAGGCTCACCGCCACATCCACGTCAGTCCCGACCAACAATCCTTTCCACGTTTCGATTGGCATATCGGTATCGACTGAAAACCAAAACGAGCCCGCCACGATCAGGTCGACCAGCCCAGCGCGCGCCCATGCGACTGCGTCTAGACCATGCCGGCGTGCGATCCAAGGCTTTCCCGGTACACGTACGGCCAACTCGACCGGGTGTCCCAATCGTTTTGCTGCTTTTCGCGTCAAGCTGCGAGCTTGTTCGATGAATGTCAACATGAGCTTCGCGCCTTCATGCTCACGCCCATCTCGAAAGTAGAGCCAAAAGCGGAGAAAGTCGAGTTCCAAACCGTCTAGGTCGTAACGGGAGCACACCTCCTGGACGAGATTCATGTAGTGGTGTCGCACCGCGGGTTGCTCGTAATCCAATCCATGTTCCAGGTGCCACTCGGGATGCGACTTCCAGAAAGTGCTATGGTATGGGTGGTCGGGCCGATTCGGGTGATGGGAGTCGTTCATGCGGAGCGAGATCCATGGCGACACACGTTTTTTTCGCGCGCGGTCAATCATTCGCTTGGGATAGTCGCACCCTTTGTCATGTAGCGCCCACGTGTTTTTGATCCACTGCGCCTCGTGAGCGTCGGGCCCCATTCTTCGCGCCGGCTCAATGCCGGAAAACAGTGGCTGGTCTTGACCGGCATTTGGGTCATAACCGTCCCAGATAGATTCCCAGACATCGCTGCGATAGTTTGTGCGTTGCGCATTGACATTGATCAGTAGATCGGTAACGCCGGCTGCCGCGTGCAGATCCACAAACTTATCAATTGTTGCTGGCGTGACAGGTCCGAAAGTCCCCACAAAGTATTCAGTACTGTCCAGATTGTAGAATAGCCGACCAGGCGAAGCGTTGTCGTCGCTTGTTTTCTCCGCGCCCCACCCAATAAGAAACAAAAGGCTAAAAGCCATCAGGCTGCAGACGAACTGAAATAAACGAAATGCGCCTCCCACAAGAAGTTCACTCCAGAGCAGAAAAATTGACGAGAATGATAACCGTCTGCGGTTCGTGTTGGGCAGGCACACTGGCCTCTGATAGCAATTTTGTCAAGATTTCGACTTCTTCTGTTAATCGCATCGACGAGACGACCCTTGCAAACGGTTGTTGCTTGCTTCGGAAGCCGTCAAATACCGGTCGCCAGGACGAACGTTACGTTGCCGGATATCATCCTCCAACTTAATCGCGATCTTCTCAATCGTTGTTAAGGGGAGCATGTTGGCGCTCATGATTGAATCAACCACCTGTTTTGATCAACAGGGTCTAAAAAATATTTGAATTTAACGTTGTGAGCTCAGGGCAAACGGAAATTCGTTGGGACCGTCGGCGGTCACCTTGGCAGTCAGTTCACTTTTCTTGTTGTAACTCGCGGGAATGTACTGTTCATACTCATCGACCATCCCGCCCTTCGCCTTGGGATCCATCATAATCGCAGTAGGGTCGGAAACTTGTTTGCCGGTCTTACGCGTGGCGGTGATCACGACGCGAAACGTTCCATCCATCGTGCCCCGGTCAGGCGCGATGTAATAACGACCATCCACGATCTGGCCGCCTGCGGTTGGCCCGCGTGTACCGGGGAGGGGGAAGAAATCAATCGCGCCGGCGGCCAGTGGCTTGTCGTCCAGGGTTACCGATCCCTCCAGGGCCCGCCTGTCGCCCTTCCCTCCACATGCCGACAATGTGACGCAGATCGACAGTGCCAGCGCGCAGGCATATGCCGGTTGAATCAGTCTGGGACTCATTGATATTTTCGGACCGTATTTCCGCCTCCCCGCCAGTTGCCGTTGTTGGCCAGAATGCCTGAAAACCTGTTTCATCAATGACCCTTTCAAATGCACATCATACGCGCACACATTACGACGATCACCAGAAATTCACTTCTTGAAGTATTTCGCAACGGCCCATACTCCGAAAGCCGTTCACTATCGAAGGACGCCACCCCGTTGCGGGTGCAAGATTTTTCACGGCTCTTGGTGTCAGGACGCGTAGGTTGCGATGTCAAGACTGTAATTGTAGGATAAGCTGTCACTACAAAAATTACTATTGGCATCTTTTTACAAAGGGTGAGTTGACTCTTGGGAGTCTGGTGTTTGGATGACAGAGATCATGCGGCACAAAATGGTGATGAGGCAGAGAGTGCGTCGAGGCTTTGGATTGCAGCATCACACTAGGGGCCGTAGTGAGGCGAGCACCTGCGGCGCTGCGTTTACACTCGTCGAACTACTTGTAGTGATCGCGATCATTGGGGTTTTGGTCGCACTGCTGTTGCCGGCCGTTCAGGCGGCCCGCGAAGCGGCACGGCGCAGCCAGTGCGTCAATAACCTGCGTCAAATTGGACTCGCGGTGTCTAACTTCGAATCCCAATTTCGCCGACTACCCGCGGGTGCAAACTTTGCGGAGATGGTACCAAGCGGATTTGGTGGAGTCTTCAAAGAACGCCGGGAGTACTCCATGTTCTTGCTCATATTGCCTTTTATTGAGGGCAGTCCGTTGTACAACCAATATGATTTTGACAGCCGCATCTACACGGACGGAAACGAGGCTCTCTTGCGATCGCAGATCGCAACTTATAATTGTCCCAGCGATAATTCGCAGGGGCGGTCGTGGGACTTAAGAACGAATGGTGGCAGATTTGGCCGCTCAAACTATGCTTCTTGCTATGGCAGCTCGACACAGGCTCCGTTGGCCGCGCCGCTTCAGTTGCAATACGATGACCTTTTTAGAAAGAAGCATATTCAGACCTACGACGATAATTTATTGGACTCCGGTGGTGTTTTTCGTTTTCAGAGCAAAAACTTTGGCCGTAAACTGGCAGAGATTGTTGACGGTACATCCAATACGATCATGGTTTCCGAGTTGCTTGCTGGGCAGAGGGATGATGTTGTCGGTAGAGAAGACCGAGGCGACCTGCGCGGTCTATGGTCCCACATCTGGATGGGAACGGCCGCCTACACGCACCAGCTTACCCCCAATGCCAGCGGAGGCGATGCTATTTGGCAAATTTGGTGTGATGATCTGCCCGAATTGGGAATGCCTTGTGCGCCCACAGACCCGTCAAGCTTTCCGGGGCCCCACGAATACGCAGCCGCACGCAGCAACCACCCGGGTGGAGTGAATGTTGCTTTTACCGATGTCCACGTTGCTTTCTATTCCGACGGAGTCGATTGGGATATATGGAAAGCACGGGCCACGATCGACGGCCAAGAAGTGATTAGCGAACCGTGAAATTGTGGCGGTTGCGTGTGCCGCTGTCCATGGTCTTTGCTCCGTTCGGGTAACTTATGTTGCTTACAACTCTGCGCTGGTGGGTGACGATTGCGTTTGTGGGCCTGCTGCTTGCCGGTCTTATGAACCGGCTAACGTCGGCCGAGACTGCTCCGATCCAGAAGTCTGATGTGTCACGACCAATTCGGGTGCTGCGTCCAGACCGACTACCTGCAATGTTGCCGGCCGAGCGGATCGCTATCGGGGAAGGCTACAAGCCAACCCTGGCCCGGCTACCGGGCGGCGAGTTGATAATGATCTTCTTTAGGTGGGATAAAAGTCAGGGATACCATGAATATAGTCTCCTCTGTCGATCTGCCGACGAAGGAAAGACGTGGTCCGACCCCCAGGAAATTGAGCTTGGCCCCGGGCAAGGACTGCTAGGCCGCGAGAATTGGCTTACCGTAATCGACGACGGCACCCCCCACGGGCTAACGTTTACCACCAATCATATTATACGGGCTGACGTGCAAAATCCGACACCCGGTACGTGTCGCGCGACAATTAATCGGTCAACGGATGGCGGTGTTACCTGGTCGCAGGAAATATTGCCTGCCAAATGGTCGCACACCAGTCGCAATATTGTGCAAATGCCCGACGGCAGTTTGAAGGTTGGTGCGAATCGTTACGGAGAAAATCATACGAACGGCATCAATAACCGCTGGCTGACGTCGACCGATGGAGGTCTCCATTGGACCGATAGCCGGCTGAAGCTGCCTGGCTATACAACCTACCAGGGGAGGGAGATGGAGTATGACAACGCGGTGGGCTTCTTTCAAGAATCTTACACTTACCTGAGCGATGCGGGGGAGCTATTGCAGTGGATTCGCCTCGACAGAGAGAGCCCAATGTATGCCATGCATGCTGAGAAGCCGACCGGCAACGACAACGCTGACCGGTTGATCTTCACTAAATCAACCGACGGAGGCTTGACCTGGAGCAACGTGAAGGACTTTCCCAAATATACGGGAACTCTCGAACCGTACGGGCAGATGTATCCACGGGTGACGTCCCTTCACCAGGGTCGAACCCTAATGACCTACACCAAACGGTCTGGTACCCCACCGCTCGGTCTGCGGGCTGTCTTGAGCACTGACGGAGGCGACACATTTGACTGCCAAAACGACGTATTGATTCTCGACGAAAACACCCAGCCGGGCTGGACTTCTGGCGGTGGCTTTGGCAACACGGTCCAGCTGCCTCAAGGGGGACTGATCTCCGTTTATTCCTACGCCACGACCCCGCAGGGTAATGAGCGCCCGCATGTTGAAGCCGTTCGCTGGCGGCTGCCTTAGGCCGGATATTTCATGCGCCCATCGGTCGATGCCTAAATCGCCATGGCCTTAATAGTTTCGCCCATGTTTTTGGGCTTGCTCAAAATCAGGTGTTAGGGCGACGCATCAATCGGTTAATGAAGAAAGTGGAAGCAGAATTTGAGACAACGGGTGAAAAGCAGCGGCTCTTTAGAGAGACCAAATACGCGGCAGGAATATGGGATCACGAGTGACTAGTGATCATCCGGGTAGAAACGTCTCGTTGCGGGTCCCCACCCGTCTTTTATTGTCGCGAATCCGAAAGGTCGTCTACAGGCACTCTATGGCAATAGCTATGGAGGCAATAGCTATGGAAAATGCGGTGACGTCGATTGCCAGAGGTGCACACACGGACGCAGGGGTGAAAAGGTGGACTTGATTGATGGCTAGACGATACTGGCCTAACGCCTAGGTTTGGTCACATCTCGCCTCCTTCTGTTTGATTAGTCCCAGGTGGGCGTTTGCTGGAAGGGGCTTCCCTCGGCCAGGAAGTAGGTAGCACTGTTTTTTGTGTCTCTCAACAATGGTGCCCATAGGGAATTGTGATAAATTCTTGACATTTGTGTCAGGTTTATTTAGACTCCACCGGGCACGGATTGTTAGTTGTATCATTAGGGCAGCGGTGCCCTTGCGCCTAGAGTGTGGGTAGGCCTCTTTGTGCCGTTAGCTATGATGTGGCGATCGGGTGGACGGAACGCAATTGTTGGTTTGGTGGGGGCACCTACAGTTGGCTTGTTTTCTGTTAATATGCTGGATTCGATTCTGCAACCTTAATTGGGTAGCACGAGTTGGTGTTGGCAGTCATTCTTTTGCCCCTATCTTTTGCCCCTATCTTTTGCCCCTATCAGCTTTTGCCCCTATCGGCTGCCCCGCCGAATTGACGCTGCGCTCGAATCGGTAGTTGTGTACTAATGAGTTGAATATATTTCTTGTAGTAATGACTAATGATTATAGAGGGATACAAAAAATGAAGAAGCTATGTGCTGTCGGAATTGCGCTGCTGATGGCCATGTTCGTGGCCCAAGATGGGAATGGATTTTTCGAAGATTTTGAAAGCTACGAACCGTCGCTCACGAATCTGCTGTCGGAACGATTCAACCAGGATCCTCTCTATGGCATCGGTAATAGCGGATGGACTGATTACTATCGCCAAGGGTCGCCCTCGGTCCTAACCGAATTCGGGCATATCGTTGCAGCAGAAGGGCTGGGGTGCGTCAGCACCCCTGCCGGGCCCTGCTACGGCGGCATCACTCCTCCCACTCCTTCCTACGCGCGTCCTGGCGTTGGTGGCAGCCAAGGGCTGACCAATGTGGAGGGCGGACCGCAGCACGGTTATGCTCGAGCACTGGACCAGGCAGGCCCTGCCAACAGCACGGTCATTTTGTCTGCGATGGTCAATATGGAAGGCAGAGTCACATCTGGAATCCAGACATTTTTCTATCTTGGTGAAGATGATATGGTCCAGGAGGCGCCAAGCAGTTTCAGGGCGTGGCTGGAAATTCCTTCCACCACCACCGCGTCGTTGGAATACGGCTTTAATGCTGTAGGTGAAGGGCCCAGCATCTTTCCGATTGACGACGCCAACAAGGATCCGGTACTTCCGGTGGATGGTTGGCTCCAATACGCGCTGGAAGTCGAATTGGACTCCAGCGGAGTACCGATCAAGATGTCGGCTAGGCACCGCGCGCCCTCGGCGGGTTCAACTTGGGAAAGAAATCCCCACGATGCCAATCAGAGCTATGAGCCCAAGTTTATCACGGGTGCTCCTGCTGCTACCAGCCTCACGCATGCGGGGATTCTTATGGGTGTGAACGCCACCATTGACAATGTTTTGGTGACGGATACAAGCAGCGTCATAAATATGCCAGGTGACGTGAATGGCGATTTAGTTGTTGACGTGATAGACCTGAATCTGGTTCTTTCCAACTGGGGCGATTCGGGTATGGAGCTTACTTGGGGCCAGGGTGACATTGCCCCCTACGATAATGGCATTCTGACCGGTGATTTTATCGTAGATGAGGATGATTACACTGAGGTGCTGAATAATCTTGGTACGACTTACTTGCTCGCGGCATCCAGCGCTGTTCCTGAGCCGGCGACATCCACCCTGTTGTTCCTGGCCGGATTGACGGGTTGGGTTTGCCGGCGGCACAGGAAACGAGTGGTGGTATCGGCTTGCTTGGTGATTGTAGTATCGCTCCTGTCAGTGCCAACCGCTTTGGCTGCGGAGCGAGCGCCGATAGGCAAAACATGGATCCAGCAGCACCCCTTTCAGATCATGGGGCACCAAGAAAACTTGGGCGATCCCACGGACCTGCAGGATCCGACCTTGTTCTATGGGGCTGGCTTGAATGCCGGGTGGAGCGGCAACTCGGAGATGGACAATCTCTCGATTGCCGGTGTGCCGTGGCACCATGTTGGGGCCGCAAACTTAGGCTATAATGACGACCCTGTCAGTTTCCAAGTGGGCTATATCAATGCCCTGAACAAGCCGAATTCGGTGCTCTTGGGCTGGCACATTGCGGATGATTATCTTGCCGGTGCGCAGGCGTCAAATACAGGAGCTGCGGCGTCCTGGTTAAGGGAACTTACCAATGGCACCGACGCCACAGCGAGTGGAATTGGGACCTTCGATTTACCTGTCTGGGGAACCTTGTTGCCGCGAAGCGACAGCGCATTTGGCTCCTCCAACAGCGGTTATACAAACTACGTGAATGGGTTTATTTCGGCGGCTCAGCCGGACATTTTAAATTATCAAAACTATACCAACCTGTCCGGTTCGGTTGCCAGTTCGACACTCACGACCCACTACAACAATCTGATGCTCGCGCGCAACGCGGCCCAGGCAGCAAGTTATGACTTGCCCTACGCAACCTTTATCCCCGGGTCGATCAGTCGCAATGCGGGGCCTACCACGGGTAGCTCGGAAGCGCGGATGCGCGTATTCTCTGCGCTGGCCACCGGACACAAGGCCATCAATTACTTTCGGTACGACGGTCCTGGTAATTTGTTTTCAGGCAATCCAAACATGGTCGACAATACGACGGGAAACGTGAATGACCATTACGATGACATTGCATCGGTTAACGCGGAAGTTGCCAATTTGGGCAAGTCGCTCAAGTTCCTAGATAGCACGGGTGTGCGTTACATCAAGAAGGGTACGGCGACAGCCGTGCCGTCTGAGATGCCCGCCTATGCCTCGGGTGCCGTGCAGTCGCAGATGACAAATATCCAGATTACTAGCCCTGCCGGCGCTTATACGGACGGCATGATCGGGTACTTTGATGACGATAAGGGCGACGAATACTTCATGCTGACCAACCTGAACTTCGATGCGAACATTGCGTCGACCGACGCACTTGATTATTCGGTAACGTTCGACGGTTCCGTAACCTCCTTGCAGAAGTTAGACCGCGCGACCGGCGCAGTAGAAGTCGTGAACCTGACGGGCAATACCCTCAATGTGACGTTGCCGGGTGGAACTGGCGAGCTGTACAAGTACAACACCGGCACTGTTTTTGCGAAAGAACAGGAGGTAACGTTAGCGCTTGTTCCCGTTGTCGATCCGAGCATACCCGAGCACTATCGCACGTTTGATGTGATGGCCACCGTCGACAGCGATGTCGATTCCTTCGAATTTATTTTTAGTGGCGACCGGGCGGGCAGCATTTACCAGCATGGTGCGCCTGCGAATACCTATACCGAGCCCAATCCGGCGGATTTCGGCGCAAATCCTGACCTGGAGTTCGACACCTATGTAACCATGGCACCCGGTGCCTTTAGCTATCCGGCTCCGGTCGGGGTTGTGACGGACGGTGCATCAACGCTCGACCCGAGTGCGGTGTTGACCTTTGATAATAAGGATCTCAATATCGCCTGGAGCCGTACAAACGATACGTTTGATAGTGGTACGGGTACCCATCGGGTGGCTCGAGTTACCATGCAAAACAGGGCAACAGCCACTTACGAAGTACGTGGCGAGCAGTCTGGAATTTATGCGAATTCGGAGACGATCGAAGGTGCGATCGCTACTGATATTCAGCCGATGACCATGACGATGGAACCGCTTGCCGACCAGACGGGAGTTCCGGCAGGGTTTACGACATACGATATTTTGGCCACCGTCGACTCCGACCTATCCGTTTTTGAGATGATTCTCACGACCGACGGTGGGCCGGGCAGCATTTTTCAGCATGGTTCTGGAACCAATACCGAGCCCGATCCAGCTCTGTTTGGGGCCAACCCGACACTGCCGTTTGACTCCTATGTCACTATGGGTGCCTTTACCCATGCTCAGGGTGCGACACTTGTCCCAGGAGTTGGAGCCAGCACCATTACCCCGGGTTCGGTGTTTACGTTCGATGACGAGACGCTCAATATCCTCTGGACTCTTACCAGTGGCACTTTTCAGAGTGATCCCGGCACGTTCGAGGTTGGTCGTGTAACGTTGAACGACACGGTCGGCGCCAGCTGGACAGTTATGGGCTGGCAGGCGGATGATGCGAGCAATCCGGTCACCATTGTTGGGAATATCGAGTCCACCAATAACCCAGCCGATTTTAACATGGACGGTGTTGTCGACAGCTTGGATCTTGGCATTTTGCTGGGGAACTTTGGTACCACCGCGACTCCGGAAACGGGTGAGCTCAACGGGACATCGCCGGTAGATAGCCTGGATCTGGGCATCTTCCTGGGGTCATTCGGTTCCTCATCGCTTGCTGCGGTGTCGGCGGTGCCAGAGCCCATGTCGATTGTCTTGTTGGCTTTTGCAAGTCTTTCTCTGCTGGCTGTTCGGCCTCGTAAATGACGCCTTGAAGGTTTGAGTCGTTGACGTTGAACAAGCACAACTTCAAGATCATCATTGTCGATGGAAAGGCATTGAATCCTGGCGATCTGTCGTGAGATGGATTTCGCGTATTGGGCGAGGCCACTTTATATGAAGGCATGCCGCCCTAGAAGTGGCTCGCCACCACGGCAGCTGCGCACGTGATCATTCACAAGAGGGGTAAATCTCCGCGAAAGGTTATGGAATTAAGAAGGAGAAACGTAAGATGGCGTAATCGGATGGCCATCGTCTAGGAAGTTTGTGCCGCTGCTGTCGTTTAGCAGATCGTCACCAAGTTGACTGAAGAGCGCATCTATACCACTTCCACTGTACAGGCTGCTGTTTGCACCAAACAACTGGTCATTTTCCGCTCCTCCATGAAGTTGGTCTCGACCGTTACCGTTGTTTAGAAAATCGTTATCGTAGCCGTCGGTAATCGAGTCATTGCCAGCTTGTTCGGCCAAACGATCGTTACCAGATTCTCCGTCGTCTGGAAAAAGAGCTCGACAGGTGCGCTCAAGATGCGCTTGCCTTGCGGGCAATGTTAGGCAGCGTGTGCCACAGCAAGACAAGTGGCCCCGCCGTCTGGCGTCCGTGTAAGGCTATCCGGAGCGTCAGGCAATGAAGGTAAAATCGCTGAAAATGGTGTCCGGGTGAGGGATGCTTAGCAACACCGCGTACCGAGGGGCGCAGTCGCATTGCCACGTAAGGGGCGTAATCTGATTTCCGAAAGGCGAAAGGCCAGGAGCAAGGCTTACCTACCTTGATACCGCACCCACTATCTGCGCACGCTGCCCGAGCGTAGAATAGTGGGTTCCGAGTTGCTACTTAAGTTCCCCTTCTTCTGTCGAGCTATGACCGACTCCGTAAATCAGCCGCGCACCCTGTTCCAAAAGATATGGGACAATCATGTTGTCCACGCTGCAGAGGGCCGGCAGACGATTCTCTACATCGATTTGCAATTGGTCCATGAAGTCACCAGTGCCCAGGCCTTTGAAGGTCTTCGCCTCGCGGGGAGGGTGGTCCGGCGTCCTGAACGCACGGTTGCCACCGCCGACCACAACGTGCCGACCACCGATCGCAGCTTGCCCATATTGGATGTCATTTCGAAACGGCAGATCGATACGCTGCGCGACAATTGTAATGATTTCGGCATCCAATACTACGATCTCAATGACCCCCGCCAAGGCATTGTGCATGTGATTGGGCCGGAGCTTGGCTATACCCAACCGGGGATGACTATCGTCTGTGGTGATAGCCACACGTCAACCCACGGCGCATTTGGGGCACTTGCATTTGGAATTGGTACCAGTGAAGTCGAGCATGTGCTGGCCACGCAAACCTTGCTGCAGGATAAACCGAAAACACTTGAGCTGCGCGTCGACGGGCAAATGCGCCCGGGAGTTAGCGCCAAAGACTTGGTTCTGTACTTGATTGGGAAGATTACCACCGATGGCGGAACGGGTTATTGCGTGGAATATACCGGAGAAGCGATTCGGGAGCTGACGATGGAGAACCGCATGACGGTTTGCAACATGTCGATCGAAGCCGGCGCGCGGGCGGGAATGATCGCTCCGGACGAAAAAACATTCGACTATCTGCGTGGACGCCCAGAGGTCCCCGAAGATTTCGATGCTGCCGTGGAGCGGTGGCGCCAGTTGCCCACCGACGAGGGAGCTGTGTACGATAGCTCGCTTACATTTTTGGCCGCCCGTATTGCTCCCCAGGTAACTTGGGGAACCAATCCGGGGTTGGTCGCATCTGTTGATGCTACTGTACCCAAGCCCATGGATTATGCAGATCCAACCGAGCAGAAAACGGCCGCCAGCGCCTTGGAGTATATGGGCCTGAAGGGTGGGGAACGCATTACCGACCTGAAATTGGATCGCGTGTTCATTGGCTCCTGCACGAACGCTCGCATTGAAGATCTGCGCGCGGCCGCTGAAATTGCGAAGGGGCGCAAGGTCTCTGACGATGTGAGCGCTATGGTTGTGCCCGGTAGTGGCCAGGTGAAAAAGCAAGCTGAATCTGAAGGCCTCGACCACGTATTCAGGGAGGCGGGATTTGATTGGCGCGAAGCCGGGTGCAGTATGTGCTTGGCGATGAATCCGGACAAATTATCGCCTGGCGAGCGGTGTGCATCGACATCGAACCGTAACTTCGAAGGTCGCCAAGGCAAAGGGGGACGTACCCACTTGGTTTCGCCAGCGATGGCCGCTGCTGCCGCCGTCGCCGGTCATTTTGTCGATATCCGGCAATGGAGTTGAGCATGAAGTGCTTTACGAAGCACACAGGTCTGGTTGCCGCAATGGATCGGGCCAATGTCGATACAGATCAGATCATTCCCAAACAATTTCTCAAGCGTATTGAGAGAACCGGTTTTGGTGAATTTTTGTTTTGGGATTGGGCGAGGCTGGATGACGGCTCGCCGAATCCTGATTTCGAATTAAACCAGCCCGGTGTCAAAGACGCCAGTGTGCTTCTCGCTCGGCGCAATTTTGGCTGTGGCTCCAGTCGAGAACACGCTCCTTGGGCGCTCGAAGACTATGGATTCCGAGTGATCGTTGCACCCAGTTTTGCCGACATCTTTTACAATAACTGCTTCAAGAACGGAATGCTGGCGGTACGGTTGCCAGAAGACATTGTTGAGCAGTTGTTTGGTCGCGCTGAGAAATATCCGGGCTATGAATTGACTGCCGATCTCAACAATTGTACGGTCGGCGACAGTCATGATTTTTCAACAACCTTTGAAGTAGACTCCTTCAGGCGGGATTGCCTCCTTAATGGCTTGGACGATATTGGGCAAACGCTTGAGCATGAGGATAAGATTACTAGTTATGAAGGGACGCATTGAGTAGGGGCTCCCTGCATGGAGGATCGAGTTTTGAAGCCGCTCCTGAGAGCCATGGGTATTGCTGTCCTGAGCCTCGGCGCGACCGAGGCGGCAGGGCAAGGGCCGATTGTCGCTAATGAATTGCGTGCCCGTGAATTGCTAGCGGTGAAATCGGCGACGGGCAAATCGGCGACGGGCAAATCGGCGACAGGTGAATTGGCTGCAGATAGATTGGCTTCGGGCGAGTTGTCCGGGGCGGAATTGCGGTCGATGTCTGTGGGGGATGAATCGGCTAATTTTCTGGTCGATACGATCTTGAGCGATCTGGACAACCCGTGTGGATTGGCGGCGCGGCCGCTGCGCGGTGGCGAGGGCCCGGACGAATTGTTTCTTGCCGAGAGTGGTGCGGGTCGTATTCTCCAACTGTCGACAGCCCACCCAAAAGATTTTCGCCCGGTCATCGTCGGGTTTCCGACCAATGGCCTGAACAAGCGAATGGCCTATCGCGTTGGCCCCCTCGGGTTGGTCTTTTTGACAGCCCGTAGCAAACTCATCGTAGGGGACAGCGGGCAAGCGGATGGCGCGGACTTGCTGAGCGTCTACACTTTGCCTGCAGGCAGCGAGATTCTGGATGCGACCGCGCGGAGCGATTCGGCCGGTCCACTTCGGAATCGGCCCGGGGCCGATGCGGGGAATGTTAACTTTCTCTCCCTGGTCAAAACTGATGACATGGTGTACGTGGCGGTTGGGGGTGATGACGATCAAGGCAATATGCTCAAGGCAGGACTTCAGGACTACCGTTTGACCACCTTGCAGCCGCTTCAGTCAGAAGGCACTTTAGGTGGTGGTGCTCCAGGAGGTATTGCCATGATTTCCCGGCCGCGGCCCCAGTTCTTAGTGGTGGCTCAAATCGGTAGTTTTGAAATGCCTGGAGACAGCGCGCTGACGTATTACATACCAGCGACTGGCGAGCAGGTCATGAGTTTGCCCACCGGCCTTCATGATATCATGGCCTTGGCCTACAGCCCGTCGGGACAGTTGTATGCGGCCGACTTCGCCTGGGCGGATGAGTCGGCGGGCGGCGTCTATCGATTGGACGATGTGCGCAGGAGCGGCAGGCAAGCTTGTCGAGCAGTACGAATTGCTGCGGTCACACGGCCCATGGCCTTGGCATTTACCAGTGATGGCGCTCTTTATGTAACTGCCTTTGGGACGGGCGAAAACGCGAAACAAGGCAAGTTGCTACGGATTACCGGAAATCTCTAGGGAATAGAAATACTATGCCGTCACGACGTGAAAAGATCGAATCCATGTTGTCAGAGGATCCAGCCGATATTTTTTTGCGTTACAGCCTGGCGATGGAACTCGAGAAGGAGGGTGAGCATGATGCCAGCCTATCGAAGCTTGAAGAGCTAATCACGGAAACGCCGCCCTATGTCCCGGCATTCTTCATGGCTGGGCAACAGTTCGCACGATTGTCCCGGATGGACGAGGCCAAGGCCGTACTGCGTCGGGGCATCGATCAGGCCCGTGAGCAGGGCGACGATCACGCCGCCGGCGAGATGAGCGAGTTCTTGGCGTCACTAGGTGCGTTAGGCTAGCCCGCGCACATGCACATCCCGCTAAGGCCGCTTGCCCGATGAATGCTCGTCCTTGGACTGGCCGCTCCCTGCATGGACCGCGTTCCAGCTCAGGAGGGACTTTGAGCTGCTACTTCTTCTTAGTTGCACACGCGGCGGCCACTGCACAGGAGGTGCAACTTTCGCAGCCTCCCTGCCCCATTGCCGCCTCTGTGCCACAACCCGGACCGCAACCCTCCGAGAGTGTTTCAGCAAACTTGCGAAACTGCACGGTCGTTTCGTAAGAGGCTGCCAGCTGCTGTGTGTAGGTCTCCGGAGGCACTTCGCCCAGAAAGTAGAAGAACAGCCCAGTGCCATCAAACAGATGTTCTACGTCCATTAGCGACGCCGGCACGCCGCTTTCTTGAAGCAGATCCGAGCAGGCTTGAAAGGCCTCATGCCGATTTTTTTCAAGTCGAGCCTGCAATAAGTCGTCTTCCACGGTCATCCGCCGCAGAATCTGTCCATCCACTGTTGCGGCAGCTTCGCGGGACTCGGGTTCAGAAATCACCTCACCTACCTCCAAACCTCGGTCGCTGCGCAGGATTACCCGCGAATGCCGCGGGTAGCGGGTCGCATCGGTCGACACGAAACGCCCAATTCTTCCCAACAGGCTGTAGCGAATAAGGTGGTATCCCATATCGCCATTCTGACCGTTTTGGACCCTCGTGCCTAGTTGGATAGTCCCAGCCCACCTTGCGTACTAAGGAATTGAAAAGATACTATCGGGTGTTTGGCCGGCCCCCGCAGTTCCGTAGCGGGCGCTTGCTTATCCTATCATTTGACCACGGTGGTACCCTCGATGGCCAATTCACCAGCAACTGAGTCTGTCACCCCGGGGTCGTCTTCCCTGGGTGCCAAATCTCTCGACTCCCTGCCGGCCGGCGGCGAAGAAAGCCGTTGGCAAGCGATCGCATCCCGAGCCTTAGCCGGCGAGTCGCTTCCACGGGAAGTTGCGCTCGATATTTTGGCAGCCCCTGAGGAAGAGCTGCTCGATTTGCTGCATGCCGCCTATCGCGTCCGCCAGCGTTACTTTGGCAAGACCGTGCAGCTCTATTTTTTGATGAATGCCAAGAGCGGTTTGTGTCCGGAAGATTGCACCTATTGCTCGCAATCGAAAACCTCGCAGTCCGAAATACCACGATACAACCTGCTTCGTCGTGACGAATTGCTAGCAGGCGCGCGGGCGGCCGCCCAGCGGCAGGCCAAGACCTACTGCATCGTTATTTCGGCCCGCGGTCCCACCGATCGGGAGATCGCCGCTGTCGAAAAGATTGTTCCAGAAATCAAAGAGCAATTTGATCTTGATGTCTGTGCCTGCTTGGGCCTTTTGACCACAGATCAGGCCCGGCGCCTCAAGGCCTGTGGAGTGGATCGTGTAAATCACAATCTCAATACGGGAGGCGAATTCTATAGCCAAATCTGTTCGACACACACCTACCAAGACCGCGTCGCGACACTACGGGCCGTTCGTGGCGCAGGGATGGAACTTTGTTCCGGAGGTATTGTTGGCATGGGCGAGCGGCCCGAGGACGTGGTCGACATGGCCTTCGAGCTTCGCCAACTCAAAGTAGAGTCGATTCCCGTCAATTTTCTTAATCCGATTGAGGGAACGCCGCTGGCGGGTCAGAACGAGTTGACCCCCAGCTACTGCCTCAAAGTGCTAGCAATGTTTCGGCTGGTGAACCCGCAGAGCGAAGTTCGGATCGCCGGCGGCCGTGAGTTGCACCTGCGAAGTATGCAAGCGCTGGGGCTCTACGCGGCCAATTCAATATTCGTTGGCGATTACCTTACGACCAAGGGGCAGGTCCCTGAGGCGGACTACGCGATGATTCGAGATCTCGGCTTTGAGGTCACGATTGCTCAGTCAGCATGACGGTATTTCCCACATCCAAACCCAATCCGGGTCGACTTAGACTGCGCAGCCTACTCACCTTTCTTTATCAGAAACTTACAGGAGATCCGTTTATCTTTCCCAGCACCCGCAACCGATAAGCTCTTGCGGGGGGACACTGTTTACTAAGGTCTCTTTGCGCAGGGATGCGACTATGTCTCGGTCTGGTGGAACGATTGCCGGAATCATCTTGTTGATTTTCGGTGGACTCTCTGTCTCTTCCGGAGTAGCTCAAGAAGGTAGGGCCTCGTCGGCTAATCACAGCTCGATTACCGGCCGTCTGGGCTCTCTGAGAGACTCAATTCTACACAAGGTTTCAGAGCCCAAGCAGACGCCCCCGCAAGGTTCGCGAAAGGCACCGCGGGGCGGAAAAAAAAGACCAGCAAAAACTAGCGGCAAGAGCCCCGCCAAATCCTCGCTCAGCCCGCTCCTGCCCAAGTTACAGCCTCTCGACTTGCTTTCCGAAAGTCTGTTCGGACGTAAGCCAAGTAGTCCCCGAGAGCTCTCCAGTGAGCCGAAAAATCGTGCCGCAAAAATGCGTGCGGCGACGCGCAAGCGGGCGGGCAGTATTTCGAATCCGTCAGCGTTTGCTTCCCGGGGAGGTGCGGCGCCTAAAAATCCATCTACCTCGCAAGCGCGCCGTTTGCCGGTTGCCTCAGTGACAGCGAGCGATCCCAAGTCGTTGGAATCTTCTTCCAGCTCCCAAGCGAAGCGGTCGCCAGTGATTGGACAAGAAGAGGAAATCGACGGTGAATTGGCTGATCTGCAGGAACCTGATCCTGAAGAAAACGGCAAGAGCGCACTCGCAGAAGTTCGCCTTAGTAGGCGGGCTTCCGAACCCAATCGCAGAGCTCCATCCAAAGCTTCTGTGGCGCCGGCTGGGGATTCGAGCATCGACTTGCGCCAAGTGCTGTTGGATGAAGTGCAAACGGATGCGGAAGCTACCAGCGAGCCAGACCTTGCCCCGCCCCGTTTCCAAGAACCGCCTGTGCAGAGGCCGATGCCGGAATCACTACGGGAGGTTAAGGCCCCAGAGGTGTTCGAGTCAGATTCGGAATCTTCATCGGTCCCGCGCGTCACCACCAAGCCGAACGCTGGACCTCCAGGTCCTGCGGAGATTGTTGAGCCGATAGCTATTCCAGACCTGGCTGATTCCCAGTCTATGCGCGCGGCACCTAACGCGAGCAATTCGGTCGACAGGTTTTCGGAACAAGCTTTCTTAGGGCATCGGTCAGAGTCGGCGCCGACGATTTCCAAGACTCCTGAGCCCGCGCGGCAGACAATCGGTGCCAATGCTTTTCATGAGAGCTATTGGCAGCCGGTGATTGTCTCCCATGTTGAGGGACCGCGCAGCATCTTGGTGGGTCACGAAGCCAGTTATCAGGTGACGTTGGAAAATACCAGCCATACGACTGCAGAAGAGCTTACGTCGGTGATTCACGTTCCTGCGTGGGCAGAAGTCGTTGCTGTCACGTCCAGCCGCGGCGAGGTTCAGCGCACCTCGGCGGACGGTTCGCCGGGAGCCCTGGAGTGGAAGCTTAGCGAACTTGCTGGGAATTCTTCGCAATCATTACGTTTACGGATTATTCCCCGCAGCGGTCGGCCGCTCAATTTGGGAGTCGAATGGAAGCAGGCGCCGGGCCGCGCCGGCGCGCTGGTGGAGGTGCAGGAGCCAAAGCTAGAGATATCGCTCAGTGGTCCGGAGCAAGTCCTTTTTGGCAAGCCCCAACGCTACGTGCTGATTCTAAGTAATCCGGGGACAGGGCCTGCCGAGAATATTACAGTTCAATTGATACCTCCGGGTGGCACGCTTGAGTCGGCAGCCAGCCAACATGTGGGTGGTTTGGGGCCTGGCGAGCAGAGAGAAATCGAACTTGAGTTGACCGCTCGCGAAGCCGGCCAGTTGTCGATCGATGCTAGTGCCACTGCTGCTGGTGGTTTGGATGCGGAGGCGGTCAAAAAAGTTCTGTGCCTCAAGCCTGAATTGCTTGTGGATTGCCGGGGGCCGCAAAACAATTATGCAGGTACCGTGGCTTCCTATTATTTCCGGGTAAAGAATCCGGGAACTGCGACGACTGATCCGGTTGAATTTCAGGTGAAAATTCCGGCCGATGCCAAAGTCGTTGCAGCCAGCGAGGGTCATTCTCTCGATGCCAAGACGGGCGTGCTCACCTGGCGGCTCACCAGCATCGATATCGACGAAGAGCAATTCATGCAGGTTCGCTGCGAACTTGTGCGTCCTGGCGAAAACGAATTTGAATTGACAGCTCGAACAGACAGCGGCGACTTGCAGGATATGAAACGATTTCAGACAAAAGTTGTGGCATTTGCCGATTTGAAACTCAGTGTGAGCGATCCTCCTGGACCGTCGCCCGTGGGCGAATCGGTCACCTACGATATCTGCGTCCGTAATCGCGGCAAGTCTGCCGCGGAGAATGTAAGTGTGGTGGGATTGTTTTCAGAAGGTATTGATCCGACAACTGTGGAAGGGGCCGAGTTCTCAACTCGAGATGGGCGCGTGACTTTCCGTCCTATCAGAACTCTGCAGCCTGACGATGAAGTGCGATTCCAAATCTGCGCTACTGCGACACGGGCAGGCACCCATGTCTTTCGGGCAGAAGCGATCTGCCGCGAGATGGAAATCAAACTGGCGGTCGAAGAGACCACGCGCTTCTATGAAGATGAGTGCCGCTGGGACAAAGACGAGACGCCCTATGCGGCGGAGCAGAGTGGGACGCAGTTGCGCTAATGAGAGGTGGGCGGTGGGCCGGGCTGAGCGCGGGCTTGCCGCAGGTCTGTGATCCGGGGCTGCTGTGCTGCCCCAGGATTTTTCTGCGCCGGCGGGAACCCCATAGGATCGAAAGAGAGAGGATTCGCCATCCGGCGTTTCATGGGCTATCGATCTTAGGCCACCCACCGTAGAATGGCGCGATTCGCTGTAACCTGGATTTGCTTGTCCTCGGTGAACCTTCTCCTGAAACGCGCGCTGTGCCTACACCGACTATTACCGACACCTCGGAGCTTGCTTTGCTCTGCAAGCGCCTCGAATCGGCCCCATTTATTGGGATCGACACGGAGTTCGTATCCGAAGATACGTTCTACCCAGAACTTTGTCTGATCCAAGTCGCAACGCACGACGACTGCGCCGCGATCGACACGCTGGCGATCGAAGATGTAACGCCGTTTTGGAAAATGTTGTGCACGGGAGACCATGTCACAATACTTCACGCGGGCCGAGAGGAGTTGAATTTTATTCATCGCTCGATCCAAGCCGTTCCAAAACGCCTGTTTGATGTTCAGATCGCGGCCGGCTTTTGCAGTCATGATTATCCTTCTGCCTATGGATCAGTCGTAAGTCGATTTTTAGGGCATCAACCGGCCAAAGGAGAGCAGCGTACCGACTGGAGGAAACGGCCGCTTACCCACGCTCAAATCAACTATGCCTTGGAGGATGTTCGTTATTTGCTACCGCTGCAGAAGAGACTGACGGCACTGCTTGACGAACATGGGAGACGAGCCTGGTTCGAAGACGAGATGATGGTCTGGCAGAACGAAGTGGTAAGTGCACTGGGCCGAAGAGATTGGCGCCGGACTTCTGGGATTGGTAGACTTGGCCCGCGCAATTTAGCCATTGTCCGTGAACTGTGGAACTGGCGATATGAGGAGGCGCGCCGACGCAATTACCCCCAGAAACGTCTACTGCGCGACGACCTAATTGTAGAGCTTGCCAAGCGCAAGGTGGATAATCCGGAACAAATCATGGCCATTCGAGGAATGGAACGTAGCTCGGTGAGACGGAAGGCCGATGAATTGGCCGAGTGTGTCAGGCGTGGCCTGGCAGCGCCGCCTGAGTATGCGCCGAGGTCGCCCCGAAAAAGCATGCCGTCGCAACTGAGCCTAGTTGGGCAGTTTCTTGCTCCGGCGCTGGGAACGATTTGCCACCGCGCCGAGATTGCGGCCAGCATGGTCGGTACCGCGAGCGATGTGCGGGAATTGATTGCTCACCACATGGGCTACGGGCAAGATCGCGACGGATGCCCGCCTGTACTTGCGACTGGTTGGCGGGCTGAACTGGTTGGCAATCTGATTTACGATCTGCTGGATGGAAAGAAATCAATCCGCATCGTCGATGTTAAGCAGGCCGACCCACTGAGGTTTGAGGACGTCGTCTAGCGGGGGGCTGGGGCGTCTGCGATTGGCGGTCGGCTTTGCACCCGTGGAGGGGCGAGCGGAGACTGTGGTGGCGGGTCAGGGGGTCGTTCGTGTAGGTGGCGTGCCGGCTGCTGCCTGCTGAACACCGGCTAGCGTCTGTTGGCTGCTGGCTGCCACCACCACTTGCTTTGTCTGTGGTGCTGCGTCTTCTGGAGGGAGGTAGCGCCAGTGCATCAACGCCAGGATCGGCAGCAATACAACAGAGCTATACATCATATAGCCGAAAAAGCTGGGCATTCTTACGCCCGACTTTTCTGCGATCGCTTTCACCATAAAGTTCGGCCCATTTCCGATATAAGTCATCGCTCCCATAAAGACTGCTCCCAAGGCAATACCACGCAGAATCATCTCGGGAACTCCGCCGGTAGCGCCCATCATTGTGGGATCCTGGGCCGACATGAAGAAGACCAGATAGGTGGGAGCATTGTCGAGGAAGGCCGATAGTCCGCCCGTGGCCCAGAAAAAGCCCGCCGGGCTGAGCGACTTGGCAAGGACCTCGCCCTTCTCCGCCAGAATCTGCAGTGCGGGTTGCATGCAGACAAAAATACCCAGAAACAGCACCGCGACCTCCACGATCGCGTGATAGTTGAAGTCGTTCTTTTGGCGAAGACGGGGGCTGCCAAGGTAAAGCGCGAGCGTCACTAGCGCCAGTTGTATTGCTTCACGCAGGTACATCCAGGCGTGCCAGTGGGTGCCGGGCACCTCTTTTTTCGGATCCAGAAGGGCAACCGCAAGCACCACTCCCAAGAGCAAAGGCCCATTCAGCGCCAGTCCACTAATTTGTAACCGGCGTGTTTGCGTAATGTCACGTTTAATGTCGCGAAGCGATTCCTGAGGGTAGAAAAAGAATTGGTCGGCCACGCAGTAAGCCAGCAGCAATAAGCCGTTTACAAACAACCATTCTTCCCAAAGGCCAAGCGTCCACGTGAAGTCGACCCCTGCCAAATAGCCGAGGAATAAGGGAGGATCGCCAATCGGTAGTAAGCAACCGCCACAGTTGCAAACGATGAAAATAAAGAAGACGACGGTGTGGCTAACGTGTTTGCGTTCCTTGTTGGTTTCCAAGAGCGGCCGAATCAGCAGCATTGCCGCGCCCGTTGTGCCAACAAAACTGGCTAGCAAACCTCCTGCGGCCATGAACGAAGCGTTGGTCATTGGGTTGGCCTGGAGGTCACCTTCGATGCGAATTCCGCCGGCAATCGTGTACAGGCTAAATAGCAACACAATAAAAGGCACATATTCAGAGAGAAGTGCATTTCCCAGGACTGCGCCGACGAACCCTGTTTGGAAGAAACTTTCGCCAGCCGCTATGACCTGGTGGGATGGCCAGTGCGCTTCAACAGATGTTGAATGAATAAAGGCGTAGTAAGAAAGTGTTATCGCAGCCAACACCGCAGCGACCTTAAAACGGTTGGCATTACTGTCCCACCAATGTTCGGTAACCTGTATAAGGGGAAAGAGGGCAATGGCTGCCAGTAAGAGCACGAACGGGGTCACGCTCCAATAGGGCGGTACGGACGGAGTCCCAAGACTAGCGTTTGCGCCGGCAAGAGCCCCATGGTGTACTGCATGGTCGAGAGCGTCGTGCACGGTGCCGCTGGCAGCCGAATCGACAGTGTGCGCCTCGACGGCTATTTGAGTGGCCCGTTGAGGCAGGTCGGCTAGTGCGGCAAGAAGGTAGACGGCAAGGATTGCCACCATCGCCCACACGACTTTATTGTTCTTGGCGGGTTCCAAGGTGTTATTTCCCAAGTCGCCATTTTCCACTGAAGAAGTCATGCCTGCCATATGCGTTGTTACTTGTTTCTCACTTTGGCGACAGCCTTCCCCTTCCCTCTTTAAGCGAAGGAACCGGCGCACAATACGATTGGAAAGACTACGAAGTGACCGCCCGGCCGTCTATGCCTGTTGGTAAAAACGTCGAATGGCAGTACCCCGCCTGGATCATACCTTGCCAGAAAACGGCCTACTAGCAGTCAGCAGGAAGGATTGACGCTGGATACTGTTTTACTTGAAAAGTTAGGTCGCAGATGACCGAAATCTTCTGTCGGCTGCAGCGAGCCGCTGCATTTTTGCGGGCCAACCGTCCACATCCCATGTAGGCGAAAAGTTGGGAGCGCCTCATTGCTGCTTACGGCCCCAGTAGAACGGTCCGTCGCCTGAGTTGCACCGCGACACTGTGTCCAGAGTTTTTGAGTCCAAGAGCTAGGGCAGAAAAATGCTTTGTAGGCAGAATTTCTAAAAGATTTGAGAATTCCCGGGGAAGGATAAAATCGTTTGCGGTCGCGGCAGTCCTTGCCAGACTTGCGTTTATGCCGTTCGCGCTGGTTCACTAAGCGTTGTCCGCAGTGCGAACAGTGACTTGCCAAGCATCGGTAGGCGCCGTTTTCGCTCCAATTCTTACGATACGACTTAGTGGGCCAGGTGGCCCGCTTTCTGCAAGCGGCCTGGATCGGTATACTCAACCATAGAGTCCTGGAGAATCGATTGAGCCCTGTTGGGTTGCCAAAAAGTTAGGTCTGTTGTGTCACGCATGTTGGAAGTTTGGTTACATTCCAATCGAAGGGTCCTGTTACTGGCCATGATGCCTGTCGCGGCGCTCTGCTTGTTAGGATTCGCGGCCTTGGGCACCGACCGTTTCTTGCTGGTCCGGCAGCTAGGCATTGCCTGCGTGGTCGCGTCTGGCTTGCTGATGGTTGGATTGGTCCGCCAGCTTTGGCAACCCCGTGTAGCCTACCGGGACGGTTGGGCGCTGTTTTATCTCAAGTGGGGAGCCCCGTTCGCTGTCCCTGTCTGTGTAGTCGAAGCCTTTTTCCTAGGCGAGGGGCCGGCCCATTTGCAAGGTGTGACTAGGAGCGACACGAAGACGGTCAATCTAATTGCCCGCCTCTCGCAGCGCGACCCACAATGGCAGCATCGAGAAATCAAGGCGGCACTCGGAAAATGGGCAGAGGGCTACATCACGATCCGAGGTGCTTGGTGCGAACCCCTGACAACCGAGTTGCTGCGCGGGCTCAATCATCGCTTGCGAGAAGTCTCCCAAGAGCAACATGCTTTGGGTCGCCGAGAGCCCGCCCCATGAAAAGCTATGAGCTCACTGGTATCGACTCGCCCGGACAAACAACTTCTTGCCTAGCCCAGCCACCCAAGTTGCTGGTGAGTATTCGCAGTGCAGCGGAAGCACGCATCGCGTTGGCAGGTGGGGCAGATTGGATCGACATGAAGGAGCCCCTGGCCGGGCCGTTGGGGGCAGTCGAGGTTGAGGTGGCCAGGGCGATTGTTGCGTCGGTGTCTGCTCGTCGGCCCCTGTCTGCGGCACTGGGCGAATTGACCAGTTGGGCAGACTCTCGCGCTCGCCACTTGCTTGAGGTGCCTGAGATCAGTGTGGTTAAGCTAGGGTTGTCGCAATGCACACGAGAGGATAATTGGATGCGGCGCTGGACCGAGGCGGCCCAGGAGGTACGTGCGGCGGAAAAAGAACTTGTTGCGGTTGTTTACGCGGATGCTCAGCAGGCCCAAGCGCCGCCACCGCTGGAAATCGTTTCTCTGGCGAGCGCCTGTTCTTGTCGCTACCTGCTGATTGATACGTTCAGCAAACACGGTGCTTCCCTGCCCACGTATCTAAGTCGCCAGTCGCTGGGAGAAATCCTCCAACTGGCAAAAAAATCGGGGTTGCAGACGGTTGTTGCCGGCGGACTCGTACAGGAGACGCTTGGGCAGTTGCCCCATGGTCCGATTGATCTAATCGGGGTTCGTGGCGCCGTGTGCGAAGCCGGACGCTCGAGTGCTATGCGACGTGACCTTGTGGAGCGATTTTGCGGTGCCATGGCCGACCGGTGGCCGGGGTAGGGTTGGGAGCTTGGTCCCTAGTCACCTGAATGCTCTTGGTGCTCTTTGCGGTACATTCTATTGGTCGTATGGGCAGCGTATTTCACCTTCGTAGTTCTCCTGCCAAAAAGCTGTAATTGCTTGACATGGGTGCCGAAACCACGATACTCATTGTGTGTTAGAAGTCGCTGTTTTATGGAAATTCGGTTAAGTGGGGACGGACACTATGGCTAAACCGGCTTTGACTACCAAACCGGTAACTGGTTCGACGATTAGTAGAACTATGGGATCGGCGGCTATTCTGACGACCGACTCGGCTGTTGGTGGCGCCGAGATGGGCATCGCCATTGTGGAACATGGCGCCCGCAAGTCGGTGTTGGAGGCGATCAGGCAGGGAGAATGGGATTTTGAACCTGAGAAGGTTCAAGAGATTAATTACGACTCGACCGGAGCGATGCCGGGCAGCAATGAAAAACTATCGGTGATGGCTGCTCGCGTCGAGGCAGGCTTGCCTTTGTGGCATGGTAGCGACCGTACCGAGTACGACGACGCGAACTAACGCTTCATGGAGACGACACGTGCCGAAGCTCAATCTGGAAATCCCCCATCAGCTGTCAGGCGATGAGGCGAAACAGCGGCTGCAGAAATTTACCGAAGTCTTGGAGGCGAAGTTTCAAGATCAGGTCGGCGAGTTGGACCAGTCTTGGGAGGGAAGCAGTTTGGAATTTTCTTTCAAAACATTCGGCATCAAGATTCAGGGAAAGATCGAAGTCAAAGACGATAAGCTTGTGTTGGATGGCGATTTGCCGTTTTCTGCCATGATGTTTAAGGGCAAGATCGAGTCGGAGATTCGCGAGCAGCTTGAGCGGTTGGTCCGCTGAAGGGTTGCCCAATCGCTTGTGCAATCTGTCGAGAAAGTGGATGTCGCAGACGCGCTCTACCCTCCAGTGAGCAAGTTGCTGATTCGTAGCAGAATAGTGGTGTGATAAGTGCGGGCTCGCGCTCTTCGTTCCGGTGAGGAGTTTTTTTGAGGCCGTGACAGCCTTCGGTGGCAGCCGCCCACTTGTCAATCTGAGCGCTGGGAGGCCTCACTGGCCTCAACGGTAATCCGCATATTCTCGCGACGAAATCGCAAACCGGCTGGCGCGAGGATGCCCTGAAGCAATTCATCCAGGTCCGCATTCTGCACTTCGCACGAGATTATCTTATTTCGTACCGAATTGCGGGAGGCGACCAGCCTCTGATCCCAGCTAACCTCCAACTCCAATTGCCCCGCGAGCTGATCCAATACGCGACCGATGGGCTGGTTTTGAATCTTGAGGCTATAAACCTGCTGGGCCTTGACCTGTTGAGGACGCAGCTTAGCCCGCGGCCGGTTGGTGGCGGGCGGGTTGGTGTGGACCAAGGGGCGACCGATGGGAATCACGGTGAGCCGCTTGCCGTCCTGCGAAATCTGGCACGTCAAGTCGAAGCCAATCAGGATGAGGACCGCCCGATCGACGACTGACAGGGGCGGCAACCTTTGCTTCGGCCAAAGATCGTGCGGAATCGCCTTGTCGTGATCAAGTCGAATTTCGGCGGAGCTTAGCAACTCTCCGAGCAGCGCTCTGGGTTCACTGAGACGGGGCCAGGAGAGAGGTTCTGTTTTCAGCCAGCGGTGCCGCCGAGTCGGGCTAATTTTATTGACGGCCTTGCGCGCTTGGCGAGACAGCGTTGCCAATTCTAGCGATGCATGCGGTGGGCCTACGTAGACGAGCGGTCCAAATTGGACCGCGCCAAGTTGATACTGCGCCGCAATGTCCTGGAAGGCTTGTAATAGGGACCTATTGCTGAGCTTGGCATCGATCCGCTGCGCGGTGTCGACTCGCCGATCGATCCACAGCGTAATCTGGTGCGCCGTGGCGAGACGCATTAGGGCCTGGCCCAACTCTTGTCCTTGCCACGTGAGACTAACCGGCTGCCGTAGCCGACGTTCGAGCTCGCGCCGGTCTTGCGCTGAGGTGCTCGCAGCCAGGGGCAGGACTGGGAAGATCCCAACCACCATGAAAAGCAAAAGTTTTACAGCCGAGTTGCCAGGCGTGTTCAACCTGGCTGCCCGACAGCCGATCAAATAACTCACTCCTGCAGAGGTCCAGTTTCTCACTCACAGGCCCTTTCTTTCGCATTCCATTGTAGCCGATGTATTCGAATTAGCGGCGCCAATCCCGCTGGAATTTTATGGAAAAGTTTTCTCAGACTTCTGCTGTTATGGCGGAGTACGCGGTTTTTTTCTACGCCGATTCACTGAGGGGGGCCAGCTGCGGCTTTCCAACAATTATCCCGAAAATCAACACAGGAGCATCCGCTCCCAACGGTGCAGAACGGGCGCTGTCTCAGGAGTAATAGCTATAAGAAATGACAAATTCGTTGAGAAAACGGAAACGACAATTACACTAAAAAAGTATGAGTTATTCATTTTCACAGCGCCCGTTGCTCGTGCTCCATTACGAGAGTTATCTGGAGGAGCAGGATATTGGCACCTATATTCGTAGCGTCCGCGAGAGCTATACCATCGGCGGGCTCCAGCGGGTGGCCAGTTCCGGTGGTCGCTCCGCGCGTCGGGGTGCCGTGCTTGCTTTGGGCCGTTTGGCTGATTACTCCGCAAATACTACCTTGGGTAGGGCCTTAGTCGATAGTGATCGGGGTGTGCGCACACTGGCGGAAGATGGCATTTGGCGACTGTGGATGCGCGTGGGCACCCCGGCCCAGCAGCGCCATATCGATGCGATTCAGCAGCATTTGGAGGAGCAGGGTTACGAACATGTGGTTCAGCTAGCAACTGCCCTGGTACAAGACGCTCCCTGGATTTCCCAAGGCTGGTACTACCGTGGGAAAGCTTTTTTTCAAATGGAGCAGTATGAGGCCGCTACCCGCGATTGCCACCAGGCGCTGGAGATAAATGCATTTCACTTTATGGCCGCCTCAGTTATGGGCCAGGCCTATCAGCTCATGGCCAACCCGATCGCAGCGCTTGAATCCTTTCGCCGCGCGTTGAGACTCAATCCCAACATGGAAGAAGTTCGCGCCCAAGTTATCCACTTGCAGCGGACGCTCAAAGGGAAATAGGCTAATGCAGGGTGTAGCGGCCTGCGAGGCTGCCAATCCCGTAGCCGGTGGGGAAAAATCTGGCCTGAGAAAAAAATCTAATCTGCAGCAGTCTGCGAAGGCAAAAACGGATTCGACTTGCGGTTGCAGTTGGGAGTGGATTGGATAAGGCCAGAGACGTGAGAGCCAGTCATGCCAGGACCCCTTCGCCAGAGCGCGTTCACGTTAGTTTAGTGGTGCGCAAGCGACTAGTCGGCGCCCAGTCGTCGTGCCTGCCTAGGGATCTGACGTAGGGCGTCAGGGTTTCCACTTGCGTTGGAGTAAATGGATTTTTGCGACATCGTGCATGGTGTGCTGCATCAGATTTGCGGCAGCTGCCTTGCGGATGTGGGCTCGAGCCGGTTCCGCCTTGTTGGCCACCTCGTAATAAAGCCCCAAGTATAGGTGCGCGTACATGCGAGCTGCTTTGGTGCCAGCCCTTTCCGCCGCGCGAATCACCGTAATTTCCGGCCCACGACCGGCATAGAAGTCGTAGATTTCCGACATGGGAATGCGGCGGTCGCGCGTCGTATCGATTCGGATCAGCGACTTGCGTGCTGCTTCTATTCCTTCGAGGCGCGCCACGCACAGGAAATGCCAGGCCGCGTTTTCTACGTCATGCGGGTTAACCGTCTGGTGCAACTCGAATTGCTGGCGTCCCTCGTCGAATTTGCCTGCGTAGTAGTGGCTGATTCCGAGTTGCCACAAACGGGGCGCTCTGTGAGGATCCAGTTTGGCGGCCTGCTGGAAGTCGCGAATCGATTCAGCAACCTGGTTGTCGCGGAATCGCTGCATACCCCGCCCCACATATTGCGACGCCGATTCTAGCGCCTCGTCACCAACCACCGAGGTTGTCGCCCCCAGCAGGATCGTTAATGCTACGCTACGGGTGTCCATTGGGCCGGCCTCCTTAGTTGCCTGGCGCAAAGCATAGCAAATCCAGTCGACGAGGTCGAACCATACCTTTTGATCTTTGCGATTGGGTTAGCAAAGCTCATTCTGATATTCGACAACACGCGGCTAGGGCAGATTCTCTTTGGTGTAAAGCAGCGGCTCGATCATTCGTTTCAAGGGGTAATCGGCGCTGCAGCTGAAAAACATGCTGCACAAGTTCTTTGGTGAAAATAGGACAAACATGTCTGAGCATTACCATCCTGTTCATCGAGGCATAGACAAAGCTGTGATGTCCATTGATTACGGACCTTGCCCTGCTTTCGTACCAGTCTTAGCAAGAAAATCAGGGTTAAGGTTTTCGCTGTTCTTTTGAAGTGAGGCCGTAGGCTTTAGTTCCCAAACCTGGTCGAATTGTGCAGGTTGCCAAAAGACCTCACCTGGAAGGGCTATTCCTAGTGTCCCAGCTCCAGGATCCTACGACACCTCGGGATCGAACCGTGATCACTTCGTGTTATTTCGGAAACCAATTTATCCGTTTCCGTGATTGGCGATTGATTATTTGTGCAACGGGGGCCAGGAACTCTACGGCCATCACATCGGTCCCGATGAATTTCACGGCCTAGCAAACGATTTCCGCCACAAGAAGTTACGCAACCGGCTTGTGCAATGGCTGCCCAAAAAAACGCACCTGAATTTAAAGCCAAGTCAGAGCGGTCCCGACTGCGTTTACGTTCAACCGGGCGTTTCCCATGACGTGTTGCCCTAAGTACAGCTGGAAAACGAAGTCCGGTTTATAAAGCTATACTTAGCGTTCTCTCCGATGCGTCGCTTGAAGACTGGGGGCTTTGCTGGCCAATCAGCTTAGGCAGATAGTTCCCGTGACTTAGCGTTTGCCTTTGTGTGTGCGGAAAATGTTCTCTATACAACCGCCCTACCCTTTGTTGTGGTATTTCACCTGAAAGTTAGCTTCATTGTTTTTTTCTTTGACTTCAAGCCTCAGCGGCGTTGTCCCTTCGTCGGCAAATGTAACACTGACATCGCCCCCGTGATCATGTTTTTCTTTGGGAATCTTGTCGTAAAATATGAACTGCTTAACAATCACCCTGTACTCCCCGGCACAGGCACCATCATCTTGACCAATCGTGGAAAGACTATAAGTGCCATCAGAGTTAATGGTTCCGTTTGCGGTCAAATTTCCGCGGATTGGGACAAACTCAATCACGCCGGTGCGCACCGGGGCGCCGTCGGGGAACGTCACCTTTCCAGTCACCCGGAACCGAGGCGGATATTTGTCTTTCTTGCAACCATTCAACAAGAGGGCCGCCATGATGGTATAGGCAAGAAGAAGTCTAGTGAAAACCATCATAGTTTATGATTTCGCTATCTGCTCGATGACAAAGTCGACCCAGGGTAATGGTGTCGATGGTGTTTGAAATGGACTGTACGCTCCCGTCCGCCATCGCAAAATTACAGATCTGAGGATGAGAGCTGCCAAACTGAAAAACAACAGGTTCATCCTGGAATTGATTTCGAACAATTGGAACACCGGGCCCACCAACTCGAGCGATAGAGGGAAAATATAGGCTGGAATAGATGGGACCATCAAGGGGTGGCATCTTAAACTTGTTTGGTGGAATATGTTTCTCTCCTATGAGAAACGTATTGCTCGTTCCATCCAATAAACTTGCAAGATTTATACGATCGGTCCAGCCAACGGATTTTCCGCCTGTGCACATTGGCCGAACACTAATAATAGAACCGGTCCCATTGCCCGCGTAGTAAAAATCAGTACTTTCACCCAGCCACCCAGAAGAAACATCACCATGGTTGGCAGCGTAATCTCCAAGTGCCGCCCTCGGAACTCGCCTGGTGACGCCACCGCAACCACAGGGCAGTGTCTCAGTAAAAATCTGTTCTTCTGAAACTGCAGTTGCAGAATTTCGTCGACTTGGGCAAATAAAAATGGAAAGAGCCTGCTCGACGGACTCTTTGGGTGCCGATTCGAAACTGTCGAAAAGATCGAAGCCGTCAAAAAGATTGGTCTGTTCAATAAACGGCATGATATGGACGAACCAGGATGGCTGATCCAATGCACAGTTATGCTCTTCGGGTTCGCCTGGCCGAGTGGCAAAACGGGCAGGGGGAAGTATTTTTCGAATGTCGTGATAATTGCATACAGACAAAGCTATTTGTTTTAAATTATTTTGACAGTTAATTTGTTTTGCAGCTTCCCTTGCGGACTGTACGGCTGGAAGCAACAGGCTGGTCAAGATGCCGGTGATTGCAATCACAACCAAAAGTTCAACCAGCGTAAATGCGCTCTTGTAAACTGATTTCATCTCGGACCTCTAAATCACGCTGAAGTCAATAATTTAAAACACTAAATAATGCATAGGATGTCCCTAAGAATACAATATATTTTGGTCGTCGCATTCCCAATATTTTCACAAAACTACAAGAAAATTAGCGTGCACCTTCTCTCTACATGGGGCAAGTGCAAAGCCATGGCCCAAAGCCTCCCGTTGTACGTGGCGATATCTTGCAACTTCATCGGTCAGAATTCTTTCTGAGCTAAAGCTCGCGCCGGATTCTCTTGGATATCCTGGTGCTTTTCATTGAGGTAAGGCCAGAGGCCCCAGCTGCGGTGAAATGCCGCACTTGCAGATATAGTATACATATGTATATTTATTCAGAATAATGCTTTCCGGCTCTGTGAAGTGGGTTGGGGTTGTCTGTATTAGTCTCTCGTGTGTTTTCGTCTCTCATTCATTTCAGGAACCGGTTTCCATGATGGTCGAATCTACTGCGCCTTTGCTCCGGCGATCTGCAGTGAACCACTTGCGTGGTTTGCTTGAAGGGCTTGACCCCGGCAGTCAGAACCTTGGCAGCAGTCCAAAAAAAAAATGGTCTTACTTGTCGAGCGGCTGTCCGGATCTCGATCGGGTATTGCCGGGAGGTGGGATTCGCACAGGTTCCCTCATAGAGTGGTTGGGAGATGGACCTGGGAGTGGTGTTAGTTTATTGCCTCTGACGATGGTGCGAGCCGTTCAGGAAAACGGCGGCATGGTAGTGATTGTTGATCGTCAGGGTACGGGTTGCCAGGGTAAAGGCCGACAGGGTAAGGGGCACAGGAGCAATTTTTATCCGCCTGCCGCTGCCGCTTGGGGAATCGACTTAGAAAATATTGTCGTCGTGCATCCGGATAACGATGCCGACCAGTTGTGGGCAATTGATCAAGCCTTGCGCTGTGCAGATGTGGCAACTGTTATGGCATGGCCTAACCACATCGATAGCCACACGTTCCGGCGCTGGCAGCTAGCAGCGGAGTCAAGTGGCACAGTAGGTCTTTTTGTGAGGCCATCGCATGTCCAGGGGGAACCGACTTGGGCAAACTTGCGTCTGTTGGTTTCTCCGTTGACAGTTTCTTCAAAGACTACGGTTACTCCGAAATCCACGTTGTTACTGTCGTCGTCTCAAAATGCTTTGCCATTTCACAGAGGGCCTTTGCCAGGAAAGCTACCATCGTTTTTTTGGCGATGGCGAGTGAAAGTATTGAGGTGTCGAGGATTGTGGAGAGATTGGGAAGTGGAATTGGAAGTCGATCAGCGTACAGGTGAAATTTATGAAGCGAGTGTTGGCAATTTGGCTTCCAGACTGGCCACTGCAACGCCTGGTGAGCAAACGGCCTGAATTAATCGGCCGGCCAGTCATTCTGGAAAGTGCATCCCACCAAGGGCAGCGCGTGGTAGCTTGTTCGATGCCTGCTTTCGAGCGGGGCATTCGCGTGGGCATGCTCGTAGCAGAAGCGATGGGGCTGGAGAAATCAGGCTTGAATGGGATCAATGGGCCTAATGGACTTGGCAACTGCCCGGCAAGTCCCCGTGGTCAATTTTCTGCAGAACTGCATCGCGAACCCTACGACCCACGGGTCGATTGCAAAAGCCTCGAAAAATTGGCCGACTGGTGCCACCGGTTTAGCCCCACAGTAGGCATCGAAGACAGATCCCCTCCAGAAACACTCTTACTCGACACTACAAATCTAGCCCCCCTTTTTGGTGGCGAAGAGCGCCTCATTGAGCAAGTCGAGCGAGCCATCCGGCGGCTTCGCCTGAGTGCTCACATTGGCCTAGCAGACAATATTGCGACTGCTTGGGCAGTCACGCACTATGGTTTAATGCGTGTTTGCCATCGGTGCGACACCGACATCCAGTCAGTGATAATCCCTGCAAATAACGGAAGCCCTGCAAAAAACCAAAGTTTTTCTCTCGAGTCGTTACCGGTTGCTGCCTTGCGCTTGCCTGAGGATGTGTTGCAGAATCTTGCTCGTCTTGGAGTTGAGCAGATTGGTGCCTTGCTTGCGCTGCCACGCGATCAGCTGCTGTCGCGATTCGGACCTTTGCTACTCAAGCGAATCAACCAGGCGCTTGGTCTTGAGCTGGAAGTTCCCAGGGCGGTCCGCTCGCCGGTCCACTTCACCGTTCAGTGGTTGCTAGAACATCCGCTATCAAAACAGACCATGGTGGAGACGGTGATCGAGCGACTCGTTCGGCAGGTAGTGCAGATGCTTTCGGCGCGCAGCGAAGGTGCGCTGCAGTTGGCGTGTTGGATCGAGTGCCAAACGGGAGAGCCGGTGTATGTTGAAGCCGGCCTGTTTCGTCCTTCCGATGACGCCACACACATTCTTGAAATTCTCGCTTTGCAGACCGAAAATCTTCGTCTTCCCGGTCCGGTGACCTCTGTCAAAGTGAGTGTTACGAGGCATGCGCCCTTGGTTAGGCGGCAAGGTTTCCTATTTGAAAAGGGACGGCATTTTGAACGTGGAATGAAGTGGAAAAATTCTTCGCAGTTAGTCTCTTTAGTAGATCGACTTGCCGGGCGATTGGGGCGTACGGCAATTGTTCGGTGTTGTTTGCAATACGACGCTCAACCTGAGTTGGCCTACCGAGAGGACCCACTCGTAGGGGGCTCGGGTGTAAAAAAGCAAACTGCTTCTAAACACCTGGCTTTAGCGCCACTCGATCGCCCGCTTCATTGTTTTACTCGACCCGTTCCACTGGAGGCACTTGCGGTAGCCCCTGGTGGGATTCCCATCCGGTTCCAGTTGTACGGTTGCCAGCACGATGGGCGACATGAAGTCGGGCGACATGAAGTCGCTAAGCATTGGGGGCCGGAGCGAATCGAGACAGGTTGGTGGCGCAAAGAGGGAGTGCGCCGCGACTATTATCGCGTTGAGACGACTGAGGGAAGACGCTTTTGGCTATTTCGGTGCCTGCAAACGCGACACTGGTTCTTGCAGGGAACCTTTGAATGACAGCAGTTTACTTTGAAATAGGAGCGAACAGAGTTTTTTTCGTTGCATTTTGACATATTCAGTAGTCCATACCACAGCCAACAGCCGAATTCCATCTCCCAATGCCTGAGCCCTCTGTTTTTTTTAATCGCAAACCGGTATGCGATCGCACTGTCGCCACCCATCGTGAGCAACAGCCACTCCTACCTTATGCGGAGTTGCACTGCCTGACTAACTTTACCTTCTTGGAGGGCGCGTCGCACCCAGATGAATTGGTCGTGCGTGCCGCCGAGTTGGGCTACAAGGCGCTAGCGGTTACCGATCGCAACAGTCTGGCAGGGGTGGTCCGTGCACACGCCGCGGCCGAGGAAAGCGGAATAAAGCTGATTGTCGGATCAGAAATCACGCCCGCCGACGCCCCGCCAATTGTCCTACTGGCTACCGACCGCGCGGCCTACGGCCGACTCGCGCGTTTGATCACCCTCGGTCGCCGTCGCGCTGAAAAAGGTGCCTGCCATCTGGAATTGCAGGATATCGCTACGTACAACGGGGGTCTTTTGGCCATGGTCATTTTCCCGCGCGAGGTGCAGCCTTGCGGAATCAAAAATCTGCACGCCTACCGCGATATTTTTGGCGACCGACTTTATGCGCTGGCCGAGCTACATTATGGTGTCGACGACTATCACCGACTGGACCAACTAGTTCGTCTGGCAGATCAATCCAGTATTCCTCTAGTCGCGGGGGGAGATGTTCACTACCACGCGCGGCAGCGGATGGTTTTGCAGCATGCCCTGACAGCTATCCGGCACGGGACCACTGTTACAAAGCTAGGCCGCCGGTGCCTGCCCAATGCCGAGAGGCACCTCCGGTCACTCGAGGAGATCCAAGCGATTTTTTCTGGTGTTTCTGGGGCCCTACAGCGGACGATAGAAATTGCAGATCGCTGCACCTTCTCATTGGACCAGTTGCGTTACGAATATCCAGAAGAGTTAGCGCCGTCCAGTCAGACTCCCATGCAGTACCTTCACCGCCTTGTCCGGAAAGGCGCCAACGAGCGGTATGGCACGTCGCTCTCGAAAAAAGTCGGCAGTCTGTTGGAACACGAACTGAAGCTAATTGAACAGCTTCACTACGAAGCGTTTTTTCTGACAGTAAACGATATCGTGCAGTTTGCTCGATCCAGAGGTATCCTCTGCCAAGGACGTGGGTCCGCCGCAAATTCCGCCGTTTGCTACTGTCTTGGTATTACGACAGTCGATCCCAACGAACACGAGTTGCTTTTTGAGCGATTTATGAGTGAAGAGCGCAATGAATCGCCAGACATCGACGTCGACTTCGAACACGAACGCCGCGAGGAAGTGCTGCAATACGTCTACCACAAGTATGGTCGCGAGCGAGCCGGTCTCGCTGCAACCGTGATCACCTACCGTGTGCGCAGCGCGATTCGCGATGTTGGCAAGGCGCTAGGACTTTCGATCGACTGCGTCGATGCGCTGGCAAAGAACTACGATTCTCATAGCGAAGGGGGTTTGATTCCCGAGCGGTGCCGGCAGAGCGGCATCGACCCGGAATCGCAAATCGGCCGTCAATTGCTGATGTTGGTGAACGATCTGGTTGGATTTCCGCGCCATCTCTCGCAGCATGTTGGCGGCATGGTCATCACCCGGGGACCACTTTGTGAAGTGGTGCCGATCGAAAATGCGGCAATGCAAGACCGCACAGTCATCGAGTGGGACAAAGACGATCTCAACGAACTTGGCATTCTTAAAGTTGATTGCCTGGCGCTGGGAATGCTCACTGCCATTCGTAAGTGTTTCGATTTTATTAAATCGTCGACGGGTCGGAGTTTTTCGATTGACACGATCCCGGCGGAAGACCCCGATGTTTATGCGATGATTAGCCGCGCAGACACGGTGGGCGTGTTTCAGATCGAGAGCCGGGCTCAAATGAACATGCTGCCGCAGCTGAAGCCAAAAACTTTCTACGATCTGGTGATTGAGGTGGCGATTGTGCGGCCTGGTCCGATCCAGGGCGACATGGTGCATCCCTACCTGCGTCGTCGCAATAAGGAAGAGAAGGTGGAGTACGAGAGCAAGGAAGTCGAAGGGGTGCTGCGCCGGACGCTTGGTGTACCTTTGTTTCAGGAGCAGGCGATGCAATTGGCCGTCGTGGCGGCCGGATTTTCACCGGGGGAGGCCGACCACTTACGGCGCGCGATGGGGGGGTGGCGGCGTCCCGGTCTGATCGACAACTATCACAAGATGCTCACCGATGGCATGCTTGCCAAGGGCTACTCTCCCGAATTTTCCGAGCAACTGTTTAACCAGATTCGCGGCTTCGGCAATTATGGATTTCCCGAATCGCACGCGGCGAGTTTTGCCAAGCTTGTCTACGTTTCCTCATGGCTCAAGCACTACCACCCGGCGGCTTTTGCCGCTGGAATTATCAACAGCCAGCCGATGGGCTTCTACTCGCCGGCTCAACTTGTTCGCGATGCCAAAGAGCATGGCGTCGAGGTCCGGCCCAGCGACGTTAATCACAGCGACTGGGATTGCACTTTAGAGCCAGCCCCCCCTGCCCTGTCACCGTTTTTGCCGCTGTCGGCACGCGACGGAACAGTCTCGCGCAAAAGTGGCGGCTCTTCGTTGCGACTCGGCATGCGGCTTATTCGCGGCCTTCAAGAATCAACAGCCCACGCTATTGTGGAAGCACGGCTTAGACCGTATCGCTCGGTGGGTGAACTGGGCGCTCGAGCGGGCGTTGGAAAACCGGTGATCGAACAACTGGCCGAGGCCGGTGCCCTGGAGTCACTTCAGTTCGATCGGCGCACCGCTCTCTGGCAGGCCCTAGACCAGCCACTCTCGACGAAAGACCAGCCGCTTTTCGGCAGCTTGGCCGCCGACGATACATCGGCGCCGGAACTACCTGCCCTAAGCCTGCAAGAGGAAGTTTTTTCGGATTATCAGACTACGGGATTATCTCTTCGCGACCATCCGATCTCGTTTTTTCGTGACAGGCTCGACGTATTAGGCGCCACGCCTGCGTCAGAACTTACAGGCCATTCTCACGGCAGTGCGGTCACGGTAGCGGGTCTGGTGCTTATGCGTCAGAGGCCAGGCACTGCCAAAGGAATTACTTTTTTAACACTCGAAGACGAGTCGGGCATGACCAACCTCATCATCCATCGGCAGACTTGGAAGAAGTTCGAGCTGGTCGCCCGAAGATCCAAGGCGCTCATTGCCTGCGGACTCCTGGAACGCAAGGAATCGGTTGTCCACATTATCGTTTCCAGTATGCAGGACTTGGAAACGCAACAGAAGCAACTTCGCCACAGCTCTCGAGATTTTCGCTAGGTTGCCTAGGTACGGAACTCTGCCTTTAGCTTCGTTTTTATGAGGCGTTCAGGTTTCGGCTATCCGGCGGATGTTAAGATTGGGAGTGTACGTTTCGCCGGAAGAGCCGTTTTGTGAGAACTGGCCAGGCTTGCGGCGATTTCAGTTTTAGCATCTTGGTAGGGTTTCTCCCTGTATGCCGGGTTTGGGGGGCTCCTGCACCTGGAAGCTATTTTTACTTGGTGTTCCAATCATGGGCCGAGAGTCGTACTCTCCGGCCTAGACGTTATACTGTACTGGTGGATATTGGGCTGAGCAGACGCCCCCGGGCCCAATTCTATGCGACTTTGAGATTCCTGCTCGAGCCAATCATTTCAAGTTAGCTATTTCGAGTTCGCCATGCTGAATCTAAGCTCTCGCGCTTCAGTCCATACCTGTGACGGCAAGACTCGGCGCGATTTTCTGCAGATTGGCACTCTGGGCGCGATCGGCCTCGGCCTGCCGCAGTATCTGGCGGCTGCAGCACAAGCAGGAATTGACCCCAAGCACGAAAATCAGTCGTGCATCATGATTTTCAACCTGGGTGCGCCAAGCCAACTCGATACCTTCGACATGAAGCCCGAAGCTCCGGCCGAGGTCCGTGGGCCGTTCAAACCAATTTCCACCAAAGGCGACTTTCAGGTCTCCAATATTTTACCCGAACATGCCAAGATTGCCGACAAGTTTTCGATTGTGCGTTCCTGTTATCACACGGCAGCTGCGGTGCACGATGCGGGTTGGCAGATGTTGCAAACGGGTCGCCAGTTCACAGGTGGTGTCAACTATCCGCACGCAGGCGCAGTACTGCAGTACATGCGTGGTCGCCGAAGCGATCTTCCGGCCCACGTGGTGCTCCCCGAATCTATGGGAATGGGTGGAGGCAATCTTCCCAACGGACAGGCGGGCGGATTTCTTGGAAAAGCCTACGATCCATTTGTCTTGATGGCGGATCCGAGCCAAGAGAAATTTCATGTTCCTGATTTATTGCCTCCTCAGGGCCTGGGCGAGGTCCGCATCGATAGGCGTCGCCGTATGCGCAGTGCTATCGAGGCACGTATGAAAGAGTTGGAGGCCACGGAGTCGGCCAAGGTGCTTGACGCAAATTTTGTGGCGGCCTATCGGTTGATGAGCAGCGCCGAGGCTCGCGACGCCTTTGACCTAACCAAGGAATCTGTCTCCGTGCGCGAGCGCTATGGGATGAATCGCTTTGGACAGTGTTGCCTGCTGGCACGACGTTTGATCGAGGCGGGTGTCCGCTTCGTTACAGTGAATACTTTTTTGACAGTGTTTAACGAGATCACCTGGGATATCCACGGCAGCAAACCCTTTACAACAATCGAAGGCATGAAAAATATCGTGGCGCCGATGTACGACCAGGCCTACTCCGCGCTGATCACCGATTTGGATGCACGAGGCATGTTGGATAGCACCATGGTTTGTGGGCTGGCCGAGTTTGGCCGGACACCCAAGGTGAACCCTGCCGGCGGACGCGATCACTGGCCGCAGTGTTTTACGTGTACGTTTGCCGGAGGTGGTGTGCAAGGAGGCCGCGCGATTGGGGCAAGTGATCCCATTGGTGGCGCGCCCGTTGATCGGCCGACCCAGCCAAGCGAAGTGATTGCGACGATCTTCAAGAGTTTGGGGTTGGACTTGCATGCCGAAATGCCTGGTCCGGGTGGTCGACCGTTTCCGCTAGTGGACTTTGGTGTTCGTGAGATTGATGAATTGTTTTAAGGGTGGGGTTATGTTGGCGCGGCAAACGAAATATTAAATGCAGAGTGCACAGAGCCCTTGGCATGGCCCCATAGGCCGGAATCCCAAAAGCTAACAAGCTTTCAAGAAAATGCCTCACCGCATTCCGTGGTGGGTCAAAAATCAAACTGGCGAATGAAGGGACCCAGCTGCAGATGAAGGATGCAGTGTTGACATTGCTCTTGCTTGTACTCTCGGCCACCGTTGCGGGCGCAGCCGACATTCGAATATTGCCTGCCGAATTCGTGTTGCATGGAATTGAGGGCCGGCAGCAATTATCAGTAGTTACCATCAGGGACGGGCGCATCTCGGCCAGCGTCTCTGGTGACTCAGTGACGCTCGAGTCGAGCGATCCCTCAGTGGTCAAGATCGAGAGACACATGGCGGTCGCGGTGGGAGATGGCGCTGCCAAAATTGTAGCGGTACTTGGCGATGGGTCGACGGCCACCTCATCGGTTCGAGTTGAGTCGGCAGGTCCTGCCGCAGAGAGTATAGGCGATGCTGAGCAGGCGCATCGCTGGAGCTTCCGCAATGATGTGCAGTCGATCTTTTCGCGGATCGGTTGCAATGCTGGGGCGTGTCATGGAGCACTGGCGGGCAAAGGCGGATTTCGACTGTCCCTGCGCGGGTACGATGCACTTGCCGACTACCATACGGTTACCCGCGAGGCCCGTGGACGTCGGATCGAGATTGGCAATCCGGGGCAGAGCCTGGTTCTTGCCAAACCCTCTGGCGCGGTGCGCCATAAAGGTGGGCTGAAGCTGGATCCTAAGTCGCGCGACTACCGCATCCTTGCGGAGTGGATTGCGGCGGGTGCGGCGGGGCCCAATGAAGATGATGCCAAGCTGCACCATATATGCGTGTTGCCCGAGTCGTCGCTTCTGCTACCTGGTGAGCAGTCGCGCATCCTCGTGCAGGCGCACTTCGATCAAGGGGATTCGTCGGGCCACGGTCGGCGGCGAGTTGTGGATGTCACCCATTGGGCCCGCTTCACGGCAACCGACCAGTCCGTCGTCGACGTTGACCAGGACGGGAGTGTTTCCGTGCGCGGCAGTGGCGAAGGGGCGGTCCTTGTCTGGTTCGGCAGCAAGGTGGCCCTGGCACGAATGACAGTGCCCTACCCAAACCGGGTCCCGCCAGATGCTTTTTCCAGCGCGCCGCGCCGCAACTTCATTGACGAGTTGAACCTCGCTCAGCTCCAGACGCTCCAGCTTCGTCCCTCTCCCAGGTGTGACGACCAGGCCTTTCTGCGGCGCGCTACGCTCGACACCATCGGCCGCTTGCCGGCCGCTCACGAGCGAGAGGAGTATTTTTCGCAACTGCCTTCTGAGCGGCGCGATCGCCTCATTGAGCGTTTACTGGCAAGTGAAGACTTTGTGTACTACTGGACCTATCGCTGGTGCGACATGTTGTCGATCAACGGAACTCGCTTGCGGCCGGTTGCGGTCAAGAGCTATTACCAATGGGTCCACAACGGGGTGAGCGAAAACCGGCCCTGGGACCAAATGGTCCGCGAGATCATCCTGGCGCGTGGCGAGAGCAATGCAAATGGGGCGACTAATTTCTACGCGCTCAATCAGAGCCCGGAGGAGATGACCGAGAATGCGTGCCAGGCATTTCTGGGTTTGTCGATCGGTTGTGCCAAGTGCCACAATCATCCGCTCGAGAAGTGGACGAACGACCAGTACTATGCCATGGCCAATTTATTCGCGCGCGTTCGCGCAAAAGGTTGGGGAGGCGACCTGCGGACTGGCGATGGGCTCCGAACCCTCTATGTGGCGAGTTCGGGCGAGCTCATTCAGCCGAATAAAGGCAAACCGCAACCTCCGGCCCCGCTCGACGTCGAGCCGCTTTCCTTTGACGATCCAAACGACCGTCGCGAAGCGCTGGCGGACTGGATGACCGATCCGTCCAATCCTTATTTTTCTCGCGCGATTACTAATCGGGTATGGGCCAACTATTTTGGACGAGGATTGGTCGACGAGGTCGACGATTTGCGGCTAAGTAATCCGGCTTCCAACGAACCGCTCCTAGCCGCTACTGCAGAGCACCTCGTTGAAACCCGGTTCAACCTGAAGCAGTTGATGCGAACTATTCTCCAAAGTGAGACTTACCAGCGCAGCAGCGTTCCGCTGGCTGAGAATCGCGGCGAGAACAAGTACCTGAGTCGCTACTATCCGAGAAGGATGATGGCCGAAGTACTCCTCGATGCGATCGACCAAGTGCTAAAGACAACGACAAAGTTTTCGCATATTGGATTTCCGGGAGGTGACACGCAGGAAACCGACTTTTATGAGCGGGGGACTCGAGCGATCGAACTCTACGACTCGGCCGTCAGCTCTTATTTCCTCAAGACATTTGGCCGCAATTCGCGGGAAATTACCTGTGAATGTCAGCGGAGCGACGAGCCAAGCATGGTGCAAGTGCTTCATTTGTCGAACGGAGAAACACTGAACCCTAAACTTTACGATGCTGGTAACTGTATCGCCCAAGCAATTGCCGGCGAGGCAAGTGACGCCGAAATCATCAAGGCACTTTTTGTTGCGGCACTCACCCGCGAGCCTATGGAGAAGGAGCTGGCAGCAATACTATCGGTGGTTGCCGAGTACGGTGAAGAGCGATCCACTGCCCTGGCAGACGCCGCTTGGGGTATCCTCACGAGCCCTGAGTTTACGTTTAACCATTAATTTGGCGCGGTCATCATGCAAGGCATGATGTCTACATTATCCATCACACTTGGTGTGATGGTTGCGGTGCTGCACCGATAACGCACTACAAAATATGGCGGTATCGAAATAGACCTAGAAGCTTACCCCCCCGTGATGTCGACAGTCGAACAAGCACTTCCATGAATCCACACTGGTCCAGCGCGATAACAATGCGATTGCTATTGGTATTTGCCGCGTTCGTTTGTGCCTCCATTAGACTTTTTGCTGCGGGTACGGTCGACTATCTTCGCGACGTAGTTCCTATTCTCGAACGGCGCTGCATCGGTTGCCACTCCAGTGACGATCCGGAAGGTGGAATGGTGATGGACTCCCATCAGGCGCTACTTGCTGGCGGCGAGTCGGGCGTGGCGATCACCCCAGGCGCAGCGGGCTCTAGTCGGCTGGTCTTGATGGTGACCGGACAGATGGAACCGTTGATGCCGCCTGAGGATGAGGAGCGACCCACGCAAGAAGAACTCGACACTCTGGTCGCCTGGATCGACCAAGGCGCCCCGGGCCCGGATGGCGATCCACCGTTCAAACGCGAGCTTCGCGTCCCCGAGATTAGGCCCAACGAGAAGGCCCACATGCCGGTCACAGCGCTGGCGATCTCTCCGGATGGCCAGGTGAGAGCGGTTGCGCGCTACGGAAGGGTTGATTTGCTTCGACAAGACGACTCCATTTTTGCCACACTGGTCGGAGAGTTGGGCAAAGTGAACGCGTTGACCTTCAACCGAGATGGATCGCAACTGCTGGTTGCCTCGGGCCTGGCGGGGGTATACGGCAGTGCTTCGCTATTTTCGGTCAACTCGGTGGACGCGGCGGCTTCTGGAAAATTGATCCACGAATTCCTGGGGCACCGGGATGCGTTATACGCTGCCATTTTCTCGCCAGACGAGTTAACGATTGCCACAGCTGGTTATGATCGCGACATTCTCTTGTGGGACGTGTCGACCGGCGAGTTGCTGCGCCGGTTCACGGGGCATAACGGCGCCATTTTTGACTTGGCATTTTCTCCGGAAGGAAAAGTTCTCCTCAGTGCGTGCGCTGACGAAACGGTGAAAGTCTGGAACGTCGAGACGGGTGAGCGGCTCGATACACTCAGCCAACCCGAAGGTGAGGTGTATGCTGTCGATGTTACCCCCGACGGCGAGCACATTTTGGCGGCAAGCGCCGACAATCGACTGCGGGTTTGGCAGCTTCGATCTATAGACCATGCGGATATTAATCCCATTGTGGCCACACGCTTCATCGACGAATCACCGCTGGTCAATTTTCAATTGACGCCCAATGGCGACGGGCTGCTCGTTCTTAGTCAGGCGGGAAACTTAAAACTGATCCGGACTCGAGATTGGAGTGAGGCAGCAGCACTTAAACAGCTGGGCGATATGGGAAGTGATTTGAGCATTGAGCCCGACGGCAAGGCGGTAGCGATCGGACTGATGAATGGGCAGGTTGCGTGGCGTGATCTGCCGGCCGTGGGTCGGCGACGGCTGGCGAGTGCCGAGGCGGTACAGCCCGTTTATTTAGACTTGGGCCCGTGCGTCAGGCTCAAGGAGGCCGAACTCAGCGAAACATTTCACGTGGATCCACTCGCGTCAGAAAACCCGGCTACGGATCTTGTGGTCTTACGAGTTCCCCGTGGCGTCAAGGTATCGGGTGTGATTAGCGCTCCTGCTGAAGCCGATCACTATCAGTGGCGTGCGCGGGCCGGAGAAGTCTGGGCCATCGATGCCAATGCTGCCGACAAGAGCCCCGTGGACTGTCTGGTGACCGTGCTCGATGACGCACTCCAACCGGTTCTCCGCACGCGGTTGCAGGCAACGCGGGAAACCTACTTTACCTTTCGGGGCAGAAATAGCACCGATAGCGACGGCTTTCGCATGTTTAACTGGCAGGACATGAAGCTAAGCCGATACCTCTATGCTGCAGGCGAGGTCACGCGGTTGTGGATGCACCCGCGCGGACCCGATTCAGGTTTCAAAGTCTATCCGGGCGAGGGAAGCAGATGGACCTATTTTGGTACGACCCATGCCGCGCATGCCCTTGGCGAGGTTGCTTACGTCGTTCGCCCGCTGGTCGAGGATGAGATTCCTCCTGAAAATGGGCTCCCCGTGTTTGATGTCTATTACGAAAACGATGACGATCCAATGCGAATAGAGGGGAAAAACAGCCGGTTGCTGTTTACGGCGCCAAAATCGGGTGACTACCTGGTTCGGCTTAGAGACACTCGTGGTCACGGTGGCGACGATTTCACCTACGAAATGGCGATCCGGGCTGCAGAACCAGAGTTTAAGGCATCGGTTGAGCTCAAATGTGGCACATTGCAAAGGGGTGGCGGACGAGAGTTTATTGTGCGCGTCGATCGCGTAGACGGTTTCGATGGGCCCGTAACGTTTGAAATCGCCGGATTGCCCCCGGGAGTGGTCGCCAATTTACCGCTCACGGTTGAAGCGGGCCAGCGCTATGCCGTGGGCACGCTGTGGGTGGCCGAAGATGCAGAGGGGTGGGAAGGAAAAATCGCGCCGCAATTGGTAGCGCGTGCGCAAATTAGAGGACGGACGGTCGAATGCCGTTTGGGCTCGGTAGGAGAACTGACGATAGGAGATGTGCCCAGTGTTGTTCCATCGGTTCATCCCCTGGACCGTACCGTCGCGGAAGACGAGGTGTGGACCCTGTCAGTCGGACGTGGAAAAACGGTTTCGGCCCGTCTCATGATTCGCCGGAAAGGGGATTTTGACGAGGAAGTTTCATTTGGGGCTGAGGTTTCGGGGCGGAACGCATCCCAAGGCGTCTACGTCGACAATATTGGCCTCAACGGCCTGATCATTCTGGCCGGTGAAGTTGAGCGAGAGTTCTTTTTAACGGCCGACCCCACCGCAGTTCCCGGAAAACGATCGTTCTTTTTAACTGCCAATGTTGATGGGGGCGTGACATCGCATCCGATCACAGTAGAGGTGCTACCGTAGAACCCATTTCAAGGTCGTCAGTCGGCGCAAAAATTCCCGAAGATTGTGACTCTAAACAAGATTTTGAAACGGGTTCTAATCTCTTAGCTCGAGTTGGCTCGATTGCGCGAAGCCACTAGGCGCCGGACGAGCGCGTCAGCTGTAACTCCGGCCAGAATCACTCCGCCAATAATTGCGAACTCGATTTTTTGGTACTCGGGATGGACTAGGTTAATGGTATTTGTCAAAACCACCATCACTGCGGCGCCCACCACAACTCCTGAAATGTTTCCCTCGCCCCCTCGGAGCGAACATCCTCCCAGTACGGCCGCTGCGATCGCGTACAGCTCGTAAAAATTTCCGAAATCGCTTGGCTGGGCAGCATTAATGTCCAAGACAAACAAAATGCCGCCGAGGCCGGCAAGGGTCGAACAGATCACATAGGCGGAGGTCGTGAAACGATCGACGTTGATGCCGCTGTAGCGAGCCGCTTCGCGGTTGCCGCCAATCGCAAACAAATAACGGCCAAACACGGTGCGGTTCAGGATCACCATGGCGATGATTGCGATGATGATCAATAGGAGTGTTGTCGCTGGCAGGCGGAAGTCACCTGCAACATCGCCAAAAAGCGGAATATGGCCGGTGGCGAGACTCCGCAAGTCAGTGAACTCCAGCCCAAATCCTTGCGATCGATCTTTGGTAATGCCACGAGCTGCGCCACGATAAAAAAGCAGGCCGCACAGGGTGACGACAAACGGTTGCAGGCGCATTTTGGTAATCATGACTCCATGAAACAGGCCGATCGCAGCCGATGCGCCCAGTACGGTTGCCAGGGATGCTGCGACCGACCAATTACATTGGGTAAGCAAAAATGGGAGCATGACCCCGGTCAAGCAGACAACCGAGCCAATCGATAGATCAATGCCGCCTGTAACAATCACAAACGCCACACCGATGCTGAGTATTCCAAACAGGGCCGTACGGTGAACGATGTTTTCCAGGTTGGCCGCGAGAAGAAACCGGTCGCTGGAGATAGCCGTGTAGATGCAGATGACCATCAAGAGGCTAAAGATGCCCAGGAACTTTGACCCTTCCAGGCTCGAAAACGGATTCAATCGATTGGCACGCATGGTTTTTCGACTTCCTTCGGTTTTATCGTTTATCGCGCCTCGTCAATGGCGCCTTGCTGTTGACCAAGCCATCATCTGGGTGCCGTAGCCAACGGTGGCTACGTTTCTGCGACCGCCAGCTGCATGACCGATTCTTCGCTCAATTGATCACGGTGGACCTCACCGGTAATCCGACCATGGTGCATCACCAACGCGCGGTCGGACAGGCCGAGAATTTCTTCCATGTCGCTGGACGCAAACAGGACGGCCACCCCGCGGCCTGCCAGTTCGTGCATCAATGCATAGATCTCTGATTTGCTGCCTACGTCGATACCGCGCGTCGGTTCGTCAAGTAGGAGTACGCGCGGTTTGGTGGCAAGCCACTTGCCAAGGACTACTTTTTGTTGATTTCCGCCTGACAGGGTGTGAACGGGCGATTCGCGATCGGGCGTCTTAATCCTTAGCTGCTCAATAGTGTCGGTACAAAGTTTGCCTTCGGCGCGCGGGCGGACAAAGCCCCAACGACTCAGTGTTTTCCGGAGGCTGGCCAAAGATAAATTCCAGCGAACACCTTTTTGCAACAGCAACCCACATTGCCGCCGATCCTCTGGAGCGAGTACCACGCCGGCCGCAATTGCCTCGGCAGCAGTTTGAGGGGCATACGGTTTGCCGTCAACGTGAAGGCTTCCGCCCAGCATAGGAGTGATACCAAACAGAGTCGTCAGCAATTCAGTGCGACCTGCGCCCACCAGTCCGGCAAGGCCGACAATTTCGCCTGAGCGTACCGAAAAATCGAGCTCCTCGCTGGGAAAGGCCGACGTGCGAAGCGAACGGGCCGTGATTGCCACGCCGCCCGCGGCGAGCGGTGTCCGCTGATAGTACTGCGAAATATCGCGGCCCACCATCATGCGGACAATCTTGTCGCGATCGATCTGAGCGCCCGAGAGCTCGCCAACGCTCCTTCCATCACGCAGCACGACTACACGGTCGGCCAGGTCAGTTACCTCGTGCAGTCGATGCGAAATATAACAAATGGCAATGCCCCGCTCGCGAAGCTGCCGGACTACTTTGTATAGCTTATCGGCCTCTTGTTGCGACAAAGACGAAGTGGGCTCGTCCATAATGAGCACGCGAGCATCGACCGAAAGCGCTTTGGCAATCTCGACAAGTTGCTGCTGGCCAAGGGAAAGCGAATCCAGACGTACCTCGGGTGAGACTTCAAGTCCAACTCTCGCCATATGCTGTCGGGCCTGGTCCGCAATCGCCTTCTTGGAAATGAATCCAAGTCGTCGTGGTTCGCGGCCGAGAAAAACATTTGCCCCCAGGTCGAGATTAGGTGCTAGGTTTAACTCTTGATGAATCAGGGCCACGCCGGCAGATAGGGCCTGGTGGATGTGTGCGAAAACAGTGGGTCGTCCATCGACTAAAACCGACCCCCGAGAGGGTTGCACCACACCGGCCAAAACCTTCATGAGCGTGCTCTTGCCCGCCCCGTTTTCACCCACCACGGCCAGCACCTCGCCTGGTCGCACACTCAGCGACACGTCGTCCAGCGCATGAACCCCCCCGTACCGCTTGCAAACGCCACGTGCTTCAAAAATTGCTGCAGTGGCGCTGGTCATCAATTACGCTATTCGGCTTAAAACCAACCCCAGAACACCAGGCGGCTACGATAGCAATCGTGGCAGGGGAGTCCCGCGGACAGTTTTGGGATAGGCTTCCAGTCTAGTTGGTTGCCATTTGTTCTTTGAGAGTCTTCCAAAATGGCTCCAGGTTCCCATTGTCGATAACCCGTGGAGGCACGTCAATAAAGCCAGTTGACGGAAGAATAGATTCGTCGCCGCGATGCAAACCTGTCAACAGCCGTATGGATTCGTAACCGTACTGGAAGGGATCCTGGACGACCGTGCCAACAACTGCACCATCTTTGATCGCTTGCAACGTGATGTCGGCCTCGTCAAACCCAATGACCTTCACCTTGCCAGTCTTGTCAGCGCGATCCAAGGCTTCCAAAATGGCTGGCGGATTGTAGACAAAAAGCCCCACCATAGCCCCAATGTCAGGATGCCGGGTCAGCGTGTCTTCGACATTGGCCTTGGCCTTGGCTCGATCGAATTGGTCGGTGAGTGTTCCAAGCACCTCGTACTGGCCGTCTGGGCTAGACAAGATCACACCTGGATCGTCACGCCGCGTGGAGTCGGGCTCGCGGCCCAAGATCCTGTCAATACACCCTTGGCGCCTAAGTTGGGCATTATCCTGGTCGAGTCGCCCTATAAAGAGCATCACGGTGCCACCGCTGGGCAAGGCGTCGCGAACAAGCTGTCCGCACATGAGCCCCGCTTTGTAGTTGTCCATGCCGACGTAGGTCAGCCGATCGCTTTTAGGGGCGTCGGAGTCATGTGTGATCAGCTTGGTCGCAGCGGCAGCCTTATTGAGAATGCCGATCTGGTTATCCGCATCGATCGGGCTGATGGCAATTCCGTCGGTACCACGTGTAATTAAATCTTCTATGCTTCGCGTTTGGTCCGTGAGCCCATCGGGCATGTAAACCGTGACGTCCACATCCGCGTCCTTCGCAGCTGCCTCGGCCCCGGCGGCTGCGATATTCCAAAAGCTGGCAACGCCATTGGTCACGTAGGCAAATCGAGGTTTGTCGCTACGAGCGCTTTCGCTCACCGAGTCGCTGCATCCCAGCGTGGGCAGCAGGAACAAAACGACGAGTGGGGCGATTTTGAGGGAAGCATGGTACCAGGGGTGTTTCATGGGGGCTCTCTCAGTTAGGGGCCAATCTTTTTGCAGAGGACAGCACGCCCAACGCTTCCTGCCATTGCCCGGCCGTCACAGGAACCACCCGGCCCTGTTTGCCGGACACGGTCGAACCACCTAGCGCGCTTTGGCTGGTCGTCCTGAGGAAATTATTTTAGCACGTACGGCTTAGCAGTGTAAACGGGGACTGAAAGCCGATTGGCACTACTGACCCTGGTGTTATGGGCCGAGCTTTAAGCCTGATATCAATCGCATTTCACTAGACAAAAACTATGTTGCTCATTGTAACAATAGAAAGTGTTTCAAGAAACGATTGATGCCGTTTATGCAGTGTTGCCCTTGGTGCAGTAAGACGATCAAAAAGTGATTTCAAGGTCTGATCCCCATCATTCCAACTCGGCCAGACGGATCTTGCGGAAGTCGATGGCCATCGACGCCCCTTTGTGAAGCTGGATTCCCACGGGCCCTTTTTTGATGTCCGAATCGGAGTCGTAATTCATTACGTAGCGCCCGTTGAGCCAGACAGTGTAGTTTCCACCTTTCACAACGATGGTCATAGCATTCCACCCATCCAATTGGAGTACCTCGGCGACGCCTTTTGCTTCGATCGGATATCCGCGTTTGCTGCCAATGTAGGGAGACCCGGTCATGTCGCGCTTGAGCGAACCGGAGATGCCGATTTGGATCTGTTCGTTGGGGTGACGCAAAAAAATGCCTGAGTCGACGTGCGGCGCGCCGAATTTAAACTCGAATTCCATTACAAAGTTTTGATATTCTTTTTCCGTCCAAAGTGCGGAGCCCTTTTTGTGCAGACCACTTTTGACACTGAGGACATCTTCCTTGGCCGTCCACCATATGTTGTCGACCGGAGCTTTCCAGCCAGTGAGATCTTTGCCATTAAAGATCGAGGGAAGTTCATCCCCCATGCCTTGGCGAGGGGCGAAAACACAAAGGCACAAGACGGGTATGATTGCGAGGCCCTGCTGGATGCGGCGGGCGGATCGATTTGGCATTTTCGGCGTGGCTCCAAAGCCGGGTATGGGGTCAATTTGTGTGATTGGTCGACACCGTAATGGTCGCGGACCAATACCCAAGGAGGGAATGTCCGACAACCGAATTCCCGCGGACCGAATTTCCAACGCTGTTAGTTTTCCAGGCTTTCAGCGGGTGACGGGGGCGTTGGTATTTGGTCGTCTATTCTATTGTGAAAGCAAACGGATCCTCGACCCAAAACCTGGACATGTCGGGATAGGGCTGTCATAACGCCTCACGATCGGACTTTAGCCGGCGAAGCAATTTAACCGCCTGGCCGATCTCCGTTTTTTGCCGGCCGGGCTCCTGGGGGATTTCTCGTTCGATGGTGAGCGGCCCAGTATAGCCAATCGTGTCGAGTGTGCTGAGGTAGGCCGCAAAATCGACCGCGCCTTCACCCAGCGGCATTTCCTGGCCCCAGGTTTCGCCCGGGCGATCGGACCACAGCGCATCTTTGCAGTGTACGCTGCGAACATATGGGCCAATTGCCCTGAGCGCCGCGATGGGCTCACCGCAACCGTAGAGGATCATATTTGCCGGGTCGAAGTTGACAAAGAGATTGGGCCGGTCCACCGCCTGTAAGAAATCTATCAACACGTTGGCCGGTTCTTGTCCCGTCTCTAGATGGATATTGATGGCCCTTTGCGCGGCATAGTCGCAAGCGAGCCGCGTAGTCGCCAGGAGGGCACCAAACTGGGGGTCCGCTGAATCGTGGGGTACGAAACCCAGATGCAGTCCCGTCGCGTCGACCCCTAGCCGTTCGCTAAAGTCGATGATGTCTTTCAATTCGCGCAGCCGCTCTTGCCGGGTCGTGGATGGGACTAGGCCGATAGTGCGCTGCACGGTTGGAATATCCACATAGCTTTCGCCTTCGAACCCGGCAAAAACTACCGTAACCGTCAGACCAACAGCCGCCAGTCGCTCAGAGAACTGCTGTGCTGCAGCCGGCGTACGTGAGACCCGGCTGGGTGCGTGGAGATGAACGGTGGTCACACCCAGTTCATGCGCAATGTCGAGATCGACTCCCAGTCCTTCGTCGATGCTGGCAAAGACGCCCAGCGGCCATTTTTCGTTTGTGTCATTCAAATCGCCCACCTCCGATGGGAATGTCTCTTTGCGATGTTCCGATGGGGAGTCAGTTCTCTCGTGGTTCGCGACACATCGCCCAAGACGCAAGCGTGGTAAGGGTGTTTTGGTCGGGGCTTGCCGAGATAATCACTCCCCGGCGCCGACCATGTTGCCCCGCTATTTGCTGCGGCTGCGCGGTACTCTTGAGATGTGATTATGAATTGCAATGTGATCATCATAAGTTGCCATGTCTACCAGATCTAGGTCTAGGATTTTCCTCATGGGCCTGCCAAGGGTCCCACCGGTTACCATCGTGGGTTGACTATATTAGAGTTTGGTCCAGCCAGGGAACTGATGCCAATCCAAGTTGAATGTAAATGGAGTCTCCAAGGCGGCAAGTTGTGCTGGCCTTTCTGGCCTACCTCGACGACGCAGAAATCTCTTGCGGCAGAGCGCTCATTCACTTGGCAGCAGCCGAGTGGGAGGTGTATATTGCCATCGCAACTTCAGGCGACTGGTCGAGCCCGCTGTGGGCGTATGACATCGCCGAGATGCGCCGCGCCTGTTTGCGCGGCAACCTGAAAATGGGCTCTCTGGTTCTCGGGCTCGCCGTCCCTCCGGGACTTGCGCATCTTCTACCCCGCCCCCAGTAGTTCCTGTTCTGCGGCGAGGGTCCACTTTCCCTCGTCCATTTTTTCGGCGACCGCCGGAAAATGTTGTGACATTTCCGTGAGCGGAATCAGGCCCATTTGGTGCAGCATCGGATACACAATGATCTTGCCGGCAAGCGTGCGCTCTTTAACGCACGTAATACCGTCGATCGCGCCTGCCATGCCGCTCACAGCGTCAACCGAGCTATTGGTATCCAGCTTATCGGCCTCCAGCTTTCCGAGCACGATCCGCATGTCATCGATCGTCGACCCGCTGGTGCCAAACATAAACGCGCGCTGCTGAATGTAGTGGTCCAGGTTCAACGCATGTCTGGTGGCGGCGGGAATCCCGGCAAAAATGTTGATGATGGCGTCTTCCTCAGCGTCCTCAATCGCGCTGGCTACCAGGGCCCCAAATGGGGCCATGAGAGCAAAATAAGTGAACTTTTCCTGGTGCGGATCATGTTGTGGATTCAGCAGTCGGAGCGCAACACCGTTGGCCTCGGCTAGCGGCCCTGCTTTCTTTCGCAGTGCATCGATGCGATTGTCGTCAAAATCAGTGCCAACAATGCTTAATCCTGACAAGCCCAGGCAGATGCTGCGAATGACATGCATCTGGCCCATTGGGCCGGCCGCGCCCACGACCAATACTTTGTCGTCGGGGCGAATTGCACCATCGGTGGGGATCGTCTTGTAGGAATCAGCGGCTTGGTCGCCGACGGTTCCGATCCAGCGAGTCATGCCATAATGCACGCGGCCAACGCCTACCGAAACCAGTTCCCCAATCCGCTCACCACCGAGAACGATGTTGATGATTCCCTCCACGGCAATTTTGTCGTTGAGGCGTTCAATGGTTTCCTTGTCGGAACCAAAATAGACAATGTCGTCAAAGCTCTCGTCCGGCAAACCGGCCACTTTGTCCGGAGAAACGTGCAAGATTTCCGCTGGTTCGCCTTCCGGTGCGCTGCACGCCTGGAGCCCAACAGCCTGGCGCTGGTCAGCAACGACTACGAGAGTTTTGCCCCCGGCTTTGAGCCGTTTGCGTTCCTTATTGACATATGAGTCTTCCACACAAGCCCATGGTTCGACCAACGCCACGGCCGAGGCGCTTTTCTCTTCGCCGGCGGGAATCAAGAACCGCTCGCCTGCGGCATCCATCACCACGCGCTCATCGAGCAGCGTATACTCCTGCAGTCCGCCGTCGAAATTGTAGCCGAAGGCAGCATTAGACCCTGTCGTTGGTAGGCCTCGATAATCGGTTTGCACTAGGCAGCGTTCACCAACCTTGTGATGTTGGACCTGCCCGCCAATGGCCACGATCCGCCCAACGACCTCATGGCCAGGGACCACGGGCTTGTTACCTGGCACGTAGCTCCGCATGTCGGCGAGTATTTCGCGGTCGATGCCGGCAATGACGTCGCTCTTGCGCGGATGGGAGTCAAATTGTTTCAATAGTTTTAAGTCTGAGAAGCAGAGGCCAACTGCTTCGACCTTGAGCAAGACCTCATGCGGACCGGGGGTTGGCACGGGTTTCGACGTGTTCAGTGTCAAACGATCGGGGCCGATCAATTGCACAGCGTGCTGTGTTGTTGGGAAATCGCTCATAGCGAGGGTCTTGTCCATGGGAAAGGGAGCACGGAAAACGAATCTACCTCAGCATCTCTTGGCCGCCTGTTACGGGTACGGCCTGACCAGTTTCATAAATCTGATCGATCACGTAAAGGATTGCCGTGATGACGTCTTGGGACTGGCAGCCGCGCCCCATGGGCACCTTCTCTTCATAAAAATGGCGTACGTCGTTCACGGTTGCCGCGCCTGGCACCTTGCCTGCACGTAGATACTGCACAAATAAGCCCTTCTCAGGGTCTGACCAAAGCGGCCCGTCAAAGAAATTTCCTGGGCAGATGGAGTTGACTTTGATGCCATCCTCAATCAATTCCAGTGCGAACGACTGCGTCAGTCCGATACCACCAAACTTGCTGCCGGCATAGGCAAAGTTCTTTTTTGATCCGACCAGGCCCGACTTGGAATTGATTTGTATGATGTCGCTTCGATACGCGCGATTCGCCTGGTGCTGGATTGCCATCACAGGGGCAAATTGCTGGACGCACAGGTAGTATCCCTTGTAGTTGACATTCGTGACAAAATCAAAGTCTTTTTCTGGTTGCGTTTTAACCGACTCCGCACGCAGGACTCCGGCGTTGGCAACCAGCACGTCCACGCCGCCGTAAATTCTTACCACCAGATCCAGAAGTGAGCGAATCGATTTGCTGCAGCCAACTTCGCAAGGTAAACCCACAGCGCGGTCATTGCCGTATCGTTCCGATAATTGCTTGGCCGCCGCGACGGCGCCCTCTTCGTTAATGTCGGCCAGCACCAAGTGGGCACCTTCAGCAGCGAGGCCCTTCGCGATCTCCAGGCCAAAACCTTGGGCGGCTCCCGTCACTACGGCAATCTTGTCCTTCACTCGTCCCTGGGCGCCGCTTTTGGATGCGGCCACTTTTTTCCGATAGGCCTCCACTTCCCAGTCTTCGATAAACTTCCGGTCGCGATTTTCAAGATAGTTGATGCCTCCCAGCCGCGCCGCTCCCGCCATGACCTTCATGGCATCGTGGTATACCAGCCGCGAGGTAGTCGCCTGGCCCAAGTTGTCGCCGATGGCAAACACGCCGATCCCCTTTACAAGGACAATCTTCGCCGGAAAGCCCGTGTCGCGCGCGTGTTGTTCGACTGATGCCTTCAGCCGTGTGACCAGCGCGTCTTGATCTTCGCCCTCCTCCGCCTCAAACCAGAGGGGAAAACTGTTGCAGTACACGATCTGGTCGGGGGTCATAGGCCCAGCACACGCGGCCGTTTTTCCGGCTGCAGTTCCCACGATTCCCCGTGCGACGTCCGAGTCGTCAAGGGTCACAACTTTCAAAGTTGGTTTACCCTCCTCCGCTAGCAATCCTCGTAGAGCAGGTGCGATGATTCGGACAAGACGCTCGCTGTCGTCTAAAACTGTTGGACTTCCAAAGGATGTCGTCTGCCATGCGTCACCCAAGCGGGCCTCAATTTTCCGCAGGACATCTTCGGTGCCAGAGCGAATGGTGTCTGGATCGTTGCCCGCCACGATCAGGCCGTGATTGGCCATTAGAATTGCTTTGAGAGGCACATCGGCTTTGGTGGAGGCGTGCTGCTCAAGGCAATACTTCAACTTCTGGGCCAGCGTGAAACCTGGATCGACATAAGGCAGCCAGAGTACTTCGTCGCCAAAAATTTCCTTGGCCAACGTTTGCCCAGCGGTGTGGCAAGTGAGCGTATTGACGATGGTGGCATGGCTGTGCACCACGTAGGTTTCTGGAAGGATATGGTGCAGCAACACTTCTACCGAGGGACGCTGATTCTTTTCTGGCTCGCAGCGAGCCGTTAAAATGGCGGCCTTGTAACGAGCTTCGCGCAGCTCGGCATTTGCTTCGGGTGGTGCCGCAACCAATTGGTCAAGCTGCCGGCGGTCCATCTGCAAGAAACCCTCCGGACCAATCGTTGCCAGCGAGGTCCCGCTGGCTTTTACGTACAGTAAGTCACCGATCTTACACGAGGTGTTGCCTCCACCGGCGAGCACAATAGATGGATCGCTTCCGTAAAAACGCGACATCTTTGTGATCACCTCGATCTGGCTGTCGGCCACATCAAACTTCGGCCATCCTTGTTTGGTTTGCCCTTGGTGCAAAGCTTGCTCCTCATCTGGAAATGTTGGTATCGTTTGCCTGGAAGCGGCCAATCACAGCCGCACCGATTGCCGCCAGGCTGACGATCCTCTCGTCGGCGGATGCATACTGCGGATTCAGTCTTCCGGTATTGTCGACATAACCGCATTCTCCGTGTAGCGTGAGGAACTGGTGCGCCACGACAACGCAAACGCCCTCCCAAAAGATTGCCTGCAGGTCGGTCGGCACGGGGCCGTCGCTGCAGGCTGGCGTTAGCGGGATCAGGTCGAGTGTGTTGTGTTCGGTGCCCGCTGTCAGCACGATGCCAGCGGCACGCATTTTCGTTACATACTCGCGCGCGACCGCAACCCGATTGCGCGGGAGAATCCACTCGGCCGCATGCACATCGCAACTCTGCAGTGTGTCGATTAGGCGATCGACATCTTCCTCAAAAGGGCAAACTGGAGATGCACCGTCAGCCAGCGTGGGATAGCACGGGATGCCGCCGAGTTCCAGTATCAGACGTTTTGCCTCGTCAAAGCTCAAATAAGCCTCTTCGACGAAGGCCGGCTTGCCGGCTTTCATCAGATGCGACCGAATATCGTTTTGCATGCCGACTTCGTCATCGGGGCCTGTTGCTTTGGATTTTGCGCCCAGTATTTTTTCAAGTCGCTCGAGCTGCTCTTCCGCCGGCACATGGTCACAGAAGAATTCCTGAAAGGCCTGTGAGGCATGCCGCTCCTGCAGGTACACGGTTTTCCGCGACGAGCCATGACGCCGAACCACCCCGTCCACTGTGCTGTCTTCGTCAATTTTCGTTTCAAGACCCCGCTCACTGAAGGTGGAACCCATCCGGGCAATCACCTGGCGCATTCGCTCCCGGTCGTTGTGGCGAATCACAGTGAGCAGGCGGCTGGCCTCGTCGGTCATTCGTCCGAATCGCGTAATGCCCTTGCCGCAGATGTAAGTTTTGCCGGGGTTGCCTGGATCGTTGACCCTGATGCCCGCATTTCGCAGGTCGTCCTGCATGGCAATGATTTCCAGTCCGAAGAGCGGAAATATATTTTTTTCGCTCGCCCGCCGCACAAATTCTGCGTAGACGTGGTAGTCGTAATAATTGCTGACTCCCAGGACGCAAATGTCCTGTTGGCTAGCCAAATGGATTGCTTGCTCGACTGTCTGGAACGCTGAGAAATTGGGTGGCAAGTGTACGTGCGCATTCACCGGAAGCGGGGCCGTGGGCCCAAACCCCCTTTCCGCCAGACCGCGGATTTCCGCGGGAGTGCCAAGGTCTTGCAGGGCGGCTAGCGCTTGATCAACTTGATTGTCCATACTGCGGGTTTTCCTGGCTTCCTAAGTGACCTCGGCGACCACAGGAATGATCTTCCGTGGCGGAAGATGTAAACCCAACCCGAGGGCATCCTCAGCCGCTTCTTTAATGGCTTCGCTAATCGTCGGATGTGCCCATACGGTTTCGGCGACGTCGGTCATCGAGACATTTTGCTGCAAAAGGCTCGTTACCGCAGCGATACACTCAGTCGCATTGTGCCCAATCATGTGCGCGCCAAGCAACTGGCCGGTCTCGCGGTGACGAATCATTTTTGCGAAACCCTCAGTGTGTCTGGTAGCCATCGCCTTACCCAAATGGCCTAGTGGAAAACGGCCAATCGAAACAGGCAGCTTTGCCGCGGTGGCCTCCTGTTGCGTCATCCCGACCGCAGCTACTTCAGGGTACGTGTACACTGCCGAAGGGATGGCGGGTTGCCACGGCGCCGGTTTGCCCAAAGCGTTTTCGGCCGCGGCCACGCCCTGGGCCGATGCTGCATGGGCCAACATGCTTATGCCATTGGAGTCGCCCACACAGTAATGGTTGGGCACGCTGGTTTCGAGTTGTTCGTTCACGCTGACAAAGCCGCGCCCGTCGGCCGAGATGCCCGTCTTCGCCAGATCGAGATTTTGCGTATTGGGCGTTCTGCCTGTGGCCACCAAGACACGATCGAAGGCAAGGTGTTCGCCGGAGGAAAGTCGCACCTGGGCGCCGCCCGACACCAGGTGCAAGTCGTCAACCTTAGTGTTCAGGTAAGACTGAATGCCACGTCTCTGAAAAACTTTTAGCAGCTCTGCCCCCAGGTCTGTATCGAGCGTGGCTAGAAGCCCCGGCAGAAGTTCGACGATAGTCACTTCCACACCAAAGGTGTGCATCATGCACGCAAATTCACAGCCAATTACTCCGCCTCCGACAATCAGCAGGCGCTTTGGCAAGCTCGTCCAGTGTACGGCTTCATCGGAGGTGCACACAAACTCCGGGTCCGTCGGCCATCCTGGGATTCGAGCCGGCGCAGATCCCGTAGCCAGAATCACTTGGTCGCCAGTCACAATTTGAGGCGCGCCACTTTCTCCGCGTACAACCAATCGTCCTGGCCCATCAAGGGTAGCCAGTCCTTGCAGTTGGGTAACCGCTCGCCCCTTCAAGAGGCTAGCGATGCCTCCGCGAAGCTGGCCGATAGTGCGATCCTTGTGCGCAGCAACATTTTTCCAGTCGAAGGATGCTTCACCTGGCAGAGTGACCCCCCACTTTTCAGCATTGCGGACCAGATGCAGCGTCTCTGCCGAAGAGAGCAAGGCCTTTGACGGGATGCAACCGTAATTGAGGCATGTGCCGCCCAAATGGTGTTTCTCGACGATGGCGACGCGGGCGCCCAGCTGCGCACCCTTAAGTGCGGCGACGTAACCGCCTGGACCTGCCCCGACCACTAATAAGTCATAATGTTGTGACATCTAATCCAATTCCGCGGCGGGATTCTCCAGTAGCTCTTTTAATCGGCCGACAAATTTAGCGGCTAGCAATCCGTCTATTACGCGATGGTCAGCGCTCAAGGTCATGGTCATTACTCGCCCCAGGCTGAGCGCACCATCTTCGACGATTGCGGTCTCGCGGATGGCGCTCACGGCCAGGATGCCCGACTCGGGTGGATTGATGATCGCGCTGAATTCATCAACACCAAACATGCCCAGATTGCTGATCGTGAAATTGCCTTTGCCGAAGTTTTCCAATATTCCCTTGCGGCCCGCTTCGACTACCCGTTTCGACTCCTGGGCGAGTTGGGCCAGCGACAGAGTGTCGACACCCATCACGACCGGCACCACCAGCCCATCGTCGATCCCCACAGCGATGCCGATATTAGCGTGGGGGAATTCAACAAGATCGTCTCCATCGATTTGACTCCGCACAGCCGGAAACTCTCGCATGGCCCGACCGACCGCTAGGACCACCAGATCATTCAGTGAGCACCCCGTGTGGGGTTTTTGTTCGCCGTAGAATTTTAGGAGCGGCGCCGCATTGATAGTTATCTGCAAGTAGAAGTGGGGGATAGTTTGCTTGGACTGCTGCAGGTTTGCACCAATGGCCCGACGCATTTTTGACATCGGCTTCCGCGTCTTGTTGCCAGCGGTGGATCCACTTCGCGCGGGTGCCGTCAAGATCGGATCCGATCTTGATGCGGCAGCAAGATCTCCTGAGAGGATGCGCCCGTTGGGACCGCTGCCAGCGACGACGTGCTGCAAATCAATGCCGTGCAGGGAAGCCTGTTTCCGCGCCGCCGGAGAAGCCTTGATGCGACCTGGCGCGCCGCCCGTGGTTGGGCCAGCCGAGATCGTGGTCGCCGTCGATCGCTCAGTCGGCGCGGCGACTTCAGCTGCAACGGTTTCCGTCGGGCCGGCGCTGAGACTCGCGAGATAGACGTCCGCCGCTACATCGTTGTCAGCCACCACCGCAATCACTTCCTTCACGGCAATTGGTTCGTCGACGGCAGCCACGATCCGCGCCAGGCGACCCGCTGTGGGCGACTCAAATTCCATTGTGGCCTTGTCTGTTTCGATCTCACACAAAATCTGTCCCACGTCGATGGACTCACCCGGTTTGACAAGCCACTCTAGAACGGTTCCCTCCTCCATCGTGTTGCCGGCCTGGGGCATGAGAATTGGAATTGCATCGCCGTCGTCAGAGTTTGCAGCCACATCGTTCACTTCGGGTTCCCTTTTGCAGTTAGTGGGAGTGGCGACCGAAGCGCTGGGCACTGCACTACGGAAGTCGACCTGGGCCAGCTTGGCCCCTACGGAGAGCGTTTGTCCAGGCGCAGCCAAGGCCTTGATCAGCACACCGGCCTCCCCGGCAGTCACGGCCACAACCGCTTCTTCAGTTTCAAGCTCGACCAGTTTTTGTCCGGCAGTAAAGGAGTCCCCGGGTGCGATCAACCAGTGAAGCACCGTTGCCGAATCAATGGCTTGCGCCGGTCGCGGGAGCTTAAGTGTTGCCATAGGTGTCCGAGCGACTGTCAAAGAGGGGACTTTCAAGCATTATTATATCTAAAATGTACAAAATAATGTCCATTATGTTGAATATTCTAACGTTATTGCTTACTCTTGTGTAGTATTGGCAATAATCCACGTCAACGCAAGGTCCTAAATGAGCCAGGCCACCGTCAACCGTCGCCAGCGCATAATGGCGCAACTACTTGACAAGAAACAGGTTACTGTCAAGGAGTTGGCATCCGTGCTGGATGTATCGAACGCCACCGTGCGACGGGATCTGCGCGCGTTGGCCGATGAGCAGGGATTGAACCTCACCCATGGGGGTGCGTCGTTGTCGCAACAGCGCGACTACTCCTACCAGGCTAAGGCTTTACGTGCCACCGAGGCGAAAAGCGTCGTGGGCCGCTTGGCGGGCGGGCTTGTGCGGGACGGCGATCATATTTTTCTCGACTCGGGTACGACCTGTTCTGAGGTGGTTCCGCATCTAAAGCAAAAACACGACGTCACGGTGTTGGCCAATAGCGCACGGTTTGCACCTGAACTGGAAGGGACCAGTGCCCATCTGTTTATGATTGGCGGGGAGTATCGGCCTGCCCGGATGGACACGGTGGGGCCGATGGCGATGGCCAGTCTCAATACGATACGCGGGTACATCGCATTTATCGGTACTGATGGGATCAACATGGAATTTGGGCCCTCAGCCAGCGACATCGAGAGTGCCCACCTGCACCGACAGGTCGTGCAAAATGCCAGTGCTACAAATTTGCTGGTTGATCACAGCAAGTTTGGCAGTGCGTCGCTCTTTCAGATTGTTGATTGGTCTCAGATCGACCAGATCGTGACAGATCGGGCGCCCCCGACGGAGTGGGTCCAGTTTTTCAGTGAAAAGAAAATTGACGTGGTCTATCCCGCAGCGATCGACCCTGAAAAAAGTCATCCATAGTTTTGTTTGGAGAGCCCTGTTATGCCAAAGGCGTTAATGATTGATCCACAAGAGATGCGGTTGACGAATTCGCTTGCATTGAAACCGATTCCCCTCAATCAGTATGACAAGGCCATCGGTGATGAATTGTCATGCGGCAATGTGACTAAAGAGGATCTGAGATATATTCAGCGCGACATGATGGTTATTCGCGCGTTTGAAAGCATGCTGGAGTCGGTGAAGAAACAAGGGCACTACCAAAACATTGAATACAACCATCGCGGGCCGGCGCATCTTTCCATTGGCCAGGAAGCATCAGCAGTGGGACAAGCGTTCTTGCTGGATGCCGACGACCATATCTTTGGTTCGCATCGCTCACACGGTGAAATCTTAGCGAAGAGCCTGTCAGCCATCCGCAAAATGGACGACGCCCAGCTGGAGTCGATGATGTCGGACTACCTGGGCGGCGATTGTCTTCAGGCCGTGGAGGGCGATTGTCAGGGTGACATGCAACAGTTGGCCGTGGAGTTCATCGTTTATGGAACGTTGGCAGAAATATTTGCCCGCGACACGGGGGTCAATCGAGGATTTGGCGGTTCCATGCACGCTTTCTTCCCGCCGCTGGGTGTTTATCCGAACAATGCGATTGTTGGTGCCTCGGCAGATATTGCGGTGGGAGCGGCACTCTACAAGCACGTCAACCGCCAGGCCGGTATCGTGATCGCCAACATCGGCGACGCGGCCGCTGCGTGCGGACCGACTTGGGAAGCGCTTTGCTTTGCAACTATGGATCAGTTTAAGGAGTTGTGGGACGAAGCACACCGGGGCGGATTACCTTTGATCATGAATTTCGTTAATAACTTTTATGGGATGGGGGGGCAGCCGGTAGGCGAGACGATGGGCTTTAAAGTCCTCGCGCGGATGGGAGCCGGATTGACGCCGAATCAAATGCATGCCGAACGGGTGGACGGCTATGATCCGCTGGCGGTAGTGGATGCGATCCGCCGCAAACGCGACATTATTTCTCGCGGTGAGGGTCCGGTACTCTTGGATACTGTCACGTATCGATTCAGCGGCCACTCGCCGTCGGACGCCAGTTCCTATCGTGAAAAAGATGAGATTGACGCATGGCAAGAGATCGACCCACTCAGTACCTTTGCTGCCAGGCTGTCGGAGTCAGGGGTCTGCTCGCAACATGATATCGATGAAGTGCAAGGTTGGGTCGACGAGCTCATCTTAAAGTCCTATCGCAAGGCGGTCGATTTGGATATTTCGCCCCGGGCCGACCAGAAGAACACAGGTTGCCTGCTTGAGCAGGTGATGTTTTCGAATACGCGTGTCGAAAAAATGGACGAGCGCGAGGTGGAAACGCTGATGCCGTTGGCCGACAACCTGCGCGTGAAGCAATTGGCAAAGCGCAGTCGCACGGGGCTCGACGACGCTGGCAAACCACTGCCAAAACAGCGCTGTATCGGTATCCGCGACGCCTTATTTGAAGCGATTGCCGATCGTTTCTACTCCGATCCTACACTCATTGCCTATGGCGAAGAGAATCGCGACTGGGGAGGAGCGTTTGCTGTTTACCGCGGGCTGACCGAGGCGCTTCCCTATCACCGGCTCTTTAATTCGCCCATCAGTGAAGGGGCAATCGTTGGGACCGCTGTGGGTTATGCTTTGGAGGGCGGGCGAGTGTTGGCTGAACTGATGTACTGCGATTTCATGGGCCGCGCGGGAGACGAAATTTTCAATCAGCTTGCCAAGTGGCAGTCTATGTCGGGAGGTTTGCTGAAAATGCCAGTGGTGCTGCGAGTTTCGGTCGGCTCCAAGTACGGAGCGCAGCACAGCCAGGACTGGGCCAGTATGTGCGCTCATATTCCTGGATTGAAAGTTGTGTTTCCTGCCACGCCCTATGACGCGAAGGGACTTATGTACTCAGCCTTGCTGGGGACCGATCCGGTGATTTTTTTCGAGAGCCAGCGGATCTACGATACGGCGGAGCTATTTCACGAGGGTGGCGTGCCGACAGGGGCTTACGAAATCCCAATTGGCGAGCCGGATGTGAAAAAACCGGGGACCGATCTGACGATCCTGTCGATTGGGGCAACTCTTTACCGGGCTCTCGAAGCAGCAGAGCAGTTGCAGCAGCATCAAATTTCGTGTGAGGTGATCGATGCACGTTCGATCGTGCCTTTCAACTACGACAAGGTGATTGAGTCGGTTAAGAAGACTCGCAAGATTATTCTTACTTCCGACGCGTGCGAACGAGGCAGTGCCTTGCAGACGATGGCCGCCAAGATTACGCAGCTGGCTTTCGACGAACTCGACGCCCCACCCGTCGTCGTAGGGGCGCGCAATTGGATCACACCGGCAGATGAAATTGAGGACGCGTTTTTCCCACAGCCTGCCGACATTGTCGATGCAGTCCACGAGCATATCATGCCGCTGTCCGGCTACGCGCCGCAGCGGGAATGTTCGAGCCAGGACCTGCTGCGCCGGAGCGCGGCAGGAGTTTGACCGGCGGTGCAATTGTTGACCCCTGCGTCAATGAGCCACCAGGGCCAAACGTATCTTAACGGGAGGTGGCGATTTGCTGAGAGTGACAAGGGTTCTTTGGTGGCGCTGGTGTCAATTGGAAGAAAAGCATGAGTTTGCCGCAAAAAAAATCCGTATCGTGATGGTCACCCTGGCCGTATCTGGAGTGGTGGCCCTCGGTTGGATGATCAGGGGCCACGGCTGAAGACGGCCAATCCGAAACCGGTGGCCAGGACTAATACCCGCGCGAGAATGATTCTCAAGCCAGCCTTCGGCTCGCGGCCAAACGATTTGCTCATTGGGTTCCTTCTCAAGGTCACAAGTGCCCATAAAAGGCCGCGTCGCTGGGGAGTTACTCCAAGTCGATGATAGCTTTGACGACCCCATCACGGTAGTCGGCGACCAGGTCAAACGCGTCCTTGCTCTGGGAGAACGGAAACCGGTGTGTGATCAATTGGTCAATCCGCTCGGGCCACTCGCCAATCAGATCAAGCGCCTGTTGCACGCAGCCTCGTTGGCGGCGGATGTTGACAATCGTGATTTCCTTTCGACGAATTTGCTCGGGTTGAAATCGGATGGAGTCGGATTGCGGGATCCCCAAGATCAGAAGCTTGCCGCCAGGGCGTAACAGGCGGATTGCTTGGTCAATTGCCTTTTGCTGTCCACAGCATTCGAAGACGGCATCGAGGCCGTCAGGCGCTCGCTCGAAGATCTCGGCTTCGATGTCTTGGTGCGCAGGATTCCCTGTCCACGTCGAACCTGCCCGCCGAGCGGCAGCGCAGCGATTAACGATCAGGTCGGTGCCGTAGACCTGTTCGCACCCAAGATGGAGTGCCCGCAACAATACCGTCCGTCCGATGGGCCCCATTCCCAGAATGCCCACGCGCTCGTCGCCGCTCAAGGCGGCTTGCTGCACAGCGTAGATAGCGATTGCCAGTGGCTCGGAGACTGTGGCCGCGGCCATGCTGAGCTCGTCTTCTATCTTGAAGCAATTCTGCTCTGGCATGACCAGATATTCCGACAGACTACCCTCCGCCTGCCCGGGGCAGCCAAGAAACCGGTTGCGTCGACACGTGTTTTCGCGCTGCGACCGGCACTGGTCGCACTTGCCGCACGTCATTGCCGGCTCGATTGCGACTCGGTCGCCCACGCTCACGCGCGTCGCCTGGGGTCCCACTTCCATGACCGTCCCGGCGCACTCGTGGCCGACCGCAAACGGGTAGACGACAACCTGGCTCCCAATGCGCCCACTTGCATAATAATGGATGTCCGAGCCACATACGCCCACCGCGCCAAGTCGGATTTTGACGTCGGTGCCCTCCCGGAGTTCGGGCGCAGGCACTTCCCGCAGTTCCATTTCGCGTAGGCCGGTAAGTTGGAAGGATTTCATTGCAGGCTTTCTTGCTGGTGGATAGCGCTATGAGACCATGGCGAATATACTGTAACACGCGTTCCAGGGCAGGTCCGCCCTTTGCCGGTTGCCGATTTGTTTGACTCCATGATTCTTCCCAAACCGGAAAATTGTGGCTGACCTAATCGTATCGCCGGCACCGTTTTATTATGATGGGCAAAGATAATTTGTTCAGGAAGGTCCTTTAGCAGGGGTAAGTATCGTGGCCGATGTTTTTCGTTACTCATTCCAACAGCATTCTTTTTTAACCGGCGCGACGTGGTCGATGATGATTTCCGCTACCGTTCGCCGTGTGAGAATTGGGTCCGGGTTCCACCCATGCGTCTTGGTTGGCGTGGCGGCGGTGCTGTGGCTCGTTTGTTTTCAGGGCCAGCTCTGGGCGGCCGGCCCTCTGCCGCCTGATGAGGCACTTGCGGCGCTGAAGATCCACCATGGATTGGAAGCAGTAACCTTTGCCAGCGAACCGATGATTACCAATCCGACCAACATCGCTGTCGATGTCCGCGGTCGGGTATGGGTGTGCGACGTGGTGAACTATCGCGGCAATCGGGGCCGTCGCGCGGAGGGCGACAGGATATTGATTTTGGAAGATACCGACCGTGACGGACGGGCCGACAAGAGTACGGTCTTTTACCAGGGAACCGACATCGACTCAGCACTGGGGATCTGTTTGCTTGGTGACCGTGTGCTGGTTAGTTGCTCGCCCCATGTCTGGATGATGTTTGACGACGACGGCGACGACCGGGCCGACCGCAAAGAGCCGCTCTTTGCCAACACGGGCACAGAGCAGCACGATCATTCGGCGCACGCCTTTGTCTATGGACCTGACGGAAAACTATACTGGAATATCGGCAATACCAATCAGGGAGTCTTCGATTCCTTGGGACAGGTTGTGGTCGATCGGAAGGGGCGGGAGATTCGTCCCAGTGGCAAACCGTTTCGGCACGGGATGGCGTTTCGCTGCAATCGGGATGGTTCGGCCATGGAGGTGCTCTGTCACAATCTCCGCAACAGCTACGAATTGGCGGTCGACTCCTTCGGAGGGGTTTGGTTTTCCGACAATGACGACGACGGCAACCGGGCGACGCGGATCTGCTACACGCTCGAAGGGGGAAACACTGGCTACACCAGCGCGCTCGACGGGCGCGGCTGGCAAGCCGGAAATCGTATCGGCATGGACGCGACCGTTGCGCGCCGTCATTGGCACCAAAACGATCCGGGCTCGATTCCCAACGTTTATGTGGCTGGCAGCGGGTCTCCCTCAGGAATTACCGTCTACGAGGGCAAGCGTCTGGGCGCCGACTTGGACGGCGCGGTGCTTCATTGTGAGCCAGGGCATAACGAGGTCCGCGTCTTCGCGCCGCGCTCGGTCGGAGCGGGATATGAAGTTGATCTTTCGCTGCTGATCGATGGCCAGGGCGATCAGTGGTTTCGTCCGGTCGATGTGGCTGCTGCACCCGATGGCTCGCTACTGGTAGCTGATTGGTACGACCCGGGCGTTGGCGGGCACGGCCAACGCGACATCGAGCGCGGCCGTATTTACCGGCTTGCGCCGCCCGGTGTCGCCCCGGCGAAGAGTGCCTTTTCCACCCGCGCGCCCGCCCAGTGGGCCCGCGCGCTATCCAGTCCTAACGAGGCGGTCCGCCGTACGGCCCGAGAGGCGATTCTTGCCGCCAGCGGCCCGACCTTCGACGCCGCTTACGAAGCGCTAGAAGCCATTTTGGTGCAAGGCGACTTGGGAGGGCGCGCGCGAGCCCTGTGGCTATTGGCCGAATTGCCGGGAGGGCAGCGCCATCTCAGGCGGGCTGCGGATGACCCCGAGGTGAGGCTACGCATGACGGCTCTGCGGGCGGCAAGGCTGGTGAATGCTGATTTTCAGGCTGATCTCATTGGCCAGCTCGTAGCGGATCCATCTCCTCAGGTGAGGCGCGTTTGTGCGATCGAACTGCAACGTTTGGACGACAATACCGCAGCCCCACTTTGGGCTCGCCTAGCACAGCAACATACGGCTGAAGATCGATGGATGGTAGAAGCGTTAGGACTAGCGGCGGACGGTCGGTGGGATGCGTGCCTGGAAGCTTGGGACGTTCGCGTTGGAGAGGAAGGATCAAAAACGGCGGCCGGTCGCGCGATCATCTGGCGCTCGCAGAGTTCGCAAACAATCGCCCGTATCGTGCGACTGCTGGCCGATCCGTCGTTGCGGGAAGCGGAAGTACTGCGGATGCTGCGGGCCGTCGACTTCAATGAGGCAGCAGATCGGGATCAGCAATTGACCTGGCTTGTGGAGCAGGCCGCCGCCCACGCTCCAGCGCGGCGGGCGCTGCTGACGACCGAGGCGCTGCTGCGGCTGGGTGCCGACACGCTCGATGCGCGGCAACGGGGATTGCTCCTGGCCGGTTTGAGCGACGCGCCCATCGATGGCCGCACCATCGATCTGGTCACCCGATTTCGCGTGGCTCCGGACTATGACGGGCTGCTCGCGCATGCGATCTCCCAGGAAACTTCCGACGGCGACGCCATGCGGATCGTACGCCTGTTGCTCGCCGAGCGGCAATTTGCACCACTAGAAATGGCACTGAGCGTTCCAGGTGAGGCCCGGTTCCGCGTCGTTCGCCTGATGGCTGAAGCAGCGGACACCAGCGCCGCCGCATTGCTCTTGCCAATCGCCACCGCGGGCAGCGCCCACGAGACTTCTCGTCGTGAAGCAATTCGTGGCTTGGTGGCAAATCGTGATGTAGCCGAGCAACTGGTCGCGCGCGGCGAACGCGGGCAACTCGATCGAATTGGCTTGCAGGCAACCACCTATGCACTCCGCTTGACACCGTGGAAAGAACTGGCCAGGCGCGCGGCGGCCCTTTGTCCCGACTTGCCTGAGAGCGAGGTGGCCGAACTTCCGATTCATGAATGGGTGAAACTCGAAGGCAATGCGTACCAAGGACGGAACCTCTTTTTCGGCAAGGCAAATTGCGGCACCTGTCATCAGGTTGGCAAGTACGGAAAGAACGTGGGCCCTGCCCTTACCGAAATCGGCAGCAAGCTGAGTCGTACTGGGTTGTTTGAAGCAGTTCTTTACCCGAACGCAGCGATCAGCCACAATTTCGAGACCTACGTGGCCGTGACCGACGCCGGCACGGCAATTACTGGCATTCTAATTAGCGAGACGGAAGGCGCGGTCACCATTCGCTCCGATAAAGGGATCGACCATCCGCTTGAGCGCAACTCCCTCGAATCTTTTGGGAAACAACCGGTTTCACTCATGCCATCTCATATCGAGCGAACGATCTCGCCTCAAGAATTGGCGAATGTGATTGCCTATATGTCGACGTTGAAGAAGAGTCGTCCATGAGCAGGGCCGACTGCGCTGCCGGCGCATTACCTACTTGGAAATTGAATTCGCTTTGCCTCGACGCCGAGTGACGTTTGCAAAAGTTTTATTTTAGAAAATGAAAACATAGGAGGTGCAACTATGAACGACTACTGCATCCCGACAACGGCTGTCCAGCCAAAGCTGGAGAAAAAAACTGTCTATTTAATTGCTAGTGGGGACCTTCGCCTGCAGTCCAACCGGGTTACTTGGCCTGCGCAAGCGGAAATGGAAGAGCAGTTAATTGCTGCAATTGAGGGTCATGGATGGTCGGTCAAGCGGGCCCACGAGTTTGACGAGTCGGTCGGACACGGTTTTATCGGGTCGCAGCGACAGGGACTCGACGTATTCCGACAACTGGACGTATCCGCACCACTAATTGTTGCGGAGGCTGTTTGGCAGTACTCCCACCACGTGCTCGCCGGGCTGACCACACATCAAGGGCCTATTCTCACGCTTGCAAATTGGTCGGGGACCTATCCCGGCTTGGTTGGCATGCTGAATTTGAACGGATCGCTCACCAAGGCGGGAGTCGAATACTCGACCATGTGGGCGGATGACTTATTGGCGAAAGAGTTTCGAGACCGATTGGGCACTTGGCTCAACCGGGGAAAGTTTGCCGTCCCCACAGATCATGTCGCGCCGCTTCAGGGGCTAACTATCGGCGCGCAAGAGGAAAAACTGGGCCAGGCGCTGGCGGCAGAACTCCGGCAGCACAAGGCAATTATGGGGGTATTCGACGAAGGTTGCATGGGGATGTTCAATGCCATTATCCCCGACGCGCTGCTCAATCGCACGGGCGTTTTTAAGGAACGTCTAAGCCAGTCGGCGCTGTACTTCGAAACGACGCAGACCAGCGATGGCGAGGCCCAGGAGGTGCGGAATTGGATGGAAGATCGCGGCATGACGTTTGCCACGGGACCCGTTCACGAGCAGGACCTCACCGACGCACAGATTCTCTTGCAATGTAAGATGTACATCGCGGCACTGCGGATCGCAGACGACTTTGGGTGTGACCTGATTGGAATTCAGTATCAACAGGGATTGAAGGATCTATTGCCGGCCAGCGACCTAGTGGAAGGAACGCTCAACAATAGCGAGAGACCGCCGGTCACCAGTCGGGACGGAAACCGGGTTCTTTACAAGGACGAACCCCTCACGCACTTCAACGAAGTGGATGAATGTGCTGGCCTTGACGGGCTGATGACTAACCGCATCCACAAGGCGATGAGGCAACCGGTTGAAAACACGCTGCATGATTTGCGCTGGGGCGACTGGGACCAGTCGGGTACGGTCGAAGACTACGTCTGGGTCTTTGAAATCAGTGGCAGCGTTCCGCCGGCCCACTTGATCGATGGCTGGGCCGGCGCGGTGAGTCAGCGCCAGCCGGCGATGTATTTTCCCAGCGGTGGGGGCACGATCAAGGGGATTTCTAAACCGGGCGAGATTGTCTGGTCACGCATTTTTGTTGAGGACAGTCGGCTGAAAATGGACCTGGGGCGTGCAGCCGTTGTGGCGTTACCGCCAGAAGAAACCGAGCGCCGCTGGCGGGAAACAACCCCGCAGTGGCCAATCATGCACGCGGTGACCTACGGTGTTTCACGTGAGCAAATGATGGCGAGGCACAAGAGTAATCATATTCAAGTCGCCTACGCCAACTCGGCCGAAGAGGCGGATCGGGCCATGCTCGCTAAGGCGGCAATGGCCGATGCGCTCGGAATAGAAGTGGCCGTATGCGGAACGCGTAAAACGTCCGACTGGTAGACCCTGGTGACCGCCGCCCAGCATAGAATGAGCGGTTGGCGCGAGCCGAGGGTACCGTTTGTTAAGGCTCATAGAGTTTGTTTTTGGTAGTAATGAATACAGCCTTAGAGTTGTAGTAGTTGTTATGGAAGCATTTGGTAGCTTAGTTGTGGGACTGTTTTCTCTGGCATATGCGGCTTATTGCATGCTTAATGGGGGTACACATCACCGTGGAAAGGGATGGTTAGCAAGAGAGGAAGCCCCCAGGGGATTCTTGTTTTTGATAGTCTTATACTTAGTTCTAGGTTTATCTTCACTGACCTATTTCCTCTTTTCCAATATTCGCTGATTTAATTGTATAAACAGAGGGTGCCGTCACGAGCGCTTACGGCTCATTCCGAATCAGGTTAAGCCAACCAGGAGTTGGACCGCCCTACTTCGCTAACGATAATTGCGCGGCATAGGGCCATCTGCCACGCCGCCAGCAGGCTTTCCGCGCGCCAAAAAACGAGTGCGATAGTTGTTCATGGACGGCGCGGAGATCTTTCAATCGTACCGAGCGCCTGGCGAATCAAGCTGATCACAGGGTCATGTAGGTCTGTCGTCCCCTCGTCCCCACCCCATAACTCATGTAACAGCGTTACAAGATTTTCAGTTGCCCGTTGATCGAGGAGCAACTGCACGGCGGCGGCTGCTCCCATCGCGTAATTGTGTGGTTCGACGCCGTATTGCATGGCCATTCTCATGGTGCCGATCAGTCGGTCGTTCCAGCCGAGCTTCCGCTGGGGATCGCGAATCACCCGGTCGACCCGGTCCCTCAGATAGGGATTTGTCATGCGGTGCAGGAGATCCTGCACATACGCCTTCCAGCCGGATTCGGTAAACAGCTTATCGACACCATGATGGCGCTCGCACAGGGGTTTTCCGGACTCGACCAGAAACCCTTGTTCGACGATTCGACGCAAGTCGTCTTTCCGTACGTCTGACATGAATTGCAGGCCCCGCAGATGGGCCAGATATCCCATCAAGGCATGGGCGGCGTTATGCCCATAGAGCTTGGCTTCTTCGAAGGGCAATAAGTCCTCGCGCTGCTGAAATACGGTAAGCCCCGGCTCGAAATCGGGCAGCGTGATTGTTTCGATAAGGATCCGATTGAACTGTTCGACGAGTACGGCTGGACCTGCAGACTCGGTAAGCATTTGCAGGCCACTTTGCTCGATTTGGTCGGGCCCCGTCACGACACCGCTCATTTTGCCGATAACCGTGTTGACAAATTGTACGTGTATATCGAGGCCATCACTTGCAACGGACGGCAGATGGCTGTGTACCAGGTCGCGCAGACGCTCAGCGGCATGGTTGTGGTTTTCAGCCGCGTAAATAACCAGCGGACGGATCGTCTTTGCCAGCAGTCTTTGCTCGATTCCTGCTGCCAATAGCGCACCCGGACTCGGAGATCCACGCCCATAGAAGTCCACGCTGGGCAAGGCGGTGGCAATTTCGTCGGCCGAGGCAATGGCGGTGACCAGTTGTCCTTGATCGCACGTTTCCGCAGGATTCAGGATTTCCAGTCCTTCGACCATCTGCGAGTCAATGCGATCCGGCTCGGCTACATTGATACGGTACGTACCGCCAGACCGCCGCACGGCACCGACGACATTCGGATCGACTTCGGCCACTACCAGAGAATCAAAGTGGCCCGACTCAAACGCTTCAAGCAGGAATAGCGCACTCTGAATTGGGCCAAACCCGATGCCAACAAAGTTTTTTTTTGCCAAGGTCAAACCGCATGTTTGTAAGGAAGGGTGGGTGCAGAAATGGGGCGAAGTCAGGCCCTCAACGTCCAAGTTATCCGACACCGGCCCATTGTCAATCAAACGACTGTCTTGGGCCACGACCGGAGATGCACGGCCTTTGCCGCTGGCGGAAGAAAAGATGAACTATCTTTGTGCTAGGTCGTGAATGGTCCCGTCTCCACTTTCTCAATGGGCCGTGCGGCGACCGGCTGCCGCACGGCAAACGATAGGGTAAAAGGCCCCCAAGCTGCGGCCAAATTCCCTGCTCGTGTTTTCCGGCAATCGTGCCTGCCAGGCACTAGAGGACGTGGGTCGCGTAGTAACTTGACACCGAGGTGCGATTGCCACCGTAATGGTTGGCACAGTTGGTCTTGGGCTTGTGAAGATGCTGATTAGTTAGCTGCGCAACCCGCATCGATGCCGGCGCTATCCGCAAACGCATGCAAATTGGTTATGGAGCGCGGTTGGCCGCTGCGCAAAACGCCGACTTGGTTGGATGAGAGAAGGCAACCACCAGTCTTTCCTGGGCGCAATTTCCGAGCCCATCTATTGCAATGCCCCTCCTTTCAAGAAACCCCTTTTTCATGAACACTTTTTTGCGCGGTACGCTACAGGACAATGCGGATCTCTCTTAGTCTGCATATTCGATTTGCACAGTATCGAACATAACGAGACTTTTTGGTAGGTTTTGCATGTCAATCTTGTAGTCCTTGGCTGCCCACTGGACGTCGATATTATCTACTTCACCGATAGGGACAATCATTAAAGGGAATAAAAAAAATGATGTCCACGTTGCTGGCCGGCCAGATTGCAATTGTGCCGCACAACACGCGTTTGACGTTGGACGGGACTCTCGTATCGCAGTATTTCTTCAATTGCCATCGGCAAGTCAGGCGCACCAGGATTTTCACACAGCCGCTGCCACTGCTCTGGATGCTTGAGCAAAGTCACCACGCCATTGGCAATCAGTGACGTAGTCGTTTCGTGGCCAGCAGAAAATAAGTTTTCAGCTGTGGAAAGCAATTCCGATTCACTGAGTTGTTCTAGCTCATCCTTCGCAGTCACCAGCAGACTCATTAGGTCATTACGTAGTGCCTGGCGGCGATCGGCAATCATGTTGCGAAAATACTCTTGAAGCTCCAGCAGTGCTTTTTGCATTTTCGCCGCTGCCTCTCGCAGCGGCAACGTGCCGACAATGACCGCGTTTATTCCGAGCGTCCACTCGTGTACGAGGTTTCTGTCCTCAGGGGGCACACCCAGCATTTGACAGATTGCAGTAGCTGGCAATGGATAAGCGAAATCTTTCACCAGATCGACCTCCAGAGGATCACTCCACGGTTCTAGTAACTGATCGACCAGGGATTCAATCTGGCTGCGACTTTCCGCCACAACCCGAGGTACAAAAGCTTTATTGATGAGCTTCCGAAGACGCGTATGATCGGGTGGATCACTCCGGATCATCCCAACCGAAAAATGGTCATCGATCACTTGAAAGCGTTTCCTCTCGGTTGCGGGCAATCCGTCGAGCAGAGCGGCCATTCGGCCCGCACTAGAAAACTGATCGGGACTTCGCAGCACCTAGACAACGTTTTCGTAGCTAGTTATCACCCAGCCACCGAGCGGCTCGCTCCAATGCACCGGCTCAAGCTTGCGTAGCTCCTCGAAATAAGGATAGGGATCGGCGAAGAATTTCGGCGAATACCACAGGTGGGTGGGGCTGAGAGGCAGAGACATGGGGCCACGTAGTCGGGTACGCCTGAAGAATTGTTGTTGTAATTTTCTGATCTGATTATCTGTCGGATACCTGCAGTTGATTTATGTTCTATACCGTGCGGGTGGCCGCCGGGGAAATTCGCCCGGTTTGGCGCAAATTGTATGCCAGGGGCAGGCAACTTGTCTGGAAAATACGGGTCTAAATATCGAACTCTACCCTGTTTCCTACAAGAAGTTAGTATAAAAAGTATGCTGCAGATACCTCAGTAAAATACTACACCCCATCAAAAGGCTCGTTAAAGGAATTTGTCCATGACAACAACTCTTGCAATTCAAACTGGATCGCTCCCGACAGACACGCTTCCCGACATGCCCTTGGAGAAGTCGCAGATCACCAATGGCAATCCGATTGCGCGGGGGGCTATTAGTTGCCAAACGGAAGACAAGAAGGTTTCCAGTGGTTATTGGTCCTGCACACAGGGCGAATTCAATTGGGAATTTTCCTGGGATGAATTTGTGCACATCTTGGAAGGGGAAGTAATTATCACGGAAGATGGTGGATCGAGCTACACGCTAAAGGCTAACGACACGGCCCACTTCCCTTTGGGTTTGAAAACCCATTGGGAAATTGTCAAGGACATCAAGAAGTTCTTTGTAGTACGCACCTCAGAGCCGCTGGAACTCGAATAACGTTTGAGTACGACAAGTTGTTCTCGCGATGCAATGCGAACTCGTTGAAAAACCACCCTTAGCAGGTGGAGATCGCAGCAGTATTTAGCCTGGCAAGGTGCCTTGAGATAGATTCAGGCATTACAGGTTGGCTAGCTACCCGCGATTCTTACCCGCATTTTGGCATCGAGGAGTAGGCAGTGGCCAGGGGATTTGAACGCTCAACGTTCTGAGAAGAGGCGCTGGGTGCTGCAGCTAAGCACTATTTAAATGTGTCTTCACCAAACACGTCGTCGCCGACTACGCCAGCGGTCGTTGCCTTGCGCATGGCGGCAGTGGCAGCATGTCACTAGATCGATCACGGAAGGCTAGATACGTTAAGCCATAGGATTGAGGCTGCGGCTTAAGATGGCTTGAGAATCGGAAGCTCGGGCCAGGTCGCAAAGTCTTTTAGAAACTCAATGATCTCTTGTGTTGCTCCTGCAAAAATTTCTTTTCCAACTGCTCATCGGTGCAATCTACAAGTTGGCAGCGATCCATCCATTGGCCTGCGTTATTGATCAGCATGTTGATGCGATTGCCAAAAGCACCAGCCAACTCGGCAAACATCTTCTCTACATCGGTCGCACAGCTGATATCGGCCTGTATGGCTATTGCTTGGCCACCAGCGGCTGAAATTGCGATTGCAGTTTTTTCAGCACCTGCTTTATTCCGGCAATAGTTTACACCAACCTGTGCACCAGCTGTTCCGAGCGCCAGTGCAACCTCACGACCTATCCCCGACGAAGCGCCGGTCACTAGGGCGATTTGATCGACAAAATAAGGGTCCTGAGATTCTGAACTCATAATAAGTGGGAAGACATCGATGAATTGACTAGAAACCCAGCGAATCAGGGCAGGAACAAAATAGACAGAGTGATTTTCCTTGAGCGAATTTACTGCAGTAGCCGCACTTATGAATCATCTCAAGACTAGCAGACAACTCGTAGCAGGCATTGTCAATAGGCGCGAATAAGGGTCTTCGTCTACGATCACTGGTTGTCCAATTGTTAATGATGTTGGGCCGCATGTCCGGTGAACTTAGTCGTTCTTCAAGCTCTACCCGGTTCCTGCGACCACACAGGTCGTGCCCTGGCGCCATATTCAAGGGGAGATTGATGTTGATCTGTGGCTGCGGCATGAAGGAGTAGTTGTACTCACCCATTTGCATCTAAGTCGTCGCGAGTAAAATATTAATCTTACACCCCTTGGTTTTTCAGAGCCGGTCAACTTAGCTGTGTATTAGGAGTTGTGCCTTGAACGTCCAAATTGCATCTGCGAAACAAGATCTTGGTCGCCAAGCAGCCGAGGTTGGCGCGACTGTAATCCGTGAGGCGATCGCCAAGTGCGGTAGTGCAAACATTGTCGTCGCCACCGGGGCTAGCCAATTTGAGGTCCTTGAGCATTTAGTCAATCATAATGGAATCCATTGGCCTGCCGTCACCGCGTTCCATCTTGACGAGTACATCGGTCTACCGATTAACCACCCGGCATCGTTCAGGCTCTATCTATGGGAACGTTTCATCAGCAAACTGCCTTTGCCGCTCAAGGTCTTCCACTATCTTAACGGCGAGTCCGAACCTGCGATGGAAGCTGCACGCGTCAGCAAAATCCTCGCGCGGCATCCGATCGATATCGCCTTTGTGGGAATTGGTGAAAATGGCCACTTAGCATTCAACGATCCTCCAGCCGACTTTCATGCAGTGGAACCTTACCTAGTAGTAGATCTTGATGAAGACTGCCGCAAGCAGCAACTGGGCGAGGGCTGGTTCCCAACGCTCGCAGATGTTCCTGCCCAGGCTATTTCCATGAGCATTCAGCAAATCATGAAGAGCCGTCGCATCGTCTGTAGCGTGCCGGACGAGCGGAAGGCGCAGGCGGTGCGCAATTGCATCGAAGGACCTGTGACGAATAAAGCCCCAGCGTCGATTCTGCAACAGCACAACAACTGCGACATTTTCCTTGACACGTCTGCTGCATCTCTACTCACCCAGGAATTACTATGACCCCCAGTGGTGGCTACATCGATCTGCAGGTCAATGGTTATGGCGGAGTCGATCTCAACCAAGATAATTTGAATGCTGAGGACTTGCATTGTATGTGCATGAAACTGCGATCCGATGGTGTCGCGGGTTTCCTAGCGACCATAATCACGGATTGCCTAGATGTGATGGTGGATCGTCTGCACCGTCTGGTCGAGTTGCGGGAGGCTGATCCGCTGGCGAGGGAGCTGATTCTAGGCCTACACATTGAGGGGCCATTTATTAGTGCTACCGATGGCTATCGTGGCGCGCATCCAGAGGACGCAATCAGGTCTGCCGACACGAATGTGATGCAACGTCTTCTCGATGCAGGGGCCGGTTTGACAAAAATTGTTACACTTGCGCCTGAGCAGGACACCACTTGCGCTGTCACCCAGATGCTGGTAGATCAGGGCATCATTGTGTCCGCTGGGCACACCGACGCATCGCTCGACCAACTCAAGGCTGCAATTGACGCGGGACTAACGATGTTCACGCACCTAGGAAACGGTTGTCCGATGCTCATGCACCGTCACGACAACATTATCCAGCGCGTATTGTCGCAGGCTGATCATTTATACTTGAGCTTCATCGCCGATGGCGTTCACATTCCGTTTGCGGCTTTAGGAAACTATCTGCGACTCGCGAACCTCGACCGCTGTGTCATCGTCACTGACGCTATGGCCGCAGCAGGGCTGGGGGCAGGTCTACACACCTTAGGGCGGTGGCAAGTTGAAGTGGGATCAGACATGGCTGCTTGGGCTCCCGGCCGATCCCATCTAGTCGGTTCAGTTGTCACGATGCCACAAGTCATAGAAAATTTGACAAACTTCGTGGGACTCACCCGGGCTGAGGCCGAGGATCTTGTCACCAACTGTCCGTTGCGTCTGCTTGAGGGTATTGCATGACTTCTTGCATCTCATCGATGTGCATGGCGCCGAACACCGGCTTGAGAAGAGCACGAGGACACTAGACGCAAGCCGACTCTCTGGGAAAACGGTTGTCGTTACCGGAGGATTCGACTCCGGTGCCATTGGCGTGTGCCCGACGCAATGACCGCCGGTTGTTTGGGCGACCGCAGGTTTCGATTGAACCTCCTTCGTCCTTGTAGACATACATGTTGCGCCCGACGGACATCAGGTGCACTATCGGCTCAAGTGGGGGCCAGACGATCTCACACTTAATTCAGATCGTCTTCGGCAATTGTTATGACATGGTTTTCCAGTGTTGGAAGTTGGGGTGCGGGCTCGTTCGAACCGTCGAACGCAGTATCGCAGTAGTCGAACAGCGTTTGCCAGGAATAGTTCCGGTCAGAGATGCAAAGATTGAACCACCGCTTGGGTGGATCTTGGGCGTCGCCCAAAACTACACGCTCCCCCAAGTGGGAACCGCGGGCCGCTATGCAGAAAAACATCGGCCCCATCAGTTTTTCAAGCTGCTTTCTCAGCAGCTTGGATTTTGCAATGAAGCCGACGATACCCACATGGTTGGTTCTTTTGTCCCAAGAAACTAAGTTAAGCATTGAGAAAAGTTCGGCACGCGGCGCTAGGATGCCATTGGCTCTACATGGGTTTTACTAGCTTCTCGACACGACCTCCGCAGTAGCGGCTTATGATCTGCTGGGTGTCTTTACTGATTTTAAGCCCAGATTTACAAAACGCTTCGCCAACCTCTCCGAAGTTGCGGTCACTGGAATTAAACAATACATCCGCGAGGTCAAAGAAGGGGTATTCCCTGACAAAGAGCACAGCTACACCGTCAAAGACGAAACATTTCAGGAGTTCGCCCAAAGGGTAGCCAAGCGATTTGAGTAGAGTCTTACAAACTTCAGTCAATCACAACGACACCAGCGAGGTGCTTGGCAAGCGCTATCTTGCCGATCGCCGCCGGCGCAACGTCAGCTCCATGCTGGCTAGCGATGCTAATAGCAGTGTGTGTGGCTCGGGGATGGTGCTTGCGACGCAAAACCACCCTTGGTTAGACTCGTGCGGCACGCTCGTCGTTTGTGTAACGGCGTGGATTTACCTGACGTGGCTAAGACTCTGTGGCTGGAGCTGCGTGAATTGCCGAACAGAAAGTCACTTGGCAAAAATCTGGCCCATATCCTTGAATGCTTTGAACTCCAAGGCATTGCCGGAAGGATCGAGAAAGAACATCGTTGCCTGCTCTCCTACTTCGCCCGCAAAGCGAATATAGGGCTCGATCACAAAGTGGACGGATTTCTCTTTCAATCGATCAGCGAGCCTCTGCCAATCCTTCATTTCGAGAACAACGCCAAAATGCGGAACTGGGACATCGTGACCGTCAACAGGGTTGGAATGGATAGGATCGGGAGCATTTTTTAAATTCGCCTTTTCGTGAGCCACGATTTGATGCCCGAACAGGTCAAAGTCGATCCAGGTTGCATCGCTGCGACCCTCGGTTAGCCCAAGCACCTGTCCATAAAAGTCGCGTGCTTCCTCAATGTCACGGACTGGGAACGCGTGGTGAAATGGTGTCAACATTACCTTGCCTTGCAAAGATTGAAAGTGAGCTGTTAATGGTCGCCTACAATATTCAGTCCTAGTGATGCAAATGGGTCTGATGAGGGCTCTTTTCGCGATCGTGGCGTCCCGCCTCGCGCCAAATAAAAAACTTCTGACGTCATAGCACGTCATTTTTCTGTCTTTGCGAGTCGCCTTGCCGGCTAACTCCCGGAAAAAGTTTGCGCATGGATCTGTTTCATCTTCCTTACCCGCTCCGGGAATTCGGCTGCCAGGTTTGTCTTTTCGTTTCTGTCCTGACTGATGTTGTAAAGTTCTGTCGTGCCAAGAATCAGTTTCCAATCACCATCCCGGACGGCATTCGACCATACCAAAGTTCGGGGTGTTTCCTTGCCGGTGTTGCTCAGGACGGGGACCAGACTCTCTCCCGCCAGGGGAATCAGCGTCCGACCTCGGAACTTTGAAGGATAGGTTGCGCCCGCAAGTTCCAGACATGTGGGCATGATGTCTGCGATGTGGCAGGGACCGTGGGAAATGCGTCCCTGTTGCTTCAAGCCACGAGGCCACCATGCGACCAGCGGCGAGGCGATGCCGCCTTCGTAGTTGGAAACCTTGTAATTCCTGAAAGGAGTATTGTTCAGGGAGGCCACTGCGGCACCCTGGCAGATGAAGGTCTCCATGCTCCCGGGCCGCACGTTTGGGGGCACCGGCCGGTTGTATCCGATCTGGTGGCTGGCTCCATTGTCGGAAAGGACCAGGATCAAGGTGTTGTCGAGTTTGTCGGCCTTCTTCAGCGCGGCCATGGTATCCGCGAGACTGCGGTCAATGCTCTCTACCATGGCTGCATGAATAGCCATGCGGTGTTCTGCCGGGATACTGCCCTTGTCGTTTGCCTTGAGCATGGAATCGTGCAAAGTAGTCCCTTTGGGAATCAACCCAGAGTCAACCAGGCGCTTCAGTCGTGCATGCATCAACTCCTTGCGGTCTGTCTTCTTGTAGAGGTTTCGATAAGGGGCGATGTCTTCTTCCTCGGCTTGCAACGGCCAGTGGGGAGCGAAATGCGACACGTAGATGAAGAAGGGCTGGTCGCTCCCGGCCGAGGCTTCGATGAAGTCGGCCACAAAGGCCGAGATCAGGTCTGTGGAGTAGGCGCCGACGGGCCGGTCATACTTCTTTCCGTCCTTGAACCAGGGGCATCCCCTCGGCTCCTTGTAGTAGTTGCCCGTTCCGGCGGTGGCCACCCCTAGGAAACGATCTGTACACTCCGCGACTCGGGTCGGATCGTGCCAGTCTTCGGCGGTAATCATGTCCAGCCGTCCCACGGCGCACGTGGCGTAGCCGGCCTCCTTCAGCAATTCGAAAGCCGTCACACAACGCTTATTCAGCAGGCCGGTCCAACTTCTGATCCCTACTTGATAGGGATACAGCCCGGTCATCAACGCGGCACGCGACGGACCGCACAGCGCGCAATTGTAAAAATGTGAAAACCGCAGGCCTTCCTTTGCCAATCGGTCTATGGTCGGCGATTTGATCTCGCTGCCGTAGCACCCCAGATCAGAGAAGCCCATGTCGTCTGCCATAACGACGATGATATTCGGTCTATCACCGTTGGGCTTTTCCGCAGCGCGACTGACGCCACTGATACTGACGCCACTGATACTGACGCCACTGATAAGAAACAGAATGAATAGCATGATGTAATTGCGCCCGCATTTGTTCCTTAAGTTTCCATTTCAGATCTGATTGTCTGCCAGCGGTCGAGTTATCGAACCTAGCCTACTGTAGATGGAGTATGGGCTCCAGTCTATTAACATGAACCGCGATTCGGTCTGGGATACTTCAGCGCCTTGGCATTAGTTTCTCAGCCTGCCGATCGCGCGCATGGAAAGGCGCAGGGCGCGAATCGACGCATCAGGATGGCCCGGGATGCGATTCCGATGCACAGCAGAATGCGAAAAAAAGCCACAAGCCCTTGCGAGCTGCGGCTTTGTGCGAGACCGTGCAAGTTAATGCAGAGCGGAGGGCATGGGACTCGAACCCACAACTCCTTGCGGAGCACCTGAATTCCAATCAGGCCGCTAGCCATTCGCTTACCCTCCTTGGATTTCCGAATTCAATCCAAGGTATTGGCTCCCTGGATGAGCATAACAAACTCTTCGTTCGAATTGAATTTTCCGAGCTTGCTTGTCAATTGTTCCATGGCATCGATATGGTGCATCGACGATAGTGTCCGCCGAAGCATTGTCGTCGCATGCAGCGTCTCGGGCGGCAACAGCTTTTCCTCGCGGCGCGTGCCTGATTTTTCGATGTCGATCGAAGGCCAAATGCGACGATCGGCCAGTTTGCGATCAAGGACCATTTCCATGTTGCCGGTGCCTTTGAACTCCTGGAAGATCAAGTCGTCCATGCGGCTTCCGGTATCAATCAGCGCTGTGCCGACTATCGTAAGCGACCCACCTTCTTCAAATGCGCGGGCCGTGGCGAACAGTTTTTTCGGCACGTCCATAGCTTTGATGTCGACGCCACCGCTCATCGTGCGGCCCGTATTGCCCACCCATTTGTTAAATGCGCGGGCTAAGCGGGTAATCGAGTCCATCAACATGAAGACATCTTTTCCCATTTCTGCCAGCCGTTGGCACCGGGCTGTCGTCAACTGCGATAGCCGTACGTGGTTTTCAACATCGTTGTCCAGGCTGCTGGCGAAGACTTCGCCGCGGACGCTGCGCTTCATGTCGGTGACTTCTTCTGGGCGTTCGTCGATCAGTAACATGACGAGCGATACGTCGGGATAATTTGTCGAAACGGCATTACTGATGTGCTGCAAGAGGATTGTCTTGCCAGTGCGTGGTGGGGCAACAACCAAGGCGCGCTGCCCCTTGCCGAGTGGCGTCAGCAAATCCATCACCCGGGTCGTGATCGGTTCGGCTCCCGTTTCCAGTTGGTACCACTGTTCTGGATTAATGGGGGTCAGCTCGTCAAACCCTTTGACGCTGGCGTAATCTTCCGGGGCCATGCCATCGACATCTAGAAGCTCGCGCAAGCGTGGTCCCTGCTGCTTGCGATGGTGTTGGACCATGCCTTGGAGCAACAGCCCTTCTCGCAGTCCAAACTTTTCAATCATCGTGCCGGGCACAAACGGATCGCTGCGCTCGCGCGTGAAGCTGGTGGCCGGATCCCTGAGGAATCCATAGCCATTGGGATGTAACTCCAATACACCCGAGCCGGCTACCAGCGGCAATGGATCTTCGCCATCGGCGTAGTCCGGCTCGCGATAATTATTTTTTTGAAAAGAGTTACGTCGCCGTCCCCCTCCCCGGCCGCCGCCTCCAGAGCGGTTGTTGGCGCCCTTGTTGTTCCGGCCACGATATCGGCCTCCTGCTCGTTGCTTTTTTGCCATCAGAAACGTCTTCCTCAAAATTCGTCAAATCAAAAACATGAACCATTCATGGTGGCATGCCTATCAGGCATGAAGCCAGCCAATGAAGGTCGCCGCCGACCGGACTGCGCCGGTTGCCAACCCTAGCGGGTTTGCTAACTTTTCCGACACAAAAAATCCCACAGACCGGCTAAACCACGGTAGCCACAAGGCTCCGCTTCCGTGCAAACCGCACCTGTTAGAAACCGGCACTGCGAAGCAACACCGCGCTTACAAAGCGATTTGCGTGTCCGAATTGTTCTGTCAGTGCGTGCCGAAACCGTTTGCGGCACATGCGCACTCTAGCCGCCCAGTTTGACGGCCCATGTGGCAAAACGCCTGTGGAATGGCACCAACGAGGCGTCGCTGCACTGAACTCGCATGTCTTTCTAGGTCTTACGCCCTATGCCGCTGACCGCACTGGGACGCAATCTGGAAAGAGCTTTCGTTCCTGCCGTTATGGCACCGCTGGTTTTTTCCAGCTAAGGCCTGCCAGCATTGGATTGCCAAGCTAGGTGCCACGTGGGTACCAGCTTGGGTAATTCGCTTGTTTGCGCCGCCAAACACGCGGCGGCGGGGTAAAGCGTACTCTGACCTATGGTCAGGAATTTTAATAAATCGGTGTTTGCTAACACCAGTCCGGCGTAGAGACATAATCTCTAACACCAATCGCTATCATCAAAAAAGATGCCTTTGGCAAACCAGATTGCGATAACAGTCGTTAATGGAAACCTAAACGAAGAAGCCGAACTTGCGGCCTTTAGATCCTGCTTTCAGCCAGGCAGGGTTGTGAACACCACGCCAATATCATTCAGAACTTGGTCTATGTCAAGCTTGCTTCTTGTCCGGTGAAAAAAAAGCAGTTCATACGAGTCTCGACTGGCTTGATTTTTTACTGCACAAACTTGTGCAGCGAATCGCCACTCATCGGCGGCCTGCGTCGTAGAGCGAGGGACCCTAAGCGACGTGGCACAAACTGCGACACCTGTGTTCCCCCGAAGTGCTTATGCGGAACGTCTTTGGGGCCGCTTGCGCCTGCAGCGGAATTCCCCACGGCAGAAAACTGGTCCAGCTATGAAGGTGGCCGACACAGGCATCGGCGACCGCTAGCCTACTGACAGTATATCGCAGAAACTACTGCCAGGTGCATGTAAAGCTAGGATGTGTGCGCAAGCTATTGCTACAAAACGACTTGCATTAATTTCTCCCGGTTCGAACAGGGCTGGTCCCAGCCCGTTTTCGGCAGAAATCCTGCAAAGTTGACTTAGACGGAAAATTTTGACAAAGTTGCCCGGTGCCATATCCGATTCATAGGGTCAAGGACTATGTATTCGACCAGTTATAGCAATTTTATGCGAATGGATTCGCCATGGATATGCGACGATTTTTCTCCGGCCGCCTACTCAGTGTTGCCTTATCGGTTGTCTTAATCAGCCAAGCGGCTCAGGCGGAATCGATCAACTGGCGCGTTAACCTCGACGCCGCAAAAGTCGAGGCGAGCCGGTCAGGCCGGTTCGTACTACTTCATTTTTGGACGCCAAGCTGTGGACCGTGCCGGGTGCTCGAACGCGATGTTTTTGCGCTGCCCCAGGTTGGCGCGGCCTTGGAAAAAGACTTTGTGCCGGTGAAAGTCAACGCCGATGTCTCACCAGCTTTGGCTAGCTACTATCAGATCGACCGCCTGCCTTCAGAAATTGTGTTGTCGCCCCAGGGAACTTCGCTAACCCGGTTGAGTTGCCCAATGACGGCTGATGCATATGCAGCACAACTGGCCGACGTGGCCCGGCACTTCCGGCAGGCACTGGGCAGTCAGAAAACACCCCAACCGACGGTCGTGCAGTCCGCGTACGCCGGATTGGAATTTGGGCGGCAGGGCGCCGCCGCAACTCCGCCGGCAGCGCCACCGGTGGCTGCACCTCCGCAGCCCACGGTTACGAATAATCCTTACGTGGGCAAACCGCCTTTAGTTGCCCGGCCCAAAGTGTCTCAGAGCCTCTCGGCGCCGGCAGCCCAGATCGCCGATAATCGCTACACAGCGTCTGTACCTGCGTACGCGCCGGTAACGCAGACGCAGCCGCCGGCCACACCACCATTGACTATGGCTGCGCCGGCGCCAACTGCGGCGCCTACACCGACTACTGCTCCTGTTGCCCCGGTGCCCGCTGCCACTGCGCGTCCAGTTGTGGCAGCGCCTTCACTGGCAGCAAAGGCTGCGCCGCAGCTATCCGAGGTCCAGACAACCTCTGCGCAATCAGCGGAGCCGCTGAAGGTAGAGATTACGCTCCCACAGCAATCCAACCCGCAGTCGGTTGCATCACGGACGATCCCGACTTCCAACATCGCTGCCAGATTGCCGGAGGGCTCGCCGCCACTTGGGTTCGAAGGGTATTGTCCTGTCTCCTTGAAATACGAGCGCAAATGGGTTGCGGGTAGATTGCAATTTGGCGCCTACCATCACGGGCGGACGTACCTATTTGCTGGGTACAAGCAGCAGCAGCAGTTTCTCGCCAGTCCGGATGTGTATAGTCCGGTGTTTGCTGGACTGGATGCTGTAAAGATGTTGGACGAAAACCAGCAAGTCGATGGCAGTCGGAAGTTTGGGTTTGAATATCGGGGCGCGTTTTACTTGTTTTCAAGTCAGGAAACAATGGCACGATTCGCCGAGAGCCCCGATCGCTACTCTGCCGGAGTTCGCCAGGCCATGAATCGCATGGACGCAAGTTCTTCTCATGTGATGCGGCGTTAGGGACCCAATGTTTGGATCGCCGTGGTGGTCTGTGGCAAGCTAGCCTGGGCCCCTAGCTATGGGGCACCGCCCGTCCATTCTTCCAATGGGGCTTAGCCAGAATCGTCCGAGTCACCCCCAGACGGCAGTCCCAGATAATTGTGAGCGTTGGCAAAACAAATATTGCCAATCATCGGGCCCAGCAGGCTGTCGTCGTCTGGGATCGCACCACGCTCGACATCCGTTCCCAGTAGGTCACACAAGCAGCGGCGGAAATACTCATGCCGCGGATAAGACAAAAAAGACCGAGAGTCGGTGAGCATGCCGATAAAGTGGAAAAGTAATCCCTGATTGGAAAGCGTGTTCAAATGGGCTCGCATGCCGTCCCATTGATCTTGAAACCACCAGGCACTACCCCACTGCAATTTGCCCGCCGACGCACCGGACTGGAAGTTGCCGATCATGGTGGCAAAGATGCCGTTGTCGGCCGGATTGAGGTTGTAAAGGATAGTTTTGGGCAATGCATTTTCCTGGTCGAGACGGCCCAGAAAACTCGCTAGCGATTGCGCTTGAGGCCAGTCGCCGATCGAATCACAGCCAACGTCGCGGCCCAACGTTTGCAGCATGCGCCCGCTATTGTTGCGGAGCGCGCCCAGGTGCAGTTGTTGGACCCATCCTTTTTCAGCGTCCCAACGTCCAAAGTGAAGCATCAGGTGGGTAGCGAACTGCTCCTGCTCAAGCGGTGAGGTGGCTTGCCCCGATCGCCCTTTGTCAAAAATCACAGAGGCCGTTTCTTCGCTACAAAAAGCAGCCGGGCACCGTTCCAGGCCGTGATCGGAGAGGCGGCAACCACGTTGGTGAAAAAAGTCGTGGCGCGCCTCAAGCCCGTCAAGTAGGTTCTGCAAACTGCTGATTTCGAGGTCGCACGCCCGCGCGAGCCGATCAACCCACGCATTGAACTCGGCCGGTTGGCCAACCGCTAGGGCAGCGTCGGGTCGAAAGGTGGGGTAGACGCGCGTCGCCAGTTTGCTGCCGGCAATGGCCTGGTGATGGCACAGGTCGTCGGCTGGATCGTCGGTCGTGCAAACGCCCTGGACCCCGAACTTGTGAAAAATGCCGCGCGGCGTCAGGGCATCACTTTGGAGCCGCTCATTGGCGACCTGCCAGATCCGCTCCGCCGATTGCTCATTGAGAAGCTCATTGATATTGAAGTAGCGCTGAAGTTCCAAATGTGTCCAGTGATACAGCGGATTGCGCAGTGTCTGGGGGACCGTGCGGGCCCAGGCCAGAAACGAGTCGTAAGGATCCGTGTCGCCCGTGCAGAACCGCTCGGCGACGCCGGCCGTTCGCATTGCTCGCCACTTATAGTGGTCGCCTGCGAGCCAGGCTTCCGTCAGGTTTTTAAATCGGCGATTGGCAGCGATTTCAGCGGCCGGCAAGTGCGTGTGGTAATCCAGGATCGGCTGTGGCTTAGCGAATTCGTGGTAAAGGCGCCGCGCGGTGGCAGTTTGCAGCAGAAAATCTTCGTGGATCAATGGCATACTCACGCGTTCCGTTCAGACGCATAGGGGTAGACTTCATGGATCGTAGCACGAATAGCAAAGGCTCCGGAAGAGGCTAGAGACTGAAGACGAAAGGCAGTAAGCTATGGAAAGTGCAGCCAAGCTTGCGCGCCTTGAGTCCTGAGACGCCTACTTTCATCGTTGTCATGGCAAGGCGAGGTGGCGGCGGTTGGTGGCCCATCACCGGTTGCGTGCCAACGCAGCTATCCCTCAACTCTTACCACGCCACTGTTCATGCGCCACTTTGCTGATGATTTATCGTATGCCGTGGAGCGCGCCGGGAATCCAGTCGTGGTTGGTCTCGACCCTCGCTGGGATTGGCTGCCCTCTTCTTTGGCGACGGGTGACCCGGCTGATTTCTCGCGTCGGGCGCAGGCCTTTGAGCAGTTTTGTTGTGAAATCATCGACGTCGTTGCTACGCAGGTGCCTGCTGTCAAACCTCAGGCGGCATTCTTCGAAGAGTGCGGTCCGGCCGGAATGGTTGCGCTGGGGCATGTGATAGCGCATGCGCGTCAAGCGGGTCTGCTGGTAATTCTGGATGGCAAGCGGAACGACATCGGTTCGACCGCCGAAGCCTATGCTCGCGGTATCTTGGGGCGAGATGGCCAAAGTGCGTGGGAGGCTGATGCGCTGACAGTGAGTCCCTATCTGGGCGCCGACAGTTTGGAGCCCTTTGTCAACATTGCCGAGGAGCGGGGCGCAGGTCTCTTTGTCCTGGTCAAGACGTCGAACCCGGGCAGTCATATGTTGCAAGATCAGCAATTGGAGCGTGGCGCTGTGTATCGCTACGTTGCCGAATTTGTGGAAGAGCACTCCGAACGGACCCGCGGTGCGCGCGGTTACGGTATCGTAGGCGCAGTGGTCGGCGCCACCTACCCTGAGCAGCTCGCTGAACTGCGGACCGCCATGCCGCAAACCTGGTTCTTGGTGCCCGGATTCGGCAGCCAGGGGGGGACGGCCCAGGATGTGGCTTTGGCGTTCGATCAGCGCGGCCTGGGAGCGATCATCAACAATTCGCGTGCCATCAACTTCGCCCACCGTCGCCCCGAATATCGGCAACGCTTTGGCGAAGCCCGCTGGCAGGAAGCGGTGGCCGCCGCCACCCGAGAAATGATCGCCCAGCTTCGCGCAGAAACCCCCGCGGGAAAAATCGCCGCGCCGTAGGATACAGCCCGACCATCCAATCCAACAACGGATCGCTACCTGCCGATCTGAGGTCTAGGGATCTTCGTGTCGCCAACGAGCCACCATCACAAGCTGTTATTGGTCGGGAGCCGGGTATTTGCCGCTCCTCACTCTTCGGTGTTGGCTCCGCGCTCCTCGCTCCTTTGCTTTGTTATCTCAATTGCCTTGAGCAATCCCCGCGCTTTGTTAAGAGTTTCCTGATATTCCTGTTCAGCAATACTGTCTGCTACAATACCCGCACCCGCCTGAACGTAGGCCGTACCATCTTGGATGACGACCGTGCGGAGGGCAATGCACGTATCCATGTTGCCTGCAAAGTCGATATAGCCCACAGCGCCCGCATAAGGACCGCGTCGGTGGGGTTCCAACTCGTCGATGATTTCCATGGCTCGCACCTTGGGAGCACCCGAAACCGTACCGGCAGGCAAACAGGCTGCCAGAGCATCGAATGCGTCGCAGTCCTCGCGCAACTGGCCACTTACGTTGGAGGTAATGTGCATCACGTGGCTGTAGCGCTCGATGACCATCACATCAGAAATTTCCACAGTATCGAATTGGGCGACACGCCCCACGTCGTTGCGGCCTAGATCGACAAGCATGACGTGCTCGGCCCGTTCTTTGGGGTCCGCAAGCAATTCTTCAGCGAGAGCCGCGTCTTCCTCCTCCGTGTCACCGCGCCGTCGGGTGCCGGCTAAAGGACGGACCGTTACCCGTCCGTTCACCACGCGGACCATGATTTCGGGTGAGCTGCCTACGAGCGTGACGGTCGGCGTGCGCAGGTAGAACATAAACGGGCTCGGATTCACAACCCTCAGCGTACGATACAGTTCAAAGGGAGGCACTTCCAGCGGCGTCTCCAATCGCTGACTGACCACGACCTGAAAAATATCGCCGGCGCGGATATACTCGATGCATTGCCGCACCGAATCCTCAAACTGTGACTGCGTCAGGTTGGAGGTGAAGTCAAGACTTACGTCACCGGAGATTTCGATGTCGGCCAGCGAGAGCGCCGCGCCGGGAGATTCAAGCAGAGCGACCAAGTTGTCGACGCGGCGGCTGGCCTGCCGGTGGGCCTCTTGAAGTGCTGCGGGCCGTTTGTCTTGGACTCCGGCGAGCGCCAGGACGATTACTGTTTTCTGGACGTGGTCAAATACGACCATCTGGTCGTATAAGGCAAAGGCTAGGTCGGGGATTTTCCGGTCGTCTTCCGGTTCGCCCGGGAGATGCTCCACATAACGGACCGTGTCGTAGCCGGCGTAGCCTACAGCGCCGCCGACGAAGGGTGGTAGTTCCTCCATGTGCGCGACGCGGATTGAGCCTACCTCGGTTCGCAAGGTTTCCAAAGGGTTGGCAGTTTCCAGCGTTTCGGTGTGCCAGGCGGTCTCTCCCGTGGCGTCGTCGGATTCGCCGTCGCGCAGGCGGGCGATTGTGACGCGGTTGCCGGACGCTTCGATCGTTCGAAACGGCCCACTCGCCAGAAAGCTGTAGCGGCCAACTTTTTCCCCGCCGATCACACTTTCAAACAAGCAAGCCGAAGAAGAGACGTCGAGTTTCCTGAACGCTTGCACCGGGGTCAGTGCATCGCTCACCAACTGCCGATACACGGGCACAAAATCCACGTCTTGTGCGGATTCGACAAAAGACTCCAGACGTGGAGAGTGAGGCATGGTAGCAGGTTGCGAAGTTGGGATGACAAGGCGCAAGTGAAGTAGACAGCTTAGCAACGGAATAAATGGCCGACAACGGCCGTCGGTGGCGGTCTTCCGTCACCGACAGCCCGATGCTGCAAGTGCTTACAACAACACCCGTTAATCTTGACACTCTCCGACGCCCGGCTAGAATCCCCGTAGAACCTGCTAGCCCCCTATTTCAAAACCAACAGTCGGTGGCAAGATTCCCTAGAATTGTGGCCCCAAACTAGGTTTTGAAACAGGTTCTACGATTATGGAAAGATTCGTCCGCCAACCCAAACCCACAAAGCGCTGGTGGTGCCATGAAATGTCAGAAATGCGATCATCGCCAGGCGACTTTTCATATCACCGATTTGGTCGATGGGAAGCCGAGTGAATTGCATTTGTGTGAAGAGTGCGCGCAAAACTACCTCAGTCCGGCTTCCGAGGACGCTTCGGAAGTGATGCCGGCGATGGCAGGCTTGTTGGCACAGCATCTGGCGGTCGGTGAAACAGCCGATCAGTTGGCCCGTCTAGACCAAAGGGTTTGTCCCGTCTGTGCGATATCGTTCCTTGAGTTTCGCAAGCAAGGTCGATTAGGCTGTCCGCATGACTATGTTTATTTTTCTGAAGAGTTGGAACCGTTGTTGCTTAATATCCACGATCAAGTCCACCATATCGGTAAGGTTCCCACTCGTTGTCCGGAAGGAGCCGACCAACAAACCCAACTCATTCTTATGCGGCGCGATATGAAAGAGGCAGTTTCGTCCGAAAATTACGAGTTGGCATCTGAATTGCGAGATCAGATTCGTGCGATTGAAAGCCAATCGAGTCTTGGCGCTGACGAGTCTCCTGATGCAGAGTCCGGAGATGCAGATTCCGGAGATGTAGAGGCCCAGCATCCCGACCCGGAATCACCATGAATATTGACGATCTTGTCAGCACCAGCGGAGAGTGGATGAAGGGCTCCGGCCCGGAGTCAGATATTGTCATTAGCAGTCGTATTCGGCTGGCACGGAATCTTGCTGATTTCCCCTTTATTTCGCGGACCACCGAATCCGACCGGGCGGAAATCGAGAAGATTTTGGGAGGCCGCATCGCAGCGCTACGCGAGGCAAAAAACACGCCGCTGGAAACCTTCTACGTCAACGTTGGCGATCTCGAAGAGGTGGATCGCCAGTTTCTGGTAGAACGCCAACTTATTAGCCGCGAGCATGCCGACAGCGACGGCGCGCGAGCAGTTGCGATTGACTGTGCCGAGCGGTTTAGCGTGATGATCAACGAAGAGGACCATCTTCGTTTTCAGGTCATGCACAGCGGCCTGGATCTCGAATCCGCTTGGCAAAAGATCAATGAGCTGGACAACCTGATTGAAGAGCAGGTGACCTACGCATTCAGCAATAAGCTGGGTTATCTGACGGCTTGCCCAACCAACGTGGGTACTGGGCTACGCGTGAGCGTCATGCTCCATCTGCCTGCCTTGGTGATCACGCGCCAGATTGAAAAAGTTTTCAAGAGTTTGCAGAAGATTAACCTGGCCGTACGCGGTTTGTATGGCGAAGGCTCGCAGGCGATGGGCGATTTTTACCAGATTAGCAACCAGATAACCCTGGGAATGACCGAAGAAGAGCTATCCAAGAAAGTGTCGGACGTAGTGCCGGTGCTGATTGACTATGAGCGGCAAGCCCGTGAATTTCTTGTCCGCGAGAGTCAGGAAACCCTGCATGATCGCGTTAGCCGCGCGTTCGGTATATTGCGTACCGCTCAGACGATCAGCTCCGAAGAGACGATGCATCTGCTTTCCAGCGTGCGAATGGGTGTCAATCTGGGGCTTATCGGTGAACTGGAGATTCCCACAATCAATAAATTGTTTATCCACACGCAACCCGCGCATCTCCAAAAACTGTCGGGTAGCGAGCTCGAAAAATTCGATCGCAATGTCGAACGAGCCTCTTACCTGCGTCGGCAACTCAATGCCGACAAACCGGGTGATTCCTCGCAGAATTAGCCCGTGTTTTTTCTGAGTTTTATAGCGTGAGTGCATCTTCGTAGTCCCGCTGGTAATCGTCCGACAATTAGCGTGCGGTCAGATCGCCGTTGCCTAATTGCGGCAGCGTGGTACGGCCTTGCATACGAACAAAAAAGATTGGCGATTTTTGCGCATAAATGGTGATACCCCAACTCTCGGCTTGCAGAGGTATGCTGTTGTTTGCACGCGGACTTTTTCGTCCATTAGCCCGTCGCCTGACGGGCGTCCCAGTCGGCCAACTAAATCTTCGCACCTAGCGAGCAGGTAAGCGTCTGCTGCATGACTGAGAGTCGAGTTGGGGGTAGAGGCCTAGCGGTGCTCTTCGCTTGATTTCATTCCAAAACGAGCTTCCGGTACAAAGTTCGCGTAATTTGAGGCCCCAAAGTCGGGAATTGAAATGGCAGGTAAGCTCTGGCCTTTGGGCCGCGGGTGTCATTCGATCTCGCTCGCCATCCATATTTGGCCGTCGCTGCCAATTTCCAGGCGAATCAGGTTGGTTCGACAGCATACGGGGCAGTCTTCCGAGTAAGATTGCGAGCTTCCTGCAGAGATGTCGATGGGGACTACAATTAGCTCTCCACAGTTTTGGCAGAGATAGTTTGCCTCATTTTGCATAGTTTTGAAGACGTTGGGGATGAAATCTCGGATTGACAGGCTAATATTGATAATAGTGTAAGGCTTCCGTTTTCCCGCTCCTGGATACTCGCTTGACCGACGCTCCTCTCGTTACGAACGCCAGCGCCAGTCGCGCCAAACTTCTGCTGGGTATGATTCTTGCCTTGGCGCTAGTTGGGTTCAGTCTATCCGTTTACCTTACCTGGACCACTTGGAGTGCTACCTCTGTGGCCGGCTGCGGACTGGATGGGACGGGAGAGTGTGACAATGTATTGGCCAGCCGTTGGTCGAAATGGCTGGGGGTGCCTGTGAGTCTTCTGGGAGCGCTGACTTACCTAGGCATTCTAGTCTCTGCCGCGGTGGCTACCAGCTGTACGGCAGGTCTTGCCCTATCGGTGCTTCTAAGTCTTGCCCTCCTGGCCGTGGGCTGCGCTGTTTGGTTTGTTGGTTTACAAGTATTCGTCCTAGATAGCTATTGCCCCTATTGCATGAGCGTTCATGTGTGCAGTTTCTTGATTTGTGCGCTGTGCGTGCTTGTCATGCGAGGTTCACAACAGGAGGGGCAGGATGACCAGATGCGAGCCCTGCTGGGAGTGGCTTCGGATCCACGCTCCGTAGCTGTCGAAAGCCAGCCACGCCTTGGGGGCTCACAGGTCTTGGGCTGGACGGGACTCTCTGCCGCCGGGCTCGCTGCACTGATGTTGGGGCAATTCTTTTTTCGCCCGGCCGGACTTGTCTTCGAGGCCGTGCCCAGCGCGGCAGCGGCAGTGGATGCCGGCATCGGCCAAGAAGCGGTAACCCGTGCAGCTCCCGACGATTCGCAAACGGGTGAAACCGAAACGGAGCAGCCGGTGCAAACAGTTGATCAGACACCTCGGATTATCAAGTTTGGCGGCTTAAAGGAACCAATCGACGTCACCCAAATGCCTATCTTGGGAAGCCCTGATGCAGAAACCGTGATCGTGGAAATGATTGACTATACGTGCGGGCGCTGTCGGGCAATGCATTCGCTCATCCAGGCTTCGCGGGACCGTTATGGACCGCAAGTCGCCTTCGTGATATTGCACGTTCCTCTTAGCATGAAATGCAATCCTCATGTCACTAAAGAATTCGACCACCATAAGAACGCTTGCGACTATGCGCGGCTGGCCATGGGTGTGTGGAAGGTGAAGCGAGAAAAGTTTGTTGAGTATCACGAGTGGCTTATGGAGTCGGACAAGGCGCCTTCAGTGTTCGATGCCAAACGCCACGCGATCAAACTCGCTGGAACGAAGGTTTTGCTGGATGAATCTCTCCAGGCGGAGTCGTTCCGCAATATTGCGGGAAACAGCGATGACATGAAGCGGATCAAAGCCGGGCTTCCCCTCTTCATCGTGGAGCCCGGAGTTATTCGAGGAGTGCCCGGAAAGCAAGATGAGTGGTTTGATTTCTTGGAGCAGCATCTAAAGCTCACGCCCCTAGACGCCTCTTTAGAATCAGGCAGGAACGCATCCTAAGTTTAGATGACGTGGCGGGTTAGCATCCACAGAGCTATTGCTGATATTGGACTTGTCGCGAATTGCACCACTGGGGGTATAATGAGTTCAGGGTCGCGCCACCGCAGCGCGACGGATAAATCTGGCCGCAGGGGTTCTCTGGCAGAATTCCATGACGCCAATAACCAAGTAAGGAAGGAGGTGGTTCGTTGAACGATTATCATATACGCCAGAGGGGTGGCGCAAACCGTTGATGACCGGCGGGTTGTCAAACGTGTGACAGCCACCCACCACCTGCTTCTGATTACCCGCCTGACTCCCGTTTTTGTCGGGCCTGTTCTCAAAGCAAGCATGTGACGCAGCCTGGTTGCCCAATTGGCAACCAGGCTGTTTTTTCTGCGCGAGTCCTTGGCCAGTTGAACCGCAGGGCAAGCTCCTATAGGCTCAATGAGTCACGGCGCTAGCCACGGGTGAGCCACAGTGAGCCAACCCGTTTGAAAAACTTGACGCGAGCGTTCCAGGCTTTGGCCCAAAAAAATGTGTAGTCAAAATCAACCGGGCGAGGAGTCGATCCTCGACTCTCAACAAGAGCTGTTAGAAACGAGCCTGCCGTTGGTATTTGCTGCCTACGATGCCGCTAGAAAATCCGGCATGGATCAACCCGTGGTGTTGTTGATTGATTGCGAGGACGCCATCGGCCGGAAAATCGTCCGGAGTTGGTTGGGCGCGGACACGGTTCAGGAGGCCATCGAATATCGCCAGCTTATGGATTCGACCGAACTAGCGGCCAGTGACGAAGCCCCTGGCGGCCAGACGACCGTATTTGCACACGCGTTCTCGCTGGAGGCGTGTCGTCAGGAGGTGCCGGCCGTGTTTCCCTACTTGTCCTCCGTTTTTGACGAGCTGCTTCCGGCCAACGCCTTCTTGGCTATTGCTGTGACTTGTGGCGGTGCCTCTGCTCTAACCGTTCCGTTATCTGCACGCGATTCCTGACAGCTTGAATCCCTCGCCCCTTAAGGTGCCCATGACTTACTGCCTAACCTTGATACCAGGTGACGGTATTGGCCCCGAGGTTTCATCTGCCGCGCGGCGCGTCCTAGATGCGACCGGACTCGATTTTGAGTGGCGGGAAGTTTCCGCTGGGCTGGCGGCCCTTGAGGCGCACGACGATCCCTTGCCAGCATCGACCGTGGAAGCGGTGAAAAGCGCAGACGCGACACTTAAGGGGCCGACCACCACGCCGAAGGGTGTTGGTTTTCGCAGCATTAATGTGGCCATTCGGCAACAGCTATGTCTCTATGCCAACTTCCGACCGGCCCGATCGCTTCCGGGGATAAAGACTTACTTCGAAGATATCGACTTGATCGTTATCCGGGAGAACACCGAGGGACTCTACAGCGGTCTCGAGCACGAGGTGGTACCTGGTGTTGTAGAGAGCTTGCGCATCATCACGTCGCTGGCGTCGGAGCGGATCGCCCGATTTGCTTTTCAAACGGCAAAAAGGCAAAATCGCCGCCGCGTAACCTGTGTGCACAAGGCAAACATTCTTAAGCTTAGCGATGGACTCTTTTTGGACTCCTGCCGGAAGGTGGCCGCCGAGTTTCCGGAGATCGAGTTTGACGATTGCATTGTGGATGCTGCGGCGATGAAGCTGGTCATGAACCCACACTTCTTCGATGTGTTGGTAATGGAGAATCTATTTGGCGATATTCTTTCCGATCTGACCAGTGGCTTGGTCGGCGGGCTAGGCGTCACGCCCAGCGCCAACGTGGGTGAGGGCATCGCGGTGTTTGAAGCCGTGCATGGCAGTGCCCCTGATATTGCCGGTCAGGGGATTGCCAATCCCACGGCACTGATTCTAAGTGGGGCGCTCATGCTCCGCTATCTGGGAGAGAAGGAGGCAGCCGACCAGGTGGAAGGTGCCGTCCGCAAAGTTTTAGCTGCAGGAAAGACGCGAACCGGCGATGTCGGCGGCAGGGCAACCACCAGCGAATTCACCGATGCCCTTCTCGAAGTCGTTTCAGGGTGACCCGTTTCTTGATGGGAATGCGGTCAATCTGGCTAGAATGTTGCGTGGCCTGACTTTTCCGAATTCCTCGCGAGGCGAGGCGCATGCAATAGCAGCGCTACGCATTCCTCTAAGGGGCTGGGTTACCGATATTGAGTCACCGTCGGCAAATACGTCAGCTTTGGTGCCGGTGTACCTGCGTGATAATCGCTTCTTAGTTGTTGGGAAACGCTGCCCCTCCAGATTTCCACCTCCGCTCGGAGCAGTCGGACTTCTCTTGCGCTAGCAACGCGCCAAGGCAAGTGCTCGGTCGATGCGTACCAGGCAGCGCTCTTGCCCCAGGATTGCTAGCGTCTCGAAGATGCCAAAGCCGACCGATTTTCCGGTGACCGCGACGCGAAGCGCGTGGATGATTTGGCCAATTTTGATTTCTTTTTCGGCAACATACGACTTCAGGAGTTCTTCGAGCGCTTCCGGCTCGAAGGCAGTTGCCTCGGCGAGTCGCGCGCGAAAATCTTCCAACAGTTCCACCGCGCCCTCCGGCTTGCGCAACCGTTTGTCGACCGTCCGCTCATCGAAAATAAGCTGCTGGTCGCTAACGAAGAAATCATCGTAGTCAAGAATATCGCCGGCTACCTTTATTCGATCACCAGCGGCCACGATAATTTGTGTCAGATAGGGGCTCGTCTCACAGGGAGGTGGCTTTCTGACCAGGCCTGCCTGCTGCAAAAAAGGCAATACCAAGGCAACCTTTGCCTTGAGCGGTACCTGTTGCATGGCTCGATCCTGAAACGCGACCAGCTTTTGCGGATCAAAACTGGCGGCACCCTTGTTCACGCGGTCGAGCGAAAAATGCTCGAGCATGTCGGCGCGGGAAAACTCTTCGGCGCTGTCGTCGAGCGACCAGCCGAGCAGCAACAAGTAATTCAATATTGCATCGGGTAGAAAGCCGATTTGCTGATAAAAGTCGACGATCACTGGATTGAAGATCTCGTCTTCGACTTGGAGTCCGAGGCGACTGGCAATGCTCCCACCGTGTTGTTTGAGTTGGGCAAAGTCGCGGTGTTTCAGGTATTTTTCCAGCTTGCGTTTGCTCAGTTTGTGTTTGCTTCCGGGTTCAGCCACATAAGGCAGGTGGGCAAACTGCGGCAGCGGGTAGCCGAGCTTCTCGTAAATAAACATCTGGCGCGGCGTGTTCGACAAATGTTCTTCGGCGCGGATCACGTGCGAAATTTGCATTTGGTGGTCGTCGACCACCGTTGCCAGATGGTAAAGACAAGAACCGTCTGTCCGCTGAATTACATGATCCTGCTCGCGCTTCCACTGGAAACGGACTTCGCCACGCACCAGATCTTGGAGAACGGCTTCGCCGCTGCGCGGCATCTTGAGCCGCACCACGGGTTGCCGACCTTCCGCGCTAAAGCGGGCCACAGTCTGGTCGTCTTCTGCCATCCATGAGCGGCTGTAAGTAAACGGCTTACCCGCTGTCTGGGCCTGCTCACGTTCGGCCTCAAGGTCCTCGGGTTGTGCAAAGTCACGATAGGCATTACCGCTGGCCAGCAGTGCGTCGACGGCCGCCTGATATTTTTCTGTCCGCTGGGATTGAAAGTAGGGGCCGCAATTGCCGCCCACCTCTGGTCCCTCATCCCAGTCCAGACCCAGCCAACGAAATCCGTTAATGATTGGTTCTAAGGCAGCGGAGACGTTTCGCTGCTGGTCCGTGTCGTCCACACGAAGGATAAACTGGCCGCCCTGCCCTTTGGCAAACAGCCAGTTGAAAAGCGCCGTGCGGACACCGCCAATGTGGAGATATCCTGTCGGACTGGGAGCGAATCGGGTACGGACGGTCATGGCGGTGAGGGCGAGGGACTATCGGCAGTCGTCTAGAAGCTGTCGGTCGAAGGCCGAGGGAACGCGGCGCGGACTTCGCCGAAATTCGATTGCCCAGGCGTCCAGGTAGCTCGACCACCACTATCCAATGTCTGCTGCCCGTTGTCCACCACGCAAGCTGCTACGCCGCCGGCCGGCGGTATTTTTGCTTACGCAGTCGCTTGCGCTCGGCTTTACTCAAACGACGAGGCGACTCGTTTTCTGCGTCCTTGTCGTTTTCGGGCTCCGTGCCGTCGATCCATTCGGCCGCCATCTTCTGTGAGCTGCCCTCTTGGCCGGCTGGCGAACCAGCGAGGGAACTTGCAGTGGGGGATCTACGGGCCGCTGTGCCTTGATGTTTAACACGATTTTTAACTCGGTGCTCAATGAGACCCTGTACATCGAGTACCAGGTAGCGTGCGTAAAGAAGCGTACCGCTCAGCAGCAGCCAATACGTTGCCAGCGGTAATGCGCGGCTGGCGGCATCGGGTAAGGCTGGTAGCCAAGTAGCCAAGCCACTCAGGGTACCTGCGGAACTGGCAACAAAACATCCCAGGGCGAGTCCATAAGCCATTAGTGCCGAGCGGCAGTGGGCACTGTCGGCAATCAATTTGACGAGCAGCCATCCTCCCAGGCCAGCGGATGGGACCAGCCACCAGAGAATATGACCGTCCAGAAGTTGCCAGCCAGTAAAATGTTTTATGAGGCGCGCTAGTGGCTCGTGAACATTGACGACCGCATTGAGACTGAGTCCGGCGGCAACCAGCGCTGCCACCTGCCAAATACGATAGCGTCCCCGCACGTCGTCGACTCGATGGCGCCGCAACGTGAAGATGAGGCGAGCATAACAGGCCGTAGCCAAGAGGACTGTGGCTGTAGTCCAGGCGACAAGGCGGCCGGCAAGTAGGGTCGTGATCTCTTCTGAGGAGAGCACTTGCGAAAGTCCGCTCAGCCACTCCGCGTAGTAAATGACCATTTCGGCGGCGCACCCTGTAGACAAGCCAAGTATTGCTACTAGAGCGAACCAGCGAAAACGTCTCGGCACGAAGTCGGTAACCTGGGGATGGTTTTCGACGTTGGCACCTGCGCCGTAACGAGGGGTATCACCGGGCTCACACTCTCGGTTTCCGATCCGGTCGCTTCGTAAGGCGGAATCCGCAGCCAGCAGCTCTTCATTCAACACGCGGCGCCGACGACCAATGCGGCCACTATTTTGTCCCATTCTTATCCTTCGATTGCCAAAACCGAACTCGATGACGAACCAACCTGCATAATTGGCTTCGGCATTTCTCTCGCACCAAGACAGATCCGGTTTTACTAGCCCGGGTTGTTCCGTTTGGGCAAATTTTGCCAGTGAGCTTGCAACGCTTTCTGGGTCGGTTTGGCCAGCGCCGTGGCGGAATTCAACGGCAGTTCTTCCCCGCCGTAGTGCACAACCCGGATTTCAATAGAGGCAAATCTGCGGGATTTTGGCGGCGCTGGCACGAGAACCAGTTTTGATCTCCTAGTTTGAGGCCACAATTTTTGGGGATCTTGCCGTCGAGTGTTGGTTTTGAAATGGGTTCTAGGAATTACGGAAATCGAATACCCCGCAATGGCCCGGAAGTTGCTGCTGGTGGGGGTGTTGATAATCTGGTCAAAGGGAAATCTGTTTTTCTGTCAGAAGAACGCAATGGCCAAAACACCGAAATTTAAGGATGCCTCAATCGCAACGCATTGGCAAAAAGTGGCCTGACTAAAATATTCAGAAGATTTTTCTG
>JAKVCC010000013.1 GCA_022448265.1 Pirellulales bacterium
TCCAGGCTATCGACCATCCCGTTCTGGTTGAGGTCGGTGGGAGGGAAGCCACCGGTCAGCAGCAAGCTCATGCTGTCGGGACTGAGTGCAAGTGAAAGCCCGCCGATTCCTGTACCGGTGAGTGCAGGCAAACCGCTGGGCAACTGAATAACACTGGTGGAACTAACCAAGGTTATATCGCCCGTATGTGTTGCTCCATCGAGAAAGTCGACGTTGATCGTGCCGTCGAGGCTGGCCGTATTGCTTACGTTGAACTGGCTGGCACTGTTGGGCGTGATGGCAAAGCCGAGTGTACCGTTACTGGTCAAGTTGCCGCCAACCGAAGTGGAACTTGCGGTTGCCAGGGTGGCGTTGTTTGTGATGGTGCCCGTGCCCAGGACGATATTGTTGATGTTAACCGCGCCGGTAAAGGTTGCGCCACCAGGATCGTCGTTAATCGTAAGATCGTTGCTACCGAGATCCAACTCGTTGCTGAAAAACAGCTGCGTGTCGTCGCTAACGGTAATGGTCGCATCGGCGGTAAGGTTCACTTCCGCCTGGAACTGGTGCGACCCGGCAAGGACGTCAATGGACGGATCTCCAAAGGCATCGCTGGGATCGAGGGGATCGTCTGGGTCGAATTCCAGGATCACACTGCCAAATCCGGCGATAGCATAGCTTTCGGCGGAGTTTTCGAAGACAACACGATTCACGCTGACGTCGGCCTGGGTTGACACGGTGGTATCTCCGGAAATGCCAGTTCCAAAGATGGCGGTGTGGGTCGGGCTGTTGGCGCGGTTAACAGGCGCCCCAAAACCGCTTGGAAAACTCCAGTTGTCAGGATCAGCCCAATCGCCGAGATTGCTCGGGATCCACGTGTATTCAGCAGCTTCCCCCAATACGATGTCCGCCGAGAATACTTCTATCTCATTGAGACCCCGTTGATCATTGTCGAGGGAGATGCCTGAGATCGCTACGAACTTCAGGTAACGGACAGGCCCATCGGTGTGAGCGCTTATGCTGGTAAAAGAGTCAACGGTAGTGATCGGATTCTCCGGCGCTGTATCCGAAAGGGTCCCTGTCAGAATCGTCCTTATGGTACCTGAAAGGTCCATGTCAAAATTAGCGTCGACGAAAGAAACTGAGTTGGACGCTTCAATGCGGAAGTCCTCTGTACCAAAATTGCTGCTCGTCCGATTGTGTGTATTGTACAGATCGATCTGGTCGATGTTGTACGCAGCTCCTAGATCGATCACCAGGTACGCCGGATCTATCGCTTCATCAGTGTTAACAAGCCAAAAATTGAGGTTGTCATTCTCAGCCTTGCTACCATCCACTACTCTTGTGGCGTTGAATCCTGAGCCTTGGGTGACGTCGGTCGAGTCCCAAAGACCGCCGCCATCGTTAATCGATCCACTTCCACCAATGACCGACGACGGCGTCAGCGGCACCTGCGCTGCTTGAGCAATGGACGTGGTTGAAGCAAGACATAGCGTGGCGATGGACGCCAAAAGAACGTGGACTTCACGATTCATACTCTTTGTCTCCTTCGATCGAAATGGTACTTGAGAGAATTCATTAGCCCGTCCTTTTAAAGTTGAGGCTTAAGACTTAAGACTTAAGGCTTTACCAATCCGGAATCCGACACCCGCAATCGTGAGGATCTCCCCTTGCTTGTGTGCGGTGTCCGATAGTTTATCGCTGCCAGATGAGTGTTGCGCGATTGTGGGTCGTCATGAGAACCTTCCCTACTAGACTTGAGAGACTAAGCAACGTCAATGTTTTTGTGCTGGACGATGCCGCCGGCCACCGCTACGACAACCGAGGGAATCGCCAAAACTCCCTCCGCTGCAGGGGATTGCGGCGAGCGGTCGGCCACGAATGCACGATCGGCGGCGTCTGGTTCTTTCTGGCCACAAGGCGGAAATCCGAAAATCACGGTCACGGATCACCCCACCGAGTCCTTTTAGTTTGATCGACGTTAAGGTCGAGAAGGAAGAAAACTAGCCTCGCAATGCAGATATTTGATCGCCGTCTTGAGGTTTGGTATAACCCTGGGTTTTGGTACAAAACGCAGCATGGCTTTATTCTTGCTCGCAAGCTTCGAATTCTTGCCGAGAGAGAAGTACCATTCGATATGTAAAATGCGCTGATTCGGTGGGATTCCTGACACGGAAATCCGGTGGACCCGCATTCCTCAGTTGTGGTTTGTGTCCACTCTCGATAATTAGAGAGACACAACCCAAATGAGTGAATTCCTGTTTGCTATCAGTTATGCGCCGTCGCCGACAAAGAGACTGATTGAGGTTGTAGATTGCGTTTTGTAGATTTTGGTTTAGGAGGTCTGGTGAATCATGCGCGTTCGTGGCAATCATCAATCCGAGATCATCAGTCGTAAATCACTCCGGGCTTTCACGCTCGTTGAGTTGCTGGTCGTGATCGCCATCATCGGCATCCTGGTCGCGCTGTTGCTGCCGGCCGTGCAGGCGGCGCGGGAAGCCGCCCGCCGCACGCACTGCACCAACAATCTCAAGCAGATCGGTCTGGCCATGCACAACTACCACGACGCGCACGGGGGGCTACCCTACGGCGCAAGCGGAGTCTTTGACACCGCTATAGGCGGAACGTGGGGCGCGTCCATACTGCAGTATCTCGAGGACCAGTCGGCGTACGACCAGTTCGATTTCAATTTCCCGATGTTAGACCCCATCAATGCCGAGGCCGCCAAGAAGGTCGTGCCGGTCTATCTTTGCCCGACCGATCCTGGCTCGCAGGATCCGATCAGCACGGTTCATTGCTCGCGTCATTCGTTGCCGGAAGTGGTGCGCACTTCCTACTTCGGTTCCATGGGCCCCACGCACATGGGTAGCTGTGGCGATTGTCCCGACCCGACACCCAGCGCTTCGAACTACTGTTGCCGGTTGAGCTGGAATTTCGGCTCGTTTGCCCACGACGGCCTGGGTGTATCACTCGGTCAATTTCCCGGCATGATTTGCCGTTACCCTCGGAGCATAGCGTTTAGAGAGGTTACCGACGGGCTGAGCAACACGTTTTTGGTCGGCGAGACGGTTTCGGATCATTGCTGCTTCAACGGGGCTTACGCGACTAACTTCTCAGTCTCGTCGACCGTCATCGTGCTGAACCTGCTCGTGCGGGACAACCGCGAAGGCGAAATGTACACGACCGCGTGCGGCTTCAAGAGCATGCATCCCGGCGGCGCGAACTTCGTGATGGGCGACGCTAGCGCGCACTTCATCAGCGAGTCAATCGACTACCGGCTATACAACGAGCTGGGAAGCCGTGCCCACGGCGAGCCGGTCTCTATCCCCTAGGCAACAACACAGATGAAGCGCTCTGTTTGTCACTACCGAACCGCCGCAGTCATCTTGTGTGTATTTCTGGGCGGCTGTGGAAGCGTCGAGCGGCCCACGACCGTGCCGGTCCAGGGGCAGGTTACCTTCGCGGGCGCCCCGTGCCCCGCGCCGGGTACCGTCTTCTTCGGGCCCTTGGAGGTGCCCGATGGTCTGCCGCGCCGTCCCGGCCGCGGTCGCTTCGACACCGACGGCGCATTCACCGTGCAGTCGTTCACGCCGGGCGACGGGCTCATTCCGGGACGGTATCGAACCCGGATAGAGTGCTGGAAAGTTCCGCCGTCGCCCACCTCCGCCGGCGTGAGCTATCTTCCGCCCGGATTCCAAACTCCGGAACTGGTCGTCGAACCCAGCGGCCCAGTCGAGGTCCGCTACGATGTGCCTTCGGCCGCGCGGTGAGGCCGACAAACCTGTACCGCTGTTTCCACTCCCATAATCACGGCTTCCTGTCCGCCCTCGATACCGTGGTCCAGGCTGCCAGTGCGACGGTCAAACATTTTTGTGTCATCTGATCATCATCAGATTCGAGGGGAAAGAGGGAATCGATCGCTCTTTGTGCTTCACATCTTTGTGCTTCACCGTAGAATGACCCTCCCTTGTAACCGCTTTGGAGACGCGACCACAAACGTTCTGTAGTCGCTTCTAGTGTAAATCCGGGAGTCCCTACTCATGCTGCTGAGAATCTGCAGTTTAGCCGTACTATTATTCATTGAATCCCACTTCACCGTGTTGGCTGCGGAACAGGGAGAGATCGTACTATCTCGAAAAGTACCGGTCATCAACAACGAACTTACACTTCGCCTTCAGCCCCCGCAAAACGCTCAACTGCCAGACACCGCGACGTTAAACATTTCTCTTGCTGGCCAATCGATCCTTCAGCGAACATTAACGTTGGCAAATGCCGACGGTCGACGGGCGAGTTTCACTCCCCGGGAAACCGGATTCTACAAGGCAGTTGTTGACTTCGGAGCCGGCAGCAATGCCCAGCGTATCGTCCAGGAATTTCCGGTCGTGTGCCGCGAGATGTATTTCTTGGTTTGGGGGCCACCTACGCCCGACCAACGTTTGTCTCATGGTCCACTAACTGCCCAGGTGATTGCGCCGAACAGAAAACCGGAAACGATCAAGTATTGGTTGGACCACGGTTCGGATGTCGTGGCCTGGGTTGGAGCTCCCGCATCGCAGCCTTCCGGCGAGATCTCTGACGAGCAGATGGCTGATTGGGTCGAGGAGATCTCGGAGCAGGTTGACAGGGGTTGCAATGGAATTTTTATCGACGAGTTCGGAGCTTATCCGACGGAACATGGGATTAAGCGGATGCGGAGCATCAGCGTCATGCTGAAGAAGGCTCGCGAGCGATTCCCGGACCTGTTGATCATGCCCGCGACCGCCGGCGCGATACAACGTGAACTAGCCATCGGCTACCAAGAGATCGGTGCCGTGGCGCTGCTGGAGTCTTACCCGACCTGTTTCACGCGGTTCTTTGCCAGCCACAACTTCAAAAAGCACCTTGACTCACGCATCGAGACGGCACGCAATACCGACCTGATCCATCGTGTCGGAAAGGGGCAGGCGGCGATTGTTTTACTGGGGACCCGAGTTTGCGGCGCTCACGAAGAGCCGGTGGTGGCAGAGGTCGAGCACCATGTGCGGTACATCAAGAAGCACGCACCGGAGATGCCGGGAATCGGCTTTTACGGTGATCGTTACGACGGCATGACCTCGCAATTAGTGCGGATGGTGAATGAGTATTACATCAAGCCGGTTGTCGATCTGCGCGCGATCCGCTTTGCGCCGTATACCGCTGCCGCTGGCAAGTCCGTGGACGTGCTGGTCGGCATCCACAACCTTGGCGGCATGACTGCGCGGGATATTAAGGTGCACGTTTATGCAGGCGAACATGGAACGGCGAAGAAAGAGCAGATTGGGACCCTATCGATCAATGCGATTGGCTATGGCCATCGGGATCTGGAGCCGAAAGAACAAGGGCAACTAGTTGAATACCAGCAGGTCAACGGCAGCCGTTACGCGGTAATCCCCAATGAGGAAAACAGGGTTTTTCTGGCCAGAACCACGGGCAAGGTAACGTGGACTCCAGAGCAGTCTGGCTATTACACGATATCGGCCGAGGTCCAACCTTCCGCGCAAGATCAGTTTACGATACTTGACGGCGCCGTCCAGGAAACGCTGTTAGTCAAATGAGACTGTAATCTCCAGCGCCTTACAGACTTCCGGAACCTTCTTGCCCTGGCCGAGTTCCACATCGGCCTTGCGCAGCTTCGAGATAACCTGGTCCACTGAATGACGTTTCTGCTTCATCCGAAAGAATCCTTTCCGCACCCTCTAGCCCGACTGGCATTCTCCCACTTCTCCTGGACCAATTTTAGGGGAAGAGGTCAATCGCGATGTCCGCGTTAGCGCTTTTCCGCTGGCGGCGACGGTGCTTATAATGGAAAATAGTGGATGTTCCGATGAGGATTGCTCAAAATGGAGCAGCCGTCGCGTTCCCAACGGATCCGTAACCGCCCTGGCCTGCCGTATCCAGGCATCCGGTATCTGACGCCCGATCGAATTCTCCTAGGAGGAGCTCGAGCAGTGACTTCAATTCGGAAGACGATGGTGTTGATGGTCACGCTGTTGCTTGCGTTGTCTGCCTCGGCTTCTCAAGGGGGGGAGGAGACCACGAAGCCGGTCGATTTTGGCCGAGACATTCAGCCGATTTTGACGAACCATTGCTACGCCTGTCACGGCCCCGACGCTACGAGCCGCGAGGCGGACCTGCGACTGGATAAGCCGGACTTCATCACGGACGATGACGCGGAAATCATCGTACCCGGCGATCCGCAAGCCAGTGAGTTGGTGCGCAGGATCGAGTCGGACGATCCTGACGAAGTTATGCCTCAGGATCCGGACAAGCGGCTTTCCGCAGAACAGATCGCACTGCTGCGAGCGTGGGTCGGGCAGGGGGCGAAGTTTCGTGACCATTGGGCGTACGAGAAGCCAATCAAGGCGGCACTGCCCAAGGTACGCAGCACGAAGTGGCCGCAGGGCGAGATCGATCGTTTCGTGCTGGCGCGGCTCGAAGCAAAGGGTCTGAAGCCAAGCCCCGAGGCGGACCGGGCAGCGCTCGTCCGCCGCGTGACTTTGGACCTGACAGGTCTTTTGCCTACACCGAAGGAGGTCGAGGCGTTCGTCGGCGACATGTCGGTCGGCGCTTTCGAAAAAGTGGTCGACCGACTGCTGAAGTCCAAGAGATACGGCGAGCACCGCGCCCGCTACTGGATGGACTACGCGCGGTTCGGCGACACGTCGGGCCTACACCGCGATTCGTATCAAAGCCGCTGGCCGTATCGCGACTGGGTGATCAAGGCGTTCAACGGCGACATGCCCTACGACCGCTTCACGATCGAGCAGCTCGCCGGCGATTTGCTGCCGCCGGACAACGTGGACCAGCTCGTGGCGACCGGGTTTCTGCGTTGCGGCATCAACACGGGTGAGGGTGGCTCGATTGTCGAGGAGCTGCGGGTGAACCTGGCCCGTGATCGCACGGAGGTACTCGGTGGGGTGTATATGGGCATGACGACCGGCTGCGCAATGTGTCACGACCACAAGTACGATCCGTTGACGATGAAAGACTTCTACGCGCTTTCGGCCTTCTTCAACAACATCGCGGAAAAGGCTTCGGGCGACGACCGTGACGATTGGCCGCCGAGCATCCTCGTTCCGAACCCGGGCAATCGCGCGGCGTACGATGCGAAGCTTCGAGAGAAAGGAAACGTACTGCGCAAGCTCGCCCGTCGCAGAGCCAAGGCAGACGAGTTGATCGCCTTGTGGATCAACTCTGGCGGGCCGAAGGCGGTGCCCGCCGACGGGCTCGAACTCCGCCTGCCACTGGACGAGAACTACCGTCACGGTGATGCGGACCGCACCGTACTGCATAACACCGCGCCCAACGCGCAACCTAAAACGTTTGTCACCGAGGGCCCCGAGGCGCATTGGGGCGAAGAGACGAATCTCTGGCCGACGTTCCGCTTCGAGACGAACACCAAAGTGAACCTCGGCACCGCCGGCGACTTTGAAAAGAACGAGGCGTTCAGCGTTGGCGGTTGGATCAAGCCGCGGAACGTACCGGCCGGGCGAGGCTGGAATACGAAAGAGGGCGCCCTGATCGCGCGGATGGACGCGGCCAACAAGTTGCGCGGGTGGAACCTGTACGACCTCGACGGCGCGTTGGTAGTTCAACTCGTGCACAGCTGGCCCGACGCGATCAGCGTCGAGACCGAGGGCACGACCGAGTACCGCGACCCTTTCATGCCGCCGGAAGGGCACCACAAAATGCCGAACACGATCGTCGAGACGCTGCCCCGCGGCTGGTGGGCACATGTGATGTTCACGTATGACGGTTCCGGCAAGGCCGGGGGCGTCAAAATATACGTCAACGGCGTCGAGCAGAAGCTCACGGTCCGTCTCGACCAGTTGACGGGCTCCATCCGCACCGAAGCGCCCACTTGGCTGGGCCGCCGCCATGACACCGAGCCGATGCAAGCAGCGGCGTACCAGGATATCCGCATCTATCGCCGCGCGCTGACGGCTGACGAGGTCGCCCGCGCGGCCAGGGAGAACGTCGCCGCCGAGATCATCGCGGCAGTCAAACCGGCCGACTGGAACGAGGATCAGCGGAAAATCATCGAGGATGTCTACTTCGAGCGCTACGACGAGCCGAGCCGGGAACTGGCCGCGCAGCTACCGGACATCAACACGCAGCTCGTCAAACTCTCTGACGGCGGGGCGCTGACGCTGATCTGTCGTGAGAAGCCGGCCCTGGCGTATGCCGACACGCTGCATCGCGGGGCTTTCGGCGAGCGCGTCGAGCGGGTGCGTCCCGATACGCCCCACTTTCTTCCGCCGATGCCGAAGGACGCGCCGCGGAACCGACTCGGTCTCGCCCAATGGGTCGTCTCACCCCACAACCGGCTCACGGCCCGCGTCACCGTCAACCGGATGTGGCAGGAAGTGTTTGGCACCGGCCTCGTCGAAACCAGTGGCGACCTGGGCTTGGTGGGCAGCCGGCCGTCGCACCCCAAGCTGCTCGACTGGCTCGCCGTCGATTTCATCGAAAACGGGTGGCAAGTCAAGCGGCTGTACAAGATGCTCGTCATGTCGGCGACATATCGGCAGTCCGTCGAGGCGACCTCCGCAGACGTCGAGCGCGATCCACAGAACCGTCTGCTCGCCCGTGGCCCGCGCTTCCGGATGGACGCCGAGATGCTGCGCGATACGGCGCTGCAGGCTTCCGGTCTGCTGATCGAGCGGATCGGTGGACCGAGCGTCAAGCCGTACCAACCTGCCAAGGTGTGGGAAGGCGTCCACACCAATGCAAATTATCCGCAGGACCAGGGGGCCAATCTCTACCGCCGCAGCCTGTACACGTATTGGAAGCGGATGGCACCTCCGCCGAATATGACGGCCTTTGATGCGACGGATCGCTCCAGCGCGTGCGTCCGCCGCCAACGCACGAACACACCGCTGGCTGCGCTGGTGTTGATGAACGACCCACAGTTCCTCGAAGCGGCCCGACAACTTGGCGCGCTGTCGATCAAGCACGGTGGCGAAACCGACAAGCAGCGGATCGACTACCTCGGACGTATTCTCCGCAGCCAGTCGTTCGACGACGCTTCGCGTGGCATCCTGCTCACGGCGCTGGAGAAGTTTCGGGCGAACCTCGAAGCCGATCCGGCGAGCGCGAAATCACTCTTGGCGGTGGGCGAATCGCCCGCAAGAGAGCCACTATCGACCCAACAAGCGGTCTGGATGATGATGGCCACGACGATCATGAACAGTGACGAAGCACTCAACAAATAGGGCAATGCGATGACAACCAGCAACTGTTCAGACAATCACGGGCTGGGACCGACGCCCTGCGACCTGCCCATCCCCCAGGGGCTCAAAGACGAATGGAAACGTCTGGCGACGCGCCGTCACTTTCTCGGCGCGAGTGGAAAGGTGCTAGGGGCGGCAGCGCTATCGTCACTGATGGCTGAAACGCTTACGAGCCCCGCGCTGGCTGGTCCAAACGCGGCGCGCGATGCGGGCGTGCTCGGCAATCCGCACTTCGTCCCGACCGCCAAACGCGTCATTAACCTGTTCATGTCCGGCGGGCCACCGCAGATGGACATGTTCGACTACAAGCCCGGGCTGGCGAAGTGGTTCGACAAAGACCTGCCGGAGGACATTCGCGGCACCGCGATGCCGACGGGCATGACCGCCGGGCAGAACCGATTTCCCGTCGCCCCTTCGAAGTGGGGCTTCAAGCAATACGGCCAGTGCGGCCGCTGGGTTACGGATCTGCTGCCGCACACGGGTAAGGTCGTCGACGACATGGCATTTCTCCATTCAGTGCACACCGACGCCATCAACCATGAGCCGGCCATCCTCATGATGAACACCGGCAACATGATCCCGGGCAAGCCGTCGCTCGGCGCGTGGCTCGCCTACGGGCTTGGCAGTGCCAATCACGACCTGCCGACGTACGTCGTGCTTGAAGCCAACTTCACCCTCGGAAACGACCAGCCGATTAACTCGCGTCTCTGGGGTAGCGGGTTCCTCTCGTCGCGGTTCGCTGGCGTCATGCTGCGATCGGATAACGAGCCGGTGTTCTACCTAAAAGACCCTGCCGGGATGTCGCGCCGTACCCGGCGCGCGATGATCGATGCGGTGGGCGCCCTCAATCAGCGCACGTACGAGCAGACCGCCGATCCCGAAACGCACGCCCGGATCAGCCAATATGAAATGGCCTTCAGGATGCAGGCGAGTGTGCCGGAACTGGCGGACCTGTCCGACGAGCCAGAAAGCACATGGAAGCTGTACGGGCCGGAAGCAAAAGAGCCTGGCAGCTACGCGTACTGCTGCCTGATGGCCCGTCGGCTCGCCGAACGCGGCGTCCGCATCACGCAGGTCTACAAGCGCGGCTGGGACCTCCACGGCAACGTCGTCGGCCACCTTCCCACGCTCTGCCGCGATACCGATCTCGCCACCTACGCGCTGATCACCGATCTCAAACAGCGCGGCATGTTGGATGACACGCTCGTCGTGTGGAACGGTGAGTTCGGCCGCACCGTCTACTCGCAGGGTGGGCTGTCTCATGAGAACTACGGCCGCGACCACCACGCCAAGTGTATGACCGTGTGGCTCGCCGGCGGCGGCGTGAAGGGCGGCACGACGTACGGCGAGACCGACGAGTTTAGCTACTCGATCGCCTCCGATCCGGTCCACGTCCGCGATCTCAACGCTACCATCCTCAAATGCCTGGGGATCGATCACGCGAGGCTCACCCACCGCTTTCAGGGCCTCGACCAGCGTCTCACCGGCGTAGAAGAGTCCCACATCGTCAAAGATATCCTGGGGTGACAACATCCTGGGGTGACAATGCCGGACGAGTGCCAAAACGGGACACGCAGGCCAGCCTGGCGACACGTAAGCACTTAACAACTAACATCTTAAAGATCATTCCGATGCCAAACCGGTGGCTCGCCGCATTGCATGACTCTTATTTATTTTATTTACACGTTCTCGTTGGTCCGATCGCTGCAATCCCCTGCAGCGGAGGGAGTTCCGGCGATTCCCTCGGTTGTCGTAGTGGTGACCCGGCAGCATCGTCCAGATTTTTTTCACCAAGTTCTTGACGCTGCTCAGTTTCTTAAGTTTTAATGAATAGGTAACACGGGGGGGGTCTCACGACGACCCACAATCGTGCAACACTCATCTGGCAGCAATAAACTATCGGACACCGCACACAAGCAAGGGGAGATCCTCACGATTGCGGGTGTCGGATTCCGGATTGGTAAAGCCTTAAGTCTTAAGTCTTAAGCCTTAAGCCTCAACTTTAAAAGGACGAGCTAATGAATTCTCTCAAGTACCATTTCGATCGAAGGAGACAAAGTATGAATCGTCAAGTTCACGTTCTTTTGGCGGCCATCGCCGTGCTATGTCTTGCTACAACCACGTCCAATGCTGCGACGATACCGCTGACGGAGTCGTCGGTCATTGGTGGAAGTGGATCGCTTAACGATGACGGCTCTCTTTGGGACGGCACCGCCGACGGCGGTATATTCAACGGCTCAAATATCACGGATGGTAGCAAGTCTGAGAATGAGAACGGCCGCCAATATTGGCTTGTTAACACTGACGGCGCGGGGGGTGACCCAGGGTATCTGGTGATCGATCTAGGAGATACGTACGATATCGACCAAATCGATCTGTACAATACACACAATCGAGGAAGCAACAATTTTTCCACAAAGGACTTCCGCATTGACGCGTCCAACTCAATTTCTTTCATCGACGCTAATTTTGACATGGACCTTTCAGGTAACATAGCGACGATTCTGTCAGGGACCCTTTCGGAGACAAGCGGGGAGGATCCGATCTCTACCGCTGACTCTTTTACCAACATAACGCCTCACCCCGAACAGTATGTCCGTTACCTGAAGTTCAATTCGCTCGGAGGCTTTACCCATGCGGATGACGGTCCACCTGAAGTAAACTACAAGGATAATCAACGGGGTCTTAATGAGATAGAAGTATCTGGGACGCAGGGGGCGCCTGTCCCCGAACCCAGCACGCTCGTTCTCGTCGCCTTTGGCCTACTAGGCTTCACCCGCCGCCGCGGCAAGTAAACCACCCCCCCAACCACCTGCGAGCCGGGCCGGTCGCCAGCCGCCCCGGCTCGTTTTGTTTTGACGCGCCGCCAAGTTACCATCCGGCGACGGCGTAGCACTCAGCGGCTAACAGCCTGTTGAAAAATGCCATCCTGGCATTTTTCAACCTCGGCGGGCACCGAAGCGCAGCTTTGGTCGAGGCGGCAGAGCCGCGCTCGCCTCGCAAGATAACGACTTAAGTCGTTATCTTGGCATCCCATCCATGGACTGCTAATTCGGCGTCTGCTTCGAGCGCGCTGTCGCTGGAATTCGAGATCGTCGTGGCTACGTTTCAGTCTGCCTCAGTGCTGGCCCTTCGGCTACTGGGTTGCCGTGGTAATCGACCATTTCTCCCGCCGTGCCATTGGGCTTTGCGGTCTTCAAAAAGATCCCTGCTCCCGAGACCTCCGTTCCTTACCGACTACCTCGAACTCCCTCATTAGTCGGGACTCCCCATCGATATCAATGTTCCGTTGGCGAGCGCGATATAGACACGCTTATTGGCGACGGCCATTCCGTCAAAAACAGGTGGAGCGGGAATCGCAACTTCAGTGACGGCAACGCCATCTGCAGTTCTTCTCAGCGACAGGATTCCTCCCTCGGCGGGAGAGTGTGGAGCGCTGGCACTAGCCGACAGTAGATGGTGGCCTGCAACCACGAGTGCCCGAACTTGGCGAGGTGCTTTCACTTCGACTGACCACTCCTGTGAGCCGATACCGAACAGCGCAGATTCGCCCTTTCTTTGTAGTACGTTTTGAATATATGCTCTCTCCGCTTCGCGGTACCCGAAAGTGTCTCCAGCACTCATCGCGAGTAATTGGCCCTCGGCACCCCGGGCAGTCCAGGTATGGATCTTTTTGCGCAGCGCCAGATCGTCATCAAACCACGAAGCTTCCAGCAGTCCGGCTATCCCGCCCCGGAAGTGTGACGGCGAGTTTGACGGTGTGCATTTCCCCGTCTTCGCATCGAAACCGAGATTGGAAAGAAAAACCTGATCGCCCTCCGCCACAAGGTAGTCACACACGCCGACCATCTCGGCGCGAGATTTCGCGGACCACAACGGGTTACCCGTTTTGATGTCCAACCCCACAACGGTGATCCCTCCATCGGCATCCGGCGACCGTCCTGCCGCGGCGTAGGCGACTTGATCTCGCACCAGCACTGCCCCCGCAACCGGCCAAGCGGATTCTACTTGGCCAAAAACTACGATGCGACGGTCTGCCGGCGCCACCAGGTAACGCCACAACAGAGCGCCATCCTTGGCCCGCAAGCAGTAGACGTAACCATCATGGCTGCCAAACAAGCATCGGCCTTCACTGATCGTGGGTGGCGAATCAATCCGTCCGTCAGCAGTGAACTCCCAGCGTACCTCTCCGTTGGCATCATCGATCGCCAAAACACGATGATTCTGGACATCGCAGACGAATACCGTATCGCCAGCTATGACAGGAGCAGAAATCGGCATCCCGGATCGGATTCGCCACGGACCATCCGTTGTCGCATTCAATGGTCGCCCCACGGAAACTTTCCAACGCGTCGCGAGAGTTTCGGGAACTATGGTGGGAGAAGCGGCCGACCTCGACGTGTCGTAACGATGCATAGGCCAATCTTGGGACGTGATCTTCCCTGAGGCGGGCGTGGAAACAGGGTCGGCCAAATAACTGGAAAGGCGATCCTTGTTTTTCAAGATGCTTGCATCAGGAATGGGTCGGGAATGGCTGGCGATAAATCCCCGCACGACTTCGCCGTAACAGGCACACGCGTGCGGACTAGAGTACAGAAGTCCGTTTGCAGGAATGAAACCGGAACCGCATACGCCGCGCATGAACTTGACTGGAATCTTCGAACCCGATTCGAAGTCGATGAACGTTGCCAGTCGCGGGACCATGATGAAGCGATTAGACGCGATCATCAACTGGCATCCCAATTTTCCAGGGCTCTTGGATCTCGGCCACAGCCCCGATGTAGTTAGGCGACGTTGTTCGCTGCCTGTTTCAGGATCGAATGCGGCCCAGGTGGCTTGTCCGTCAGACTTGTATGGCGTACTCTCCAGTTGCATCCAGACTAGACCTTGCAGGTAAAAGTGTCCGGCGTAGCGTATGTCTGCATAGTGTTTACCCGTCTTAGCATTGGTTGTCTGGCTCCACAAATGCTCTCCATCCTTGCCGCGAAACATGTGTAGCAGGGCATGGCCACGCGAAGAAGGGGGAACTTTACCCCGACGGCGGTCCCGAGCGACTGCGAACTCCATGCTACGGTCAAGCACTGCCACGTAACCGTCGTTTGCAAAACAGATCCGCACATCCCTTTCTGCCTTCGGCCAGACATTTGCCCCCTCGCGCCACTTTATCTTGCCGTCGCGCAGGTTGACGCACACCAGTTCGCCAGAGGGACCGTGCTCTGAATCGTTTTTTTGCAGGAACGTGTAAACAAGTTCGCCGTCAACGACGGTTTCGCCGATGGATCCTCCTGTTAGTTCCCACGCCTTGGTTGACCCTGTTTCACTGAGGATGTGGCAGGCGAGTGTGGATTCACTCTGAACGAGCAGGGATTTGTCCTGTAAGATCAGTTCCGTCGCAGGTTCTGTGACAGCAATTCGCTCGATCGGTACGCCATCAGCTGCGTTGAGAATCTCGATTCCCTCGAACGATCCCACGAACAAACGATCGGACGAGGCGACGATGAGCGGGTTCAGTTCACCGGCCAATTTCTGAATGGGTCCCTTCCACGGTCGCTGCCAGAGAACAAGTCCGTTGTAGGCATCCCGTGCGACCAGATAGTGGGGCATATTCTCATTGCGTGCCGTCTCGATTTTGCCAATATTGTCAAGGACGTTCTGTGTAATCGTGAAGTGGCGTCCTCCTGCAGACACGACACTCTGAGTGCTTGTCTTTCGTCCAGCCATTGGAAATTGCGGCCCGTGAATCCATTGGATCCCTGTGGGCACTCCGAGTGTCTGATCATCGGTAACCAATCCACCATCGGCGCCGTGCCACGGGTGCGTCCACTGATCGGTGCCACTCGGTTCTGGCTTGTGAATAACCCCCTTCTTGTCGGAACCACGAATAACCATACCACCGGGCCGCAATACGCGCATCAGTTCAGATTCGGGCACCTTGCTCGAACTCTCTACAACGATGACATTTGCTAGATTGTCTACGTACGGCAATGTTTTGCCCGACCACAACGATGCATGGCACGTGGCGCCATGTTCGCGCAATGTGGCACTTATCTTTCGGGCTGCGGATAAGCTGTCGAGATCTTTCGACAGAATGTTAACGACGTAATTGCTGGCCCCGTACCGCTTGGTGATTGCCGAGTCGACATCTCCGATCACAACACACAGGCCCCCAAAAAAACGAGACGTCGTTTGCGCTTGTTCTTGGGACATGGTCGGCCCAGCAGACAGAAGGCTTACCACTAGTACGATGACCGTGATTCGCAGTTTTACCATTTGCATAAATCCCTTTGACCGAGCACGTTGCTGATCGCTATTATTCACGAGTTAGAGATTGTCGCTGGTCGGCGTCCGAAGGCCGCCTACCTGACCTTCACCCTAATCGGGCTTCACTTCTGCTGTCAACGCAAACAACCCGCTTCTCTGGCCTTGGCCCGCCGACCAACGCCCGATCAATCGAGCCGCGAATCTTTTCGACCAGATCCAAATTAATCTTACCTGCTTCGGAAACACTCCGGCTTCAGCGTTGACCGAAGCGCCCGTATGTCGCGAATGGAACGCGACATCCGTTCGGGTGCTTCGGTCATCGGGACGAAACAGGCTGGACGATCCATCGCAAGCGCGCCTGGACGACGCTTTTCAGCGGGTCGCACTACGATTATATTGATTTTTCGATCCTCGTTGGCAATGAGTCGGGCAAGACCCAATCGCCTCAAAAAATACGCACTTGTGATGAAGCATCTGTCTGTTTTTTTCATTCGTCTGATTTCGTTCGATCACGGCGACTGATCAATTTACTGATAGCGACGTACCACTGACCCGAATCCCAACGAAACGGCAGGAATGTATTGCGTGAGCCCTGTTCACGCGACAAATTTGTGGCGTTTTATTCTGGCCGCGCGTGAGTTTTGGCAAGCCGGCCATTCAAAATGCCTATCGTTCAACGACCGCAGCAGCAACCAAGCGAACCCATCATGCACAAAGTACTGATTGTGATTGGCGATGCGACAGAGACCTTGGACACGATGTACCCCTACTACCGTCTGCAAGAGGCGGGTTTCCAGCCTGTGGTGGCTGCGCCCGAGAAGCGCGAGTACCAGATGGTATTACACGAGGTAAAACCTGGCTGGACGATTACCAAAGAGTGGGAGGGATACACGATCGAGTCCGATATTTCTTTTGCGGATATTAGTCCGGAAGAATACCTGGGTATTTTGTTTTCTGGCGGCCGCGCGCCGGAGTACATTCGCTATGACGAAGATCTGGTCAGAATCACGCGGCACTTTTTTGAGGAAGGCAAACCAATTGCCAGCGTCTGCCATGGCGTCGAAATCCCCGCTTACGCCGGCTGTGTGAAGGACCGCCGCATGGCGACGGTGCCCAAGTGCAAATTCGACCTAGAGGTCTGTGGCGGCACGTTTGTGGACCAGCCGTGCGTAATCGACGGCAACCTGATCAGCGGCCGCACCTTTCACGACAACGGTCACTACGTGGGACCATGGATCGATCTGTTATTGAAAGTCGCACGGTAGTTAGCACGTTGTATGGCGACAATTGTCTTTGCCCAACCTCTTTTTTCACGGAAAGACCGATATGGCTTGCCCATATATCGTTTGTGCATTGCTACCTGTTACGGAGACGACTCTCAACAGACACTGTAGGGATTCACGTCGCTGCTGAACGGGCGCGACCAGCCGTTGTCGGCCATCGCCCGCGACGTCGGCTTCGGCCCGCGGCAGATGATGTACAAAGTCTTCGTCCGCGAAGTAGGCGTCGCCGAGCGAGTATCGCAAGCAGTGTCAATTGGAAACGTAGAACCGTCTCGTCCCCGACGACCGCCGGCTGCCGGAATCGCAAAGGCCGCCGGATGCCACCGCTATCTTGGCGCGGCCGTGAGGCGAATCTAAAGTAAACATACCTTGTTCGTGCGCAATCAGATTGGCTGCGCTTTTCCGGCGGCCTTTCGCCAAAATTGGAGACAAGCGATGACCATGAAGCTGTTGAAGGATGCCGATGCATCTCTCGAAGGACTGTCCGGTCAGACAGTGGCCGTTCTGGGATACGGAAATCAGGGGCGCGCCCAGGCTCTCAATCTCCGTGATAGCGGTGTGAACGTCATCGTCGGCAATCGGGACGACGAATATTTTCAACATGCCGTCGAGGACGGTTTTCGGCCGACATCGATAGGGGAGGCCGCAGAAGCCGGAGATGTCCTGCTGGTGCTCACCACCGATGAATCGCAACCGCTCATCTGGGACGAACAGATTGCACCCGGCGTGAAGCCCGGCAACGCGCTTGTCTGGGCCAGCGGTTATAACGTCGGGTATGACCTGATTACGCTGCCGGAAGACGTGGACGTGCTGCTCGTTGCGCCACGGATGACCGGCAACATGGTCCGGAAGCTGTTCGAGAACGGCAAAGGCGCGATCGCGCAATATGCCGTACACCAGGATGCGACGGGCACAGCAAGGGATCGCGTCCTCGCATTGTGCAAGGGCATTGGTCTGACACGCGGCGGTGTGTTCGAGTCGTCGTTCCGTGAAGAAGCCGAACTCGATCTTTTCGCCGAGCAGATTGTTTGGCCGGTCCTCGCCGCCTGGATGAAGAGCAGTTTCGATTTAGGAGTCGAATTTGGCTTTTCGCCGGAGTTGATGGTGATGGAGCTCTACGCTTCCGGCGAGACCGCGGAGATCACCGGCGCGATGGCGTCCAATGGTTTCTTCCGCCAGTTGGCCCATCACTCGACGACCAGCCAATACGGCACGCTTTCCCGCGGCCCGGAACTCGTGACCGACGCCATGCGCGAAAAAGCCCGCGAGCTTTTCCAGCGGGACATTCGTGGTGGCGCGTTTGTGAAGGAATGGACCGAAGAACAGGCGACCGGATCAAAGAAGCTCGAAGCCTTGAAGAACGACGCGCTGTCCCACGGCATGAGTAAGGCGGAACTCGGCGTGATCGAAGCGGTGCAGGGCGCCCATTCGTTGAATGACTAAGCATGACACGCAGACTAGAGGACAACGTTGCCTGGATCAGCGGCGGTGCATCCGGCATCGGCGGAAGCGACAACGGCCCGGAGTCCGTTGCCGAAACGGTTCGCCGCTGGCTGGATCAGGAATTGGTAGCAGGTCACTAAACCCTGATTCTCTCACTCACCCTGGTACAAACTCTGGGGGGTGGTCAGCCAGACCGAGGACGCCTTCGCGCCAGTCGTCGCATCTCGATCAACTGCCGACGTTATAGCCGCTGGCTCGCAGGATCGCTTCGTGGACCGCCAGTTCGTGAGCGAGTGGATAGTCGGTCGCTTTCTCATCGCGCAGAATTGCCGCCATGTCGCGCAGCGCGCTGGCAAAGATGCCGGGGCCTGCCGGCAAGGTAACGTCCTGGTATCCTTTCTTGTACTTTCCCTGCGGACGTTCAAGCGCCAGACGAAAGCTCCGTCCACCCAAGGGACGCAAGTCAAACGTGCCATGCTCGCCGCAGACGGTGAATTGCCGCCGCTGTCCGCCATCGTACTCCACCAGCGTGCTGCGGACCGAGGCGATCGCCGCCGGATAGTCGAAGACCGCCAGCTGGTTGTCGACGAGCGAATCCCGGTCAGGATGCGTCTTGCGGGAATACGAGGTGACCGTCTGCGGCGCGCCGAGGACGCGGACCAGCGCGTCGATGACGTGGCAACCGATTTCGAACATCGACCCGCCGGTGAACCGCGAGAGATGCTTGCGAGAATCCGGGCCGACCTTTTTGCTCATCACGGCGTGCACTTCAAACACGTCACCCAGCCAGCCGTCGGCGACGGCGCGATAGCAGAACTGAAAAGCAGGATGGTAGCGATAGATGTAGCCCATCTGCAGGTGCAGTTTGCGGCGCTCGATCTCGTCCAGCAATTGCTTGTAGTCGGCCAGATTCTCGCCCGCCGGCTTGTCGAGATGAATGTGCAGTCCCGCCGCTGCGCACCGCCGCGCCGTCGGCAGCAGATCCTGCACTTCCGTCTCCACAACGACCGCCTGCAATCCCTTGGTGTTAAGCAGTTGCTCTTCGCTGATCAGTTTCACGCCCTGATAGTTATCGCCCAGTGCCTTGCGCCGCTCGGGATCGTTTTCCACGACGCCGACGATTTCGTATTCGTCCTCGACCTGCCGCAGTTGCGAGAAGACGCCCCGCGCGTGGGCGTGCCCGGTGCCGATCTGTCCGATCTTGATTTTCTCTCGCTTCGCAGCGGCCCGGCTTGTTGAATGGCTCAAAGCCAGGCCAGCCGTTGCGGCGCCCACGGTTGTCAGAAAATTGCGGCGATGGACGGTCGACATTTCAGTTCTCCTGCCAGAGCGGATGAGGTGTTAATCCCGCTTTGAACATACCGAAATCGCCCGTCGTACAGAACAGTCTGATCGTCGAGATTCTCGCACCGGGCTTGCTCCAGTGCATGGCGGGCTGCAGAATAAGGGAAGTCCCGTTTCGGAAGGCATCCAATAACAGAAAACGAATCATGCAACAGCAAACCACGCGGCGCAAATTTCTACAGCGGTCGACCGAGACGGCGGCGATTTCCGGGGCGGCAATGGCTTTGACCGGGATGCCGGTCTTTGCGGCCGAAAAGCCGCAGACCGTCCGGCTGGGGATCATCGGCTGCGGCGGCATCATGACGCATCACGTCAGAGGGCTCGTCGAGCGCGGCAATGAGGTTTCGATCGGCTGGCTGTGTGACGTCGATCCACAACAGATCGAGCGAATGCACGGTTTCATGCGCGGCTCGGACGCGGCGACGGTTCGACGGACCTCGCGGCATGAGGATGTCCTGGCCGACAAGAATATCGATGCGGTGATCATCGCCACGCCGCATCACTGGCACGCGCCGATTGCTCTGGAGGCGATGGCCGAAGGTAAGGACGTCTACATCGAAAAACCGATCTCGCACGTCTACAACGAAGGTCCGCTAATTATCGCGGCCGCTAAGAAATATAACCGGGTCGTCCAACAAGGCAGCCAGATGCGAAGCAGCAAGGTCACCGAGCGCGCCGGTAAGCTGTTAGCGGAGGGTATCATCGGCGAAGTCAAAGTGGCCCGCGCTTGGACCGCCGAAACGCGCAATGTGGTCAAACCGGTGCCGGACAGTGCGCCGCCTGCGGGCGTCGACTACGACCGCTGGCTGGGGCCCGCACCGAAGCGGCCGTTTAACAAATATCGGTTCCACAAAACTTGGCGGATGTACCGCGATTACGGCAACGGCGAAATCGGCGACGACGGCATCCACGACTTGGACATGGCGGCGTGGGGGCTCGGTGTGGAGACACTCCCGAAACAGATCACCGCTCGCGGCGGACGGATGATGCTGCACGGTCACGCCGGCGAGTATCCCGATAACATGGTCGTCAACTACGAATACCCCGACGGCCGGTTGCTGGTCTATGAAAACTATCCCTTCACCGCGTACGGCATGCACGGCTTCGACAACGGCAACGTCTTCTACGGCACGGAGGGGTATATGATCTTCTCCCGCCGCGGCGCGTTCAGCGTGTTTTTAGGACCAAAGTCGCAAAAGGGCCCGACGGAAGGGGACGCACGGCGGGATCGCGGCTATGAGGCGCACATGAGCGATTTTCTCAACGCCGTTCGCACTCGCGACACGCACACCCGCGCTCCGGCGGAAACGGCCCACCGCTCCTGTGCGCTGGTGCACCTGGGCGAAATCGCCTTCCGCACACGGGGACAACTGGATTTCGACGTCGAGAAGGAACAGTTCATCGATTGCGATGAAGCAAACGAGATGCTGAGTAAGAGTTATCGCGAGCCGTACGGGCTACCGGTGGTTTAATCGGCTCTAAGAATCAGCAAAAAACAGCTTAGCGGGATCGTTGGAGCAACCGGCCGACTTGAGGAGTCATTCCGTCTTCTCCTTAATAATCTCGGCCGTCCTGTCGACGTCTGACTTCTCGGATTGCCTGGTGTCATGGGGCCAACGGATCTCGATATCCACCGGATCGGTTCTCTTGCCAAGCCCGAAATGCAGAGTGAGGTCGTTCTGGTTACCTTCACCGGTGGCTCTCTCAACCTGTCGCGTTGCCCACATGCACTCACACCTGTGCGCCGATCGCATAGGCGTTACTGAATCGCATGTTTCATGATTCCTGTTTGCTGAGACGACAAGCTCGTGAATGCCGAGCTGACGAATTCGCAGATTTGCTTGAGGTTTGTACAGCGGTGACCCGAGCCATGTAAAATCTACGGCGAAGGCCTTAGCTACCATAGCCCACTCAGGGCTACGGTGTGAAACCGCTTCACGGTAGAATCCACTCACCAGCGACGGATAACCTAAAGGCAGCAAGTGGACGAACAACCATGGATCTGAACAGCAAGACGGCGTTCAAGGCGAAAAAACCGCCACGCCCGGTCGTTGTCGGAAATGATATAATAAGGTACTGGTTTTAACTGTCAGAGCGACCCGTATGGGATCGACAGAACGATGTGGAATTCATTGCTTTGGACGAAAGTCACCGCTGGCCTGTACGTGGCTTGCTTGGCGACGTTTTTGGCTGATTCGGTCTGCGCTTGCAATGTGCCCGTCTTCCGCTACGCGCTCCAGCGCTGGCAGCCCGATCCGCTCGAGGCACTTGTGCTGCACCGCGGGCCGCTGGACGAGCAGCACATTGGCCTGGTCCAGACTCTGGAGGACGTGATCGGCGATGACGATGCGCCGGCCAACCTGGCCGTGCGGACGGTGGATCTGGAACAGCTTTCGGACGACGACGCGCAAGAGTTGCTCGAGGAAGCCGGCGCGCCCGAGGAGTTACCCAGGCTGCTGGTCCGTTATCCTCCCTTCACGAGGACCGACCGTCCCGCGTTTTGCGGTCCGCTGAACGACTCTGCAGTCCACGCTCTGGTTGACTCGCCCGCGCGCCGCGAACTCGTGCGCCGGATCGGCGATGGCCATTCCGCCGTTTGGGTGCTGGTGGCCAGCGGCGACCGGGACCAAGACGAGGCGGCCGCACAGCTCTTGCAGGAACGCCTGCGGCACCTGGAATCGACCGTCGACCTTTCCGCACGCGATTGGTACGCACCTGATTCGTCGCTGCCACCGCAGCCAGACACGACTGCAACTGCGCAGCCGCGCAACGAGCTTAGATTGCAGTTTTCCGTGATAACGGTTTCCCGCGACGACCCCGCGGAGCGCGCCTTTGTATCCATGCTGATCAACAGCGAGCCGGACCTGTATGAGTTCGATGAACCAATCGCCATCCCGGTTTACGGTCGGGGCCGAGCCCACTTCGCGCTGGTCGGCCAGGGCATCGGCGAAGAGAACATCGATGATACGTGTGACTTCCTCGCCGGTGCGTGCTCGTGCGTAATCAAAGCACAAAACCCGGGCGCAGACATGCTGATCCGTGTAAACTGGGACCTGCTGGTCAGCAGCCAGGATGTCGAGGAAAAAATCCTGCCCGAACTGACTGGTCTGGGAGCCTTCACGTCGGATCCAGAAGTAGAGCACGACAATACCGATACACGAAGCGTGGCGGTAGCCGCCGCAGAGTCGTTTCCGACGACAAGCGCCGGCGGCTCACACACACTGGCCGTGGTCACTCCGGCGCCCGTGCCGCCAACAGTCGAACCGTCGTCGACAATGCTTGTTTTTCCCGTGGTGGGCGTCGTGCTGCTGGTGTTGGTCGTGGTGGTGCTTGGCACCTTGTGGATCAGAAGCCGGGGCAGTTAAGCTAGCTGCACCAGCTTCCTCGTTGTTCTCTGCATTGAAGTCAGTCTCATGAAGTTATCCCATCTGGTAATCCAGGAAATCTCACATCGCCGGCTGAACTTCCTGATGGCGTCGCTGACGATTGCGGTCGCAGTGGCATGCGCCGTGGGTGTAGTGACCCTGCTGAGGGGTTACGAAATCCACACGGCGGCTCAGGTTGCTGCCCTGGACGACGAGATTCGCAAGATTACCAAAAAGATGGGCTTCAACGTATTGATTCTCCCGCGAGAACTGAACCTGGCCGAATTCTTTGCGGACGATTTCGCGGACCAGACCATGCCCGAAACTCATGTCGACCTGCTGGCCCAGAGCCGCGATGTGATGACCATTCAGCATCTGCGACCGGCACTGGTCCGCAAGATCGCGTGGCCCGAGCAGAACCGGGATATCATCATGATGGGCGTGCGGGGGATTGTGCCTTTTGCGCATCGCAAAGCGAAAAAACCGCTGGCCGACCCGGTACCGCCTGGGAAGATTGACGTCGGTCATTTGCTGGCCCGTGAATTGGATCTGGCCCCAAGTAGCTCCCTGACGTTGCTCGGTGAATCCTATGAAGTAAACAAGGTGTATCCGCCACGGGGCAACCAGGATGACATCACCGTCTGGATTGATCTGGCCCAGGCCCAGCAGATCTTGGGGCTGGAGGGACAGATTAACATGATTCAGGCGCTGGAGTGCAATTGCGCGTCGATCGACAGATTGGCCGAAATCGAAAGCGAGGTCTCCGCTGTGCTGGGCGACCAGGTTCAGGTGATTGAGTTGGCGACGACCGCCATTGCGCGAGCCCAGGCCCGTACACGGGTCAGCGAGGCGGGCGCCGCAACACGCAATCGAGTGATGCGACTGGCCGCGATGCTGATTCCCATGGTTATCGCCGGAGCGGTGGTGATCGTTGGACTGTTATCCCTGGCGAATGTTCGGCAGCGACGACCCGAGATCGGCATCCTCCGCGCGGTGGGCCTGCGATCCAGCCAGATCCTCCGCGTTTTCCTCGCCAAGGCCGCACTTGTTGGTGTGACAGGCGCCGTGTTAGGGTACGTGATTGGTTTTGGCGTGGCCGTTGCTATCCAGTCGCAATGGAGCGGTGATCCGACACAGCAACTGGGGCTGGCAGTCCTGTTCATCCCCGTTTTGTTACTGACCGTGCTCCTGCTGACACCGCTGTTGTCCGTGATGGCCGGATGGTTGCCCGCACTCTCGGCGGCCGCCCAGGATCCGGCTACCATCCTGCACGAGGAATAGTGGCATCTTGCACGAGGAATAGTGGCATCTTGCACGAGGAATAGTAGCGATGGCGCTCAAGCTCGAAAACGTCAGCAAAACTTACACGCGCAATGGCCTGGATGTGCTGGCGTTACAAGAAGGCAGCTGCAGCATTGAACCGGGTCAGTTCATCGCTGTGTGCGGGCCTAGCGGTTGCGGTAAATCGACGTTGCTCCAGGTCAGCGGCGGTCTGATGCGACCCGATGCGGGAACCGTCACGCTAGACGACCAAGACATCTACGCCTTGTCGGCGGACGAGCGGGCCGGCTTCCGAGGTGCCAGCCTGGGCTTTGTGTTCCAACAGTTTCACCTGGTCCCGTACCTGAACGTGCTGGAGAATGTGCTGGTTGCCTCACTAGCGCTGCCCGCCAAGTCCCCCGCCAGCCAGCGAGACGCCCGTGACCGCGGGTTGGCTTTGATCGACCGATTCGGACTCCGCGACCGGGCATTCCATCGTGCTGCCCAGCTCTCCACGGGCGAGCGTCAGCGCGTGGCGCTGGCCCGGGCCTTGCTGAACGAACCCCGCTTCATCCTGGCTGACGAGCCAACAGGCAATCTGGACGAGGCCAATGGCGAAGAAGTACTCCGCCATCTGGCCGAGTGTGCCGAGCAGGGGACGGGAGTGCTGTTGGTCACGCACGATGCCCGCGCGGCGGAAGTTGCCAGCCGGGTCGTGGAGATGGAAGCGGGCTCGATCCGCGATGAGGCAATGCCATGGGGTGTGGCATGAATTCAGCCAAAGCGGCGGCACTCGGATCGATTGTCGTCTCCCTGGTGATCGCGGGGTTGCTCTGGGCACCATGGAACCGCCCGGCTGTCGCCGCAGGCGAGCCATTGACCCTGTACTGTGCCGCCGGCATCCTGCGGCCGGTGGAACAGATTGCCGCCGAGTACCAACGGGAATACGGCGTGCGCATCCAGATCGAACCGGATGGATCAGGCAAGCTGTTGACGAAGATCAAGGGCGCACCGCACCGGGGTGAATTGTATCTGGCGGCGGATCCGTCGTACATCATTCAGGCCCAAAAACTGGGGCTGGTGGCGGAGTCCATACCCGTCGCCCGGATTCGGCCGGTGATCGTGGTCCATTCGAAGACACAACAGCAACTCACAACCGACGGAAACCCGATCCAATCGCTGGACGATCTGCTGCGCACGGACATTTCGATTGTGCTGGCCAATCCCGAGCTGGCGTCGGTCGGTAAGTTGACCGAACAATTGCTGACTGCCAGCGGACATTGGGCGACGCTGGAAGAGCGCATGCAGCAGCACACCGGTGCGCAGGTTTCCACGTTGGGCACGGTGACGGAGGTAGCCCAGGCCGTGAAGCTGAAGCCCGGCTATGTCGGCATCGTGTGGGACGCGGTCGCCACGCGCTACGAGGGCTTGGACGTAGTCCACACAGAGGAACTCGACCAGGCGATCCAGCACATCACGATTGGGGTGCTGACGGGCGCACGGGATGAGCGAGCAACGGCAGCCCTGCTGTTCGCCCGCTACCTGACTGCCCGTGACAAGGGCCTGACCCACTTCGCGCAATTCGAATTCGAACCGGTTCCGGACGCCGACGTGTGGGCCGAGCGGCCCGCGCCGATCCTGATGAGTGGCGCCATGCTCAAGCCGGGAATTGACGAGATTATCAAGGCATTCGCCCGGCGGGAAGGGGTTGACGTCAATACCAACTATAACGGTTGCGGAATTCTCGTGTCGCAGATGCAGAGCATTCGCACCAACGGTTCGACGGATCAGTTTCCGGACGCATACTTCTCGTGCAACGCCACCTTCATGACCATGGTCCAGAAGTGGTTTGACGCGGCTGAGACCATCTCCAGGAATGACATCGTGATGATTGTCAGCAAAGGCAATCCGCTCGGGATCCGCTCGCAGGAGGATTTAACCCGCACCGACCTGAAGATCGGCCTGGCGCACCCCGAGAACTCGGCGCTTGGCACCTTGACGGACGAACTGCTGACGCAAGTCGGCCTGCACTCGCGAGTCTATACGGATGACTGGCGCGAGCGAATCGTGCATACGGACGCGGGGCACGACCTGGTCAACAAGGTGCGCGTCGGGGCGCTCGATCTGGCCGTCGTGTATCGCAGCAACGCCCAGGCGACGCCGTCGAACCTGGAAAAACACATGGAGATCGTGGAGATCAATGTGGCCGGCGCGCTGGCGGAGCAGCCGTTTGCCGTTGCCGCGGATTCTGACCACAAGTACCTGATGAAACGGCTACTCCAGGCGATCGTGGCCGAACCATCGCAGGATCGTTTCCGGTCGTTGGGCTTCCAATGGGTGTACACGGCGAACCGGTGAGCAATCGATCCTCTTCAGCAACAGCGACCCACCCCACCCGCGTCCCGTCGGACGTGCCGTTTTTTACTGCGCTGCTGCTGTTGAGCGCCAGCTACGCGCTGTTGCTGCTGGGCATGCTGGTGGCGATGGGCTCCTTCACGTCGCCGGTGCATCTGTGGGCGGCCGTCCAGAGCGAGGAAATCATTTATGCCACACGGTTGAGCCTGCTGTCCTGTTCGATGGCGGCGATCTGGGCGGTGTGGGTGGCGGTGCCGATCGGGTACCTGATGTCGCGGTATAAATTCGCCGGCAAGAATTTTGTGGATGCGTTGTTCGATATTCCGATCGTCCTGCCCCCGCTGGTGATCGGCCTGGCATTGCTCATCCTGTTTCAGACTCAGGTCGGCCAGTTTTTCGAGAACCTGGTACCCGGAGGGATCACGTTCGCCGTGCCCGCCGTGATTCTGGCACAGTTCATGGTGGCAACTGCGTTCGCGATTCGGACGATGCGCGTGACGTTCGACGGCATCAATCCGCGCACCGAACAGGTAGCCCTGACGTTGGGTTGCAATCGCAGCCAGGCGTTCTGGCAGGTCGTCCTGCCGGAAACCAGGAACGGTGTCGTGACCGCCGGCACTTTGGCTTGGGCGCGGGCCCTGGGTGAGTTCGGCCCGATCCTTGTCTTCGCGGGGGCAACGCGGATGCGCACCGAAGTGCTGCCGACCAGCGTCTTCCTCGAACTGAGTGTCGGCAACATTGAAGCGGCCGTCGCCGTATCGCTGATCATGGTCTGCCTAGCCATGATCGTACTGGTGATCGCGAGAGTTTTTGGGATGCATGATCTATTCTTGTAGGAGCCGGATGTGATTCAGGTCGACCAACTGGAGGTTATCCAGGGCGATTTTTCGTTGCGGGAAGTCAGCCTGCACATCCCCACAGGGCAATACGGCGTGCTCATGGGCCGCACCGGTTGTGGCAAAACGACGGTGCTCGAAGCGATCTGCGGCCTCAGAAAAATCGAGTCCGGGCGGATCGTTCTGGCCGATCGCGATGTAACCGATCTGAAGCCAGCAGCACGCAATGTCGGTTATATTCCCCAGGACGGCGTCCTTTTCTCCACGATGACAGTGCGACAGCATCTGGCGTTCGCACCCAAGGTCCGCAAGCTGGATCACCACGTGACGGGCGAGTGGATCGATGAGCTGGCGGACCTGCTGGACATCCGGCACCTGTTGAACCGGAAACCGGCGAAGCTCAGCGGAGGCGAGCGACAGAGGGTCGCGTTGGGACGCGCTTTGTCGTTCCACCCGCCCGTGTTGCTGATGGACGAACCGCTCAGCGCCCTGGATGACGAGACGCGCAGCCAGATGTATGATGTGATTCAACGAGTGCGCCGGCACACGGGCGTCACCGCCCTGCACGTTACCCACAATGTGAGTGAGGCAGCCGGGTTGGCCGACGTACTGTTTGCCTTTGAGGACGGCGTCATTCAAGAGCGGCCATTGGCGTAACTGCAGTTCTGCCCCTTGGTGACGTGTCTCGCACAGGGTAGCCTTACGTGAACTCCGACCCGCCCGCCGACGTCGAGCGGCCATTTGGCAGTGGCAGATGTGGGTCCACGGCTTCGGCGAGACCGGCCAGGAGAAACTCAAAGGGGCATGATCGCATGACGGACAATCCATGACACGGCGTTCTGATCCTGATCCTCTCAACCGTTGTCATCGGGGCGACCAACTACATGCAAAGCATGTCATAAGAAACCTGGATGTGCATGGCGCTCATATAGAGGGCCAACCCTATATTCGCAAGGGAAATCAAATTTCCTATCCTTCATGCCGATTCCTAAAAAATAATAGACTTCTCTCAAAGAAATCAAAAATAAAAAAAACGTTGCCGTTTCTCCTTCAGATTTTCGTTTTGGGATGTTTATCCGTAAACGCAGAAACCCAAAGACCTAACATCATCCTTTTCCTTGTTGATGACATGGGCTTGATGGACACCTCCGTTCCGATGTTGGCCGATCAGGATGGTAAACCAAAACGTCATCCGCTCAATGATTGGTATCGCACCCCGAATATGGAACAGTTGGCCAAGCAGGGGATGCGGTTCTCCCAGTTTTACGCCCAGTCAGTTTGCTCTCCGACGAGAGCCTCCATCATGACAGGCCAAAACTCTGCTCGGCACCGGGTGACCCAGTTCATTGCGCCTGAGAAGCGCAACAACGGGCCAAAAGGCTGGCGCTGGGAAGGCTTAACTCAAAAGGACGTCACTCTCCCTTTGCTCCTCCGCAAGCAAGGCTATCACACCATTTTTGCCGGCAAGGCCCACTTCGCCCCAGTCGGATTCGAAGGCGAGGATCCAAAAAATCTAGGCTTCGACATAAACATTGCGGGGTGTTCCTTTGGGCAGCCTGGAAGTTATTACGGGGAAGATGGCTATGGAAACTTGAACCCTAAACGCAAAAAGCGGGCTGTACCCGGGCTAGAGAAATACCATACGACTGACATCTTCCTCTCCGAAGCCATCACCCTTGAAGCCAAAGACGCCATTGATCGATCGTTGAAAAAGAAGAAGCCGTTCTTTCTTTATATGTCTCACTATGCGGTTCATAGCCCATTCAATTCGGACCCTCGGTTTGCTGCCAACTACAAGAACTCAGAAAAGCCAAAGAATGCTCAGGCATACGCTACCTTAATCGAAGGAATCGACAAATCCCTTGGTGACTTGATGGATCATGTTGCAGGTAAGGGTGAGGCTGAAAACACTTTGATTCTGTTTGTCGGCGACAATGGATCGGACGCGCCTTTGGGTCCGGTTCATGGATACTCCAGTTCCTCTCCGCTCCGTGGAAAGAAGGGAACCTGCTACGAGGGAGGTATGCGTGTCCCCTTCATTGCGAGCTGGGCCAAACCCGGTAAAAAAAATACTTTTCCCATCGCAAGAGATTCGCTTCACAACGATCAAATTGGAACCGTGATGGATATCTATTCGACCATTCTTGAAACCGCGAGGGTAAAGAATCCCTCGGACCACGTCGTGGACGGGGTGAGTTTACTCAAGCAATTGTCGGGTAGGATAAACCCGGGGCGGCCTGATTATTTCATGTGTCACTTTCCTCATTCTCATCGCAGTTCCAACTTCACTGTTTTTCGTCAGGGTGATTGGAAATTGATCTACCGTTATAAAGAAACGAAAAGATACGAACTGTACGACTTGCAGAAGGATCCCTTCGAAACCAAAAACCTGGCCGAAAGCGAGCCCAAGAAACTGAAGACAATGACTGAGGCAATGGCTGCTCGCCTCGAAAAGGAAGGCGCGCTATATCCTTCTGCAGGTGACACAGCATTGAAGCCGGAGATTCCGGGCTCAAACTGAACCGTCATTACCCGAAGATAGCCCTAGTAAATTTTTTTGTCCAAATTCGGACTGTTTGGTGGACCTGTATGAAAATTAGCTTGACTACTCAAAACGACCATGGATCATCAAAACAACCACGAACGTTTCACACGGCTGCTCCTAGAGGCGGAGCCGGTGATGTTGCATTCGGTTCTTGTGATGGTGCCGAACCGTACGGATGCCCGGGATATTCTGCATTCACAGGTCGGCAACAAAACTGAAACGAGATCGATATCATGAAGCAAAGCAACTGTTTTCAGTTGGGGCTAAGCGCCGAGCTGCTGGGCGAAGACGGCGAGGTTCGCTTCGGTGAGATCGGATTGAGCCGCCTCGACGATGCTGGCATACCCTATCGCTTTTTCGAGCGTGACCATATCGTCAAGCCTGAGCAGATCGCCGGATTCGATGCGGTTGTTCCCGTGCACGAACATTACACGCGGGCCTTGCTGCAGGAGAGTCCGCAACTCCTCGCGATCGTTTGTTTTGGTGTCGGCTTCGACCATGTCGACGTGGCGGCGTGTACCGACACGGATATCTTGCTGTGCCACCAGCGCGGCGTCGGCAACAACGCCATGGCGGAATCGATTGTCTGCTGGATGCTGTCGCTGGCACACCGGGCGCCTGAAAAGGACCAGCTGGCACGACATGGACGCTGGTCGGAGGCGGCGGCGTACAACGGCTTCGAACTGCGCGACCGGATCGTGGGACTGGTCGGTTTTGGCGGTATCAGCACACGCCTGGTGGAAATGCTGCAGGGTTTTAACATGCAGCAGCCGATTGCCTGCGACCCCTACGTCGACGCGGTGCACGCAACGCAATGTGGTGTTCGCATGGTCCCCCTGGATGAGCTGCTGAAGACGGCGGACTTCGTCTGTGTCTGCTGCCCGCTTAATGATGAAACCCGCAATCTGATCGGCCGAACCGAATTGCGTATAATGCAACCGACCGCCTGTCTGATCAACACGTCACGCGGCGGCATTGTCAACGAAGACGCCCTAGACGAGGCCTTGGCCGAGCACTGGATCGCTGCCGCCGCCGTCGACGTGTGGATCGACGAACCGCCCCCCGACGATCATCCCTACCTCGGACTTGACAATATCATTCTGGCACCCCACTGTATCGGCTGGACCCACGAACTGTTCCGAGATATCGGGCACATGGCATTCAGCAAGGTTATCAAACTTGCGGGCGGCCGGGTTCCGGACCACGTGATCAATCCCGAAGTTCTCGAGCGCCCCGGCTTTCGCCGCAAGCTGGAAAGATTTCAATCATGACGACGACCGGAAAACTCAGCGAAGTCCAGACCGAAGCCTACCGCCGAGACGGCTATGTGGTTGTTGAACGGTTCTTTGACGGCGCGATGCTGACGCGCATCGACGAGGCCATTGCGGAAATCACCGCCAAAGCTCTCACGCAGGATGACTACTCCGATGTGCTCGAGCTCGAACCGGTCGACGGCCAGCAGTTACCCCGCCGGATTTACGACCCGTATGCCCTGCACCCGTCATTTCGCGCACTGCTCGAGGACGACCGCCTGCAGGACTGCGTCGAGCAACTGATCGGCCCCAATATCCTGCTGCAGTATACGAAGCTGAACATGAAGCCGCCGCGCGTTGGTTCAGTCGTCGAGTGGCATCAGGACATGACTTACTATCCCTGCACCAACGACGATATCGTCACCGTACTCGTGTACCTCGACGATGCCACGGAGGCAAACGGCTGCCTGCGCGTGCTTCCCCGACATCACACTCATTTTTTCAGCCACGAGACAGACGACGGCCAATTCGCCGGCATGATCACCGACGACCTCGACAGTGGCCGGTTCGGCGAAATCGTGCCGCTGGAGGCACCTGCAGGTAGCGTTATCTTCATGCATTGCATTACCCCGCACAGCTCGCTGCCGAATCGCTCCGAACATGCACGACGCACGGTGATCGCGGAAATGCGCGCCGCAGACTCGTTCCCCATTTATTTCGGCGAGATGACCCAGGCCGTCGCAAAGCAGCGCATCGTCCGCGGCCGACCGCAGAAGTTTGCCCGGTTCGGCGGACCCCGGCCGTTGATCCCGCAGACCGGGACCTACAGTTCGATCTACGATCTGCAGGCGCAGACCCGCAAGAAACTCGCAGCGGATCCGCCGCCATGACTTTGAAAGAGATGACTTTGAAAGAGATGACCCGCACGCGAACGCCGAAGTTCGGCACCTTCCTGCTCGAGTTCGTGACTCCCGGGATCGGCCATCTGCTGAAGGCTGCCGGCTGCGATTTTGTCTTCGTCGACCTCGAGCACAGCGGTCTCGGCCAGGAAACATTGAAACGGCTCCTGCGATACCTCGAAGCCGCCGGACTGCCTGCCCTTGTGGGACTCCAGGCCAAGGACAACCACTTCATCAGCCGCACGCTGGACCTCGGCGCGGAGGGTGTCATGCCGCCGATGGTCGCGACGGCCGACGAGGTGCGGGAGATGGTCAGTCACGTGAAGTTTCCGCCGGACGGCCAGCGCGCTGTTTCGATCCAGGTGGGACACGACCGATACACGCCAGCTCCGGTTCGGCAGATGCTAGCCGAAACCAACGCGCGCACCGTCTTCTTTGCCAAAGTCGAGACCGCCACGGCCATCGACAACATCGACGAGATTGCGGCCGTGCCCGGCGTCGACGGGCTGTGGGTCGGGCATTACGATCTCAGCACGTCGATGGGGATACCCGGTGAATTCGAGAACCCGCGGTTCACCGACGCGATCGACCGCGTCGTCGCCGCCTGCCGTGCAAACGATCTGGCCCTTGGCCGCATCGTGTCGTCTGTGGACGAGGGGAAGGCGCTGATTGATACGGGCTTTGATTTCATTGGCTATTCCGGTGACGCTTGGATCATGCGCGATGCCTTGCGAAAGGCCATCGACAGCTTGCGAGGAGCGTCTTGAAACAGGTGCGCTGTGCCTCGGTGCGGGTTCCTGGGGTACAACGGCGCACGTGCCGGCCCTGATCGAGCATCCCCAGGCGGAGCTTGTCGCCATTCAGCATCATCAGCCGGAAACCGCAGCCCGGATCGCCCGCGACTTCGACATTCCCCATGGGTTTCCGACCGCTGAAGAAATACTGGTGCTCAAGCCATTGGACGCCGTCGTCGTCAGCTCGATTCCTGCACGCCATTACGAACATGCTGCTGCCGCACTCGGGCGCGGCTGTCACGTCTCCAGCGGCGTCGCTGGGCAAAGGTCCAATGATCGATCGTAACATCGAGCGAAAACAATGTCAGACCATGGACTCGCTTGAAGGGGGCAGGTCACTGAATCCCACAGATGCTTTTGCCGCCAAATAGTGCTTTCTGCCAATCCATGGTGGGCCCACTCGGTCATAAAAAGCGATACGCTTTGCTGTTTCCGTCGCCGACGTCTTCGTAAGCAACGACGTGACGATACCCGTCGCGAACGTCAAGGGTACGACCGCGCAAACATAGAGCGGCATCCAGGCGTTAGCATCAAGTCCATCCGTGCCCCATTTCATGACCATCGTCACGGCCCCGGTCGCGAGACAGACAACCATGCTGGCCAACGCACCTCTTTGATTGATATGCCAGACGTAAAAACCCGCAACACACGGAAAGAACAACATGGCCAGCAGAATGTTGGTGATCAGCAACGATGTCATGAGATACTTAATGACGGTGAGCGCTAGAATGATCGTCAACGCTCCCAGCAACACGGTGACGACTCTCGATACCAAAAGACGTTCTCGATCCGTTGGGTTGGGATTGATAAAACGCGAATAGACGTCATTCTCGATCATGGCCGCATCCGTATTCCACATGGCGCACATCGTCGTTTGACATATCGCGAAGACGATACCTAGCGTGACGCCACGCAGCCCCGCGGGAAGCCAATCCACTACCACATGAGCAAACGAGAGGCTCATATTCTCACCGGTGAGATCCGGCCAGGCGGTCTTTGCCAGTGCCGCGGCACCCATCACCAGGGCGTAAAGACACGCAGTAATAACGGCGTTCAAGCACACCGCCCAGAACACGGTTTTCTCGCTCTTCCCAGCGAACATTCGTTGCGCGATGTGAGGTGCGGAAAAATAGATCAGCAGGATCAAAAAGAAGAATGAAACCATGAACTGCGTTGACAAGACGGTATCCGCCCAGTTCTGCACCGGATTTATACCCAAATGTTTGGGGGGATACATCTGACTCAATCCCTCCATTCCCCCGGCCTTTTGCCAAGCTATCACAAACATTACCGGAATGACCACGATCGTGACCATAAACGACACCACATCGGTCCAGATTACGGACAGCAGTCCCCCGGCCAGCGTGATGCAGAGGACGACGGAGCACATGATCAATATCGTTTGCGTCAATCCGATGCCAAACGCGACTTCAAACACGAGCGCCGCGGCCTTCAAATAGACACTGCATAGCCAGGAGTAGACTAATATGAGTACGATGGTCGTGACGAGCGATGTGGTATCTCCGTATCGTTGGGAGAACAACGTATTGACCGAGACCGCATCGAGCCGCTTCCACTTTTTGGCGACGGTAACCGCATAGACCAAGAAAGGACCGGAAAAGACAAAGAACGGCAGCAACATGGCCCAAAGGCCCGCGCTGTAGCCGACCCCCGCGAAGGCCATCAACGTGGCGCTGTTGAGTTCCGCCATGACCAATGTGCTGGTCAGCCCTATCACTCCTACGCTGCGTCCCGCCACAAGGAAGTCTTCGGATGTCTTTACCTTCCTGGCCCGATACAGCCCATACGCGAGAAGGGACACCACGCAAACGACAACAATTGGCAAATCGATTCCAGAAATGCTCGCATTCATGCCGAAGTTTCCTTTTCCACGGTGCGATCTCCTCTCGCTTTAGAGCACAAAGTGCGTTCCGCCGGTCCGGGAGTTCCCCTAGGTTCCCAGCAACTGTACCCGAAAACACCGGCCGATGTCATTGGCCACAGCTCGGCGGACGAACAAGTCACTCAGTCGCTCCAGGACGTCTTCGCTGGTCAGCTTGCTGGCCACGTCGATCGCCAGACACTCCTGTGTCTACTCGTCGATCAGGGTCAGCAGACGAATGGCCCGTCCATCGTGCGTCCGTACCTGCATGAAGTCATAGCTCCACACATGGTCTCTGTGCCCGGGAAGCAATCGCACGAATCGCTCTTTCGCCATACATTGCCTCCTTGATCAAGGTCCAAAACCGCGATTATAACATCATGCGGCTGGACTTGGTTTAGGGGGCAAGGTCATGGTTCGGCTGGACCCACGAACTGTTCCGGGATATCGGGCACATGATGGATACGGGCTTTGATTTCATTGGCTATTCCGGTGACGCCTGGATCATGCGCGATGCCTTGCGAAAGGCCATCGACAGATTACGAGGAGCGTCATGAAAAAAGTGCGATGTGCCATCATCGGTGCGGGTTCCTGGGGCACAACGGCCCACGCGCCGGCCCTAATCGAGCATCCCCAGGCGGAGCTCGTCGCCATTCAGCATCACGAACCGGAAACCGCAGCCCGGATCGCCCGCGACTTCGACATCCCCCATGGGTTTACGACCGCTGAAGAAGTACTGGCATTGGAGCCATTGGACGCCGTCGTCGTCAGCTCGATTCCTGCACGCCATTACGAACATGCTGCTGCCGCACTCGGGCGCGGCTGTCACGTCCTAATCGAGAAACCGATGACGATCACCGGTGTCGAAGCCAATGAGCTGGTCGCAATTGCGGACTCCGCTAATCTACACTTCAGTGTGGGCGCCACCTGGCATCATACCGCCCACTGCATCGAAGCGCGGCGTGTCATTCAATCCGGCAGCCTCGGCGAACTGCGGATGATGAGTATTCTGATGACCAATATCAGTCAGGCACTTTATCGCGGTGTGCCATTGGACGAGGTGCTGATCGGCGACGACGAAACACGACGCGCCGAACACCAGCCCCCCTATTGCGCGCCCGGTCGGACGGCATACAGCGATCCGAAACTCGCAGGCGGCGGCCAGATCTATTGCCAAGCATCCCATCCCGCCGCCTACATCAGCTTCCTGACCGAGCGTCAGCCCGTCGACGTATTTGCACGCTTTGAAAATGACGGGGCGCCGGTCGATATCTATAACGCCCTGACCATCACGCTGGATGACGGCACCCTCGTCTCGCTGGCAAGCAATGGCGCCGCCGTCCCGGAGCAGATGCATTACGAACTGCGCGCGTTCGGCACCGAGGGTATTCTGGTGCAGGAGCTGTGGCAGGGAACGCTGTCTGTCTTCGATCGCAAGGGCAACGCTCACCACTACGACCCTCTGGGCGAGGACGAGATCTATCCGCTGCACGCGCCTGCGAAGAACCTCGTCGATACGATTCTGGGTACAGCCGAAAACGGCTCCCCGGCGCGGCACGGCGCACTGGCCGCCTGGATCACCGAAGCTGCCTGCGAATCCGTGCGCACTGGCGCCAATGTCTCCGTGCGCACTGGCGCCAATGTCTCCGTGCGCACTGGCGCCAATGTCAAAGTCGATCGATAATGGTAGGATACTGGGATTGAGCCCTCAAAGCTGGATCGTCTGCGAAACCTATTAGATCACGGCATCGCAGCATTCCAGCAACTGAATTTCAGAAACTGTGGAGCAACACATGAAATTCGCCTGCGCCGATTACGCGTTCCCTCTGCTCAGTCACGAGCAGATTTTCGATCTTCTGGCATCCCTGGCAATCCCCGCTGTGGACATTGCCCTCTTCGACAATCGTTCCCATATCCAGCATGCCGACGTGCTCCCAGACCCGGCCGCTGCGGCTCGCGAGCTGTGCGGCAAACTCAACGCCCGCGGTCTGGTCTTGGCAGACGTTTTTCATCAATCCGGCCCGGATCTCGAAACTCTGGCGGAGAATCAACCCGATCCCGAACGTCGTCTGCAGGCTCGCGACCTGTTTCAGCGGACGCTCGAGTTCGTGGTTCTTTGCGGCGCCACACACATGACAGCCCTGCCCGGCATCCACTGGCCCGAGGAACCCTACGAAGCCTCACTCGAGCGCGCTGCCGAGGAACAAGCCTGGCGCGTCGAACAGGCAGCAAAGTCGAACGTTGTCTACGCTGTGGAACCGCATATGTGGTCGATTGTCAAGACGCCGGAACAAACTGCTCGGCTGCTCGACATGACGCCCGAACTCACACTAGCGCTGGACTTCGCCCACTTCACTGCGCAAGACATCCCCGATGAACAAGTGCTGCCGCTTCTGCAACACACCTCCCATATCCACGCCCGCTGCGCCGCTCCGGGCCTCGTACAATGTTCGCTGGCAAATAACACGATCGACTGGGAAGGCGTCGTGCGCGCCAGTGCCAGGTCGGATTACAGCGGCTACTTTGCTCTTGAGTACGTCGTCATGGATAACGAGAGCGTCGCCGATGTCGACAATATTTCAGAAACCATTCGCCTCCGCGATCTGCTGCGTAACTGTGATGAGGCTGCGTAACTGTGATGAGTACGGCGATGACTGATTCACTGCGTGCCGGTGCTGCCCGCCGCACGATCAACCCACAATTGGGGCTCAATCGGCCCGGACTGCGGTTGTTCGCGGACCCGATTGAGGCGATCGAGAGTGATCTGACCGCAACGGCCGTTGTGGTCTCAGACGGCGACACCAAAGTGGTCCTTGTGGCACTGGACCTCATGGTTTGCTCCGTTTCCTTTGCCCAGGACATCCGCCGGCGAATCGGCGACGTGGTCGGCACCCCGGCGTCGCATGTGCTGCTCAATCTTAGTCATACCCACAGCGCCGGCGCATTTCCGGAGTGGCTTCCGGACGAACCGGACCAGATGCGGATGAAGGCCGAGTACAAGGCACACGTGACCGCGGGCATCATCGAGGCTGCGAGGGAAGCCGACCAAGGCCTGCAGCCCGCCCGGATCGGCACCGGATGGGGTAAATCAGACATCGGCATCTATCGACGCGAGACGGGGCCAGACGGCCGCGACGTTCTGGGCGAAGTGCCCGATGCACCGATCGACGACGCGGTCGGCGTCATCCGAATCGACGACCTCGACGGTCGCCCCATCGCCATTCTGTTCAGCTACGGCTGCCACACGGTGACCATGGGGCCGCGATCGATGGTGGCATCGTCCGATTTTCCGGGACCGGCCCGCGACTTGGTCGAACAGGCATTGGGTGGCTGTGCGATGTTTCTGCAGGCCTGCGGCGGCAACATCAATCCGCGGCATGGCATCGGCTACGAAGAGGATTGCAGCGACACCAAGAACCGGACCGGCATGCGACTCGGCGCCGAGGTGGTCCAAGTGGCAGCCGACATTCGAACCCATGTCAGACGTGCCGAATCACGGCGTCCGATGGACTCGATCCCCAACATCCTGTTCTGGTCGTGGGGCCCGGTAAGCGACGAGCAGGTGAGCTGCATACGCGCTGTCGACGAGACCATGCAGTTCCGCTATGGCGAGCTGCCGAACCTCGCAGCAGCGGAGTCGATACATCAGGCGTGGCAGGAGAGACTCGCGCAGGCCGAAACAAATGACGTCCCCAAATGGGAACGCATGGTAGCGCAGCGTTTTTTGATCTGGTCGGGCAAGCTGGTTGATGCGGTTAAAGCGAATGACCCCACCTTCGATGCCGTTATCCAGGCGATTCGGATCAACGACATCGTACTGGCCGGTATCAGTGTCGAGGCGTTCTTCGAAACCGGCCTGGCGGTCCGGGCCGATTCACCATTCCCCTTTACCCAGCTCCTGGGCTTCACCAACGGCTGCGAGGCGTACCTGCCGCGAGCTGAGGATTATCCTGCTGGCGGCTGGAAACCGACCGAATCCTATGCCGTTCCCGATCTGCTCGTCCAGTCGTACAGCCTGCCGGTGGCCTTCCATCCGGACACCGAGCAGCAGGTCGTGCAGCGGATGTCGGCGCTGATCCGGCAATTGGTTTGAGTTTATTTATTTGACCGCCTGATGGTGGGTTGTTTTTGGTCTTCCCCCTAAAACTGATCCAGATTTCATGAGAGAATCGCATCCGGCAAACCGAACTTTCAGATCGTCAAGGAGATAGCCATGTCAACTCGCATGCCATGCCGCGGGCGCCTGCTGGGCGTCGTCGCGGCAACGTTTGTGCTGCTCGTAAGCCAAGCTTCAGCCCAGCAGCAGTTTCTGGCAAAAGGCGGCCAGGCGGAAGCCGTGATCGTGGTCGGCCACGAGGGCGACAACTTCGACCATTGGGTGGCCGGCGAGTTGCAGCGGTACGTTGAACAGCTTTCCGGAGCGGAGCTTTCGATCGTCAGCAGCGATAGAATCCCACCGCAGAAGCTGCTCATCGTGGTCGGCAGTCCGGAAAGCAACCCCCTGGTCGCTTCCGCTGAGGAAAAAGAGCTTGTCAGCTTCGCCGGCCTGAAGCCGGGGGGGCTGGTTCTGAAGACCGTCGACCTGGAGGGCCGGCCCGCCGTGCTGGTCGGCGCGGGCGACGAGACCGGCACGATGTATGCAGCCTACGAGCTGTTGGAGCGGCTGGGGATCGTGTTCCAACTGTCCAACGACATCATCCCCCAGCAGAAACCTGACTTGCCCCTGCCATCGCTCGACGTCCGCATGGAGCCGGCGTTCAAGGATCGGGGCATGTTCTGCTGGCACCAAATTCGCTGGTACATGGGCTTGAAGGAATTGCGTCAGGAGATCGACCAGTTGGCCAAACTGAAAATGAACGTCTTCCAATTCTATTGGGGCATCGGCGGGCCGTGGGCCGAGTTTTCCTATGATGGCAAGAAGGCCGAGATCTTTGGGATCAAAGAGTCCGGCTTCGTCGCCTGGGCGTCCGACGTCGTCACCTGGGGTAGGTCCAGCGGGACGGCGGACAGCGTGATCGTCGGCCGGGAGTGTTTTCGGGAAGACGGATACATGGGTCCGCCGGAGTTTGCCAACGTGCAAACGCAGGAGGAGGCTTACCGCACCGCCCGCGAATTCCTTCGCGAAGTGATCCGCTACGCCCACTCGCGCAAGGTCCAGGTCTGGCTGGCGATGGGTGAAACGCCGTATGTACCTCCCAACCTGATACCACCCGAGTCGAAGAAGTTCAGATCGTTCTATTGTGGAACTGCGATCCCACACGGCGATCCCGCCATGCTCGACATCTGGGAGGCGGCAGTGCAGAGCATGATCGAAAGCTACCCGGAGGCGGATCGCTATTGTGTCGTCAGCGGACCGGAACACCTATTCGAAGCGGACCTGCCGCAAACCCAGGCGCTGATCCGCGACTACGATCATCTGCGCCCCTTGCTTCCGCAGAAGTCGAAGGCCGACAGCGACATCGATCTGGCCGACGTGGCCGTAGCCGACAAGCTCATCCGCCGGATTAAGGACCGCTATCCAGAGACAAAGTTAGGGGTACAGTTGATTTTTCGCGGCGGCCAGCTCCGCCCGCTGGACGCCGTGCTGCCCAAGGACGTCGCACTGATGAACATGGTGAACTTTCGACGCCCCCCGAGCGAGTATGAGATGGACTACTTTGACGGGATTCAAGGCCGAGACCTGCTCGTATGGCCCCGGATTACCGACGATGGATGCGATTTGCATATGCAACTCAACGCGACCCTGTACGACGAACGTGACAATACCATCCGCGACGCTGTACGGTACGGGCTGACAGGCGTCCTGGGCCAATTGCACAAATCGCGTGGCGCGGAGCAGAGCGCCCAGTACATCGCCGAAGGAGCCTGGAACCCGGACATCAGCGCCCAGTCCTTCTACCAGCGCTACCTCCGTCGTCTGTACGGCTCGGATGCGCTGGATCTGATGCTGAAAGCATTCCTGCTGCTCGAAGCAAACGAGAGGGAGATGGGCTGGGATGTACGGAGAGTAGGAGTGCTACTGAACATCTGGAAGGCCGGAAGTAATTTTGCCTATTTGCTGAGGAAGGTCGACTACCAGGCGGAGAAACTGGAACTCGATCGCCAGGAAGTGGAGAAGGCCATTGAGGTTGCCGAGCAGCGGCGAGAGTTCTGGGACGATCGCGTGGCCGATTGCCGCCAGGCCCTGGGACTGTTGCAACAGGCGCGGCCCAAGGTTTTGCCCGGATCGCTCGATGAGTTGGACTACGTGACCTACAAGACTGAGAACTTCGCCACAGCCCTCGAGGTGCTCAGTGCCGCGGAGGACGCCAAGATCGCCTTTGACGGGGCTCTGTTGGCCATGAGCGATGGAAAAGCGGACGAGGTCGACAAGCAGTTGGAGCAGACCCAGACGGCAGTGGATCGGGCGGACCGGCTGGTCCGGGAGGCGGCCGAACAGATGATCCCCTTCGCCCACATCCCGACCGAGAGGCATATCCTGTGGGTCTTCAACAATGGGTTCCCTTTCCACGAAAGGGCGCGAGCTTACCTGGCCGAGGTCGTTGCGTTCCGCAAGGCAGAGACTCAAGGAGAGAAGCCATGAGAAGTTCTCTGGCAACCATGAGCACCTGGCTGGCCTAGTGGGCGCCTACAGTGGAAGCCATCGTGGGACTTGATCTGCCCCCACGTGAGAAACCAGTTATCAAGTTAGCCACCCTTAAGCACCAGCCGGTAAGCGACTGGGATACCGACAGTCAATCTCCCGTCGCCTGTCGCTCCGGGTAGTGATCCTGCCTGCCCAACGAGTGCGCGGGGACCATATCCTGCCGCTGTTTGTCCCATCCCATCATCTGCCCGCTGCGCCACGACTCATTGGCCATATTGACGGCAATAACTCCCGCCAGCCCCAGTTCCACCGGGCAGTTCAAAGGCACCGATCGATCGCGCAGGTGATTGTGCAGGTTGGTGTGATGCAGACGAATGTCTTCGCCACCCGATTTGGCGTGGCTTGCCAGATCTTTGCCATCTTTGTCCTGGGCTACCCAGCCGGTCTTGTTGAAGAAAAGGGTTCCGCGACAACCCCGGATGAGGTGATCAACGCCAACACGGTTGCTCATCGTCCCCAAAACGTAAACGGTCATTCCACGTGGATATTCGCAGATCATTTCAAAGATGTCGGGCAGGTCGCGAAGTTCGTTCTGCTGTCCCAGGCGGTGGGTTGAAACAAAAGGCTGTTCAAATTATTCCAACGGAATTTAATCGCAAATCAAAATTGAAGGCCACTTTCCAGGCGGGAGAGAACGAGAAACAATTTGATCTGAAAACGCAGACAGATCCGGAGGAGGAAAGGTAGCGGAAGCGGAGCAGGAGGCGTTAGGGGGTCTGTAAGACGGTAAGACTTCTTGATTGTGGGGTGGAGTTAGTTCGGTGGGATTTCAAGGGGAATGATGGGTGGTGTCCGTCAAGTTGCGCACTTTCGATTTGGGCAAGTTCTCCAACCTGGTAGATCCGCCCGCAAGTGCGCAGCTTTGTAGCAGCGAGATGAGGCCTCACTGCATCACGATAATGACAACAAAAAAACTTTGGGGCGATTCATGGTGCTGCTGATGGTACCGACTGGCATACTGCACAATCGATACGACGCTGAATCGCAATCTTACGCAGATTCATCCCTGCCGTGTCGATGTAGATCATCTTGCCGAGATGTGCATCGCCAATACCGGTTAACAGGCAGATTCCCTGGACGACAGCAATATTCGCAATCAAGGACGACACGGCGCCCAACACGGGAAATCGTCGGTTCCAGTGGGGTGGTTCTTCGGGGTAGAGGCACGCCAAGCAGGGCGTCAGGCCGGGCACGATGGTAACGACCTGACCTTCCATGCTGAACATCGCGGCGTCGATCAGCGATTTACGCTGCCGCACACACTGCCGGTTCAGGAGAAATCGCTCGTTAAACCGTGGCGCCGCGTCGAAGACGATGTCTGCGCTGCCTACCAGTTCCTCCGCATTTTCCTCGTTGATGTTGGCGTTAACCGTTTCCACGGTAATATGCGGATTAAACGCCTGCAAGGTCTCGCGAGCACTTTCGATGCGTGGTTGCCCCAGGGATCCATGCCGCATGAGGACCTGACGATTCAGATCGCTCGGCTGTAGGTTACCTCCGTGCGCCAAAACCAGTTTACCGATTCCGGCGGCGGCAAGTTGCAGGGCGATCGGTCCGCCAAGTCCTCCAGTGCGCGAAACCAGCGCTGTGGTGTTGCGCAGTTTTTCCTGACCCTCCTGGCCAAAGCCGGGAATGTCCAACTGCCACTCGTAGAAAGCGCGGTCCCGGTCACTGAGCGGATTGTTGCAAATTTCTTTATCCTCCTGAGATTGGCATCATGAGAAACAAATCATGATCACGCTCCAACGAAAATGAATCAGGATTCGTAATCTGTGATCCGTCTACCACAACGACAATGCTCTTCCTGAGCGTATCGTCCGAATCAAACAGCAGCTCTTTCATTTCCGCCGAACATGCCACGGCTCGATCGCGCAGCAGCAGGGTCAAAGGCGAGCCTTGCATCGCCGTCGCCGATTCCTGCTCGACACCAGCGGCGCGAGCCAGTTGAGCCGTGTAGGTTATCGTCACATTGACTGTCTTAGGCATACGTCCCGTCCCGAATCGCAACGGATCACAGTTTCTGATCATAACCCAGTTGTCCAGAATCCACATGCCCTAAATATGATCCTGCTCGTGCTCCGGGCCCTGCTCTTGTATGACTGACTACCAGTCAGCCTAATGACACGTTTATGACACGGTATTCAGATATCGCCACATAAAAGCATGGACGAAATGGAAAGGAGAGAAATTGGCCCGATTATCGCAATTCGTTTCCAATTAAAAGATTACTGTAAAAACAGCGGAAAACGATCTCCTGCCCCCAGTCAAACGCGCTACCAGACTGCGCCACGGCCCGAAACTCCTTGCAGTTGCACTGTAATAACTTAACCGATGCCGCCAACCCCTTTAATGCAACCTGACCTTACTCCGCTTTTAGTACGGGCCTAAGTAAGAGAATCATGGCTAAAGATTCCGCTGTTCCTTTGGAGCGAGTCCGTAGCCTCCAGCGAAAGAGAGCAGTGGTCGGCAAATGCCACGACCAAGTGGTTCTTCGCGAGGACAATTCATATACCCCTCAGAGCTGACCCACTATCCTACGAGCTGCGTCTTGAGGAAAAACATCACCTACAGTAGCATGACGCTTCGCAGCATGGGTGCCTCCCGCTTCCTTTGCCTTCAGCTGGCGACTTCACAGTTTTCCTTCCGGATGGAGTAAACGCGCGATGCCCAAGATTATTCTGGTCGGGCTACTAGGGCTTCTTTTTAATTCACTGCCGGCAATGGCCACCGATGGTCCTTGGCCGCAGTGGCGCGGCCCCCAACGCGACGACGTATCGGAAGAAACAGGACTGCTCCAAGCATGGCCCGAGGATGGACCTCCACACCGCTGGCTGTTTAAGGAATGTGGCCTGGGCTATGCGGGACCGGCCATTGTAGGAGATAGACTTTACATCTTAGGAGCGCGAGCAGGTCAAGAAGAGCTAATCTGCTTGGATGTAAATGAGGGGCGAGAAGTTTGGTCCAAACCGCTCGGCCTCGTTTACGAGAACGGCTGGGGCGATGGCCCCCGCTCGACGCCAACAGTCGAAGGAAAATTCATTTACGTGCTAGCCGCCCGAGGCAATCTAGCTTGCTTGCAGATCGACGACGGCACCATTGTTTGGCAACGGACCATGCAGGATTTGGGCGGCCAAACTCCCAATTGGGGTTATAGCGAATCGCCGCTGATTCACGAGGAAAAAATACTCTGTACTCCCGGAGGCGAACAAGGAGCTGTGGCAGCGCTTGACAAGGCCACTGGAGATCTCCTCTGGCAAACTTCTTCGGTTGACGAAACAGCCCACTACTCGTCGATCGTCGTAACGGAACAAGCGGGGCGCGAGATTGGCGTCCAGCTACTCGTCAGCCAACTTATAGGATTCAGTCTGAACGATGGCAAGGTCTTGTGGAGCGTTCCCTGGGGCGGAAGCACGGCAGTGGTCCCGACACCGATCGTCTGGAAAAACGATGTCTATGTTACCTCCGGCTACGGCGCAGGCTGCATGCTGGTCCGCTTGCATAACGATGATACGATCGAACAGATTTACGACAACAATCTGATGACTAACCATCATGGTGGTGTCATTCGCCTTGGCAATTACCTCTACGGCTATTCTGATGGCAAAGGCTGGGTCTGCCAGAACTTTGCCACCGGGACAAAAAAGTGGAGCGAACGCACGGCGCTGGGAAAAGGAGCCATTGCGTATGCCGATAGTCGATTTTACTGCATCAGCGAGGATGAAGGCCACGTGGTCTTGATCGATGCCTCTGAAGAAGGCTGGCACGAGCAGGGCCGTTTTACCCTCGATCCGCAAACCGAATTGAGGAAACCGCGCGGCAAGATATGGGTGCATCCGGTCATTGCAAACGGACGACTCTACCTTCGCGATCAGGAATTGTTATTTTGCTTTGATATCAGAGACTACTGATCGCTAGAAACGCCAATGCGCCCTACACCGAGATTTCGAGTTTTTTTTGCCCGTTGGAGTGCGCGGGTCTGCCGGAGCTTCTTAGCCGCGGCCTTAATCTATTTAGCCCACCTGAATTGCGGCACCGCTCTTGAGGGCGCTGAGGTCACCGCGAAGCATAGCGAACATGGTGCTGTGGTGCGCATCGACGGCAAACTATTTGCCGAATATCGCACGCGATCCGGGCATCAACCGGCCATATGGCCAATTATTGGCCCCACCGGGAAGCCGACAACCCGTTCGTTCCCCATTGGGCCACGAGAGCCAACTGAAAGGTCCGACCATCCGCATCACCACTCACTCTGGTTCGCTCATCAAGATGTGAACGGGCACGACTTCTGGCATGGAGACGGGGGGCGCAACGTCATCAAACATTTGGAATTCTCCAAGATTGAAAACCTCGGCCAGGAGGCCGTCGTGGTGACCCGCAATCGCTGGCTGGCAGGCGAAGAAAATCCGATCTGCGACGAGCGGCGAACGTTTCGTTTTGGTGCAAATGATGCAGCTCGGTGGATCGATTTCACTTCGGAGATTGTGGCCGCTCACGGCGCAGTGACTTTCGGCGACATGAAAGACGGTGCATTTTCAGTGCGCGTGGCGGGTACTATGAAAGTCGACGCTGGCTTGGGAGGAAGCATCTTCAGTAGCGCTGGGCTCACCGATCAGGATGCTTGGGGACTTCCCGCCGAGTGGGTCGATTACCACGGACCGGTCGAAGGGGAAACGGTCGGAATCGCCATCTTTAGCCATCCCTCCAACTTTCAGCATCCGTGCCGGTGGCACGTTCGCAGCTACGGACTCTTTAGTGCTAACCCGTTTGGCGAACGCCCATTTCCGCAGATCAAATTCAAACAAACGCCCAAGACAATTGCCAAGGGCGATACCATGACACTCCGTTACCGGGTGTTCATTCATCGCGGCAATACGAACACGGGCAAAGTGCGAGAAGCCTACGCGAGCTATGCGGGAGATGCCAGCAAGGGCTAATGGCCTCAAGCCAAGATAGATGACAGCGTTCCTGTGCTGTCCGCATAGTGCTTGCGCTCCATGCCAAGAGCATGCAACTGAGCGAGCCAAAGATTGGCCAAAGGTGTTCCCTGCTCGCACTGTATATGTCGCCCTTGTTTCAGTTTTCCGCCGCCACCACCTGCGACCACCAGCGGCAAGTCGTTGTATTGATGCGTGGACCCATCCCCAAGCCCTGCACCAAGGGTAAAGATGATGTTGTCGAGCAGGGTGGTCCCGCCGGCCTCCTCGATCGAATCCATCTTCTCGAGCAATCGGGTAAAAGCGCTCACATGAAAATGATCCAGCTTCAACAGGTCGTCAATAAACTCGGATTGGTTGTGCGACATTGCGTGATGACTGCGTGGCTGATCCAAAATGCCTTCATATTGATTGGTCGTTTGCCATCGTTCGGGAGCCACCATCAGCGTGCCCACGTTGGTTAAACCCGCTTGCAGTGCGGTGACCAGCAGATCCCCCATGACGTGAATGTATTCGTTGCGTGGAAGATGGTCGCCAGGCCGTTCTGTTCGGTATTCTGCAACCTCGGCTTTCATCGCATCGATCTTATCCATGCGCTGTTCAATCGAACGAATGGATTCATAGTACTCACCAAACTTGTGGCGGTCTGCCACACCGAGTTGCTTCTCAAGATCGCGCGCGTTGTCAAGGACAAGGTCGGTGATGTTGCGATAACGGGTGTGGGAGCGAGTGCTGAACAAACGGTCGTAAACCTGACGTGGATCACGTAACGACGGCGCGACATGCCCAGGGCCGTACCACGACATGTTATCGAAATAAATGGACTCAACATTATCCTTCGCATCATTGCAACTCAACTCAAGTGTTGGAAACGGGGTCGTGCTTCCGATCTGGTCGCCAACTACGTGGTCCAACGTTCGATCGATGGGATAGGCCGAACGAAGCTCCGTATAGGGGGCACAACTGGAAAGGAAACAAGAAGCCGCCTGGGCATGGGAATCTGTGCCCTGTTGAAAAGTTCGGTCCAGGCCCGTGACCAAAGTGATCCGCTCCTTCATTTTTTGTAAGGGATCAAGCGTTGGCGTAAAGGTAAGAGGGTGACTCCCAACCGGAGCGGCTTCTCCTACAAAGCGCCAGACGTCGTTTTGACTTGTGGCTTTAGGTAGCGCCCGCTGGGATTCTCCCGGGAAAAAACCTTGCCGGACTAGACCATTGGGGAGATAGAAAAAAGCCATACGAACGGCCGGCACTTCGGCCTGGGCAGCGACGGCTAGGCTCTCGAGACACGGCAGGCTCAATAGGGATCCGCCAAGACCACCTAAAAATCTGCGGCGCGATACTTGCTGCGCTTGCGCATCATTCTTCATGCTCGACCTCTCCAAGGGGGGCGCCTCGTGTGTTTTTGTGGTGAAATGGTTCGCTTAAGGCAACCATCTTCAGTATGGTGCGTATTGAATCCTGCCCCGACATCGCACTCTCGGCAATCTTGGCAAGCGCAGGCGAGTCTGCGGGGCTAAGTTCGCGTCCCAAGGCATAGGATAGCAGATGTGCCGAGAACCCGCGAACAAACCGGCGCTTTTCCTTCATAATACTCCGTTTGAATTCAACGGATGTCATAAATTCGTGCCGATTAAACAACTTGCCGCTCGGATCTACCTGTCGCCCGTTTTCATATTTATCGCGCCACAGGCCAGTCGGTCCGTAGTTTTCCAAAGCGAAACCCAACGGATCAATCTGTTTGTGACAACTCGCACAGTCTTGGCGGGTGCGATGCTCAGAAAATCGCTCGCGAATGGTAAGATTTTTTAGATACCCTTCGTCCGGTTCAGGCAGTGGTGGCACATCCGCCGGCGGAGGATCAGGTGGATCATTGAAGATTACCGTGTTGACCCAAGCGCCACGCGTGATGGGCTGGGTACGTGTAGGTGACGAGGTCATGGTCATTACTGCTGCATTTGTGATCACGCCACCCCATCGCGGATCAGTAACGGGAATTCTTTTGAAAGTGATTTTATTCACCGACCCGCCACGCGTTTTTGCATCGCCATTGTAACTGCGGGCAAGTACGTCGCTGCGCCAGGAGAATTTCGGATCGATCAGCTCCAGAATGGACCGGTCTTCGATATAGACTGTTTCGAACAACAGCAGCGGTTCCATCATCATGTGCATACTGACTCGGTACCCGCCGACGAAATAAAAAGATTCGAACTTCTCGGGATCTGGAATCGAAGTAATCAGACGGTCCAGTTGCAACCACTGGCTGGGAAAAGCTTCACAGAACCGAGCCGTCCGGCGATCGTTCAACATACGATCAATCTGGGCGTTCAGCGTTGATGGTTCGCTCAATTCGCCCCGCTGGGCCAGATCCAGCAGCGTAGCATCAGGGATACTGCTCCATAGAAAAAACGAGAGCCTGGAAGCGAGTTCAAAATCGCCCAAAGGCTGGCGGGTTGCTGAGGCTTCGCCCCTTTCCTGTGTGTCGTACAAATACAGAAAGTCGGGAGAGGCGAGGGTCGCACCAACCACGGTCTTCATGGTGGTGGTGAAACTCGCACCCGACTCAAGGCTGTTTTTCGCAAAGGCGACAAAGCGGTCGAGTGTCTCAGGATTAACAGGGCGTCGAAACGCTCGGCGGAGAAACTCTGTCAAGCGCGTGCGAATCGCCTGGAGTTGGTCGCCATCGGTGGGGGGCATGAAAAATCGGTTCCAGCTCCGGCATTCTTTCGGATTCAGGTCGCGGCTATCAACAATCGTTTGGCTCAGGAGCAGAAAAGATTCTAACAGCAGCGGTGAAAGGGTCAGATGGTCAGCGCGGTTGTCGTAACCATGTTCCGCCCGCAAATCTTGAGGAAACGCAGCCGCGCCCATGAATCCCTCAGCCCTTTGGAGGTCTCGATCTTTTCCGAGGGGCCGGCTAGCGACCTCAACCTCTGGAGGCATTTTTCCTTTTTCGGGATGAAAGTAATCCGTGTAGCGCCGCATTAATCGTTCGTTCAACCGGAAAATGTTTCTCTCGAGTTCCAGAAGATCAACTACCGCATTGTTGTATTGGAAACGATTCATCCGCCTAATCGGCGTAGAAGCGAAGGATTGAGTCGCCAGCGATTGCTCCAGTATCGCTTCCAAATGTTGGATCATTGCGTCACGAGTTCCAACTTCAAGGGGCTCTTCCTCTTCAGGTGGCATGTCCTGATCACTCAGGACACCAATCAGGGTTTCCAGAAGATCCGGCTGGCGCAAGAGGTCACTAAAACTTCTAAGATTGAGGAGGTTGACTTCGCCCTCGAGCCGGCCTTCCTCGCCGTGACATTTGACACAATGAGCCGCAAACGTCGGCTGCAGTAGCGAAGAAAAGGCGTCCGTGGCATCACTCCGTACCGGTGGCAAGCCAATAGCAATCGCGAAGGCAGCCAAGTGGATCAAATTTTTAACCGGCACGATCATTGGTCCTACAGAATCACACTCGCGGATTGGCCATCTGCGGATTGGAATAACCGATAGGAGACGGACGCCCAGATTTCAATTGCAAGCCCCCGACCGGCTAGGACTCAGTCCCTAGTCCGGTCTTGACCAATTATTCTCCATAGGGATCCAGCCCCGAAACAAGTCTAGACCTACTACATCGTCATTCTAACAACAATTTTTCCGTAAAAATACTACGGGGTACCTTTCTGAAATTCTTCCGGTACTCGCCCGGCCAGAGAAGTGGGGACCTACTCGACGCGATGCGCATGACCATGGCCAATTCCGCCCCGGAATTTTTTACTAAAAAACGTTACCACGAGTTCGGCACTGGTATGGCCGTAGTCAAACTCTGCCCCCAAGTTGACCGCCTGTGTAAACGAAACACGGTGTCTTGCCCGGCAGGCCTTCGGCCGCGGCGCTGGCCAGTGCTGAGGAGTGACAAGGGAGATTGCCCCCTGTCATTAGGTTGGTCGCCACAGCCCAAACAGTTTGCAAAATCCATGGTGTGACTCGCCTGCTCTGCAAATCCCGGGCGACCTAACTGTTAGAATCGTTTTTTTCCTTATTCATCTGAGCCGGCCTAGTTGGGCAACGCGGCCTACACTATAAGATGTCCCCAATCGCAACTTCGAAGACACACCCCCAACTTGCCAGGAAACACGAATATGCTATCGCGCCGTGAAGCCCTCGCGGTTGGGGGAACCCTACTTGCGTCCAGCCTGCCTGGATCGCGCGCGCTGGCAGAGGCTACATCGCCGATCGCTGATGGACGTATTCGTTTGGTCGACGGCCGGTGGCTCGCCTACCGCCAGTACGGCCCTACCTCAGGGCCACCTGTTTTCTACTTTCACGGTACTCCCGGCTCGCGGCTCGAACTGGCGCAATGCGACTCAGAGAGATGCTGCTCGGGCCGCCGAGTGATCGCTATCGATCGCCCTGGAATGGGGGGGTCGAGTTACCAATACGGTCGCCGCATCCTGGACTGGCCGCGCGACGTTGAACAATTGGCCGCCTCGCTCGGATATACCGACCGGCCCTTCGGCGTGATCGGCCTTTCTGGAGGCGCTCCGTACGCCGCCGCATGTGCAGCAAAGATTCCCCATCGCCTGACCCATGTGGCCCTCGTGTCCGGCCATGCACCCCTAGGGGCGTGCGGCACTTGCCCCGGGAACAAGGACCGATTGGTCAAGCTGATTTCGCGCCGACCACAGCTGGGGAAAATCGGCGTCAATCTGATTAGCCGAAAGCTGATTCGAAGTCCTGACCGTGTGATTGCCAAGATGGCCGAGAGCTGGAGTGCTGCAGATCGCCAGCTTATCTATTGCAATCCAAAGCTCTACCATGACCTGATCGCCAGTTTGCACGAATCGACGCGCTGCGGTCCGGCAGGACTAGTCACGGATATTCGTCTCCTCGCTAGCGATTGGGGATTTAGGCCGTGCGAGATCCAAGGCGTGCCTGTGTCGATATGGCAAGGCGGTGACGACCGCATCGTCACGCCGTCGATGGCCCACTATTTTCATCAACAAATCGCCGGCAGTGAGCTGAACATCGATCCCCAAGCCGGACACATCACGATGTTCAAAAAACACGCCACGAATATTCTCTCGCGATTTGTGTCTACTTAACCACTGCGGGACTGGCCTATTGCAGCCGTCACACTTCGTGTGACGATTGCTCTGGAGCAAGTTGGCGTTCGCAGCACGACTGGTCCACCTGATATGCAACCTATAGGAAATTCCCCAAGAGGCATGCCTCTACGAGGATTAGGTTCGTCATGCGGACCATGGTGGTTAGAATTCCATACCTTCTGACGCGTTAATTGCCTGTTGTCGATTATCCATTCAAAACTTGGCAGTCGACCTAACCAGCAACCGGAAAAGGCCATGGCGCTCACGCTGGAGGGTCTGATTCGACGCGAGTACCCAGGCGACTACTTAGAGTTCGTCCAATTGTTCAGCTTTGCCAAGGTGGTCGAGCGCGGAAAAATTGTCCAACTGATGCCCAAGCCGGTGACGCTGCACGACCCAGTCGTGCGATTGTGGGTCGACATGAGCCGAACAGATGTCAGTGAATACCAGGTACCGCCGCACTTTACGAACATTCAGCACGGCCTGGCCACTGCTCGGCGCTTGCTCGCCGCGCAAGACACACCAAACCGTCAAATCGTATTGATCACCGACGGACTGCCAACGGCCCATTTTGAGGACCAGATATTATACACCCGCTCCGCAAACGGAGTCGGCTACGATGCGTGAAGCACAGTTGTGCCAGCGCGAGGGAATTACAATCAACTTGTTCTTGCTCCCGAGTTGGTCACAATCTGAGGAGGACGTGCGTTTTGGCTATCGGCTGGCCGAGTCGACGCAGGGCCGGGTCTTTTTTACCGCTAGGCACGACCTGGACCGTTTCGTGGTATGGGACTATTTGCAGAGGCGCTGCGATATCGTCTCCTGAGGGGGAAACCTGCTAATCCACAATAAAAAACTGGCATTTCCTCCTCTAATTCCCCCTATTTTAACAACGTCCCAATTCTGCGGCTGGGACGTGTTGGCTCTGTTGGGTAAGCTCTACGCAGCTACGCTAGCTTGGCAACATAATATGTTGCCCCGGCGCCGATAGATCACTAAAGTCCCCCGCGCCGTCATCACCTTCCAAAAGGTACATCCCTCATTCGATTCTTCCCCCGGCTGCCAGGCCCCCACCCAGCAGGATTATCGTGATCTCAGTTAGACGAACCCTATCCTTGTGCGCGCTGATTTTATCCAGCGGCTTGCTGATCTCAGCACCCGCCACGGCGGCAGTACGCCCGCACTCTAGCGATACCCTCATGGGTCCCCAAACGCGCGGCTTTGTGTCGATCATCGACATCAACAAGCTCCATAAACAATGGCTACAGACGCAAATGGGACAACTTCTGCAAGACGATGCGATGCAGCCTTTCGTCGAGGACTTGAAGCACCAGCTCAAGAGCAAGATCTCCGGATTGCGCGAAAAATTAGGTGTGGATCTAGCCGACCTGCAAGACATCGCCGGAGGCGAAATTGCGATCGGCCTCATCGAGCGTGAAAACGACCGGGCGTCGGTGGCCCTGGTCGTGAATGTGACGGGCCATCGCAGCCAACTCGACGCATTGCTGACGAAGGTCGACAAAGAACTCGCCAAGCGAGATGCAACCAAAACAACCACCGGCGATACAGAAACGCCGATCACAACCTATCAGATTCCTTCGAAGAAAAAAGACGGACAACCTCGCACCGCAGTTTTCTTCGTCAAAAATAATATGCTTTGCGTTTGTGACAACGCCGCAGAATCCCAGGAAATGCTCAGCCGTTTTGACGGCGGCTCGCCTGGATTGTCGAGTATTCAAGCTTATCAAAAAACCATGCGCCGCTGCCTGAAGGAATCCAAGGGGCTCGTACCCGAGCTGCGATGGTACGTCGACCCGTTCGGCTACGCCCGTGCTATCCACTCACTGGATTCGAAGAAAAAGCAGCAACACCACAAAGACTACGTGAAGATCCTCAGCGAGCAGGGGTTTGACGCAATCACAGGCCTCGGAGGCTTCGTTAATCTGTCCGCGGGCGGCGGCTCTTTCGAGTTGCTTCATCGTACGTCTGTCTACGCGCCGCCAATCCCAGACGATGTGGAAAACTATCGCCTCGCAATGCGGATGATGAAGTTTCCGAACCAACGGTCCATGACGGCTCTCCCCTGGCTGCCTCACACATTGGCAACCTACCGGACATTCAACTGTGATCTGAAGAATGCGTTCGACAAGTTTGATACGCTGTTCGACGCGATTATTGGCCAAGAAGAGGCTTTTGCCGGAATGCTGGAAGGATTGGAGCTCGATCCGTACGGACCTCAAGTCGATATCCGCAAAGATTTTGTAGCCCATCTAGGCGAGCGGGTGGTTTTGGTCACCGATTACAAGTTGCCTGTCACCCCCAAATGCGAACGATTTTTGATCGCCATCCAATTGACCGATGAACAAGCCATTACGAAGACCGTAGAAAAGATCATGGCGAATGAACCGGACGCCTCTCAGTCGGAATTTGAAGGCAAGATCCTTTGGGAAGTCCACGAACCAAACGAAGACTTTGTCGACCTAGATATTTCCTCTTCCGATTTGGATCTCTTGGATCCGGTGGAAGATCCTGTGGAAGAAGACAGTCTGGAAGTAACGCCCTCCGAGGCGTCAGCCGTTTGCGTTGCCGAGGGCCACTTGTTCATTGCCTCCCACGCGGAATTTTTGAAAGAAGTTTTTTCGACGAAAGATCCGCAAGACCGGCTAAACGTTGCGGCCGACTTCCGACAGGTTGAGATCGCCCTCTCCCGCCTGCTGCCCGGTGCCGCATCTGTGAAGTCGTTTGTTCGAACCGACGAAGCATTTCGGCCCGTCTACGAACTATTGCGAAAGGGAAAAATGCCCGAATCAGAAACCTTGCTCGGGCGATTGCTGAATCGACTACTAACACCACCTGATGAAGAAGATGAGGGTATTTTGCGGGAACAAAAAATCGACGGTCGTCAGCTTCCCGATTTTGAGATGGTACGCCGGTACTTCGGACCTGCCGGCACCATCATCCGTAGCGACGAAGACGGCTGGATGGTGGTTGGCGCTACGCTAAGTAAACCCGTAGGCCAGGCCCGCATTCCTGCCGGCGCCTCCGCCGACCAGGGGAAGCTGCGCTAAGGGTTTTACGGCACTTGCAACTTCGCCCAGAAGGGGCGGTGGCGGTCGCCTCGCTGGCGCACGTCTTCCAGCAACACGGCCAGATCAGGCCCTATCGTGGTGCTCGCGCGCGTGAGCCTTCGTCCGTTAAGAGTAATGCGGATTGGCTTTGAGAAATCAACGACGTCGGGACTAAGCCAAAAGGTAGTTTGCGCAGAGGCTGTTTTAACCAACAGATTGTTGTCCTGCAGCCGTCGACCGTAAATCTGCGTCGGCCGAGCGCCGCGAACCGGCCAACTGGCCGGATGGACCGTGCCCGGAAAATCGCGACCTTCAATCCACCAAAAAAAATTGTCCCACGGCCGCATGGTTTTACATGCAAATACTTCGGGCGGTCCGCGACGACGGTGGTTCGGCAAATTCATCCACGCGAACGCTTCCAATATTTCGTCGTGGAACGATTCGTGCCCCCGCCCCAAAAACTCAACGACGGTCGTATCAAACCGCTTGAGAAAATACTTGTCGAGCACGGCAGCATTATTCACCATGATCTTGCCATCTTTTTCACCCGCCACGAAATACAAGGGAACGAACTGCGCGTTCACGCCGTAGTGCTGCACGTACTTTTTGACCTGGCTAAACTGCGCCACAAAGGGGAGCACCCCGGCCCACACGTCAGGGTGCGACAAGGCCAAATCCCAAGCCGCATCTCCACCGGTACTATGGCCCGTGAGATAGACTCGATCGGTGTCGATGCTAAAACGCCGCATCGCATCACGAAGACTCGTGAGCACCGCCTCATGCTCACGAAGCGAATACTCGTAATCGTGTTGCTGGGGCTTCTGCCAGTCGATGGAAATGGTTATGAATCCATGCCGCATGGCTTGTCCGCGGCGCGGACCGGTGACTTCGCCGGCCTCATCCACTTGGTGCGCTCCCGTCCAAAACGTCAGCTCTTGCAATGGCGTGTTGTAGTCGCCGTTGAGCGCAACAATCGTGGGGTAGCGCCGGTACGCATCATATTCCGGCGGCAGTTGGACGAGATAACGAAAATCGCCGTTCTCACTTTGGCCCGGGGCGCTAAGCTCGTATGCGCCGTGCCCCAAGACGGCCTGCTCGGGAATGTCCCAAGGCGGCCTCATGTGGGATAAGAGCCGGGCTATATTTTCAATCGAGGCTCCCTCCGCGCTGCGAATTGACTCTAGCAAGGTAATGCGCTCGTGTGCAAGCGATTCGCGCAGGTAGCGCCGTACCCAGTTGCGGACCTGGACGAGTGAAATAGCCACCGATATTTTTTGCGATGCACCGTCCGCACCCAAGATCCACCCACTCGTAGCGAGCGCGACTTTTTCTTCGGTTGAGAGAGATGTATCATCGATCAACTGCGCGAACGGCGCCAAACGGTTACTATTGTTGTGCGTTAGGTCGGTGAGGATCTCTTGGGCCAAAGGCTGTATCAGTCGGCGGTGGTCGACGTCAGAAACCGCGTCTGCCAGAGTCCGCAGCGTCTCCTTCACCGCCTGCAGGCGCGCATCCCCTGCCGCGTATTCAGCTGTCATCTCGCGCACTTGTTGCAATGTTTCTCCGGCAACCTCCTCGGGAGGAAAGTTGTCCAGCAGGGCAGTCACCAACGCGTGCTGCCCGGCCACACGACGCAGTTGCACTTCCTTGAGAATGCGGTCAGCACCCATTTTTTTGAGCTCTCGCGCTTCGGCTGCCAATTCTTTCATTTCGGGAAAACGGCGCAGGATCGCTTCCAGTTCGAGACGGGCTTCACGATAACGCTCCGCCTGCAAATAGAATCGCACTACTTGGAGCCACTCCTGGGGATCGTCGTGAGAAACCGCGTTGGAGAGAATCCGGGCGAGGGTGTCGCGCGGGATCGAACTAGTTGCCATACGCATGTCCCACGTTGGCGAACGCGGTTGACCGCGTAGCCCTTCGATTTTCACATAACGTGGGGTCAATACTGTAATCCCCTGGACAATCGCTAAGGGACCGTCTTTGGTTTGCATGTTGTAGGTGCGGCGCCCCCATTGGTCGAATGGCGTAATCCCCAAACTCGGGCCGACGCTGCCGATCGTGCCAACCGACTTGGAGACATTTTGCCAAGGCAAGCTGATCCGGACCCGCGTCCCGGCAGCCTCATCGAGCACATTGGCCAAAAAATGCTTCGGTACATAGACCCGGCGCAGCTGGTCATCGATCATCAAGATGGGCGTTGATTGGTTGGGCTCTTTTTCGGCTCGGATGGCAACCGGGTTCTTGGCGACACCCGCCACGTTGGTCATTCGCCCCTGCAGAATCCGCCCATCCTTAAGCTGCACCTTCTGAGCAGCCGCGATCATTGCTAACCCACAGACCAGCGCGCACGTCGAAACCCGGACAAGGTGTTGGACAACTTGCAAAAAGATTGGATTCAAGAATCTGTTCCGACGCTATAGAGTCGCCGCCCTCGACGGACTAATTCCATTGTGTCGTAAAGGCAAGGGGAGTCAAATTCAGAACTGCAGCGGTTGGGCGATAACAGACAAGGCTGGGCAGAATGACTAGAATCAGTCCCAAAACCTGGTTTTGGAGCCACGATTCTCGAAGATCCTGCCGTCGAAGGATGGTCTTGAAATGGGTTCTACTACATCAATGATCAAATGCCCAATGAGAATGGTTCATTTTTGCCCGCGAGCAGACTCAAGCCCATTGACAGCACCTAGCGCCAGCCCGGACAATTCCATCTGCACAAAATGCGGTGAATGCACAGAATGCGCGACCTCTTTCTCGACTTAACCAGCCCCCTATGAATTCTCGCTCCGCGGTCTTATTTTTACTGGTACTCGTACTGGGAATTCCCCTTCTTCAGGCGGTGTTAACCTGGGTCATTAGCCTGCTCGCAGCCATGGGCGATGAGCCGGCAGGCAACGTACTGACCTTTGTCAACACAGGCTTTCGCGTCACGTGGCTGGTTTGCATTGTAGGTCTGGTGGTAGCACTGGCACTGCGGTCGGTGGATGAGTCCAAGGGAGAGTGACTCCCAGGCATCAAGCCTAACCGTGGGACATCCATATCTGGCCCGTTGTGTAGCTGCCTGGTGTTTTTGGGATAGGTTCTTGGTGACCAGTTACCGTGACACGTATTCTAAATGCTCCAACCGAACTGCCGGCGCTAGACACACGTAGCTCCCCGGTCATTTGCAAACCCTCTGCCAGCAGCGGCCCCACGTCCGCCCATTGCCCAGCGAGGCAGTCGCCGAAACAATGAACTGCATGAAAGACCTGCAACGCGAAAGCCTCTGCCATGACCCGATTCACGGATATATTCCGTTCGTATCTCTAGTCGACTCGGGAGAATGCTCTGAACGGACTCTGCTCGACCACCCGTGGCTCCAGCGTTTGCGACAAATCCACCAGTTGCAAACAGCTTGGTGGGTCTATCCGACCGCCGAGCATACGCGTTTCCAGCACGTGGTAGGCGCTATGCACATGGCCAGTCGCGTTGTGGCAGGCGTGTACCCAAGCCTACGGGATGTTTGTCCCGATGCGCCCAGTCGTGGCTATGTCGAGTGTCTAGCCCGCTTAGCGGCCCTACTACACGATGTGGGCCACGGTCCTTTCGGTCATTTTTTTGATGCCCATTTCCTACGAGACTACGGCCTGACTCATGAGAAACTCGGCGCGCACATCATTCGTCATGAACTGGGCCCATTACTAAAAAAAGTGCGTACGTGCCCCAACAGTTGCCTCGCCGCCGATGAGACGATCGATCCCGAACAGATCGCCTGGCTGATTACGCGCCCGGACGGCGACGATACCGCCGATGCACCTCGCTGGCTCGTGATGATGCGGAGCCTGTTCTGCGGTCTATACACGGTCGACAACATGGACTTCGTTCTGCGCGATGCCTATATGTCGGGCTATAGCAGTCGCGCCTATGATCTGGACCGACTGCTACACTATACTTTTTTTAGCAAGCACGGCTTGACGATACACGACCGGGGCATGAACGCACTCATCCGATTTCGCCAGGCCCGCAGCGAGCTGTTTCGCTCCGTATATTTTCATCGCACCGTGCGGGCAATCGACAAAACATTGGAAGACTTGTTTCGCGATGGGCGTCATTTCCTGTTCCCGGGCAATCCGCTTGAACACCTGGGCGCCTATCAGCAGTTTACCGAATGGTCCTTACTGGTCGACGTAGCCCGTTGGCACCAGAGCGACAACGGTGAAAAACGGGCTCTGGGAGAACGGTGGCAGCGACTCCTCCGCCGCCAGATGGATTGGGAATTGGCCGACGAGAGGATTCGACTCGATTCGCAAGCCACCGACATATTTCACAAAGGCCGCGAAACGGTTGCACTGCAGGTGATCCGGGAAGAATTGCCGGCGGAGCTGCGGGAAATCGAGATGAAATGCGATCTTCCCAACTACATCGACCGACCTGATCCCAAGACAGCGGCCGCAGGACAAAATTTTCTCTGCCGGGCGGCGACCGGACAAATCGGTCCTCTCACCGACAACGAACTGTACAAACATTTGCCCTTAAGCCAACTCGTCTGCCGAGTCTACCTGCCGAAAGATGCACCAAAGGCACATGCGTCTGCGGTTTCCGCAGCGCTGGATAAACTGCTTGGCAGCGGTGACGAGGATGATCTAACGAATATGTGAGCGGGAGAAGATAGGGGTTAGGCGCCCGAGAGTAAGAGCAGGCAGAAACGAAAGCCTCGGCATGCCCTGTATCGTAGGCCAAACCGGGCGGCTAAAATAGAATAGTACTTGGGCGTCCCTCGCACTTTGCACACTAGCGGGGCTCCACCTCAGGCATTGGCCACTCAACCCCACCTCAGTTTGTTTCTAATGTCCCACAATCAATACGAAAACCCGCTTACGGCGCGCTACGCCTCGCCAGCAATGAGCCGGCTGTTCAGTCCGCAACATAAGCATAGTACTTGGCGGCGGCTGTGGGTGGCGCTGGCGGAGTCGCAAGCCGAGCTAGGACTGCCCATCACTGCAGAGCAGATCGCCCAACTCCGTGCTACGGTCGATGATATCGACTTCGCCGCAGCCGCGGACCACGAGGCCCGGCTGCGTCACGATGTGATGGCCCACGTTCATGCGTATGGAGATCAGTGTCCCAGCGCGCGGCCGATCATTCACCTGGGAGCTACCAGTTGTTATGTCACCGACAACACCGATCTGTTGGTGCTGCGCGATGCCCTGGAGCTGGTATGCCGGCGCGTAGCGGCCGTGGTCGACGCACTGGGAAATTTTGCGGCCGGCCATCGCGATTTGCCGACGCTCGGGTTCACGCATTTGCAACCCGCGCAGCCAACCTCGGTGGGTCGCCGAGCCTGTCTGTGGGCATACGATCTGGCACTCGACCTGACCGAACTCGAACATCGTCTAGCCAACTTGCGAGCGCGGAGCACCAAAGGGACTACCGGAACACAAGCCAGCTTTTTGCAACTGTTTGATGGCGACCATGGGAAAGTGCGGCAGCTCGAACAGCGGGTTGCCGAGAAAATGGACTTTTCTGGCACGTACACCATCACGGGGCAAACCTATTCCCGAAAAATCGATGCTCAGGTCCTGGACGCCCTGTCGGGCGTCGCATCCTCGGCCCATAAAGGGGCCAGCGACCTGCGCATTCTCGCACATCGCAAGGAAATCGAGGAACCTTTTGAAGAAAGCCAAATCGGTTCTTCGGCAATGGCCTACAAACGCAATCCGATGCGCAGCGAGCGCATCTGCGGTTTGTCGCGATTCGTAATGAGCCTGCCGGCCAACACAACTGCAACTGCAGCCACTCAATGGATGGAACGCACACTCGACGACAGTTCAAACCGTCGATTGGTGATTCCTCAGGCGTTTTTGGCCGTTGATGCGGTGCTGATTCTGTATCGCAACGTCGCCAATGGATTAGTCGTTTATCCCGAGGTAATTGCCCGTAACCTGCGCGAAGAGCTCCCCTTCATGGTCACCGAGAACCTCTTGATGGCAGCAGTGGCAGCCGGCGGAGATCGCCAGGACCTACATGAGCGCATCCGCACCCACAGCCAAGCGGCGGCGGAGGAGGTCAAGCAACATGGTCGCGCGAACGATCTATTGGACCGATTATCCCGAGACCCGGCTTTTGCCGGAATCGATTTAGAAGCTGCCGTGGATGCCAGCCAGCTGATGGGGCGCAGTGCTGAGCAAGTGGATGAGTTTCTCAGCGAAGTTGCCGGGCCAATCCGCCAGCGCTATGCCGATCGCCAACCCGACTCGGCGGATGTCGCCGTGTAAGGGAATATGGCGCAGAGGACAACTTACGTAAGGGACGAAAGCCTCGGAGAGGCTAGATGCCAGCGAGGCGTCCGGTGCTGTCTCCTAGACGGTCGGCTTCGACACCTAGTCGGTCAAGGAGCGAGAGATAGAGATTGGTCATCGGTACGTCTTCGCCAACCTTGACGTGGCGCCCGGGCGTGAGTGAGCCGCGTCCGCCACCGGCCAGTAGGATCGGCAAATCATTGTGGGCGTGAGAATGGCCGTCGCTGATGGCGCAGCCGTACACGATCATAGAATTGTCGAGTACACTGGACCCTCCGGGCTCCTTGGCGGCGTCCAGCCGCTGCAGAAAATAGGCGAGCTGCTCAACGTAGAAGTGGTCGATCTTGGCAATTTTCTCCAAATTTTCTACCTGGCCTTTGTGATGCGACAGATCGTGATGGCCTTCGTCGATACCCAATTCTGGAAAGCTACGATTACTCCCCTCGTGTGCCAGCGGAAATGTCGCTAGGCGGGTCGAATCGGTCTGAAATGCCAGAACCAACAAATCAAACATCACTCGAAGATGCGTCTGGTGATCCTCGGGAATCCTGTCCGGACACGACATGGTTGTCTGCGCCAGCGTGAACTGCTCCGACCGGTCAATCTGCTGCTCAACACTCCGCACGCTCGTAAGGTACTCATCCAGTTTGTGCCGATCGTTACTGCCCAAACGACGCGAAATTGTGCGGCTATCCTCTGCAATAAAGTCTAAAACACTGAGCCTCTGCTGCTGCCGGACGCGCAGATTGCGTTGCCGCTGGTCCGGCGCACCGATGCCAAACAAGTTTTCGAAAACGGCGCGGGGATTGGGCTCAGGCGCCAGGGGCATGGTGGGCGAGGCCCAGGATAAATTGAGTTGGTACGCGCAGCTATAGCCAGAGTCACAATTGCCCGTAGAACGTCCCGCCTCGGAGCCGAGTTGGAGCGACGGAATGCGTGTCAAATGCCCAATGCGCTGGGCGGCCAGTTGATCGACGGAAATACCATTGCGAAAGTTGGCGCCCGCTGTTTTAAGCGGCCGTGCACCAGTGAGAAATACGGCATTGGCTCTGGCGTGGTCCCCGGCACCGTCCTGCATGGCATATGCGTTACGGTGAGCAAACCCACTAAAGACTTGGAACATGTGTCGCATCGAATCGAGTGGCGCAAATGTGTCGTTCAACTCATAGGTTAGGCCAACTCCTTTCGGTCGCCACCGCTCCATGTTCACTCCGTCCGGAACCGCCAAGAAAGCAGCACGCAACGGGGCTTGGCGGGCGGCCACCTCCACCCCTTGGACGCTTGGCACCAACGATTCCATCAGCGGAAGTGCTAGACAGGCTCCCGCACCACGAAGAAATCGGCGACGTTCGAATTGCTGTGAAAAAGCCATGCTGCTTACTCCCGCGGCGCGCCGGCAGCACCGCCGCGCCGCGACTGAAACTGGGGCGACTGGATAACGGCCAATAGCATAGTAGAAAAACGTCCTTTCCCATCTATCATAGCATCGACAATGCTTTCTATCGTCGGAGTATCAGTATACTCGATGCCCCGACCTATCGCATAAATCATCATTTTCCGAGTCAGGCAACGGTAAAACAGTCGCCGTTTGCCAACGAGAATCTTGCGCAGCTCACCGATCCCCGAGAACTCCTCGCCGCTGGCTAATTGCCCGCTGGAATCAATAGGCTCTCCATCGTCCGTGTCGCGCCAACGACCAATCGCATCGAAATTTTCCATACCAAGGCCCAGCGGATCCATCCGATCGTGGCAGGATGCGCACACCGGGTCCTCTCGATGCAGAGCCAACTGCTCGCGCACGCTCATCTTCCATGTGACTCCCTTTATCGATTCTTCGATCGCTGGCACCTCCGGTGGCGGAGGGAGCGCAGGTGTACCCAGAATATTGTCCAAGATAAACCGGCCTCGCTTCACAGGGGAAGTACGATTGGGACTCGAAGTTACCAGCAAGACACCAGCGTGCGCGAGGACGCCACCCCGCGGGCTGTCGGCCGGCAACTTGACCAAACGCGCAGTTTTTCCTTCAACACCCGGAATGCCATAGAACTCGGCCAGTCGCTCATCGAGAAATGTGTAATCCGCCGCAATCAAATCGATAACGTCGCAATCGGATCGCATGACGTGCGCAAATAGCATTTCAGTTTCGCGGCGCATTGCAGGCCGAAGATGACCAAGCTGTTGGCGCAAGTCTCCCGCCTTAAAGATTCCTTCAACGTTCCGCGTGCGCAGCCATTGGCCGACAAAATTTTCCACAAAACGATTCGACTTTGGATCTGCCATCATTCGCGTGACTTGCTGGGGCAGCTCCGCGCGCAGCTGGCCTTGCTCGGCTAGGTCAAAAAGTTGCCGATCCGGAATACTCGACCAGAGAAAATAAGAAAGACGCGCGGCCAGCGCGTACTCGTCTAAGGGATGCACTTGGCGCGGATCATCCGGGGCCGGCTGAAGCTCGGCCCGGTAAAGGAACCGGGGAGATACCAGTATTGCCACCAAGGCTCGACCCACAGCCGCCTCGAAGCTGGCATCCTCTTCCTCGAGGTCCGTCGTCGAGAGAGACACCAGCTTTTCGACGATCGTCTCTTCCACCGGCCGTCGAAAAGCCCGCTCGGCGAGCTGCTCGATAATTCGTCGGGCATATTTCAGTCGCTTGCCCGGCTCAGCCGGCGGCGCGCCGTCGAAGAACACGGCCTTAATCATCGCAGCGTTTTTTTTCGATGGCTGTAATTCGCGCGGATCAGCGATCCTCGAGACAATCTCCTCTGCAGCCGAAAAATACTTTTCCATCAGCGGCGGTGGCACGGTGAGCACGTCGCCAATTGTGTCGAACCCGTATCCCGTATCGTCGGCGGGAAAGTGGTCGTAGACCGGAAAATCGACACCTAGCAAATCATAAACCGAATAACGATACTCCTCGCGATTGAGCCGCCGGATCGTCACCCGGCCCGGGTCTGGCGCCATGGGGTCGATGCCAAAAACCTGCCGTGCAATCCAATCCGACAGCGTCTTTCGCTCGCTTCGGGTGGGCTGCGGCATATCCGCCGGCGGCATCGTCTCGGTAAGCAGGTTGTCCCAAACGGGGCCCCACAGTTGCCTGTTAGCGACCAATTCTTCAACCGATCCGTAAACATCAAACTGGAGGCCACCCTCGCTAGCGCCGTCGCCGTGGCAATCATAACAAAGTTTTTTCAGCAAGGGCTCGATGCGTGACTCGAAACTCGAAATCTCCGCCACAACCGGTATTCCCGGCAATACGGCCACCAAGCCGATCGCGACTTTGCAAAGCTTGTGCAATAGTTTTTGAACAAGCGGAACCCTACGGTTACACAAGCCTTGAGGGGTAATGACGATCAAATCCACATTACCTCCCCACGCGACATCCAGACTGCCAGTCAGATAAGATCCAGCGGACTTGACTGGCGATGACGCTTACGGCTGCAGTCTGTGCAGACACCACTGATAATCAATCGGTGGCCAGTCACCCGAAACGCATGTTCCCCGGCGACCGCTTCGCGGAGTTTTCGAAGTTCAGAGCTTTGGAACTCGATCAGCTTATCGCAGATAGTGCAGTGCAGATGGTCGTGCTGCGGGTAGCCGTAGTCGTGTTCGTAGACTGCGCGCCCGCCCATCGTCATGCGGCGGAGCAGACCGGCGTCGACAAGCTCGTTGAGGGTCCGGTAGACGGTGGGTCGACTGACCTTGCTGGCCTCGGGTTGTTGGGCCAGGTTGAGAATCAGCTCTTCAGCGTCGAAGTGGTCATGCCGCTGGAAGACATGCTCCACCAGGATTCGCCGCTGGTGGGTGACCCGCTTGCCTTTACTCTGCAAGAACTCGGCAAACCGCTCCTGCGGGCTGCTGGCCACCTCCACGGTCCCAAGAGAAAAACCATCTACCATTGCCAAGAAATCCCAGTAAAGAGAAACAGCCCCCACGGTCCGTCTCAACTCTAGTTTCAACAAGCGGGGCCGCCCAACGCTAATTGAGACCGCTGAGAAGACCCAAAATAGCCAAAAACATCTGATTCCATACTATCCAGACGCGATGCCTAGTAGCTTGTTGATTCTACGTGAAAACGGCGTCAGTCTCAAGAGATGGGCGGTTTTGCCTAGAAGGGAAGTGCCAAGCTGGGCCCCCAGGGGTGCGAACAGTTTGGCTGGGAGCCGGCACAGCTCCCAGCCAAATCGGGCGCGGCGCTGAGGATGCCCCTTGGAGGGCTGGGAAGATTTTGAGAAGACTTGCTATCTGTCCAAGATTCGCTTCGGACTAAACAACGATCCGCCCCCGTCGGTGAGTTAGCCGATTTCGTCCAGCAGACGGTCGAGAGCCGCATCGATCTTGTAGGGCGTTTCATACGTACCCGAGGCTATTTCCTGCCGGACACGAGCGACCAAATCGGCGCGCTCCAGGCCGGTTTCGGCTGCCTGTGCGGCGGCAGCGGCCGCAGGCGAAATATCCAGCCTGTCGGTCGGTCCCGCGGATTGGGCTGGGGCGGATTGCGACGGCCCACTGCCTGCGCGCTGGCTGGAATGCGGACCTTTCAGTCCTTGGGAACTGTGAACATGGGATGGGCCGTGAACTTGCATGATGCTCTCTCTGGTCGAAAGTCTCGTGTTAGAAAATAGCAGTTGGAATCGTGTCTATCAAACTCTTGCGCCGCAATCCATATGGCCACTGAGAAACGATCGACCAATTTTCGACTGCGGATTCATGGTTTTCTTCCGATTGCAGGTCGCCCGATCGGCAACTTCTGTAACAAGTATGCCAATCCTGACCTGTGATTGTCGTACCTTCCCGCGCCAAACGATGTTTTTTTGCCACAACTTGGACAACCTGCCGCGCTGGCCCGACGCATCCCTAGTGCCTGATCCGCCCAACAGCTAGGGTCAAGCTCGTCAAACCGATTGTGCCGGACACGGCGCTGGTAACACAATGACTAACATTATGACTAAATACGCCTGCAAGGCACAGTGAGTTTGCTAGCCCCCATTTCAAAACCATTCGTTTCAGAATCATCAGGAGACGGCAAAACCACCGACCGTTGTGGCCCCAAACCAATTTTCCGAAACTGGTTCTTGTCCATCCCGGGCAAGATGGTGACCACCTGAAATAGTAGGAAGGGGCGTGCTAAGGCGTCAATACCGGTGTAATGGGCCAAAAACCGCTCCCTGCAGTCATTGCCAGCGAAACTTCGAGGGGCTACGCGGGTTTGGTATAGTAAGGCCGGAAAGAGGCTGACGGGCCCTTTGGTACCGCCCGTCTGGGTAGCCGCCAGATAGCTTACCCCAGCAGGCGGCACACCGGATCCACCCATCGACAAACAGCTTGCCCAACTAGGCTGAGCACTATGAGAAATTCCACACGATATGCGTGCTTAGGCGCCGCGCTGCTGCTTTTCTCATCGTCTGCGGCATGGGGCTCCGGCGAGGGACAAATCTTGCAGCTCTTTGGGCAACTCGACACAGACCGGGATGGGCTGTTGGCTCAAGAAGAGGTGGGCGGTCAGCACGCCCGGCTCTTTACCCGGTTGCTCCGTACTAGCGATACCAATCGCGACAACCGCTTGTCAGCTGACGAGTTTCATCATGGCCTGCAGCCACAGCTGCCCGCAAAACCGTTGACCGAGAAGGGCAGCGGTGAATACCCAGGCGCTGATGCGTTGCTGCTGCTGCTGTCCCGATGGGATGCGGACCGCAACGGCTCAATCTCCGAAGAGGAAGTGCCGAGCCAGTTTCGTCAGGTGTTCGCTCGAATCGAAGAACGCGTGGGTGGGCAACCCGACGGAATACTCTCACGAAATGAGATTATCCGGGCAAGTCCGCAGTTGGCCCGAGCCGCTTTGCGCATTGCCAGGGAGCAGAGTATTGACGTCGAATTGGAAATTGCCTTGTTGCCGGAGAAACGATGGCGGGCACTGCAAGAAATGGCTGCGCCCAACCGGCGCAGTGATCCATTAGCTGATCCTAAGCAAGCCTTGCGATTGTTCGAGCAACTAGATTCCGATGGTGACGGATACGTCAGCTCGGGAGAGGTCACCGAACAACTGGCCGATCGCTTTGGCCGATTGATGCTCCATGCCGACCAGGACACCGATGGTCGGCTCAGCCAACGTGAATTGCTGGCTCTCTCTGAACGGAGGCAGGCGGAAGCGGCCAAACGCCGACCGCTCGAAGAAATCGAGGAGAACGTCCAACGTTTGCTTCAGCGGCTCGACCGCAATCGCGACCAGCGGCTCAGTCGCAAAGAAGCGCCCCGCCGCATGTCCAAACAGTTCGACAAGCTGGATGTCGACGGCAATGGCATGCTGGACCGCATAGAACTCGGGAAAATCGTGAAGTTCGTCAAGAGTAAGTAGTTGCCACATTACGGCCCAATTGCTTGCCTATTCTGCACGAACCGCGAACACTAACGGTGTGTCTTACGTAACAGGAACCAGTGCTACGATCCGTGCGTCCTGTTCGTCGCTCATCTTAATTAGTACCCCAAAGTGGGGCCAATGCCCCCAAGGATCATAGCTAAGACCCGAGAGGAGGAACAATAATGGCAGCACCCCAACCTCCCGTACCGGCGAGCCCCAATCACGCGTTGCCTCCGGTGACCATTGATGGTCACGCACTGTTTGAATTCAGTATGCGCATGAATCGCGTCCTCAAGCGATTGGAAAGACGCTTCCGTACCCGCGACACCCAACCGGTACCGATCTCCCGCCAACTCTGGCAGGGCTCACCGGGCAAGCCTCGCTAGGAACCGCATGGAACGCTTTTTGCCACCTGAGCCCCGTGGTTCGGTATCCGCTGTCTATTCAATCATTTGCCGGTTATGATAGCGGGAGCCCCTGCCATCCACCGGGAAACCACCATGCGAGTCCTGTTAGCCAGCCCCCGCGGTTTTTGCGCGGGAGTCAATATGGCCATCGAAGCGCTAGAGCTTGCGCTGCAGGCACTGCCCACGCCCATCTACGTCTATCATGAAATCGTGCACAACAAATATGTTGTCGATTCCTTCCGAAATCGAGGCGTGGTATTTGTTGACAGCCTAACACATGTCCCACCAGGGGCCACGATACTGTTCTCGGCACACGGCGTCTCGCCAGAGATACGCCAGATGGCCCGCGCCAGCAATCTTCGCGCGATTGACGCCACGTGTCCGCTGGTGACCAAGGTGCATTTGGAGGCCGTGAAGTACGCCAATTTGGGATATACGATTTTTTTGATTGGCCACGAAGGACACGATGAAGTTATCGGCACCATGGGCGAAGCGCCGGAAGCAATCATGTTAGTCGAAACCCCCGAAGAAGTCGCGGCGATTCAGGTGGCCGATGAGTCCCGCGTGGCTTACCTAACCCAAACCACACTAAGTGTCGATGACGCGAACCGGATTATCGGCCGCTTGCGAGACCGTTTTCCGAACATTGCATCTCCGCCCAAGGCCGACATTTGCTACGCCACCCAAAATCGCCAGGAAGCGGTCTCAGTACTTGCCTCCGAAGCCGATTTGACGCTCGTACTCGGAAGTCAAAACAGCTCCAATAGCCAGCGTCTGGCCGAGCTCTCGCGGGAGCGCGGCGTGCCGGCCCATCTGGTGGATGGCCCACAGGACATCGACCCCGATTGGTTTGCCGGCGTGGAGACTGTCCTGGTCACGGCAGGCGCGAGCGCCCCGGAAGTGGTTGTCGAGGCGGTACTCGACCTCCTCCGTAATCGCTACCAGGCGACCGTCCAGTCGCGCACGCTCCGCGAAGAGGACGTGTCGTTCCCGCTGCCCCGCGAACTGCGGGCGGTAACAAGCCTGTAGCCTGAGCAGGATCAATTATTGGCGGGGGCCTAGCCGTGGCTTTGAGCCGCGGCGACATCCGGCGAATGGATGCGGGCTACTCCCCGCTCTCCATCCCCAAATTACGCCATAAAAAAGCCCAATTGTCGGCGGCAGCATCAATACGCTTGGAGATGGGCGTACCGGCACCATGACCAGCCCGTTTTTCGATGCGCAACAATGTCGGCCCGGATCCCGCCTGCGCCCGCTGCAAGGCAGCGCCAAACTTGAAACTGTGCATCGGTACTACACGATCATCCGTATCGGCCGTAGTAACCATGGTGGCCGGGTAGTGCTTCCCTTCTTGAAGATTGTGATAAGGCGAATAGGCATAGACAGCCTTAAATTCCTCAGGGTCGTCCACGGTGCCAAATTCGTCGCGCCAAAAATGGCCAGCCGTAAATATCTGGTACCGTAGCATGTCCATCACGCCCACGGCAGGCAAACACGCGCCAAATAGTTCCGGACGCTGAGTCATGACCGCGCCTACCAGCAAGCCGCCGTTGCTGCCACCCTTGATCGCAAGTCTTTGGCTGGAGGTGTACCTTTCGGCAACCAGCCACTCCGCCGCGGCGATAAAATCATCGAAGACGTTCTGCTTGTTAGTCTTTTTCCCCGCCTGATGCCAGGGCTCACCATACTCGCCCCCGCCGCGCAAGTTGGCCACAGCCACCACACCCCCCTGCTCCATCCACACCGCATACTCCACCGAAAATCTCGGCGTCAACGAAATGTTGAATCCACCGTATCCATAAAGGAGCGTTGGATTCTGGCCGTCGAGTTCTAACCCCCGACGATGTGTTACCAATATGGGAATACGCGTGCCATCGGCACTCTCATAAAATGCCTGCCGCACCTCAAATTTGGCGGCTGGAAAATCAATCTGTGGGGCTCGAATCTGCTCGCTACGACCGGCTGTCAAATCATAGCGATAGATCGACGTCGGCATGTTGTAGCTTGTAAACATGTAAAAAGTCTCTGTATCGTCCTTTCGGCCACCAAATCCATGCGCCGAACCAGCGCCGGGCATCTCCACTTCGCTTATCAGCGAACCATCCAGAGCAATCACGCGGACCTGGGATACAACATCTCGCAAATAGCTGGCGACCAGGCGGTCGCCAGCTAAGAGAGCTACACTTTCGAGCGTCGCGTCGCTGGCCGGAATCACCTCGGCCAGCTGCTCGCGCCCCGGGGCACCACGGTCCATCGCCACTACACGCTTGGTCGGCGCCTTAAAATCGGTGCGAAAATAGAATTGCTCACCGACATTTCCCACAAACTCAAACTCGTTCTCAAAATCTTCGACCAAGGGCACCCAGGCAGAATCAAGGGGAGCCGCCACAGGCCGGTACCAAACCTGATTCTGCGGGTCGGTACTTCGGCCAATTGATAAGACAAGGAATCGATTGTCGTCGGTTTGCTCCAGCCAAAAACTCCAGGTTGGATGATCCGGCCGGCAATATACCAGCACGTCTTCCGCTTGCAAAGTTTCCAGACGATGGAAATAGATCATCGGATCAGTAACCGACGATTGGAACTGTTGCCCCTCCTTCGGCTCAGGGTACCGTGTATAAAAAAAACCGGTACTTTGCGCGTTCCAAACGATATTGCCCCAACGCGTCCATAAGAGCTGATCGTCCAGCGCTTCTCCCGTATCAACTTGTTGGACATAGATGGTGGACCAATCGGACCCCGACTCTTTCCGACCGTAAGCCAGGTAACGCCCGTCATCGCTCACCTTTGCGGCGCCGAGCGAAATCGTGCCGTCTTCTGACCAGGAATTAGGGTCTAACAGGATGCGCCCCTCAGCGGCGCAGGTATCTGAAACATAGAGTACCGACTGGTCCTGTAATCCATCGTTCTTATGGAAGAAGTACTTCCCGGCGGTCTGCTGGGGTACGGAATACCTTGGGTAGTTCCACAGTTCTTTCAGCCGCTCTGCAAATTCTTTCCGACTCGGAATCGCATCAAGATATTTTCGGGCGACATCGTTCTGGGCCTTGATCCACGATGCTACCTCCGGCGAATTCCGCGGATCTTCTTCCAACCAGCGATACGGATCGGCCACGTCGACGCCGTAAAACGTATCCACTTGGTCCACGCGACGCGTTTCCGGGTATTTCAACTTCGCCTCCTGCCCTGGCGCCAGGCCGGCAATACAGACGACGAGTAGCAGACAGAAAATATTTTGAATTCGCTGCACTGCAGCTCCCCTTTGCGGAAATAAAAGAGTAAATCAGGCACTGCGCTGCGCCGAACAAGCGACGACGAGCGCCACGGCAGAATCTCTTGCCCGACATCGTAGCGCGAATGCCAGGGTTTTGATAGCCCTTTTGATTTACTTGTCGGGACGGGACTTGCTTGATGCATTTGAGCAGATAGCGCCGTACTGGTAACAGGTGTAGCATGCCCCATGGCCAAGCACGTAAGGCCGAAGCGTCTCGCTAAGCGAGTCGCCCAGGTTGGCCTCGGGCGACTCCAGTAGAATTGGACAGACGTAGACGCCCCGATCGGTGACCACCCGCGAATGTTCGCATACCAACTGCGTGACGTCAAAGCCCTTCATCATGCGCCGGGTCACGCGCTCGCTATCTCGATAGCCGTGGGTACGCTCCACTTCAGCGCCGATTTGCAGCGGCGGCAAAATTTTAAGCCGGGGCCGCTCATAGCCGGCCAGTTTCAAGGTCGCGACAAACTGGCCGACCACCTGCTGCTCGTCGGCATCCGACCAGGTTCGGGTGGCCGTAATGATCGGCAGAAATCCGCATGCGACCAGTTTTTTCACCCCCTGAATCGCCCGGACGAACGCCCCTTCTCCTCGGATTGGATCGTTGGTCTCGGGTGAAAACCCATCAATCGAAACCCGTATCTCTAGCGAGTACAAACTGGAGTGCTCCGCGCGGCGCAGCTCTTCTAACCACGCGTCTTGAAACACCGTACCATTGGTGAGTACCGTAGCCGGCCCGTAACGCAATGTCTCGACGAGCATCGGCACTATATCTCGATTCAAAAACGGTTCGCCCCCAGTAAAATAGTATTCTTTTACGCCAAAGGCCACCGATTCTTCCAAGCGGCGCTTCACCTCCTTAAGCGAAAGGTAACCAAATAAATCGTTCTTCGGACTGCAACTAATAAAGCAGTGATGACAAGTAAGATTGCACAATGTGCCCGAAACCTGAAACCAAAGATGGTCGAGGTGGGAGAAATCGACAGACGGTGGAAGTGTGCTGGCGGACGCGGGCATCTATCGGATTTCAAAAGGTAAAAACAGGCTAACGACCAACGGACAATCCAGGCATCGTCGCATAAATATTCAAGTCGTCGCGCTGCCCGATTATAGTGAACACCTCACGGATCTGCTCCAAGCCCACCGACAGCAAGAACTGCGCCCCGCGACCGTAGCTCTTACTTCCCAGGATAAAAAAATTGGGCTCGGGGTTTAGCAAACTTTGTGGGCCACAAGAAACCTGCCCCAGGCAGTCGACCGCGCCGCCGCCGGCGGCGTTGCCAAGGAGGTGGGATGCCAGATTCATCGGGCCGTCTGTCGCATAGCACTGGTGTACCTGCAGTTCGCTATAAATACGATCGTCCGGGCGATAGCCTACATTGGCCACGACCCGGTCAAAGACCGCTTCACAAGCGTGCGCGCCCGAGAACTTTATTGAAAAATTGTCGGTTGCCTCGCGAAAATCAACTGCGGTGATGCTCGTTTCTGCCCACTGGGTAATGGGCCCGTCGAGCGCGGCGGCAAGCCGGTTCGCCTCCGCAGCCAAGGCGTCACGTCCGGCGAGTCGGTCGTTCGGGACGCGCGCAATGGGACCTTCAGCGGAACGGCTGCGAGTGAGCCAGGTGGTCTTTGTACCGGGCAACTGCGCCAGGTAGGTGACTGTCGTGGCGGCGGAGTAACCAGCACCAACCACCAAGATCTGCTTGCCTTGATAGTGCTCTCGGTCGCAACCGAGTACATCCGGCAAACCGTATTCGATAGACGAAGCGGCGGCCGTTTCTCCCAGGGCGGGAATCCCCCCTGGCCCCAGCCAATTGTGATTGCCAAAGGTCCCCGTGCAGTCGAGCACCACTTCGGCTTCAGTCACTCGCTCCTCGCCACGGGTGTTCCGTGTCAACAATACCAGTGGCGCTTCGCCGCGCTGCGGATCGCCGAGGCCATCTCCCTTCAGCCAATCTTTGCGGGCCAGGGCAAGTACTTCGGTGTCGCAACAAAGTGAATTTTGGATCAAATCGCTTGCGGCAAGAGGGCCCAGATATTGTTGATAATAGTCCAACGCCGACAAGAGGGCATCGGCCTCTGGGGCCCGCCAATTAGCATCCTGTGCCTGCAGGGCCGCGATGCCGAGCGGCGAGCCGTTCAAGCCAAACGGGGTAAACAGCGTCACGTGCCCCCACTCGAGCACATGGGCAGCCGGCGATGCGCCGCGTTCGATAAGTTCAACTGGGTAGCCCAAGTAGCGAGCATACAGCGTGGCCTCCAACCCAATGGGGCCAGCGCCAAGAATGGCAATGCGCGGCAGGCGGTCATTTGGCATCGCGAATCGTGAATTAAAAGCTTGCGGACCGGGAATTTCCAGTTTCCCATTGGAATCTATACCGCAACTCGATGCTAGCTCCGCAATCGGTGTACCCGCCTCGGGATTTTCAATCCGCTGGATTGTCTGAGATCCGCCATCCCATCGCAATCAACTGCTCGCGCTTCGATAGCTCAAGAGGGCTCGCTTAAAAATCCAGCGACTGGCTAGCAGGGACATCCCGGTAGCCANAATCGCGAACAGGGGCAATTTCCAATTTTCGCCCGCAAGCGGCTTTGCCATAAGGCGCGCTGGAACATTGATCACCACAAGAACGGGAATCACAAACGTAAAAATATTCCGTAGCGGCGTCCCCCAACTGCCTTCATATATCTCCATCGGATAGCGGGAGAAATTCGTGATGTAAAACCAAAAGTCGTAAAGCGACTGGTTGCGTCCCAACCAAATGCTTGTTGCCGCCAGCGCGATCATCACGCTGTACAGAATAAGGACACCCAGGCCAAGATAGAGCGGATACAGGACATACTGCCAAACAGAAAGTTGCAATGTATCGATGCGCGGCAGTGCGTAGAACAACAACAGCAAGGCAACAAAGAAATTTCCCAAAGACGACCAATTCACTCGTTGCAGAGAAATCAAAAACTGGGTGTCGACAGGCTTCAACAGAGCAAAATCCAGACCGCCCGTACGCACCAGTTCGCTGAGCTCCTGCATATTGGGCATGAAAAATGCTTGCACCAAACTGTTAATAAACATCGTTGTGGCAATGAACACAAAAAACTCGTACTTGCCCCAGTCCGCAATATCGGGCGTGAATTGGTACACCAACGCGTAGAACCCCAAATTCATGATCATCCACGACATTGACGAGATCGCTTCAATAATGAAGTTGGTGCGAAATGTCATGTCACGAATTAGGCTATTTCGCGCAAACGTGATAAAAATGCCTAAGTAGGAAGGGGACATGAAAATATTTGGTGTTAGATCTAAGATTGATGTCGTGAAAAAGCGTGCGGTTGCAGATCCAATCTGCAATCTCGCATCTTACATCTTTTTATCCTCCGAAGCCGCTGTAGCGATTAAAGCCTGCTCGCATCATATTTCGGCAGGCCACAACAAAAATAACGACCCAGCAGGCTTGGATGAATAGGCCCTGCCACATCGCATCTCCTTCAATCTTGCCTAAGAAAACCGCGGCAGGAAAATATGCCATATACTTGAACGGCATGAAATCCACATAGGTCCGCCACGGGGTCGGCAAGAAATCCAGGGGGAACATGTGCCCCGAGAAGAAAAATGTGAATAGCATGTAAATAAATAGGAGCGAAGTGACTTCCAAAAACCAGAAGGCGATCATTCCCATCGACGCTTCAAGAAAGAAGCCCAGCAGGAACGAGAGCAACAGCGAGCCAACGAAAACCACAAAAACGGTCGGCTCGGGCCAACCGGGGAAGTAATCGCGACACAGATAATAAACAAGGGCAAAGGGCCCCGTGGCAACCAGATAGTAGACCACCTTGTGGGCAATGCGAGCCAACAGCAGATAGCTGACCAAATCAATGGGTTGAATTAAAAACTTCTTAATCTCCCCATCCCGAACCTGACGGGCAATGCCTGAAGCAAGCCCCGGCATGCTGGAAAACGCTCTGGCTAACATCGTCAACAGATAGTAAGCGATGATGTCCGTCGAGCTATAACCCGCGATGTCGCCCGACTTCGCCGCCGCGTAAACGGCCGTCCACAGAAAAATCTGTGTAACAATCGGGAGAAATCGCATCAGCGTGCCTAGCGCAAAATCCCCCCGGTAGACCAAACGTTCTTCAACGCAGATCTTTAGAATCGTCCACCAGGCTTGTGCGCGGGCAAGAAACAAACAGGTTTAGGTGGGACTGGGATTGGGGCGGTCAATGTACGTCGACAGGCGCAGCAGCCGATTCGTTTTTCTCGGCAGATAGCACAAACATCTCGGCAATCACTTCTTCCAGAGGCGGATCTTCAACACTGACGTCCTCAACCGTGTGATTGGCGAGAACCGACGACAAAACTTCGGCAATCTTGCTACGATCAACACGCAAGCGGGCCTTGGGTTCGACGATTTCGAGTACCTCGCCATACTTGGCCAAGTCACTCGGCATAGTTTCGTTGCCGAACTGAAGCGATAAGACCTTGTGCCCGCTGAATCGATCGACGATGCCCGTCAGCGAGCCGTCGTATATAATTTCGCCATGGGCGATGATCACGACTCGTTGGCAAAGAGCGGCCACATCTTTCATATAGTGGCTGGTCAGCAAAATGGTAATCTTGCGCTGTTGCTGATAGTGCTTCAAGAAATTTTGGATGTTGCGTTGCGCAATAACGTCTAAACCGATTGTCGGCTCGTCGAGAAAAAGCACCTCCGGCGAATGCAACAAGGCGGCGATCAATTCCATCTTCATTCGCTCGCCGAGCGACAACTCTCGGACCGGGCGGCCGAGCAAAGACTGGACTTCCAACAAGGCGGTCAATTCGTCGCGTGTCTGCGCAAACGTATCGGGTTCGATACGGTAGATTTTTTCGTGAAGGCGAAAAGACTCCTGAGCCGGGAGATCCCACCAAAGCTGGTTTTTCTGGCCCATGACCAGGGCAAACCGGCGTCGGTACTCGTTCTCTCGTCGCCAAGGTACGTGGCCCAACACCCGTGCCTCGCCACCGGTGGGACTGATCACGCCCGAAAGCAGCTTGAGCGTGGTCGTCTTGCCCGCGCCATTGGGTCCGAGAAATGCGACGAATTCGCCCTGCTCGACATCCAAATCAATGCTGCGCACCGCATCAACTGAACGATAGTCCCGACGAAATAGCCCCGTCAACGAGGCTGCGAGGCCCTCTTTTTTTTGGTAAACACGATAGGACTTCTGTAGCCCACGGATTTCGATAGCGCTCATACGACGCCGATTATAGACCTGGAGTGGTGACCGGGACAGTGGCGCAAGGGACAGACGAAGGGTTGTGCCGTTTTGGGGCAAAGCGGGTAAACAAAAAATGCCTAAGGACCAAAGGGCCGTCGAAAAGCAGTAAAATAGCGAGGACCTCGGACACGGGGCCTATGGCCGTGGGACATGAGAGCAAAGCCATCGATCATTCTCCCTTTCCCGGCTCGATCTATAATTGTAAAAAGAGTACTCCCATGTCTTTCCTCAAGCGGCTGGAATCGCGATTTGGTCATTGGGCAATTCCCAATATTACCGGCATCATCATTGCTGGCCAGGTGATTCTATATAGCCGTAACTTTTTTCTGGCCACCCGAAATGCGGGAGGCGACCCCGTCACCCAGCTCACCCTGCTGCCTTCCAAGGTTTTCGGGGGCGAAATTTGGCGACTCGTAACGTTCCCGTTCGTGCCACCTGACACTTCGCTGATTTGGGCCGCCATCACCTGGATGCTTTTTTATATGTTTGGCACCTCTCTGGAAAGAGAGTGGGGAACGGTGCGCTACAACATCTTTCTGGCCATCGGATGTCTAGCAAATGTTGCTGCGTCTTTCATCGCTTGGGGAATCGGCAGCAACGCGGTAGCAGACAATAACTTTCTCTACGGCACCGTTTTTCTTGCCTTTGCTCAAATATTTCCCAACTTTGTAATCCATGTTTTTTTTGTCCTGCCAATTCAGATCAAATGGCTGGCTCTGCTGGCCTGGATTACTTATGCCTACCAATTCCTGATAGGGAGTGGGACGGCGCGGATGCTGATTGTGGCTTCGGTACTCAACTATTTGGTTTTCTTTGGACGTGAACATTGGCGCGAAGTCAAGGCCCGCCATAGGCGTCAAAGCTACCAAACAAAAACTAGGCAGGCCACAAAAAAAGTCGCCCACGCGTGCCGCGTTTGTGGGCTCTCCAGCAACGACACCCCTCGGACCCTGTTTCGCTACTGCTCCAAGTGCAGCGGCCAATCGTGTTATTGCCCTGAGCACATTCACGACCACGAGCATGTGTTGGCCGAGGAGCCCGACCCGAGCGATTCGGCGCTGGCCGATTGATTCAGCGAGAGCCTGACAGCCCTATCCATGCCGCTCCCCGTTCATGAGAACGGGAAAACCGGGCGATTTCATTTTTCATGCCGCCGAGGGCGCGGGGATCGAATCGATCGCACCAAGGGGCCGCAGAAGTAAATCCACCGTTCGTTCGGTAGCACCTTGCTGCGAAACCACTAGGTCGTGCGCACGCTGACCCAATGCTTCCGCCCACGTGGGATCTTCCAGAACCCGACGGACAAATCGGGACAGCGATTGCTGATCGGTAACGACCTCCGCTCCCCGAGCGGCAAGCAATTGCGATACGATGTCGCGAAAGTTGCGCGTATTGGGACCAAAACAGGTCGCCACCCCATAAGCGGCGGGCTCAAGCATGTTCTGCCCCCCCCGGCTCCCAAAGCTGCCGCCCACAAAACCGGCGGTCGCCGCACCCCACCAATCGCCCAATTCGCCCACCGAATCGACGAGGATCACAGACTTCGGACTGGAAAGTGGGCGGTGCAATGCATTTAGCTCAGTCCTACGTATCCACGGAAGTCCCGATTGGTCGAGCAGGGATGCGACTTCGTTGAAGCGCTGAGGATGACGGGGGACAAGTACCAGTTTTAGTTGCGGATGGTCCTGCACAAGCTCTTGAAAAGTGCAGATCGCGCACTCCTCTTCGGGGTTCTGGGTGCTGCCTGCGAGAAAAACGATGTCGCCCTCCGCGAGGCCGGCAAGTGTACGCAGAGTGCGCGTCTTTTCGTTGTTACGGATAGTTTGCGCACGGTCGAATTTCAGCGATCCGGTCACGTGAACCGCCCGCGGATCGGCGCCAAGCAGGCGAAAACGATGGGCCGTCTCTGCGTTTTGAGCGGCAACGACGTCGACTTCACGAAGCACGCGTGCGACGAGCGGGCGCAGTCGGCGATAGTTGCGCAAGCTTGTGTCGCTCAGCCGGCCGTTGACAATGGCCACTCGCGCCCCGCGAGAACGGGCAGCCTGAATGAGATTTGGCCAAAGTTCCAATTCGGCAAGCACGAGCAGGCTTGGCCGTACGCGCTGCATCGCTCTCCTGGTCGCCCAACTAAAATCGAGCGGACAATAAAAGACTGTCTGCCCTGGATATTCTTTCCGGGCCAGGTCAAAACCAGTCTTGGTTGTGGTCGAGATTACAAACTCCCAATTGGGTCGGCTTGCGCGGAGCGCGTCCAGCAAAGGACCGAGCAGATTCACTTCTCCCACACTCACCGCATGCAGCCAAACACAAGGAAGACCGCCTCTGCGGAGCGGCACACGCCCCAGAAGCTTGGCAGCAAACCCTTCGCGATATTTCCCATACTTTAGTGCCGACCAGCCAAGCCAGGGAAGCGCTAAGAGAATGGCGCTCAGATAGGCAAGATTTAACAGCCAGGCGAAAAGACGATTCAAAATCGGCCTAGCCCCCTCTTTTCATACAGCAGCTCTTGTATTTCTTTCCGCTTCCGCAGGGGCAAGGTTGGTTGCGGCCAACTTTTTCGCCCCGATTGCGAATCGGTTCCATCTTCTGCTGTGTCTCCGTGCCTTGGATGGCCGCTTCCTGCTGCTGAGCGATGTCCGACGTTCCCGGTGCCTGCTCGTGGACGGCTGCCGTTTCCACCCAGGTACTACCGACAAAGGCTTCGTCAAGCTGCTCCATCTTGAATATCAAGTCAGTCACATAACTGGCCGCCGAGCTCCACATTTTCTCAAACATGCGCATGCCCTCGCGCTTGTACTCGACCTTCGGATCGATTTGCGCATAGCCTCGTAGTCCGACGCTAGAGCGCAGATGATCCATCGACAGCAGATGTTCTTTCCAACCCTGATCCAGGATTTGCAAGAGCAGGGACCGCTCCATTCTCCGCATCTCCGGCCGATACCGATTCTCGACCAGTTGCGAAACCCGCCGCTGCGCCTGATCCAAATCAAGCTTGGCCAACTCCTTACTGCTCAACTCACAAGCACACGACTCGTTGAGCCAATTGCTCAAGTCGTCAAGCTTACCATTGTTGCCGGTAACCCGGCCCAACGTAACTTCGGTGCCAGATTCAGAAAACAAAGCCAGTACGCGCTGCTGGGCCTCGGCTGCTACCTCTGCCGCTCGAATACTGTTCTCTCGACTATGCTTCAGTAGCAGTGCGTGAACTTCTCCACTCTGCTTATTGCGCAAATCGTCGAGTGTCAAACTGATGTTAAAACGCTTATTTGCCCATGCAATCAACTCTTCACGCCGAAATCCATGCTTGTTGCCGGCGCGATCGCGCGATGCAAACCGCAATAGTCCGGCCAAGACAGGGAATTCCGACTCGCGAGCATCATAAGCATTCTGGGCTCGTTGATGAGCCAAGGCGATAAAATCGTTCGCTTCGAGGTCCACCACCTCATCGAGGGCAAGCTCTATCCCAAACTTGTTGTGCAACCACGCACACGCAGTCTTCACTCCGAAGTCGGGCTCCACCATGTGCTGGCAACTCGATAGATCAATTTTTTCTATTGCTTCATTGGCATCGCGAATCAACACTTCCGCCAGTTGGTCGTGGCCAATCTTCTTAAGATCGCGGTCCCGGTAGTTGGTGCCCCAACGCTGAGCCGACCATTTGCTGAGCGCCTGCCAATTCCATTCCGAGGAATCTTCTTCGCTTGGCAGGTTTTCTTCGATTGCGTCGAGTACGTTCGACTCGGCAAGTCGAAATGCTTCGTCGCGCGCCTGCCGTTCGGCGTCGTCCCAACCGCTGTTGCGAAAATTTCGCGATTCAAGCTGAACGTTTAGCAAGCCACTCGCAGCAGCCGCAATAGAATCGGTTCCGTAGTCAGAGTCGAGGACTGTTTGCAGATACTCGTCGAGCTGTTCGCTGATCATCTCCATAATCAGATCGCGGCAATTCACGCCGTCGAGAATCTGCTGACGATAACCGTAAACACGCTTACGTTGCTCATCCATGACCTCATCGTATTCGAGCAAGTTTTTGCGTATCTCAAAGTTCCTCTCTTCGACCTTCTTTTGCGCGCCCTCAATCCGCCGAGTCACGAGCTTGCTTTCGATCGCCTCGCCATCTTGCATGCCCAGTCGAGTGAGAATATTCTTCACCCATTCGCCAGCGAAAATTCGCATCAGGTCATCTTCTAACGACAGGAAAAACCGGCTGCTACCTGGGTCGCCTTGACGACCGCAGCGCCCGCGAAGCTGCAGATCGATGCGCCTCGATTCATGCCGCTCGGTACCGATAATGTGCAGGCCGCCGATCGCCTTGACCTCTTCCCCCTGTTCTTTCATTTTTTCGCGACGCTCTATCTGGCTCACAAGCTGTTCCCACTCCTCCGCAGGAACTTCCAGGCGCGTCGGATACTTGTCCTGCAACTGAGCCCAGGCCATAGTCTCTGGATTGCCGCCCAAAACAATGTCGGTACCGCGGCCCGCCATGTTAGTCGCGATCGTTACCGCTTCGCGTCGCCCGGCCTGGGCAACGATCTCCGCTTCTCGCTTGTGTTGTTTCGCATTAAGAACTTCGTGCTTGATGCCCCGTTTATCGAGCAAACTCGCCAAACGTTCGCTTTTTTCAATCGATACCGTACCCACTAGAATAGGCCGCCCCGGTTGCTGAATCCCGGCGACCTGATCGCGGGGGATGGTTTCCTTCTGCCGCGACTCCAGAGATTCAAGCGTCACCGACTGATCGTCTTCGCTGACGATCCTACCTACGCATTCGGAACCGTTTTTCCGCATCACCGTAGTGAACTTATTAAGTTGCTCAATCTCGTCTGCAATTGCAACGTACTTCTCTCGTTCGGTCCGAAATATGGAGTCCGGGTGTTCCGTGCGCTGCATCTCGCGATTGGTCGGCACACCGATCACGTCAAGCTTGTATATCTTCCAAAACTCACCTGCCTCGGTGAGCGCAGTTCCGGTCATCCCTGAGATTTTTTTGTACAGCTTGAAGTAGTTCTGCAGCGTGATGGTCGCCAATGTCTGGTTCTCTTCCTTGATTTCAACACCCTCTTTAGCTTCAACCGCCTGATGCAAGCCGTCGCTCCACTGCCGGCCTTCCATCAAACGACCGGTAAACTCGTCGACGATAATTATCGCGCCGCCTTGGATGACGTAATTGACGTCGAGCTTATAGAGATGGTGCGCCTTGAGCGCGTTGTCGATCAGGTGGGGCCATTGCATGTTGCCCGCCGTATAAAAACTCTCCACACCGGCAATTTTTTCCGCGGCGCGAACGCCTTCGTCGGTCAAATGGGCTGAATGCTCCTTCTCCTTCACTTCAAAATGCGATTGGGGCGTGAGTTGGCGAGCAATCTTGTCTGCCTGCGCATATTTGTTCGTATCGTCGCGCGCCGGTCCAGAAATGATCAACGGCGTACGTGCCTCGTCGATGAGAATATTGTCGACTTCGTCCACAATGGCATAATGCAGTTGGCCCTGCACCTGCTGTTGATGCTTCGGGTACTGCTCGTCACCCTGAGCCGCATGCTTCATGTTGTCGCGCAGATAGTCGAATCCAAACTCGTTGTTGGTTCCGTAAGTAATATCGCATGCGTAAGCTTGTTGCCGCTCGTCAGGCTCCATCCCCGACCATATCGCTCCGAAGGTGAGTCCCAGCCCCTGATACAGAGGGGCCATCCATTCCATGTCGCGCCGTGCCAGGTAATCGTTGACGGTAACAATATGGACGCCCTTGCCTTCCAACGCATTGAGATAGCTGGGCAGGGTTGCCGACAAGGTCTTTCCCTCGCCGGTTACCATTTCGGCAATATTGCCTTCGTGCAAAATCATGCCGCCAACAAGCTGCACATCGTAATGCCGCATCCCCAAAAACCGGCACCCCGCTTCCCGGCAGACGCCAAATGCCTCGACCAGCAAGTCGTCTACAGTCTCACCCGCATCAATACGCTGGCGAAATTCGTCGGTCTTAGCCCGCAACTGCTCGTCGCTAAGCTTCTGGTAAGCCGGTTCCAGCGCACTGATCGCATCGACTTTGGACTTCAATCGCTTCAAAAACCGAGCATTCGCCGAGCCAAACAAAGACGTAATACCACGCTCGAAACGACCCAATAAGCCATTTCCTACACCGGCCAGAAGTTCCCAGATTCTTTCTAATACTTCCATCGACTACTCAATTCAAAATTGGCTTCCAAAGATTTGCGGCTAAGATTTTGACCGCTGGAACTTCCGCATGGCCAATAGTCTGGCGGAACAGGAGAGAATTTGCGCAACACCTTACCAGCAAAAAGTTTATTGCGATCTCGCCTTTCGGTCAAGGTAGGTCCGCGCTGAACTGGAGCGCGCAAGTCCTTGCATACAAACAGCTTGCAGCTTCGCCCTAGCTGCGGTCGGGCGTCACTGACCGGCCAGCCCTATTTAGTCACCGTTTCGCCCTGAAAGCGGCACGCCCTTCGTATAACCTACGTCTGCGCCAAACACACGGTGAAACAATTCCGCGGTTATCACATTGCCAAGCGCGCTGGATTAAAAAAAGTTTTAGGAAGTGGCTAGTGAATAATCCCAGCGGAACGACAGATCATGCGTACAGCAGCCAGAATGCTTTCATGCATTTCATGGGCATCTTGTCCGGGGACGCTGTCGGATCGCGGGATACAGGAAGTACCATTAACGGCCTCAGAGTCTGACTCGCGAAGGGAGCGGAGACCCACGCGCGCCGCAACCTACTCCAGCCGGGCATCGATCCAGTTGGCGTAGTCGCACTGGTCCCCTTGGTCCGCGTAGTCCGCGACCAGCGCAATCTGGCGAGCACTGCCTAGTTCGACAGAAACCCCTTGAGGGGATTCTCCTCCGCGCAAGATAGGACTTTGGTAGGCCTGTTCCCAGAAGCCTGCTCCGCCGGACAAGTACACACTAAAAACTACGCTTCCAAGCTTGGCCGCGGCCTCGTCCAGGGCGATCTGGGCGCGAAAACGAACATGCTTTTCTGCCTCGCCCTTTTCGGGCGTTGGCAAATCAAAGGTCAGTCGCGAAGCCGAGTGCATTCCCAGCCCCTTCGCATAGCTGCGGCCCGCCACCGTCAGGGGACCACCCAGTACATTCCGGTCGCGCTTTTCCGGCCACGGAATCTCTAGGTAGGGCACGTGTCGATAGGCAGACTCCACTCGATCTGATAAATAACTAACCCTGGCCTGACGCGACCGCAATGATTCCACTAGGTCGACGCTGCGCCCAGTCAGCTTCTGGCCACAGGCTAACTGCACTTGCAGATTATCGGCGTTGGCAATGAGCGACTGCGCAACCAATAGGGTGCCGTCGCGGAGGCCTACCACCATTTCTTTGCGCTGCTGCAGGCCGTTTTTCGCCGGACTAGCAAACGCGACCGCGGCGACGCGCTCGTCCAGAGGCAATTCCAGCGGAACCGTTTGCGCGCGATTAGACAGCGGGTTCGTCGAAACCTGCCCCGTCGCAAACCGAATCGTCGTGCCAATTTCTAGACATCGCCCAGCGACCATATCACCACTCGACATCATCATGCGATCTTCTGCCTGCGGCTCCAATAATTCTTCCAAGAACTGGGCCCGCTCCACAAGCCCGACCGGCGTTTGACGCAAAATTGCTCGCAACAGCTCACGCGAAAATGATACGTCGCCAAACAGCTTGGTCTTGACGCGAACCCTCTCAGCGCCGAGCTCCACTGCGGGATTGCCGCTCCAAGAATCGGCTAGCACCAAATGACTCCCGTCGGTGAGGACCACTGCGGGTTGGCCGCCCCGAACCCGCGGCGCCGACCAGCGCACCAGTTCCTGCAGGGTGACCTGCTCGGACTGTTCACCAATGCGAAACTCCAACGAATCTGCGGAGGTCGACCGGAGCAGGGTGGCGAACGCCTGATCCTGGCCGACCCGCAACAACGGTAGCGGCTCGGCCAGCGCGCAGCAGCAGCCCCACAGACAGCTGGCCGCCAGAACTAGTGTCGCTACAATTGTGCCGCGCAAATGCATCGATCACCGTTGCAGAATGGGAAGATAATTATTGGGCACCTGTAAGACAATTGTCGCCATGGCCGTGCCATACTCGGCGCAAATAGAGTCCATCCACGAGCCATCGGCCCGCTGCCGCGCCACGAGATGGTCGCGAATCGCCGGGAACCATCGCTGCCAAGCGGGGCCCCCTGCATGCCACATCGCTTGTGCCGCATAGTACTGCCCGTAAAAGTAATAGCCACTGCCACCGCTGCCTTTGTCCTTGTCGGGAAAAAATTGCATGAGATAGGCCAGGCCCCTTTCAATTTCTGGTCCCTCATAAATACCTCCGTTGTAGAGCGACACTACTCCCGCAGCCGAGCGGGCGAATTCGCTGATGGGAGCCCGTCCGGCCGACAACATATAACGAAACCCACCGTCGGGGTTCTGGCACGCCTTGACATAAGCAATCGAACGGTCAATCGTCTCTCGCGGCACAGAAATCCCAGCATTCCGGGCTGCCCGCAAGGCCATCACCTGGCACACGGTCACCGAAATGTCGGCGGCAGAGGACTCAGGCTGATAGCGCCAGCCCCCTTCGGCATTTTGTGCCTCCACAATAACTTGCACCGCCTGCCCGATCGTGTCGCGCAATCCTGGTTGCTCAGACATGCCATACGCTTCGCACAAAAACAGCGTTGCAAAGCCGTGGCCATACATGGGCCCCCGGCTGCTGGCATCGACCGCAGCGATAAAACCTTCGGCGCTGCTGTGTGCAAGCAAGTACTCGATACACTGGTCGATCTTTCGGGCGTACACCCCGCGTCCCGGAGTGCTGCCGCTAGCCAAAAAGGCCATGCCGGCAAGACTGCAAACCCCAACGTTCCGCGCATAGCCACGGGTGCCGAAGGAACCGTCTTCGCGTTGCTGCTGGGCCAGAAAAGTGAGTCCTCGCTTGATCGAATCCAGCGACGAGTCCGTGAGCAAGCTCGCGTGACTAGGGTCAACCTGATCGGCAACCGGAGGAGCGGCCTGCGCCGGGTGCCAAAACGGGCCCATGCACAAAAGTGCCGTGCACATCCAGCGCATCGCAACTGGACAAATGCCACCACTCGGCTGGCCTCCCCAAGCTGCGCGTCGCCACCCATCGTAATGGCCAGCGATTGAGACAGGAGTGACAGCACGAGCGGTTCGCGGGAACAACTTCACATGAATAGCCAACCAACCAGTCCTCAAAATTTCTATTCCGGCTCCGCAAGCTTGCGAAAATAGGCTTCGATCTCGGCAGCATACTGGGGTAGGAATTCAGCGCTTAAGGGTTGCAATATTTGTTCGCGCTGCCGCTCCGGAAGATGCCCCCACAAGTCCTTGATCAATTCGGCCGCATGGCCGAGCGACTTAGAGAACCGATCAGTGGGGCCCGTGGTGGACGGCGACGCGGCGCCCGGTATTTCTCCCTCCTGGCCCGTGCCCGATGACGCGATCCCCGCATCCAAAGGCAATGGTTTCTTGCATTGTCCCCCACTGTATTGGCTCTTCTTTTCGCCCAGGTCTGCGATCAGCAAATCGAGACCGGCCACCGCCCGGGCTTGGGAAACTGTTGCTCGTCGCAGCGCATGCGGCCGCGCTAGTAAGGAACCCGCTTGCGCCATGTCCGCGACCACTTGCGTCAGTCGCCCACCGTTCTTTTGCGACCCGGCCCCCGTAATTTCATTCGGCGAGTGCAGCAAAGGCAGATCGCTCGACAGGCGATCGCTGGCGGCGACGGGCTCTAGCAAGGCAGCGCCCAAATCTTCCAGGGACGGCTGTTCGTTTACAGCTGAATCGCTCCAGCAGTCACCCGTCCACATCGCGCCCATGAGCAAAGCCCCGATGAAAACCACTAGTCTTGCCGGCGACGTCCGCACGAAAAAAGTTAACCGTTTCACGGCCTGTCCCGCTCCTTGTTAAATTCTGGATTGTGTTCTGGATCGGCGCCAAACGGCGTAGTGGGTCCCCCGTTCGGGAGCCACTCGCCTGAACCGACACCGGTAAACTCAAGTTGCAATGCTTCGGCCACATTGCTTAGCTGACGCTGCTGCTCAGCCAACCTGGCCGCCCGAATGCGAAGCCCCTCATGGAGCGGTTCAGCACCCTCGGCCAGTTTCAATTCTAACACCTGCGTCTGCTCCTGCAGCGCGAGTTGCATCGACTTGAGCAACTTCGCCTGGCCCAGCAGGATTTCGATCGCCTCCACTTGGACCGGATCGCGGTCCTGGCCGGCAGTTCCGGGTTGGCCGCCTGCCCCTTTTCCACCGGTCTGACTGGACCTGGCGGCCAGATTATGCTTGCCGTGGTTCACCACTACGGCCAACTGCCGCAATTGCTGGACTGCTTCGCGGGCTGCCTGCTGGGCCTCGCCTCCTGTAGCGTACTTCCGCAATAAACGGCTCACCTGCTGCATGTGCCGACCGGCAGCACGGATCGCGTGAACAAAAACAGGCAGCGATTCAAGGCCCTCGGCCAGCGCAAAAACCTCAGCGCGCAAGGTCGCCTGCTGTTCGCCCAATTTTGCGGCACCTGCCTGCTGGTCCGCAGCGAAGTTGCCTGACGAATCGCGCAATTGTTCAAGCCGTATCAATTCGTCAACGACCTTCTCCTGACGAACTGCATAGTCATTCACCAGTACGTCGATGCGGTCCATTTCCACACGGACCATAGCCAACTGCTCCCGCCTCCGCTGGTTGGCAAGGTCTCTTTGTGCAGCCTCCAACCGCTCCGCTGCCCAGGCGGTCTCTGGGGCCCGGGCCGGTTCCCGCCAGAGTGCGGCAGCGGCCTGGCCCGCAGCATTCGCTGCAGCAGGAATCCGCAGTTTTCCGATCAGTTCAACCAGCGATTCGGTTTGCTCGGCCAGCGACAATCGTTCACGGCGTAAACGCTTCGACTGCTTCGATTCCAGGCTAACGGACTGCTCCGCTAGCTGCGCCTGACGCAACTCGGCAATCCGCGACCTCAGTCGTGACAACTGGTTCTCGACTTCCCGCATGCGCGCGATTCGTGTGCGGGCCGCAGCAGGATCGTCGCCGCGAAGACGATGCAACAGCTCCTGTAAATTACGAACAGCCTGTTGCTGTCGGCGCGCAGCACGACCTAAATGGCGCTTGACCAGCTCGTCTGCTGCCTGCCCCATCTCCGCTTGAATAGCCAACTGCCGCGCACGCGTCACGGTCGCATCAATGCGACCGGACGCCGCCGGATTCGTTGTGGCCAGTCGTTCGGTAGAACCGGACATCCGCCGCAACAACTGGGCGAGCTGTAGCGATAGGCGCCGTTGGTCCGTGGCGGCACGACCCATGTCCTGGGCATCTGGCCCGGAGGTGGTCGTCAAGGCGCGTGGAATGAGGCGGCCACAATCACGTGCCAGGTCGCCTTGGGCCCGCACAAGCTCCTCCAATTCCCGCTCGAAGCGGCCGAGCAGCTCACTCGGCCCAAGACGGGCAAGGGCGCCTTCCAAAGCCGCAATGATTTCCTCCTGAAGACGGGCAATGTCGGCGTCCCCCGGTGGGCGCGCCGACTTGCCCAAACCTGATTCCGCGTGCCGCACAAAGTTGCTCAACAACAGGTCGACGGAAGTCAACGGATGATCTGCCAAATGGCGCAGCATGCGCTGCACGTCTTGCAGCCGCGAGGTCACTTCGGGGCGTTCCAAACCGTTTATCAAAAAGTCGTCTAAGAGGTCAGCTATTCTCGCACTTACCGAATCGGGGTTGTCAATCAACTGCGAGGCTATTTGTCGTTGCCGCAGCAGCACGACATTGGCCTGGCTCGCCCAGCGCTCGGCCGACCAGTCAGGCGACTCAGACCAGGTGGCCGTTCTAGCGCGCTGCGCCCGCTGTTGGCGCAACAGGCGCTCAATTGCTTCATACACGCGAGTCTGCTGCTGGCGGAGCGCGGCGAGCACTTCGCCAGGCGAAACGATTAATATCCGGAGTGGATAATCCGTCTGCCCGCGACCGTCTCGATAGTCGCTAGCCCGCCCGCAGATCTCTACTATCGTCCCGGGCACAAGATCCAACGGAGCAAGTTTCCACAGATACTCCACGCGTTGCCTGCGGAGCCCTTTTTTGCCCCTCGCGACCGCCGCATCGTGCCAAAGGGGTAACTCGAAATCGCCATCCTCCGACCGATCAGTTCGCCGATAAACTACCCCGATATCGCGCACAGCTAGGTCATCCTCAGCCGCCACCACCAAAGGCACCCGGGCCTTGGGTACCAAGGTCAAATCGACCAGCGGAGCCAAAAACCGAACTACTGGCGGTGCGTCGGCCAATACATCGAGCACCAGCAAGGGCTTGGTCTTTGTGCGCACCCCGGCCACCGAGGTAAGCTGTAGAGAATAGGTGTCGGTATGCTCCGCCCGCCATGAACCAAGAGGCAGATGAAAACTGTGCCCATCGGCAGACAACCGCACTTCAAGGGGGCGGCCCAAATCGCTCTCCAACTGCGCCCGAGCAAGACGCACATCGACTCGTCCCTGCAGTTCCAACAGACTTCCGGCAAGGACTTGTCCCCGCGCCGCCAAAGCCTTTGGCGCCAAGCCCGTATACGCCGGGAAATGAGCCGTGATTCGCACAGCCGAGAGCTGGGGCGGCGGCACGACCTTCAGTTTCTGCCACGGCATACTCTGATGATCGCCACCGGTCGCCCGATACTCCAGCGACTCCTGCACATGCTCGCGCCGAACCGCCAGTTCGGGGCCCCTGACGGTGAGTTGCTCCTGCTGCTGGTACCAGCGTCCATCGGCCCCATCCCGTGTGCGCCATGTGCGATAGTGCATGGTGACCTCCCCGGGCAAGCGCCCGCGCGTATCGCAAAGCGCAAGCACCAAATCGTCACCGGCGGCCAAACGCGCAGGTGGGTCGACAAACTGCAGATCGTGAACCCTCGGCCACTCGGCAGTGCTCAAAGGATTTAGCAGCCGCGTCACACCGACACCGAGCGCATGCGGGGCCCACCAAGCCAGGCCCATCCCCACGACCATGACTGCAGCGGCTACCCACGCTGCGCGCCGCAAGGGCCCCAGTGACACCAATTGCTGCCAATCTACCTCTTCCATCTCCTTCGTTGCCCGCACAACGACGGCCCGGCGTAGCGCTAAGGATCCGGCCCACGGATCAGTTTCCTGCTGCTCGCTAAACTCGAGGCCACTGGTAATCAAGTCGCGAAGTTGCGGATGCTGACGCTCCACCTGACGGGCCACGGCATGCAAGGTGATCGCCGGACTCCGCACCCGCACGATCCAGTGTCGCAGGGCCAGCACCAAGCAGGCGGAAAAACTGATCGTCCAAATCGCACGGCCCGCCAGATCATGGACGCCGAGCAATCGATCGAGGCCAACTAGGACGAGCCCAGCCGTCCCAACCAGCGCCAACAACCAGCAAGTGGCAGTCACCCACTGACGGCGGACTTGCCGACGCCTGGTTTGTTCGATCCGAATGGCAACGTTTTGGAACATGATTACAACATCCCATGCCGACGGCGCAAAATCCACTCTGAGCAAAGTATCGCCACGAAAACCGCCATTACCAGGTGCGTATTCCACAAAGACTGACGAGGCTGCTCTTCCAGGCTCACGCTGCGCGGTTGGGGTAGTTTGTCTGCCAGTTCCTCCGCGCGATCCAGCGTGCAAAAACTGCCACCGGTCAACTCGGCAAGAGCTCGAAGCGCTGTGTGGTCGGCGGCAACTCGGTGCAACTCACGCGGCGGGGCCGCAATACTAAACCGGGCTTCCGCCCCGTGTTCACCCATATCAGGCCGTGCCAGCAAGGCCGTGTAGTCCCCCGGCCCAAGATCAGGACACTCCGCGGCAAAGGTGCCCCGGAAGTTCAAACGCCGCTCGAGTCGCACCTCTCGGGGCGAGCCGAGGGCCGTTTGCAACTGCACGACCACTTGGGCATCGCCGGCGGGAGCACGCGTCGGATCACGAAACCTAGCTTGAAGCCGCACCGTCTCGCCCGGAAGGTAATGCGGGCGGTCTGCCGTTAGTAGCACGCCCTGTCGCCCCGACGCCAGTCGCCCGCGCCCCAGCCGGCGTACTACTTGACCCCAGTAACGGGCAAAATACCGGTCGTCGGTTTGCCAGCGCCAGCGCCACGTTTCGTCGGTCGCATGTAAGAAAACTTCGCCCGCACCAACGTAATGGCGTAACACAGCAGGTCTCGGTTGACCGCTCGGATCAGTGCGCCGCGGAAACTCTGCGAGCACCTGTACGCCCGGCTTGACGCGATCAATCTCCAACAGCCACATGATGGGCGGCAACTGCCGCCAGATAGATTCCGATTCGGCCCGGGTACTGCCCAATTGCAGACTGGGATCCTGCCATCCCAGGGCCGTAGGTTGGATCCGATAGGATTCTTTTCCATCCGCTTGCCAGCGCAGCGGATTGTGCGACTGCAGATCGATGGGCAACAATAACTCCATCGATGAATTGCCACGATAGGATGATGGCATAAACTGCGGACCGGCGATGCAGGCGAGCCCTCCGCCATGCTGTACGACAAACTGCTCCAAGAGGGGCCCGACCGCGCGCGGCAATGCGTCGGGATCTACGTCACCCCACAGGACAACATCGTACTGGTAGAGCCCGGCAGCGCTAGCGGGAAAGGTTCGCAGGGCTGCTTGGTCTACCTGGGCAAAGTCGACATCCGCCTCTTGTAATACCACACTTAATTCGACCACCGGATCCCGCTCGAGCAGGCTCTTGAGCGCGCGGTACTCGTAACTTGGAATCGACTGTACCAATAAAACACGAACCTTGTCGTCGCGAACCTCGACGGAACGGCGCAACACATTGTTCTCGAGATTCACTTCGCCCGGCATACACTCAACCGCAAGTTCGAGTTCAAGCTTACCAGGCTCCTCAGGACGCATGGCAAGCCGCACCATCTGGGTGGTCCCGTCGGCAGGAAGTTCCATTGTCGTTTGGGCAAGAATCAGGTCGCGCCCCGTTTGCCGAAGCGTGACCTGTGCGGATTGCCCAGCATAACCGGTCGCGCGCAGGCTCGCGGCGACTTGCAGGCGATCCCCAGGCAAGACAATATCTTCCACCAACAAGTCCTCCAGTCCAATATCTGCGGGCGGGTGTTCACGGCCAATGGCCACCGTGAACAGCGGCACGCGCAGACCTTCAGCGATCTGTGCCGCTTCGCGCAGCGGGCGTCCGCCCGTGGAGACTCCATCAGAAAATACCACGATTGCCGCCGGCGCCGGACCTGGCAATTCGCGAAGCGCGTAGAGCACCGCATCACCAAGTCGCGTGCCGCCATTTGAATCCGCAGACAGAGTCAGAAATCGCAACTTTGAAAACAATTCATCTGGGCTCGCGGCAAGCCGCATGAACTGCTGATCAAACGTTACTACCTCGAGTTGATAGGACTGCTGCCACCGACTGAGAAGCGAATTCTCTTCGCCGGACAACGTTGCCTGCCAAGCTTCCATACGCGACGAGCTTTCCGCGAGGCCTGCAGCATCGACCGTGCCCATGCTGGCAGACCGATCCAGTAGAACTACCAAACCCGGCCTAGTGAGCCGATACCACTCCCGCACCGGCTGGGCCAGCATCACCAACGCAAGCCCGATGCCCGCCAGACGCAATAGCACCAATAGTCGGCGAAGTCGCTTTCCGGCAACCGGGTTTTCCCGAGCATACACGGCAATCACCCAGATGGCGGCGAGTATGGCCAGCAGCAGGCTGGTCCACAACGGTAATTCCCAGTTCCAGCGGATATGATTTCGCAGCAGGCCTTCTCCCTGCTCCGCAAGCGGAAGCAACAGTCGAGTCTTCCAGGCGCAACTGATCATGCCCACCCCCGACCCAGAAACCAGGCTAAAGTCAGTTCAACAAATAGGAGTGCCACCACGGTCGCCAGCAATATCCGCGCCCAGGAAAAATCGCCGGCGGCGACTTGGATTTCCGCCGCAGGGGCCGATGTAGTGATTCCCTCCGGCAATTTATCAGCGGCAACTGCGGCCAGCATACTGTCGCTCCGCGAGGAAGAAGCGTCGAGGTTCACCGCAAAGCGGGCGAACTCCTGGCCACCGGCGTGCATGGCGTAGACACCGACCTGTTGGGTTCCGCTAAACAGGATCTGACCACGGTCTTCTGGGCCCGGTGCAGATAGACCGGTTGATTGGCCTGTTGGCAAACGCATCTTATATCGTTGACGACCATGGAGCGGCGCCAGCGCACTCACTGCCGATTGACCTAGATACAGGTTGTGACGGTCAAACCGGCTGTCGCCCACCAGGTAACCGACCAACTCACGCATCACCGGCAAAAAGCTGGGACTCACAGCAAAGCTCGACCAAGGGGCCCCTTCATGCTCTTCCAGAGAAGCGGGAAGTGCGAGCACGGCAACGCGGCCCAAACCATGCCGTGCGACCACCAGTGCGGGATCGCCGGAGTCGAAAGCCAGCACGGTCTCCGCATGTTCGGCAGGTTCCATGCGAACGTATCTCGATATCAGTACGCCCAAGAGCCCGGATTTTTCGCGTCCGCGAAATGGTTGCACGATGGGGTGGTGATAGCCCAGTGGATCAAAACGATACTCTCCCGCAACGACCGGCGCGATGATTTTCACCGGCAGCATCTCTGTGGAAACGGACGCGTCGCCCAGCAGCACCGCCACCGCCCCTCCCGCGCTCACAAAACTAGACAGTTGAAATTGCTCGCGCGGCGAAAGATGCGTCCCGCGGGCTAACAGGGCCGCATCGTACGCAGTCAAGTCCAACGACTGCAAGCGACTGATGGGGAAAACCTCGGTCTCAACTGCCCCTTCGGTAAACGAGAGGGCCCGCACCACATCCTCGACTCCCCCAGCCGATCCGACCAGACAGGCGACGCGCAGCTTGGACCGCACACTGACGACTAAATAGCGATTATTATCCGCCGGCAAGCAATCGGCCTCGGGCCCAATTGTCGCCTCAATGGTAGCTTCGCCTTCGTCCACGAACCGATGCGAAAAACGTACCGCCTGCTCCCCGCCTGCGGGCAAATCAACTGACTGGGAGTTGATGGGCACGCCATCCAAAAAAAACTCGACTCTGAGTCCCATCCGCGGCTGCTCGCCAAGGTTCTGGAGCGAGGCAGTGAAGGCTACCTCACGTTGACGCAGCACGGTGACCGGATCGATCGACAGATCGGTTATCGCAATATTTTCGCGCTGGTCATCGCCGACATCAATAACCGTGAGCGCAGCGCGCTGGGCCAAGGCATTCAGGGAGACCTGCTCGCTTGGGGCCGCGCCCCACGTGTTGCGGCCCAGATCCGTAAGAAAGAAGACGCGATGGATCGCACCGGGGGGGATTTCTTGATCGGCCCGCTCAATGGCGGAAGATACCGCGCGCAGGGCCACATCCAGGTCGGAAGATGTGTAGCCGGGAGACAAACGATCAACGACTGACTCGGCAAGTCCTCGATCGGAAGTTGGACGGCCGACAAGGTTTTCTGCCTGGGCACCCCATGCGATAATAGTGACAGTGTCGGCCTTGGCAACCAGTTGTCGCGCCTTCTGTTGGGCGCGGGCAAAGCGTGTGGTGCCCTCGCGCACGCATCGCATGGAATAGGATTGATCGACAACCAGGACGCAGTGCACATGTCCCTCGGCCAGTCCCATCGTCCACTCCCGCCATACCGGTTGGGCCGCAGCGAGCGCCACAAACAACAAGATGGCCGTCCGCACGGCCATCAACAACCATTGCTGAATACGAGTACGCATCGCCTGCTTTTCGACCGCCGCCAACAGCAACGCCATCGCTGCCCAGGATGTCGTGCGATGGCGCCGGCGGAACCAATAATGGACAAGGCAGGGCAGAATCCCTGCTCCCAGCCACCCGAGCATGGAATAACTAACAAAGTCGAGCGTCGCGGGCGGGAGCAGTGGAAGGACGAACATTGGAAGAGGCACTAGCGTCTGAGCCCCCCCCTGCGCTTCGTCAACACGCGTTCGAGGCTCAGGCCGAACGACTCATCACTGCGCAATAGCTCGTAGTCGGCTTGCATCGACCGACAAGCGGCCTCGACGCGCCCCACAAACTGAGCAAGCTCTTTCAAGTAGGCCTGGCGCACCCCGCGCGGCTCAGTGAGTACGGAAGACAGCCTTTCGAGCCCTCGGAACCGGGTCGCATGCTCGAAGGGAAACTCCACCTCAGCCGGGTCGAGCAAATGCAACACAAGTAACTCGTGACGATCATGCCGGAGATGCTTGAGCCCCGAGATGAGCGAATCGGTATCTCCCAACAAGTCGCTGAAGACCACCACCAAACCCGGACAGCGCAGCCGCTGCGAAATTTCATGCAACACTTTCCCCAAGCTCGACTTGCGCTCCAGGCGAGAACGCTCCAAGACCTCAACCAACTGGTGCCAGTGCGCGGGGTTGCCGCTTGCTCGCACAAGTTCGCGCACATCTTGATCGAATGTCATCAAACTCACACTATCTCGCTGACGCAGCACAAGGGAAGCCAATGCCGCGGCCAGGCAATGCGCGTATTGAGACTTTGAAAGTGCAACACCCTCACTTTGATAGCTCATGCTTTCGCTCACATCTACTAGCAAATAGCACACTAGGTTCGTCTCTGCTTCGAACCGTTTGAGGTAGACCTTATCGGTCTTGCCATAGACTTTCCAATCGACGTAACGAAGGTCATCGCCCTGCGAATATTCGCGGTGTTCGGTGAACTCGACCGATTGTCCATAATGCGCGGAGCGGTGCATTCCCGACAGGTACCCGTCGACAATGTAGCGCGCCCGCAACTGGAGGCCTGCCAGCTTGGAGAGCGTTTGTGGGTCGAGAGAAAGAGGGGCCGAATGCACAGATTTACCTAATTCAAAAATAATTAGGGGACGTCAATCATGTCCCAGAGGAATATGCGCTAACAAATGCTCAACAATCGCATCGGTGGAAACGCCATCGGCCTCGGCAGTGAAGTTAGCAATAATCCGGTGCCTAAGTACGGGCGCCGCAACCGCACGAATATCCTCCGTGCCAACACAATAGCGACCCAAGAGGGCCGCCCGGGCCTTGGCAGCAATCACGAGGTACTGGCTCGCCCGGGGGCCCGCCCCCCAACTGACGTATTTGGTCACCAACTCCTTCGTGGCGTCCGCCACCTGCACTGCCTCCTGCCCCAAACGCGTTTGGCGGGACAGCTGCAGCGCATAGCGGGCCAAATGGTCAGCAATGGGTACCCGCCGTACGAGACACGAAAACGCATGGATTTCTTCGGCATTGAGCGTGGGGGTCACACTCGGCACGAAGGCCGATGTGGATTGCTTGACCACTTGCAGCTCCGCCTCTTCGTCAGGATAGTCCACCAAGACCTGAAACATGAATCGGTCGAGCTGCGCTTCGGGCAAAGGATAGGTGCCCTCCTGCTCAATGGGATTCTGCGTTGCTAACACAAAAAACGGCTGGGGAAGCGGGTGCCGCTCACCGCCGGCGGTGACCTGATGTTCTTGCATGGCTTCCAAGAGAGCCGCCTGTGTCTTGGGAGGAGTGCGATTGATTTCGTCGGCCAATAGCACATTGGAAAAAATGGGACCGGGCAAAAAACGAAAACTCCGCTCTCCTGAAGCGCGGTCTTCCTGGATCACCTCGGTGCCCGTAATGTCGGCAGGCATCAGGTCCGGCGTAAACTGCACGCGGCTGAAGTCGAGCGCAAGCGCCTCGGCAAGTGTCCGCACCAAGAGTGTCTTCGCCAACCCGGGCACGCCGACCAGCAGACAGTGGCCTCCGGAAAATAGTGCGATGAGAAGCTGCTCGATCACTTCGTACTGCCCGACGACCACCTTGCCGACTTCCTGCTGGAGGTGCCCATAGACTTCGCTCAGTCGATCGATCGCTTGTACATCTTGCTCATCAGCCATGAAGATAGTTTTCCTATTCGTTTCGGCGTTCCTAAAAGCGGCTCCGATATACCGTAATCTGACTCGGCTGCACAACGATTAAATAGTCGCCCGACGCTACGAGGTTGGCCGCTCCCGACACCGGGAGCGGCAGAGCCTCCCAGGCTGATCGACCCGTCTCTAAACTCAGCCCATGAATTTTCCCACCACTCGGCCACAAGATCCGTTCACCAACAATTATCGCCCTACCCTCCAGGGGCAGCTCGTCGCTGGCCCCGATCACCTTTCCCGTGCCCGCATCGAGTATTTGCAGCCCCGCGTCTGCCAACAGCAGTTTACCATCGTGTGCTCCGCAGAGCAGCGCGTCCTCGCTCACCAGGCCGCGTCGCCACTGCACAGCGCCGGTGACCCCGTCGAGGGCCAATAGTTCCTTACCGTCGGTGGGCAAGGCAAATAATCTTCCGCAGTGATAGATGCCCGGATTGGGTCCACGATAGTAGGCACAGCAGCCCTGCGCATCTAGAGGCGCTGCCACCCGCGGGTACGTCCGTATCCAGAGAATGCGGCCATTATCGGCGCGAACTGCAGCAATTGCGCCCAAGTTAGTTACCCAATAGACGATCCCCGCATCCGCGGCGACAGCCGGGCCCCTATGCATGTCGCCATCGGTGGTTAGCAGCGCCGCAGCCACCCGGTGGCTCGATCCGGTAGCCGGCGTGTTGGCGCGGCACAACCACCGCTGCCAACTCCAGCGCTGCGAGTCCAGATCATAGCAACCCACTGCTGCCCGCGCAACACGGTCGTGCCCGCGCAGCGCCACCAGCAACTGGCCCGGCTCGCCAATCATGACGCTCGAAAATGCGACCCCTGCCTTCTCGCTGGTCAACTGCAGCATGAATGCCCCATCGCGATCTAGATCGATACCCCACAACGCACTGGCTGCGACTTCCGCTTGTCCGCCCTGCCGCAGACCTACCGGTATGCCGGACGCGCCAAAAACAAGATCCCCCGCAGCAGCAAGTGCGGGAACCGGTAGTTCCCGCATCCGGTGCGAAGCGGGCTCAAAAACTTTCTGGGCTATGGCAAAGCGCTGGGTACCGGTAGCCAACTCAACGGCCAGAACAGCGGACTCGTCCTGGTAGACCAACAAACCATCGACTACCAGAGGAAAAACTTCTCGACTCGCACCGCGCACCAGCGCGAAGTGCTGGTCGTAGTGCGTGTCGGCAGTGGCCGCCACGCTGGTGCGGGTCGAGCCGCCAGCGAATGTGGGCCAGTCCCGATTAGCTCGCACTGCGCTACTCCCACGGGCCCGCTCAAGTAGGGCCGCCAGATGCTCGGCATAAACGACTTTGCGCCCGCCCAGTTTGCCGACTGCCGCGGGGTGTTTAAGTTGCAGTTCGGCCAATTGCTCCTCGGCGCGCGCCCAATCCCGGGCCCGCACGGAAACCAGCAACAGCCGGGCCCTCAGATCCGCCAGATCCATTTGGCTGTCAGGATAGCACAAACCACTGGGCTCACTGAAAATCTGCGGGCTGATGCGCTGCCAACATCGACGCGCCTCGGCATACCGCCCCCGCTCCAAAGCAATCTCGCCCAAGGCCCACAGCGCGTCGTCGCCCCAGGTGCTGCAAAATGCATGATCGACAATCTGTTGCAGCAACGGCGCATCCCGCTGGGCAATTCCACGGCGATACCAGACTTCCGCCCCTTCATCGACAAGCTGGCGATACTGCTCAAGCGGCTTGCCAGGCAATTGCGAGAACAACCGGTGGCAATACTCCTGCACGCTTATGTAAAGCTCCGGACCCACTGCGACGACCGCCCCGCTATCGCTCGCCAAAAGCTGCGCCCCGGCGTCGAATGCCTCCTGCCAATGCGTCTCTTCCAGAAATCGCTCCAACCGGTCCAATAAGCGCCGCTCACCGTCGCGCGCTTCATACAAGCGCGCGGGCACCGCCTGCCAACTGTCCGCACCCTCTGCGGCCTGCGCCGATTCTCCAATGGCACACCCCAGGACCAACGCGGCCACCCAGATGTACCTGCTCGGCGGTACGCAACGGCGGGTCATAGGGAGCGTCGCACGGGTGCTGAGAAAACGAAACCAACGATGGGACCATTATAGACGTGTATCAGCCCGTCAGCAGCCCCCACATGACGCGAAGAGAATCAGGTCATTGGTCGTTTTTTTCGCCACCATACCTTTGTAGCGTATAGCCCAGCACAAACACGCCCACCGCTACGCAAAGAAACTGCAGCATCTCGCCAGTCTTGATTGCCCCATTAAACTGAGCCACCATCACCAGCGGCGGAATCGCCAGACCAAACATCTGCATTAAGCGAGCAAGCGCGTGCATGAGTCCTACCAAACAACATAGGGTACAGGTGCGCTGGATCTGGTCCAATTTTCGGCCGACCCGGCCGTTTAGCACTTAGGCGCGCAAGCCGAAAACCTGGACCTGCATCCCTCAACTCCGCGAGTTAGCAATGTTTAAATGTGGGCCTGGCTGATCCTACCGGTTGGCGATGCTTACAGGTCTACAAGTTGGTGACATCTACAGGCGGGGCTAAATTTTCCGTGCTCGGCGAATCGACAAATAGGCTGCGCTGCCGAAGGTGCCGATAATCAGGAAAGGCATGGCCATCATAAACACGATGCTGTAGTAATACCCTGCGGCCGTGGCTCTTGTGGCGGGATCATTCTCCGCCAAGCCGTCTTTGCATGTGGGACATGCCACCAGATCAGTGGCTGTCAGCAGCACGGCTGCCAGCATCACAACCATCAGGACAATACGGATAACGGGCTTCATAAGACAAAATCTCCAGCACTCATTCTATTTCATCCGGCGCCCGGAGGCCAGAGGTGATAAAGCATCGCATACACCACCACTCCGCTAATCGATACGTAAAGCCAAATTGGGAATGTCCAATGGGCTAGGCTGCGATGCCTAGCCAGCAGGACCGCCCGGCGCTCGTCGGTGAGGTTGGCCCTCCAAACTCCGGTCCCCGCGAGGGCAAAATAGATGGTCCACAGGGCCAGAAAGGGGACGGCCGCAGCCAGAGGAATATGCGTAAATAGGATCGTCATATAAACATAGCGCACCACACCTGGATGCGTAAATCTTACGCTTCCTACTTGCGCGTGGTAGCACACATAACTGGTAAGAAAAAGACAAGAAACCGCAAATGCCGCCAGCATCACCCGGCCATGCGCCTGCCGGCGTCCCCGTTGGATCAACACGTAACCGGCTAGGAGTAGCACAGTTGCCGAGAGGTTGAGCCCTGCATTGAGGTGAACCAGCGGGTGGGCTACAGCAGCCACGATCATGCCGCCACCCCAGCCTGTTGCCTGGTGTCTTGCCCTGCTTCATGTCCCTCTTGCTGCCCGGCCTCTTCCCCAACCGAGACGTCTTCCGCCAAACACTCCTGGATTAAATCTATCAGCCTGGCATGCTCGCTAGTTTTGTTGAGGTTGTACGCACCTCGAACCTGACCCTGCCGGTCGATCACCACGCCGTAGTCGCTGTGGTCGCGCCATAGCACGGGCAGCGAGAAAAACTCCTGTCCGATGCGGCGCACGTACTTGAAGTCTCCCCGGCAAAAAAGCCACCGCTCGGGATCGGCATCAAAGCGATTTGCGTAGTCCCTTAGTACCGGTAGTGTATCGGTATCCGGATCCACCGAGATGCTCACCCACACCACCTCGGAAAGCTCTTCCTGCTGGTGAAAACTCCTAATGTTGCTATTCAGTTTTGCGCACGATCCCGGACACGTAGAAAAAAAGAAACTAGCCACCCACACGCCACCCTGCATGTCACCAGAATGAAACGTCTTGCCGCTCCGCTCGGTAAGTTGAAACTCCTGAAGCGGTGGTCCCGTACCCTCAATGCCACCGACCGCGCGACGCTGCTCAAACTGCATCACTTGCCACCACTTCCAGCCGCCGTAACTTGCCGTTAGCAGCACCAGCAGCGAAAGCCAATAGGGAAGCGTCGAATTCTTCACAGCAAATCTCCCGTCGTCCGCGTGCCAGCAATGCGCCAGGCCAAGACGAGCATGGCCGCTGCAAACGCGACGGAAACCAACCAGCAAACCGCCAGCGACGGCAGGCCAGCGGTGGAAACGGCCGCTCCTTCAAACTGCAAATAATGGCGCAAACCGGCTACCCCGTAGGTAAGAGGGTTGAAGTGCGAAACGCGTGTGAGCCATGCGCCCGGCTCGGCGGGAAACAGCGATCCCGACAGAAGCCACATCGGAAATAAAAACACACTCATGATCGCATGAAAACCCTGGGTCGAATCCATGCGCCAGGCAATAAGAAAGCCGAGCGACGTGAGGGCCACCGCCATGACCTCCATCATCAGGATGGCCCAAACCACCTCGAGCATCGAACTGGTAAGCCCAAGCGCCAACCAGCCCAGCACCAAGAATAACAATGCCTGCAGCATGGCGATTTCTGCCCCACCGGCAATTTTTCCCACTACCATTGCCCACCGCGGCGCGGGCGATACGAGCACCGATTGCAAAAACCCTTCGCGGCGATCTTCGATAATCGAGATGGTGGCAAAGATGGCCGTAAACAACAAAATCATCGCCAACGTTCCGGGAAAGAAAAACGCATGTCCTAAATCGTTCGCACGCAGCCCCGCGCTAAACAGGAGCCAAAACATGATCGGCTGCACTAGGGCACCGACAACCCGATTGCGCTGCCGAAAGAAACGCACAATTTCGCGCTCCATAAGCGTACCAATCACAGCGCCGACCGAAGTCAAAGATAACGTGTTAGTAGCCATAAGGCGTACAGCCTAAGGTTGTCGTCGTGGGTCGTTGGTGTCAGGTGTCAGGTGTCAGGTCATCTGAATAGAAAACGGCTTTCGTACTAGTCAGGCAACGGAAATGCCATCCGCCAAAAGCGCTTTTCTGAGCCAAGCAAGATTACTCGCTGGCCGTCGGCTCAACCTCGCTACTCACTGCTCAACATAGGGCGCTCCCGTACAATCAATAAACACATCCTCCAGCGTCGGCTTTCCCAATGTAACCGATTGGATCTCGCTTGGAAAAGCTTCTACCAGCTTGCTAATCCAAAGGTGTCCGCACGGTTGTTCGAGCCGGATCGCGCCATCCAGCAATACCGCTTCCCAAGAAAACTTTGCACGAATCGCTTCAACAAGTTCGGCCGGTTTAGTTGAGCGGATGGTAATCGAATCCCCGCCTACCGAGGCTTGCAAGGCGGTCGGGGCGTCAAGGGCAGCCAGACGGCCTTCGTGCATGATGGCAATTCGGTCTGCACGCTCCGCTTCTTCGAGCAAGTGGGTCGTCATCACCACCGTAACACCATCTTGCTCGCGGATCTGTCGCAAATATTTCCATAGCTCCGCCCGGGCGCCCGGGTCCAAACCAGTACTCGGCTCGTCCATCAGCAGCAAACGCGGTCGGTGCAACATACCCTTGGCCAGTTCTACTCGGCGCCGCTGCCCTCCCGAGAGCTTTTCGACTCGCTCCCCCTCCCGGTCGGTTAGCCCCAGGGCCCCAAGCATAAGATTGCTCCGCTCACGGATCTCCGCAGCCGACAATCCGTAGAGTCGCCCCTGATGCTGCAGGTTTTCAGCGACGGAAAGTTTTTTATCTAGACTAGGTGCTTGAAATACGACTCCCAACTCGTGTCGCACCGCGCGGAGTTGCGCGCGTAGGCTACGTCCCAACACGGTCACCTCGCCCGCTTGAAGCGGAATGAGTGTGGAGAGTATGCGGAACAGGGTCGTCTTGCCGCTGCCGTTGGGACCGAGAAAGACGAATATCTCGCCCGCGTCGACCTCCAGCGACAGCCGGTCGACAGCCACACGCTCTCCGTAGTGGTACGAAACCTCGGAGATTGTTAATGCGGGGGTAGCGGGCATGAATAGATGCTTAAGCGGCAGGACGAACTTCTTCGTCGTGCTCGTGCGTTTCTTGTGATTGCCCAGGAGTTTCCTGCAGATGCTCTTGCGCGTCGTGCAAATGATCGTCACCCGAGCCCTCGAGTGTAGCACCTTCGTTGGCCGGAACCTCTGCGGCATATATCATGCGATCGTGCGAGGCATGACGCATGCGAAGCCCTACATCAGGCACCAGCGCAAAAATCAAGAGCGCCGACATAAAGCTTGCTGGAACCGTGAGTACCCACTTCCAATTGGCCTCCCACTTGAGATGCATAAAAAACATAATCACCAGCATCGCCTTAGTGCAGGATACGGCCATCATAAAGGCCCGGCTCACACCTACCGGTACGCTACTGCGCCAGAATGGAAAATAGGTGAGAAACGAAAAGCTGGTCAGAACACAAAGGGCTACAAAGATGGAAAGGTATAACCCAATGCTGCCATGCGACTCGTGATGATCCGACGAGCCGTGCGGGCCGTCGTGCGATGATTCAGACATGAAGGGCTCGGTGGAAGGGTGCTAAAGCAGAAGGAAAAAAGCGACAAGGGTCAGCCAACAGACGCTAGCCGCCAGCGGGTGACCTTTTCTAAAACAAATACAATAGGGGAAACAAAAATATCCACACCAGATCGACAAAGTGCCAGTAGAGACCAACGTTTTCGATCACTCCAGCGTTTGCCTTGCCAAGAGTCATCATCAACAGGATCGCAAAGGCTATCAAGCCGATAACCACGTGCAGGGCATGAAAACCGGTGAGCAAAAAATAGGTGCTAGCCCACATGTTTCCGCCAGGTATCATGATCGGCAATTTCAGCCACTCATATTGATCATTCAAGCCCACTAGATGCCCTGAAGCGTCGTGACCCGCCACAGTCTCCTCCCCATCTTGGAGATTGGCCAGCAGGAACGGACTCTCCGACTGCTCACCGACCGCGCGCCGATCGCGATGGGCGGCATCAGAATTACCAGTATCGGGATGCCCATGGTCGGGATGGCCATGGTCGGGATGACCAGCATGCCCCACGCCGCGATGCTCGTGCACGCTAGCACGTGGGTAAATCTTATCGGACAACTTCCATAGCAACTGCCGCCCCAGGGGCGCGTCTGGATGGTCTCGCAGCGCTTCCTCGGCAGGCGCCACAAGCTCGCGGGAGATGTCGTCAATCAGGGCTATTTTTTCATCCTGCTGTTTGGTGCGCTTCTCGACATTCTGCAGCGCACCTTTTATTTCACCGAGCCGTTTACGCACCGCCTGGGAATAATAAACGTCCGGCTTTTCGTAGATTCCGCTATGCGGGTACTGCGGATAAATGCCATGAGAGAATTTCTGACCGTATTCGTACATCTTGATGCCTAGGAAAACTGTGCCCAACAATAGCGTGAGCAACATCCATCCTTTGGCGAGGCCCGAGTTATTCTTTTTGGCTGCCTCGAGGGCCAACACAATCGTGACACTAGAACAGATCAGTACAAACGTATTGACGGCTCCCCAGATCTCTGCCAAATGCACATCATGCGTACTTGGCCAAGCGATCGCACCAAATCGGAGCACAATGTAGGTGCCGATTAGCGCGGCGAAGAACATAATTTCCGTCGACAAAAATAGCCACATGAACGTCTTGCCGCGGGAGATCGGCAGCGCAGGCTGATGCTCGAAGTGGTGGCCGAGGCCCGAGCTAGAGTCGTGGTCGTGGTCGTCGTTGCTCATGGTTCTACTTTTTGCGTTTCATCAAAATCGTGGGTAAGCATTGCCCGCCCCACTTAAAACGTGACAACTAACAACATCGCCATCCAGGCAGGGAGGTACAGGAGGGTCGCGCGGAGCAGCATGCGGGCCGACTTTTCGTTGCGATAAATGGCAAAACTCACTGCCAAGCCCAATTGGGCCATCCCCAGAAAAAAAGCCCACACGAAATAAACGAGCGGACTGCCGCCAGTCGGCATCACCGCAGGAATCAAACTCACGGGAATCAGCAGCAGCGCCCCCATAACCGCCTGAGCACCACACCGCGCACCCGACGGATCGACCACCGGTAGCATCTGATGCCCAGCGCGGGCGTAATCGTTACGGTATAGCCAGGCGATCGCCATGAAGTGCGGAAACTGCCACAGGAACAATACGGCAGCCAAGGCGAAGGCCATCAGATTCATCTCCGCGCCCGTGGCCGTCCATCCCATCAGTATGGGAATCGCGCCCGACACGGCACCCACAACCGTATTGAGCGAGGTGCGCTTTTTAAGGGGTGTATAGAGCAAAACATAAATGCCCCAACTCGCCAAACCAAGGGCTGCGGTTAGCAGGTTGACGCGAAGCACTAGCCAGCTCATTCCGACGGTCAGTGTTAGCGCAGACAGACACAGCGCCTCGGCGCCGGTCACGCGCCGTGTCGGCAATGGGCGATTGGCGGTGCGCTGCATCTGCGTATCGGCTTCGCGCTCCCACCAACTGTTAGCCAGGCTGGCACTGGCGGCGACTAACGCCGTGCCAAATAGGGCATGCATTACAACCACCGCGTCCAGTCCATGGGGCATCGCCACACAGGCCGCCACGCCGGCTACAATTAGCTCCAGCGCCACGATGCGGGGCTTGGTCATTTCCAAGTAGTCGGCCAAGCGTCTGGCAATCGCATGCCCGGACCGGTCCGCAGTCCCCAATGTTTGGATCGATGCGCTCATGACACGGTCTCTCCCTGGCCAAAACGGACCTGCGGCAGTTTGGCCAATCCATAATCCAACTGTCGGGCAACGCGCAAGGCAATCACCAGCGATGCCGCCAGGATCAATGACCCGGTCGCAACGTGACTGGTCACAAGCGCGGCTTGCAGCCCATCGTCTGCATGATTGACGAAGGTCCTTTCGCCCAAGAGCCTGGTGGCCCAACTTGGCATACCATATTTTACGAGCCAGCTCCCCAAACCAAGACAAATCTGCATCGCCACCAAGGCCAGCAGGGCCAGCCCGGTCACGCGCTGCAACCGATGGCGGAAGCACTTCCACGCCAACAGAAATACGTACGCTACGATCAAAGCCGCTAACACCAGATGGAAATAAACGGCCAATTGAAAAACGCCTCCCGCCGACTCATGTGTCATGCGAGGACTATGCCGCAATGCGGCGCCCACCACCAATTGCAAATAGGCGAGCCCCGTACAAAGCACGGCCAGACGAAAAACTTTTGCGGCGGGCCCCTTTTCCGCAAGAGTCACCCCACTCTTCCACCAGCGCGAGGTCACCACCACCATCATCACGCAGAGCAAGAAGAACAACGGCCCCGTGCACCCGTGAATCAGGGCCAGCACGCGCTCGTCGAGTACCACCCGCATGCCTCCCAAAACTGCCTGCAGGACCACACTGGCCAAAACTAAGAGGCTTAGTTGACGCACCCAGCCGCGTGATTCACACCGCCAGGTAACAATCGCTAGCCCAAGCGACAAGAAGCCGGCCAGCGCCCCCAGCAGCCGATGACCATGCTCGACAAATTTGTCGCCCGCCGCGCTCAGCCAGTCATAAAAGAGAAAAAACGTTCCGTCAGAGGTCAACCAATCGCGAAACGCCATGCCCGCATCGTTCGTGGTTACCAGCCCCCCAACCCAAATGAGCGGGAAGGTGGCGCAGGCAAGGAGCCAGGCCCAACGGTGGGGCCAAGGGGAAGGACGAATTTTTTCGTTGTTGCGGGTCACTGGTTCATTGAATCATAAGTCATTTGGTTTTGTCGACCGCGGGCGGCGGCATCGTCTGCGGATAATAATCGTCTTCCACCTCCGGCGCCCCATACTCGTAGGGCCCGCGGTGGATGATGGGTTGGAAGTCAAAATTGCCGTGGCCCGGCGGGCTGGGGGCCTGCCATTCAAGGCCATTGGAATGCCACGGATTGCGGCCCGCGCGGGGTCCAAAAAAAATGCTGCCTAAGAAGTTAATCACAAAGATGACCTGCATGCCGACCATCGCAAAGGCGCAGTAGCTAATAAACTGGTTCATCGGCAGCGCATTGCGGAAGGTTTCGTAATGGTACGGATCGGCAAGCCGCCGCGGAAAGCCCTGCATGCCCAAGATGTGCATCGGGTAGAAAACACAGTTGAGCAATGCAAACGTGACAGCAAAGTGGACCTTGCCCCAGGAGTCGTTCATCATGCGACCAAACATCTTTGGAAACCAATAGTAGATCGCACCGAACACAGCCATCGCCGTACCAGAGAAAAGTACGTAATGAAAATGGGCCACAATGAAGTAGGTGTCATGAATGAAGATGTCGATGGGCGTGGCGGCCATGAAAATACCGCTGAGGCCGCCGATGATAAACATCGAAACGAATGACACGGCAAAGAGCATGGGTGTAGTAAACTGGATCTTGCCGCCCCACATCGTACCCAGCCAATTGAAGGTCTTAATCGCACTCGGTAGGGCGATCAGCATGGTCGAAACCATGAAGGTCATGCCCAGCATGGGGTTCATGCCCGAGACAAACATATGGTGGCCCCAAACAATGAATCCCAGACCGGCGATACCCGAGATGGAATAGACCATGGGCTTATATCCGAACAGCGGCTTCCGTGCGAAGCAACTAATTATGTCGGAAACCATACCCATGGCCGGCAAGATCATAATGTAAACGGCCGGGTGGCTATAAAACCAAAACAAATGTTGCCATAGAAGCGGCTGCCCGCCGCCCGAGGCCATGGGCCGGTTATTTGTCGACCAGCCCTCCGGAATGAAAAACCCGGTGCCCAGCTTCAAATCGGTTATCTGCATAAAGCTGGCAGCGGTCAGCACCGGCAAGGCAAAGGCCTGTAGTATCGCCGTGATGAACATGGCCCAAATGGTCATGGGCAAACGAAACATCGTCATGCCGGGAGCCCGCATTTGGATGATCGTAGTCATGTAGTTGACCGATCCCATCATCGACGAGATGCCCACCAAGGTAAGCCCCGTTAGCCACAAAAACTGCCCAGTACCCTGGGTAAGCGCAAAGGGTGGATAGGCCGTCCAGCCCCCCTGGGAGGCACCTCCTTCCACGAAAAAACTGCCTCCCATGCAAACAAATGCTGGCCACATAAACCAATAGCTCAGCATATTGAGCGTCGGCACGGCCATATCGTCGGCGCCGATCATCAACGGAATCAAGAAGTTGCCGAACGCCCCGGTCAACACCGGGATAATGACAAAGAATATCATCACCGTCGCGTGCATGGTGACGAGCATGGTGTAAACTTCGGGCGCGATCTGGCCACCCTCGGCACCGGCCAACAGGTCGCCCAAAATGGGCATGGGCCGCCAGGGATACGCCAACTGCCAGCGAATGCCAAGCGCCAACAGACCGCCGATCAAAAACCAAATCAGCGAACTGAACAAGAACTGCAGTCCGATGATCTTGTGATCGAGCGAGAAGACATAGGTCGATAAAAACCCACCGGCGTGCCCCGTATGGGCATGGGCATCGGCGTGGGTATCGGCAGTCGCAGTGCTCATAGTTGGCGGGTAAGGGGGTAAGGTTGGGGATTGACGGTTAGGGATTGACGGCTGGCAATCAAGGGCCGGTAATCGAGGGTTGGCGGTAAAGGTTGAACCTCGCAGAAACTGCTAGACAACCCAGTCGGGCTCTCCACTGGGCTAACGGCCCACTTTGCTCATCATTCGTCATCATCCTCGGGAACTCCGACGCGCATAGTGTTTTGTTCTTGGCGCATTTCTTCCAGCTTTTCTTCGTACTTGGAACGTGGCAAAAAATAGACGCGGCCCTTCATTTTGTAGTGACCCCAGCCACAGAGTTCGGCGCAAACAATGTCGAATCCGCCTACGGCTTTGGCTTTGAACCACATGCTTTGGTCCATGCCGGGAATGACGTCCTGCTTGAGACGCAAATTAGGCAGAAAAAAACTGTGCAAAACATCGGCGCTGGTAATCTTCAACAGCACATCTTCGTTCACCGGCAAATAAAGCCTTCCATCGGTACGAACGATGTCGTCGATGGTATAAAGCTTATTGTCAGGCCCTGGGTAACGAAAATCCCAGTTAAACTGCCGGCCGGTAACTTCCACCAGCGGCGCGATATCAGGCGGCTTCATCTTCGCCCTCGCCCACGCCTCCATTTGGAAAACCGCGATGAATAGCAGCGTCACCGCGGGTAGAATCGTCCACACCAATTCCAGGGCATGGCTCCCATGAGAATACTTAACCGGCGCGTTATTCGAGTTGGCGTCGTATTTCCAGGAAAAGTAGAAAAGGGCACCCTCGGTTACAACAAAGACAACTCCCGTGAGTGCCAGGATAAACATAAACAAGTCGTCAATCGTCCGCCCATGCTCGGAAACATCAACAGGCAACCAAAGACGCAAGTAGGGCGCAGCCACAAAGGTGGCTACCCCGCCAACGGGCACCAAAAAAAACAGGAAGCTCCAAAAACGTTTCACGTTGTTACTCCGGGCTGCGATTCTACTCCGGGCTGCGCTATGAACGCGGGCTGCGCACCGAAAAAACTCCTGACTGTTTCAGGGGCGAATCGTCTTTCAGATGCATACTGGGTTGGTTAGTCATAGGACTTCGTCCACGTTTACCGGCAGGGCCTTAAGCGGCTGGCTAGGAGGCTCATAAGGCAACGACAAAACATAATCGACAAGATTCCACATTTGAGCCTCGGTCAACGTTCCCTTGGCTCCCGGACTGGCCGGGCCGCTGCCCGGCATCGGTGTGCCGGCAATGCCCGTGAAGACGCGATGAAAAATATCGATCCGCCGCCTACCACCCCGATAGATACCTTGTCGTAAGTTGCGGGGGATGGCATTGCGAGGCTTGTACAATGTCGCGGCCACTCCCTGCCAGCGCGCCAATTCAACCCGATCGTTAATAAGCTGCTGCTCAGCTGCTTTGTCCAGCTCTCCGTCGCCCACACGCTTAACGATGGACTCTGATTTGCGACCGATCTCGACCAGGAATTCATGGTGGACCTTGTTCCAATTATCGTAATCCGTTTGCTGGCCATCGCCCAGCGCCGTTGGGCCATGGCATTTTTTGCAATCCGCCTTGCCATAAAAGAGCTTGCGGCCCGCCTCGGCCGAAGCCAAAACTTCTTCCGGCAAGCGATCGTCTCCGGGAATCTGATCCTCGGCCGGCACGATAATCTGCTCGTTGGCCGTATTCCAGCCCTCCATAAGCTCTTCCAAATAGCTCAGTATCTCTTCGCGTTGCTCCGGGTAGGTTGCCGGATTGAGAGGCGTGCGCTGCAACAAGGGTTCGCCTGCTTCGTCCCGGCGCGGTTCGCCGTTTTCGTCGACCACCTCTTCTTCTTCCAACTCGTAAACGACCATGTGCAGGGCGCTTTCCATTTGGCCACGAATGCTCAAGTACTTAACGTACTCGACCAAGGCTTCGACCTCTGATCCAGGCAACAGGGAAAACGAAGGCATCGCCGTTCCGGGAACGCCGTTCATGAGTACACGATGCAAATCGGCATCGGTCGGCCGCGCCGCATTGAGCGTAGACTTGAACTTGTAGACGGCCGGTCGATAGTCGCGAGGATAGGGATTGAGAAACCGGGCAGTCGGGCCGCGGCCATCGCCGGTCACGCCGTGGCAGTGAACACAATGTTTGCGGTAGAGGCCAAAATTAGTGCCCTTCTTATCACTCCAAGCGGGGCCCGCCGCCATGTCAAGCTTGGCCTGATCAAGCCCCGTTTCGGCCAAAGCGTAGGGCTGGTCTGGGGTACCAAACATAGCGCCCAGCACGTCGGAAATTTCCTGCGAGTATTCGGGGGGTGTTTCTCGCACCACCGCCTCGACCATATTAAGCCGGAACGCGGGAGGCTCCGCCGTATCACAGCCGGCCGCGAGCACTACGGCAAGGACACACAGACCTTGCAGCTTGGTAAACGCTTCCAGCTTGTTAAGTGTAGGGTAGTTCATCTTCCGACCGACAAAACCTGTTGCTGTTGTTAGCCGCCCAGGGCGGAGGCAGGAACCGTCAGATTAAGTACCTTCTCTTCATTTTCTTCTAGCCGAATCTTGAATCGCCCTTTTCTCGACCACTTGAGCGATTTGGCCTCGGGGGTCTCCAATACCAAAGGTCCGCCGTCACGGGCTCCCACACTTTCGTGCCAAACCTGAAACTCCAAGACTTCGCCAGCCGGCACGTTCGCAATTTCAAACGAACCGTCAGCGCCCGTAACCGCGTGGTACCCATTGGCACGTGGCAGGAAGTAGGCCGCCATCCACGGGTGAATACTGCACGCCACACTCACTGGCACCGGCTCCTCTTTCTGCGGGGAAAACACAAGGGTCTCGTTCGCGGGAACACTTTGATTGAAAACGTTCTTTCGACCTTCGATTTTTGTATTGTGGCCCATGGGATCACTATTCTTGATCTCTAGCGTTTGGCCCACCGTCATGGCCGCCACATGGGTAAGAAAGACGCACTCCTTTTGATCAAACACGATCGATTCATCGTTAGGTTGGGCTGATTCGTGCACACGCGCCGCGTCGCGGATAAAAATCACGACGTTGGCAATTCCCATGGTTTCTGGATCAACCAATAACGTCTCCTGAAGCGGAGCCTTACCGGCGCGGGAGCACTTGGCTCGATCCTCACCTCGAACATCGTAGGGTTTCATCTGGGGCGGGGTGCCGTCGTACACAAATTGGCCCCTGAGCGTTGCCCAACCGGTTCCGGTTGCGATTGCCGCCCCGTCACTGGCCAACGCGTCCGCACCGCTGGAAAACGCCTGGCGAATCTCGGCAACTGACGCCGGTTCGGCCACCGGTCCTAGCTCTTCGGCGCGCTGGCAACCGGTCACCATCAAGAAACACACGACTGACAGAAACGCAGCCGATAATCGGCAACGGACCAAAAGCCCCGAACAGGTTAGGATAATATGTGTATTCATATTTATTGGGCAGGAAGGTCCTAAGATCAAAGCCTTAAGGCCGATGCGGATACTTTGATTTCACCTAGGTCCAATGTCTTTCCAGCGGCAATGTCCAACTTGACCCGACCCTTCCTGTCGGTTTCCTTCTTACCGACGGCCATGCCGCGCATGCCCGCGGGGTCATGCCAAAAAATAAACTCGTGTGGTCCAGCAGGAATATCTTTGATCTCAAAATTCCCCCTGGCATCCGAGACAGCCATGTACGGGTTGTCGCGGATGAGTACAAATGCTTTCATCCAGGTATGGATATTGCAAGCTGCGGGGGCTGGGAACGACTCCCTTTTTTGGAACATCCTCGTCTCCGGTTTACCGTTGACAACCATTTGATTGAACGGCGGGTTGGAAAACAATGTTTGTAAATTCGTATTATGCCCAACACCCATATCGGAATTTCGGATCTCAAAAGGCTGCCCCGTACGTACCAGGAGCGCGCGCGGGTGAAACCGGCACCCCTTGTTATCCAGCACGACCGGCTTGTCGCTAGGCTCTGCCAGATCCGGATGCACAGCAACCGTTTTGCCTTTTTTCAGGTACAAATAGACAAACGCATTGGCCAAGCCCCTTTCTTCCCCTACCACCAGTGTTTCATCAACCAGCTCGTTCTTCGAACAAAACTCGGTGTCCGGAGCAATATTCTGAATCGACTTGGACTCTGGCGGCGTGCCATCGAATACCAGCTGGCCTTTGAGGGAACCCCATTCCGCAGCGCCTGCGCACAACGGCATTACAGATGTTACCAGCACCGCCATCCAAAGGCTCAACACGTGTCTCATAAGATTCTTTCCTGGGGATACTTTCTTCGGTTTTTTTCTCTTGTTTTGTTTAGCCGCACACTCCGGTCATCTCTGAGAAGACTCGGCGTCCGTCGCTGCGGATGTATTGGGATCACTGTTCGCGGCGGATTCTTCCACCAGCGGCGTAATGGGCGTCTGCCGACGCGCGTAGGTGTCAAAATTCATCAGCAGATCGACTAAGCCATCCAATTGTTCGATACTCGTGCCGCGGAATAACTCCTCGGCAATACCCGACGCGCCCGGCTTGTAAGGAATATTCACGGGCATGCCAGTGTAGGGCAAAATGCGTTTCGGGTTGGCCACCCACTTGCGCAAGTACTCCGGCCTAAGCCGCCGATGGACGTCGGCTAAATTCGGGCCAAAGGTAGTCGGATCGCCATTGGGCTCAAAGTCTTCTACTGCGTGGCATTTTACGCAGTAGTTCGGATTGACGACAATATTCATGCCCTCCTGCATGCGATCCGGATATCCGGATTCTTGCTCCGCCAGATAACTGGCCCTTTGCCGCGACTTATACTCGTAGGGAAACTCGGAATCAGAAACAGCGGCAAAGTAATTCACCAATTTCGCAGCATCTTCCGTTGACATGTGAAAGTGAGGCATGCGCATAATTGCGGCCGGGCGAATCGGGACCGGGTCCATCAGAAAACCGTGCAACCAGTCCGTTTGCACTTTCTCGCCTTCCGCCATGAGTGGGGGCGGCAACCAACCCCAGGCCTCTGCACCTTTCGCCTGCGGATTGGTCCGCTGCGTCTCAGCAATCACACGCGGGAATAGGTAACGCGTCAATTTACCGCCCCATGCAGGGTGGGCCTTGCCGACCGCGGGGCCGTAACGGTCACGGGCAGCGGGCACCAGCAAGTCCTGCATCCCCACCAGCCACGCTTGACCATCCACCAGACTATCTTTCCACAATTTAAACCGATAATAAGGATCGGACTCGTCGTCGTCCGCCTCCAGCGGCGTCGCTTCATCATCGACCCGTTGGGCCAGACCGGTCTCCTGGCTCATCAATGGCTGCCCGTGAAGACTTACGTGCATGAGGCCACGCGCATCAGTTCTCTTAGAGGCTGCAGTTTCCTTGTCCGAGAATGATCTACCCAAGAAGGGAAAATCGACCACTGTCGAAGGCGTGTCGAACTGACCCTCCTCATAGGCAATGTCCCACCGCTCCATCCGAAGCGTGTGGCACCCGCCACAATTAAACTTTTCGAGGACATGCGCCCCTTCCACAATGGCCTGCTGCCGCGCATCGGGACGATAAACATACTTTTCCGCCGGCGCTTCGTTGGCTAGGCCCAGCACAAAGGTAATGATCGCTTCGCGCTCCTCCGGGCTCAAGGGAAACTTGGGCATGCGCAGCCGCTCATTGTATCCTTTATTTTGGGTCGTCTTGTAATCGTAGCTGCGCGGCATACGAAGTTTTTGCCAGATAAATCCGTCGCGGGAATGTGAGTTGAGCGACTGGATGTAGTAGCTGGTATCCGAATCGAAATCAGCCGGGTCGAGATGGCCATGCTCAACATGCGCATTATGAACATCGTCTCCGCCTACATGGGCCTGAAGGCCGGGATTACCCGCGCCTTCCAAGAACTTGTGCATATTCTCAAACGCCAGCTTAGATGAGTCCTTGCGCCCCCATTCCGCCAAAGCCGTGCCGATGGGCTTGGCGTCTTCAAACCCTGGTATGTCGTGGCAGCCGAAACAGCCGTACTTGCTAATCGTGCGGCGGGCCACGTACTGACTCAGACGCTGTGTCCGATTGACATTGCTCAGTCCGATCAGGATTTTTTCGTCCGCCTTTAGTTTGGGTTCCAGGTGCGATGGGATTCCATTGCCATGAATAAAACTCTCCGCGCGGGCCGACGGAATGGCGTCGCTAGTAAGCCATTCCTGGGCCAGATCGGCCAGGTCTTTTTCCTGGCTAGGCGTCCACTCGCGCTCGTGATTAGGAACGATCCAATCCGTTTTTGCGGCTAACAAGAACGCGGTGATGTCGGCCGCCGGATCGGTAAATCGGCCTGTTGGCTTGCCGGTTTCATCTTTTTCTTCAATGGGGTCGAGAAATAACTCCGGCATTTTGGTCCGCACGTGATAACGGTGCGGCTGTTTGACCCAAGAATAAAGCCACAGTGCACCATTGGTGTTATCAAGTTTTTTGCTAATGCGCGACAAGTCGGGCCCCTGGTCAGCGGCAATGCCCGGGAAGCTGCTGTGCGAGTGGCAGGCCAAGCAGCCGCGCGATTCGAACTGCCACTTACCCCGTTCGGCCGATGGCTTCTCCGTCACTGTTTCCGGCGGCGACAGATAACTAAAATCGCTGCTGGCGGCGAGTAAAAACTCTGTCAGGGCGCGAATCTCGACTGGCTCAAACTTTTTGGCAGTTTCGAGTTCGTCATTGTCTTCGGAATCCAGCAAATGCTCGTGCAAGTTGAAAAATTGTGGCATCCGCGTCGAAGGCCGGAAGTTGGCCGGCTCCTCAATCCAACTATAGAGCCAGTCGAAGTCGACTTTCGATCCCAAGAAGCGGAGGCTCGGCCCTACCTTGCGATACGATCCCGGCGCTTCTACGTCTTTGAGCGAGACCGCTAGTTCATGAGTGCCCGCGCTCAAGCTCGCCGTGGCGCCCGCCTCGCCCCGCTTGGCCAACTCGGCATCTTTCAGAATCGCGACGGCCAGTTCCCTGCGGGCTCGATCGTCGCCCGGCGTCTGAACCAGCGTCTCAGCTACGGTGCGCTGCTGGGCCGAAAGTCCGCCATCGCGAAGTATCTGCTGGGCAACTTCGCTGTAGTTGGGTGCGAGCCGGATGTCGGGCCCGGTGCGAGAATCGGGACCATCGAAGCCTCCAATTTCGTGGCAGCCGAAGCAGCCATACTTTTCGACCAGCGTCCAGCCTTGCACCAGTTTCGGCGCGGGAGTATCCGGGAAGCGATCGCTGGCCTCCAATGCCCCTTTATCGAAATGGCACTTGAGACAGTTGCTCTCCGCGAAGCGCGCGGCCTTCATCGGAAAAATCCAATGGTGATTATCAAACCAACCGTGCTCGCGAGTCCACTTGAGCTGCTGCTCGGCGTTGTCGGGCGTGTGCGAAGTCCAGGGGAACTCGGTTCCGCTCCCCTGCCCATCATGGCAAATCGTACAGCCAACCACTTTTTCGGGGTGGGGACTAGAATCCGTCAGGTAAAGGTCGAGCCGCGGATGTGACGTAAACGGGTGATCAAAGCCACGGCGAATCGACAGCGAGGCCGCCCGCCCCCAATCAGACCGATTGAGCAGATACTCCGCGACCGTTTCGCGATCGTAAACAGGCTGGTCACCGGCCAGGCGAATGACGTCGCCCGACTCAAGCCCGGCCTTCGCTGCGGCACTCTCGGGCAACACATAATGAACCGTCACGTCGGCGGAGTCCATTACCCCTTCATCTGCCAAATTCAAGCCGTAAACCGCCGGCAAATCCTCTGGAGAAGCACTCTCTAATTCCGGCGGAGCGCCGGGTGTGGCTAACTCAATCACCAGGTCGCGATGGTGCGCAGGCAGAGTTGGATAGGCTGGCTCTGTAGCTGTGCCTGCGGCGGTTTGCGAAATGGCTTGATGGCAACTCTTGCAGCGATCGAAGCGCGCCACTTGCGAAAAATTATAATTGATTGTCATGTCGGGCAGCCAGATCTGATCGATCCGCACGTTGCCATCGTAGAGCGCATTGAGTACGGGCCACCGGGTGACCCACTCGCCGACATTCCAGGTATTCTTGCTCGCAACATCGTCCAGTCGGGCTAATTCGGTGGAGATGGCCTGGCGCTGCTTAGTGACCTTATTCTTGGCAGCGTCGATTCGGCCGATAATCGATTCCAAGTCCATGCGATACGTCTTGGCAAATCCGATCTGACCCGTAAGTTCTGTAATCTGGTCGGAATAACTCTGAATCCGTGCTTGCAACGCCTCAATCACTCCTTGGTCTGCCCCCTCGCCGACCTTCAGGCCCTTTTCGCTCACTGCAGCGGTGCGGTCGGCACTGACAAACTTCCGCCGACCGACAAGCTGCTTCTCACGTCGCTTTGCTTCCCGAACGAACCTGGAAAATTCGCCCATCAAGACTTTTCGTGCGGCGAGCGCTGCCTGCCGATTGGTCACCAGCGCAGCTTTTAGCACGGTGTCCACCCGTTTATGCGTTGTGTCGCCCGAAGCTTTCTCCGCTGCGCCCGCCATGGCCTGATCTACCACCGCGCCCACTTGGTTGATTTCGCCGCGCGCTACTCGGGCCGCATCAGCGTATTGGCCATACGCGGCAAACTCAGCGTCGAGCTTTGCAAAATTGCCAGCCTTCTCTTCCCTGCCCGCCTCCGCCAGCCGTGCATCCTCGCTCGTTACTAGGTTCTTGAACTGTGTGACGTGCTCCTCAGCAATCGATTCGATGGCAATCCCTTGCAGCTCGCCGTCAAATGCTTCCATCTCAGCGGCAAACTGGGTACTCAGCTTTTCGCGGCGGGCCCGAGTCATCCAGGCTTCCTTTTTCCGATCTTCAAGCTGCCAATCTTTCCACTCGCGATTGTGATCGCTGGCCATCATCCACAGCGTAGAAATCACCATCACCAGCGCAGACGCACCAAAGACGACGTGCATCACTTTTTGATTGCGCCAGGTTTGTTCAGTTGCGGGCATGATGGAGTTATTTGCTGTTGGCTATCAGCTCTGTTTGCCGAGAGTTGTAAGCGGAAAGGCTCTGATCAAAAATTGAAAAAATATTCCGGGATTGCGATCAAATACTTGAGGTTGAAAACCCAACGGAGGACCATTTTTATGGGCAGGGCCGCCATAAAAAGGAGCAGGTTGGCCATTACCATAAAACGGATGAATCCCATGCGGCTGTAAAACTTGCGAAACACCGTGAGCGCCATGACCGGCGGCAGTGCGATAAAGTAACCCAGCACCAGCAAGGTTCCAGGCAGCTCACGACCAAACAGAAGTCCCAAAAACTGGCCGAACGGCCGCAGCAGAACCGGCCAATTCTCCAGGGCAGGCGTCCCGGGCAGGGACATATTAAACAATTTGTTCCAGATCGCTTCTGAAAGATTCACATTGTTTAGCGCTTCGACCTTGTGCGCATCCCAGTACTCATAGGGACCAAAGAAATTCCAATTCGGCCCTCGCAGCAGTGTGCCCAACACGATCAGCGTCACCCACATTTCCAGAAAACCAAACTGAAATACCGCATAGCTGAACTTGCGATCCTTGATCGTGTAGTAGCCATTTCCCTTTTTGTTGAAGTCGATATAGGGAATCGCCATGAGCCCCGCGACGATCAAACTAGGCAGCACCACGCCGGCCATCCAGGGATCGTAATAAACGAGCATCTCCTGTAGGCCCAAAAAGTACCAAGGCGCCTTGGAGGGATTGGGAGTCTTGACACTACTGGCCGGCTCTTCAAGGGGAGCCTGGAGCGCAATCGCCCAAAAGATAAGAAAAGCCGTCAACGCAATCATGCAAATCAGCTCGGTGTAGACCAGGTCGGGCCACACCAGCACTTTTTCGTCGTTGACTTTTTCCCGGGGCGGCTCACCCCGCTCGGCACGGCGGTCGTTCTCCACAGCCTGCGACGTACCCAACCAGGTAAAGAACGCCAACAGGAACACCAGCATCACAATGGGCACATTGTCAGGCTTGGCGACGATTTCATAGAAATCGCGATCGGTCATCGACAAACCCAAAAACAGCCACATCAGGTTCCATATCCACCATGCAACAGCCGGCCGAACGAAGAAGGAACGGAAGAAGTACAGCACGATCAGGCCCAATGTCGTGCCGACACTGTAAATAACCGGCCCTGTGCTTTTATTGATCGTTTCGCGCCACAGCGAGGGCAACGAGAGCGCCGCAACCGCCGATCCAGCTGACCATGCCAGGGCACCCAGAATGGCAAATACGGTCGCAACCAGCAGCCAGATCTGCGCGTTGGTGATCTGAATCTTCTTGCCCACAAGGGGGAGGGGAACGCTGAACCAACCTCGCGTCTGGCCGGTGCGCCAAATGTAGAGTGCGGCCAGCCCGTTCATCACCGCCAGCGCAACATAAAACGGCCCCAAAAAAGAGGCGACCATTTCGTAAAACTGTGCGTCGGTCAGTCCGTGCGTCATGAATCAGGAGGCCAGCGACCAGGGCTGAGGGCTAGGCACCGGGGACCAGGGAAGGGGAGGACCAGGAAACCGTTTCCGGTGCGCCTAGCCCCAAACCAGGAGCCCCAAACTCGTAACCCCAGGTTCCTACAGCGGTCCGCTAATGCCACCGTCCTTTCTTACCCGCCAAAAGTGGATTGCCAGGAGCAAAGCCACTGCAAGTGGGATGGCAATACAATGCAAAATATAAAAACGATTGAGCGTTTCTTCGCCTACTTCGCGCGCACCTAAAAGCGCAAAGCGGGCGTCCGACGCGTTGGTAATCATGTCCACACCGCCGAGGGTAAGCAATTGCTGACCGGGACCCTCGTGTCCCAAGAAAGGTGTTGCACGGGCCATATTCGAACCTACCGTGATGGCCCAAACGGCCAACTGATCCCACGGCAACAAATAACCGGTGAACGATAAAAGGAGGGTCAGCAACAGCAAAAACACTCCCACAACCCAGTTAAACTCGCGAGGCGGCTTGTAGCTCCCGGTGAGGAAAACACGGTACATGTGCAGCCACACCGTTATGACCATCGCATGAGCGCCCCAGCGATGGATCTCGCGCATGATTCCCAACGAATGAACATCTCGCAGCATTTGAATATCGGTATAAGCCCACTCCACCGTCGGCCGGTAATAAAACATCAGCAGCACGCCGGTGACAGTCTCGACCAGAAACAGAAAAAACGTGACCCCCCCCATACACCAAGTATACGAAAGAGCGATGCCCTGCTTCTTGATCGACACCGGATGCAAGTGCAGGAAAAAGTTGGTCAGCATCACCACAATACGATTGCGGCGATCAACCGGCATGGGATGCCGGAAGACGCTTTTCCAGATCTGAGATTCGCGAACGATGTCGCTGAGTGAGGGCATGAGTGTGGGGGCTGGTCCGCTGCGGGTTGGCGTTCTGCCCGTTTGGGCATTCCGTAGTTTACAAGATCTAGTGAATTAGGGGGGGGCGCGGGGTGAAACCCTACAGCGTAAGGAAGCTGGTTAAGGGGATACAGTCACAAACTTGCGAAAGGACCTGCGTCGAAACCATCAACGTTTCGGACAGCCGGTTCCGCGCACCTATCTTGCTAATCGCAATTCGTAACTCGGATTGGTCAATCATATTCTCCAAACGAAATTCATACGGGTATGTAGCAGGCCGCGTCCTCCCACTGGCCCATCTCTTCCTGAAACGTGCGGCTCTTGTCAATTTCTATCTGGCCATCGTCGGCAATTCGGATGGCACACCGCTCCAGGGGCCGCGGCGCGGGGCCCTCAAAGTTGATCCCGTCCTTGTAAAAACCACTACCATGACAGGGACATTTGAACTTTTGCTCAGCCTCCAACCAACTGGGCGTGCAACCCAGATGGGTACAAACCGACTTGAGTGCGTAAAGTTGCCGCTGGCCGTTGTACTCAGCGTTCGAAATCCAAACCCCGAACTGAGCCTTGAATTTTGTCTGTACCTGCCCGGCAGGAAAGGAGTCGGGAAACCCGACTTTGAACTTACTGGGCGGCTCGCGACGCACGTTGGGAAACATAAACTTCAGCGTCGCAAATGCCCACAGCGCCGACACGGCCCCCAGCGACCAGAAGCCGATGCCCAGAAACGTACGCCGCTCTTCGTCCGCGGCGCCCTTTGCCTTGGCCTTAGGCACTGAGGGCTGCAACCGCGCATAGGCCGGCTTTTCCGGCAAGGGTGGCACAACAATCTTTTTCGCCTTGGCGGCAGGGTCAGCCTTCGACTTTGCCGCGGCCTCGGCCTTACTCATGGGGCCGGCCTTCGACGCCTTGCGTGCAGCGGCGAGAATGCTTGCAGTGTCCCGCGGCTCGGCGCTAGTTGCGGCCACAGTTTTTTTTGCCGCCGGCTTGGCAGCATCTTTCCCAGAGGAGGACTTTCCAGGCGAGGGTTTCTTCTCAGCTGGCACTGCACCGCCCGACTTTTCTGCGCGGGCCATCGCCAACATCTCAGCCACCGACGGACGGCCTCCCGAGGCCGACTTCGCTGGCACGGGTTTCGCCGGGGCCGACTCGGCCGCGGGGGTGGAATCCACTGGAGGCGGATCTGCCGGCGCAGCGTCAGTCGAGTCGGGCGTCTGGCTACCTCCATCGGCTTTTCGAGCCGCTGCCAGCATCTCTTCGACCGACATCCTTTTCTTATCAGCCATTGCGTCTGGTCCGCTCGCTGAGCAGCCGGTTGTGAGAACTAAATATTTTGATCCCTAGGCTTGCCACCGGTAGACGCTTTGCGCCAGGTAGTTCACCCGACCCATCGACCTGCCATGGCCACCTCTTGGCGGCGGATTAGAGCCGCAAACCTCTTCACAGTAAATACTTGCGACATCCTGAGAAGCGGCCCAATAGTTTGTGACATTTTTCACAAACTGCCCCTCCCACTTTAGCGTTCGCTCAAGCCGAATGTCAACCGCTCTTTCTAGCAGATTACCCGCCAGAGACCTAGCAAAAAGCAGCCTGAACAGACCAAAAAGTGTCTGTTGCGGTTGCCGCGTAGTCGCGTCTTGTTCAGCGGCGACGCCATCAAGGGCGGTGCGCCTCTAACTGGCTTTCTTAACCGTCACAGTAATGAACACATAACCAAAAACTACATCACAACGATACCTTCCGGAAAACCAATCTCCTGCAGAATATTTGGTCATGGGTTGCTTTTCTCCACTGTGAGGCGAACGGGACCGTTTCTCGGCACATCATTTTCCCCATTTGGCTTCCATGGCTTCCACCTCGCCCAGATCCCCACTAAAATCACACCGCTGTTCCGCCGAGTGCACCGCACGCAGAGAGACGGCTCGACGGCGGCAGGGTGAGGAAGGTTCTGGAATGAAGGTACTGGTGGTGGGAGGTGGCGGTCGCGAGCACGCCCTGGCGTGGAAAATAGGCCAAAGTTCGCGCGTGACACAAGTGTTTGTGGCCCCGGGTAATGCCGGCACGGCGCTCGAAGCTGAGCACAAAATCGAAAACATCGACATCGGTGATGCAGATGTACCCCGGCTCCTCGAGTTCGCTAAACAAAACGCGATCGGCCTAGCCGTGGTCGGGCCCGAAGGGCCCCTGGCAGCGGGCATTGTCGATGCCTTCTCGGCAGCCGGCGTCCGGACGTTTGGCCCCTCCGGGCACGCGGCCGAACTCGAAGCGAGCAAAGTCTTCTGCAAGAATCTGCTGCGACACGCTGATGTGCCGTCAGCTGAGTTCCGCACGTTTGGCGACGCCGCGAGCGCCGCAGAACATCTAGCGGCCCGCGAGGATGTGCCGGTTGTAGTCAAAGCTGACGGATTGGCCGCGGGCAAAGGGGTCATCGTTTGCAACAATCGATCCGAGGCCCTAGAAGCGGTACAGCGGATTGCCAAGGACCGGGAATTCGGGGAGGCCGGCAACCGTCTCATTATTGAAGAACGACTGGTCGGGCAAGAGGCCAGCGTACTGGCAATCACCGACGGACAAACGATCGTGACGATGCCAGCCGCCCAGGACCATAAGCCGGCCCACGATGGCGATAAGGGTCCCAATACGGGAGGCATGGGTGCGTACAGCCCGGCGCCACTGGTAACCGACGAGATCATGCGGGCAGTCGAAGAAAAAGTACTGGTGCCCACCGTTCACCAAATGAAACGCTCGCGGCGTCCGTTTCGGGGCGTGCTTTACGCGGGACTAATGATCACCAAGCAAGGCCTTAAGGTACTTGAGTACAACGTGCGCTTCGGCGATCCCGAATGCCAGCCGCTAATGATGCGGCTTCAAAGTGATCTGGTAGATGTATTGGAAGCCACCACCACCGGGCAACTGGACGAGGTCGAGACGATGCATTGGGATCCGCGGCCCGCTGTGTGCGTGGTTATGGCCAGCGAAGGCTATCCAGGCAGTTACAAAAAAGGGCACGCGATCCGGGGCCTGGAACAGGCTGGCCAGTTGCCGGATGTGAAGGTTTTTCATGCAGGAACGGCGCTCCGCGATGGGCAAGCCACCACCAACGGTGGGCGGGTGCTGGGCGTGACGGCCCTGGGTGAGTCGATCTCCACCGCAAAACTTCAGGCCTACACCGCAGTGAAGTGCATCCGCTGGGACGGGGCCTGGTGCCGCAAAGACATCTCGGACAAGGCGCTGTCCTAGCCGGAATTTCTCTCCACCACTGGACAAAGGGTCCGCAGCTTGCGCGCTCGGGGGAGAGAGCGTGCCTGCGCGATTCGCTCGACTTATTGACGGCCACAGGCGTATAATGGGGCCCCGGAAAGAAGCATTACCTGAGTAAGCACGCCTGACTAAGTGCTCTGTTTCTGGATGCTCTGCTGCTGGGTATCTGCGCGAGGCTTCTCTTTGAAATACTTTGATCCGAAATCACTGGTCCGCCCGCTGCTGGCCGTGGCCGCACAAGTGGGTCTCGTACCACCCGCTCTGGCAATGTGCTGCGAGTGTGAAACATGCACTTGCCAATGCAATAGCAAGGGCTGCAACGGCTGTAAATACACTTGCTGCCTTCCTGCTTAAGGCAGCCCACAATCGCAAGGTCATAAGATGTCCCTCGGTCGCCCCTGGCTGCCGAGGAATTATTTTCTCCCCCCGCGAAACCAATGGTTTTGGCATAATAGAATCATGTCGCCCATCGGCTTTCTCCTGACCAGTCTGTGGCATTATCGCCGCGTCCATCTCGCCGTACTGGCGGGTGTGGTAGTCGCCACGACGGTCATTACCGGCGCGCTGCTGGTTGGCGACTCGGTACGAGGCAGCTTGCGCGGACTGGCGCTCGCGCGGCTTGGGGACATCGAAACGGTACTCACCGCCGAACAGCCGTTTCGCGCCGAGTTGGCAGCCCAACTCGCGCCACACGCAAACGTCGCGCCGCTGCTACTGGTGCCAGGCTCGCTGAGGACGGTCCACCAGCAGCGGTCCCGGCACGCGACGGGTCTGTCGATCGTCGGCTGCGAGCCACAGTTTTGGAAATTTGGCGTGGGGCCCTCCCCTGCCCCATTGACGGTCAATCAGATAGCCCTGACCGGTCCCTTGGCCGTGGAACTTGGCGCGGAGATCGGCAGTGAAGTACTGCTCCGCGTTAACCGACCAAGTCGCTTACCTGCCGACAGCACACTGGGCGAAAAGAGTGAAACGATCTCCTCCCAACGGTTGCGAGTCGCTACGATTCTACCCGCGCGAGGGCTCGCCAATTTTTCACTCCGGCCTAACCAACAGCCGCCGCGCAACGCGTTCGTCTCCTTGGCGACTTTGCAAGATCTGTTGGAACTTCCAGCCCGCGCCAATGCCCTGGCCCTTGGGCCGGCAGAACCCCACGTGTTGGAAGAGGCCCTCCAGCCCACACTCGACGATTTCAACATCCTCGTCGAGCAGGCGGATGCCCAAATTGCGAGCGTCACAGCGCAGCGATTGGTGCTGCCGCCGGCGATTGTCAACGATGTCCGACGGCAACTGCCTCAAACGGAAGTTCAGGCAGTGATTACCTATCTAGCGAATACGATCTCGCTCGGCGCGCGACAGATTCCTTACTCGACCATTTGCGGGGTAGATTCCGTGCCACAACTGGGCCCGCTGCTTGACGAGTCCGGCGCGCCGATCGTGCTCGCTGATGACCAATGCGTGCTCAACGACTGGGCGGCCCAGGACCTGGACGCCCAAGTTGGCGACCAGGTGAGGATTCGCTTTTACGAGCCGGAAACAACGCACGGCGACCTGCAGGAAGCCCCGCCCGTGCTGCTTTCGGTGCGGGCTGTTGTGCCACTACTCGATGCGCAAGGCCAGAAGACCGCTGCGCACGATCCTCGCTTGACGCCGCGGCTGCCCGGAGTCACCGACCAAACTTCGATCGGCAATTGGAGGCTTCCCTTCGAATTGGTCGAGACCATTCGGACCATCGACGAACAATACTGGGACGCTTACTCCACCACGCCCAAGGTTTTTGTCTCGTACGCGCTGGCAAAACGCCTGTGGAACACGCGCTGGGGAACCGACAGCGTGCTGCGGATCCCCGTTGCTGCCGGTCTGACCACCGCGGATATCCAACAACGAGTGCGTCCCACGCCGGGCGAAAACGGGCTGCGGCTGGTGCGGGCAAAGGCCCAAGGACTCACCGCTGCCAATGGTACGACAGCCTTTGAGGGGCTTTTTCTTGGATTCAGCTTTTTCCTCATCGCCTCATCAATCATGCTGATCGCGCTCCTATTTCGCTTGGGTGCGGAAGGAAGATGCGCGGAGGCAGGTCTATTATCGGCCATCGGGATGAAATCCGGCCAACTACGGGGGCTGTGGTTAAGCGAGGCAGCTGCAGTTGCAATTGCTGGCGCTTTAGTGGGCAGCGCAGCCGGCATTGGTTACGCGCGGCTTATGATCCATGGACTCACCACCTGGTGGCTGGCAGCGACGGTAACCCCCTTTCTGGAATTGCATTGGTCCGCCACGAGCCTCGCGTTAGGATTTGTCGGCGGCGTGCTGGCGACGCTGCTGACAATTGCCTGGAGTTTACGAAAGCTGCTGCAGATTTCCCCCGGCCACTTGCTCGCCGGTAATTGCGTGCCGCAGCAAGCCGCGGGCACCGCGAGCGCGACTCAGCGATGGCTACCTTGGGCCATGCTGGGCGCCGCGATTGGGCTGGCAGTGCTGGCTCAGAGCCTCCCGGTCGACTCGCAGGCGGGGGCGTTTTTCGGCAGCGGAAGCTTTGTCATGCTCTCGCTGCTGACATGGCTGTCGCGCACCTTGCGCGAATCCAAAACGTCTGGCCTCAAGATCTTGTCGCTGGCAGGGCTCGCCACCCGCAACGCAGGGCGCTACCCGAGCCGCACAATTCTATCGGTTGCGCTCACCGCGGTCGCGAGTTTTTTGATCGTGGCGCTCAGTGCCTTTCGCCTCGCACCAACCCGCCAGGGCACAGGCGGATTCGATCTGATTGGCACCGCTGACCAACCGATCCATTTTGACCTGGATACAGCCGCCGGTCGCGCGGAACTCGGCTTCGGACAGCAGGCTGAAAATGCCTTAACCTCGGCAACGGTGCACGCGTTTCGGATTCGTGCGGGCGAAGACGCCAGTTGTTTGAACCTTTATCAACCTTCTGAGCCGCAATTGATCGGCGTGCCGCGAAATTTTTACGGCGAAAATCAGTTTTCCTGGGCGGCCCGCAGCAATGGCCCCATCGACCAGCCGTGGCAATTGCTGGATGGCAACCTTGGCCAGGACGATCAGGGGCGTGACATCGTACCGATCGCGCTCGACAAAAACACATCTGCCTACAGTCTGCATCTGGGTGGGATCGGCGCGCAAATGAAGATCCGTGACGCGCAGGATCGTCCCGTCACGCTGCAGGTGGCCGGACTTCTCTCCGGAAGCATCTGGCAGGGCCATGTGCTTATGAACGAAGCCCGTTTATTGAAGCTCTTCCCCGACACGGCCGGTAATCAAATGTTTTTGATCCGCGCCCCAGCCGGGGGCCCTGCAGGCGACGATCTGGCAGAAATCCTAGAGACCCAATTGGAGGATCACGGTTTCGACGCAACGATTGCTTCGGAGCGATTGGCCGCATTCCAGGCCGTCCAAAATACTTATCTTTCTACCTTCCAATCACTGGGTGCCCTCGGCCTCTTATTGGGAACCGTTGGTCTTGCCGTCGCCCAGCTCCGGAGCGTGGTCGAGCGTCGCAGCGAATTGGCTCTGCTCGGCAGTGCCGGATTGCGACGCAGCCGCATCGCTAAATTGGTATTGTACGAAAATGGCATAGTGCTTCTGACAGGATTGGGGATCGGCTGCGCCGCAGCACTGACGGCTGTTGTCCCGCATTGGTGTCTACAAGAGGCGACCACTCCTTGGCAAACCCTGGTCGCGCTCCTGGCCTGCGTCGCTGCCGCCGGCTTGGCAGCCGGGACGCTGGCGGTACGCTCTGCCCTGCGGGCGCCCCTGCTCCCCGCGCTGCGCGGCGACTAGGCCCACCTCTTGCACAGTGGGGCTTATATAGTGCATAGACGTGATAGACAGCAACGCCTATCCTACGAGCGGCCGCCGCCCAAACGACAGGGCGCTGGCGTTCGACACCGACAATCCGAACCTCCGACATTCAATGCGTAGCATTCTGCTGGTCATCGGTTCTTTCGCGATCACGATCCTCGCCTGGGGAATCTATGGGCCGGTGCTGCACTGGGGCCAGAGCCAAATGTCGACTATGGCCGGCAGTCATGCGCGTCTGCGGCCATTCGTTTGCGTCGGTCTGGCCTATTTTGTGATAGGCGTGTTGGTGCCCGGGCTGGTGCTGAAGCTCAAGGGGGAGCAAGGCCAATGGACCCTGCGCGGACTCACCTTTAGCTTGGCCGGAGGCGCGCTGGGCGCCGTAGGCGCACTGGGTATTATCTTGGCGTTTAACTTTGGCGGCAACGCAACCTATGTGATGCCGCTCGTGTTTGGTGGCGCACCGGTTGTCAACGCGTTTTTGACAATCTATCTGGGCCGGCGGATGAAAGAAATTGGCCCCTTGTTTCTGACCGGCCTGACAATGGTGCTGCTGGGAGCAGTCACTGTATTCGTATTTGCCCCGCGTAAAGATCAACTGAGTGCGGACCATGCGACCGCAGCCGCAAGTGACACCCGCGCTGAGTCGGGCAATGCCCCGCAACCGGAACTGGTAGGCAACAAATTTTCGCGATTTGTTCTTCAATTGCTCTCCATCGCGGTCGTCATTCTGTGCTGGGGGTCCTATGGGCCGGTCCTGCACCATGGGCAAGCTGCCATGCACCACAGCCGTCTCCGCCCGTTAATTTGTGTGGGGCTGGCCTATTTTGCGATTGCCGTTGTAGTGCCCAATCTTCTACTGGTGGCACTACCCGAGGAAAGCACGTACAGTCACCTATCCGGAACGATGTGGAGTCTCGGCGCAGGGGCGGCGGGCGCAATCGGCGCCTTGGGCATTATCTTAGCGTTTAACTTCGGCGGTAAACCAGTTTACGTGATGCCCCTGGTGTTTGGCGGCGCGCCAGTTGTCAATACGCTGTTTACGGCGATGGTGGGCCATTTATGGGACCGGGTCCACCCGTTTTTTTTGTCCGGTTTGATTTTGGTCATTGCCGGCGCAGCGATGGTACTGGTTTTTGCCCCGAGGCCGGCACTGCCTGGAAAGGTTGAGGGCGCGGTCGACAACCCAAGCTAGGTATTGCGTCCGACGCAGTGGACGCCTCTGGAAATCAAACGCAATTCGCAACCGCATGTCTTATCACGAAGTGATGCACCGCATTGACGCCCTAGTGAGCCACGTATGGATGGTGCGCACTTTCATCAAACACTCGGAAGAACTGGAGGACGATCCCGAATTGAGCGATGTCCAGCGCACGCTATACGACTATATGCTTGCCCTAGGCGCGGCGTGGAAAGCACAAGACGCCGAAGCTTATATTGCCCAAGCGAAAAAAAAGCTGTCGAAACTGCGCCAAGCCACTGACGACTTCGCCCGCCTCCAGCCCGAGGTCTCGACACACATGAACTATCAAATGGCACTGCGGTCACTGCAGCATGCCGTGAAAGACATAGAAACGCTGCTCGGCGCTGATGACTAGGCGCCCCGTAGCGGACAGCTCCCCGCGGTTCTCATCCCTCGCCTGTATAGTCATTTCCCCCGCACTGCGCCAAACCATTCGATTTGTTTTCGTGGGCAAAATTTCCAGCCTCGCTTTTCACAATGGGGCGACAGCCAAGCCGATCGCTCAAGCAGTTCTTCCTGGGTGACTCCTTGTGGCATCAGCAGCACCCGCTGAGGCGCGACCTCCGGAAACGCCTCGAGAAAATGTTCCACCTCGGGCAAATCGTGCGGCTGGTCGATCACGAATTTGAGCTGATAGTCGTACTCCGCCATAAGCGCGGCGAGTACATCCGCTTGGTAGCGCTGCCGCTCGTGCCGACGGCTCCAACGGGCGGACGAGGGTCCGCTGCCTGCCAGCTTGGGGCTGATGGACATCAGGTCGCAGACAACCGGCAGGTACAACGTACCTGCCGTTTCGATTGTGATATGCCAGCCACGTTCACGCAAGAGCTTTGCCAGAGGCATTAGCTCGGCGAAGAGCATGGGCTCGCCACCAGTCAGCACCACGTAACGGCAATCCCACTCCTCGACCTGAGCTACCGTTTCATCGACGGAAAGATCTGTCCCTTCCGGCTCCCACGAGGCATAAGGGGTATCGCAAAACCAGCATCGCAAATTACACCCACTGGCGCGCACAAACACGCTCGGCGTACCGGTGAGTAAGCCTTCACCCTGAACCGATTTGTAGATCTCAGCGATTTTCATTGTCGAAGCGCAAGTGGTGAGGCGCAGGGCGCGAGTCCTTCGCGTGTCTGGCAGCGCATGCCTCGCTACTTGCCCTAGTTCCCCGATACTCAATCGGATCTACCAGCCCCGCTTCGGCAAAACCTTTGAGCCTGAGTTGGCAGGCATCGCACGTACCGCAAGAAACACCTGCAGTGCTCGGCGCATAACAGGTGTGCGTCAGCCCGTAATCAACCCCCAACTGCTGGCCACGCGTGATGATCTCGGCTTTGGTGAGATCGACAAGAGGCGTGTGTATACGAAACTGGATCGATCCCTCCACGCCCGCCTTGGTAGCCAAGTTAGCAACCCGCTGGAATGCATCAATGTACTCTGGACGACAATCAGGATACCCGCTGTAGTCGACCGCGTTGACTCCAATAAAAATGTCTCCGACTCCCAGCACTTCGGCAAAGCCGAGTGCCAGCGACAGCATCACGGTATTCCGAGCCGGCACATAAGTAACAGGGATTCCTGCCGCCATTTGATCACCTGTGCGACCGCGCGGCACGTCGATCTCGGAGGTCAGTGCGCTGCCGCCCAGCGCTGCCAAGTCGATCGACAGTACTTTATGTTCCGCGACACCTAACGCAACGGCAACGTGGCTCGCCGCTTCCAACTCAAAACGATGCCGCTGCCCGTAGTCGATGCTCAGCGCATGCAGTAAAAACCCCCTTTGGCTGGCAATGGCCCCGACCGTCGCCGAGTCGAGCCCGCCCGAAAGGAGCACAACCGCCCTTTTGTGTTGCTGGTCCGTATCCATCAGAAGGCCCTAGCCGTTTAGTCCGCCGGCAGTCCCAACGCGTACAATCCACAATCTCCAGGCTCAAATCTCCAATCCTAAATCCCCACACCCTACCCGTCCCTTTCCGCCCCAACCTTATCATGCCACAATAGGAGGATCGACGAAAGGAGAACCCGCTACGATGAGTGACTTCCGCAATCTGCTAGAAACCTTCGAAAACCAGTTTCCCCAGCGCCAATACCAAATCGAAATCGTCTGTTCCGAGTTCACCTCGGTTTGCCCGAAGACGGGCCAGCCCGACTTTGGAACGTTAACGATCACTTATGCGCCGGCTCAAAAATGCGTGGAGCTCAAGAGCCTTAAGTTCTATATGCAAAGCTTTCGCAACGAAGGTATTTTTTTCGAACACATAACGAACGTCATCCTGGAAGATCTAGTCAGTGCCCTGGAACCGCGGCAAATGAAAATTGCGGCTGCATTCAATTCTCGGGGTGGAATGGCCGAAACGGTAACGGTAGAGCATACCGATGAGCAATAGGGCATGGATGACCAATCGCGCATACTCGAAGGACCGCTAGAGGCATCCCACCGGAGGCATTTTTTTCTGTTGGGTCATAAGAACCTATCCCAAGACACAAGACCGTTACACGACGGGCCGGATACTGGTATCCCACGAACCGTTTTGGGGTAGGCTCTATGTCATTGGGAAGATCTTTGGTCCTCGAAAGGCCGCCCATGCTGGCCCCCACTTCCGATTTCCCGTCCCCGTAGCAAGCGGTCACTCCATGCCGTCACCCCCCCGCGTCATTCTCTCTGGATTTGCAGACGAAGCAGCCATCCACAAGACGGCCGTCGAGCAGTTCGCCGCATTTGCGGCCCTGGGTCTGCAATACTACAGCCTTCGCTCTGTGGATGTCGGTGGCGGGATCAAAAACGTGATGCAGCTCACCAAACGTGAAATTACCAAGCTGCGCCACCTCGAAGACGAATACGGCATGAACGTAGCCTCGATTGGTTCGCGGATCGGCAAAGTCAAACTATTGGATGTCGACGATGGCACGCAGAACAACTACGTGCCAATCGAGAAATACCTAGAAACAGAAGTCAATAAGGCCTGTGAACTGGCCCATGCCTTTGAAACGAAACTTATTCGCGGTTTTTCATTTTATCATCCCAAGGAAACCGACCCGTGGGCGCACTTACCGCAAACGGTTGACCAACTGAGCGCGATTGTCGAAATGTGCCATCGCAGCGACCTCACCTTCGGCTTGGAAGTCGAAGCGAACCTTGTGGGGCAAACGGGCCAACTGCTGGCTGAATTGCACCGCCGGATCAATCATCCAGCCCTGGTCACCATCTTTGACGGGGCCAACATCGTTTGCCAGGGTTTTGACACGGCCGAAACGTTTGCACAGTATCAGGCCATGAAGCCAAGCATCGGCTGGATGCACATCAAGGATTATCATGATCCAGGACGAGCGAGGCAGAACTCTCCCCTGGAAATCTCGCATGTAGAGGAAAGCATGCTCAAAAACTTTGTCCCTGCCGACGTCGGGGACTCGGGGCATGTGCAAATCCTGCAAGATTTTTCCGAAGAGATTCCGGCGCTGGAGCGGCGCCTCAAAAAGCGTGGCATCCCCGGTGTCATCTTGGATCTAGAACCGCACTTAAAAGGTGGCGGTCAGTTTGGTGGGTTCAGTGGGCCAGACGGCATGGCCGTTGCTCTGCGGGCTCTGGTGCGGGTACTTGATTACGTCGGTATCGAGTATCACCTGCGCGACTTCGAAGACGTTCGAGCCGATCGCGGTTTTTAAACCCGTTTAGGCCTGGGTCCTGCTGATCAGTGGCAGCTTCAACGGCGCCATCGACAGGAAGGGGTGCGTTTCAACTGACATCTCAGCCAGTGTTGCGGATTCCCAGCAACCCTTGCGAATGATTCACATCAACAGTCCCAATAATTTGTAACCACCCAGGCCGCCAATCGCAGCAGAAATAGAGCCACCCCAGAAGCAGGGATCGTGGTTGCTCAGCATAGCGAGCATCTGATGAAATTCACCCCGGTCGTATCTACGGTCAGAGCGGGGCCAAGCCGAAAATGCATATTTTGCGGGTTATAGGAAAAAGAGGTTCACCCCTGGTGGTCGCTGGTCGATGACAGATTGTGGACTAGGCCTTACTCGCGGGAGGGCCCTCCCCTGGCACCAGACCGATTCCAGAAAATTGCAAATTGTCTAAGACAAGTGACTTAGCCAGGGGGATCGTGCGGCGGGGGCTGTAGGACAAAAGTCTTTTCGTGATAACTACTTAGAGAAAATCAGCAATAAGAAAACGAGAGAAAAACCACCGTTTTTGGCCGCCTGACCTTTTTACCGGGTATTACGTACTATAGTTACGGTGCATCTTGAATTTAGTCTCTCCCACCTTGGGGCGAAACGGATTGATGCACCACCGGGCACTAGGCGCAGCAGGAGATTGGAGCCCCTCACGCCAATGGTGCGAACAGAGAACAGAGCAAATAAACGGACGCGACACTGCAGGGTAATGGCCAGCTAACTGGCAAGATCGATTATCCAAGGAAGCCAAGTGTCGTGGCCTAGCGGTAAAGTGAACAGACCATGGCTCGAAAAGACTCGATTACAAAACTGCGAGAGGTGCTTGTTCTGCGCCGAGACGCACTCCGCAAGGCATTAGCTGGGGATTTAAGTTTGCTCAAGTCGCTCCCCGAGCAGACAGGTGGCGACGTTGTTGACGCCGCGCTCGACACGGCGCAAGACGAGATTAGTTCTCAACTTGCAGAGGTCGAAAGTCGAGAGTTAGCCCAAATCGAAACCGCTCTCGAACAGATTCACAAGGGGACGTACGGGCTTTGTGAGATTTGCCGGGGCAAGATTCCCCTGGCGCGGCTGAACGCCCTGCCCTATGCGTCGACCTGTATCGATTGCCAGCGCAGTGCCGAGACGGGTGTCAACATCACAGGGGATTGGAGTCGCATAGGCGATGTTTCCCTCAGCGACTTGTAAACTCTATAAATGCGGGCTCATTTCAAGTGCATTCCAAGTGCATTTTGTGTTCGTATGATTTGTGTTTCGGGGAATTCTTCCAATGCCTTGCCGAAGCTACCCACACTTGGTGAGTCGCTTCCCTGGGTGGCGATCGCGGGCCGTCTTGGCGGCCATACTTTCTCTGTGTGCACTTCCACTGTACGCCCAGCAAGTCAATACGTCCGACAAAGCAGATAAGAACCGCGAACAGCTCTTTACGGAATTGGCACAAGATGTCAAATCGCTTGACCGTGAACTGAGCATTTACAAACGCGTTGCCAAATTGGTTTCGCCATCGGTCGTACACATCGATAGCAAGCCTCTGCCACAATACAGTTTTCGTCGCGACGTTGAAGAGGCAGGCTCTGGCGTACTTGTCCGCTATCGCGGCAAGGACTACGTACTAACAAATCGTCACGTCATCAAACATTCAAAAGAGGATTTGATCTGGCTGGAATTGGGCGACGGGCGTCAGTTGCAGCCAACCCGTATTTGGAGCGATGTCGAAACCGACATTGCGGTCATGTCGGTCGAATCTGCCAATCTGCTGCCAGCACGAATCGGCAACAGTGATGGCGCCGAAATTGGTGATATCGTCCTGGCCTTTGGCAGCCCCTTTAATCTGCGCCGCAGCGTTACGCGTGGGATCATTAGTGCAAAAGGGCGCTCAAACCTGGATCTGGGTGACGGCGAGGTAGTTTATCAAAAGTTTTTACAAACCGATGCAGCCATCAATCCAGGTAATAGCGGCGGACCTCTGGTCAACTTGCGCGGCCAAATCATTGGACTCAACACGGCAATTGCCAGCAATTCGGGCGGCAATGAAGGCATCGGTTTTTCGATTCCAATCAATGTCGCCGTGCGAATCATGCGCCATCTTATCGAAGACGGCCACGTCGAACGTGGCTTTCTGGGAATTCGGCTCGATGGCAGCTTCGATTCAAAAAAAGCTCGCTATGTTGGTCTCCATCAACTGCAAGGCGCGCGGGTGAAGGAAATCACGGCGGGTACACCGGCTGCCAACTCCAATCTGTTGGTGGACGACATCATCCTAAAGTTCGACAGCCTGGAGATCGAGGACGACAAGCATTTGATCAATCTGGTAAAGCGGACTGAGATAGGACGCATGGTTGAGTTGGTTGTCTTCCGCGACCGGCAAGTCCGAACCGAGTACGTCGAAATTGGAAGACGCGAAGATTTTGTCGATAAGGCTGATCGCCGTTAACGCACATTTCTCACTACTCTTGTGCTACAAGTCGGTAGCTTGATTCTGGAAGCATCGCGGGTGCGCAGTTTACTTTCTTGACGTATTCGCACCTTGAAATGTCGTTGGACTATGTTTTTCGAGGTTTACGGAAATTCCTCGAGTGATCACGTCCGTCGTGTCATCCAACGCCGGTCGCCCGGCAGAACGAAGCCGAGACAGGCTGACAACTCACTCGCGAAATTGCTCAAAGTAATAGACACCCTTTTTGTTCGATGACACCACGTCAAGGTATCCATCCGCATTGACATCGGCTACTTCGAACTGCGTGCCCGGCCCACTGTCGTGATCGAATTGGTGACGAATCCAGATGGGACGTCCGCCTTCCCGCCGCAATTCAAACCAATAAAACGCAGCTGGTTGATCCGCGCCTGGGTCTGCCCCGCCATGTGCCCACCAGCGTTTTCCCGTCACAAAGTCCATTAGCCCGTCGCCATTCATGTCGGCCAAACATACTCCATGTGTTTGCGAGAAACTCGCATCGATTTCCTGTTTCCGCCACTGGCCGGGAGCCTGCTGTTCATGCCACCAGATTCCAAAGGCATGCGGGCTGCTCGTGAGGACATCCTGATCGCCATCGCCGTCGAAGTCATAAACAAATATTTGGGCTCCCGAACCAAACGGGACCTCGTGAAAACTCCAGGCCCCGGAGGGTTCCTCTGGGCCTTCCCACCAACCGGCTTCACAAACGATATCCTGTCGCCCATCCAGATTGACATCTCCGATCCCTAAACCGTGTGAATAGCGGTTGCACCCCTGCGCACCTGCAGCGGACACCGCATGGACATCCCAGGGATCGGTCGGGTTTTCCCCGCGAGTGAAATAACCCATTTTCTTTTGCGGACCATCAATATCAACAGCGTCGGGGTTAAATGCGGCCACAAATTCACGCGTACCATCCATATCAAGATCGACCATTTGGGGACTCTCGTTGTTCGTCACTGGGGTAAGGACGTGCCGCGTCCATTCCTTTCCGTTCTCCCGCGGGTTCTCATACCACCATGTTGGCGTTCCCGGGAAATCGCAAATGATAATATCGGTCCAGCTATCACCATTCAGATCTTCTGCAAAGGCACAAAAGCAATTGGAATAACCCTTTGGTTGAAAGTGTGCCGGCGTCTCGATCAGTGCGCCATTCTTCCAAGGGTGTTTCGTTGATACAACCTGCAATTTCCAGTCGGGAGCTGCATACCACACAAAACCGGCCGCAATATCATTCAGTCCATCGTGATTGAAATCGCCCACTGCAACCCCTTCGCTGCGGAAGCGATGGTCGAGCTGTACCTTCCTAAAACGGACCTCTGGTGGGTCCGCCATGGAAAGTGGGGCGAAAAGGGACAGACCCATTAAGGATAGCACGAGTCGCATGGGTGGAAACCTTTCTTGTCACACAAGTGAGTGAGGATGCCGATTGGGCCCCCGCTGGCATCTTGCAATGTTAACGAAATTGTCCCGAGGATTCACGGGGGCGCAGCACAGCACGCGCCTCGAAGTTTTCCAAAACGCGAGCCATGGCGATGCCCTCGCTCTGGAATAATGACCTTCGTCGTTCTCGCACGTTCGGCAACAACTGGAAATGAGGACACGACGCCGAGCGACGCGACCGCCCCCACTTATTCCTTCATGCGTTCCTGAAATCGCTCTCGAGCCTGTCGGAAGATCGCCTCAACACTTTCGCGGTCAGGACGGCTGGGATAACGATCCCTTGTCTGCACGACGCGCAATAACTGATCGATCCAGCCCACGAAATAACTGGCGTCCTCCGCATTGCGAATGGGACGTCCGCCCACGTGGACAAACACGGGACTCGT
>JAKVCC010000014.1:0-120699 GCA_022448265.1 Pirellulales bacterium
GGCTGCATTAGCGTTTCTCCATGTGACCTGAGATCGGAACTGCCCCAAGTGTATATAAGCGCCTGGGGGGGGGGCAAGGAATTTTTCAGAAATTTTGTAACAGCACGCGCCAACCACGCTTTTTGCCGAGAAAACGGCCCTTGGTTGGATAAGGCCTGAGGCTGCAATTGGATTGTTGCTAACTCATTGGCCCCGCCGGTGTTGCGGCAGCAGCGGAGCGTTTTGCAGGGGCTTGCGGGCGAGTGCGACTTAGTGCGCAAATGTTCAGTAGCCGAGGCGGGACTCGAACCCGCACGGGGGTTACCCCCCACTGGATTTTAAGTCCAGAGCGTCTGCCAATTCCGCCACTCGGCCAAAGGTGATTTGGAGTTAGGATTTTGGATTTGCGAATCTCACTTGCGCAATGTTCGACGCGTTACGCCGAGGGTGCTAGTTGGGCCGTAGCTTAGCAGGACATGGCCAGGCCTTCTATCGCGAAATCGCCCTGGCTATCGTGAACTCGCATTGATTATGCTGCCACTTCCTTCGTTGTTTCGTCGCTTTACACTGTGCCGCGGCGTCCACTCTCGCTGACGCCAACTTCGATCCGATTGATTGCGTTGAGAAAGGCGCGGGTGGCCGCCTCGACAGTGTCGGTGGAGGCGCCGCGACCGCGGAATAATTGGCCGTTGTAGTCGACCTCGACGAGCGATTCTCCCTGGGCGTCTTTGCCGCGGGTGGCGCTTTGCACGCGGAAGTCGCGGACTACGACCGATTTTCCAGTGAGTTCTTCGATTGCCATGAAGAGGGCGTCTAAGGGACCGTCACCGCACTTTTTAGTGGTGCTGTACTCTTGGTTACCGCGCGATAAGGTCAATGTGACGGTCGGTGTCTTGCCGTTGGTAGCTTGCACTTCGTAAGTTACCAATTGCCACTGATCGGCTATCTGTGTATTGCGTTGTTCGATGAGCGCTGCAATGTCGCCATCGTAGACTTCCTTCTTTTTGTCGGCCAGGGCCTTGAAATCCTCGAAGACTGCATCAAGTTGCGCGTCGGCCAGATGATAGCCCAGTGCCCGAGAACGATCGGCGAGCGCTGCCCGCCCGCTATGCTTGCCGAGGACTAAATCGGTGTGCGTGAACCCAACGTCCTCGGGCTTCATGATTTCGTAAGTTGTGCGCTCCTTGAGCATGCCATCCTGATGGATGCCAGCTTCGTGGGCAAATGCATTACGGCCGACGATCGCCTTGTTGCGCTGCACGATCATTCCTGTGATATTCGAAACCAGCCGACTCGTGGGTACGAGGCGGGGCGTATTGATGTTGGTCTGCATCTGGTAATAGTCGTTCCGCGTACGGAGTGCCATGACCACTTCTTCCAGAGAACAGTTGCCGGCCCGTTCGCCTAGGCCGTTGATCGTACACTCAATTTGGCCCGCCCCATTTTCTACTGCTGCCAAGCTGTTGGAAACTGCCAGTCCTAAGTCGTTGTGGCAGTGTACGCTGATCACCGCAGAATCGATATTGGGTACGCGATTGACGAGGTTGCTAATCACACCGGCAAAGTGGGAAGGTGTGGCGTAGCCGACCGTATCAGGAATGTTGACCGTGGTGGCTCCTGCGCTGATAGCGGCTTCGACAACTTCGCACAAGAAGTCGGATTCTGTTCTCGCCGCATCTTCCGGAGAGAATTCGATATTGTCGCAATAAGTCTTGGCGTGGCGGACGCTTTCGACGGCCCGGCGGATGATTTCCTGCTTGTCCATCCTCAGTTTGAATTCGCGATGAATTGCGCTGGTGGCGAGAAATACGTGGATCCGCACGTTGGAGCCATCTTTCAATGCTTCCCAGGCCCGATCGATGTCAGGCTTGCGGCAGCGGGCCAAACCGCAGATTGTTGCTCCTGGAACGGTGGTGGCAATCTCGCGCACCGCTTCAAAATCGCCAACCGAGGTGATGGGAAAACCAGCTTCGATGACATCCACTCCTAGATCGACGAGCGCCTGAGCTACTTCCAGCTTCTCGTGGAGATTCATGCTGCATCCAGGGGATTGCTCGCCATCGCGGAGCGTTGTGTCGAAGATCGTGATGGGGCGGGAGTTAGGTGGGGACATGATATTGAGGGTTGCCGGTTGAGGGATGCGTAAGGTGGACAGTGATGCTGGAAGTGTTGCCGGAAACGTGAAAAACAGAAACGAAAAAACCCCGAAGCTAGTAGGCCTCAGGGTTCTGGTTTGTGATGGAATTGTGAAAAGAACCCAGCCGTGTTATCGGCTATTTAGCCCACTCTTGGGTAAGAGTAGTAGTAATGGCAGGGATAATAGAAAGGCTGCAATCATTGTTTTGTCGGTTGCGTGGGGCGGTCGATCCCAGGGAAGTGATTGCCAGTAACAGGTAGCCAGTAACGGGTAGCCAGTGCGGCTCCTCCATGGTTTGCCCACTGAGCGGCCGCGCCATAAATAATCTGCGCGCCGTTTAGATTCTGCCACTAGTTTACACTCTATCTGATGTGGCTACGCAGGTCAAGGTTCGGATTGTGCTGGTAATTGGACCTCCCTTCAGTCTGTCGGCAAGCCCGTTGAATCGTTGCGAGCGAATGAGATTGGCTGGAATTGACTGGGGGTGCAGGCCGGGTTTGTCGCAGCGCGCGGATATGACGAGCCCCCATTGCAAAGCCATCAGTCAACGGCAAGATACTCGACAATTGTGTCTCCAAAATCGATTTTGGAACGGTTTCTATTATCTGGGAGTCGTCCCTAGATGCAACAAAAAATCTCGTGGCGCAGGTGTCGCCGATAGCAGTCGGTCTAAAGTTTTTGGCGGATACGACTTGGGTTGAGGTTTGGCGTATGGCAGGGGCAAAATATAAATCAGGGTGCTAGACTACCCTGATTTCGGTATGCCGTTTGGGACCGCTGTCCATGTCCGACAAAGGCAACTAGTTGGATTTTTTCTGCGGGTTGGACGCGATTGCCTCACCGGTCTCGCCCAAAGCTGTGGCCGGCGGCAGTTTTTTGGGGATTCATTTTGAGCCCTGTGACATCTACTTCCGTGAGGGTCCCAATAAACGGCGGACAGTCTATTTGGACCATTGTCCACGCTGCGCAGGGTAAATCAAAATACTGATCGGCACAGGGGGCACCGATGTGCGCTTTTTTACCGCGCGGTTAGCTGGGGCATTGCGGCGCTGGCAATACGCACCAACCGGCGTTGCGCTGATTGCTAGCACCGATAGTGACGGGGTTGGCTTATCCGGCTAGCTTTGGCTTGCCGCTGAGACTGCTTTTCACTACTATTCTCCGGCTTTCTTGCCGAAACAGTTGCACACATCCCCCAGGATCGCGGCCCCTATGCTGCTCGATTTTGAAGTCAAGAGTTGTAGTCGCCATTGTGCTGCCACCCAGCGCACATTGGAACCGGGTGATGTGTATTTTTCGGTCATCTATGCACACCCGACGGAATTAGTACGGCAGGATTTTTGTGTCGAGGCTTGGGAGGGGCCTCCGGAAGACTCACTGGGGTGGTGGCGCTCGAGGATACCGACCAAGGAGGGCGCTATGTCGCAGCTTGCTCCGACAGACGTGATGCTCAACCTGTTTGACACGCTGGCCGACCGGCCAGAAGAAGAGGAATTTCGTTATCTGCTGGGCTTGTTGTTGCTCAGGCGTCGTGTGTTGAGGCGGGACAATTCCTGCGAGGATGCGTCCGGCCGCGAGATCTTGAATCTGTACTGCGCCCGGCGGAGCAAGCAATCAGACCTTGTTGTTGCCGAACCGGATGCCACGTTAGCAGCGATTCTTCAGCAAAGAATGATTGATCTGCTTTACGGCGACACGGTACCTGCCGAGCCCACCCATGGCCCCGCGGACGACTAGACCTTCCTATGCGCTACCGACTATGTTTGCGAAAAACGTTCACCGAATCGAGCCCAGCTTTCCTGCTGGTGCTCACGGTATTATGTTGTTCGGGTGCGACATGTGTTCCTTCTCTTCGCAATCCGTTTATCCCGATAGGGCCACCCGCTCCGGAAGTACTCACAGCGGGAGCCTCGCTCGAGCAGGTGATTGCCGCGGTCAATCACAACTCCGCGCGCGTCCAGAGCTACCAAACGGAGGATGCGTCGATCTCGGTCCATGGCCTGACCGGAGTCCCAGCACTACGGGGCCATATTGCGATGCAGCGGCCAAGCAGGCTGCGATTAGTGGCTTCCGCTGGTTTCGCCTTTGCCGGACGTGAATTTGATCTGGGCAGCAACGATGAATTGTTTTGGTTTTGGGTGAAGCGCAACGACCCACCGGCCTTCTATTTTTCGCGCCATGATCAGTTTGTCGATAGCGCCGCGCAGCAAGTGATGCCGATCGATCCGCAATGGCTGATCGATGCGTTGGGGCTGTCCCAGTTTTCTACCAGCGACCAGCACGAAGGCCCTTTGCCTCGTCGCGACGGCACGTTGGAGATTCGATCGATGATGCAAACGCGTACGGGCCAGATGACCAAGAGCACGGTCATCGATAGCCGCCGCGCCTGGGTGCTTGAACAACATATCTACGACGCAAGCGGTGCACTGCTGGCTAGTGCTACAGCCCGATCCCATCGCTACTACCCCGAATTGGGCGCTTCGCTGCCACAGACCGTCGACATAAACCTTCCTGCCGCTCAATTGGCACTATCGATCGACGTCGGCACCGTGCGAATGAACACGCTTTCAGCCAACTCAGAGCTTTGGAGCCTGCCGGCAATTAGTGGTTATCCGCAAATCGACCTTGGCTCTGCGCCGTCTGGATCGATACCGGCCATTGGGCGGGCTGGTAGCAACGACTGGTCTACCGGCGCTTCACCCGCCATCGTAGGCATCATTCCCGGCGCCGCGGCCATTGATCCATCTACGAGTACCCAGGCATTCGGCGTTTGGCCACAGCCGGTTGGGGTGGCTTCCGCCAATCCGGCAGACCGCCGCCGTGAGGCATACCCGCTGCAAACGATGACCGTGGAAATCCCCACGTCGGAGCCAAGGACTCAGGCTCTCCACCCGGCTGGTGTAGAACTGGGACGACGTTAGAAAAACTATTGGGAGCGGTCCCCGGCCGGATTCTTACTGGCCACCCCAATCGCAGGCTCTTTGCTGCGCCTTCCTCGCCACTCAATCCCCTTGGCTCCAGATTCCCCGCCGATGGTCCTGCGCTTCGACTTGGGCCTGCCTCAGTCGCTCTTTCAGGGTCGCACTGTAGTCGTAGTCCAATTTGGCATGGGCGAGCCCCTGGCGGACCAGTTCCTCGTTGAGCAATCTTTTATCGTGCCAAACAAAGGCGAGTTGCCGGCCATAGAGATCGGCAGTCGCGCCACTGGGTTCCAGTCGCACGCGCCCGTGTGCCTGGAGAATAAAGTGCTCGGTGTAGTCACTCGCCTCCGACCCCCAGGGTTCCACGGGGTGATCTTTTTTGACCGTCTCGGGGGTGTCGATTCCCTGCAGACGCACCTTCACCCGGTTGTATTCCAACAAGAGCGTGTCGCCATCGACGACGTGGCGGACGGCATATTTGCCAGGCGCAAGAAACGCGTCTCCTTTTTGGCTCCGACTCCGATCAACCGTCTTCTGCTCCCACCACCAGCCCAGCGCAAAGAGCCCTCCGATCAATAAGGTGCTGAGAAGCCGTGGCCAAAGGCGGCGACGCACACGAGCCGTCATTCAAGTGCCGCCAAGAAGAATAGAAGAACGATAGTGGCCAGCGCACCCGGCGCCAAATGGTTGGACATCGTTTTCCGAAAGCGGGAAAAGGACAAGTTGCTAGAATCAGTTACAGAAAAATGTTTTGGACTCTCAACGCTTGGGAAACTTGCCGACGATTGATAGCTTTGAAATAGGTTCTAGTTCTGGCTAAAGTTCAACTCGTGACTCGTGGCCCTGCCCAGAGGATTCTTGACAAAACGTTTACGGCAGTTGCTGCACAAGTCGAAGCGAGCTTGATGATAGACATCGCCACTGATCTGATCGCTTTCGGCATCGTCCAGTTGCTCAAGAATGTCATGAACTTCCTCGAGATGATCGCGGTCGCTATCCAATTCCTGCTCTGCTGGATCGAGAGACGCGTAGACTTCAAGTCGCACTACATATCGAAATTCGTCTGCCGTCTCAATTGGGCGTTTACAGCAATCGCAAGTAAAGTGGATCATCACTCGGGGTCCTCACATAGGATAGTTTTTTGCGCTGTATTACCGAAACGTTCGACAAACGGGATGTGCTACACGCGGTCACGGCGCTATATCTCAATCCTAGCGACCAGGTCAGGGCAGGAGCAAGACAATCTTTAAAAACTTTTTGCACCCTGTAAGCGGAAGAATTTTTGCGACCCATGATATAGGGTGAATGCTATTTTAGTCGTCAAATCGCCTGCCCGATAAAAGCGAATCACACCCTGTCGCAGAATTGAACACCTGTTGGCATGGGGACCAAAAATGGTTGCTGGTTTCGGGGTATATAGCAAGTTAAAATAACTGTTTTACCCAGATCCGAACGATGACGGCCATGAAGGATGATATCGATGCCCATCGCTCAACCCAGCGGGCTTAACGCAAGTGTGTTGGTACTCAATCGTCAGTATATGGCCGTTCACGTGGTGGGCGTGCGCCGTGCTTTTTCCTTGCTGCTAAACGAGCTTGCCGAGGTCATTCATATTGAGGACGGGCAATATGCCAATTACGATTTTGAGTCTTGGCGCGAGATTAGTGAGCTAAAAGCAGATCTCAAAGAGCCCAATGAAGACTGGATCAAGAGCGTTAATTTCGAAGTTTGTGTGCCACGTATCTTGCGACTGCGGTTCTACGATCGGGTACCGAAGCAGCGCGTGCGGCTGAATCGCCGCAACATCTTTGCCCGGGACGCAAACCTATGCCAGTATTGCGGCATGCATTTCTCGACCAGTGAGTTGAGCTTAGATCACGTTGTTCCCACCTGTTTGGGTGGGGGGACGAGTTGGGGCAATGTGGTATGTGCCTGCGTAAAGTGCAACGTCCGCAAAGGTGGACGAACTCCCAAGCAAGCAGGCATGAAATTGATCTGCAAGCCGGTGCGCCCGAAGTGCAGTCCCATGCTGACGATCAAGCTTGGCAATCCCAAGTACAGCAGTTGGAAGACTTTTCTAGATGCGGCGTATTGGTCAGTGGACCTCAAGTAAGAGGCGTCCCGCGGACGCAACCGGTGAGTAGGTCCCCGCATGTAGTGTCCTAGCGATAAGCCCCAGCTATGAAAGTGACGGCCGATCGGCTTCGGCGCCGCTAGTGAAGCGCTGCTTTCGAGATTCCGCTTATGCAGCGCCGCTTATGAATCGGCGAGCGGCTCTTTTTTTTCCGTGATCACCGGAAGGTTTACGGCCATCTCGGCGTTGAGTTGCGTGAAGGCAGCCCATTCTTCGGGTAAGTTATCTTCGTGGAAGATCGCCTCGACAGGACATTCAGGAACGCACGCTTCGCAGTCGATACACTCGTCCGGGTGAATGTAAAGTATCTGCTCGCCTTCGTAAAAGCATTCCACCGGGCATACAACAACGCAATCGGTGTACTTGCAGCCAAAACATGGCTCAGCGACAACATGGGTCATAACAGCGAAACTCCTTCTAGCACGGAAACTAGGCTCATCTAGATGATACCTCTATCGGCAGACACAGGGCAAGTGTTTACCTGGGCGGGACTTTACCGGTCTCGTCCTCCCCGCTGGCACCCGTTTTCTCGTCTGGGCTCGCCTCTGTCAAGTTGCCTGATGTAGGAGCCACAAGGCCACCGAAACAGTAGAAATCAAGGGAAAAAAGGACTTGGCTTGCTCGGTTGTCAGTGGCTATTTAGAATTGATAGCGTACCCAAAATGCGGTTTTGTCCTTATGGGCGGTCCCCGGGATGCGTTCTCGTCAGTGTTGTGGGCTGGGCGCCGCGGGGGCAGTAAATCGAGACCAACCCTGTTTCCAATAGTCAGTGGGATTGCCCTGTCGTTCCGAATGCGGACTTGGTAGCCTGCTGCCCGCTTATCCGTCCCCCCGAGGCTGTTTGATTCGTGGCATTATCGGAGATTGATCGGAGTCTGTTGGAGCGGTGCCTTGCGGAAAAACCACGGGCTTGGGAGGGCTTCGTCGACCGATTTATGGGATTGATCATGCATGTGATCAATCATACGGCCCAATGCCGCTCGATCCTGCTCTCGGCCGCCGAACGCGAGGACCTGGCGGCCGATGTGATGCTGGCGATTGTGGACAACGATTTTGCGGTCCTCCGCGGATTTCGAGGGAAGAGCAGCCTGGCCACCTATCTGACGGTGATCTCTCGGCGGGTCGTGGTTCGCAAACTACTCGAAAAACGGTCTGCGACTTCCCTGGGAGCCGTGGCTGAAAATGTCCTGGCGACCGAGTCGGAAGTGGAACAGCGGTTTACTAACGAGGAAGAAGTAGAGCGTTTGTTGGCCCATTTGGAAGAGCCAGAATCGCAGATTGTAAGGATGTATCACTTGGAAGGACGAACCTACCAGGAGATCAGCCGCATCACCGGGGTAGCCACCAATAGCGTGGGCCCCATGCTGAGTCGGGTCCGTGCCCGGCTGCGCAGCCAGCCGAAGGCCTAGCGCCTCCTTTAGTACCCTGGGCCGCGCAAATCAATGGTACCATCAGGCCATTGGCCTCCGCTGGGGTAACGCATGATGATTCTGTTCCAAAAGGGCGAGGATTGGGCATCGTCGCCCATGGAGTTCACGATCGGGTTGTCCACCGCACAGGCTCCCAGTTTGGTATAGAACGCTTTTACGGGATCTGAGGTTTGGAACAGCGAAAACGGGAATGCTCCAGCGTCGATTACCTCGAAGACGGCTCGGACTACCGACTCTCCCAAACCTTGGCCCCGGACGTCGAGGGCCGTACAGACCCGTGTAAGCCCTGCAATCGTCAGTTTGCCAGCGGATGTGCCGATGGCGCGCGAAATGATTGCGGCATGGGCGATAATCTGGCCCTGTTCCCGAATTAGAAAAGAACGCGGTGCCTGCGCGTCGGGGCCGGTATATCCGCGTCCCATCTCCAGCATTTGCTGCTTACGGACTGCGACCGGTTTGGCCGGATTGGGCCAAACCTGCGACAAGAGTTGACCGATCGCCAAAGCGTCGTCTTCGGTCAGCATACGGGAATCGAGAACTTCTGGCTGCATACAGCCATCCTTTCATAGCGAGGTGAATCCAGCTTACCAAAGAAAGAACATTGTGCGTAGGCGAATGAAAAGTAGGAGCGGTCGGATCAACCCGTCTTTCCGTCACGGTCGAGATGATGCGAATCCTCAGGTTTGCCCCACGGGTTTTGGCTTTAGTCGCCGATTTGATTTTGTGGGCGGCGATTTCGACTTGGTGAGAAGTCGAGTTTTGCACGTGGCAGATTAACCCAGGAGATTTGGCATAATGGTATCGAAGAATCAACACGCGATCGAATTCGCGTCGCCTTTGGCAATGGGTTCTCACACAAAAATCGCGATCGCCGCTATGGGGTTGATCGCCGCGGTCTATTTCGGATTCATCCGACCAGCCCAGCAACACATGGTTGCTTTGGAACGACAGTACAGTGCCCTGACCCATATCGTGCAGCGGTTGCAGGGAAAAGAAGCGGCTGCCTGCAAAGGTCTTGCTTTGATCGAGGTGCTTGACCGCCAGGCCCACAAACTAGCCTCAGCGGAGGCCTCGCTGGATACACTGGTTGACCTTCGCAAGCGGCTTGTCGAACAGGCACAGGCAGTTGTCGCAACCACCGCCACGCTAGAGCAGCTGGAGACTGTTCGCGAGCAGGTGATGGGCCACAATAAAACGCTGATCCATTTGACGCATACACTCGAGGAGATGGCCGGCGTGGCTGTGGCCATCGGCGACGCCAGCGAAACCGCCCGTCAGGCCAACGGCCTATTGGAAAACCTGGCACAGCAGCAAACCGGCTTGGCCCGCGAAATTACCTCGGTCAGCCAGCATATGTCGTCGCTCGAAAACGAGATTATTAGCCGTAGCACCAACTTGCCAGAAGCAAAACAGGCTTTGGGGCAAGTGGATGACCTCTGCGAGCAGTTAGCCGAGGAGAGTGCGGATATCGCGCTTGCCCGCCGGCACATGGCGGGCCTAGCTCAATTGAAGAATGAAGTGCTTGTGCATTCCACAGGGCTGTCGGACGCGACTGAGGTGCTCACGTCGATTTGGGATCTACGTGACGGGTTGCTTCGAGGTGGCGAAGCCATCGCTGCCGCGCAGCAGATGGTCGTCGATGTCATGCTGATGGAGCCAGCTGTAGAGCGCGCAGTAGCCGCACTCAAGCCCATAGGGGATTTTCAGCGGTTGAGTCGCCGCGCGGAGAGGCTGGGCCCAACACCGCTGGGGTCGTTCCAAGCCGCCTTGATCAACTCGCGCTGGACGGAAGTTGTGCAAGTCGCCGTTGCCGTGCTTCAATCGGTTCACTAATCCAGATAACGCGCTGGCAGATGTCGAGGAAGCTCGCGATCTGGGTGGTCTTTGAATCATTGGCCAGCATGCGGACGGTGCCATACTGGGTGGTCACGTAGATTCGCCGAGGGTCGCTCCATCGTCTGCAATGACGATGGGCAAACGTCTGCGTCGAAGACCCCGGTCCTGCCCGGTAATCCAGGCGGGCCATTGCGCCTTGGGAAATGCATCAACATTTGCACGTCAATGGGTTGGCTGTCGACGTCGGCACGACTTGCGGCGGCGCCGAGAATTGGTGCTGATGGCAGCATCACCATGAACAGAAATCGCAACAACGGCCTCTCCGCACATTGCTGCGCGGTACGGTGTGGGTGGGAAGGGCGCCCTCCCATCCAAAATACCGCGATCGGCAATCTAGCGCCTATCCAATCGCCGCAAAACGCCTGCTTATGCTTGCCGGCATCTCTGGTAAATGGCTAAGTTCTTAGGCGAGCATCCCGGTTACCAGATCGCCAACCTCACTGGTCGTATAGCCCATCTTGCCGGCATTTTGGCTCTTCATCTTCGTGCTGGTCACGGCCATGATCGCCGACATTACCCGTTCAGCTGCTTGCGTCTGGCCAGCTTGGTTCAGGAGCATGCTCACCGCGTTGATGGTGGCAATCGGGTTAATCTTGCCAGTGCCCGTGTATTTAGGGGCGCTGCCACCCATTGGCTCGAACATGCTCACCCCACCCGGTTCAGGATTGATATTGCCGCCCGCTGCGACGCCCATGCCGCCTTGCACGATTCCCGACAGGTCAGTGATGATGTCGCCAAACATGTTGGTCGTGACAATCACATCGTAGTATTCCGGATTCTTGACAATCCACATGCAGCAGGCATCGACATGATTGTAGTCAGCCTCCACGTCGGGATATTCTGCGGCGACCTCCTTGAAGGTGCGCCACCACAGATCGTGGCCCGTAGTTAGCACGTTGGTCTTGGCCACGAGTGTCAGCCGTTTACCTTTGGGATTATTGCGTTTTTGGGTGTACTCGAAGGCATAACGAATGCATCGCTCGCAGCCTTTACGCGTGTAAATCGCGGTTTGGGTGGCGACTTCATGGGGAGTTCCCTTGTGCATGAAGCCGCCAGCTCCACAATAGAGGTCTTCGGTGTTTTCACGGACCACGACAAAGTCGATGTCGTCGGGTCCCTTGTCCTTGAGCGGCGTCTCGACTCCTGGGAACAGTTTTACCGGTCGCAGATTGATGTACTGATCGAGACCAAAGCGCAAGTCCAGGAGCAGCTTGCGCTCGAGGATGCCTGGGGCCACGTCCGGATGGCCCACTGCCCCAAGCAAGATCGTGTCAAATTGCCGAAGCTGTTCCAATCCGTCCTCCGGCAAGGCTTCACCCGTTTTCAGCAGTCGATCGCCGCCCCAGTCGAGATGGGTCAGTTCATAGGAGAAGCCCTCGAGCGCGGCGACTGCCTCCAATACTTTGACCCCTTCGGCCGCCACTTCTGGGCCGGTACCGTCGCCACCAATGACTGCAATTTTCATAGACCAGTTCGCTTAGATTTGAATAAGGGATGCATTAGAAAAGTGCCATTATAGCTGGTGCGTGAGGCAGAGGGGAGGGGGGCACATGGTCCGAGGAGTGCGGATCGAGTCATCGCCGGTATGCCCAATGACCAATGTTAATACAGTTTCACCGGGGCATTTGTAATTAGGTCATCGGGTCCTAGGTCGCTCCGTCTTTAGCTATGCATTCTAGGCTGCGTTTCACCGGACGCGATAATCGTTGCCTCAGCCTCGTAGAGTTCTTGTAGGCGGCGGTTCACTTCCTTTTCAGTTGCGAAATGGCCGGCCAGACGCGTGTAAACAGTATGGTGCCGCGCTTCGCTCTCGAATAAGCTGCGATAAAATTCGGCCAGCTCGGCGTCTTCAATGTGCGCAGCCAGGGTATGAAAGCGTTCGCAACTGCGGGCCTCGATGAGCCCCGCTACGAGCAGGCGATCGACGGCTCGTTCCGGCTCCTGCTTGCGGACCAAATCGTTAAGTTTTCGCCCATATTGGCTAGGTTTGATGCGGCGAAACTGGATGCCGCGACGTTCCAGCAGATCGAGTACCAAGTGAAAGTGTTCTAGTTCTTCTTGAACAATTTCCGTCATTTCGCGGCATAGCTCCCGATCTTCCACATAGTGGAAGATCAAGTTGAGGGCTGTACCCGCGGCTTTTTTTTCGCAATGCGCATGATCGATGAGAATCTGATCCAGGTGCGCGTCGACCTGGGCGAGCCAGCGAGGGCTGGTAGCAGCTTGGAGGTGAAGCATAAGGATAGATTATTGCGGAGGCCTGGGGCGCGAGCAATGGTCTGCGGAGCGTTCGCGCAGGTGTTGGAGGAGTCGTTTGGCAACGAATTCTGTTACGACTGTGGGAAACAGCCGCTTGAGTCTCCAGTACCAGCGGGCTTTGTAGCCGGCCACCGCATACAGTTTGTGCCCCGCAATCGCACTCAGGGTCTGGCTGACGACCTGCTCAGCTGTGAGCCGCGTTTGGGAAGTGTAGCGCTGGGCGATTTCTCGATATGCATCTTCAGTGAACTGGGCTCGATCCAAGAGCCGTGTGGAAAAGAAACCGGGCACGACCACCGTGACTCCAATTCCGTGGCGAATTAGTTCGCCATGGAGGGATTCCGAGAATGCGATTACCGCCGCCTTGGAGGCGGAGTAGGCGGTCATGGTGGGCGGCGCAATCGCGCCCAGAATCGAAGCAATGTTGACCACATGGCCTCCCGGGGCTGTTTCTTTCAGCCAGGGAACCATCGTATGGCATCCGTGCAAAACTCCGTGCAAATTTACCTCAACTACCTGGAGCAAATCTTCGATGCGGGCAACGCCTACCTCGCCCGCCGCAGCGATGCCTGCGTTATTGATCAACAGATCCAAACGAGGCCATTCGTGACGGAGTTTTGTGCCCAGCGCCTGCCAAGCCTGTGCATCGGTTACGTCGAGCAGCTCGGCTTGCCCGCTGCCACCGTCAGCTCTAAGGATGCGAAGCGTCTGGTCGCTGGCCGCTGGGTCGATGTCAGTAACACCTACATGCCACCCCTCGCGCGCCAATCGCAAACTAAATGCGCGGCCCAACCCGCTTCCGGCGCCAGTGACCAAAGCATAGTGTAGGGAGTGGTCGGTGGGCATAAGGCCAATGATAGCAGCATGCCTTGGGGGTTGAAGGGCCGATGGGATAGCCGCCCGGTTTTCCCGGCCACCGTATGTCCACTACCCTGCATGGATCATGTTTCACGAAGTTGTTGTCATCATTTCGGCCTACAATGAAGCAGAAGCCTAGCCGCTGGTGTACAGGGGACCTTTCAGCCCGCGCTCAAGGAAGCTTTCGAATTCCCCGTTGCAGTGGACGGGCATTGCGAGAGGCCCCTTTCTGCAGTCACCATAGTCCCCAATTCTAGTTTCCCAGCCTCTGTATCCGACGCGCATTTCTTTCGTCCTATTCAATCATTCACGGTGGCCCAGTATCCGCCCCGTGCGTGGTCGAACAATGCGGCCTTGCCGGCGCAGCTGGTAGCGAACTGTCCCTCCCGATACACTTCCTGCCCGTTCACCCAAGTCCGCACTGGCCATCCGGTCGTGTTGTGGCCATGCCAGGGGCTCCAGCCGCATTTTGTAATTTGCTCCTCGTTGCGAATCGTTTTGGTTTGCTGGAGATCGACCAGGACGAGGTCGGCATCGTATCCTTCGGCAATGCGCCCTTTTCCAACAATGTCCCAGACCCGCGCGGGTGCATCGCACATGGCCTCGACGACGCGCTCCAGAGAGATTCGGCCTTGATGGACTTCGTTGAGCATCAGGGCCAGGTGGTTTTCGATCGCAGGGATGCCCGACGGTGATTGCGGGTAGGATTGCTGTTTTTCTTCCAGCGTATGTGGCGCATGATCGGTCGCTAAGACTTGGATGCGATTGTCCTGTAGCGCCTGCCAGAGCTGCCTGTTATCTGCTTTGGTTTTTACGGAAGGATTTGCCTGCATTAGGGTTCCTAGCCGCGGATAGTCATCGACGCTCAGCAGTAGGTGGTGGGGGCACGCTTCGGCGGTGATCAACGTCCCGTGATCTGCCAAGAGGTTAGTTTCCGTTCCGGTCGAAACATGCAACACGTGAAACCGATGTTGATGACGCCTAGCAAGGTCGATCGCGCGCTGCGTCGCTATTCTCGCTGCCCGATGGTCACGAATCCGCGAGTGATCCGCGACATCGGTCGTCCCAGCCAGGCGGGCAGCGTTTTCGCGCACGGTCGTTTCATCTTCGCAGTGGGCCGTGATCGGGAGAGTCGTTTCGGAAAATATCCGCTCTAAATCATCCTGGTCATCGACCAGTAAGTCGCCGGTACTGGAGCCGATGAATATCTTAATGCCCGGCGTGTTAGTTGCGCTGCGCAGATCGGCGATGTTGTCTGGCGTTGCGCCGATGTAGAAGCCATAATTTACCAGAGAATTTTTCGCAGCCAGTGCGAGCTTGGCATCCAGTAACGCTTGGGTGGTTGCCGGCGGCCTGGTATTGGGCATCTCCAAATAGGTTGTCACGCCGCCCTTGGCGCACGCTCGACTTGCTGTCGCCAGGTCTTCTTTGTGGGTGAGCCCGGGCTCGCGGAAATGGACCTGGTCGTCGATCACGCCTGGTAGCAAGTGGTAGCCACTCGCATCGACGATTTCGTCGACTGCCGTATGGCCCGCAGGATCGATGGCTGCTATCCGTTCGCCATCTATCAGTATCGCTGTTGATTCAACACCGGTCGGCAACACAACCTGCGCGTTTTTTATCAGGGTTTTCATAGCTGGGAAGACAAAAGGCGGGGACGGTCGATTGGTGGTGGCGCGCGACATGCGCGTCCCAATGGGGCCCTTGTGTTCTCGCGGAAGAAACACAGTTTATCGACGTGACGAATTTTTCCGCCGCACACCAGGGCCAGTCCGGTGAGGCCAGCTGGAAGTTGTAGGGCAACGCCACATTCGGGCGATTGGCGGAGCGCAACGCAGGCAGTTTTGAAGACCCAGGTTTGTGTAAGGTGCGGGGCAGGAGATGCTCGCACCACCGCGAACTAATGCTCGATTTCTGTGGGTGTTTCCGACGCGGGTTGTTCTGCCAACAGCTCTTTTTTCTTGCGACGTCGTTCTAGCTTTTCGTCAGCCTTCCTTTTCTTTTCCATCTCGCGGCGACGTTTCTCAACGGTGTTTTGATTCTTTGCCATAAAATGCTTTCCAGTTAGTGAGGTAGTCCTTTTGCCCCGCAGCGTCGGTGCTTAGGACGGGCGAAGTCCAACCTACCAGGAAACGGTTGCCGTGTATACTAGACACGTTGCGTGTCCCTCAAGAGGGTGTGTCTGGACATTCATATTAGCCTAGCCGGCTTAGCTCTTTTTGCTTCTTGGGAAAGTTTTCGCAGTCAGCTGTGGTGGCGGAACAGCAACAACTACCCAGCTATCACCGACACCATTCAGCCCAAGGCAAACGGATAGTTCCGACGCTATTTAAGTTTGGGCATGTTGAGGACGTATTCCTCGGAGTCGAAGTCCATTCCTTAGATGTCGGCAATAAAGCTGAGTGGAATAGACATGGTGGCGATGACGGTGAGCACCTCCATGATTTTATTCATGCGATTACTGATCTCGGCCTCGTGAAAATTGCGCAGGTCCGCGCAGGCCTCTTGGTAGTTTTGCAGTATTTCGATGATCGGTGTCGTGCGGGCCTGGCAATCCTGCGAATAACACTTATTTGGCTGCTGATCAGCCACTTGCAAGTGGTAGTGAGTGAGTTTGTCACTTTGCGAGGTGGCTAGGCCACACGGCGAAGTAAACGTATGTGGTGCTGGCCGCCGTGGATGCCTGAAACGATATCAGTGGCCACGCGCCGTCCTAATTCTTTGTTGAGGAGGTCAAGTCGACTGCTGATCTTTTCAGCACTGAAAAGTAAGCATCGGTAGTTCTGCATCGGCAAGTCCCATGATGTCGATCCCTGTGATGGCCTAGTTGCCGCACCATGAAGTAATCGATTCCAGATCGCAAGCCGAGTGATCTAGCACTTCGTTTTGATCGTTGGCGGTTACCCGTATCACAGAAGACCAAGCACCCGGTGGCACGCAGGTTAGGCCTGAGCGAGATTTAGCCGACACGCGATGGGCATGGCGTGTCTCAGATATCTGGTGGTGGATCCGAGAGATTTTTTGCGCATGCCGGCAAGTCTTGAAAAACGGAGTGACTGTTGCTTGCCGTCGAGTCTGTTAGATGTCGTGCGAACCGTTTGAGTTTTCAATCATCTTAACTGTCAACGGGGATGGCATATCAAGATGCACGTCGCTCTGCGGAAAGGCAATGACGATGCCTTCTTCGCGGAATAGCTGATCGATCCGGAATCGAACTGCGCTTTCAACTTGCAATTGGTCCATTATGACCCGCATATGCATCCAAAAATGCACCTCGAATATGAGTGCACTGTTTCCAAAGCTTTTGAACAAAATGATCGGTGGTGGGTCCTTGGCAACGCGACCAGTTTCAACCGCTGCTCGACGCAGGAGCTGGGTCACCGTCACGGTCGGAGAACCGTAGGCGACACCTACGTCGACGAAGGTGCGCACCTTGTTACTCGAAAGCGTAAAGTTGATGACATTGCCCTGCAGGAAGGAGCTGTTGGGGACAATGATTTCCAAGTTGCTACCGGTACGCACCCGCGTGCTGCGGGCACCAATGTGCTCAATATTTCCGTAAAAGTCGTTTATCTGCACGAGATCGCCAACTTTTACCGGGCGCTCGGCCATCAGCACCAGACCGCTGATGAAATTATTGATGATGTTTTGGCTGCCAAAACCGATGCCCAATGCAACGGCACCCCCCAAGACAGTAAATGCGGTCAATGGGACTTTGGCTACGTTGAGCGCAAACAGCCCAAACATGACAAGCAGTGTGTAGTAGAACAGCGATTGAATCGTCGCTGACGCACTGGGGTCGATATCGAGCCGACGGAGTACCTGGCGACGCAAGGCTCTACTCAAGGCTTTCGACACGAACAGGCCTGCCAAGAGGACGAGTAGGGCTGTCAGCACTTTTTGTACGGTAACTGACCTGTCCCCAAACGAAGTTAACTCGAAGTGCCAAACTTTGCCAATGAGATTCCAGAGGTCTGACAAACGATCTTTGGCAGTGACTGCCAGAGAGTCACTTTGCATTTCACCCAGTAGCTTGCGATCCAATCGCATGCTCGCTCGGATGCTGCTTAGGTTTTGTTCCTCTGTCTCCTGCAAGATGCGCAGGCTGGTGATCTGCTGCTTAATCCAGTTGGCGTCGGTAGATTGCTGGGAGACTTCCTTTTGACGCTCCTTCAAAGGTGTGAGATCATTTCTCAGATCCTCGATTTTCTCGATTGCGGCCTGTTCCTCACGCCCCAATTGTCCGAGAGATTTTTCAGAGTCTTCAAGCCAATGCCTAATATCTTCGCGACTAGGCCGGCCGCTATAGATGTGCTGGCGGCGTTTCCAACTCTTGCGATCGGAGTCCAACCGCCCTAATCGTTCTTTCAGGATCTCCAAGCGGTCCTGGATCACCCGGATTCTTAGATCGTAAGCGGCAAGTTCTTCGTCCAATGCTGCACGATTGCCAGCGGAGTTTTTCAACTCCCGTTGCGCGCGGATCTTCCGAGCCTTTATCTCTTTGAGTTCTTCGTCGCCTGTCGCCTTCGTCTTGGCAATGTCGTTTTCCAGGTCGTCCTCACGACGATCAATGTCCATAAGTATTTCGTTGAGTTCCGCAGTGCCAAAGATGGCCCGCGTTCGCATGCGTGCAGCTCTTTCCTTCAGCAAATCAACCCGCAATCGTTGCCGGAGTACCTCTTGCTCAGCGTTATTTTTTTCTTCTTTGCGAAGTGCGGATAACTCTTCTGCAGCTTCGCTGAGAAGTTCGGCCTCTGCAAGTCGCTCTCCTAGTTGTTGCCGTAAGGCGTCGTTATCATTTTGCTCGACCTTTGCGAGACTTCGCCGGCGGGCGCTGCTCTGCTCCCTGGCTTCCTGCTGGGCTTGCTCAAATGCAGCGAGCGCCGTTTTTTCCTTGCGGACAATCCGCTCTAAGCGTCGCAATTCCGTTTCGAGTTCATTGCGCTCCTCATCAAGCCTGAGAAAGGTAATGCGTTCGCCTTCACTAAAACCGCGCCGAAGAAAGGCATCCAATCCCGCTTGCAGCTGCGATAGATCCGCCTTGTTTTTCTCTGCAACTTCTTGTTCGGTTGCATGTTGAGACAGGAGCGTCTCGATGCGCGTTAGCAACTCAACTTGGCGCGTTAGCGCGGCGGGCGGTTCAGTGGCTTGGTCAGATTCCATTTGTTGAATGCTCTGCTCAACACGTTTCAGACGCTCGTTCACGTCCTTCCGTCGTTCCGCAACAGAGTTTGTTTCTTCTTGTTTTTCTGGGGCCTTTTTGGGTTTTGTAAGCTGAAGTGTCGGCGGGACCTGTGCCTGTGCCAGGTGCTCAGAAGAATAGAGCCAGCAGGTGGCGGCGACCGCCACTATGATGGCGGCAACGAACTTGCTAGTCCGGCGGTGGTGATTGATTTGGGTGAACATTTTTGGAGCTTGTTAGCGCAGGGTACCGTTTGATAACGGGCTGCAAGGCTTGCGGGCGGCGACAACTTAAAAGGATATCCGCAACCATCGCTGCCACAAACAGCAGCTACACCTTGGGCGCCGGGTACGGATCAAGCAGGCCCCTCGGCGTGAGGGGCGCCCTACTACTTATCCAGACTAATTACAGATAGCTGGTTTGCAGAATGCAATCTTCTGAAGCGGATTCGATCGTAGTGGCTGGCGCAGTTGTAAGGCCCACTTTTGCTATGCAATGGGTTCTGGTCGGTAGGATAGGGGCTCATTCGTTTGCGGGGTGGGGCGAGGCAATTCTCGCGGTAATCTGCTCTGTAATCGCCACGGTATTCGCTACTGAACGAGTCACTAGTGCGCGTGACCGCAATCATTGGAGGGGGCCCTCTTCCTAGCCACGCCTGAATTGGAGCCCCTTGTTTCCCTGCGACATCTCTGAATTTTTTTCTAACGTCTTGTTCCAGACGCGTCGCATGCGCGGCTCGGCTTTCCCCTGGCCGCTCAATAAAGATGAGACCTGGGTATCCTTCACCCGCAAGGAGCCCTCCTGGCATCGCACGATTTGGGATGTCTAGTCACGTTTTTTGCAAAAGATCGTGTTGTGATCCAAGCAATTCCCAAATTTAGCGCTAGGTATTCAGGTTGACTGTGACGTTTTCAACGACTTCCATCATTTGTTTCTCGATCTCAAGTTGATGCTTTACGCGTGCGCCGATCATATTTGCGGAGACGAGCCGGTCGTCGGGAAGAGCGATCAAGCTCGTCGGCGTGCACGATTACAATTGCTATGTGATCTTTTGGGTGCGCCGTATAAGTATTTTGACGAACCGACTGGGGGGCTGTTTTGGTTCGTCTTGAGCAAGCCGTCAATTGCGGAGGGAATTTTCCGAAGGGGGCATCTGTGGCAGCCCCGTCCATGCGGCCGTGATCGATCCGACCAAGTTAGAGGACTCGCGCGCAAAAAAAAACCCGGCACAGGAAGGCTAATCCCTGTACCGGGTTTCTCAATATCAATTCGGCAGTTGCTGTGCCCAGCCCCGAAAGGCCTGACTCAGCCGACTTCTATGCCAATCACAAGGACTGTCCCCATTTATTGATTCAACCGTCACCGGTTGGAACCATTTCATCACCGTGTTGCCAGGAGACACCGAAGCGTTTCCCGGCCGATGACGTTCTAATTATCCTTAGAAAGGAGGTGATCCAGCCGCAGGTTCCCCTACGGCTACCTTGTTACGACTTAGTCCCAATCGCGGAGTTGACTCTAGGCGCCTGCGTCCCGAAGGTTCGCTCAGCGACTTTAAGCCCCCCCCACTTTCGTGGCTTGACGGGCGGTGTGTACAAGGCTCAGGAACATATTCACCGTGGCATGCTGATCCACGATTACTAGCGATTCCGACTTCATGCAGGCGAGTTGCAGCCTGCAATCCGAACTGAGGCATTTTTTTTGGGATTTGCGTGCTCTCGCGAGTTAGCTTCCCTCTGTAAATGCCATTGTAGGACGTGTGCAGCCCAGACCATAAAGGCCATGAGGACTTGACGTCATCCCCACCTTCCTCCGGTTTAACACCGGCAGTCTCCCTAGAGTCCCCGACATAACTCGCTGGCAACTAGGGACAAGGGTTTCGCTCGTTAAGGGACTTAACCCGACATCTCACGACACGAGCTGACGACAGCCATGCAGCACCTGTATACGTTTCACCCGAAGGCAACAAACCCGCTTTCACGGGCAGCATCCGTATATGTCAAGGCCTGGATAAGGTTCTTCGCGTAGCCTCGAATTAAGCCACATCCTCCACCGCTTGTGTGAGCCCCCGTCAATTCCTTTGAGTTTCAGCCTTGCGACCATAATCCCCAGGCGGAGCACTTAACACTTTCGCTACGGCCGAGAGCCTATGGGGGGGCCCTCAGCCAAGTGCTCATCGTTTACAGCTAGGACTACCGGGGTATCTAATCCCGTTCGCTACCCTAGCTTTCGTGCCTCAGCGTCAGAAGAGACCCAGTAAGCCGCTTTCGCCACCGGTGTTCCTGATAATATCAACGCATTTCACCGCTCCACCATCAGTTCCGCTTACCTCTGTCTCCCTCTAGCCTAGTGGTTTGGGGCGCAGTTCCTCGGTTGAGCCGAGGGATTTCACACCCCACCTACTAAGCCGCCTACGCACCCTTTAAGCCCAATAATTCCGAATAACGTTTGTCCGGTTCGTGTTACCGCGGCTGCTGGCACGAACTTAGCCCGGACTTCCTCTGAAGATAGGTCAAGATCTGCTCTTCACAGACCCTTCCTCCCAACTGACAGCGGTTTACAACCCGAAGGCCTTCATCCCGCACGCGGCATCGCTCGGTCAGGCTTTCGCCCATTGCCGAAGATTCTCGACTGCAGCCACCCGTAGGTGTCTGGGCAGTGTTTCAGTCCCAGTGAGACGGGCCACGCTCTCACGCCCGCTAACCATCAAAGCCTTGGTAGGCCATTACCCCACCAACAAGCTAGTAGTACGCAGTCTCCTCCCAAGGCGAAATTGCACCTTTGATCAGCAACCATTACAGAAGCTGATATTATCCGGCATTACCTGTAGTTTCCCACAGCTATTCCGGACCCTGGGGTAGATAACTACGCGTTACTCTCCCTTGCGCCGCTGTCCATCCGCCCGAAGGCGAACTTCTCGCTCGACTTGCATGCCTAATCCATGCCGCCAACGTTCATTCTGAGCCAGGATCAAACCCTTCAATTTGGAATATCCATTAAACAAAATCGCCGTCGTCCGTGCGCCGAAACGCCTAGAGTGATGCGACAAGTTCAACAAGCCAATTAAAGTGCTTGAAGGCCAAGAGATGCTTTCACCCTCTAGGGGCAAATCCATCGCTCAGCCGTACAGTCTTGTGCTGGCAAACTCAAGAAATTGATACAAAGATCAATTCTTAAATTGATAGAAGTCACTAACCGAATTGTCAAAGAGCGAAAAATAAGCTCGCCATGTTTCATGACTCATTTTCATGATCTAAAGGACCACGATTTCAGAGTCACGACCCGCAAAACATAACCAATATGCAGTTTGCACGCGAACGGCAATCCACACAAGATAGACCCAGCGGGCCGACCCAAAGGCCGTGTTTTACGGTTGGCTGAGACCCGCAATTCTACCCATCCTTTGGGTGCTGTCAACGGCCTTTGGCGAAACTACCCAGAACCAGTCGGAAATCTGTTGGACCCGTCGGAATCTGGGCGGCCATTGCCTCGACGCAATGTATGGCTGCTGGTGCTGCTCGCGCGGGAAAGGTTGTTAGTGTGACGTAGGCGGGGCCCGGTCGTCGCCGGTGAGAATCGGCTTAACTTCATCGCGCTGTAGCGATAAGCTGGTGTTATACGCAGATACAGTGAATCTCTGCGGCCACCTCCCCGCAGCAGTCCTTCGTTCTTTCAGTTTTGCCGGGGCACGGTGCATAAGCGGGCGAGAAAACCTGGTAGGGTGCTAGACGGACTGGGCCAATTGGTACCCTGGGGTTCGGGGATGGGCCATTGATGTGTATTGCAAGTTAATTCTTTGGTAAGTCTTCTTGTGCAAGCAGGACAATCGCGGACGCGCTTCCTGCAAGGGATTAGGCTAGGTGCGGTGAATGTGGGGGAGTGTGAGCGGTTTGTACTGGAAACGGTTGGTTTTTTTCAATGGAGCGACGTGAATGGGTGGGCTTAAGCATGATCTGTAGGGGTGTCAGAGGGGCAACCACCGTCTTGCATAACGACCGCGAGGAAATCCTTTCCGCTACGCGCCAGCTCCTGGCACTTTTGATCCGTCGGAACGGAATCGAGCCTACCGACGTGGCTAGCGCGATCTTTACCACAACTCCCGATATCGACGCTGAATTTCCGGCCTTGGCAGCCCGCCAGCTACGCTGGCTCGACGTCCCGCTGCTTTGCGGACACGAGATCGCCGTACCCGGGGGACTGCCCCTCTGTATTCGGGTGCTGATTCACTGGAATACCGACAAAGAGCAAGGCGAGATCCAGCACGTCTACGTTCGCGATGCAAAGCGGTTACGGCCTGACCTTTCCAAACTTCCGCCCGTGGATTGGGAGGAACTGGAGCAGTGGATTAGCGAGCAGACCGGGGCCGACGTGTAAGACTCTGTGGCGGCCGGCTCTTTCAGAAAACAGGCCGTTCGGTATGTCTGTAGAAACAGCTGCTACAGCGGCGCCGTTGCCTCCCAAGGGCCGCACGTCGAACCAATACCGGAGAGAGGATTTGAACCTCCACGCCCATTACGGGCACATGGACCTGAACCATGCGCGTCTGCCAATTCCGCCACTCCGGCTGAGCGACTGTCTATTTGGGCACAATGCCAAAATTGAGAAAGATTTGCAAGAGGAGGCTAGAGGAAAAGGGATATGGGCCCATTGTAGCCATCATGCTCCGCATGATGATCGTAGTCGTGCAGTGATGAACGGAGCGATCGGTAAACCCTAGCACCCGGCGGCTAGCTCCCCGCGTTTCAATATCTGGTCATCTCGTGATCGACCTCGCAGGCCCAGGCGTCGATGCCGCCGGCCATAGACTGGGCATGGGAAAGTCCCTGCCCACGCAGCCATGTAGCCGCCTGTGCGCTCCGCTGGCCATGATGGCAGTAGACGACCAGGGGTTGCTGCTGGCCGGCCAGCTCCTGCCCCCGTTCCAATAGCTCGCTCATGGGCAGCCGGTAAGCACCTTCGATCGCCACCAAGGCCTGTTCGTCGGGTTCTCGGCAGTCCACTAGTAGAAAGTCTTTGGCCTGGGTGCGCCAGTTGCGGACTTCGGTGCATGAAATTTCTAACGGAATGGGGGGCAAGGCATTGTCCGGCGGCTTGAGAAAAGGGGATGAACAGGCGGTAGGCCTCATTTGAACGCTACGCGCGCTGGCGTCAAAAAAAGCCGCCGGGCAAACTGCCCGGCGGCGGGTTAGCATTTTTCCAGTCGGCCAGGCTTTGCCTGTCCTACAACGAGATCACTTCGCTGCCCGCGCGCGTGACCTGGTGCAGATACGTATCCCGATCGATAGACTCATCGACCGATTCGACGTGGGCATCGCCAAAGCAGTGCAGCACGACGCCTGGATGGGCGCTGCTGGGGCCATACCAGCGACTGCCTTCGCCACCACCACCAGTATCCGAAGCATGCGCAAACGGATTCTGATAGAAGTAGGCCGAGCCAGATGGGAGCGGGGCTTGGTTACCACCGTCTTGCGCCTGATCACCGCCATTACGCTTGACGTCCGAACCGATGTTGAGGGCCGTTTGGCCGTCGTTGGCAGTAGGATCACCGGGTTCCCCCCAGCTGAGCATTTTGGGTTGCCCCGAGACATTGCTGAATTTTGAAATTTGACCGGGTCCATCAGGATCGGCCGCGACAACATAGGACGACAGCCCGCTCACCCAAGAGGCAAATCGCTCCTCGCGTGACTCGGTGAACAAGAAGGTATTGGAAGTGCCGTCACGAATTCCCGCGAACGTTACGCCCCGGGGACGGCGGCGGAGTTGGAAGATGCTGGTGGCCTGGTTTTCCGGGGCCGCCGTGGCCGTATTCCCGACAGCGACCAGAATTCCCAGACCTGACTGCGCTTTGGGCGCGCCTGGATAGAGTGATCCGCTGGTCCCGCCGCCTGGATCACTAGCTTGTCTATCAGCATCTGCATTGTAATGCGTGGATGGGAGGGCTACATAGTTGCCCACCTTCGCCTTTTCACCATTCGCCAGAGCGCCGGACTTCGTGTCATCGCTGCCTGGATAACTGGGGCATACGTAGGCCTCCATCCGCTGGCCGAACACGAAGCTTTCGAAACCGGTTTTATTTTGGTCCACAACGATCGGCTGGGGGGCGAACGGACTCGCTTTGAGGTTGTTAGAAGACTCGTTCGACTTCGCGCGGTCGTAGATGTTTTTATTTTCCATTTCAGGCAAAATCTGAAACAGCCAACTGTAGCCATCGAATTCGCTGCCTGCTATCGGTGGCGCAGGGATCGCATCGCCGTAGAAAAAGCCCGTTGACAGTACGGGAAACTCCTCCTTGCGGCGATCGGCGAAATTGTGCAAGGCCAGACCAATTTGCTTCATGTTGTTCAGGCACGAATTGCGCCGGGCCGCCTCCCGGGCCGCCTGAACGGCAGGTAGGAGTAGGGCCACCAAGACGCCGATGATGGCAATCACCACCAGCAGTTCGACGAGGGTGAAACCTCGACATTCTCGTTTTACACCCATTTTGATGCCTCTTTCTCAAACGGAAAACGGAAATAAAGAAATAAAATGCAACGAAATTAAGTCCCGCCCAATAAAAGCGGCAACAAAAAATAATTCTCGCCAAATAAAGGCGTGTCACCCCTATTCAGTGGATTCAATACGGCCCAGCTTGCCCAGAGTTATCCAAAGTCACACGGTTGACCGAAGCCGAGGACTGGAAAACGGGTTCGTCCAGGTTCCAAGTTAAGGGGGACTGAATTACCTTAATAGTCTACGCAAAAAGGGGTTGCGCTGTCAATATTCCCGATTTCATGGCCTAGCGGGTCCGTTTTCCTTCATGATGGACCATACCTTTGAACAAACCCCGATGAACACCACGAGCACCGACGCGGAAGTGCAACTGTTGGCAGGTCTGCCCCGGACGGGGAAGACCGATCGCCTGCTCAGTGCCTACGGAGCGTTTCTCGAACAGTGGCAGCGGAATATGGCCTCGCCGGGCGGCCTCTGGATTGGTCCCGCGCAGGTCAGCGTCGACCGGGTGCGCAGCGGGCTGGTCGATGCCACACAGGTAGCGCTCTTTGAACCCCAGGTTTTTACTTTTGCCAGTTTCGCCCAGTGGGTGATCGCCGATAGCGGTCAGCGGATTCGCCCTATCTCGTCTTTGCAGAAACGTAAGATTTTGCAATGGGTGGTTGGCGAGGCGATCGCCGCGGGTAAATTCTCGCATTTTGGTCCGGTGGCCAGTACGCCCGGGTTTTTAGGCCTGGTCGATGAGCGCATTGTCCAGCTCAAACGGGCGGATATCTGGCCGGAAGATTTTTCCCGACTTGCCCGCAGTGGGCGCGACAAGGATCTGGCAGCGCTTTACGCAGCCTATCAGCGACGGCTGAAGGAGGACGAGCTGTACGATGCCGAGGGACGGTTTTGGGCAGCGCGCGAGATTATTTCGTCGCACCCGGACGAGCCTCGTTACTTTTTTGGCCACGTCGTAGTGGACGGCTTTAGCGACTTCACTAGCGCCCAAGTTGACATTTTGCGCCTGTTGGCAGCACGGTCCCGTTGCCTGCAGATCTCACTGACGTTAGAGCCGGCTGCTCTGGACTCGCGTGATGCGTCCCTGGGGAGGGCGCTGCTGATGCGTAAAACGGGCCACACGCTGGCGCGCTTGCGGGAGGTGTTGCCCCAGGCGGTCGTTGAGTTTCAACAGCCCCGTACGGCCCTCGCGCCAGCATTCCAGCACCTGCGATCCAAGCTCTTCGAGGATGCCGATGTGGTGCCACGTTTCGCCGGCCCGGTCACGGGGCTGGGAATTATCGCAGCTGCCGGCGAACAGGGCGAGGTCGAGGAGGTGGCCAGCCGGGTCAAGACATTGTTGCAAGGTGGGCAAGTTAGCCCCGCAGACATCCTTGTGGTTCTTCCTCAGCCGCGCCACCATGCCCGGCGGGTAGGCGAAGTTTTCCGCGAGTTCGAGATCCCGCATGCTGTGGATGCGCCGGAGCGTCTGAACACGGCACCCCTGCTGCGTCAGCTCAGCGGACTGGTGCGATTGCACCTGGAGGACTGGCCCTTCCGGGAGCTTTTGGGTGTGGTCGGCAATCGCACGATTTCCTTGTTCGATGATGTGGCGAGCCTGGGCGGTGCCGGCGAGCAAACCAGGATTGCAATTGAGAAGTGCTTGCGATTGGCCCAATTGCCGAGCGGCCGACAATCGCTATTGCAACAATTAGGTACATGGGCTGCGGCGGATGGGCCGGAGGCGGTCGACAACCGGCTCGCTACTGACGCACGTGTCGCATTGGAAAAACTGGAGCAGTTGTCCGCGCTTTTGGCGGCCTTGCCGGAGCGGGCCACCTGGCAAGATTGGCTCGTGGCTCTTGAAAGGCTGCTTGCCGGCTTGGGCTTGCTACCCTTGTCTGGGCAGGGCGCTCGACAAATGGCCGATTCGACCGAGTGCTGGAAAAGGTTGCAGAACGGGCTGCGTTCTATCACGGCGGTCGAGCGCAAAACAGGCGATACGGCTGGGCATCGTCTTGCCGAAGTACGGGAGACGCTCGAGTTCATCGGCCGAAATCTGTACAGGGCAAAGTCGCCGGACCCGGTGGGGCGGGTCCGCGTGCTGAGCGCGGAGACAGCGCGTCACGTGAGTGCCAAGCACGTTTTTATACTAGGCCTCGGCGAACAGGCATTTGCCCTGCGGGATACGGGCGCGGGCGATGGGATTGCGGCTGCCCACGATGACCGTGAGTCGCAGGGTGGGCTGAATGGCCAGAGCGAATTGATGCTGCTCTTCTACGAACTTGTCGCGCGGGCTACTGGCAGTTTAACGCTCAGCTACGCGGCCCTCGATAGCAAGGGGCAGCCCTTGCTTCCCAGTCCGATGCTGACCGAGCTGGAGCGCTGTTTCGGGGTGGCGCCGGTTCCCATAACAACGATGTCATTTGGAGAAACGCAGGGCAGCGAGGCCAATCCGCTGAGTGATAGGCAATGGCGCAGGCAGGCCGTTGGGGCCGCGTTGGAGGAGAGGCCGCGCTGGCTCGCCGGTTTAACGGCAGCGTCTGGTACAGGGGCGACAGGAGCTGCCATCCTAGACGGGATGGCGTGTGTTGCGCAGCGGGCCAAGCGAGAATGCTTTGGCTCTTGGGAGGGATTGCTGCTCAGCGAAAAGGCGCAAGCGACGCTTGCTGACCATTTCGACGCGAGTCATCTTTGGAGCCCAAGCCAGTTGGAAGTCTACGCCACTTGTCCTTTTCGCTTCTTCTCAGAGCAGTTATTGGGCCTGGAACCGCTGGCTGAATTTGCGGTGCGCGGCGATGCGGCTCGCCGCGGAAGTTTACTTCACCAGGTACTCGCGGCAGTCCACCAGCATGGGCGGACAGACGGACCAGTCATCGAGAAGGATGATTTCGAAGCGGAACTGGTCGCGCGATTTCTCGAGGCCCTGCAAGCCGCGGTGGAGGCGGCGCCGCGAGTTGGATTGGAGCACTGCCTTCAGGAAATTCAGCGGCGGGAGATCGCTGCCTGGGCATCCGGCTTTGCGCAGCAGGAAAAAGCCTATCGGGCTCTGTGGGACGAGTGGGACGAGCCGCCACGACCCGCGCACCTTGAAGTGCGGTTTGGCCCAAGAGTGCGCGCTGACGCGCAGACCAGCCTCGACTCACAAACCGACTCCGACGGTGCGTCGACACCCGAGCCCTTTGAACTTGACTTGGGCAGTGAGCGGATACGGCTGACCGCGCAGATTGATCGCATCGATGTTGGCCGGGTGGGAGGCGTCACTGGGCTGAATATTATCGATTATAAATCGGGTGCAAGAGAGGTGAAAATGGACCTGAACAAGGTCCGCTCCGGGCACCAACTCCAGTTGCCCCTCTACGCCCTAGCGGCCGAGCAACATCTGCTGTCCAGCCAAGATGTGCGGGCCTGGGTGGCCGGTTATTGGAACGTCCGCGGCCAGGGCTTTGAGAAACACGGCGATCAGCACGGGTTTTTGCTGCGGGAAGTGCGGGACCAGGAGGTCACCCGCACGGACTCCTGGGAGCAAGCCTTGCCCGATGTACTTGCGCGGGTGCAGCAGATGGTGAACGGCATTCGCGGCGGCCATTTTCCGGTTTATAACGAAGACAAACATTGCACTCGATCATGTCCGTTCCGGACGATATGCCGAGTAGGTCAGATTCGCAGCCTGGAGAAGGTGTGGGATGAGAGAGGGGCGGAGGCCAGCGACGGAATGAACGATGAGCAATGACGGATGACCGCTGAGGCTCGAACGATTACGCCAACACCGCCTGCACCATCTCTCCACAGACGTCTGTTAGCCGGAAGTCACTACCGTTCAAAAGGTAGGTAAGCTGCTCGTGATCGAGTTCCATTAAATGCAATCCAGTGGTGTGGATGTCATGTATAGGCAGCTTGTCGACCACCGTTTCGTAACCGAACTCGTCGGTTTTCCCGTTAATGCACGTCGCCTCTGATTCCACCACCGGCAAGTTAGGTCGTAACCACATGTGGGTTATGGTCACGCCCCGGAAGCTGACTGGGCTGCGACACCGGCAACCGGACAAACTTCCCACAGGCTACTACCCTCGCCATCAAGCAATGCCGCCAAATAGAGACGTCGCAACCGCAATTCCCTGGAGCCCTGGCCTGTAATAAGGTTATGGGCGAGATCGATGTCATTACAGCTGCTGATAGACGCTTTGATGTCGATTGTTTTTCAACATGTCGTTTCGTCCAAGTTCAGTATCACGTTTGCCATTACAGGCCAAGCACCTCACTGCCGTTGCGCGTGACCTGATGCAGATACGTGTCCCGATCGATGGACTCGTCGACGGCTTCGACATGGGCATCGGCAAAGCAGTGTAGCACGACGCCTGGATGGGCGCTGCTAGGGCCATACCAACGACTGCCTTCCGGGCCGTTGTCAGAGGCATGCGCATAGGGCTTGTCGTAGAAGTAGGCTGAGCCAGATGGGAGCGGGGCCTGGTCGGCGCCGTCTTGCGCCTGATCACCGCCATTACGTTTGACATCCGAACCGATGTTGAGGGCCGTTTGGCCGTCGTTGGCAGTGGGATCATCGGGCTCGCCAAAGGTAAGCACTTTAGGGCCGGTGCTGGGCGCCGTTTGTCCTACTTCACCAGGTCCATTGGGATCGGCTGCGACCACATAGGACGACACGCCGCTCACCCAAGAGGCGAATCGCTCCTCGCGGGACTCCGTAAACACGAACGTATTGGAACTGCCGTCCCGTATAAACCCGAACGAGACACCTCTTGGCCGGCGGCGCACCTGGAGGATGCTCCGGAATTCGCTCTCCGGGGACTGCGATTTGGCCGTGTTCTTGGCAAAGACGATAACCCCATTGCCAATGATCGTTCCTTCCGCCATTGGGTAAACTGAACCAGTAGGCGGGCGTCCCGCAGCGCCAGTCATTGTGTCACCATCGCTCCTGTAATGGGTGGACGTGATTGCTACATAGTTGCCCACCTTCGCCTTTTCACCATTCGCCAGAGCGCCGGCCTTCGTGTCATCGCTGCCTGGATAACTGGGGCATACGTAGGCCTCCACCCGCTGGCCGAACACGAAGCTTTCGAAACCGGTTTTATTTTGGTCCACAACGATCGGCTGGGGGGCGAATGGACTCGCATTGAGATTGTTAGAAAACTCGTTCGACTTTGCACGGTCGTAGATGTTGCTGTTTTCCATTTCCGGCAAAATCTGAAACAGCCAACTGTAGCCATCGTCTATACTGCCGGCGATAGGTGTGGGAGTAAGCTTTCGTCCTTCAGTGAAGAACGTCGAAGCCAGAGGGAACTCTTCCTGGCGCCGATCGGCGAAATTGTGCAAGGCAATTCCAATTTGCTTCATGTTGTTCAGGCACGAATTGCGCCGGGCCGCCTCCCGGGCCGCCTGAACGGCAGGTAGGAGTAGGGCTACCAAGACGCCGATGATGGCAATTACCACCAGCAGTTCGACGAGGGTGAAACCTCGACATTCTCGTTTTACACCCATTTTGATGCCTCTTACCCAAACGGAAAACAGAAATGAAAAAATAAAATGTAACGAAATAGCAAGTCCCACTCAATAAAAGCAGTCTAGCTACGAAAATCCTAAATCGTCCCCCCAGCTGTTCAGCCAAAATAACAGCTGGTCACCTACAATGACCGAATTTCCCAAGCAAAACGGCGGACCCGAAAAATGGGCAGGACACAGGTTTCGCACCGGCGAAGACGAGACTACTTTAATAGCTTACGCAAAAATGGACTACGTTGTCAAAGTGCCAGGAATCTAAAGCTGCTGTGACATTATTGGCTGAAACGTTTTTGACTGACGAGCAGCGGGCTGCTTTGGACGCGCACGACCGCAGCGTGTCGCTCGCGGCGGGTGCCGGGTGTGGCAAGACGCATGTGCTGACCGAGCGGTTTTTGTCGTATTTGGATCCGCGGGTACTCGAGCCGACCGCCGAGCTTACCGAACTGGTTGCGATTACCTTTACCGACGCCGCAGCCCGTGAAATGCGCCACAGGATTCGTCGCCGCTCCTATCAGCGGCTCGAAAAGGCGACCTCTGTTGACGAGCGGCGCGCGTGGTGGAAGCTGATTCGTGCCATGGATCAGAATCGCGTCTCCACAATCCATAGTTTTTGTGCCGCGCTACTTCGAACTCATGCGGCTGAAGCTGGACTCGACCCGCGTTTTGAAGTGTTGGACGGGCCGGCTGCCGAACTATTGCGGGTACAGACCTTGGACGACCGCTTGCGGCAATTGCTGACCGTTGGCGACCCGCGACTGATCGAGTTGGCCACGCGTTTTGATCTGCGCAATTTACGCGACGACTTAGTGCATTTGCTGGGCGAAAACACTGCGCAGGTCATTCAGCAGTGGGGTGAGTCAATCGTACCGGATGTCGTAACTACTTGGCGCACGTATTATGAAGAGACGGTCGTTCCCCGTGCCACGTCAAGATTGCTGCTCGCGGAACCTGTTGTCGAGTTGTGCCGACTGTGCGAGGAAGCCCAAGTTTCAAGCGAGCATTTATCAGCTCACTTACAAGAAATCCTCCAGATCCTGAACTCTACGCCGCAAGTTGATCTCAGAGGCGAGCCGCTGCGAAGGCTGAGTGAATTGGCCAAAGTGAAGGGTGTTTGTAGAAAAAAAGACTGGCAGGATGCAGCGGACTACGAAAAATATCGCGACGCGTGCCAAGCCGTCCGCAAGCTGGCGGGGCGCAGCATCCTCCGGTACGTGTTGTCGGAGGAGCAGCTTTTCGATGCCGCTTCAGTAGGCTTGGAACTGCTGGGATTGGTGGCGGACGTGGCCGGTTGCCATGAGGCAGTTAAGCAGGAACGGAACCTGCTTGAATTTGACGATGTTTTGATCAGGACACTTCAATTGTTGGAGGACCCGCGGTACCCGAGCGTGCGCGAAAGCTTAGGGGCCAGTGTGCGGCTGCTGATGGTCGATGAGTTCCAGGATACCGACCCCTTGCAGTGTTCGATCGTGCAGGCCTTGTGCGGTGCAGATTGGGCAACGCAGGGTTTGTTTGTCGTGGGCGACTTCAAACAATCGATTTACCGGTTTCGCGGCGCGCAGCCGCAGGTTTCCAGAGAACTCCGCGCGCGCCTGCCTGTGGGTGGCCGGCTTTCGCTCACGACAAACTTTCGCAGCCAACCGGCCCTATTAGATTTTGTCAATGCACTCTTTCACGATGCCTTCGAGGAAGCGTACGAGCCGCTTGTCGCGAACCGCCCGCAAGAGACTCCTTGTCCGGCAGTTGAGTTTTTGTGGGCGGCTGGGAAAGAGGACGGTGCGGACGACCCGGTTGCGAGTCGTCTGGGGCCCACGCAACAAGTTCGCGTGCGCGAGGCTCGGTTTATCGCCAGGCGTCTGGCGGCACTGCTGGACGGTGGCGAGCCACTGGTCGTCGATCCCGAGAGCCAGCAGCGGCGGGCTTTACGATTGGGCGATATCGCCATTCTGCTCCGTTCGTTGAGCGACGTATATATCTATGAAGAGGCCTTGAGAGAATACGGACTGGACTACTACCTGGCCGGTGGCCACGCTTTTTACGCGCAGCAGGAAATCTATGACATCCTTCACCTGCTGCGCGCCATCGCCAGCCCGGCCGACAATCTAAGCCTGGCCGGTGCCTTGCGAAGCCCCCTGTTTTCTCTGGAAGACGAAACCCTGTTTTGGCTGGTGAGCGGGCATAGCTCCTTGCAAGAGGGAGTTTTCTCCACCGAGCGTGCCGCACAAATGAGTGCCAGCGAACGGGCGAAAGTCGAGCGGGCGGCTGAAACGATTCGCCACTTGAGAGCGCAAAAAGATCAGATGCTGGTTGCGGAGTTGCTCAGTGAGGCCATCGCGCGCACGGGTTACGATGCGACTCTGCTGTGCGAGTTTTTAGGGCGGCGCAAGTTGGCTAATGTTGAAAAGCTTGTCGAACAGGCCCGCATGCTGGATCGAACGAGTCCCGGCGATCTAGATGGTTTTATTACGCAGCTTTCCGAATTTGTTGTGCGAGCGCCCAAGGAACCACTAGCCGCATCGCGGGAGCAAAGCGATGTGATTCGCATCATGACCATCCACTATGCCAAGGGCCTGGAGTTTCCTCTGGTGGTGGTGCCAGACCTTAACCGGAAGGCACCGCCTACGCCGCACCGACCGGTCCTAGACCCGCATCTCGGTCCCCTGGTCCCGGCCGCCTCCCGCGCGGACAGCGATCGGTATTGTGTCGGTTGGGATATGTTTCAGTTCTCTGAGCTAGAAGAGGAGTTGGAAGAACGCAAGCGTGTGCTATACGTTGCATGTACGCGGGCGGCCGACTATTTGATGCTCTCTAGCGGCGTGAAGGATCTGCAAAAAGATCTGCAGCATCCTTCAAGCCATTGGCTGAAATTCCTAAGCGAGAAGTTTCATCTCCTGGAGGGGCGCTACCTTGGCGAGCTTCCGGAGGGCTTTGGCCAGCCCCAAGTCCTGGTCACCAGCACCGAGCCCCCGGCACTACGCAAATCCGCGGCCAAGTCGCGGGGTGTTGATCTCGCGCAACTCGCCGAGCAGACCCGTTCTTTGGCCGCCGAGGGGCAGGGAAGTGTCCCCGCGTCGGTGACGCCGATTTCTGTCGATACGGCGGCGCGCAAGCGTTTCTCATTTTCTCGATTGTCCGGCAAGCTTGTGCTGGAGAACGGGCTTGCAACCAGGCCGAGCGACGAGTCGAACGACGGAGCTACTGACGCAAGCGGCTTGGATCCGAAGGGGCTTGGCAATCTCGTCCACGCAGTCTTGGAGCAGATCGACTTTGGCAGCACTGGCGATGTCCGCGGACTTTGCGATTTTCTTGCGCCCCAGTACCTGGAAACACAATGGCAAGAGGCGGCTGCATCCGCGGCCAAGATGGTGCAAGATTTCCTCGCCAGCGATCGAGCCAGCGCCATGGCCAGTGCGCGGGTGCTGCGGCGGGAAGTTGAGTTCGTGATGCCGTGGCCGCTCCAGTCATCGTTGCAGGAGGGCCGCTATTTGCACGGGGTTATTGACTGCCTGTACCAAGACGCTGCCGGCAGTTGGCACGTGGTGGATTACAAGTCAAACCAGGTTTCTGCGGGCGGTGTCCCGGTTGCAGCCGAACGGTACGCGCTGCAAATATTTGCCTATTCGCTTGCCTGCGAGGCTGCCTTGGGTGTGGCTCCGGTTGAGAGCATTCTGTACTTTTTGCGACCGGGGGCTGAGTTTGATTTTAGTTGGGACGCGGCGCAGCGCTCGACGATGGCCACTGCGGTTGATCAGGCTATTCATGGGCAGTTGGGAGTGATGCAATAGTAATTTGGTCAATTTAGCGGACCGGATGCGCGTTAGATCAACAGGAGAAAAATGGGCAGCCGCTCTTGCCGGGAGAAGTTGGCTGAAATGCGAGCAGGCGCGGCCAACCCCTTAGCGTAGAATGCCGGTACGTGCGCCGTGAAGCCGCTGTTTAAGCTTGTGCTCAGCCATTCCTTGGGGTTGCGGCCCGCGCGCTCGAATCAATTATGGTTTCACCCGATTCGCAACGTGACTTTGCCCTGCAGATCGTCGAGCAGCTCCGTGCCGCCGGTTACGAAGCGTTCTGGGCGGGGGGCTGCGTGCGCGATCAACTACTGGGGCGGGTGCCCAAAGATTACGACGTGGCTACCGGCGCTCGACCCGAACAGGTGCGGGAGCTGTTCGGGCCTCGCCGTACCCTGGCGATAGGCGCCGCCTTTGGCGTTATATCGGTTCTCGGCCGGCGCAATCTCGATTCGATTGAGGTGGCCACGTTTCGCAGCGATGGCGCCTACATCGATGGGCGGCATCCACAGAGTATTGTGTTTTCCAGCGTCGAAGAGGACGCCCGCCGCCGCGACTTTACGATCAACGGTCTTTTTTTTGATCCCGTGCAAAGGCAGGTTATCGACTACGTTGGCGGGCAGCAAGATATTCATGGCCAGGTCGTGCGGGCCATTGGCGACGCGGCGGCCCGTTTTGGCGAAGACAAATTACGGATGCTTCGCGCGGTCCGGTTTGCCGCTGCATTTGGATTTGAGATTGAGTCGGCTACGTTCTCGGCCATCCAGCAAATGGCAGGCGAAGTCCATGTTGTCAGTGCTGAGCGAATTGGTAGCGAGCTGCGGCGAATTCTGGTGCACCCGAGCCGCGGCCTGGGTTTGCACTTGCTGTTGGAAACCGGGCTGCTCGCGGCATTGTTACCTAATGTGGCCCGCCGGTTTGAGGAGTGTCAAGAAACGTGGGAGCAAGCCCGTGACGCGCTCGGCCGATTGAAATCGGTCTCGCTATCGGTTGCGCTGGCCACACTGTTCTGGGGGATTTGCGACGAATCGGACATTCGTCGTCATGGGCGCGCCTTTCGATTTTCTAATAAAGAGATCGAACGGGCGGCCTGGTTGGTCGGCAGCTTACCGGCTGTCGCCGCGGCAAAACGCTTGCCCTGGCCCAAGTTGCAGCCACGCCTGGTACATGCGGGTAGCGCCGATTTGATGGCCGTTGCGGAGGCGGTGCTGGGCGTGGACGACGAGGGCTGCGCCTTTTGCGAGGCCAAGTTGCAGCTTCCTCCCGAGCAGCTCAATCCGCCTCTGCTCGTCTCAGGGGATGACCTAGTGGCCTGCGGTTTACAGCCAGGGCGCGAATTTGCCGAATTGCTCGATCGTGTCCGCGAGGTGCAGCTTGACGGGCGTATTGGCAATCGCGAGCAGGCGCTGGAGTTGATAGATGGTTGGGTCAGAGAACGGGGCGGGAGGTAGACGAAGTTCCCGGCGACCCTTACTATCGTGGAGTAAGTCTTGAGTTTCCCGAGTCGCCGGAGCCGTACCATGGACGTCTATCTAGCTATTTCGACTGTTTGGGCCCATTTGCCGTTGGCCGATGCGCCTGTGCTCGACGCGAGCTACGTTGCCCAAGTTTTCTCGCGGGCGCTGCATATATTAGCGGCGATTATTCTTCTGGGCGGGCTGTTTTATATCCGTACTGTGTTGGCACCCGCGGGTGATCAAGCCTGTTTTGCAGGCCGACGGGCCATTTGGGCGCGCTGGGCCGGCATTGCCTCCGGCTTGCTGTTAGTGACCGGAATTTACAATTTTCTCACGATTAATAATCAGGTCAAAGCCGACGGCAATACATTGGAGCGGGCATATCACATGATGTTTGGTGTCAAGTTCCTGCTGGCGCTGTTGCTGATGTTTTTGGCGGCCGTCTTGGCTGGAAAAACAGACCTGGCGGAGCGCTTTCGCAGCCAGATGGGCAAATGGCTCAATATCAGTTGGGTGGTGGGATTGGCAATTGTGATCATCGCAGCGCTGCTACGTACTCTTCACTAATCCAAGCGACCGTCTTCTGGAGCCCGCTTCCATGGATAAAAAAGCTAAGAAAAAAGTTGAAGTTCTGCGAAAAAAGATCTCGCAACTTCAGCAGCAGCTTGCCGGTGCAAAACAGCAACCGGATGACCCGGACGAGCCTGCGCGACTGCAAGCTGAAATCGATGGGTTGAAAGACGAAATGCAGCAGCTCAAGGCGGCGGGGTAAACGTCTGCCCCGCGGTCCGCCGCTCTGTATCGAATGTCACCACGGGCACTTCGGGCATTTGGCGAGGGCTGCGGGTGCGACGGTTTTTCCGTCCTGTATAGCGCCAGGCCAACTTCAGGTGGCTGTGGCGGTCGTTCGTGCCAAACGCGGGTGCCCATTTCCTGTGGGAGTGGCAGCTGGAGCATGGGTGCTAATTCTATAGCCGTGCACATTGCGGGCAACGCCGAGTGAACTACTGCGAACGGCATAAACGCAAGCCCACGCTTGAAGGAGGCTTTGCCAGGGCACGATTGATTTGCCCAGTCGGCATAAGCCGACAGGAGTTGGCAAGCGGCCCCGATCAAGATTCCGCGGGCGCCACCTCAATTTAACGGTTTCGCCAAAAGCTGGGCGCGAAGAGTACCAGTATCGCAAACAGCTCCAGTCGGCCCAGCATCATTAAGAAGATGAACAGTAGCTTCGCGGGGGCTGAAAATGGGGCGTAATTCTTCGTGGCGCCGACTATCCCTAAGCCGGGACCAATATTATGCAGCGTTGCCGTCACGGCACTAGCTGAGTCGACCAGTTTGTTTTCCGAAGAAAGATCTGCGCGGGTCCACGTCGATTCCGGTTCGATGGCAACCAGGGCTAGGCAACTGCCGGCGAAAATCAGCCCAATCAGGCCGAAATATACCAGGATGTTGTGAGGCAATTCGGGGGCCGTAATCGAATCCCCGCCCAGCCGAATATGTCGGACGACCGAAGGGTGAAAGGAATGTTCGATCTCGCGGCGAAGAATTTTGACGAACAGGATGTGGCGAATCACTTTCATGCCACCTCCAGTGCTGCCAGCGCAGCCCCCGATGAACATCAGCATTATGAGCAGGCCTCGACCGAAATTGCTCCAACCGTCGAAGTCCTCGGTACCAAACCCGGTCGTGGTCAGCACCGAAACGACTTGGAACAACCCATTACGAAAGGCAGTTTCGTACGGGACAGAACCCGAGATTTCCGCATCGCCTTGGACGCGCGTTGCGGGCAAACCCATTAGCACCACCAGTAGTGTGGCCACGACGATGATTCCCGCATAGGTTCGCCATTCCGGGTCCTTCAAAAGCCTGCTGGGTTTGCCCATCAGCGAAAAATAGAGCAGCGAAAAATTAGTGCCCGCAAGAATCATAAAAATGATCACTGTGTACTCGATCGCACTGGACTGAAATCCACCGACGCTGGCATTGAGCGTACTGAATCCACCGGTGCCCATGGTGCTGAAGGAGTGGCACAGCGCCTCGAACCAGGTCATGCTTTGGAACTTGAGTAGGATCGTCAGGAGCAACGTCAAAAAACAGTAAATGGCAGCAAAGGTCCAAGCCGTATGCTGCATGCGTTCTTGCGATCCTTCCTTCTGGGGGCCCGGCATTTCGGCACGCATGAGCGCCTTGCCGGCAGAACCCTGGCCGAGTACCGCAACAAACAAGACGATGATGCCCAGCCCTCCCAGAAAGTGGGTGCTCGATCGCCAAAAAAGAATACAGCGGGGTACCCAGGTGGTGTTTTCAACATCAGTTAGCACTGTGGCGCCTGTCGTGCTAAATCCAGACTGGCTTTCGAACAAGCATTCTACGATGCCCATGGGAACGTCTTCCCCGGCTTCACCACAGAACACGACATCCGCAAAGTAGAAGGGAAAAGCGCCCAATATGGTGGCCAGGACCCAGCTTAGTCCTACAACGGCCATTGCCTCTTTTCGATAGAGGGCCTCGGGGGCATCGCGGCCTAACCACCGTAGCCATAGCCCGGTCACTAAGCAGACGGCGATGGAGAAGATCAACGCCCAAAAACCGGCGGCTTCAAACTGGCTCTGTCCGCCGAACACCGGCCAGGCCGCCGGCAGGCTAAAGGCCATCATAAGCCCTATAAGCCAGGAAACGATTCCGAGTAGCCTTGAGACAAGGCGAAGATTCATACCTGAGGCCCTTCGAAGATGGCTACTGTTTCTTTTGCGACGCTGTCGGCCACCAGCACCACCACGGTGTCGCCTGCCACCAGAGAGTCGTCACCGCCGGGAACCTTGGCAAACCCTTCGCGGATGACGGCGGCAATCAGGCATTGGTCGGGCAACTCCAAGCGGGCCAGTACGTGCTCGGTGACCGGAGCGCCCTCGAGGACGTCTATTTCCAAGATGCTCAATTGCCCGCCATCGCTCAGATGCGTTTTGGACACAACAGGGCCTGTCGTCAGGTACCCAAGTACTTGCTTGGCAACCACCTCCCGCGGGCTCACCGCGCGGTCGATTCCCAGATTTCCTACGACATGTGCATAGTCGGGGCGGCCCACCAGCGCCATGATTGTTTTGGCGCCGACGTCGCGCGCTTCCACCGAGGCCATAATGTTGTTTTCGTCTTCGCCCATGCTGGCGACGAACACGTCGGCACTCCCGACGCGTTCCTCTTCCAAATTGGCTCGCCGCGTCGCGTCGCTATTGACCACGGTGGTGTGTTTGAGATGGCTCGCCAAAAAGTCACACCGGTCGCGGTCTTGTTCCATTAAGACAACACCGAACCGGGGCCCTTCCAGAATACTCGCAAGGTGATAACCAGTTTCTCCCCCGCCCGCAATGACAACGCCGGTCTTGACGTTTGCGTCTGCGCAAAACAGCTCCTTTACCTCGTCGACTGCCGCCCGCTTGCCAATAATAGAGAGGCGATCGCCCGCTTCTATTTTGTCTTTAGCCCCTGCGATCCACGTTTTACTGTCGCGGCTGATCGATCCCATACGGACTCCCGCCGGCAACTTGAGTTGCTCCAGCAGTTTGCCTAGGCCCTTCTTACCTTCGCTTACGAGGACTTCATGCACCTCCAAGTCGCCACGAGCCAGATTCTCCACGGCAACCGATCCAGGATGCCGGATTCCGCGTGCTAATTCCAGCGCAGTTAGATGTTCCAAGCTAAGTAAACGATCGACGCCAAAGTGTCGTTGATAATCGAACGTACTGAGATCGCGAAATACTGGAGCGTAAACGCGCGACACCGCGCGCTTGGCTCCCATGGCTTTTGACATGCTCGCCGCCAGGATGTTCACTTCGTCATTGCCAGTGACGGCCAGGCAAAGGTCAGCGCTGCCGACCCCCGCTTGAAACAACACACTAGACTGGGAGGCCGATCCGGTGATACCGCGGACATCGAACGTTTCGTTGATCTGGCGGACATTCTCGGCATCTTCATCGACAATGGTCACACTGTGCCGATGCAAACAAAGCAGCGACGCAATGGAACCTCCTACCGTACCTGCTCCCAAGACAACGATCCGCATGATTGCTCTCTATTTTCAAAATGGCAAGCTGACGATTCTAAGCGGGAGGCCCGGACTAAGGAATGGCCCAAAAGCAACTTCGGCGCTGCGAGGGCCGCAAAGTCTACATTTTCACGCTAATCGCTCGATCCGTGTCCAGGATAGCGCGGTAGCAGGCCCCCAAGAAGTAGGCAGAAAGGGGGGGTGAAAGAGGCAGTGACGGGACGCGTTGTCCGGGGCTACTTGCCCGGCTCGTCTCCCGCCGCTGCTTCCTTTTTCTCCGTCTTGCGGCGGTGGTGTACCGCAATTGCTTCTTTGTGGTTCTGTTCGGTGTCGTTTAACTCGAGCATTTCCCACAGCGGAAAGCTGGCGTCGACGGCTTCGTCGGTCAAGCTCTTGTCCAGCTGGGTAAGGATAGTCGTGTACTGGTTGATATAATCCATGATGTCCGCACCGGTCGTCGTATCGTCAATCAGTTGAGGGTAGTCGGCCAGAACCTTCGCCCACAACACGAAGCTTTCCTCGTACAGTCGCTGAGCCCCAATTAAGTCAGCCTTCTTTCGAAAAGCAAGCCAACCCTCATAGGCCAACTCGCGAGCTTTGAGTGCATTGGGAGTTTGCTCGAACTCGCAGCGGTTTTCCCAATAGGCGTAGTTCGAAACATCCCTGTTTGTGCGGGTCAGCATGACACGACTTTTGAGTTTTTGGAGTCGACTCGCGATTTTTCGCGCTTGGGCTGATTGGTTCGGACTATCTCTGGCGATTCGGTCGGCTAAGTCTTGCCAAGAGATATTTAGTCGAAGCTGTACCTCATGCAAGCCGTCTCGCAGCTCGCTGGAAAGCTCGGCTGAGGACTTTTGCATTAGAAGTTCGCGATCCTCGTCAGTCAGGGCCGCTTCGCGCTCCCGCTTGAGCTGTTCGCGAAGTCCTGGGGCAAGGGTCTTCAACTCCTGTTCGAGAGACAGCGATTCTGCTTCCAAGCGGTCCAGTCCTGCCAGTCGAATGTAGAATCCACGCGAGGATTTCAACTCGCGGTTGCCATAGCTGCGCCATAAAGCCGCCGCTTTTTTCCAGGCCATGCGGGCCTTTTCTCCGAAGATGCCTTCCGTTTCGATCGCTTCGCCGTAGTTGATTTGCGCCATTCCTGGCGAGGCATAGAAGGTGGTTGGATTTTTCTGACCCAGGCTCTTCTTTCTGTCATCTACCGCCGAGACAGCCTCCACGTACTGGAGGCCCGCCACCAACCAATTGTCGCGATTCTCACGACGAGGCGGATCCCCATCAAAGAACTTGTCATGGAAGTCATCGTCTTTCTTAAACATCTTACGGTATTGAAGGCGTTCGTCGGCTTTGCCAATCTTGTTTCCGATAAACCACCCCAATTCCGATAGTAAATACGGACTGTCGCGATTGTAAGCGGTACCCTCCTTGAGAAACTCAATGCCCCGTTTCACATAATAAAATCGGTCGCGCACGTTGTCGAGTTCCACTGAAACGTTGTACGTCAGATTCCACGACTGAAATCGCCAGAACGAAATAAAGTAGGGTTGTAGTTTTGCCAGTTGGGTCAGGGTGGCTCGAAAGTTAGTCCAATCTTCCTTTTTTTTGTACTTGTTTGCCTTTGTCCAGAGCCAGGAGACGGCGATGCCGCGAGCGCCGAGGGTGGCCATCCGCATCGCCTCACTGGTGGGGTCGATTTCTCCAAGATTAGAGTGTCCCAGATTGTACTCGTCGCGAAGCTCCGCTAACTTTCCTCCACTTTCGTCTTGTCTTGTCTTGGGAGCTCCCAAATGCGAGAGCGGAAAAAGCAGTACGGCGATCAATGCCAGGTAAGTTACCTTCCGATAAAATGTGCCATGTTCGGTCATTTGGCCACCTCGCGCGTGCGGAGCAGGAAGTACCCAATCACGGCCAACCCCACAACATAGGCCAGGCAGGTGGTCAAGTCCTGCCAAACACGGTTCGCTGGAATGTCGAATCCGGACGCAGCGAAATCGACCGTGCTAAATGCGGAGAAGTCAGGCAGGACTTGGGCTACGCTGAGCATGAATTTTTGCAAGACAAAGTCGATCCCTTCGATCAATGAAGTGCCCGGACCGGGGTCCAATTCGATCATCACGTTGTCTTGCCTTACCAATCGCACCAGGGACTCCACAGGGCCACCGCCATGCTGGGTGTCGCGTGCAACGCCTACAAAGAAGTCTCGAAAGAATCCCAGCAGAATAAAAACGACCGTGAATAGCATTGCCACTGCACCGCTCAGAAAAGCACTGCTGGCAACGCCGATGGAGATAACGATTACCATTTGTACCCAGATGCTCAGACACACCTTGGAAAAGTTGACGCCGGGCGAGCCGTCCGGAAGACTCAAATAGCAATCGGCTTTGGCAAAACCAAAATATTGGCCCCGTTCCAGACACTGGACCCAGATTTCAAGCTGGCCGTTGCTGCTGACGAAATCTTTGTACAGATCGTGTTCGGTACCATCGGGTGTGGTGAGTTTGCGGGGAATAGTCCGTTCATCAACTTTGGCATCGACGGCAAAAAAGCTGATCGCATCACTCCGCAGGCCGGTTTCAGGATTCCGCACTTGGATGGTGCCTGAAATTGGCTGATCAATAACTCCCTTGTGTGTTCGGAAGACACGTACAATGAGCCCAAAGGGCAACGCGTCTTCGACGATCTCCGTCGCAGGGTCGTCGGCAGTCGCAATCGCAGAAACATTGTTGAATGTCCAAATGGCCGCCGCTTGGGAGTTCCCGTCGATGAAGCTGCGATAACTCCATTCGCTACCGACACTGATGCCGCGTTCTTTGAGAAGTCCTTTTCGATCGAGAAAACGAAGCTTCCCCCACTTGGGGACCCGCGCACGCATGTAGCCTTCGGCCGGGTAAACCTGAGGAGCGTCGCCACGCGGTTCAATTGCATGCACGTGGCCAAAATTACTCAATGCCGCACCATGTTTGTCAATGTCTAGTTGGACCTCATGGCGGTGATAGGCATTCTTTGACGTGTTGCCGTCATAACCAATGACTTCTTGAGACGCATTGGATACATGCTTGAGACCTGTTTCCACCCGATGCGTGTGGGAAAGCGAGCGGTGAACAAAAACATAGCTGCACACAGCCATCACCAGTAGCAAGAGCGTGCCGACGATGCTGAAGCCAAGGATTCGCCCGAGGATGAGTTCGCCTGACCGCACCGGTTTGGTGACAATCGTGTAAATCGTTTTCGTCTTAAAGTCATGCGGAAGACTGAATGCACCCAATAGGAGAGAAATCCCCAAGATGAGGTAGGTAGCAGCCGTTAAAACAAAACTAATGTAGAGTTTGGCCGGATCTTGATTGTCTGTTTTGAGAAACCAAGCGGCAAATAGCAGGATAATACCAAACACGACCAGCGCGACGACCACGCGACGCTGCCACGCTTCCTTGATTGCCAAACGGGCTAGGGCCCACACGCGCCGCGGCGAAATTTCTGACAGCTCGCGAAATCCCTGGGCCACGACGCGATAGACGTTGTCGCCGCCGTGCAAGAAACCATGGCGGGCTGCGGAAATGCAGTAGCCCACACCCAGCGCTAACAGTCCGCAACCCAACACTACCAGCAGAAAATGCGGTAGGGTTCCCCACGAATCATCCGCGCCCTGCAGAAGCCACTGCATATAGGGAAGTATTTCGCGTTCGAGAACCATGGGATGGGCGAGGAGTTAGGAGCGAATGTTATAGGAGCAAGTGTGTAGGGTACGAGGGTTTTAGTGCCAAGGTTGGGAGCGACGGGCCAGGGACCAGATGTTGGGAGCGAAATATTGGGTAGCAGGGGATGCGGAATTTGCTGTGTAAATGCCGGTGGGCCGAGCTGCGGGGCTATTTCTTGTTGTCAGGATTTGAGACCGGCGCTGTGACCTTGGCGCGGCGGCCGGGTCGTGCTTCGCTATCACGGACGATTCCCAAAAACAGCTCTTCCAGCGTCGTGGTTGGATTGGCCATTTCGAGTAGCTCGCCACTATGGCGGGCGATCACCTGGCTGACTTCGTTTTTGCATTCCTCAGAGAGTCCACGCGCTCGAATCTGCGTTATGTCTTCGACGGTCAAAAGCTGATCCACACGCCCGAGTTCCTTCAGTTCTCCCTGGTGCAAGATGGCGATGCGATCACAAACGTCCTGCACGTCTGCCAGCAAGTGGCTGCACATGACAATCGTCTTTCCCTCCTCTCGCAAGCGAAGGATCATATCCTTCATTTCTCTTGTGCCTATGGGATCGAGACCGCTCGTCGGTTCGTCGAGCAAAATCAAGTCGGGATTGTTCACCAGTGCCTGGGCTAAGCCGATTCGGCGCGTCATGCCCTTGGAATACTCTTGAAGTTGCCTCTTGCGCGCTTTGTCGAGGCCGACCTGTTTGATGAGCGTATCGACCCGCTCTTGCCTGGTTTCCGGCGTCATGTCAAAGAGTCGCCCGTAGAAGTCGAGCGTTTCTTCCGCATTCAGAAATCGGTAGAGATACGATTCCTCCGGCAAATAGCCAATGCGTTCGTTCTTGCCAACGTCGGTCGCCGCCTTGCCCAACACGACCGCCTCGCCAGCACTGGGAAAGAGCAATCCTAAGATTAGCTTGATCGTAGTTGTTTTTCCGGAGCCATTCGGACCTAGTAGGCCGAATATCTCACCGCGGTGCACCTCTAAGTCGAGTGCCTTGAGGGCCCGGACCTTCTGTCGCCCCCAAAAATCGCGATAAACCTTCGAAAGCGCACGGGTTTGTATAACGGTTTCTTCGCTCATGAATAATGATCGTTAGTCATGGATAAAGAGTATTTGATGGCAAGAACAAGATGACGACATAGCAAAAACTGGCAAGCAGTAAGCAGGAAAAAACGGGAACCCCGGGAACTGGATGGCAATGGCGGCAACTATAGGGAAGGCCCTGACGGAACAGCCAAGTGGTTAAACCCTGCGGACAGCCCAGTCGGACCCGTACGCTCAAGGGAAGCCGAGTACTCCACAGGCCCCAAAAAAACCGAGGCCCTCCGAGGACCGCAAATACCACCTTAATCGTGGTTTTCTTCACGGGCTACCCAGGCGGCGGATCGGCAGCCTGCCACAAGTGCAGTGCTGAGAACCGCTTGCAATCCTGGCTGGGACCTTTTTGCGTTTCAGGCCCAAGTATAGTAGGCAGCCCTTGCACCGACAAGCGGTCCAACCACTTGCGGCATAGGTACTAGAGAGGTGACTTCAGCGATATCAAACCGGGTCAAAGGGGGGGCGGCGAGTAGACTGCCGACCAATGCCCACTTGCGCTCGCTCGCGAGAGCCCTTCTCAGTCGCTGCTGGACGGTGACTGACTGGAGCCGCCATATCCTTTTGTAGGCCTGGAGGTTCCGCGTAGTCCTCGAGGATTTGCCGACTATTTTAGTCTTATCGAGCTCGGCCGGCAGCACCCATTGGCGGAGGCATACGGATGGGCAGCCAAAAAACTGCTCTTGGCGGAGAAAGCCACTTGCAATCCCAGTTGGTGTACATATGATCATGCAATCGGGGTGTGTCGAATCGTTGACCAGCTTGCCCAGCGCCGACTGGCAGCCCGAGAGACTGGCAGCCCGAAAACCAATACTTAAAACTCCCCACCCATGCTCGCTGCGCTACGCACATTCTCGCTGTTGGGAATCGACTCCGAGCCCGTCGATGTCGAGGTCGATGTGTCGCCGGCCGCCATGCCCAAGGTGATCTTGGTCGGACTTCCCGAAGCAGCGGTGAGAGAGAGCATTCACCGCATCGAGCGGGCCCTAGTCAACAGCGGCTACGAACGACCCGAGAATCGAGTTGTGATCAACCTGGCTCCGGCGGAGTTGCCCAAACAGGCGGCCTCATTTGATTTGCCCATCGCGCTGGGACTGCTCGCCGCTAGCGGTCAAATAGATTCTCAACTCTTGGATCGATTCGCGGCCGTTGGGGAGTTGGCCCTGGATGGCAGCGCGCGGCCGGTCAAAGGCGCGTTGTCGATGGCCACGGCGGCCGCAGCCCAGGGAGTGGAGGGAATCGTCGTTCCTTCCCCGAACGCCCAGGAAGCGGCGGTCGTTGAAGGCCTGGAAGTGATTGCCGTAGATAGTTTGACGCAGGCTGCGGCATTTTTTTCCGGAGGGCTCCAAGTTGCACCAACTCCACCCCGGCTGGACCAGCTTTTTCAAGAGTTGGGTGGCTACGAAATGGACTTCCGGGATGTGCGGGGACAGGAGATGGCCAAGCGGGCAATTACACTCGCCGCCAGTGGGGGCCACAACCTGTTGATGATTGGGCCACCCGGTTCGGGTAAGACCATGCTCGCAAAACGGGTGCCTACGGTTTTGCCTGAGCTGCTTGCCGAAGAGTCGATCGAAACGAGCCGCATCTACAGTGCGATCGGCAAATTGCCTGCAGGAAAACCTCTCCTGGCGCGACGCCCTTTTCGATCCCCCCATCACACCATCAGCAATGCGGGGCTAGTAGGCGGCGGCTCGACTCCGACGCCTGGGGAGATCAGCCTTGCCCACAATGGGGTGTTGTTTTTGGACGAATTGCCGGAATTCAACCGCCAAACACTCGAGGTGTTGCGCCAGCCGCTGGAAGACGGAACGGTTTCGATCAGCCGGGCCTTGCGTTCGGCCGATTTCCCGGCCGATTTTATGCTGATTGCTTCCTTGAACCCGTGCCCGTGCGGCTACCGGAGTGACCCGCGACGCGACTGCCATTGCAGCGTTCCCCAAATAGAGCGCTACATGGCTAAAATCTCCGGCCCCCTTTTAGACCGCATCGATTTGCATATCGAAGTGCCCGCGCCGCGTTTCAACGAGCTATCTGCAGCGGCCGATGGCACCGACAGCGGCTCCATGCGGGAGGTGGTTGTCGCTGCCCGCCGACAGCAGGAAAAACGTTTTCGTCGGTCTTCGACTCGCACTAATGCGCAGATGACCACGCGCGAGCTTCGGGGCCACTGTTCGCTGAACGGGGCCTGTCAGGCCATGCTGGAGCAAAGCGTCGATCGCCTGGGGCTCTCGGCCCGCGCCCACGACAAGGTGCTTCGTGTCGCCCGCACAATTGCCGATGTGGATGCCAGTATCAGCTCTGACTCCAAAGGTCGCGGCGGTGACAACATCAGAGTTGAACACATCAGCGAAGCGATCAACTATCGCATGCTCGACCGCCAATTCTGGACTTAGCGCATGGGGTGGATTGGTTAGTTTGGGTTGAGTGTATGGTGGCCGGGCGGCGAGGCAGCTGGCAGAATAGGTTTGTTCAGGGCTTGCCGCGTGATGCCCTGCGCTTTTTTTTCCGGTGGTGGGGAGCTGGGTTACTTGTCTGCGCATTCTCCGCCTGCCCGGTCATTTCGTAGAGAAATCGGCTTGGTACGGTGGCGCGGGCTTTGCCCCATTTGCGCCGTGCAAGGGCGAAGGAAAGCGTTAGCTCTTCCTGGGCCCTGGTGACGCCCACATAACACAGCCGCCGCTCTTCGTCGATTGCGCTGTCTTGCTCGGCGAGCGCACGCTTGTGTGGCAAAAGTCCCTCCTCCATACCCACCATGTACACCTGCGGAAACTCCAAACCCTTGGCCGAATGCAAGGTCATCAGGGCTACGCAATTGTGACGCAAGGAGTCTTCCTTGTCCTCATTGCTGTCGCAATGGTCCAAGGCAATCTCGTCCAAAAAACCGCGCAGGGTTGGCTGGGCGCTATGTTCTGCGTAGCTCGCCGCGGCATTCACAATTTCTTCCATAGTTGCGGCGCGGGCGTCGCGATCGTTGGGATCGGGGTAGAGTCGATCCAACTCGCGGCGGTAGCCCGTTTCCTGAATGACACGGGGAACCAGGTCGGCCAGTAAACCATGCTGGGCCGCCTGGCGGAGCGAGCTCATCATCGCGTAAAAACGGTCAACCGCCTGTAAGGCCGACTCGCCCAGCGGCAATCCTTGGCCCGCAGCGGGCAACAGATCCCACACGTGGCCACCTCGCTCGGTGGCTAGCCCTACAAGTTGCTTCACAGTCGAATGGCCAATGCCCCGCGCGGGAGTGTTAATCACTCTGAGTAAGGCAACTTCGTCATGGGGATTGTCGATGAGTTTGATATAGGCCAACAGATCGCGCACCTCTTTGCGATCAAAAAAGCTCATGCCGCCCACCAGAACGTAGGGGACGCCCGCCCGCCGAAGTTCAGCCTCAAAGCTGCGCGGCTGTTCGTTGGTGCGGCAAAGAATAGCGAAGTCGCGCGCCGCCACGCCTGGCTGAGTGAGTCGGAAGAGGATGTCGGCTACGACTTTCACAGCTTCGTCGGTTTCATCCTGCAACTGCATGACGCGTGGCGGACGACCACCGAACCGGGCGGGCCGAAGTATCTTGGCGTGCCGCACGCGATTGAAGGCGATGAGCCGGTTGGCAACCTCCAGAATAGCCGCAGTGGACCGATAGTTGTCTTCGAGGCGAACGATCTTAGCCTCGGGCCAGTCCTTCTGGAAATTCAGAATGTGCGTAACATCTGCACCGCGCCAGCCGTAGATGGACTGATCGTCGTCGCCCACGACACACAGATTGCGGTGTCCCATGGCAAGTGCTTTGACAATAGCATACTGGCTTCCATTAGTGTCCTGATATTCATCGACCAGCACGTGGTCAAATCGTTGCGCTTCTTCGCGACGCACGGAGGCATATTTGGCAAAGAGCCGGCCGACCAGCAGCAAGAGATCATCAAAATCAACCGTGCCTTTGGATTTTAAGTTTGACTGGTAACGTCGGTACGCCGCCGCCGCGAGGTGCTCGCGATCAGATACGGCGGTGGACGCGGCTCGCCCTGGATCGAGTCCACGTGTTTTCCAGCCACCGATCACCGCGAGCAGGTCGCTTGGTTTGAGTGATTCGTTGGGGCAGCGAATTTCGCGCAGCGCCGCCCGCGCTTCCGCTTCCTGGTCGCCCCGGTCGCAAATTCCGAATTTTTCAGGATAGCCAAGCCGCCCGATGTGCCGTCGGAGGATTTTGACGCAGAGTGAGTGAAAAGTAGAAATTTGCGACCTGGCCTTCGAACGCGGTCCTTTTCCCCGTAGGCGCGTTTTCACCCGTTCTTGCATTTCACCGGCGGCTTTGCGAGTAAATGTGACTGCCAGAATTCGCTCGGGAGGGGTGCCTTGCCGAATTAACTCGGCGATGCGATAGGTGACCACGCGGGTCTTGCCAGTCCCCGCTCCGGCCAGTACGAGCATTGGACCTGCGAGCGTGCGTACCGCTTCGCGTTGCGGAGGATTGAGTCGATTAGACATCGGTGATGGATCGGGCGCAAAGGAGGGCAAACACAGGATCGTAACGGTACTCTAGCCATTGCGAAAGGACCGGCCGTTATGACCCAGAAGGGGAGTTCTAGGGGACCGACCTGGGGCTAGCGACAACTGGCTTCTGCTACCTTGTCTGTCTTGACGCTAATCCCGCGGACCACCTACACTTCGGAGAGTTGCACAAACCGGTTATGCTACCCATTTGTCGCACCAGTAATCCCCTCCCGCAGATTTGAGAGACTCGTTTGATGAAGAAGGAACGCCGACACGACTTGGAAACGAACTTTCTGGCGGTGAAGCTGACCCAATGGATCGCAGCGGTCAGGCCGTACTCCAAGGCTTTGACGGGGCTGGTGGCCTTGGCCATCGGGCTCTTTGCCGTCACTTTGTTATGGAACTCTCGGTCGGCTTCCACGGAAAGAAGCGCTTGGGAGGAGTTCGCAATTGCCAGCAATACTTACGATCCGGAGCTGATGAAGCTGCAAGACCTAGCGACGGCCGAAGAGTATGCTGGGACTCGAATGCAGGAGTGGGCGCACGCCGCCTGGGCCGATGGCCAGGTTTTGTTGGCGGCCGGGTCGTATCTCAGCGACCGTGAAGCAGCACAAACCCGCTTGCGCAACGTGGTTGGTACCTACGTTGCATTGGCCACCAGCGCGGGCGACTCGGATATACGAAACAGATCGCATTTTGGTCTTGGTCGCATCTATGAACTGCAAAATAAAATCGATCAGGCGCAGCGAGAATACGCTCTGGTCCAAGGTGACTTGCAGACGCTTGCCCTTGAGCGCGCGGAGCAACTGAAATCAGACAAGGTGAAAGAGGCCTGTAACTGGCTGTTCACCGCGGCGCTGCCAAAGCGTGACCTGACCGGTGGGCAGGGCGCGACAGGTGCGCGTCCCAGTTTTGACGTTGCGGTACCTGATAGTGCACCCGCCGGAGATGCTACCGAAGGGCCTATTGCAACCGATTCTTCTGAAACGGGTGCGAGTGACGTTGAGGCCGAGGTGGGTGAACCCGGCGCAGGTGGCAGCACTGCGAGTGACGTCGCCGCCGGTGAAGGGACGGCCCCAAAGAACGATGTAGGTGACGAGTGACTGACGACTCCTCGGGCACGGCCGGCGATGAGCTGTTGTCCGCATCGGGCGAGGGACCCGCCGCTAGGAGTGCCGCGGCTCCGCAGCGATTTGAGGTCAGCGGGAAAGAAGCCCCCTGTCGCCTCGATGTTTTTTTGTCGGCCCGAATCCGGTCGGCCAGTCGCGCAGCCATTCGGCGCGCGATCGACACCGGTTCGGCGCGCGTCGCCGACCAAGTGCGCAAGGCCTCTTACAAGTTGATCGCCGGGCAGATCGTCGAGTTTTGCCCACCGCCGACACGTCCAGTCGGCCCCGAGCCCGAACCGATTTCTATTTGTCTCCTGTACGAAGACGAGGCGATCGCTGTCGTCGATAAGCCGGCTGGGATGGTGGTGCACCCGGCCAAGGGGCATTGGTCGGGGACCTTAGCGAGTGCACTGATGTATCACTTTGAGCGGCTCAGCCAATCGGGTGGCCCTTCGCGACCGGGAATTGTGCATCGCCTGGATCGCGACACCAGCGGGGTCTTGGTTGTTGCAAAAACAGACGAAGCGCATTGGAAAATTGCGGAACAATTTAAGGAGCGGTCGGTCGAAAAACAATACGTGGCCATCGTTGCCGGCAGGCCCGATTGTGATCGGGATTGGATTGATTTTCCGATTGGCGACCACCCGAAGCACCGCGAGCGCAAGGCCCTACGCGCGGACCACCCCTCCAGTCGTGCGGCCCAAACTTTTTTCGAGGTGGAAGAGCGATGTGGCCCGTTTTCGGTTGTCCGCGCGTTTCCGAAGACGGGCCGCACGCACCAAATCCGTTTACATCTAGCCCATATTGGTTGTCCCGTCTTGTGCGACAGGCTCTATGGCGGAACCGCCCGGTTGACCGCCGGCCAGTTGCGGAGCCTGATGCGAATTCAGGATCTGGCCGGTGAAAGGTCCGGCGATGAGGTGTTACTCGATCGCCAGGCGCTGCACGCCCACCGGCTTTGTCTAAAACATCCGTTTACCGGTAAGCCGCTGGAGTTCACCGCTCCGATCCCCGACGACATGCGACAGCTACTACTGATCTTGCAGCAAATCTCGCAATAGACGCACAACGTTTTTGCAGATTGGTTTTCAGAGAGTTAGAAGCGAGGGCGGGAGGCTCATCTGGGGCTTCGTGTGCCACCAATCCTTTGGCATGCTCAGGGCCGGTCGAATAATGTTTTCATCAAGTCAACCGTGCCCAAATGGCGCGGGCTGACCAGCATCTCCCCTGCTGCGAAGCCGGCCGACTGACCCAGCTGGCGGGCAGTCGCTTCGACGCGGTCAAAGATGGTCTGCTTTTCGGGTGGGAACTGTGTCTGGTAGCAGCGGATGGCTTCTAGCTTGGCGGGGAGCGTGCGGCTGATATCAACCACCAGGTGGCCTGACCCTGGGGGAGGAGTGTTGGTGTAAAAAGAAAGCGTGTAAGCCATCTGCGCACTGATCTTGTGCGGTCCGAGGCCTGCAAAGTCGTCGTCCCATTTCGTGAGCTGCGAATAAAACACCGCTGCGTCGGTTATCTGCATGGCTTGCCAATGGTCCGGTGAGGCAAGTGGCGTCTTCTCGCCAAAACCGAGGACCAGGCGGGGCCTATATTTGCGGAATTCGGTCGCCAGCTTGACGCGCGCTTCGTAGGTGTCGAATAACTTGCGATTGGGAAGATCCAGCGTGACCCGTACCGAGGCGCCGAGCCGCGTGGCAGCGGCCGCCGCTTCGGCCAGGCGAGTTTCGGGACCGGGCGAACCAGGCGTTGGTTCGCCGTCGGTCAGGTCGATGATGCCGACCTGGTATCCTTGCTCCTCCAGGCGGGCCAGCGTGCCCCCGCAGGCAATCTCCACATCGTCAGGATGCGCGCCCACCGCGATCACGTCGAGTCGAGGATAATCGTTTTGGCTCATCGAGACTCTTGCAGATTGCTGGAGGACTGTGGCGGCGCGAAGCCACCTTGCTGACGAAGCTCTGCCAGTTCTTCGCACTTTTGGGGCGGCAAGGTCTGGATCGGCCCCAGTGGTTCCGCCAGGAGAAGAATCCGACAATAGGCGTCGAGAATCTCGGTCAGCGAGTAGGCCTGCTCCAGGGTGTCGGCGTAGCAAACCGTGCCATGGTTGGCCAGCAAACAGGCATTCGTCCGCTGGACAAAAGGCAATATGGTCTTGGCAAAAGCCAGGGTGCCGGGCGTCTCGTAGGGCGCAATTGGCACATCACCCAGAAAAAACTCAGCCTCCGGCATCGCGCCACGAGGCACCGGCTTGCCGGTTACGGCAAATGCCGTGGCATGGGGGGCGTGACAATGGACGACCGCTTCCACATCAGGCCGCGCCCGTAGGATTTCCAAATGCAACAGCACCTCACTGGTGCGCGTGCGCCCACCCGCTAATTGATTACCGGAGAGATCCACCAGGCAAATATCGTCTGGTTGCATAGTCCCCTTGCAAAGCATGGTTGGCGTTGCCAGCACTTCAGTATCAGTGAGCCGCGCGGTTATGTTGCCGTCGGTTCCCGCAACGAGGCCCCGCTGATACAGCCGCCTGCCAATATCGCAGATTTGCTGTCTTAATTGTTGGTCAGTGGGTTGCATGAGCATGTGAACCTTTGCTTATTCAGTTCTTACTAGAACCTGCGCGCCCACGGGTCGAAATGGTCACGCGACGGCCTTCCAGCTTGATCTTACCAGCCGCCAATAGCTTCAGTACATGAGGGTAAGCTTCTTTTTCAGCTTCTAGTACACGGTCGGCTAGGCTGTCGGCCGTGTCGTCGTCGAAGACGGGCACCGGCTGTTGCCAAATAATCGGTCCCGCGTCGTACTGGTTATCGACAAAGTGGATGGTGCAGCCGGTGACCTTGGCTCCGCGATCGAGGACGCCTTGATGTACGCGGTGGCCGTACATCCCCGGGCCACAAAACGAGGGAATGAGCGAAGGGTGGATGTTGAGTACCCGACCGACAAAGTCGTCTGCTACGGGAACCAACTTGAGAAAGCCCGCCATCACGACCCAATTAGCTTTTGCAGTCCGACAGGCGGAAAAAATGGCATTTCCATATTCTGCGTCGCTGGAAAATTGGGTGCGGGCAACAACCTTGGTAGGTATGCCCGCTTGTTCCGCATACTGGAGCCCGCCCGCCTTGGCGCTGCTGGAAATGACCAGGTCGATGTCGATCGGAATTTTTTCAGCGCCCGCAAGATCAATCAAATTTTTGAGCGTACGGCCGCTCCCCGAAATAAGCACGGCCAAGCGCAGACGTGGGCGAGTCGCATTTGTCATGGGGCCACTCGCAGATAAACATGCGCCTCGTGCCCACCGACACTGACGGCGACCGGCTCGACACCATCTAGAGGTCCCAGCGAAATTGCGACTGCTAGGGTTTCGCCCATAAGGTAGTCAAGAAAGGACTCGATGGCCGCTTGCAGCTCTGCCGATTCGGTTACGATGCTACACTCGATTCGGTCGGTAAACTCGCAACCCCGGTCCTTCCGCAGATCTTGAATCGCGCGCACCAGGTCACGGATCAGACCTTCGGCCAGTAGTTCGGGCGTCAACTGTGTCGACAATACCACGACCACTCCCCGGCCTTGGGCTGCAGTCCAGCCGGGTTTGGCCTGCAGGCGAACTTCAATATCGGACTCACCCAGCACGATTGACTTCCCGTTGTTGATCTCGAGCACGGCCTGGCCCGTCGATTTCAGCTCTGCCAATAGGGGGCCGCCGCTAGTCTCGGCGAGCCGCTTTTTTACCAGGGGCATGTTTTTTCCAAGCTTTGGGCCCAAAAGCTTAAAATTGGGTAGCAGCAGATAGTCGATGTACTGTTCCGCGTTATTTGTGAATTCAACCTCTTTAACATTGAGTTCATCGGCGATGAGTCCCGCGTGCGATTCCAGCCAGGCCTGGTGTGTGGAGTCGGCGAGGATCACTTCAACCTTGGCCAAAGGCTGGCGTACCTTCAGCTCGGCGCTGCTACGTGCCTGCCGTCCCAGTGAGCTGATCTCTCGCACTAGGTTCATTTGCGCCGAGAGTGCCTCGTCGACCGCTTCCAGGCACGGCTCGGGGTAGTCACACAAATGCACGCTCTCTTCCGCGGCGTCGCCAAACTGGGAGACAGCTAGATTTTGCCATAAACTATCGGCCAAAAACGGGACGAACGGCGCGACGAGCCTGGTGGTCGTTAGGAGACATTCGTAAAGGGTCCAATAGGCATCGAGTTTCTGTGGCGATTGCTTGTCGCTAGCCCAAAACCGATCTCTACTGCGGCGGACATACCAATTAGACAGCGCATCCACAAATGTTGTGATCGCCTGACAGGCCGCATAGTTGTCGTAGGCGTCCATCCGCTCGACCACCGTCGCCGAGGTCGCGCCCAACTCGCTGCAAATCCATCGATCCAGTTCGCCCCGCTTCTGGACGGGCCGATAGGAGGAGGCCCTCGCAAATGTGTCGGCGTCCAACCGACGATTCTCGCTCCTTGATCCGCCATCTCCATTTGGACGAAAGTCGTCAATGTTGGCGTATATCGAGAAAAAACTATAAACATTCCAGAGCCGCAACAAAAACTCAGGGATGCTATCTTTAATCGCCTGCTCGCTATAGCGAATTGATGTCCAAGGGGGTTGGTTCGCAAAGAAGTACCAGCGTAGAGCGTCTGCCCCATACAGATCAAAGATCTCGCTCGGGTCGCGATAATTGCGTTTGCTCTTCGACATCTTCTGCCCATCCTCGCCAAGCATCAAACCGAGCACGATGCAGTTGCGGAAAGGATGGGGGTAAGGGGAGTTTTGAGCTTCGAGTTCTACGCCCCCGTTTTCTTCTCGCTGCACTTCTGCCTTGTCACCCGCAGTGCGCGCATTGTTGCCAAACATCATCGTGCTGATCGCCAGTTGGCTATAAAACCACCCGCGCGTTTGGTCGACCGCTTCGCTAATGAAGTCGGCCGGGAATTGGCTTTCGAAACGCTCCCGCTTGGGGCCGCTCAGTTCACCTTGGTAGCCCCACTGGGCAAAGGGCATGGCGCCTGAGTCGTACCAGCAGTCGATTACCTCGGTAACCCGCTGCATTCGCGCTCCCTGGGCAAAGGGCGAATCGTAAGTGACCGAGTCGATGTACGGTTTATGGACCTGCAGGTCGTCCGGGAGCTCGGGATGGGCCTGTTTGGCGGCATCCCAAACTTCCGTGCCGGAGAGCCCTGGCTTGCCGAGTAATTCGTCATAACTGCCAACCGCTTCTTGCCGACCCGTTTGTTCGCACACCCAAATCGGCAGCGGCGTGCCCCAATAGCGCTCTCGTGAAAGGGCCCAGTCGACATTCGATTCCAAAAATTTTCCGAAACGTCCCTCCTGAATGTGCCCCGGCAGCCATTGAATTGCCTGATTGTTTGCCAGCATTTGGTCCTTAGCGTCGGTGGTGCGAATGAACCAGCTTTCGCGAGGGTACTGAATGAGCGGGTCCTGTTCGGCACGCCAGCAAAAGGGATAGTCGTGTCGGTACTGTTCCTGGTGGTAGAGCAGTCCGCGCTCCTTGAGGTCGCGATTGATATCTTTGTCGCAGTCTTTGACCCAGCGTCCACGGACAAACTCCGGCCCTTCGTCTGTGAACTTACCGTCCGGGCCGACGCAATTGATTAGCGCAGGCTGGAAACCGGGTTCGAATCGCTCCCTTTCCGACATCAATACTTCATAATCGACTTCGCCAAATGCAGGTGCCTGGTGGACGATCCCCGAACCGCTGTCGGTCGTCACAAAATCTGCCGATACAATTCTCCACCCAAGGTGTTCGGTCGTATCTGTACCCTGCAATTTTCCGCAACGTTGGCCGAGTTCTTTAGTATCTGGGTCCAGTAATTCTCCGGTGGCGCCAGTCTGTTGATAAAAACAGTCAAACGGCGGCCGATAGCGTTTGCCCACCAGGGCACGACCCAGAACTGTTGATTCGACCGTCAATTCTCGCTTGACCTTTGCCGCGATGGTTTCAACTAAGGCCGAGGCGATTATCAGTTTTTGCCTGCCGGTATCTTCCTGGGGATCGACAACGACCGCGTATTCCAGATCGGGGGAGACCGCCACAAACTGGTTTGAGGGCAAGGTCCAGGGCGTGGTTGTCCACACCAATAGCGATGTATCGGTTTCCGAGCCGTTCGCGTTGAGCAGCGGGAACTTCACAAATACGCTTGGATCGGCCACTTCGCGATAGCCTTGGCTGACCTCACCCGCCGAGAGTGCGGTGCCGCCCTGAGCCCACCACCACACAATTTTATGTCCCTGATACAGTTCTCCACGGTCGAAAAGTGTTTTGAGCGACCACCACACACTTTCGACGTAGCTCTGATGGTAGGTCGCGTAGGCATCCTTGATGTCGACCCAGAATCCGATCCGCTCGGTCAAACGTTCCCACTCTTGCATGTATCGCCAGACACTTTGCTGGCACTTGCGGATGAATGGCTCAACGCCGTAGGCTTCGATTTCTTCCTTCGAGTGGATGCCCAACTCTTTGCAAACTTCCACTTCTACAGGCAATCCATGTGTGTCCCAGCCCGCTTTGCGCTCGCATCGATACCCTCGCATCGTGCGATAGCGGGGAAATAGGTCTTTGATCGCGCGCGTGAGGCAATGTCCCGGATGCGGCATCCCATTTGCCGTCGGCGGACCTTCATAGAAAACGAAGTTCGGCGCGCCGGCCCGCGCGTCCAATGTTTTTTCGTAGATGCCCCGTTCTTTCCAAAAGGCACCAACGGCTAACTCCCGCGACGAAAAACCTTCGTTCTTATCAGTAATGGGAAACATGCGGCTTTAAAAAGGCGAAACGGTCAGTCGTCGAAATTCGGATCACCTTTAAACAGGGAGCTTTTTTCGTCATCCTTGTCGTCCTTTTCCTCGCCACCAAAGGTGTCGGGAAACTCTTCGTCCTCGGTGAGATCGTCTTCCCAGTCTTCCTCGAAATCGTCATCGAAATCGTCATCGAAATCGTCGTCTTCGAAGTCGTCAAACGGATCATCCATCTCTGCACCGAGTGGAATAGAGGGAGAAGTACCAATAGGCAAACTGCCAATCTGGGGATGCCCAGACCAGCTTTGCCAGAACGTTGTTTCATCCTGTGCGGTTACTACCGTAGCCATTAATCTCCGCCTCGCAATTCACCGGTAAACTCAGTTTTTCACAATTCCCAGCGACTGTAATTACTTGCAGCCATTGTTTGTGTCGACCTCTACAGGCCGCATCACATCCAATTTACAACCTTGCTAGCATATTTGCCGTCCAAGGCAGCACCACGGCTTACGCCGATCGCTGTATTATTGTAGGCGTGGATTCTGCCCGATGACAACTGGTCTTCTGCAATACCATTCGGCGGCCGGCGGTCTGGCGAAGTCTCGCGGGCCGAGTCGCGTCGGGTGAACTGGCCATTGGCAGCCTCGGCAGCCGGTTTGCGTTGCGAAAAGAAGCGTCTCCGCAGCAGGGCAGGGTCTCGCGGCCGAAGATTATTCGAATGCGACCGATCGGGCCGACTCCGGGTGGAACGTCGCTAATGATCGGAAGGGATTGCCCCTGCCGGAGCGTGGCGACCAGGTCGGGATCGATCTGGAAGATGTATTCGCAGCTTGGATTCTCTCCTGGAAGGGGCTGCCAGCCAAAAACAACACTGCCAGACGAGGACATTAACCACAACGGGGCGGATCTCATAACTGAATAGATAGAAACATCCTAGAGAAGCTCGCCGCTGCCCAAACACACGTCAGTCGTCTGGCGCCCGCCCCTATTTCAAGGGCCGACATCGTGCAGCTATTTCTTTTTTTCATTTGGATTTTTTTTTGGTAGCTGAGTAGTGCTGGCAGTTGAAGCGTCTGCCGTCGCAAAAACGACTGGCCTGCCGGTGGTATCCGATTCTTTGCCCAGTAGGGTGAGTTCCTTGTTGAGCATGTTGAGCAAGGCCTGAAGAAAGGCCACCAGCATGGGACCGACGAGGATACCGATAGGCCCTAATGCCTGTATTCCTCCGATCACGCTGAGCAGTGCCAGCAGGGGGTGCAGGTTCGCCTGCCCGTGGAGGACTAACGGTTTGATGAGATTGTCAATCATGGAGACCACCATCGCGCAGTACACTGCCAGGACGATTGCTGCAGTGGTATCACCCACGTAAAAATAGAGGAATAGGCAAACGGGACTCCATACGGCGGCTGCCCCCACAAACGGTACCATTGCCAGAAAACAGGTTGCTACTGTCAGGAAAAATACGTTTTCGACTCCGGCGAAAAAGTAACCGATTCCCGCCAACATGCCCTGCACGATTGCCGATAGCAAAACGGCTACTACCACGGAGCGGCTAACATCAGAAAACTTGTCCAGTAACTCCTGCTCATAGGCGTCGTCAAGTGGCGACAATCGCATCAGACCGGCAATCATATTGGGGCCGTCGGCGAAGAAATAGTACAGGGTAAGCACCATAATTGCCAATCCGACGAGCGTGCCCACGAGCGCCCGCATGCCGCCCAGCGCGAGCGGAGCCGCAGCCCTTTTTAAGGTTTCGTTTACGGACTTGTGGATATGTTCTACATTTGCCTCGCCCAGCTCATCCAAACGAAATTTTTGTAGCAGCGCATTGAGGTGGGGAATCATCCGGTCGATAACAACATGCATCGAACTGATATCGACGACGTGTGCTGCAGATTCTGCTGTGTCAAGCTGGTCGGTGTCTTGGGCGGTTTCGGTGCTGTCGGTGTCTTGACTGAAGGTTGAATAGAGTTGGGCCCCCTCGGCCACCGCCCGGATGAACATTCCGCCAATAGGCAGCAACACGATCAGGACGATTAATAATGTCGTCACCGCCGCCGATAATTTGATTCGATGGCGGCATTTTTTCATTACCCATAGATGCAAGGGCTTAAAAATTACTACGAGCACCCCGGCGAGAAAGAGGGGGACGATAAACTGCACTATGACCTGAAAGAACATCGACCCAATCAGGATGATGACTGCCAACAGCACGATAAACGAGACGACGCGGGGCACGGGCAATTCCTTGAGGCGAAACCAGGAAATCGGGTGAGACCGGAGGCAATAATCCAGATTTAACACTTCTGGCGATAAATAAAACCGCCGTCTCCCCCAACACTGACAGCATTTTGGTTATCTTTGGACGTCTGCTATCCTGGATGATAGCGATTGTCCATGTGTTCGTCCTAGAGGAATCGTATTTTGCTCAGCATTGTTATTCCTGCGTTCAACGAGGTCGAAAGCCTCGCTCAGCTCCATCGCGAGTTATGCGAGGTGGCCACTAAGAACGACTATGAGATGCAAATCATTTTTGTCGATGATGGGTCGACCGATGGCAGTTGGCAAGCGATTGAAGAGCTATCTGCGCGGGACGCGCGGGTTCTCGGTATTCGATTTCGCCGCAATTTTGGAAAGGCTGCCGCCTTAAGCGCCGGCTTCAATGCCGCCGAAGGCGAGGTCATTTTTACGATGGATGCCGATTTGCAGGACGACCCGGCGGAGATACCGCTTTTATTGGCAAAGCTCAAACATGGATTCGACGTGGTGAGCGGGTGGAAGCAGCAGCGGTTGGACCCATGGCACAAAATTTGGCCTTCTCGGGTGTTCAACGTGCTGGTCGGTAAGCTCACCGGCGTGAAACTGCATGATCACAACTGCGGACTCAAGTGTTACCGCCGCAGTGTCATTCACGAAGTTCGCCTGTACGGCGAGTTGCACCGCTTTGTGCCCGTGCTGGCCGCCGCACGTGGATATCGGGTCGGTGAGGCGGTGGTCGAACACAGAGCCCGCGAGCACGGGTATTCAAAATACGGTTGGTCGCGGATCCCCAAGGGCTTGCTTGATCTGTTCACCGTCCAGTTTATTACCCGCTTTGGCCAGCGTCCTCAGCACTGGCTTGGTATGGTGGGCATGATCTCGTTGGCGGTGGGATTTTTGGGCATGAGCTATTTGGCAATTCTCTGGTGTGTTTCGAGATTGCCTGGCCACACGGCGGTACACTTGCATCAAACGGCAGCCCTGTACTATTCGCTGGTGGCGCTCTTGATGGGCGCGCAACTGTTGGCCATCGGCTTTGTGGCGGAGATGATTGCGTCGCTGGTGTCGCGAGATTCAGATTTCTATTCGGTTGCAGAGCATACTTCGCCGCCGAAGGCATCCATCCGGACCCAGCCTGAACCGGAGCCGTCCAAACCGGTGCCCTCGGAATCGGAGCGGCCCAAATTGGAAGGGCCGTAAACGCCCAGCCAGAGAAAGAGCCTTGTGAGCACTTTCGCGAGTACTTCCGCGAGCATTTCCTCGCGCGACCCTCAGGGTCGTGAATCGGCGCAATTGCGCTGGGGCATCTACGGATTGCTCATTGCGCTGGCGGTGGGCAGCATGGCCGGGCGGCTATTTGCGGTCAACTCGGTGAACCGCGCGGCCTTGGAGTCGCATCTGGTCAGGCAGGATGTGGCCAAGGCAGAAAAACGGCTCCAGGATCAGGGCCTTACCGATGCGGAGTTGCACCAGGAGCTGGCGGTAGCCCGCCAGCGCATCGAGGAGGCCCGACGGTTGCAACGACCCTTCCTAAGCGCCAACGATCGCAGTCGCTGGCTTGCCATTCGCGCCCTTGTAGAGCTGAAAACCTACGAGATCGACGATGTGCTGGATCGCCATGTGTGGAACACGATCGATATGGTGCAACATACGGGCCGCGACGGCGAGCTGCACCTCTACTCCAGCAAGCCGCCCTTGCTGACTACCCTGTTAGCCGGTGAGTATTGGCTGATTCGTGAGGCAACAGGCATGACATTGGGCACCCATCCCTACATCGTTGGCCGGATGATGTTGGTGACAATTAATATTTTTCCAATGACGCTAATGTTTATACTTTTAGCGAAATTGGCGGATCGATTGGGGACGACCGATTGGGGACGCCTGTTTATGGTGGCCAGCGCCACGTTCGGTACTTTGCTCACACCGTTTGCGGTCGTACTCAACAATCACATCGTAGGTGCGGTGAGCGGATGCGTAGCCCTCTACGCATTCGTGCGAATCTGGTGCGATAATGAAATGCGCATGCGTTACTACGTGCTGGCCGGTTTAGCAGGCGCCTTTACCGCAGCCAACGAACTGCCGGCCCTTGCTCTGCTGGCCGCAATGGCGTTGGCACTGGCCACCCGCGATCGGCGGGCCTGGATACTCGGGTTCTTTCCTGCGGCTCTATTGGTCGTGGCTGCGTTTTTCGTCACGAACTATGCTGCCCACAATTGTTTTACGCCTCCCTATATGCACAAAGTGACGGGCAACGGGGGGACCGATGACCCGGCAGAGAACTGGTACGACTTTACGTATACTCTCGACGGGGTGGAACAAGAGAGCTACTGGCGAAATCCCCAGGGCATCGATCGAGGGGAGCCCTCTCAGGCGGTCTACGCCCTCCACGTATTGGTGGGCCACCACGGAATTTTCTCGTTGACGCCCATTTGGCTGCTCAGCTTGTGGGGTCTAGCTCGCTGGTGTGGGGACGAGCAACGGGCCGTGCGCTGGCTTGCGCTGGGCATTGCGTTACTTACGGCCATTTGTTTGGCGTTTTATATCGGTTTGCAGCCACAGGAAAACCGCAATTATGGGGGGATGTCCTGTGGCATTCGCTGGATGTTTTGGTTCGTGCCGTTTTGGCTGGTCGCGCTACTGCCGGCAGTCGACCGTTGCGCAGAATCGCGCGCTGGGCGGGTGGTGGCACTCGGATTGCTGGCGTTTTCTGCGTTGTCGGCCAGTTTTCCGACGTGGAATCCCTGGACGCAGCCTTGGATCTATCGCTGTATGGAGTTGTGCGGCTGGCAAGGACTTTGAAGATTGCAGCGTGAGAAAAACGTTATAAGGTTGGGATCTACGTTCTAAATAGTTGTTTTCCGACTTTGATTTTACGGAACAGCAGAACGGGCAGGATGGGCCTGGGGGCTCAGGGGAGCAGAGGCCGCGGCGGTTCAAAATGGGTGGTTGGCCGGTGCGTCGCGTCAGAGCGCAAACGCGATGTCGCCCGCTTCGATGGAGCCCATTGCTTGCCAGACTTTGATGTCGATCGATTCGGGGACGAAACGGACCGAGCCATCGCCCATAGTGGCTTGCACGCCGCCGGCGCTGTGCCGGGAACATGAACTGCTGGGCCGCGCAAAACTTCGCCTCGTGCGACGGTTTAGGGTAACTGCAACTCCTGCCAACTGGCAGGAGTTGGCGCCACGATGTCGACCGGTTCGCCTGTCATGGGATGGTTGAAACCCAATTGGCGCGCATGGAGCGCGATGCTGCGGAGGCGATGGTCTTCGCACGGTTTGCCGAAGGATAGGGTGCTGCCGTACTGGGCGTCGCCCAATACCGGATGTCCTCGCGAAGCGGCCTGCACGCGTATCTGGTGTGTGCGTCCCGTCTCGAGTTTGATTTCGAGCCAGCACCCTTGCGCACGTCGCCCCAAGACGCGGTAATGCAAAACAGCGTGTTTGGCGGCAGGATGCAGGGCATCGACAACCTCAGCCTGGGCCATGCCATGCCGTTTGTGGAGGTAATCGGTCCAAGTGCCTTCGTCGGAGGCGACCTGACCTTCGACAAATGCCCAATAGGTTTTGCTGACGGTTCGGTCGGCAAATTGCGCGCAAAGCTTGCGCGCCGCGCGGGCGTGACGGGCAAAGGCAAGCGCACCGGTAACAGGTCGGTCGATTCGGTGCGCCACTCCCAGGTAGAGGTTGTCGCCCGGTTGCTTGCCTTCGCGCTGGCGATAGTAGTCCTTCACTTGCACTTCTAAGCTATCGATACCCCGCGGCGCCTGCGTCAGCAATCCGGCCGGTTTGTTGACGATTAGGCAGGGGCCTTGTTCGTAGAGAATTTCAACCATAACGCCTCATTAGTCTGTTCACAAATCCTGGACAGTAACGGTTGACTAATACTAGCGCTCGTCCTCGCCAATTGGGATAGATCTGTTGTTTGCGGCGCTCCAGCGCCCGCACGACTTGTCGCGCAACTTGTTCGGGCGAAATGCCGCGCTGCTCGTTCCACGGCGTGGAGCCGGTTTGGGCTACGAGGGAATCGAATAGCCCGGTCTCAGTTGTGCCAGGGCTGACCTGTAGCATGTCGATCCCGGCGTTCCACAATTCAGGGCGCACTGCCTCGCTCCAACCGCGCAGGGCAAACTTGCTTCCGCAGTATTCGTTATTGTGAGGCACGCCCCGATGGCCGAGAATCGAGCCAATATTTACCACCACGCTGTCGCTGCTGGCGACCAGCAGGGGAAGGGCCAAACGGGTCAGTTCCACCGCAGAAAAAAAATTTGTCTCCATGACGGTGCGGAGTGTCTCGGCGCTGCCGTCTGCAAACCGGCCGTGGGCGCTAACTCCTGCGCAGTTTACCAACAAATCGAGCCCTTCCCACATAGAGTGGGCCTTGCCGACCGCTCGTTCCCGTAGCCCGGCATCGGTCACGTCGCCAATGAGGCAACCTGCGCTGGCAGCGCCCATAGCTGGTAGCGCATCGACCAACTCAGTCAGAGCTTGCGCGCGGCGGGCAATTAACAGCAAATGCGATTGGCGCCGGGCCAACTCGATTGCGAGTGCCCGGCCAATACCGCTCGAGGCCCCTGTGAGGAGGATGCGGCGCCCTGTCAAATCACGACGGCCCATGCGCAATTGCTAGAATCCATTTAAAAACTACTAGGCGGTGTCAGATTTTCCGTGTCGAGCCCGTCACAAGCTAGGTTTTGAAACTGGCTGTGAGCGTTGTCACTAATTGAGGAGCCTTCAGCGCGCCCCAGATGCGTGTCGTCCGTTGGCCCCGCTTGCGGGGTCGGCCCAGTCTGGGCTGCGGCTGTTTCGTAGGCTTGCACTTGGACATCGTCAGCCCTGCGAATGGGACCCACATTTTGTTCTGCAATGCGACAATGGATGACAGCCCGGTTTTCGACGAACGTCTGGCTAAGTACCTCCCCATGCTTTGCAAGATAGGCCAACATGCGGCCGTTGCTAACATCGCATTGGATTTCCAAATCCAAAAAATCGCGACTTAGCGCGCTGCTGACCTTGGACTTAAGTTGCGAAAGCCCCGTGCGGGCCTTGGCACTGATGAGTACCGCCTGCGGATAACGATTGCGAATGGCCTCGATTTGTGTCGCATGCTGGACGCAGTCGACTTTGTTGAGGGCGAGCAGCGTATCCTTCTCTTCAATGCCCAACTCGCGCAGTACCTCCACCACTGCCGCAATTTGCTCCAAGGCGGCTGGGCTGCTGGCGTCGGCCACATGGATCAACAGGTCCGCCTGGCGCGCTTCTTCGAGGGTAGCCTTGAAGCTGGCGATCAACCGGTGTGGCAGGTCCCGAATAAATCCGACCGTGTCGCTCAGGAGTACGGGGCCCCAGCCTGGAAGCTGCCAACGCCGGGTAAGTGTGTCAAGCGTCGCAAACAGTTTGTCCTCTGCCAGCACCTCAGCTGCAGTTAGAGCATTCATCAGCGTACTCTTACCGGCATTGGTATAGCCCACAAGCGAAACGGTCATTCGATCGCAACGGCCGGCCACCTCGCGTTCCTTCCGGTTTTGGATTCGTTTCAAATCGTTGCGAAGATCGCTGATCCGTTTTTCGACCAGCCGGCGGTCGGTTTCCAGTTGTTTTTCGCCCGGGCCTCGCATGCCAACGCCCATTTTCATTCGCGACAGGTGCGTCCACATGTTTTTCAGTCGCGGCAAAGAATACTCCAGCTGCGCAAGTTCCACGGCTAGTCGGGCTTCGTGGGTTTGGGCTCGCGTAGAAAAGATGTCAAGAATCACTTCCGTGCGGTCCAGGACTTTGACGCCCACGGTTTGCTCAAGATTACGGATTTGCGCGGGTGAGAGATCGTTGTCGAAGACTACGATGTCGGCACTTGCGTCCTCGACTAGCAGCTTTAACTGCCTGACTTTACCATGGCCGATATAGGTCGTTTTGTCTGGGGCATCCCGTTTTTGAGTCAGGTGCCCGACAACCGTCGAGCCGGCTGTCTCCACCATGCCTGAGAGTTCGCGGAGACCGTCTTCCCGCTGCGCCGTACCCGGCAATCGCACGCCCACCAGGATGGCGGATTCACTGTCGATGCCCCGGCTCCGGTCGCTTGGTTTGCCGTCCATGGGTTTGCCATCGCCCGATTTGATGGGTTTGGTTGACACTAGGTGCGAGGTTCTCCTGATCCTAAATAACTCGAAACACCCCGCTGATATCGAAACTCAAGTCTACTGCTTACGTCATGGAAGGGGGCGTAACAAGTGAACGCCCCTGGGCGGGCAAAAAGTTTGTCCCGATGCGCTAGCTTTGCACTGCGCTGCCCCCTTGGGTGAGGAATCCGCGCCCAGGCCACCGCACTCTACCATCTCGATTATAGCATGATGGCTAAACCCATTGATTGCAAGTGTTTAGCTTGCAATGATTTTTCCAGCAAAGACTCAGCGTGTCAGATTCAGTCTGCCAGCACCTCGTCGACCGTCAATAGGATGCGTCGTCATCGAGCAAATCAAACAGGAGCCTATCGAAAGCCATCCGCTCATCCTCAGGCTCCACATTGGCGCGATGCGAACGGCCGACGGCAAGTTCGCCAAAATCAAAATTCGCGCTGCGAAAATCAGCGACCGCAAGCAGGATGTCTTTGGCAATCGCCAGGGTTGCATCGGCCTTGGGGGAAACTAGATCCTGGTCCACCGTTCGTACTGGTCCGCTGATGATTGGTTGTCGTGCCGCGGCAACTCCTGCAAGTGCCGAATCGCCAGTATCAGCCAGCTTCTGGCTGCTTACCGGTCCTGCAGGGGATTCCGCAACAGGCTCTGCCACTGGTTCCGCAATCAAACTTTGCATCGCGGCAATTGGCGCCGAGTTGCCCGCCGCTGGGGCCATCACAGCTGCGGCAACGATGGCTGGCGACTCGAACGCGCCAATGTCAATTGTAAAGTCAATCACCCGATCAAATCCGGTCCCGCGCTGATCATAATCGAGCGCGGGGGTAAAGCTGTTGGGATTGAAACCGGGATCGCCGGCATTGATCGCCGGGCTGCCTTCCAACAAGGCACGCGTTCTGGTTGGCCCGCCGTTGTTGGCTAGTGGACCCATTTCTGCATCGACGCCCACGATATCATTGGGTCCATTGAACGCGCCGATCGAGAGTCCGGTGCCCACCAGATTGAAGTCGTCCGAAACGAACGTCTCGTGGAAGGGGCCGCCTACCCGATCAACGTCGGTTTGTTTTGGCGTTTGACCAAAGCTACCGAAAAATACATTGACATCGGCTCCGTCTACGATTTCGTCGCCCGTCGCATCGCCTTCGGCCTTAGATGCGTTGATCGATCCGAATCCACGCAGCAGGGCCAGGAAGTCGGCACCATCCACCATCCCAGTCTCCACGAAATCGGCTGCTAGCGGTGTCAACGACTGGTTGTCCGAAATGATCGAAGAATGCACAAGTGTGCGGGTATTTGCCGAGTTGCCATGACTGCCCACTCCGGCACCAAAACCATAGGCCGCTACTTCGTTGTTGGCGATTGTGCTATGCCGGATATTCGTAAGCCCACTCGCGTTATAGATGCCGCCCCCTGCCAGGATTGCTGTATTACCCGAAAGGGTGGAATTAATGATCGAGGTAGTAAGGCCTAGGAGGTTGGTGTCGCTATAGACTCCACCTCCACTTGCGCCGTCGCCGGTAACCAAATTGTCGGCTAGGGTCGAGTCGTAGATCTGCACGTTACCACTGTCAGAATGAATTCCTCCACCGTGCGTACCGTCTGCTGCGGCGCTATTGGTAAAAATGCGACTTCGATGAATAGCTACATCACTATTAACGTTAGCAATGCCGCCGCCATGCGCATCGGTGCCTGAGGTGGTGTTTTGTGCGATCAAACTGTCGTTGATCGTCAACGATCCTCCCCATTGATAAACTCCTGCCCCTCGCGAACCTGTGCCGGTCGTGCTGTTTCCGCTCACGTTCGAATAACTGATCGTCACATCACTGCCCCAATTTGCCAGGCCTGCGCCTGGTGAGAACGAACCAGCACTCGAATTACCACTAAGAATTGAATCGGTAATGACCACGGTCGTCTGGTCGCCATCGCCTGCAAAACTGTAGACACCCGCGCCACTGGAGCTTCCGCCAGGGGTCGTATTTCCTGAAACGATGGTGTTGTCCATAGTCAATTCGCCGTTGCGAATATAAATTCCACCGCCGTCGCTGTTCGAATCGGTGGTTCCACCGCCCGACAGTCTCGAGTCGGTCACCGACACATTGCCATCGCGCGCATAGATGGCCCCGCCGTTGGCACCAGCACCGCTGGCTGTGCTTGTGAGGAAAGTACTATTTTCGATCACCAAATTTCCCAGGCGATGGGCGATAGTGCCCCCATGAAACTGAGCGCCGGGCGTATAGTCAACGTCTCCGGGCACGAGTTCGGGATCTTCGGTTCCGTTGTTGACAAACATCCAGTTCCTTAGCGTGAGATCCTCGCTGTTATAAAGAACTCCCCCCATGCCATCGTGGGTGGAAAGGGGCACGCCGAAACCTCGCTTGCCGCGGTTGAAGGTGTTTGTCACCGTTAAGTCTGTAATAATAATGTCAAGTTTGGTTAGATCGTCACTGTCATCTATGGTGAATAAACGGCTGTCAAATGCACCGTTGATCGTCACCCCCGATCCATTGATGCCGACGGTATCAGTAAGGACCAGATCGGTTGGCACACCAACCTCTCCCTGAGCGAGCATTTGAAGTGACGCCCCAGGTGTGAGCAGACTCAGGTCGATGACGTCTCGCAAAGGTGTCGTGTTGGAAAGCAGGACCGCTTCGCGGAGGGACAGGTCGCCAAGTTCGAAGTTGCCATTATCAACGTCAGCCGTAGTATCAACAAAGTAAGTGATTCCTTGCAATTCGTACGCGCCGATGTCAATGACGCCCGCACTAGAATCAATCCGATTGTATAGTGCACCCCGTTGGTCGTTCGTGGGCACGTCTGCGCCAGACGGGTCGGCGCCCGCGTTGATGGCGGGACTAGTGGGCAAAGGCTCATGGGTCGGGGTGGGGCCGCCGCCGCCTACAAGTGGCTTGAGCTGAGGGTTTTTGAATGCCGCTCCGCTCAGGTCGCCCGTGGCGGTAAAGAGCAGCGCCGCATTGCCGTCACCTACCAGATTGTGTCCCAGGGAAGTCAGACTGGCTCCGCCGAGCTGATCGATATCGAAATTGATGTTTCCGGAGATGATTGTGTGCGTGATTTCAAGGGCCGCGCTCGCACCATAATTGAAGACGCCACTTCCCAAGATGGCACTCGTGTTATTATCGGTGATCGTGCTGTACTCGATACGCGCTGCTGAGCCAAAGTTGAGGACTCCCCCTCCGCGCACACTCGCCGTATTACCGGAGATTGTGGAGTTGCTGACGGTGGCCGCTCCGCTGTAGGAGCCAATTGCCAAGCCACCTCCGTCCAAGGCAGCAACGTTATTCGCAAGTGTTGACCGGTCGATGCGCAGCGTGCCCACGTCGTGCAAAATTCCCGCTCCCTCGGCGCCAGATGCATTTTCTTTGATCGTGCTTTCAGTCACGGTTAAGTTTTCGAGGTTGAGAATACCGCCCCCGACGGCACCCTCGAAACCGACATCTCCGCCCATGATGGTGAGATTGCTCATCGACACATCAATCGTAGTTGCGGTCCCATCGTCGACCCTGAAAACGCGAATGCCAAGCGAATCATTGATACTAGGCGTAGGGTCACTGCTGCTGGCGTCGACCTCCAATTCAAAGGTCGTCGGCCCCTGAATCATGGTTGGCGCGGCGACACTTAGCTGGAGTTCCTCGGTGATATTGATCGTCGGTCCGGGTGTAAACGGATTTGGATCGACCAGTTCCACCAGCTGGGTCGAAAAACGGATCAGGTGTTGGCTTTGCAGCCCCAGCCCACTCACGTCTGGAATGGCGGGAAGTTTGTTCGCAAACTCAATGGCTTCACGGAGCGTAAAGTCGCCGCCGCGCGAAGACGCAACGCCATAAGGGTTTATTTGTTGCTCGGACAGCACGTCGTCAATTGTCGCCTCGTAGGGATTGGAATAGATCTCTGCATATCCACCCAAGTCCTCATCCCACACGGCCGAGAACTGCGTATCCGATTCGTCCTCCAGCGAGTCGACGACCCAATTGCCCGCTTGGGCCTCGTAAGCGCCGCTGTCGGTAATAGCGACGCCGTCGGCATCACCATCGGCCAGCCGGGTAAAGTGTCGGCCACGGGTGTCAAATTCGAATGGCAAGGGCTTGGCTTCGGGGATGTCGGGATTCCCGAAGTCAATCGCTGGACTGACCGGGCCAAACAGCGGATCAGCATTGGGCACTAGCGTCGGCACTGCTCCACCGACGTCTTGCAGAAACGGCGAGACAAATAGCGGATCAGCCGCTACATGATAGATGTCTGGCGAAAAAGCGGGCGGCGGTGGCGCAAGTTGCAGTGATGGGCTCGGCATCCCACCGATGAGGTTGGCTCCCAAGCTCCAAGCAGACAGGAGTAAATCCTTCGGCGGAAAATCGTCGGTCTTGCCAACTGTGGACACGTTGGAATACGTGCCCTCGCCGTCCCACGCAATTGAGTGACTGATTCGGGTAAAAACCGTGGGAAGAGGAGGGGGCTCTTCACTCTCTTCATCGGCTGGGAGATTTCCCCAACTGGCCACCTGCAAGCCCGCAACGCTAGCCGTGTTGTAGGCGAACGTGCTGTGCGCAATGTAAGTCGTCCCGTTGCGGTTGAAAACGCCACCACCATAGGAATATGGGAGGGCGTTGGAAGAATTTCCGGTGATCGTAGAGTTGGTAATCGTGGTGTATGGCTGAGTGTCCTCGCCATCAAGTCCGCTGTATACTCCGCCGCCTTGGCCCGCATTGTTGTACGAGATCACGCTCCGATTGATGGTCAGTGCACCCCGTTCTACAAAGATGCCGCCGCCCACTCCGCTGGCGGTATTGCCGGTTATGATTGACTCGACAACAGTCAGATTTTCCTTGTTGAAGATCGCGCCACCCATGCCGCCTTGGCCACGGGTAATCGTCATTCCCGCTAGCAGGACATTTATCTCACCCTCATCATCATCATCAGCAACATTAAAGATCCGGGTCCCCACACCTTCTTCGTTTATAAAAGCTGAGGCTTCGACAGTCAGTAGATTCGCGCTGGGACCAAGGATTTGTAACGGATTGGTGATCGCCAACTCCGCCATGTCGAGTTCGATGGTTCTGGGACCATTTTCAAATAAGAAATCATCAAAGACAATCTTATCGCTGTTAGGCAGCAAATTGGACAGATTGATCGCGTGGCGGAGCGAACCGATGACGGCCGGGCCGGTGTCGTCTTCGAGGTCTTCAATAGTGTTGACCACGAACACAGCCAGCAAGCGGCGGTCTTCCAAGGGCTCGATGCGCAGGCGTCGACCTGCCAGCGGTGAGCAAGGTTGTAGTGGGCGGCGCGTCGAAAGGTTCTTCTCAGGCGCACTGGATTGGGTGGGCGCGCGCTGACCTCGTCGCTCTTTGTTTTGTGCCATATCGAAGGTTCTCAGTTTTGATTTCAGGAAGGCCCCGGCCCTTAGCCCGGCCGGTTCTTCCATGCGCAATCCGTCCGTCGGGCCCAGTGGGATGCGGAAAATCTCGTCTCTGAGAGTTGTCCGCCGGGCGCGGCGCGGCGCTGCCTCATTGTAATTAAAGACAGGAGGAGACGCAAAATTAGCGCCAAAAGAATTGCCGTGGCCAGGGCAGGTGCCCAGATTTCCCCCTACCAAATCCACTCAATTCCGCTGTGGAATCCGTGATAGATAGCGTGGGATTGGGTCAGCAGGGCCGTATTACTGATGTTTGTCTCATCCACGTTGCCCCCTGCAGTGGCCAGACTGTTCAGATAGAGGGCTTGGTATCCGGCACGCACCGACCAGCTTGGCAGAATGTCGGCAATCAGGGTAACACCCCACTCGGCGGCAAACGCGACCTGATTGCCCTCGACGCTCACGTCGAAGTCAGCCGGGGCGTTGCCAGCCGCCGGGAATTCTCCCACGTGGCGGAACTTGAATCGGTTGTTGTAAATGCCTGCCTTGGCCTCGCCTTGAATTCGGAGTCCTTGCCGTAGGCAAATATTTCCATCGCCGCCAAACTGAAACCCGACCAAATCGTTTTCGCTATTCCAGCTACGCATCGAAAAATCGGTCACTCCCAGCACAAAGGCCTCCACATTGTGCACCAGCGATTCAGTCATCCGTAGATAACGGGCACCCGCGAGCCAAGTTCCAGAGACGCGTGGATTTTTGCCGACCCAATAGCGACGATAGGAGATTTCCGTACTTTGCAAGTCGGATTCGTATCGCAGCGCGTAGACCTCGCCCTGATCGAGCCCGTCGATGGGATCTTGACCAAAATTGGAGAACACGCTCACCAATTGGAAGGGCGTGTCCGGTGGACTGGTGGTGACTTGCGTAGAAACCACGCGGTTTGAAAAACCAATGTCGTACATTCCCATGTACGTGGCTTCCAGTACGGCCAGCGCACCAATATCGTAGCGGCCCATAATCCGCCAGCCTGGCTCAAAGTCGCCCGCGCTATCGTTCGGATTCAGAATGCGGGGAGCGGAGGCTGCCGCCGTGATCGCTCCGAAGTTCCCAAGGTTATCAAACAACTCCTCTGCGGCAAAAAAAACGGCATCCACCGAGATATCAAAATAATGCGGACCGCATTGTTCCGTGCCACAACCACCAAAATCGATGCCCATCGGATCGCCGTAGCCGCCCGGATAAGCTGGGCCGTAGCCGCCGGGACAACCTTGGCAGTAGTTGGCGGGCATGACAATCGAATTTCCGCCGGCGTCCATGAATTGGTTGCCTTGGGCTGCTGCCGGCCCGCCCGCTAATAGGGCGCCTGGAAGGGGGGGCATCGCCTGCTGCGCGCGACCCGTTTGGCTAATCGGTTGGCTAAACCGAGGTTGCACATAGCCACCCTCAGCCCAAATACGATGTGCGTTCAACAGAAGTGTAGCGGAAAATGCAGCCACCCAAGCGGTGCGCACTGCGATAGAAACAGGCAGATTCATCGAATAGCTCCCCCTCGTTTTCCTCTTTCGCACCTGGCACGTCCGCGCCTGGCCCGGCTAAGGCTCTTACAACCTACAGGCGGCCCTCGCACGTTGGCGGCAGACAGTCCAACTGGAAACGGTTATCGGATCAGCACCCGAGCCTTAATCAGTATTTCCGCTACAGTCGGCATATTTCCAACTGTACCCACCCGGCCGGGGTATCGAAGTGGTGGGAATAAAACGCCTATTTCCTTAGGTCCCTTAAATTTGGGCGAAACGCTTAAGTTTGCTAGGTGATCGTACTTCTAGCGGTGACAAGAAGTTTGACGCTTATTCGGTTGCTAATTACTATGGACAGGAAGGAGTTCGGTAGTGGGAGCTGCGGTAGCGGATCCCGGGCCAGCTATCAAATCCCGATATGTTGCTAGCGCGGGCTGAAAAGCCGTAGCCACTCAGAGGCGTGGATCAGCTAGCTCACACCTAGGAACTTACTTGTCGACGATGGAAGTTGCCGTTTTGGAGCTGGAATCGTTATTTCGGCAGGCTGCATCTTGCATTGAAACCCCTCCCCACCCCAGCCAGCAAGCTGTGCCTGTAGTTTGCTGCGCCCCCCCGTTTGTGCTGTTTTGATTGGAGTACCGTTTAGGGTCGGATAATCAGTCGGGAGTTTCGGCTGGCATCCTTTGCAAGCGGTAGTTGCTGAAACAAGAGAGTATTAGGCATATGAGTTTTCAACACGATCAGTCCAACCGGTCTGCGAGATCTCCCAAATCGCGTCGTGCCCAAGGCGTTAGCCGCCGGCAGCGGAAAAAGCAGCTTGGTTTCGAAACGCTTGAAGACCGCCGTGTGATGTCTGCGCAGCCACTGGCCCAGCCGAGCATCCTGGACCAGCCAGGCTGGGAGGTACAGACATTTTCCAGCGCGACCGCCGAGGGACAACTGGCAATCTTTTTGCGAGAGCTGGAGCGCTACGCTTCGCAAACGGGCGCTTCTCAGGTGGACTACGTCACCGCCTCGATTCCCACCGATCCGCTTGTCGACGACCAGTGGCACCTGATCAATACCGGCCAGCAGGTCGGCAATCCGGACTTCCAGGATATCTTTGGCGTGGCGGGCGAAGATATCAACGTGGCACCTGCGTGGCAGTTGGGCTACACGGGTGAAGGCGTCGTGGTTGCCGTCATCGACTCGGGCACTCAGACAGACCATCCTGATCTGGCTGCAAATATTGACCCGCTCTTGCAGTTCGACGCGCTAGTCCAGGATGGCGATGCTAATCCGGATGTCGCATTCGATCCGGACAATGCCCATGGCACGGCGGTGGCCGGGATCATTGCGGCCGTGGCCGACAACGGGCTGGGTGGTACGGGAGTCGCGCCGGGCGCACAGATTGTGCCGATTCGGCTCATTGATTCTGGCCTATCCGACCAAGCCTTTGTTGACGCATTTCGTTACGAAACCAACCAGATTGATATTACCAACAACAGCTGGGGGCCTGTGGATTTCGACGAAGACGGCGGCATCTTGCCGCGCACTTTAGATAAGCCGACGGTCGATCAGTTCCTCGCTCTTCGTGACTCGGTCATCTTTGGTCGAGATGGTCTGGGTGTGGTTCACGTATTCGCCTCGGGTAATCACGGTAAGTTGAACGACACCTCGAGTTACAACGGATGGGTCAACTCCCGCTATACGATTGGCGTGACGGGGGTCGACCACGATGGTTTTTACAATAACGTCGATGGCACTGTGACTGGCTATCCGGAAACCGGAGCATCGGTTTTTGTGGCGGCGCCGACCGGTTCGAATACTTTGGATATTGTCGACGATACGTCGCCGGGAGCTATTGGTAGTGGTATTTTTTCTACCGATACGACCGGAGAAACAGGTTACAACATGGCGCCCGATCCCATGACGGGCGAGGAATCTGACCGTGATTACTTGCTTGACACGGACTACACGTCGCGTTTCAACGGTACTTCGGCTGCGGCACCGATGGTAAGCGGCGTTATTGCGCTGATGCTTGAGGCCAATCCCAATCTAAGTTGGCGGGACGTGCAAGAAATTTTGGTGCGTTCTGCCAGGCGAAACGCACCTTTCGAAGAACCGGCCGATGGTTTTGACAAGTCATTCGACCGTTCTTTTGCCAACACCTGGATTACCAACCAGGTCCCGCTGTTCCACGATCCGGATCCCTGGGATATTTCGATCAATCCGCGCGATCAGGTCCTCCGTCCGACACTCGACCCGAATTTAACGTTTGCGCCCAGCCCAACGGGCGGGTTTGTTTATGAAGGCCCCTTAAACCACTATGTGCCTGCGCCTGCCTCGCTGGCCAATGGGGCCGGCTATACCATCAGTCAGGGCGTTGGCACCGACGGAGAGCAGATTGGATACGCGCACGGAGTTGTCGACGCCACGCTGGCAGTGCTGATGTCGGAGCAGTGGACGGAAAAAACCCAGCATCTTGCCGATGAACTAACCTGGACAACGGCGGTACAAATTCTCGGAGGCGGATTCGTGCCGAGCGCACAGGCGGTTGCCTCGATTCTTATCCCGGGTGGGCTCGGTGGTGAAACAGGGTTTGCCGAGTTCTTCAACGAGTACTTTGAACCCGAGGATCAATTCTTACCCGAGGAAATACCGGGCCTGATCGACAACGAAAGGTCCGACGGTCCCATCGAGTTGAAAGTGCCCGACAACAATACAATGACCGTCGAGACAATCGAGGTGAGTCTCGCCCTCGACAACTGGGTGGAGGCGATGGATAATCTTCGGATCGTACTTGTGTCACCCAACGGTACGCAGTCTGACTTAAACTACTATGGCCGCGGCGGCAACAGTCAGCCCAGCAATACGCCTGGCAAGGAGGTGCCAGATTCGGGGTTCGTTTCGACCGGGCCGGTAGTGGATCCGGACCAGAATGAAGACGAGCCTTTCAGCTTTACCTTCAGCACCAATCGTAACTGGGGTGAGCGGTCGGACAATGCACTTATTATCGATCCACTCACCGGGGAACCGGTGGTGGATGTCGGGATATTCGGCGACTCGATTTTTAATTCCGGGCCAGCGCCGGTGGGAGAGGGCGATGCTCTCCAGCAGGGCTGGCAGCTATATTTCGAGAATTGGGGAGGTGCTGATCTCAACATTTCTGAAATTGAAGTTGCCTTCCACGGCAGTCCGATCGATGCGAGTACCGAACGCGTGAAGGGATTTGTCGGCGTGGACGACGATCGGAGCGGAACGTTCAACTATACCCGCGTGTTGGCCGACAATCGATTCGATGCCAATCCCACGATTCGGCTGGGTGAGGTCATCAACGCGGTGGATACGAACCAAGAAGATTTTGCCGAGAATGTGACGGTCCTCGCCTACCGGGACGTCAATGCGAATGGGCAGGTCGACGGCGGCATAGACATATTGGTAGACCAGTTCGTAACCGGGCATGACGGCAACTATTATTTTGATTTGGTTCCCGGCGATTATGTCTTTGCCCTCGATCAGAATTCGCTGGGCGGAATGATCGCCCAAAACGATTCCGCGACGGCCGCCGGGCTACTGGATGCCTATAAGTCTGAGTGGGCAGTAACCACTGACTTCTTCAAGGTTTGGGATCGCGATGTCAATCTAAATGTGCCGGTCGATGGAAGTGGAACTCCCTCCGCTTGGCTCGATGCCAATGGGCAGCAAACGATCACCGGCATGTCCAATATCAACTTCCTGCTCGATCCGGGGCCGCCGGTGGCCCAGCAAGTGGTGTTTAGTGGCATCGTGTTTGCTGATTTTGATGGCGACGGTATCCAGAACGACGGGGATACGGCTATGCCTGGCGTCAGCGTTTTTGCCGATGTGAACCGCAACGGGCAATTTGACGCTGGTGAAACTCTGGCCGCCACCGATGCCAACGGCTTTTACACTTTGGTTATGCCGGCCGCGGCTACCACTGTGATGAACGTGGGGGTCATTGCACCCATCGGCTGGACACCTATCGATCCATCGACGGGTCTCTCGACATTTTTTGTGCAGGTTGGCGATGTTGTTGGTGGGGTCGACTTTGCCATCATGCCGCCTGTTTTCAGCCCGGGCGATGGTAGTAGCCAGCCAGGAATTCTACTGGGTTCGGTGTTTGAAGATGTCAACGAAGACGCGGTGCGCCAGGCTGGCGAGCAAGGGCTGGCCGGTGTTACGGTGTACATCGACGCAAATAATAGCGGCGAGCTCGATCCAACTGAGCTCGTTACAGCTTCCAATGCCGAGGGCACGTTCGTTTTTTCCGGCGTCTCACCCGGGAATTACAACCTTCGGATTGATCTGGGGGCGAATGGCGAGTTGCGCCAAACTTTGCCCGGATTAAATAATGCGCGCAACGTCACGCTGGCCGGCAACGGCACCGTGACGAATATTACATTTGGCATCTATAATGACGCGATATTAGACTTTGGCGATTTGCCTCTCGGATATGGTCTGACGACTCTGGCGGAAGACGGTGCACGCCATGCGAAGGGCGCCTACTACCTGGGTACTCGGATTGATTCGGAATTCGATGGTGTACCGTCTCCCGGTGCGGACAGCGATGAGTTCACGTTGGATGCCGACGAAGATGGCGTCGTGGTTAGTCCGTTGACGGCCGGAGCCCAGGCGGCGGGTGCTACCGGAACGCTGACGGCCGTGGCCAGCCGTTATGGTGGTAACCTGCAAGGCTGGATCGACTTCAATGGCAACACTATTTTCGAGCCGAGCGAGCAAATTCTCACGAACTTTGCCTTGGTGGCCGGCGCGAATGTGATTCCCTTTGACCTGCCTGACGAAATTGCGGCTGCGGACGTGTACGCACGCTTCCGCTATGGTGAGTTTGGACTTGGCCTCACTGGTTTCGGTGCGATTGGCGAGGTAGAAGATTACCAGATCACGATTTTTCCGGGAGCGATTCCGGCTGTTAATCAGCATGGTTCGGACTTCGATGAAGACAACGATGTCGACGGCTTTGACTTTCTGATGTGGGCTCGCGGTTTCGGTACTGCGTCAGACGCGGACGCTGGTGATGGCGATGCCAACAGCGATGGTCAGGTCGATTGGATCGACCTGGCCAATTGGGAAGTCAGTTTTGGCGACGGGTTGGCCCCGGCGGCTTCCGTTCCGCAAACGGGCGATTTTAATTTGGACGGCGCGGCGGACGGTCTTGATTTTCTCGCGTGGCAAAAAGGATTTGGCACTGCAGAGGTTGGCGCCCTAAGCGAGGGTGATGGCACGCAGGATGGCAATGTGGATGGAGACGACCTAGCGGTTTGGTCGCAACTCCATGGGGTGCTTGGTGCAGACACTTCCAAGGGCGAGCAGGCCCAATTGATGGCAACGTCAGTCGGTAGCGCGTCGCGCTTGTATGTCCCCAGTTTGCCTGCTGTCGAACCGGCCGTTATCGAGGTAAGTCTGCCGGTGCAGGCAGTTGAAGTTTCTGCGCCAGCCGCATTGCCAGGTACGAGTCACGTCGACGTGTTCGCCACAGGTTTGCCTTACTTTAGCACGTTGGCAAGAACGGTTGAGCGTTTGGGCCTGTTGCCCGCCGTGGGTTTGCGAGTGGAAAACCAAATCCAGGATACGATTTCCCAATACCCGGCCGACAGGGCCGAGTCAGGAGTCGCTCATCGTGACCAAGCCCTGGACAATCTGTTTGCCAGACGTCATGAGATTTTGGACTATCTCCAGCGGGAGCGTGAGAGCGAGCAAGTGGCTATTGTCGAGGAAGCAGTAGCGCTGGCACTTAGCGAACAGATCGACTGGCGGGTCGATTAATCTTGAACGCCGCAGTACGTGGGAGCCGCAGCTTGCTGAATCAAGCTTGCTTGTCCCAGCCAGTTTGTTTTAGCGGCTATTCTAGCCATCCGCCGGCTTCACATTTTCGGCACATGGTCCCTTAGGGCCGCTAGCTTCTTCGTACTCGACTCGTTGCCCTTCTTGCAAACTGTCGAAGTCCACATCCACCAACGAAGAGAGGTGAAAGAATATGTCTCCCTTGTCACCTTCGATAAATCCAAAACCTTTGTCTGTCAACTTCTTGATAGTACCTTCTGGCATATCGCCAATCTCCAGGTCAAAAACTAGGCGTCTAGAACCATACGTCAAGAACTATACCTACAGCCACGTCGGCTGAGAGAAGTCCTTCGAAGACCTCAACCCGCGCAAAGCAAGCAGGGCCGTCACCGTCCTTGCGACTATTTACCCAAAATAGCGAAAATATGCAGTCAGTCAAGCGAAAAACTATGTCGCTCGATAGCTATTTAGCAAACCTGAACCATAAGCAAAAGCATCTTTTCCAGCCCTCCACGATCGACGACGTTTGGACTGAGCCCGAAGTCGCGCGTTCCTTCAGTGTCGAGTACCACTGGCACATGGTGAGGCCAATAGACGGTCAGTGAATCATCTTGATCATCGCGTGGCCAATGGATCCGTGCTATTGCCGGCAACAGGTTGCCCGTGCGCAAAAAAGCGATCGCTGGGGCAGGTCCTTAGCGGCGCAAAGAGTATAATGGCAGTGCAATTCGAAGCGGCGATGTTTCTCTAGGAATTTGACCGCAAGAAAACGGAAAATCTGGAGCAAAAACACGCATTCTACTTTTGTCTGCAGACCTTACAATTAAAAGCGTCCACTTTGTTTCTGCGGGTGCGATCAATTATATTGCCTTGGTGTACAGGATGAAAGAAAATCCCATGCGACACCGCGGCGATCGGCCCCTAAAAAACTTAATTCCGTTGCGTCCAGCCCCTACAGGATTCACGCTTGTGGAGCTGCTGGTGGTGATCGCTATTATTGGCGTTCTGGTTGCGCTGCTGCTGCCGGCCGTCCAGGCCGCCCGCGAATCAGCACGCCGCATGCAGTGCGTCAATAACGTCAAGCAGCTCAGCGTGGCGTGTCTGAACCATGAATCTACGCACCGCGAATTTCCCTATGGGCGTAAGTACGACATTTGGGATACTTACAGCTGGTTACAGCATGCGCTCGCCTACATCGAACAGGGCGTGATCTACGAAGACTATTGGACGCTTAATCAGACAGGTTTTGTGAAAAGGCATCCCGGGCCGAACGGGCCAATCGCTGATGACGTGCGGCTGCGTCGGGCGCGACATGCGCTGATTCCTGGCTATTACTGTCCCAGCGATCGGACCCCCGCTCCCAACGAAATCGCAACGGCCCCGTACGGCTATTACCGGGGCAATTATCGAGGCTGCACGGGTACGGGTGACATGTATGGGCAGCGCATGCCCGGCGAAACGGTCCAAGACGGCCCGGTGGGCTTGGGCGTTTTTGGTGTGCTTAAGGGGCAGAGTTTTGATCCGGGAGCCGAAGTCAGAACCCGTGGAGTGCGCATGGAGCAGATTACCGACGGCACCTCCAATACTGTGATGATTTCCGAGGGGATCGTGCCGCTTAGTGACGGTTGGGGCGGTGTCTTGGGTGGAACCATTTATGGCAATATGGGCGGCGCATTGATGTCCAATACGCTCACTCCTAATTCGTCATCTCCCGATGTCGTCTACGGTCCTTGTCCGGAAGACCTGGGTGACGAGTCTTACGAAGCGCCATGCGTTACCACCCCCGGCGTTGCATGGTGGATTCCGGCTGCCGAGTTTTCCCACGCGGCCGCGCGTAGCCTGCATGCGGGTGGGGCGAACGTGGCGATGGCCGATGGGTCCGTGCACTTCGTGACCGACTTGGTCGATACGATCGTGTGGCGATCTTACGGAACACGAGACGGTGGCGAGTCAGCCGCAAGTTTGGGTGAATAGCCAATGGGTACAAAATTCTTTTTAGCCGTGGCCGGACTGGTTGCTTTTTGCAGCGGTGGGTGTGCTGAGTCGCCGCCCTCTTTGGCAGGAACGGTAACCCTGGATGGCCGGCTGCTCGACCGAGGGGCCCTATCCTTGGTGCCCATCGCCGGCGGACCCACGGTGGGCGCCACGATTCGCGATGGGCAGTTTCGTATCGATGAAATTGCTACCGGCAAATACCGGGCTGCCGTTCGGGGCTTTGCCAAAACTCAGATTGTCAGCACGACTGCCGAATTGGCAGCGCAGTCAAACACGGTGCAGGGCGGACCGCCGCCGGATATTGCGGCCGGCACAATTGGCAGCCGCGTGGAGGTCGAGATTCGCCGTGGGCATCAGCAGCGCGACTTCCCTTTGAGGTCGCCGATGTAGTCGGCACTGGGCGCCTGTTGTTGGCGATTGCTTTTTAACTAGTTGTTATTTAAATTATAGCGTCAACAAAAATAAAAGAGACTAACCAAGCTGAGTATACCCATAGGCCGTCCAATGAGAGGACGGGAGTAGCGTGAGCGGAACCACCGACCCAGAGGTCAGCGCAGTCGCGCTCAGCGAGGCCTTCTTCAAGGAGATTGTTCGCCCCGCGCTTCAGTCGTTGATTCCGCAGGTACTTGAGCAAGGAGCTTTTGGTCGGTTCGGATATGGTAGTGAGTGTCTGGGGCTCGACGACCAACTCAGCCGTGACCATCACTGGGGACCGCAAGTCGATCTGCTGCTTCCCGAGAGCGTGCTGGCGGACTTGGGCCCGGATCCTTTCCGCCCTGTCGCGGCCCGTTTTCCCAGTGAATTCCGAGGTTTCTCGGTCAAGGCCGGACAAGGGACGGGTGTGGGGCTGGCGCCTGTGTCGATCGAGTCTTTTCTTGCCCGCACGATCGGCCGGACATCACCCCCGGAAAGCTCGCACGACTGGTTGGATATTGCTGAAGAAGACATTATCCACATCACCAACGGAAAAGTTTTTTGCGATGAACTTGGAGAGTTCTCGCGTATTCGAGGTGTGTTCGCCAATTACTATCCCGACGATGTTTGGAAGAGGCGCATTGCCCATTGGTGCCGGTATGCCAGTGGCATGGGGCTCTATGCAATGGACCGTGCCCTGGCCCGAAAAAATTGGCCTTACGTGTTTACCACCTTTGCGCGCACCATGAAACTCACGCTCGAACTGGTTCATATGCTTAATCGTACTTACTTCAGCTACGACAAGTGGCTGTATCCCCTGTTTTGCAAGTTGCCCCGGGTTGCACCCGAGATGCGGCCGCTGATCGACGAAGCGGTTGAGCCGGAAACGAGCTGGTCGCGCAGAATTGAGTTGTTCGAGTGCGCCCACGATCTTGTCGACCAGAGCTTGGTGCAGCAGTCGATTATCCAGCCTCATCCGCCCTTTGCTCGCTCGGAGACGAGTGGCTATCGCCTGCTGGAGCACGCTTACGGCGAGCTCTGCCGCGAACTGCCGGCCGATCTGTTGGCCCACGTTCCGTTGTGCGACCAAAAGTACTTCGAGTCCTTCCATGTTGGTTTTGTGGCCGAGTTGCCGATGGCTGATTGGAACGAAGCTCTTAACCTTTCCAGGAGTGATACGTAATGAATTCAAAACAGCGAGTTAGCGCGGCGATTCGTCGTGAACCGGTGGATCGGGTGCCCTTGGATTGCTGGCTGAACGAGCAGCGATTTTGTGATCGCCTCGAGCAAGATTATGGGCCCATCGATCGTTTTATGGACGAGTTTAATATCGACATGTCGACGGGCTACGTTCCCTGGCCCAATCAGTTTGGGCAGAAGGATGATCGCCAATACTGCCAGAAGTTCGAAGTCGAGCAATTGCCGGACCTGGAGTTGGAAGACCCCCGCGATCCCAAGTGGCTGACCAATTCCAGTTGGCATCCCATTTTTCGCGGTGTGAATGTCCGGGAAGCGGTTGAGCAATATGGCGAAGATCGGTTTGTGGTAGCCCATGTCTGGGGGATGGTGGAAGGCACTAGCAGCTTCCTAGGAATCGAGAATTGCTGGATGAACCTCGAAGCTGAGCCAGAGTTGATGGGCCGTTGGCTCGCAAGATATGCATTGTGGCTCGCTGATCTTTGCGAGTCTTGCATCGATGCGGGAGTCGATATGATCCGTATTAGCGACGATTGGGGGCAGAACGATGTGGAGCTGTTTTCTCCCCACACATTTCGTGATCTGATCATGCCCAATCTCAGGGTGGTCGTCGAGCGCATTCTGGGGCGAGGTGCGTTTATTGGCTTGCATTCAGATGGATACATCATGAGCGTCATGGATGACGTGGTGGACCTTGGCGTTGAGGTGCTTCACCCCTGCCAGGACAGTGCCGGGATGAAACCGGAATATGTGAAGGGCAACTATGGTGATAAGCTCGTGATTCACGGCGGACTTGACGTGATGGACTCGCTTCTGAATTTGGATGGGGAGGACTTAGCCGATTACGTGCGGAAGCAGTTCGAAGTCTTCAAGCCGGACGGTGGATTTATTTTTAACGGAAGTCACATGATTCAGCCCGATATTGCCCCTGCCAAGCTGTGCGACGTCTATGCTTTGGCCAATTCTCTGGCAAGCTACGATTTGTCCACGTAATACGCAAAAAATAATTTCTGACCGTCTGCCACCAATACAATTGCGCTTTTCCCGCCATGCCGCCCACAGTCTCTTGGATATGGTCTCACGGTCTGCCTGACGCAAAGGAGCAGTATGTGCGATTTCGGAGAGGGTTTTCCTTGGATAGGATACCCTCTTCCGCCACCGTGCAAGTCTCTGCCGACAGTCGCTACCGCCTCTATGTCAATGGTACCAGCGTGGCCTTCGGACCAGTGCGCAGCTACCAGCACCGCCAGTGCGTTGATGTGCATGACGTGACGGACCTCCTGCAAGTCGGCGACAACGTGATTGGTGTACTCGTTTATCAGCCGGGATATTCGCATTACAGCTATGTGCATCGGGAAAAGTCTGGTTTGTGGCTAATGCTTGAGGTGGACCAGCAGCCCCTTCTCTGTTCGGATTCTGCCTGGACCGCCTCGCGCGATCCAAGCTATTCGAGCAACGGCAAGCGCATCTCAATATATGGCGCGGGCCAGGAAATCTGCGACTTGCGCCTGCGGGAAGCCTGGCTCGAATCCGAATTCGACGATCAAGCTTGGGAAGCAGCGTCCGTGTCGGCCAGGCAGGGAGAGGGCCCCTGGCTGGCCCTGCAAACAGCTCCGCTCAAAAATCTGGTCGAGACCGTAGAGCACTCCCAGCGGGTGGCCGTCCGTTTGGCACCCTATGTGGCCCATGCCGATCCTCACGAAGAAATACGCAGCGCGTTTCTTAGCAAAATGGCTCTGGATGCTCCAGCTGTTGAGCTGTCCAGTGCGGTGTTGCCCGCTGTCGCACAGGATCGTGTCTTGCTGATTTGTTACGCTCTGACCCACAGCCAGGCCGGTTCGGCGCGGCTCGTTTTTCGGGGCGCTAGAGGTGGTGAAAAGGGGCTAGTGAGCTACCTGGAAAAGGCGTGTGACGGGCGCTTGATCCTTTCTGACCCATCGACTTACTGTCAGATGCGCATGACCGATCGATTCGAGCTGGCCCCGGGACTAAATACGGTCGAACCATTTACGCCGAGGGGAGGACGCTTCGTGCTGTTGGGTATTGTGGGGCCGACCTCGAGCGACCTGTCACTGCAATTCGAGTTTGTTAACAGGCGCTATCCTCTTGTATTACAAAATGAGGCCATGCCGACAGATGCGGCGCTGCAGCCGATTGCCCAGATGTGTTGGCGTACATTACAGTCGTGTGCGCTGGACGGTATGGTCGACTGTCCTTGGAGGGAGCAAGCAGTATGGGTAGGTGACAGTGTGATTACGGCAGCGATTATTGCCGAGTTGTGTGGTGAGCCCCGGCTGCTGAAGCACATGTTGCGCCTCGCTGCCGACGGCGCGACGCCTGACGGCCTGATGCCCGGCGTGGTCGTACACCAGTCGGAATCGAACGTGGTGCTGGCTTACAGTTTCGCCTGGGTAGAAGGCCTTGCGAACTATCTGAAACTTACCGGCGATACGGATTTCGTGCTTGAGAATTGGGACGTGCTGGTAACCATGCTGGACCGATTTCAGGACGACCTGACAACGGATGGATTGCTCCGCGCTCAACCAGCAAGGCGGCAGTTTTTGGATTGGGCTGAATTGCCCGGCACTGAGCCAAGCTGCCTTTACAACCTTCGCTACTTGTACGCACTGCAGATTGCCTCCGCATTGGCGGGGCAATTCGACCGCGCAGATGACGCCCAGAGGTGGCATGGTTGGGCCCACTCGCTGAAGGCCTCTATTCGAAAAATGTTTTTCCGACAGGGAATATGGTACGACGACCCGTGTGGGGCAAGTCGATCTCAACATATCGGGGCCTTTCTCACACTCACGGGCGTCGTCAGCAAGGCCGAAGCGGGGCGTCTGCTGCGCGAAGCGGTTGCCCGAAGTCTGGAAGATCGGGATAATGCCTTGGTGCTGATGAGCCCCTACATGCACTACTACCTTTTTCTGGCTTTGGAGCAATTGGGTCGTAGCGGCGATATTCTGCGAGTGGTGACGTATCGGTGGACACGTTGGCTAGAGCAGGGTGCCCGGACGACTTGGGAGAATTGGGAGGTCGATTTTCCGGATGGATCGCAGTGCCATGGTTGGTCGGCCCACCCGCTGCTATTTATGGCACGCCATGCCAAATGTGAACGGCTGATGGAACAAGTTCCAATCGGCACAAACCCTTACCTGGATATTGGGGAGCTCGAACTGTAATGAAACGCGTTGCTCTAAAAATGAAAATTCGCGAGGGGACTGCTGCCGAGTACAAACGGCGTCACGACCAGATATGGCCGGAACTCAATGCGTTGCTTCGATCCTCGGGGATTTCTGACTACTCGATCTTTCTGGACGAAGAGACATTGGATTTGTTCGCCGTGCAGAAACTGGCCGACGATCATACTTCGGACCAGCTTGCCGAAAACCCACTCATAAAGAAGTGGTGTGAATACATGGCCGACATTGTGCTTATGGACGATTCGGGCCGCCCGATTTGCACGCCCCTGCCCGAAATGTACCACTTGGATTGAAAGACGCGGCGACCGCGTGCGTGGTTGCAAGTTCTGTTTCTCCGGCGACGAGCCCTTTCCGGGCAGAGTGCCATGCTCATCCAACTCCTGGAGGCCCCATGGAAGTGAATCCGATGCTTGGCGTGCTATTGCACGCAATTGGCGGCTTGGCCGCCGCCAGTTTCTACATCCCGTGCAAACGGGTGCGGGGCTGGTCTTGGGAAACGTATTGGTTGGTGTTGGGCATCGTGGCTTGGTTGATCGCACCGTTGACGGTTGCTAGTTTGATGGTGCCCGATCTGCTGGCAGTGTTTCAATCGGTACCGGCCAAAGTTATCTGGACTTGCTATTTTTATGGGGTGCTCTGGGGCATCGGTGGCTTGATGTACGGTTTGACGATGCGCTACTTGGGTATCTCGCTGGGGATCGCAATCGCCCTGGGTTTTTGCGCCGCATTTGGGACACTGGCCCCGCCAGTGCTCAATAACGAGTTTTCTGACCTCCTGGAGAAATCATCAGGAATTGCGACTTTGGCCGGAGTTGCGATATGTCTGATCGGCATTGCCATCTGTGGGCTGGCCGGCATCCACAAAGAAAAAGAACTCTCTGCAGCGCAAAAGCAGGACACTGTCGATGAATTTTCGTTCGTCAAAGGGATGTTGGTAGCCATTGTCGCGGGGGTGATGAGTGCTTGCATGGCGATTGCTCTCGATAAGGGTGCACCGCTTGCCGAAGCGGCCATTGCCCACGGTGCCAAGAGCCTCTGGAGCCAGTCACCGGTATTTCTCATCGCGTTTGCCGGTGGGCTGACTACCAACTTGCTCTGGTGTGGATTTCTTAACCTCCGCAATGGTACGTTGGGCGACTACGTTCGCAACAGCGAGGGTGGCCAATTGGCCAACTATTGGTGGTGTGCCTTGGGGGGAGTTACTTGGTATCTGCAGTTCATGTTCTACGGCATGGGCACCACGCGCATGGGCCCGCACGATTTTTCGAGTTGGACTATCCACATGGCCTTCATTATTGTGTTTGGAACATTATGGGGACTGGCGCTGCGGGAGTGGCGTGGCGTGCGGTCGGCGACGGTTTTGCTCGTTTGGGTTGGCATCGTAGTTCTGGTGCTATCCACGATCGTGGTGGGCTGGGGAAATTATCTTGCGGCTGAAGAGAAAGAATCAGATTTGGGCTACAAAAGCAGCCGAAGAAGTTGCCCTATTGTTGCAAATGAGCGGATAGCGTCTGGAAACCTCGCATAAGTGAGACCAGTGGCCAGAACGCCGAGACGCGAGTTGGCGTTTTCCTGGTTGCCAAATTTCTCCATTGATAGGGAGACCTCAACATGCCTAGTGAAGTACAGATTTTCTTGCGCCGAACGGTGCCAGTGGCAGTGCTGGCCGCGATTTTTTCCACGGGATCGCTACAGGCAGACGAAAAACCGGGCGAAGTTCGTCCAGGGATAGAATCACCTGTGAAGGAAAATGACAGAGCTGCTACGCGCGATAAACATCTGCTCGCGGGGCGCCAGCACGTGCGCCAGGCGATTGCGCATCTGCATGCTGCGGACTTGCATGACCTGGCAGAAATGGTCGGCCAACGGGTCCGCAACGAACTTCGCGATGGCGAAGTTCGAGGGAGGGCGCACCATCCGGATTCCCAGCACGAGCATGACCTGGGACACGAACACTCCATTGGGCACGAACAGGTGCACCGCGGAAATAACCACGTCTGGCGCATGATTAGTCAACTGGGGCAGGCCATCCGCAACCTGGAGGGTTGCGTACGTGAATCAGATGAGATGCGGCGAACGGTGGAGGATGTTCACCGCAACGTCGGGCATATGCAGCGCGATATTGATTTGCGCTTTCGAGAAATCGAACTTGCCGTGAGACATCACGTCCGCGACGCCCAGCGTGTTGTTGAAGGCCGTTCCGGAAAGTTTGAGGAAGTCGTCAAGAATGTTGAGCGACACATCGAAGAGCGAATCGGCGAGATTGAATACCGCCTGGAGGAACTGCAGGAGCACTTGGGTGGCAAAGACCACGGTCACCAAAAAGATGAGTATCACGGCCGTGACCATCACCGCAACTATCATAGTTCGGACGATCGCGAGGACGATCACGAACAGCCTTAGGGCCTGTGGTATTTGATGCGTCGTTGGCCAGCCGACGCGCGCCGGCGGCAAAGGCCAAATAGATTTCCCCCAGATGGTACAGTTGTTGCTGATCAGATAGGCGTGAGCGCCTAGAGAATTGCCGGTTTGCGCACCGCAACTAGAGCGTTTTTCTCTTTCGCACATTTTCCAGGATAATTGGATCTTCTGCTTCGCGAAGTCCTGCCAACTCTCGAACAACTCGGACAAAAGAATTCCAGCCGAATACCTTGGCCCCGGGTGGGCCCGGAACCCCTTCGTCGCTCTTGCCATTCCATTGGCTTCCTGGAGTATTGATCCCGCTCTGAGTCATGGGCAGGTACTCGTGCGACACCGGCTGGTCTTTTTCGCTGATTTCAAGCTGCATGCGCTTCTCGATACGATGGATACCCGACTTGCCCACATGCTTGGGCTTCCATCCATGCAAATGCCCAACGCTGTAGGCCATGCATTCATACAACATCCAGCTTCCACCCGTGTGGTAAATGCCTGGCTCCCAGTAGAGCGCGTCGGCGTAGGGCTTGTTCTCTTTGCTGTACCGGGTGCCGTCGTTGCGAATGATATTGGGCAAGGCATAACCTTCCGCCCAGTTTTTCTGGCATACCTCATCAAGCTTGTCCAGCGTATTGGCCACGGCCTCATCGCTCAAAATTGATTCATCGAATAACCAAAGACTTAGAAACTCACCCATCAATACCGTTGGTGAATGAAGTAACTCAAAATTGGTTTCGACTGCCGCGTTATTCCTGCGCATCTTGCAACTTCGTGCGAACGGAATATAGCCCAACTTGGCATCGTAGAAATTGCGGTAGGAGTCCTGCGCCAGGGCGATTTCCTCATCCGTAACATTGGTTGCGCCAAGAAGCTTTGCGCATTTTAGTGCAACCATGTATTTGCCCTGCATGTGCGCGACATGCGCCGGCTCGAAGAAGGCAAAAACATCGAACCACCCTGCGGAAACTGTCTTATAGAGGCCCGGTTCTTCGGGCCGCGTGCTGGTTTTTTTCACCCAGGCGATGGCCAATTCCAATTGCTTGAGGTCTGGACGAACTCCGTACCTCTTGAAGTTGATATAGGACCAGATCACGTGCTTGACGTTGGCGCCGGTCCAGCCACCCGGCATGCCCCCATTCCAGGTATAGGGTCTTATGTTGCATGACAACTGACCTTCCGGCCCCTGAGCTCGCATAATGTGATTAAAGGTATCGACAGCAACTTTTTCATCGTACATCGCAGCCGCCTGCCAGAAGGCATCGCGTTGATAAATCATCTGATAGCCTAGCGAAGGATGAACATAAGCTTCCATGGTGGTATGGTCATAGTTGCCGCTTAGCATCTCCTGATTTGTGTAGAGAATTTTTTCGACGCGCTGGCCAGCAAACCCCTTGCCCTCAGCCAGCGAGCATTGGACGGCGATCTTCTGTTTGCGCAGAGTATCAATTCCTTCGTCAACAAAGATGAACATCTTTTTTGTGCTGCCGCTGCGCGGGTCCAGCCGATGGTAGCTGTGGATGATGTCGTGATCCAAATAGTAGAACTTCCCAAAACGCATACCCGCCTTTTTTTCACTGGGCATGACCCCGAACAATTCGTGGTCGGCAACGTTGCGTTGAATCTGGGTGTGTTTTGTTTTTCCTGTTAAGGAGTGGTTTTCCCAGGTGCGATACATTCGGCCCCACCCGTTGTGAGCGCCCGTATCACTCACAACGCCGATAGTCCTGTTGCCAATTCGATAACCAACGGCAGGAATCTGTTCCCGGCCGTTTTTGAGTACCTCAAAATTGGCAAGCCAGCCATCCTGAGTCCGGTTGAAATTGGCCCAACTGAAAAACTGGTCGGCCTGTTCTGAGGCGATAAACGAATCGACACTGTAGAAAAGCTCAGGTCCTTGGATGTGTCTAAAGGAAATTGTTTTTCGGATTACATGGTTATTGATCACCGTATAGTTGACCACCGCTTCCACATCGCCGCAGATTGTATTGAGATGAAAATTGCCGGTGAGGGTCAGCGTTTTACCGTCTGGCGAGAGTTCGTGGCCATCGGACGGGGCTTTCCAATTGGCAATCGTATCGACGAACTCATGCGAAGTGCTTTCAAAGGTGGCGCTAAATTCCCCTATTGCCTCACCCGTCGCCACCACATCATTGCCATAAAGAATTGCGGCGACACAAGTGTCATCATCGACAATCGCCTTAAGTCGCAAATCACGGTCATAGTTGAGCTGTATGTTGTCGCCGTAATGATGGTTTGATGCGGCTTCGATTAGCGTAATCTTTGCATCCTCGACCTGGCCTCCGTCATATTCTGCGTGGGCAGCGAACGGTTTATCCGTCTCGATGTCAAGTTCCAGGGTGACATCACACCAGCGATCGGGATGGGTGTTTTCTACCGAGCACTGCACAACGGTTTGTGTCCCATTGCCAGGCGCTTTTAGCCGGACCTGCATGGATCCTGACGTCCGCTGCGCTCTTAAATTCAGGCGGATGCCGCGGTCTTTGTTCCCGGCAGGGATGTCGATGGTGGGACCGGGACGGGTGGCATTGTCGACGGCGGGAGGCGTATCCGCATATCCTTCGTTGGCAACAATCGATGCGAGGATCAGTAGGAGTAGAGAAAGGGAGCGGCGTTTAGTAGCCTGCATGTTAGTGGAGCCTTATGTCTGAAAGGATTGGCAGACTTGACTTTTTAGTCTCAGTCGAAGTGCCAGAATCAGAGTTAACGGAGAGTTTTCGTTGGGGTTGAGTTTGGTAACAGTCCTGGTCGGAATGCCGCCCATACTAGCAGAATGGCTTGACTGATGTAGAGTTATTTTTCGGAGATGCGACAAAATTCAATTAATGGAGCCCCATGCATGGGATTTGCAAAAGTAACACGAAGATATTTTTCTAAGAAGATTTATGCGGTTTCGGCGGTTGGTGCTTTTGCGATGTCGATGCAGGGATATGCTAACGCATCTGAAAGCACTCGTGATGATTTTGCCAAAGGAGAACGCCCCAATTTTGTGATCATTATGGCCGACGATGTCAGTTGGGACGATTTCGGATGTTATGGGAATCCGCATGTCAGGACGCCAAGCATCGATAAGCTTGCGGATAATGGAATCCGTTTTGTTAATGCGTATCTAACAACCAGTTCATGCAGCCCCAGTCGATGCAGTATTATTACAGGGCGCTATCCGCACAACACCGGCGCAGCAGAACTCCATCTTCCCTTGCCGGAAAACCAGATCCCGTTCCCGTCAGTGATGAAGAAGGCCGGCTACTACACCGTTCACGCTGGCAAGTGGCACTATGGTAATATCCACGCGTCTTTTGACGTGGTCAAATACGACAAAAGGGGCGACAGTTGGAAAAACGACCCCTCGATGAGTGGTTGGTTTGTTGATTTGATCAAGGGCCGTCCAAAAGATAAACCGTTTTTTGCTTTCTTTAACTCGCTCGATGCTCATCGTGGCTGGGATGCCCATCTTGGCGTAGTCGATGAAGAAAATTCCCTGGCAAGACAGAATCGCGACAAGGTCGTTGTGCCGGAATACCTTGCCGACACGCCGGCAACCCGCGACGATCTCGCGCATTACTACGAAGAGATTCACCGATTCGATCTTTATGTCGGTAAAGTGATCGCCGAGTTGGAAAAGCAGGGCGTTCTGGATAATACCGTGGTTATGGTAATGGCCGATAACGGCCGCCCCTTTCCGCGGTGTAAAACACGTTTATATGACTGCGGAATAAAATCTCCGTTTGTGGTGCATTTCCCAAACATGATTAAAAAACGGGGCGCAAAAAGTCACGCCCTCGTAAGTGCCATTGATATTGCGCCAACGATACTAGATCTTGCAGGCGTATCGATCCCGAATAAAGTTCAAGGCAGAAGTTTTGCTTCGCTATTAAGGGAACCATCCAATAAGTTCAGGCGATATGTTTTTGCCGAGCATAATTGGCATGATATGGAAGCGTTTGAACGGATGGTACGCAGTGAAGATTATATGTATATCTACAACGGACGACCGAACTTCCCAAATTGCGGGCCAGCTGATTCAATTTCGTGTCGCACGCACGCCGAATTGAAAAAACTTTACGATGCAGGCCAGGCCACACCGGCACAGGCTGATTGTTTTATTGCACCACGCCCAGACGAAGAACTTTATGACATGAGAGAAGACAGCGATCAATTAAATAACCTGGCCGCAAATCCTAAATATGAAACTGCTCTTGAGGAAATGCGGAAAGTGATGAAAATATGGCAGTTCCAAACTTGTGACAGCATGCCGGACAGGCTGACGCCGGATGTTTTTCTGCGTGAATTTATCCCAAAACAACGATTTGTTCGCGACGATATTTCGCCAGAGGAACTCATGAAACAAAGTCGCGCCGATCAGCCTGGAATCGATAAAGGTTCGGACACGTGCTTAAACACCGGTCCGTTTTGAAAATCGGCTGATAGTACTTTAGAACTGCAGCTCACCATGGTAGGTATCCACCAACACTCAGGTTGCCCAGTGCCGCCGGCGTAACGTCAGCCCCATGCTGGCCAGCGATTGTTTTAGGTCCTGCAACGCTTCGGCCAGCTTGCCCGCTTTCCCCGCCCATTATGGTACCCAGCGCGCACTGCGCATTTAAAGCTGCGCTATCTGAAATAAACCTCAAGTATCCATCGGAAAATCACTGCTTCGGTTTGATGAACAGGACTTCACCGCGCCCGATCCAACCCTTTCGCAAATCCACGCGAAACCAGCCATCGCTGTTTTTTCGGTTGAAACGCACAGGGGATCGTTTGCCGAACTCTTTGAGATCGTATTGCGCCCAGGTCTTACCCAGGTCTGGCGATATGATGAACCCCGTATGGTAGGGCGAGGCGGGCGCGTAGTGCGCGGAGAGAATCACGTCGTCTTCAATAATCATGTTCGCGGATTCGTATTCCGGATTGAAAAGCATCGTATGCTTAGCGGGATTGGCGAGATCCGAGGGATCGCAGCGAAAGATGCCCCGGTCGTATTTTCCGGGGGGATTGTTACCGTTCGCGTCGGCGGCCCAGTACAAACGGCCGTCGACAAAATTGATGCCGCCGGACTTAAATCGCGAGTTGGAGGCGGTCGACACCAGCACCTTCCAGTTCCAGGTGTCCTTGCCGGCGTCATATGTGCCCCGCAACCAGTGGCATTCATGCCGGCCGTCTAGGTCGAAGATTTTGTTGCCAGAGAGGTTGTGGTCGCCGGTGCAGGCGTAAAAAGCCTTCTCGGCTGGATTGTAGGCGACGCTGTGAATATGGCGGCAAATTACAAGGTTGTCGGGATTGCCCAACAGCGTTTCAGGTTTGGCGTCTTTTTCTTGGTAACGGGGATTCTGTCCAAACGAATACGCGATCTTCACTGTCTGCCCGTGGTCAGTGGAGTAGTAGATATTAACTGGAACTGGCCCGCCGTGGACGTTGCAGTAGTTGCCCCAAACCAGCATTTCCGTTCCGTCGACGTCCCAGGTGTGAACCCCATCAAGCGGATGGAAATACCAGCCAGGATAGTCGGGGTTCTGCGGCGTGTGCGGTTGGTACTTGCTCCCATCGCAATCCTTGACCGTGATTTGCTGAAACGACTTGAGCTTGTCAGTGCTCAGGTAAAGTTTCGTCCGCGTGGCAAAGAGAATGTTCCCGTTCTTCAGGATGCAACTGAAGGTAATGTTGTCTGCGCTGGAAAATTCTGATCTGTGAGGCCAGGTTCGGCCATTGTCATCTGAAAGATATATTCTTCCTTCCCCGAACCCGAAGGCCAGGTTGTCACGTTGCGAATCGATGTAGGGACCCACTGGCGCGAAGCGATACCAAAAGTGGTCGGTGGCACCCTCTGCGATTGCGCGGGGCAAAGGCGCGGCATTCGACTGGCGGCTTCCGGGTATCAAAACGCCGCCGGTGCCCGCCGCCGCGTTTCCAAGAAAGCGCCGTCGCGAGATGGGGGATGGAGTTTTCAAAAAAGAGCCCCCTGACAAAAAACAGAAAAGAAAACCCCGCAAAACACAGAACTGTGTCGCACGGGGACGCATCAAAATGGGCGATGAGGGACTCGAACCCCCGACATCTTCGGTGTAAACGAAGCGCTCTAGCCAACTGAGCTAATCGCCCTCGCGAAAAAGTAGGACTAAGATGGTATCGCTTTTTGTGGGCCCGTGTCAATTGGCAACGAGTGCCAGGCATACATGACCATGCACCTTCGCAAGGAAGTAAATGGGCACGGGGCTGTGGTACAGCGGGATGGCCGGACGTTGGGACGATGAGACGGCGGGGCCGATGGAGGTAGGTAGTGTCCGCCGCCCACGCTTGTCGGGTCTTTTGTATTCTGGGGCCATCGTCCTTGGGTCCAAAGTTTTTTAATCTCAGAACCATTTGTTCAGTCGTGATGCAATTCTGCCTTGCCAGGAACGGGGCGGAATTGCACGCACATTTGCATTACTCTATGCTCGGGCTCTGTAAGGATTTGAATCTAGTTTCGTGACGTATGCCGCAAGGTGCTTGTTTGGACGGGTTTCTCGTTTCTGTTGTTTTGGCCGTACATCTTCTTGCCATGAACTTGGCCAGTGGTGGGCCACTGCTTTGTATTTGGCTCAACCGTCGGTCGGTGGAGAGCGACTCGGGGCCAACCACATTGGCTCGTTCGTTGAGCTCGCTTGCCTTTTGGGGGTTGGTTGCCGGTGCACTTACGGGCGGAGGCCTACTGCTGTTGCCAGACTCCGCAGCGCTGCGCGGAGCGATGAGCCGTTTTCCGGTGCGCGCCTTTTGGGTTGCTGGGGCGGAGCTGGTGGTTTCGGCCGTAGGTTTGTGGGCTTACGCAGGTCTTTGGCAGCGGCTGCGTCGATGGCGCCGAGCCCACGCGCTGATTGCGTTGTTCGCCACGACCAACTTGCTCTACCACTTTCCACCCCTGATGAGCGTACTGGGTCGCCTGGCGACTGACGCATCCTGGGTTGAAGCGACGGTCATCGATCGGCAAGTTTTTCTCCCACTGATGGTCCGGGCAGAGATCCTTGCGCTATGGGCCCACTTTAGCCTGGCCTCTGTTGCCGTGGCTGCGGTCGCCGTGTTGGTCCTATCGGCCCGGCGCGAAATGGACGGGGGGCGAGAGTCCGTTGTAAGAATATGCCGTCAGTCTGCAGCGGTGTGTTTGTTGGCAACATTGCTGCAATTGCCTGTTGGCATTTGGGTGCTTACGACGATTTCTGGGCCAGCCCGAGCAATACTCATGGGAGGGAATATTTTGGCGGCCACGCTATTCTTGGCAAGTTTGCTGACGACCATGGCCCTGCTGCAAGCGCTGGTGCAAATCGTGCTGGGTGATTTCAACGGCCAGCACTGCAGCCGCGCGGGCTGGCTATTGGCGTGCGTCGTTTTTCTGATGACCGCAACGCTCCAACTATCGCGCGGCAAGGTGCAAGAACACTTCGCCCCGCTCGTTCAGACAAAGGCTATGTTTGCGCCGGGCTCTCATCCAACGCCGTTTTTTTCGGCTCTTTTTTCGCATCCTCCAGCGATCCCCCAGGCAGCTTGCCGGCCTTGATCAAGTCGCCATAAGTCGGACTCTCCTTGTCTTCTGGACTGGTGTGCAACTCGGCGACTTTTTCGAGGGCTGCGGCGATTTTCTCGGGTTTCTTGGCATCCTTTTTTCGATCCAATAGCTTCCCGAGTTCTTCTCCATAGGGATTACGGTTCTTTTTTTTCTTGCCTTGATGGCAGACATAGCACTTCGCTTTCAGTATGGTCTCGGCAAACTCCGATTTGACCTCCTGATCGCGGTCGATACCGTACATGCGGTAAAACTCGTTCTGGAATTGTTTGACCGCCAGGGCAGGGCGGTTAAAGCCGCAAGCAAATAGCACTCCGGCCAAAACGATGACAGTTCGTTTTCGCATCGACAAAACTCCTGGTTCTCTGATCGCGGAAGGGAAAGCCTCTCTGTACGGTACAGGAGGCTATCACGGTTGGCGACGCTTCACCATGCGTCGCGGTAGCCAATAAAAGTAGAGCCTGACTCAAATTGAGTGTCAAGCAATAGGAGCGGCTTACTCGCTCGTAGGCCGGTTCAGAGTTAGGCCCAGCTGGCCCGCAGGAATATCGTGCAGAAACTCCAAGTCCAACTCGACGAGCCGGGTGGAGTCTAAACCAGCTAGCAGTGGCGAAAGCGATGTTCGTGCAGACGGATTACTCGAGCAGTGGGCAAGCCTGGGGCAGTTATTTAGCCAAGTGGCCGCGCAAGACGAGTTACATCAACCCATGTGTTTCACAACCGCCTGGCCGAATTCGCTGCACTTCACCAGTGTCGCGCCTTCCATCTGGCGTTCGAAATCATAGGTGACCGTCTTTGCGCCAATCGCACCGTTGAGTCCCATAATAATCAGGTCGGCGGCCTCCGTCCAACCGAGATAGCGAAGCATCATTTCACCCGAAAGAATTACCGAGCCCGGATTGACCTTGTCTTGGTCGGCATACTTCGGGGCCGTGCCATGAGTTGCCTCGAAGATTGCATTGCCCGTCACGTAATTGATGTTGCCGCCCGGAGCGATGCCGATACCGCCCACACACGCGGCCAGGGCATCGCTAATGTAATCTCCGTTAAGGTTGAGTGTTGCAATCACGTCGTATTCCGCCGGTCGCGTCAGAATCTGCTGTAACATCGCATCGGCGATCACGTCTTTGATGATGATTCCTGCCCCAGGCTTTCCGGATGGAATTTGGCACCAAGGTCCACCTTCGATCGGTGTGGCACCAAAGAGTTTTTGGGCGGTCTGGTAGCCCCAGTCGCGAAATCCACCTTCGGTGAACTTCATGATGTTGCCTTTGTGCACCAGGGTGACACTCTTCCGATCGTTCTGGATTGCATAGGTGATGGCACTCTGCACCAATCGTTCCGTACCTAAATAGCTTACCGGCTTGATGCCGATGCCCACCTGTACCTCAGCTTCACGAGTCGCTGCCCCGCTGCCTTCAACGAGCTGTTGCCATTGCTTGGACTTGTCTGCCGTGCCAAAACGGATCTTCTCGAAGTCTTGTGGAAATTCTTGCTGTAAAAAGTTCAGCAAGCGCTGGGCTTCCGGCGAGCCGCCCAGGTATTCGATCCCTGCATAGATGTCTTCGGAGTTCTCTCGGAAGATCACCATGTCGGTCAGCTCAGGCTGCTGGACCGGAGAAGGGACGCCTTGGAAGTACTGGACTGGTCGCAGGCAGACATAGAGATCCAGTATTTGGCGCAAGGCAACGTTGAGCGAACGAATCCCGCCACCTACAGGTGTGGTAAGAGGCCCCTTGATGCCCACTAGCAGCTCTCGGAAGGCCTGCAGAGTTTCGTCAGGAAGCCAGCTTCCAACGGTGTCAAAGGCTTTTTGTCCGGCCAGAACTTCTTGCCAGCTAATGGTCCGCTCGCCTCCGTAGGCCTTCTCGACCGCCGCGTCAAAGACAAGCTGGCTGGCCCGCCAGATATCGGGGCCAATGCCGTCGCCCTCGATGAATGGAATGATCGGGTGGTTGGGAACTTGGAGCGTCCCACCTTGCTTGGTAATCGGTTGGCCGGCGACGACGTCGGGCATGGGTTGTGTCTCCTGCACCGGGGCGGTGGACAATGGACGGGATGGAAGCGGCCGGAGAAGGCCGCGCGGCGGACTCCCGATTCTCAATGCTGTGCCCGGGCGGGTCAATGGGCCGGCAACCGGCCTGCCAGCACTGAGGAAAATGGGCATTGATCGCGCTGCGAAACCTGAGTCGTCGGGAAAAGGCGGTTGAATTCGACCGGCCACTTCGAGCGTGTCTATTAACGCCTAGCCACCTGATCGGGTACTCGTCCGTCTTTTCTTCCCGACGCCCTCCTGGGTCGAGTTTTTGAGCCAAAATCTCGCCGGTCCACTCCTGCTGGCAGAAACCCCAGGGTGGACATTCCGAATTATGGGAATCACCCTCCTGCCTAGAAACTAGGCAGGAGGGCCCGCAGCCCTCTTGGGCAGCGGCTGCCCGAAAATAGGCAGCCCCAGGGGGTCGACGTAAGTGCTTGCAGTGCAAGGACCTGTGTGATGCATTTGTCTGCCAGCAGATACTGGGGCAACACGGAGGCCGTTGTAGGGCTTCGCTGACAACAACCTGCAACCAGTAAGGAGACACCAGTCGTGCTGACACAATCTAAGGAAAAGTATGGGGAAGTATTGCAAGTCGCTGAGAACCTCTATCGTCAAGATCCGGACTGGGTCACCTTCTTTCGGGAGGTGCTGGGCATCGATGGGGCCGTTCGCAGCCGCTTTCCCACCTTTGAGGCGTTGTCGACGTTTGAGCAGACCGACGAGTTTGATGCTATCCAGAAAATGCTGGTCAAACTGCGTGAAAAACGCATTTCAACGGATCCCGAAGCTGAGCCTACCCGGGTGATTACGGTCCGCCTGCCCAAGAGTATGCATGAGTACCTGAGGACCGAGGCACACGACATGCGTACGAGCATGAATAAGCTGTGTATTTCCAAGTTGCTGCAAGTTATCGGAGAGGACAAGATCCCCAACGAGCGAACGACAGGCGGGAACTCCGCGGCGCCCGCTGGCAATCAGACGATGGCGGCGGCCAGGCCTGCAGTCGCAGCTCAAGCTGCGACACTTGCCCAGTCTCCACTAAGCCGACCACTTGCACAGCAAGCGGAGGTTCCCTCTCCATTTAAGCCCATCCAGCCGCGGTTTTAGCGTCGCGTGTGTGGAAGCACGGATGGTGATAGATGTCGAGAGCCGCCCCCTGCCCGCGGGGGGCGGCTTGTTTAGAATTCCGGCAGGATGATGCTTGGCCCGTTATCGAATCATTCGCAGGGACGCCCAACGCTGAGGCGTACGCGGCTTGCGATTTGCCACGCGAAAACGGCCCAACCAAGATACCCTGGAGAGGACCTGTAAGCCGGGTTTTGTCATCGCAGAGATCTGCAATGAGACGATCATTCCTCTAGGACGCCGATCGCTCGCCGTCTCCAGCGGCCTACCCGAGGGTCGTTATGAGCCGGACCGACTCTGCCCTCTGTTTGGCCTTGCACCAGGTGGGGTTTACCAAGCCAAGCGAGTCACCTCGCCTGCTGGTGCGCTCTTACCGCACCATTTCACCCTTACCGGGAAGGCCATCGGCCCTAGGCTGTAGGGGGGCGGCGCGAATAAACTTGATCGGGCCGATCGCCGACAGCGGAAGGCCGACAGCCCTCCTTAGGCGGTATCTTTTCTGTGGCACTTTCCCTGGCCTCGCGGCCGGTGGGCATTACCCACCACCTTGTCCTGCGGTGCCCGGACTTTCCTCCCGTACCCGATGGGGGTACCGGCGATCGCCCGGTCCTCTCCGGGGTACATTCTTTATCGTAGCGTATATCGCTTCCCTTGCCAGGAGTCCCGCCTTTCAAACTCCCCTTCGATGGCTGTCTTTACTCCCTGTTTGTCGAGACACCAGCTAGGACCAAGAAAATAGTCCGGGGGGGCGTCGCCACTGATGCGTTCCACGACCATTGTCGGCGGCACCCGTTCCAGAAAGTCGACTAGGGTGCGAACGTAGTCGTTGCGGCCCATGAGCGTCACTTCGCCGGCAGCGACTTGCTCAGCAAGCTTGGTGTTTTTGACACAATAGAGATTGTGCAGTTTGACCGCGTCGATGTCGACTCGTGCCAGTTCTCGCGCGGTGGCAAGCATATCTGCATGATTCTCTCCCGGAAGACCCAGGATGGCATGGGCACATATCTCGAAACCGCGACCCCGGCTGCGCTGGACGGCGTCGAGAAACGAGTCGTGATAGTGACCTCGATTCATCCATTCCAGCGAGCGATTGTGGATGGTTTGCATGCCAAATTCGACTGAGAGATAAGTTCGCTCCGCCAATTCTTCTAACAGGTCGAGTACGTTGTCCGGCACGCAATCACTTCGTGTGCCGATTGCTAGCCCCACCACTTGGGGATGGGCGAGGGCCGTTTCAAAAAGCGGACGCAAAACATCGACCGGCGCATATGTATTAGATGCGGGCTGAAAATAGGCCAGAAAATGATTGCAATTCTTGTAGCGCAAACGCAGACGGGCAATACTTTGGTCAATCTGCCCTAGAATACCGGCTCGCGGCAAGCGTCGGCTGGGGCTGAAACTGCGATTGTCGCAGAATGTGCAACCGCCCTTGGCCACAGTACCGTCTACGTTGGGGCAGGTAAAACCGGCGTCGATGCTGACTTTTTGCACGCGGTGGCTGAATCGCTGGCGAAGTGCAAAATTGTAGGCATAATAACGGAGTCCTGCGCTTCGCCAGGCGGGTTCTAAACTGCTGCTAATAAGGGGTTTATTTGACGACACGCGGCCATTTGCCTAGAGTGGAATGGAGGCCATGGGAGGGCGCTCAAGATGGCCAGTCTTGCCGGTGCACCTAGGTTATCTGTTTACTAGGTCCTGTTTTCGTTGGCGGCCACCTGTTGGTATCCATTTTTGAGGCGAGTTCCAATTTTCGCAAGAGCCTATTGTTATGTATGGTGAACTAATCCCGCTGGGTGGCGGTGATCCAATTCCCTTGTTAAAGAAGCAGTTGCTGATTGGTCGACGCGAAAGCTGTGATATTGTCCTCCGATTTGCGAATGTCTCTGCCCACCATTGCCAGTTGATGGTCAATGGAGGGTACTGGTACATTCGTGATATGCAAAGCCGTAACGGGGTGAAGGTTAACAGTATTCGTGTTCAAAAAAAGCGTATCGATCCCGGCGATTCCATAGCCGTCGCGAAGCACAATTACGAGCTGCGGTATTCACCTGTCGACCTGGGTGCGGTCGGCCCGCCACCTGCCGACGATGTGCCAGCCGAGATAATGACCGAGTCGCTCCTTTCGCGGGCCGGTCTGAAATCGTCTGAGCCCAAGAGTGAGAAACCCACTGGTCGTCGGCGCCGCGACCGGGGTAGCTTCGAGCGCTATGATGTTCTTGACGACAGCGCTGGACAAATTGATTCACCGGACGCGCCAATTTGAATTGCATCTTGTGCCAATCTGACTCGCATGGCTCATTGCAGCCCAGACTCCGTGTCCGTTTTTTTCCGTCACTGATTCTCGGCAAAAGGGCCCCTCTGTAATTGGGCCCATGGTAAGGGATCGTTCGTAAGATTGATGGCTAAGAAAAAGTCGAAGGTGCGAGCTGATTTGCGAAAGAATCGCAATGTGCGCAAACGGCAGAATGACTTGACGCGAGATTTCAAAGCCGAAGATGATTCGGTGGATGATGTGGAGTTGGGGCAGAGCATTTCCGGCAAGGGAGAGCTGAGCCGAAAGCGGACCGTCGCGGGCGGGGAGATTATTGAAGACTCCTCTGGCACGATGATTCTCCCGCAAGTCGATACGACTATTTGTCGTTTAGGGCGCGTCCTGCGTGTGCAAGGGTTGGTGAGTATCGTCGTGGAAGAGGACGGCACGACCAGGCGCTGCGCTACACGCGGTTTGCTCAAAACACTTAGCACGGATCAGCGACATGTGGTGGCGGCTGGAGACAAAGTATGGATTCGGCCCGAGGGGGCGGCGGAAGGAATTATCGAGCGGGTTGAGCCGCGACAGGGCGTGCTTTGCCGGATAAGTCGCAAGCGCCAACACGTGCTGGTTGCGAATGTCGATCAGGTATTGGTAGTCGTCAGTGCCGCTGAACCGCGACTCAAGCCAAACCTGCTGGATCGTTACCTGGTTACCGCCGAAAAGGCGGGCATCGAGCCGATTATTTGCATTAATAAAAGCGATCTGGTGGAACCTGCTACGCTGCAGCCACTGGCCGGCGTGTATAGCCAACTTGGCTACCGGGTACTCCTGCTGTCCGCGACTTCCGGCTGGGGAATCGACTCGCTTGGCCACTTGCTACAGGGCCGCCAGACGGCGGTGACCGGCCAAAGTGGCGTTGGCAAGTCGAGTCTGCTCAACGCGATTGAGCCTGACCTCGACCTGCGCGTGCAGTCGGTAAGTGAAGATACTGAAAAAGGCCGCCACACGACAACGACTTCCGAACTTATTCCTTTGTCGATGGGAGGATTTGTGGTCGATACGCCAGGCATTCGTCAATTTCAACTCTGGGACGTTATTCCCGAAGAAGTTGCGGGCTTCTTTCGCGACCTGCGGCCATATGTTAGCCATTGCCGCTATCCGGATTGTACGCATACGCATGAACAGCCGTGCGCGGTCAAAGACGCGGTCGCCGACGGCGCGATTGATGTGCGCCGCTACGAAAGCTATCTGCAGATACATGCGAGCGACTAATAGGCCCGCCTTCAGCTGGGCGTGAAATCCGTCTGGGAATCGATCCGTGCGGCGAAGCTGGCTAGCAGATCCGCGCAGGAGTCAAGATCTTCCAGCGAAATCATTTCCACCGCACTATGCATATAACGATTGGGCACACTTACCAATCCGGCCGCGACGCCCGCCCGTGAAAGCTGTATCGCATTGGCGTCGGTACCCGTGCCGCGACCAATCGCCCCCCATTGGCAAACGATGTCTGCTTCCTCCGAGGCTTCCCGGAGACGTTGTACCACGACCGGGTTCATGTTTGGCCCTCGGTAGACGACGGGTCCTCCGCCCAGCTTGACGTCGCCTTCCTGGCTTTTGTCAATCGATGGGCAATCGGTAGCATGGGTCACGTCGACCGCGATACCTACGTGAGGATTCACCCCGTACGCGCTTGTCGTTGCGCCGCGCAGGCCAATTTCTTCCTGAACAGTCGCCACCGCATACAGGGAAACTTGGAGTCCGAGTTTTTTTGCTCGGCGCAGCGCCTCCATGCAAACCCAGAGCCCCGTTTTGTCATCCATGCCGGGTGCATTGGCAAAACCGTTTCGCATTTCCTGGTAGCCCAATTCCAAGGTTACCGGGTCGCCAATTTGTACGATCTCGGCTGCCTCTTCTTTCGATTTGGCCCCGATGTCGAGCCACATGTCTTTGGTTTTGACGACTTGCTTCCGTTCTTCTTGATCGAGGAGATGGATGGGTTTTCGGGCGATCACCGCAGGAATGGGCCCCTGTTCCGTGTAAATGGTCATCCGCTGGCCAATAAGTTGTTGCGGATCCCAACCGCCAATTGTATTGGTGTAAAGATACCCGGAATCATTAATGTGCGTTACCAGGAGGCCGATCTGATCGGCATGCCCCGCGAGCATGACCCGGAGCGGCGCTTCGGGGTTGCAGCAGGCGATCACGTTGCCGTGCAAATCGGTGCTTACCTCGTCGGCAAAATCGCTGACGTAACTACGCACCAACGCTTGCACTGGCTGTTCATAGCCTGAAGGGCTGGGGGTTTCCAGGAGTTCTTTGAAAAACTCTTTTGCCAAAGCTTCCATGAATTTTCTGCCTATGTGTTTAATCTGCAGCAACCATATCATGCACGTCAGGCCACTGGCCCATTTCAATTACATTGCCATCGGGGTCGCGAAAGAATATTTGCCGGAAACCATGATCTGGGAGTGTTCTCTCAACGGTTTCGAGGCCCTTGCCTGCCAGCATTGCTCGTGCACTGTCGATCTCGTTGCACTGTAGAGCAAAGTGGTGGCCCAATGTGTTGATAGCCCCGGTTGGTGGTTGGTAGTTGGTGTCATGGATCAGATGGATCATCACGCGCGCTTCTTTGCGATACAACCAGCGACCATCGAAAGAAAAAGCCGGGCGAGCCACCTCTTGAAAACCTAATACGTCGCGATAAAAGCGCGCGCCGCGCGCCGGATCGGCCGTCGGCAAGGCGATGTGGTTCATAGATCCGGATGGTACGTTGGGAGTTGACACGGCTGTTTTCTTGCGACGATATGGCGGCGAAATCGGGGCTAGCTGCTAGCAGAAGACGCTGTTAATTTGTTCCGATTCTAACGATTTTCTGGACCGCTGCTAACCGGCTAACCGATAAAACAGGCCTAGTGGTCTCCTGCGGGAGAATTGCTGGGGAGCTTACTGAAACATGGACGTGGGAGCTAGGGAATCATGTCAACGCGACACGTGTACTCGATAATCATGGGCATGGTCTGCATTGCGAGCATTGGTTGTTGTGGATGCCTCCGCAACGCGTGCTCCGGTAGCTATGGCGGGCAGGTGTATAGCGATTGCGCGACTTGCGGTTGCCCGGAAGCGTCGTGCTGTTGCCCTGATGCCGCGTGCGGCTGTCCCGAGGCTTCCTGCTGTTGTCCCGATGTTTGCTCCGGGTGTCCTGGTGAGGTTTGCTGCGGATCTCCTGTAGTGGGGGTGTGCCCCCTGTTGCAGCGCATTAGGAACGCATTCTGGGGTTGCTCTGGTTGCGGCTGCGAGACCTACTACGGAGACTCCACCAGTTGCCCGTCCTGTTACGGCAACGAGGTGGGCAATTACCAGAGTCCATCGGTATCACGGCGTCCGAGTCTTGCCGGGCGGCGAAAATTGGACGAAGCCCTGCGATTCGCTGAGGAAGACCAGCCAACTTATCGCTAGGTGCAGTATTCGGCTTTCTTCAACGATCTGGATTGGTCGTCAGACCACGCCGAATAACTGTCGAGCATTGCCACTGGTCGTCGCAGCAAGTTGTTCTAGCGAGACGCCACGCAGCTCTGCCACCCGCTCCGCCGTATGCCTGAGGTGACTGGGCTCGTTCGGCTTGACTTTCCGAACAGGTTCGGGAGAGAGGTAGGGGCAGTCGGTTTCTAGAAGCAGCCGGTCGTCGGGGATCGTGCGAGCGCAATCTCTAAGCGGCTTTGCATTCTTGTAGGTAATCATGCCCGCGAAGCTGATGTGCATGCCTAGTTCGACACACTCGGCGGCCATGATCGCATCGCCCGTAAAGGAGTGCATGATCCCCTTCAGCAAGCCGCGCTTGCGGGCCGCGCGCAGCATTTCCATGATGTCCCTGTCGCAGTCTCGCATATGAACGACAAATGGTAAATTAAGTCTTTCAGCGAGGCGTATGTGTCGATCAAAATAGTCCTGCTGCTGGTCGAAGGGCGTGAAATCCCAATGACGATCGAGACCCGTTTCTCCGACTGCGACAACGGATGGACTGCTGGCTAGTTTCTCGATGGCCGACCAGTCTTCGGGCCGCCCTTCGGCCACATAGTTCGGCTGGATGCCAACGGCGGCGTAGACGTTTTCGTGCAGTCGTGCCAAATCAACGCATTTTTGACTTGCCTCAGCGGTGCAGCCCACGGCAACAACATGGGTCACACCAAGGAGGTGAGCACGCGCAAGTACCTCCGCACGATTCGCATCAAATTCCGCCTGGTCGAGATGCGTGTGCGTGTCGAAGAGCATAAGCCATCTTCACATTCAAGGAGTCGTCCCTAATCTGTCAACCGCCATCCGTTAACCACCCGAGGCCATTTCGCGTAGCGATTCTAAATGTCCCTTCGCCATGCCCAGGACTTCCTCGGTCAACGCTTTTGCAGCGGGGGATAGCTGGAGCTGCTCCACGAGATCAGCAATTGCATCAACGTCTTGCCGCTGATACGTGATAATCATGTTGACGAGGAATTCGATATCCAGGTCGTGCGTGTCGGTATACTCTATCGGGAACTCACCCGAGCGCGGCAGTGCATGGTTGTCGAGGATCATCTGGCCAATCCGCTCAGCGATGCCATTCTGATCGGCCACAATAGATTGGAGCGTTTCGGTCACTTCTTCGCGTCCGTCCGGAACATACGGCCGGGAGAACTGCAAATACTGCGGAAAGGAGCGGCTTACGATCGCCAACAGACGGTTGAGCAATCGGGCCATGGAAGTGCGTGTTGGCATTTGTGTAGAATTCATGCAATCTAGACCAATAGTTTAGCCCAATAGTTGATTCCGATACTTCACCTCAGTAGTTGGACCCAATAGCTAGATTCCGTAGTTGGATCCAGCCGTTCGATCCGGCAGTTGGCAACCCCCGGCTAACCGAACAAATGACGGGCTGCTTCATCGGCCCACTTAGCACACTCTTCGGGTAATATGCCGAGCAGTAGTACAGGCAACGTGACTGCGAAGACGTAAGCGGCGGGTAAGAAGCCCAGCGTTACCGGGCCGCGCGAATCGGGCGGCTTGTCTATGCACATGGTTTTTGCCACGCGAAGGTAGTAGATCAAAGAAATCACCGTATTCACAGCGGCTACGACCAGCAATACCATCATCAAGGGCCCGCCCGCTAGGTACAGCGATTGCAATACACGAAGTTTGGGCCAAAATCCGGCCAGGGGCGGTAAGCCGATCAAACTTACCAGAACGGCCGTCATCATGACCGCAGTCATGGGACAGGTGCGAATCAGCCCTGCGTAGTCTTTGATTTCCTCGCTCTGCATCGAATTGCGCAAAAACGCAATAATGGCGAAAGCACCAAGATTCATAAACAGATACACCGCCAGGTAGAGTAGTAAAGCGGATATTGCCGCCTGAGACTGTTCACCCCTGCCGTCAATCAGGGCTACTGCGGCGGCGACCGCCATCATCATGTAGCCGGCGTGAGCAATCGTCGAGTAGGCGAGCATGCGCTTTATATTCGTTTGTCCGTAGGCCGCCAGGTTGCCGAAGGTGCATGTCACAACAGATATGATAGCAACCAGAATGACGAAGAAACGCCTGACGGGGGATAGGGGCGAGCCGCTCGCCTCGCCAACCTCCACCTGGACGACTTGTTTCTGAAATAGAGTCGGCTCCGATGTTGTCGTAACGGCGGCCAGCGCAACGGGGGCCCGGGCATCTGCCACGATGGACTGGGGATCTTCGGGAACGTGCCCCAAGCCAAATCCCACTCGCAGGAGCAGCGCTAGCGCTGCCGCTTTGGAAGCGACCGAAAGAAATGCATCGACTTCAGCCGAGGCCCCTTCAAACACGTCGGGACACCAGAAATGAAACGGTACCGCGGAGAGCTTGAATGCCAGACCCGCCCCCATCATCAGGCCGCCCAGTGCCAAGACCATGAGTGTGCGCTTGTCTCCGCCCGAAGCGATCATGTTGGGGATGTCGAGAGCTGCCAACTCGCGGGCCATCGTTGGCAGATGGGCTGAGCCCAGGACGCCGCAAAGCAAGCTGATGCCATAGAGCATGACTCCGGCCGCGCCAGCACCATAAATTGCGTATTTGAGTGCCGCCTCGCTGCTCCGGCTTCGCCCTTTGACGATGCCTGCCAGTACATAGGAGGGAACGCTAGCCATTTCAATACCGAGGAAAATGGTCAGCATATGATTGGCCGATGCCATGATGCACATACCGAGGGTCGCGCCCAGCACCAGTACGAAATAATCCTGGCCGTCTTCCCGATCGGCGATGCCCGTAAGATGTGAAAGGACAATGAACAGGACTGCAAAACCTAGCAAGAATACTCGGATATAGGCCGACAGGGAGTCATAAACTAGCAGTTTGGTAAAGATCTCTTGTGGTTCGATTGCCGTCCAGGACGCCAGACCTTCCTGCGGGAGTGCGAGCCAGAGCGCGGCCACCGCCCCGCCCAACGCGAGCAAGAAGGGGGGAATCGCCGAACCACTGCGAAAGATACGCACGAAAAGTAGGAGAACGATGGTCGCGCAGAGCGCCAGTTCAGGACAAAACAGCGGCAGGCTCGAACCGAGCGTATCGCTGATCAGGTTGTCGACAACAGAGGAAAGGTTCACGGGCTAACTCAGTAGAGTCCACTATAGGTATCGGTTGTAGCAATTCAATCGCTGCGGGTGGCCGCCATGTGGCCGCCCTCATCATTCAATGCCTGGCCTTCGGTGCCCGGCGGGTGATTCCGTTCTGTCCACTCTGCCAGTCGCTCTACCTGCCGATCGACCGAAGGCTGCATGTAGTTCAGCAAACTAGGGGGGTACACGCCTAGGACGATCGCTAGCACTAGGAGAGGGGCGGCGATGAGCAGTTCACGCATGGTGATTGGCGTGAGATTTTCGCCGTGGGGCCCAGTATATTCGGCGCCCAAGTAGACCCGTTGAATGGCCCACAAGATGTATCCCGCGGTCAGAATCACCACGGCTGCCGAAATGACGGCCAGCACGATACTATATCTCCATACGGCAAGCACGACCAACACTTCTCCAACGAAGCCGCACAAACCGGGGAGCCCCAAACCGGCGAAGAAAATTCCCACAGCTAATCCGCTATAGACGGGCATCTTGGCAAACAGCCCGCCATACTCGTTGAGGTTACGGTGATGCACCCGGTCGTAAACTACGCCGACCAAAAAGAACATGCCGGCCGAACTGATGCCATGGGCAATCATTTGAAACATGGCCCCATTCACGCCCATCTGCCAGTAGTACGGGCTATAGCCTGTATCGGCAACGGCGCTCCAAACACCTAATCCCAAGACGACGTATCCCATGTGGCTCACCGAACTGTAGGCGACCATCCGCTTAAAGTCGGTTTGTGCCAGCGCCGCAAATGCGCCCCACACCATACTCAACACGCCCACAAAGCAAACGCAATAGGCTAAGTCGTAAGCAGCATCAGGGCAGATGGGATAGCAGATGCGAATAATACCGTAGCCTCCCATCTTGAGCAGGACACCTGCCAAAATCATCGAAATCGGCGTGGGGGCCTCGACGTGGGCATCCGGAAGCCACGTATGCAGCGGTACACTGGGGACCTTAATGACGAAGCCAATGAACAGGAGAATAAATGCCCACCACTGGACGCTCTTTCCCGCCCACATCTCTTTGTCGAATGGACTATTTTCCATTTGGCCCATCTGTTGCAACGCCAAAATGTTGAACGTATGAAGCGGACGGCGCTTGGCCAAATCGGACTCCGCGGTAATATCGGCGTAGTCGTTTGCCAGCGGACTACCCGAATCGGTCCACGCTTGGAGCGCATCTTCGACCGACTGTCCGGGAGTCGTCTTGACGATTCCGGCATTGACCATTTGCTCGGCATCGAGACGCGTAAGGTCGCTGTTGAAATAAAGCATCAAGATTGCGATCAGCATGCCGATGCTGCCCAGAAGCGTATAAAGGAAGAACTTGATGGCCGCATACTCGCGCCTCGGTCCGCCCCAAACGCCAATCAGGAAATACATTGGCAGCAGCATCACTTCCCACAACACATAAAACAAAAAGAAATCGAGCGCCAAAAACACGCCCAGCATGCCCGTCTCCAGGAGCAAGAACAAAATGCAATAGGCTTTTACATGTTTTGTGATCGGCCAACTTGCGGCCATGGCCAGCACGCTCAAAAATGCCGTCAGTATCACCAGTGGAAAGCTGATGCCGTCGATGCCCATGAAATACTGAATGCCAAACGAAGGTATCCATTCCAAATTGAATGTGTTTTGCATCTCCGCGACACCGGCCTGAAAATCAATGCCGGCTCCCTGGCGGAAAAGGCCAAGCGACAGGACGAGTACCGCAATTGTGATTGCCAACGTGGTTAGCTTGAGCGCGTCATCGTTGAGGCGCGGGAAGATGGCCAGAACGAGCGCTGCAATCGCGGGAAGAAATACAATCAGGCTCAGATAAACCGCAGGTTCGCTGAGAGTCATGGTAAGCCGTCGTCTTTCGAAAGGATCTGGTTTTAAGACTTGTTATTGACCGGGAATAATTTGCTGCAGGTAACTTGCCGCCGCGAAGAGCAGGACCGTGGAAATGACAAGCAGCATCACGTACTGCCGCAAGCTCCCGGTTTGAATTTTGCGGAGCCATAGCCCCAGGTCCCACGTTCCGCGTGCCATGCCGTTGGCGGAGCCGTCGACAAGGGTGCGATCGAGAACCGCATCGACTACCTTGGCTCCACCTTTGCACGTTGCCGCAGTGCCGTGGATGATCGAGTCGATGATGCCAAGGTCGAATTTTGTGATCCATTTTGCCAGGAGCAGGCCTGGAGCGACAATCAGCGCCCCATATATTTCGTCGAACCACCACTTGTTCCAAAAGACGGCGTGGATAGATCTGAATCGCTGCTTGAGTTCATCTGGATTGAGGAAACGCCACAGGTAAACGACTGTTGCCAACAGCAGTCCCAGCGCCGCAGTCGCAAATGCCGCAATCCCTGCCGGCTTCCGAAACTCCCATTCATGACTTCTGTGTTCGTCCGGGAGAACCAGCGACGGCAATAGCTCGCCATGCGTGGTGGCCAGCGTGCCTACTGGACGTGATTGCTCGAGCAGGTTGGTTACCTTGAGACTCGTCCCCGGCACGGTCCAGCCAATGCCGAGTGCAAAAACAGCCAATACGACCAAGGGCAGCGTCATCACGCGGGGTGACTCGTGCGCGTGATCATAGCGATGCTGATTGCGCGGCTTGCCGGCGAACGTCATGTACCACAACCGAAACATGTAAAATGCTGTGATCAAGGCACCTGCCACTGGAGCCCATTTCAAAGGCCAGTGGACCGGATTCAGATCGGCAAAACTGAATGCTTGCTCGATGATCGCATCTTTGGAGTAATATCCGCTAAAGCCGATCGTCGACAGCGGGATCCCCGCTCCGATAATGGCCAGACAGCCGACGAGCATCGTATAGGCGGTGACGGGCATCTTCTTGCGAAGCCCACCCATTTCCGTCATGTCGTTGGTATGAACGCCGTGGATCACTGAACCCGAGCACATAAAGAGCAGGCTCTTAAAAAATGCGTGCGTAAACAGGTGGAACATCCCGGCCACCCAGCCGCCTAGCCCTAGGGCCAGCATCATGTAGCCCAACTGGCTAACCGTAGAATACGCAAGCACCCGTTTGATGTCTGTTGCGGTGATGGCGATCGTGGCTGCAATCACCAGTGTGATACAGCCCGTGTAGGCGATGACCAGCAAAACCTCGGGTGAAAAGACAGGGAAAAATCTGCCTGCCAGGTAAACGCCCGCCGCTACCATCGTCGCTGAGTGGACGAGTGCCGACACTGGCGTCGGGCCCTCCATCGCATCGGGTAGCCAGACGTGCAGTGGAAACTGGGCGCTTTTGCCGACACAGCCACAGAAGATCCCGACCCCCGCGACCAGCAGTAGCCACTGCCCCGCGCGGTTGTCAGAGTCGCCGGACTGCACCTCGCCGTCGCTATCTGTTGGCATGATGCGGTGGCCCTCGAAGGCCATATCACCGGCCGGCTTTAGGTGGTAATCGTTTTCAGCAGTACGAAGCAGACTGAAGATGCCTCGCTCGGTGAACTTGCCGTCGGCGTCTTTTGTATCGCCAAACGAAAAAGTGCCCAGACTTGACCACAGCGCCATCATGCCAATCAACATTCCGAAATCGCCCACGCGATTGACGATGAATGCCTTGTTCGCGGCGGTCGAGGCTGTCTTTCGTTCAATGTAAAAGCCAATCAGAAAATATGAGCAGATGCCCACCAGCTCCCAAAAGACGAACACCATTGCCATATTTCCGGCGATCACGATGCCGAACATGCTGAAACAGAACAGCGAAAGGTACTGAAAGAAGCGATGATAGCGGCCGGGCCGCTTGAGTGGTTGCCCGTCCGCCAGGGTAACCTCGGAATCGGTAAACTCGTGCAGCTCGTCATGCATGTAGCCGATCGCATAGAAATGCACGCACGAAGCGATTAAGGCCACCATGCAAAACATGGCGACGGTGAGCGAATCGATGTAATAGCCAATTGAAAGCTTGAGAGGGCCAAAGGCGGCTAGGGTGTAAAAATCGCCGTTGTAGTAGGGAGGCGTCTTATTGTTGGCGTGTGCCTGGGAATCATTTAGCGAACCGTGTTCGGCTAGCGAGCCGTGTTCGGCGAGCAGCGCGACCGGTTGGATGTTCAGCGCGAGCTGCGCGTCCCTTTGGGTATTGCGTAGCGCACCTCCGTCGGTCGCGCCGTGATAAGCTCGATGGGCATGTTTGCCGGCACTGGTAGGGGCGTCGCTGTGGCTCCCATTGTGGGAGTCGTCGGGAATGCCATGGTTGCCGTGGAGTGGGTCACTCGCATGGGCCGCATCAGCCAGCGGATGGTTCGGCAACCAAACGCCGAACAAAGCGGTAAAGCTCAGCAGCCCCGCGCCCACGATGGCAACCGTCGCCAAATACGCAGCACCCTTGCCATGCGGGCCCATGTGCTTGCCAAAAAACAGAATCGCCACAAACGATATCAGGGGCAGCAGCCAGGCCCACATCAGCAATGTCGGTAGTGTTGAAGCAGGTTCCATCGCAGCTTTTTATTTAACCGTGCAATTGATCGGCGCGGTCGACGTCAATCGAATCGTGGTTGTTGTAAAAATTCAAAACGATCGCGAGGGCAACGGCGGCTTCCGCCGCGGCCAGCACGATCACAAACAGGGCTACCAACTGCCCGTCCAGCCCAAGCGTGTTGGCATCATTACGAAGATAACGACTGCCGAACGCTATAAAATTCAAGTTGGCACCGTTCAGGACCAGTTCGATGCCCATGAGTATGCCAAGCGCATTGCGCTTGGTGGCCATGCAAAGCACGCCGCAGGTGAACAGTATCGCCCCGACGACTACGTAGTGTGCAGCGCCCACAGGCTCGGTCAGGATATTTGCCAAAGGGAAATAAGGCATTCGCGGTTTTCAGTCTCCGGTGGCTAGGTTGGCGCTGGTCGTTTTGCGCTTGGCCCGGGCTAGGTAGGCCGCACCGACCAGCACCACCAAGAGATGGACCGAAACGATCTCAAACGGAAAAAAATAGCCCGATCTATCCGGGGCATCGACACGAAATCCCAGCAATCCCATGGCAATCGGGGTCACGGTCTTCTTCACAGCGACTGCGTTTGCCTCGGCAGCGTCCATTCCTTGCCATGCGGGAATACTGAAGGCCGCCCAGATGAGGACCACCAACAAGGCGCCACCGGCAAAAATTCCGATAACCCAATCGCCTGCATCGGATTTCATTTCTACAAATCGTTCTTGGGATGTCAGCATGACTCCAAATACGAGCAGCACCAGGGTGCCGCCTACGTAAATCATCAGTTGCATCGCCCCCACAAAATCAGCGCCCGCCAAGAAAAAGAGACCGGCGGTTGCCGCCAGCGAAATCACCAGATAAAAGGCCATCCGGACAATGTTTTTGGAGAACAATACGGCCACTGCAAACGCGCACGCAATCCCGCCAAAGAGCAGAAAAAAAACCGATGGCCAGTAGATTCCTTCCATCCCTAACAACTTCCTCCCACGGATATCAAAATTGAGCGTATGCCTCGCAGCCCATTGGTTGTTGTGGAGATTAGCATCGACCGCTCGCGGCGGGTAGCGATCCGTTTTTTAGAGTGAGGGGGGCTCCCTGCTCCGGTGCCGGTCGTCGGGCTGGTCCTAAGCTTCGAGTTCAGGCTATGCGAGGCCAGGATAGTTGTCTTGTCCCAAGTAACCTGGGACGCGCTTCTCGGCTGCGAGGACTCACCAGCCAACTTGTTTTTATAAGTCGGTGGGTCGTTCGGTGGATCGGTTGTTTCGACTCCTTGGGCGTCCCAGCCCTCGTGTACTTCGTACACGCCCGGAGGGTAGTTTTGCAGCCCGAAGAAATTCTTGTTTGGCAATTTATAGTGCCAGCAAGTTGCACCCAAAAACATCACCGCGGCGATGGGTGTGCAGTACTTCAGGCAAGTTGCCATGACTTGGTCAATGCGGAGGCGTGGAACCGTCCAGCGAATCCACATCATAATGCAAACGCCAATTGTCCCCTTTAGCAGAACGTTGGCCAGTCCGAGTACCTGGGCTAATCCCCAGCCGGCCGTCCCGGTTTCGCCGCCCAGGCCCAACCAAGAAGTGATGGGGAAGGGGCCATGCCAGCCACCCAAAAATAAAATCGATGCCAGGATGCTCACCGAGAACATCGATCCGTATTCCGCCATGAAGAAAAAACTCCAGCGCAGACCGGAGTATTCGGTATGAAAGCCCGCCACCAACTCACTCTCTGCCTCCGCCAGATCGAAGGGAGCCCGATTGACGCTGGCGGTTGCACAGGTGACAAAGACCCAGAATATGATGAACGTAAAAGGATCGTGAAAAACGAGCCAGTTGGTAAACAGGCCCGCTTGAATGTCGCCAATAACGACCATGTCCATCGACCCGGCAAGCAGCACGGGTACCACCGCACACAGGCCCAGTGGGACTTCGTAACTCACCACTTGCGCCGCCTCACGCATCGCACCGAAGAGCGACCATTTTGAAGCCGAAGAGTATCCAGCCAGAATGACGCCAAACACTTCAAGTCCCAACACGGCCAATACGAAGAAGACCCCCACGTTGAGATGTTGCGCAATCCATGGATAGGCACCTCCGGCAAAAGGAATCGCGATAAAAGCAGAGATCGCCGCGCAAAAACTGATATAAGGCGCGATTTTGAAGAGCAGCCCGTCCGCGCCGTTGGGCATCAGGTCTTCTTTGGTTAACAGCTTGATGCCGTCGGCCAACGTTTGCAGCCAACCAAATTTTCCGCCAACGCGGGTCGGACCCAGTCGATCCTGAATTCGGCCCGAAATCTTGCGTTCCAGCCAAATGAAGATTAGCGCGCCAACGGCGACCAAGTTGATAATGAGGCCGATATGCACGAGTCCGGCGATTCCGTAAGCCAGCCAGGGCCAAGGGCAAACGCGAACGCCGAAGAGCGTCAAGTTCTCCAAAAATTGGGCCACTGGTGGTTTTTCCTCAAACCGCTCGGAGCCAAAGCCGCGTCAGCCGGGTCGCATCGCCAACATGCCGACCAGGCCAGACAAATAAATCGCGAAAGTAGAAAAAAATGTCACAAACTGGTTGGGCAGGCAGATATTGCCAATACCCTCTCGTTGGCCATCGGCGCTGCAAACAGTGCGGGTTGGCAGGGGTTTTGCCTGCACAAGGGCCGAGCTACTTCCGCAGGCCCTTTTTCGTCTGCTGCGCCGGGGACAATAAGATTGTGAAATATTGCACAAGGCCCTGGAACTGTACACCCCCGCAGGGGAAAATATAGGGGCGCCCGTGGCACGCCTGGGGGCCCCCGATTGGGCACGTGCTCCACGGTAGGGAGCTTTTCAGCGCCTATAATGCAGCCCCACTTCGGGGGCCGTCGTGCGGGGTCAGGAGTGTTTCCTAGCTCGGCAGCGCTGTCTCAGGCTTACTCGTTCGTGATCGCTGGTGGCCTGTTGCCCGGCAGCCAGGAACTACACAAGCCCAGCCGACAGCCTACACGAAATCGTAGATGCCCGGTTACCGCAAGATTTTGAGAATTTGGAACCAAGCAACCCTCTATCACAAGCCACCTTGATTTGACTCTCTTTGCCTTCGTACTTTTCGGGCTGCTTATGGCGCTTGTGTTGGGCCAAGCGGTACTCGTGCTTGGTTTTTCCCGTGCGCTGCGAAAACAGCCGCCACCTCTTATCGGCGACCAGCAAGCGCCGCCGGCATTGGTGATTCTTTGTCTGCGAGGTGCCGATCCGTATTTGTCGGAATGTCTCGACGGACTGCTTGGGCAAGATTATCCCCAATACGATATTCGCGTCATCATCGATGAGCTAGGCGATCCAGCTCATGACGTGGTCGTTGCCAAGTTGCAGACTTGTGGGGCCCAAAATGTGACCATTGAAGTCTTGGCCGATAAACGTGAAACGTGCAGTCTCAAATGTAGTGCGCTGTTGCAAGCTGCTGCAAATGCCTCCGAGGGTTACGAGTTTATTGCACAAATAGACGCCGACACGCTCGCCCACACGACCTGGCTGCGCGAATTGGCCACGGCACTGGTGGACGAAAAGGTGGGTGCCGCGACCGGAAATCGCTGGTACATGCCGAGCCGTGCGACGGCCGGATCCCTGATTCGCTATACGTGGAATGCCGCGGCTATCGTGCAGATGTATTGGTATCAAGTCGCCTGGGGCGGCACGCTGGCGATCAAGACGCGGGTACTTCGCGAAACCAATGTGCTTGATAAATGGGGGCGCGCTTTTTGTGAAGATACGATGATGTTCGGCGTATTGAAGGAGGCTGGTCTCCGCACGGAGTTTGTCCCGTCGTTGATGATGATCAATCGTGAGGACTGCGATCTGGGCGGTATTTTTCACTGGGTAAGTCGCCAATTGCTGACCGCGCGGCTGTATCATCCGGCTTGGCCGGCCGTCCTTGGGCACGGCGTGGTCGCCAGCGCAGCGCCGGCAGCGGCCATCGCCACCTGGTGCTACGCGGGGTGGTTGGGCTATAGCGGGGCGGCCGCCTGGGCTGCGGTGGGGTTGATCGGCTACGAGTTGTCTCTGGTCGTGTTGCTATTGCCATTGGAGTTGGCTGTCCAGAAAATCGCCGCATCGAGGGGGCAGACCAGCCGGTGGCTCTCTGCGGGGCGGATGCTCAAGTGCCTGGCAATCATGCCACTGACCCAACTGGGCTACCCGGTCGCGTTAGGGGTCGCCTGCTTTATGCGAACGGCCCGTTGGCGAGGTATCGACTATAGCGTGGCGGGTCCATGGGATATCAAGAGACATAACTATCAGCCGTTTCGAGACTCGGATGGCGACGATAGGGTTTCGCTCTAGCCCGACGACTCGGTTGTCTCACGCGCCGGAGGTAGAACCAATAACCGGCTCAACAGCAGTCTGGCTCGACCACCAGATCCATGCCCAAAAACTGCGTGAGTTGGGCGACCATGCCGACGCGCTGGTCGGCAATTTCCGGGGGCGTCGTAAGATCCATTGTGCTGGCCAATTCGGCCAACTGGGCCGCCGAGATCTTGAGTTGGCTTGAGCAATTGTCGAGAACGCCCTGTTTCAACGCGATAAGCTGCCCATCCGACAGGGTCAACGTCCATTGTCCTCCCCCAGGCCCCGTCACATCGAGGCCCAGCGTCCATTCCGACTTGCTTTGATTGGCGGGCACTGCCTGACGCTGGTCCACTTCGAGCCGTTTAAGGAAAGTGCCAACGCAAAATGGAATCTTGGACAGGGGCCGGCGGCGCTTGCCCCAGCGGTCTTTTTCGCCGAACTGCATAAACCGGTGGAGCATCACTTCATCGATCTCCGGGCACGGCAGGTGTCCGGCAAACTGCTTGAGATTGCTCGTGTCAAATTCGGGATCACTTGCTTCGTAAGCACGGTACAGCCCAGAGTTTTCAAACACATCCTGACCGAGGCCTCCGTTGCTCCGATCCACCTGTGATTCTGGGCCCACAAATTTAACGCCCCGAGAATTAAAATAGGTATAACCGGCTTCGATCATTTGCCGCGCGGTCATTCGTGTGTTGGGTGCGAGGTGAAAGGTACGACGATGGGCCTTAGGAGTGCTGAATAGGTGGCAAATAACCCGGGAAGTCCAGTCGACGGGGATGACATTCCGGGGTTCGTCTCCGGAAATATTTAATTCCAGGTCTGTGTTGCGCACGCCGTCGGCGCCCGGTTCAGTATTGCGGGCGAGAATGCACATTAACTGCAAATACATAAACAACCCATGATAGGTGTTGGTGTACCCCGTTTGCGAGTCGCCGGCGATCACCGCCGGGCGGTAAACCGTCAAGCAATCCAGATGGTCGGCATTGCGGACCAATAATTCTGCCTGCAGTTTGCTTTGTTCATAGTCGTTGCGAAAATCCTGGCCGAGGTCCGATTCGTTTTCGTAGATGCGGCCTGTGCGGAGTCCGCAAACGTACGCGGTAGAAATGTAGTGCATTTGGGAGATGCCAGTTTTTTGGCAGAGTTGAAGAACGCGCTGGGTTCCGTCAACATTCGTGCGCCACGGCTCTCCGTTGGATTCTTCATGGAACGTCAGAGACGCTGCGCTATGAATAACACTGGAACAGTGCTCTGCCAGCCATTGGCATGCGCGTTCATCAAGACCCAGGTGGTCTCGACTTAGATCGCCTTCTAGGCAAATCGGGCGGGGCAGTTCTTGTTGAAGTTGGGCCTCCCACATCTGCAAGACCCCTTCGACTCGTTGAACGGCCGAATGCCTCGTGTTTGGCCGCACCACGACGACTAGGCGTTGGCCGTCGAGTAACAGATCTCGCAGCAAGTAACTGCCCAAAAGACCGGTGGCTCCGGTCAATAGCGTATAACTGGACACGTAGTCACCTCATAGTTGCTAATCTTGAAGTCGCTTTTACACAGTTCGGCCATCCAATAGTACTCCAAGATTTTAGCGATTGCCAAATTATGAAGTTCCTGGGAAGCATTCAATAAAAAAGTTTTGCAACTTGTCCCTTCAAGGGGCGACCCCTAAGGGAGTGACGCAGCGGAGTGATGGCGAGGAGTGATGGCGCGCCGGTTGCCAAGCGGCCACGTATTGGTCGGTACCGAGATCGACTGGTACAGGAATGTCCATTGTACCGTCACCAATATTGTACCGTCACCAATACCGAAGACAACTAGGCTGTGTCGGGTCAGCTGCTCGCAGCACCCAGGTTGAGGACCAAGGTCCCAGAGAACAAATGGCTGCCGACCCGGTCCGATGTGCCTGTCACGTCATGCCCCTGGCCCCTGGCCCCCAGTCCGCTCCCGCTCTACTGGGGCCAGCGGCTCAAACACAACACCCAACGGGCTCAGCAAGACGGCGGGCAATACGACTAAATCGGCTACCACCGCCGAGCTGAGCATGGCAAACATTACCCAAGCAAACCGAGCGATCGGAATGAAGTCGCTCATGGCAAACGTCAGCAGTCCCAGGCCGCACGCCAGGGTGGTTTGTATCATCGCCACTCCGCAACTCGCGTACGCAAAGCGTATGGCCGCGAACTGCGAATCACCGCGGGCCAGGCCGCGGCGAAACCACGTAATAAAGTGCAGCGTATCATCTACGGCAATGCCCAATGCGACGCTCGCGGTCATCAGCGAGCCAATTTCTAGCTTTATACCGGCCAGGCCCATTGCCCCCAGCACCAATAGGCAGGGAAATACATTCGGGATCATCGAAATTAACCCGGCAGTGACGCGTCGCAAAATTAACCAGCCCGTCGCCTTCCAGCCACGGGTCACAGCAAATTCTTCGCTGGATCCCGCCAGTTGTATTGCGATCATAATGGCGGCAATCAGAGCAAATGCGAGACCGAAACTGTTTGCCAAGTCAACAAGCATTTGCGACTGTGCTTGTTGAACCAAAGGCACACCTCCACAGTAGACCGCCTCAATTTCCCCCAGACCGCGTTGCCGATTGCGCTCGAGAATCGGGTCAACTGCTGCCTGCAATTCCTGCAACAGCATTGAATAGTTCAGCCCGTGGCCCGCGAATGCGCGCGAGCTCACACGCCACAATTGTTCGGTGGGCGTCTTACGAAAAAAACCCATGGTACGAAACGTTTCGAGGTTGCGCCCCAGTTGTTGGTTGAAGAGCGCTTCGCGTGAAACCTGCAATATACCTGTGCCGCGGTGGCGGATCTGCCTGGAAAAATTGAGTGCCGATACGACAGCCCCGACACTTTCGTTTTCGGCGAGGACGCCGTGAACCGCCCCTACCACGCGCAACCGATCCAGGGGCGAGGCGGCGATGGTTTCTTCATCAAGAGGAAACCGCAGCACGACTTCTAAAGGGACCAAAGGGCCAATTCGCTCCTCCAGCCAGTCGTAATCTTGAATGATGGGCGCATCAGGAGCAAAAAATGCATGCACGCATGCGCTGGAGCGAAAATGAAAAACGCCCCACAGCGATGCCCCAAAGACGACGGTGGTCGCCAGAAGAATCGGGGTGGACCAAGTGGAGACAAAAGTCAGCAACCGGTCCCAACGATCGCTCGACTTGCGGGCATAGGCTTGCTGTGAAATAGGAATAGAAGCCAACAACGAGGGCAATAGAAAAAACACCGACACAGAAGCCAGTAGTACGCCCATTGCCGCATAGCCGCCAAAATTGCTTACAGGCTTCAGGAGGCTTACCGTAAGCGAACCCAGGCCTATCATGGTGGTGAGTGTCGCTAGGCCGCAAGGCAGCAGCGCTTTTTTTACTGCTCGCTCTACCGCATGCTCAATTCCTTCGTCGCGCGCTGCGCTGAGATAATAGTGGGCTAAATGCACGCCTGTCGAGATGCTCAATACGTAGATGAGCGACGGGATCATCAGCATCACGCTGTCCATGTGCCCCCCCGTCGAATGCACCAAGGCCATGCTCAGTTGCTGACAAAAGAGGGCCGTAAAAAAAACCATTCCCGTGAGAACCACACTTTTGAAAAGGAACGCAAGCAGCAGGCAGCCCACCGCAAAACTACCTAGCATCATCCACTGCAAGTGCTTTTCACTTGCATAATCGATCGCGACCGAATCCATGGCGGTGCCGGCCATTCGCAGCGACTTGCGCGCGAGTCCTTCAATTTGATCTGCGCAGTCTCGGATATGTTCGATTAAAAAATGGCGATTCTTCCAGCCCTCGGGAGTTACCAATAAGACCAGACAGGTCGACTCCAACTCGTCGCCTGTAAGCCAGCCGCGCAGACGGAGCTGCGCTGCGCGTCTTGATAGGAGCAGCGGTTCACCCTGCAATTGCTCCAACACCTCGGGTCCCGTAATAATCTGTCGGCTTAGCTTGACTTGGCGCTGGTTGCCAATATCAACGGGCGCGCGCAACCGGGCCGCCAATTGAGGTAGACGTGGGTCCTCGAGGTCGCAACCTTCCCAGCTGATCATCAGCAGGTCGTCGGCAGAAAAATGCTGCTGAAACCAACGCAATCGTTGGGTAGCATCAAAAGACACGGGCAACCAATCGGCGACCCGGTTAGAACTCTGCTGGAGCGCAAGCCTGGCCGAAGTGACAATCCACGGCGTCACAAACAGAAAGCACGCGAAGACGACCAGGGAATGTCGCGTGTAGAAAGAGAGTTTCATGCACGGAGTCAAATCTTAGCGATCAATCTCACCCATCACAATATCCAGGGAGCCGACAATGGCCGGAACATCCGCGATGAGACACCCGGCACACAAGGGTGCGGTCACCGATAGATTGCAGAACGAGCTGCTCCGTGCCCGCGCCCGCCAAGGAATCGCATTCCCATCGCTCACTAGATAAAAACCCATTTGACCGCGCGGTGATTCAGTTTCTAGATACGCTTCGCCGACAGGAAGTTTTTGGTTGAGCTTTAAGGGTTCGCCGAAGCTTCCTTCCGCATTGCTGTAACGTTCCATGGCCTGACGAACTAAATCGATGGCTTGCATTACTTCCAGCATGCGAACGTAGAACCGATGCCAACAGTCACCTAGCACCGCCTCCTGAGGTACCGCGGGGTAGTCACGGTCCTTGGGATAATGCCCGTCTTTCTGGACGATTACCTCGAAGGCATAGCCGTCGTACATGGACGTGTAGGCTTCCTCGCCATCGCGACGCAAGTCGTGGTCCACCCCACTGCCGCGAAGCACCGGGCCGCTCGTGCCATAGTCAATAGCCATTTCGGCAGACATGGTACCGATGCCTGCGGTGCGC
>JAKVCC010000014.1:120709-131216 GCA_022448265.1 Pirellulales bacterium
TTTGTCGTGAGCAGTGTGTGGTACTCGGCAATGATCGGTTCCAATTGATCCAGAAAGTCGGCACACTTACTCAGCCATCCTGAAGGTAGATCGGCCGTGGCCCCCCCAACGGTCAAATAACTGTAGGTCAGGCGGGCGCCGCACGCCTCCTCGAACAGATCCAGGATCTTTTCTCTTTCGCGAAATGCATACAGAAATGGGCTAAAGGAACCGAGATCTAGGCCATAAGCGCCCATGCCTACCAGGTGACTGGCAATCCGGCCCATCTCCGCAATGATGACCCGCAAATGGCGCCCTTTTTCGGGCGGTTCGTACTTCAGTAACTTTTCAACGGCCAGAGACCAGCCCAAGTTCATATTCATCCCGGCCAGATAATCCATCCGATCGGTGTACGGAATCCATTGTCGCGGTGTGAGATTCTCGCCGATTTTCTCAGCGCATCGGTGTAGGTACCCGATATGAGGCGTCACTTCCGACACGATCTCGCCATCGGTGCGCAGTACTAGTCGCAGCACACCATGTGTACTGGGGTGCTGAGGACCCATATTCACTAGCATCTCGTCAGTGCGCACATCAAATTCAATGACGCGCGGATCGTCGACCGTTGTATCCATGACTTCGTATTCAACTTCCGATTTCAGATTCGAGATGAAACACGCTGTGGTTTTGAAATGCCATACCTTAAATCAAACAACTTCTTTCCCACTATCTTCCACGGATGCCGTGATACTCAAGCGGCATTTCATAGTCTTTGCGTAGCGGGTGGCCAACCCAGTCCTCGGGGCAAAGGATACGCCGCAAGTTCGGATGGTCCTTGAAACACACGCCCAGCAGATCGTAGACTTCACGCTCATGCCAGTCGGCCGTACTCCATACGCCGGCCACCGACGCTAGTTCCGGCAGTTTTCCGGGCTCGTCATCCTGCCAGCGTGGCAGTATCACCTTGAGCACTAGGCTATGCTTGTGTTTCATGCTGAACAGGTGATAGACAACTTCCAAATGCGGCTGCCATGTTGCTTTGGCTGCCTTCTTTTCGTCGGTATGCAAATAATCAACAGCAGTGACGCTATTAAGATAGTCGAATGCCAGACTTGGCTCGTCGCGCAGGTATTGGCTCACCTCGACAATGCCGTCGGCAGCAACTTCCACCCAGGGATCAATATTCTCCAGATTGGCACCAGCGATCTTGGCGCCAAACTTTTGCTTCAATTGGTCAACGAAGGATTGTCCGCTCATCTTGCACAGCTCGTGTTGTGTTGACAGTCGTTTAGTTGCCAGTTGCCAGTTGCCAGTTGCCAGTTGCCCATTGCCAGCTGTTAATTGCAGCCAAAGGGGAAAATCTCCGAAAACCTAGCCCACCGCTCCGGCATCAATAATCGAACGCGCTGGACGGGGTGTGGGCAAGCTCGCCTGGGGTGGCCCGCGCGCTACGACATCACCTTCTTGGCTGCTAACCGCGCGTACCCAATCCAAGTCGCCCCGTTTCCACACATAGGCAAATCCAACGAGCAAAACGGCAAAAAATGCGCCGATGTCGGCCATCGAAGTTAGCGCCATCTTTTGGGCCGTATTTCGTAGGTTTGCTGTGACCGACTCTCCTCCAGGGCTGTCGTCGGTTGCAACGAAGTGTGACAGCTCAGGGTTGGCAATTCCCAACTCCTGCAGACGTATCACAGCCTCGGGCGTCAGCGCTTCGCTCCCGTCGGTTTCCGTTACCAGTTGCATTTGCGGCGAACTGAGTTGCACCGTCTTTCCAAACACGGTGGCCCACGGGAAGAAGAATGCGATTTCTACATCGAAGATGATAAACAGCAGCGCCACCACATAGAACCGGAGGTCAAACTGCACAAAACTTGAACCAATTACCGGCTCGCCACATTCGTAAACTTCGAGTTTTTCCGTGTTGGGCAACTTGGGACGGACCAAGCGGCCGACCAGCAAGTTTACAAACAGAAATAGGGCGGCTACCAAGGCGAATAGAGCCAGGTATGCGACTATTGCAGTTGGAGTGGCCATAGGAAGGGGTGTTGAGGGCTAAAGGCTGGGGGATAGCTGCAAGGGATAGCAGCCCAATCCGGCGGGCTTGCGCCATACGTCTCGACTATTGATTTGGGCCACCATGGACTGGTTCGGTAATAACTTTTGACTGGGCGACTGCCGTGGGATTCAAGCTGGCACGTCCCCAGGCGACATCGAGCGGCAGGCGCGCAAAATCGACGATGCATCCATCACGGCTATAGCAACTCAGGTCGTGCGTCGCACCCATAAAGATGCAGTCAACCGGACACGGTTCGACGCAGAGCGCACAAAACATGCACTTGCTGTAGTCGATCGTGTAGCCGGTTATCTTAAAACCCTTGCTGCCCTCAACCCGCTCCTTGCCAATATAAATACAGTCGACCGGGCATGCCTTGGCGCATTGATCACACGAGATGCATGTCGTCAGGTCGAAACGATGAAAGCCGCGATACCGGGCCGCCACAGGCACCGGCAACTCCGGGTATTCAAAATGTTCGGTAAAGGCTTTGCGGTAGGGACGGTAAGTCTTAAACCACGTCCGCAGCGTAACCCACATACCATGGGCAACCGTGTAAATTGCATCAAAGACGTTTCCCAGCCATGGAAAGACTCGTTTGAGCCACGCGATCATTATTGCCTCGAGTCCTCTCGCTGGGATCTAATTTTTGAAGTAGCCAGGGAACTGCCGCATGTATCCATGGCCGACCCCCACCGGACGCACACACCGCGCTCGTGCAAAGCGAATTGTGTTCAAAGGGAGCATTGATTCTGCCATGGAAAGTTGTGCTTTTGCCTCTGTCGGCATTCTATAGAAAGCCAAAAACCCGTGCTGGCTAATTAGCCCTGGATTATAGATCGCACCAGTTGAGCCGCAACCGCTGTTGGCCCATGTTGAGCGCAAAGCGGGCTCCTGCGTTAACGGAAGACCGATAGGCCGCTCCAGGTTGTCCGCAGGCCGCCGCCAGACTGCCTTTAACGAACCGCGTGCCTGTTGTTATGGGGCGGCACTGCCCCGTAGCGAGTGGAGTGAGAGCATCTTGGCCGCTGTGGCGGATTTCGCCCGTAAAGCTCACCTGCCTCTAAAGCCGGGGCTAATGACGAAGGCCCACTGCCGGCAACTCGATAAACCTCAGAAAATGGCTGGGTAAAGTGACTCGCCAAAGGGTTTTTTCGAGGAATTTTTGGCATTTGATTCGCATAACTGGCCCGATTTGGCCGCTGAGTCTGTTACAGGCGGCGTGTTGGGCGGAAATGTCGACTGTGGACTGGGGGATTCTTGTAACAACTTATATATAAACAAGTTACAAGATATTATGGAGAGACCTTCTAAGGCCATCAGTTTTGGGCCGGTTGGGTGATTTGGGAGTTAAAAAACGAATATAGTGCCAATTAGCCTGCCTAGGCCCAAAAACAGCCGGTTGCCCCCTACACTTTGCTTGACTCCCCCCCAGCACCCCGTAGAGTGGATTGAGGGGCATCGTGGGATGCTCCGCGGGTCCTATAACACTCTCAAAGATGTTAGGTGGGAGTGGAAGAGGGGCCTGTCGACCTGGCGGATTAGAAGGCGGTGCCGGTTTTTTCAACGGAGTTTACCGGCCATTTGGTACGAAGGAATCGAGATATGTTGGTTCTGTCACGTAAGAAGAACGAAAGTATTGTCATCAACGATGACATTACGATTGTGGTCGTTGAAATCCGAGGCGATAAGGTGCGTTTGGGCATCGAGGCTCCAAAAGAGATACCTGTCCATCGGAACGAGGTCTACGAGGCTATTCGTCGCAACTTGCAGGTGGACGGTGAGCAGTCTCGCGAACCGGATGCGAGTAGCGCGGCCGAGTAACTCTGGGGTCCGGGTTGTGGTGGATTTCTTCTTTCAACGGATTATTCTGTAATTCACAGCTTTTTTTCTATGGGGCAGTGGTCTTTCGCCCCGAAGCCTGTGTCTGAGGCTCTTTCCACTTGACGTTCGGCACCACTTGTCGTAACTCTATAGACCTTGGTAGCATTTTCCCTGGTGCTTCCTAGTAACCGCCGGTTGTGCCTGCCGGCTCCGAGTTGGGGCGTTCGGCTATAAGAAATGGCAGATTGGGAAGAATGGCAGATTGAGGAATTGGAAAATCGGGTGGCTGAAACCAAACAGCCGACACGGCGCACCCCGGGCCAGGGGGTGGCACGCGGAGCCTCGGAAGAATTAGCGTCGGGCCCCTTCGTCTAGCGGTCTAGGACTCCGGCCTTTCACGCCGGCAACACGGGTTCGAGTCCCGTAGGGGTCACTGAAACTTTTGCATCGGCTTGCTTGTGCCCCCAGCGTATGACGCCATCCTGCTGGTTTCCTTTGGCGGGCCGGAAGGTCCCGACGAGGTGATGCCGTTCCTTGAGAACGTGCTGCGTGGAAAAAACGTGCCGCGCGGGCGGATGCTGGAAGTTGCTGAACACTACCAGCACTTTTGCGGCGTGAGCCCGCTCAACGAGCAAAACCGCCAGCTCATTGCGGCCTTAGAACGCGAGTTAGCCGAGTTTGGCCCGCATTTGCCCGTGTACTGGGGCAATCGCAACTGGCACCCACTACTTCCGGACGCGCTCCAGCAGATGGCTGGCGACGGCGTGCGCCGCGCTCTGGCTTTTTTTACAAGTCCGTACAGTTCGTACTCTGGTTGCCGGCAATATCGCGAGGATATCGAGCAGGCGCGCGCCCAAGTGGGGTCACAGTCGCCGCAGGTCGATAAGTTGCGAGCGTTTTTTAACCACCCTGGTTTTATTGATCCGCTGGTCGAGTCGGTTGACGGGAGCCTCCAAAAGATTCCCGCGCCGCGGCGCCCGCAAACTCCGCTACTGTTTTCAGCCCACAGCATCCCCCTTTCGATGGCCGAGAATTGTCGTTATCAGGAGCAGCTGCGGGAAGCGGCTCGTCTCGTGGCGGCCGGCGCGGGGCATGACCGTTGGGAACTGGTTTACCAAAGTCGCAGCGGCCCGCCACACCAGCCGTGGTTGGAACCCGACATTTGCGATCGGCTTGCGGAATTGCACAGCAAAGATGTCTTGCGGGAAGTCGTGGTAATGCCGATTGGTTTTACCTCCGACCACATGGAAGTGCTTTTTGATATCGAAACCGAGGCCCGCCAGGTGTGCACAGAACTAGGCATCACCATGTATCGCGCTGCCACCGTGGGCACGCATCCGCGTTTCATACGTATGATCCGTGAGTTGATCATCGAACGTCTGAGCGACAAGCCACACCGGCTGGCCCTTGGTAATTTTGGCGCAAGTCACGACGTATGTCCGGTGGATTGCTGTCGGTACAGATCCTAATGACACTGCGTTTCTAATGAACGCCTGCAACCCCCAGTAACTTGCTAGCTCCCGTCAAAATGCGATTGGCCCGGGTGGCGTATTGGCTACGCAAAGGTCAATAAAAGTGCCGCCTCAACTCGTTCGCCGTGTTTTCGAAGTTGTTCGTTGAATGTTTAGAGAAGGAGGGTCCGTGGGTAGCAATTTCAGCAGTGTTCCGAATTGTCCGCAACGCAGGCTTGGCACGAGCGCTATCAGTGTTTCTCCCGTAGCGCTAGGCACATGGCCGATGGCCGGGACAACTTCGCCAGATGTGAACGACGCCGATAGTATCGCAACGCTGAGAGCGTGTGCTGAGGTTGGCATTAATTTCATCGATACCGCCTATTGCTATGGGCCCCATGGCGAGAGCGAGACGCTCGTGCGGATGGCACTTGCTGACAGTCGCGATCAATTTGTTTTGGCCACCAAATGCGGCATTCATTACGACGATTACGGAAAACAGTCCAACGATGCGCGACCGGAAACCATTTTGCGGGAGTGCGAGGAGAGTTTGCGCCGCTTGGGTACCGATCGGGTCGAACTCTACTATCTGCATTCGCCCGACGGCACGACTCCGGTGGCAGAGTCGGCGATGGCCATTCAGCGTTTGATCGATGCGGGCAAGGTGCGTTACTCGGGCGCTTCGAATTGCACCCTAGAGCAGATTCAGGAGTTTCATGCCGCTTGTCCCTTAACTGCCGTGCAGTTGCCGTACAATATGCTGCAACGTGATATCCAGCGGCAGACGCTTCCCTGGTGCCGAGATCACGGTATTGCTGTGGTCGTCTACTGGGCCCTCATGAAGGGACTTTTGGCCGGAAAAATGACGCGAGAGACAAAGCTAACCGAGGGTGACAACCGTTGCCGGTACCCAATGTATCAAGGAGATGAGTGGGAGAAGAATCACGCATTCCTGGATCAGCTGCGCCAGATTGCCGCGACTTGTAAGCGGACGGTTGCCCAGGTGGTGATCCAGTGGACCATGCATCAGCCCGGCATCACGGCCGTTCTGTGTGGTGCAAGGCGATCCTGGCAAATTGAAGAAACTGCCGGGGCAATGGGTTGGCAGCTAGCGCCGGAAGATTGCCAGGCGATTGATCGGGCTATCCATTTGCGGGGCGAAGCCGCGGCCAAGCGGATGTTCGAATAGGTAGGCGGTTTCTACGTCACGCCCCCGTGGTTGCCTCGTATGCAGCAAAGTATGTGGCGCGCTGTCAACTACGGCCTCGGGCTCATTCCAGGGCTAGCGCTCCGAGGTCTCCGGTGCAACGGCGGCACTTGCCAGGGATTGCGACGGCCGTCTGGCCAAGATCGGACCTACGCGCTGCGCGAAGGATTTGGCGTCGACATAGCCTTCCAGGAATTCCAATACTTCGCCGTCAGGAGAAACTAACATCGACGTAGGATAGCTTCGGATCCCCAACTTTTTGGTAAGGTTCCGGTAGTCGTCGGCGTGGGCAAGCACGGTTTCAGTTCGCCCAGCGAGCATGCGTTGGACCGCCGGATGATCGTAGGTTGCGGCCAGCATTTTGTTGCAGTACATGCAGTGGTCCGACGTAAACATCACCAGCATTGGTTTTCGGCGGGCGACGGCGGTCTTCCATGTTTTTTGCAGATCGGTTTGACGGAACAGCTCTGTGCGCGGTTTGATATGGGGCCTCCTGTTCTGGGCATCTGCCAAACGGCCCATTGAGGCAAGGAGGGTGATAAAGCTAATCAGGGTGACATATCGCATGGCTGTTCTCGGTTATTGCTGATCTTGGTAACTGGGGAGGCAACGACTGCTTGTTTGCCAAATGTTTGTAAAAAAATTTCCGCTGTCTACTTATTTATTCATTGGTACGGGTGTACCCAAACAAGTTTTAGAAGCTTTACAGAATGGTGAGGAAATCGGCCAATTCAGGTTGTGCCGAAGTGGTGTGCCATTACGGTGCGCTTAGCGCGTCTAGGTTGCGGGCATGGCGAGGCCTTTTGGAACTGTCGTTGAAATCGCTTCGCATCGACATCAGGCAAGTCGTATAGTTTGTTCTCGCATTTTTACGCAACGCGGGCAGTTGGGCGTGCAGGCATAAACGAGTACCGATCGATTTTTTTCTGGGCAGTTTTTCACGCAGACGGATACGTGTTACGGAAAAATAGAGGTATTTCTCTGGCGTCTTGGCTGGTGGCGCTCAGCGTGGTCTGTGCAAACCACCTTTTCGTTTCGGTTTTCTCCACAAGCGGACAGTAGTGGTGCTAGCTATTGCTCGCAGGTATTTATCGGCCTCTGGCATTGCCTTGGAGGGGAAGATTCTTTTCCAAAGGCAGATCTGTTGCGACGACGGCAGATTAGCCGTTCGGCATCCCGAACCCTGTCGTTACAACCGGTGTAGAGAGGCCTTGCGGGGCGGAAAACGCCTGATCAGAAAAGGGGTGCAATATGTCGAGGATTGAATTGCGGAGGCCGGCGCCCTTCAGCGATCCAGCTGCGGACGGGCAGCTAAGCCGTGGTGAGAAATGCGGGTTAAGCAAAAACGTCAGACCGCAGCGCCTATTTCGCGGGCTTGCTTTACGCCAATGAATCCGGCGTGCGCGTTGAGGCAGACTTGCCGGAATGCTTCAGGATGGGGGACGCCTAAGAGCCGAAAGGTCTCAATTTGGCCGTGGTGGAATACCAAATCACCGGCGGGGTACCACTCTTCCCCGGGGGCGACTTCGACATCGATTGCGTCGAAGCGGTCGAGTGAGACGCTTTGCTGCTCGCCGCCTCCAAAGGCTTGTTCTACCAGGACTCTCCGATTGGTCAGCCGGTAGCGCCGGCACCCCGGATTGTACACGCCAAAAACGACCAGCGGCAGTTTGGGAACGAGCATGTGGATGTAGACAGGTAGGATAAATGGGATCGACACCAAAGCCATTAGGCGGCCCACTGTCACCGGCACCCCTAGTAGAGTGACACCTACGTTGTTGGCATACCGGCGACCCCACCAACGACCGTAGGCGGTGGCGGCAATCGAAGGCCAGACCGTCATTACGGTGACTTCTTTTTCTGTGTCGGATACGACCCCTGCAATGGCTTGGCCCATAGTTTGGTCGGTGGTTTGGTTCGTAGTTGTTCGCGCGGAGGCATCGGCCAGTCGTCAAGTTCGCGGCTGGGCCTTTGGATATTTCCAGGAACGCAAGTGCGGACACTCGTGCCGAGCGTACCAAAGAGCGAGGCGGTTGACTAGGGTAAGTCTACTTCAGGTAGTGGGCCCGTTCGCCTTCGCTAATGCTCCACTACGGACTGTCCAACGTGGCTTCGTGCCGTTCGGCCAGTGCGGAGCCCTCGGCGCGCATCGAGGGATGTTTGAGCAGGTTCATCGATGCCCGAAGCACGTTGCGACGGCTGATTCGGCCGACGAGCCGTCTATTTTCTAGAACTGGTAGCCGCCGGTAGGGGGGCAAAAAACCTGCGCGATGGAGAGCAAGTGGGTTTCGGACTCGATCGTCTGCGCGTTGGTATCCATGGAAATGCGCAGCTGATTTCCTGGGAATTGGTAGCTCTTTGTCGATCAAACGATCCCACTACCATTTGCCGGCGGCCTGCGTGGCCGGACAGGGAGGCCTGGCAGCACCACGGGCTACAGTCCCTGGTTGAGACCTTGCAAATCGGCAGGTACAAAGTGGCCGTTCTTGCGCAATAACTGCCCATCGAACCAAATCTCACCGCCGCCGTAGTCCTCGCGCTGGATCAGCACCAGGTCCCAGTGAATCCGGCTGCGGTTGTGGTTGTCGGCCACGTCGTAAGCCTTGCCCAGGGCAAAATGGAAACTGCCCCCGATCTTCTCGTCGAACAGGGTGTCGAGCATGGGGTGCCGCACGTGATTGTTGGTACCCATTGACCACTCGCCGCCATAACGGGCTCCCTCGTCCGAGTCGAGGATCGCTTCAAGCTTTTCAGTTTCGTTGGCTGAGGCTCGCACGACCTTCCCATCTTGAAATTCGAATTCGATATTGCTGAACACGGTCCCTTGGTAGCGCGATGTGGTATTAAAATGAATCACACCATTGATGCTGTCGCGCACCGGCGCGGTAAAGACTTCGCCATCGGGAATGTTGCGTTCGCCGTTGCATGGAATCACGGGGATGTCTTTGATAGAAAATTCAATCTCGGTGCCCGGTGCAACAATCTTCACCCGATCGGCAGCTTTCATCCGCGCGACGAGCGGCTCTTGGGCTCGCCCCATAGCGGCATAGTCGGCCGTACACACGTCAAAGTAAAAATCTTTAAATGCTGCAGTACTCATGTCAGCCGCCTGGGCAAACGAATCCGTCGGATAGCGTAGTACAACCCAACGGGTCTCGGGCACACGAATCGAACCGTGAACCGGATTCCACCAGTGTTGCTGGAACAAATCCATTTGATCGTGCGGAACATCAGCGAATTGACTTGCGTTGGCTGCCCCTCGGATGCCGATGTAGGCATCGACCGCCTGCATCCGCTCGGCTTCGAATCGCGCAGCCAATTGCATGCTCTCTTCGGTTGCTGTTTGGTAGAGCGACCGCAACACCTGATTGCTTTTCCACGACACCAGCGCGACACCGCCGCGGTGCGAGATGCCCTCGACCAGGGTTGTAACGAGATCTGTTTCCGGGAGGTCAAATGCTTCGACGAGGACGCGTTCACCTTTTTTTAGCAAACAACTGTGATCGAGGAGCAGATCTGCTAGTTTTTTGATACGTGGATCGGGCATGGCAAGTTGGGGGGATAATAGAGCAACCCAGCACGGTAGTGGCTCTTGGTATGAGGGAAGGGCTTACATTTCGCTGGGGAGTGCTGATTGGGGTAAACTGTGATCTATACTTGCTGTAAACCGCCGCCCATAAAGTGCGTTTCTGAGCTAGCAACCAAGCAGTATTGAAATCAGACAGGCTTCCGTACGCCAGCTACCGGTGCGCCACATAGGCCTGTCCTTACAATGGGTTGTTTCGCGCAAAACGAATCCTGCGAAAAATGATAAAGTCGTTAGGTGCTTCCCGCAACGGACAAATGAAAAATATCGGGTACAATTGAATAGACGACTTTGAGCTTTGTGCGGCACTTACGTCGACGGACTCCCGGGGGGGGGGGGGGGGGGGGGGGGGGGGGGGGGGGGGGGGGGGGGGGGGGGGGGGGGGGGGCGGGGGGGGGGGGGGG
>JAKVCC010000015.1 GCA_022448265.1 Pirellulales bacterium
TCTCCGGCACGATTTCGAGGGCCATGTGCCGCGAAGGACAAGCGGTCGAACGCCAGTTCGCCACAGGTCGGCACCCTGCCGTTGTCCCACAGTTTTTCGCCGCCTTCGCCATGGATGGCCACCCGGACGTAGCCGCTGGAGTCGTAATGCACGCGGTATTGGTAGAGCGTGTCCGGCACGATTTCGACGGCCATGTATTCTCGGACATAATCTGGCTCTTCTTCCATCGCCTCTTGCTTGTTGGTCAGTAGGATTTGCGAATACGCATGGCCGCCGACCGGATCCTTGAGGCCAATTATTTGCAGGCGGAGCGAGGACGTGCCGTCCTGTTCGCCCAAGCGCACCTCGATGCTGCCGCCGCCGTGGTCGGGGACGCGGCTTGTGAGCAGGTCAAAGGTCAAGAGGAACGAGCGGCCGCCGGTTTCCTCGATGTCGTAGTAGAGGGAGGGCGGCGTCCCGTCTTCTTTTTTGTCGCCCTGGCCTTCTTCGGCGGCTTCCTTCACGGAAGGCGGGCGGGACAAGAGGTTCCGCACGGTGGCGGCCGTCAGCCCCGGCTCTGGCCAGGCGTCCTCAGCGCCGGGGCGGAACTCCGCGGGTTCCCAGTTCCACAGCAGGGGCGGCCCAAGGACGTAAAGCCCGGGGCGATACTCGGTCGCCGGAAGCAACTGCTTCTCCAGCCCGGCTGGCGGCTCATCGCCCGTTGCAATCTCGACAACCCGCATCGCCTGGCCGTCGTTTTCAGGGATTACGCCAAACGCGAACTCCTCGTCCACCTTCAGGGCGGGCACCTCCACCTCGTATTCGCGCGCGCGTGCGTTTTCTGTCGCCAACTTGATCCGGGCCGCAGGAGCGTGGTCGCCGCCGATGTTGGCCACACGCACGACCCCGTTCTCGCCCTGCGCCGCCCGAAGCACTGGATCGGCGTAGAACGCCCGCAGTTGTTCGTTCAAGTTGAGGTGCGCTGCGCCGCCGTAAAAGGAGATGCCCGCCATTTCGGGGTAGGTGTAGCGAACCCAGTGCAGTTGGCGGCGCAACTCCTGCGGCGTGGTGATGCCGTAGCGAGCGCAATAGTCGGTTACCCCGCCTCCTATGCCCAGCGTCAAAAGCGACTTCTCGCTTATTTCGGCGGCGACTGTAGTCTCGTAGCGCCGGTGCCGTTTGTACTGGACCGTGTCGCGTTCTTGGATGGAGTCCAGGCTCGGGCCCCACAGGTAGGACTCCACCAGTACCCGGTCCGCCGCCTTCAAGCCCTTGATCATCCCCTCCCCATCGGAGAGGACGACGATGACGTACACGGCGATGTTGGCTTCCGGCTCCATCTGGCGGGTCAACGCAATCGCTTCGCCAAGGTGGTGGCTTTCGGGACCGACGAGCAATTCGTCAATTACCACTCCGATCTCCGGCATGCGCGCCAAATCCTCCCGCCAATTGTCGACCACCGCCTTGATCCGCGCCGGTGGTTTCGCGTCTGGAAGCGATCTTTCCCACTGGTATTCGCCGCCGACCCAATGTTGCGGCACCACGCCCCTGTCGGCCCAGGCTCTCACGACGTCCTCGGCATCGGGTATCCGCATCCCGACCATCCCCTCGGTGATGAAGACAAGGTCGGGGCGGGTATTCCAGTGGTGGAAATGCAGCCTGCGCCTCGTCGCCACGACGGCCTGGCTGGCCTGTCCCGCCTGTTCCCAGCCGCCTGCGGCGCGCACTTCCAAGCGGGCGGACAATGCATGGTCGCCGGCTGCCCCTGGAGTCCACTCGGCCTTGACGACAGCCTCTCGGGCGTCCGAGAGCAACATGACCTGCTTTTCGGCCAGCGGCCGCTGACCGGCTCGCTCGCCTTCAGCCACGGAAAAGACCACCCTCGCTTCCAACGCCTCCTCCGTTTTATACCGGATGAAGGCCGTCAGTTCCTGCCGCTCGCCGACCATCGGGAGCGAGCGAGGCACGCGCAGCCGGATGCCGGGTTGTTGCGCGGCGCCCTCATCCCCATTGGCGTGGCCGCCCAACAGGAAGGCAAACGAAGCCAGGAAAAGCATGGCCGCGGGCAGCGCCGATGCAAACAGCGACCGACCCGCCCGACGAGGTGCAAGAATCGGTCCCGCAAGCGCGCCAATTCGTATAGGCATCATTTTTATTGATCTTTTCTCTGTTAGGTTGATGTGAACCGTGCGCCAAAACCTCTTGGGCGTCGCGGCCAGCGCGCTAGATGCGGTAGGACCAACGATTCCGTCTTGCTGATTCTATTGTGCCACCAATCGCATGCTGAGTTGCTCCAATCGACCCAAATCCGCATGAACGTGGTCGCCCGCCTCTAGAGGTGTCATGCCGGTACATGTTCCTGTCGTAATGATGTCTCCGGTCTTCAGTCCTCGGTCACGAAGATTCTTGTGGTTGGCGAGCCAGGCAACCGCGCCAAAAGGATTTCCGAAGATCGACATGCCACTGTGTCCGCTCTGAGATTCCCGGTCATTGACGATCTGTGTGACAGGATGTTGCGTCAGGTCCAACTGGCTCCAATTGCTGAGCTGGTCTCCCATTACAAAATCCGCATTCACTCCACCATCGGCAATGAGCAGTATCCCATTTCCGGTAAGCTCCATATCAAACCGCGTCGCCACCAGTTCAAACGCCGGTCCGATCCACGCCGCCGCCGCTTCGACGTCATGCTGCGTATAGTTCGAATCGCGCGGAGGAAGATCCCTTCCCAGGCCTACGGCGATCTCCGTTTCAATAAAAATTTGGTGCTTGCTGGGAAGTGCCACGACTTCGTCGCTACGATGAGAGAATCGTTCAAAAAGAGGACCATAAAATGGCTCCGACAAGCCGAGCGCAGTGAGCGCCGCATCGCTTGTAGCGCCCAATTTGAAACCGATAATCTCTTCATCCGCAACTTGAGAAACAGCGTCCTGGATTTCGTAGGCTGCAGCTTCGTCGGCGGGCACTTTCACGGACGACATGCTGATTCGTGTGCCCTGAATACGCGCATTCCAAAGTCGTTCAGCGAGCGACATAGTCATAATCATGGATGAAGCAATTCGATCTTACGCCGAGGTGAATGCACGGCGATAGTTGGCAACTTCTCGCAGAACTGCGTCGCAGCCATCGATAAAGTTATTGCGAAACCGCAACAGAGGTTCAAATTTTTCGAACTCGTGGGGAGCAAGCCCCTCGTCATCGTAGGCTCGACGGAAATCAGGAATCTTTTCACGCAGTTCAGCAATCACCGCAGCGTCATCTTCGGCATGGATGCGATCGACGATGAGCGGATCTAGGGCGAACAGTTCTTCGAATGTGCTGTAGTTGATAGTAATGTGTGCGTCGCCGCCAACCCATTCTGTGAAGTGATAGGGTGCCCGCGCACCTCCGCCCAGCATCGTGGTCGCAAAGCCGCGTTCCTTAATCACGCGGTATTGCTTACGCATGACGATCGTACCCGCCTGCCGGACAACGTCCTCCGAAATGTCGATGCCTTGGGCAGCCACCTGCGATTGAATCTCTTCATCATAGATGCCGGTGATGTGGGTCAGGTAGAAGGGTGGCGCGTTTCCGCTCTTGGCCGATGCCGCGGCGTAGAGCTCGCACATGGCAACGGCTTGGGCGATGGAGAAAATCTCAGTGGCACAGATCGGAATATTCAATTCTACCAGACGCTCCATAGCCGCCATTCCGGACTCAATGACCGGAATCTTTGCCATGTAATTGGCGCCAACCTTGGCGTGACGCAGCGTCGTCCCAATGATTGGTTCGGGGGCATAATCATTCCGAGGATCGTCCTGCATCGTAACGAAGCCCTCCCGACCGCCGCTCGACTCGTATAGCGGCAAAAACTCTTGCATGATACGGCCACTGATGATTTGGTAGATTCGATCGGCGGCTTGATGGTCGTCCGAAAAGTCGGGGACCACGCTTTGAATCACGCCGACCATGTAATCGTGTTCGGATTTAAGCAGTTTGGAGCCGTATGCTGGATTGGTAGTGCAGCTGATCGCACCCGCATCCATCGCATTTCTCATGTCGCTAAGTGAAGGATTGTTTACCCACACTCGTGTCTTTGTTTCCGCTGCAACGCGATGGAAGTAGTCTTTGGCCACGGTTTCTGGTCCTCATTCAAAAAAGTCGCTGCCTACTGAGGAAATCGGCTACTCCGATATCACCATTTTCATTGAAGTTGCCAGTATGACAACCTCTCGATTTAAGTACCACGTACAGTGAGAGAAATCGGGTTAATAATTCTGCTGCTGTTTTGCAGGGTGGCCATAGGCCGACCGGAAGAACTGCAGCGGGCGGTTGTAGTCAAGCCGCCTCGATTACCTTGTCGAGTGTATCGAACCACCCTTCTACCAGGTGCTGTTTACGGCAATCTTCGTCGAGATCGACAGCCGTTTGAGAGAGAGGCGTCCGAAGTGAGCGATCCTTTGACGTTCGTCTGACGCAAGCAATGAGGGGCTTGTTTGGCCGTATCTAAGTGGTATCTTGTAACAACTTTCGGGCCGTGGCAAGCAACCGTGCGTAAGGCGGTAGCAGCCTTCTCAAGTGAGTAGAAACAAAGAAGAATTATCCAACACAAGTTCGGGCCGTGGCGCAGTCTGGTAGCGCGTTTGACTGGGGGTCAAAAGGTCGCAGGTTCGAATCCTGTCGGCCCGACTTAGAAAGAGCCATCAAAAATAGGGTTTTGGTGGCTTTCTTCTTTTGACCCTATGGCTTCAGGATAGCCAATGTTACCAAGAGTGTTACTTTTGGTTTTCCTGGTGCTTTCAGCCGTTGCAACTCATCGCCTATAGCCTCGGGCGTTATTCAACCAAGGGCGGTTTTCGCGGAAGAAAGCGTGGTTGTTCTGGCCGTCGACGATGAGTACCTTCAACCAACGGCGATCTCTTAGTTGTCAACGCACAACACTGCTTGTCACTGCCGACAAGGACACAGAAAGACACGCGTTCAACAATAGCATTCGATGGAACAGAGCCATGAAATTGCCCTCTAAGAAAAACAAGGAAGCTCTTCCCCAGGAAGCGGCGACGTGGGTCTCGATTGCGTTGGCTCCGTGAGCGAAACAAAATCAGGGGCAAACCGAAGGTCGACAGAGGATTTGGCTGTTGGTAGTGATCGACAAATTCACTACCGAGTGCCTAGCGTTTGAAGCTGCTCGATCGTTCACGGCTAGACAAGGTAGTGGAAGGCCTGTGCTACCTGTTTGTCGTACATGGGATTCCTTAGTTCATTCTTAGCGATAACGGACCAGCGTTCCTGGCTAAGGGGGTGCACAAATGGCTCAACCAAGTAGGTTGCGTTATTTATATTGCCCCAGGTAGCCCCTGGGAGAACAGCTGTGTGGAGATCTGTGCAAATCTCGTAAATGGCGAGTTGTCCCTAAGCTTGGCTGAGGCACCTGGCGGGTCAATGTTTCGGCGACGGAAATTCAAAAATAAGATCAGTAGATGAGGAATATAGAGAAAAACTGCACAGCGCTAGACACGGGGGAGGGCACAGCATGTTATAATTGCGAAACTTAGAGCCTGGGCCAGTTTCAGGCGCAACCCATATGGGAAATGTTGGTTTGTTTCTCGTCACACATTAGGAGGAGGTCGATCCATGGATCGCCCCAAACTGGCGAAGGACATTATGGTCACAAAGCTGGTGACCTTGTTGCCGGACAAGGACGTGTTTAAGGCGATGGGCCTCTTGTTTAAAAACCGGATTTCCGGAGCACCTGTCGTTGATGACCAGCAAAAATTTCTTGGCGTGTTCTCCGAAAAATGTTGCATCAGGTTGTTGAACGACACCGTTCAGCCTGCTGGTCAAGGAGTGGACTTAGGCGCAAAGTCAGTTGCTGCGAATAAACATGCGAAAGACGTCATGGTGGCCCGGCTGGTAACGCTCAGGCCGGAAAGTGATGTCTTTCAGGCAATTGGATACCTTCTAAAACATCGTGTTTCTGGAGCGCCCGTCGTTGACGAGGAGCATATGTTTATCGGTGTCTTCTCCGAAAGATACTGCATGAGCGTGCTAATCGATTCGGCGTATGAACAGCTGCCCACGACTGCAGTTTCAGCTTTCATGGACACCGATTTTGGCCGAACGATTACCGAAGATACAAACCTTGCAAGTATTGCGCAGTTATTCGTCGATACCCACTACCGCCGTCTTCCCGTGTTGCGCGAGGGCAAGCTGGTCGGCCAGATCAGTCGGCGTGATATTCTTCTCGCCGCCCACAAAGTTTCTGCGATCGAAGAGGAACGTGAGGCTGCACGACATTATCTTCGTGCGCTGAGACAAGCAAGGGGCGTAACGAGCGAGGATGGTGAAGAGCCAAGTCTCACGGTCCATGCATTTATGGATTCAGATGCCCAGACAGTCACCGAGGAGACCGATCTGTTGAGCATTGCGCAGATCTTCTTGAGCACGAACTATCGCCGTCTTCCTGTGTTGCGGGATGGCAGGCTGGTCGGTCAGATCAGTCGCCGTGATCTCCTCCGCGTTACCAATGAGCTGTTGGCCATTCCACCAGAACAGGAGAGCTCGCTATTGTATTTGAGTTCGCTAATGGAACGCCACGAGGCACCGATTGAATAAGGGCTTCATATAGGGAATGACCTTCTCTACTGCACCGGTGGCCTTTTTCTGTGTTGTGCATTTTTCAGATCTATTGCAGTCTGGGGCACTGCAAACACGACCCTCCGACATTCGTCCATGGATCAGGATTGTAACGATACCTGGATGGGGCCGTTGTTGGATGCCATGCCGCGCTTAGCCATTCTGATGGCCGATGCCGACGGTGGCGCTTGGCTGGGCACGTTGCAAAGTGCGATGTTGCCAGTATCGATTTCCGCACAGATGACTGACGAATCGAATGGCTTGTGATAGCCCGTGCTGGCATCGTTGGGCATGGGTGTTTTGCCTCCCCTGCCGCAGACGGCCACGCTAGCAGACTGTTTTTGGGCGGGATTCGCTGGTTTGGCCTTGTTGTTTCCGGTGGGTTTTACTAAACGCACTAATTACTTTTTCTGCTTTTCCTTTTCGCACTTATCGCAAACCTGCTCTTCAGCGACCCAACGTCTACCCCCGTGAATTCGCTTTACGCCGGCGGCAACGCTGGAGGATAAAAAGATCTGATGGCTCAAACAAAAATACGCTTTTGCGCGATTGCTGCTGGGCACTTGCTTGTGATCTGCATTGCTATGGGGACGGTCCAGGCCACTGATCGGCCGAATCGAGATGCGAGCAAAGCAGTTGCCACTCCCAAATGGTTGGATCCGCTGATCGATCCGGTCGTGTTGACCGCGTCCGAGTCAGCGCCCCGGAAGGGCCGGCGCCATCGCTTCGCGCCGCGTCGCGGTCCTGTCCATGGCAAATTAGTGAACAACTCTAATACGAGCAATGGCTCTCCGGCTTTCGCGATTGTCGATCGTTATGGAGGTGTGTTGCGATACGTAGAGCCCGTCGAGGGCACGAACCTGGATCCGCATCTGGGACAAATTGTCGGCGTGCGCCACGACATCGGTGACATACTGCTCGCGTCCCAACTTGCGCTTCCAGCGGTTGCAGACTCCAGTGGCATCCGATTAGCACAGTTTGAAGAAGCACTTCCGCCCGGTGAAGAAATGGTGGGCGGTCCGAACGGTGTCAATCATGAGGGGCCGGTCTACCTGGATCAGCTCGGCGACCTGGGCGATTGTCCAAGTTGCCAGACCAATACGTGTCGACGGGGAGGGTACTGCGGCGATGCGATCATAGATTGTGGCAGCCCCTGCTGTGCCCCGGCGCCCAAGTATCGAATGTTTGCCGATTATTTGCTTTGGCAACCCAGAAGCACTGAGGTCGCCTACGCGGTGCCTCTATCCAACGGTGTGCCGGTCGGCCCAACGGCTACGGCAGACGTTGATTACGAATCCGGATTCCGCGTAGGTTTGGAGACGCTGCTCTCAACTTGTTCCTGGTTGAGCGCCAGTTACACACACTATGAAGGGAGCGGTACCTCCAGCGCATCTATCGACCCAGCCGCAGGTAATATTTTTTCGCTGGTTACCCATCCGGTGACGTTCGATCCGGCCATCCTAGGTTTTGAGGCGTCGGCAAGCCTAGGCATCGACTTGCGTATTATCGATATCGACTACCGCCGTAGGGTTTTCAGTAATTCAGATTGCTGCGGCGGCTGTGGTGACCGGGTCGGTTGCGGTGACAATTGTGGTGGCAGCTGTCTCGGAGGGTGTGGGCCGATTCGGCTAAACTATGTCACTGGGGTGCGCTACGCAGAATTCGACCAGGACTTTCGCTCGTTTCAGCCATTGTTCGGCGGAAATGTGGATTCGCTCGACAGGCAGCTCAACGCGCGTGTCGATTTTCGGGGCGCTGGCCCCAAGTTCGGATTCGAAGTGGAAACCCGCTCCTGTTGTTGCCCTGCCTTCATCTACGCCCGGTCGTATGCCAGCTTTTTGGCGGGCCAATATGAGGGAATCTACACGCAGAGCGACGAAGGTGCCCCGGTCCAGGCTTACAACACCTGGCAGAAAGATCGTCTGGCCCCAGTTTTAGACCTGGAACTCGGTTTGGGTTTTTGTGGCCCTCGCAGCACCTGCCTCAGGAATGCGCGTTTTTCAGTTGGTTATGTCACCAGCTACTGGTTCAACGCGGTTACGACCGATGCGTTTATCGAGGCCGCCCAATTCTTAAATTACGTGGAATTGGGCGACACGATTTCGTTTGACGGGCTGGCCGCGCGCGCTGAGATAGTATTCTGAACGACCCGCTGCCTAAAAAGACTAGAGGGTAGCACGAGGTGGATTCAAGTCGATCTACCTTGGGGAGTGCCATCGGTCGTAGTGCTAACGGCATCACCCAGATTCGCAAACACTTTGTCTGCTGCGCTGGATTCTTCCGCCGATTCTTTTTCGGTCGTTGTCGGTCCTGCAGAGTTCAGCAAGGGTGGCTGCTGTATGCCGCTTGGGATGCCGGCTCGACAATCTGCTCGGGTGCCATACTCAGAAATTCGATACCGTTTGTCGGCATGGAGATGCCGAGATTGCCTGGCGACGTAACACCGTAGACAGCCTGTCAGCCCTCTTGTGCAGGGGCCGGCGGAGGTAGTTCGGCTACGTAACGGTAATCGGGATCGGCTTGCTGCTGCACTTGGATTTTGAAAATCTGTTTCCACGTCTCCACCAAACCGTTGGGACAATACGGCAAATCCTCTTTAATCAGCCGGTGGAGCTTCCCAAGATTGTAGCAGGGTACAGCCGCGTACATGTGGTGCTCGGTATGGTAGTTCATGTGCCAGTACAAGAATTGAAATAGCGGATTCAAGTAGATCGTGCGGCAACACAGTCGAAAGTCGGCCACCCGGTCGCACAGTCCTACGTGTTGACTGCTGTTGCAAAAAAAGTGCAGCCACGCGCCAAACATCATGGGCAAGTTGATCACCAAGACGACTATCCACCACCCGTACGCCAAAGATATTCCCGCGATGAGTGCGTGTCCAACCAAGACGATGCGGGCCCAATTGAAATAGGCCTGACGTCGCTGGGATTCGCTTTCTGGAAACAGAGCTTGTGTCCATGGTTCTTTGGGGTCAATCCTGCCCAGCGCTGGCATCAGGTGATCGCCAATCGTTGTCAAAGGCCACTTGAGGTTGACGATCCCAGTTTTGATTAGGTTCTTTACGGAAAAGAACTCCGGTTGCACTACCTCGAGATCATCGGGCGGGTGCAACGTGTACTTGTGGTGCTCTGTATGACTGGCCCAAAAGTGATGGTGGTTGTACCAACCCAAAAAGGAGAAAATCCGTAAGAAAAAGCGGTTGAGCCGGCGAGTTTTAAAGACGGAGTCGTGGATCAATTCATGAAAACCATTGATCAAAAAGTGCCATGCGTGCCCATTCAAAAAAATCAGGAGTGCCGTGGCAACTCTGTGCCAATGGAAAAACGAATAGATGGCCAACCCGCTGCTTGCCGCAAGTACCGCCAAAAAACCCAGTGTCTGGGAAAATCCCAGCAGGTCACTGCGCCGATTTAGCTTGGTGAGTTCCTCGCGCGGCACCGGACTACGGTACCATTTCACCCGGAGTTTTTCCGACCGCTTGTTTTCCGGCCCCAGTGATCCCGTTCCCAGTGACCCAGACCCGGGAGTTGGCACACCGGCCATCGCGCCCAGCGCAAGCTTGCCGGGCAAGGGATCGTCGGCGGTCGTTTTTTTGCTTCGCAGAGGTTCGGTCATTTCGATCTGGCTTCCGATGGTTGCATTGCCCAGCGTACGGGGTTTGGACAAACGGGCACGCTTACTGATTTATGCGATTTGCTAAATTGTAGTTTAAGGTTCAGGTGAAAAATAGACAATTTCGAGTTCCAGTGAGCGAGGTGCGTTTTGATTCAATACATGATTTCACCAGCGGTGTCACCGCCACGCCTCGACGGCCAATGGCATCTTCCGCCCTGGACTGATGTGCCTGCGCTGGCAGTGTCGGCATTTCACCCAAAGAGCAGCGACCATCGTCCCGTCACCGGGGCCAAATTGCTGTACGACTCCGATAACCTGCACGTGAGTTTTCGCGTGGAAGATCGATACGTCTGATGTGTCGACATCCGCCGCAATGGGCGCATGTGTAGACAGTTGTATTGGATTCTTTGTGGAACCACTTTCAGGCGGTTCCTGAATGAAATACACTTTAGAGACGTTGATGTGTCTCGTTGTTCGAATAGGGCCTAATCCGTACCTACTGCTCTTAATAGCCGATGGCCTGGGGAGTGCGCTTATCGGTTGAGTCGACTGCGAACTGTGTGGCATTCGGCCTGGTGAAATACCTGATAGATGGAAATAGGAGATGACTGTGTCTGAAAAAATTCAAGCTTCGCGTCGCCGCTTCTTGAAAACAGCGGTCCATGCGAGTACAGCGCTGGCCGTGCCACAGTTTATTTCTGGTTCGGCTCTGGGCTACGGCGAAGCGATTGCGGCCAGCGACCGTGTGGTTGTGGGTGGCATCGGCATAGGCAATCGGGGAACCTACGACCTAGGCTGTTTTTTGCAGCAAGAGGACGTCCAATTCGTTGCCGTATGCGATGTCAAGCAAACTGCCCGATCGCGCGCAAAAGCCACGATCGACGAAAAATACGGAACGAAAGATTGCCAAACGTATCGTGATCTTCGCGTGCTACTCTCCCGTGATGATATCGATGCAGTGCTCATTGCTACTGGGCCCAATTGGCACGCGACGGCCGCCACCATGGCGGCCAAGGCGGGCAAGGACGTGTACTGCGAAAAACCGTCCACCAAAAACATTACCCAGAGCCTCGACCTGGCGAAGGTCTTTCGGCGAACGGGCCGCATTTTTCAGGCCGGTACGCAGCGGCGCAATCTGCCTCATTTTGAATTCGCCTGCGAGCTGGCCCGCACCGGAAAACTTGGAAAGCTGCGTACGGTTTACGCCCATCCAGCAGGAATGAGTACTGTGAGCAGCGGCTGGGCGACTCCTGAGCCGGAACCGGCCAAGGAAAATGTCGATTGGGATCTTTATCTAGGGCCTGCGGCGTGGCGTCCGTTTAACAAGCAGCACCTGGATGGATTCAATTTTGAGAAGGGTGGGGGCATGGTCGGAGGGGGTGTGTTGGAATGGGGGTCGCATTGCGTGGACCTTTGCCAGTGGGCCGCCGGAGCTGATACGACCGCCCCAGTGAAATACCACCCGCCTCAGGACGGGCGCCTGGAAGCCTTCTACGAAGACGGCGTCAAGCTGGTCATACGAGGGGGCGGCTGGATGCCCTTGGGTTCGTGCCCGGTGCGCTTTGAAGGTGACGACGGCTGGATCGAAACGGGCGACAGCGGAAAGTTTGTCTTGAGTTCGCCCGATTTGCTGGCCGGGCGCGAAGTCGAGGAAATTGGCGGCTATCCGGCCACTTTCCATGTGCGCGATTTTCTCAACTGCGTGAAGACACGCTTAGCGCCGCGGGCGAGCGCGGAGGTCGCCTGCTATGCTCATATTGCATGTCACGCCGCCAACATTGCGATCTTTTTAGATCGTCCGCTCACCTACGACCCGCTAAAAAACGAGTTTGTCGGTGATGATCAGGCGAATCGTTTACGAAGTGAAGCCCTGCGTGCTCCCTGGAGCATTTGAAAAACTTGGGTTCGCAGTCAATCTTTTGGATGTGGAGATAGTGGAATGAACAGGTCGCATTGGGGGCTACTAGGGGCCAGCTTTCTGATCCTAACGATGGCGATTGAGTTTTGTTGCGGAGCCCAAGCGGAACCGGGCGGCCAGACGCAGCGCGATCGGGAGTCCGCACTAGTGGCTGTGCTGCAGTCGGACGCGCCCAAGGCGGAAAAAGCACTCACCTGCAAGCAATTGGCAGTGGTGGGCACGGCGAAATCCGTGCCGGCGCTGGCCAAGCTGGTCGCCGATCCAGAATTGACCTCATGGGCGCGGACGGCGCTGGAAGTTATCCCAGACCCATCGGCGGATGCGGCCCTGCGCAGCGCTATGCGATCGCTCTCCGGGCGTTCGCTGGTGGGTGTGATCAACTCACTGGCCGTGCGTCGTGACGCGAAGGCGGTTGAGGGCATTGCCGCACATCTTAGTAACGCAGATCTGCAGGTGGCGTCGGCAGCCGCAGTTGCTTTGGGAAAAATCGGCGGCAACACGGCAGCTCAAGTGTTAGAGCGGGCGTTGGCCAGCGGGGCAGTCGCCGTGCGCCCTGCAGTGGCACAAGGGTGTATCCTTGTCGCCGAACAATTGCTGGAAGCAGGACGTGATGGGCAGGCGGCGGCCTTGTATGACAAGGTTCGCACCGCCGACGTTCCGGCGCAGCGGGTACGAGAGGCTATTCGCGGAGTTATTCTTGCCCGCAGGTCGATTCCACTGTTGACCGAGCAGTTGCGTGCCGACGACGAGGAGATGTTTCGGATTGGGCTGAGTACCGCGAATGAGCTGGCGAGCGCTGACGTCACCGAGTCGCTGGTGGGCGCACTCGACCGGGTGAGTCCGGCGCGCCAAGCCTTGATTGTCCTTTCGTTGGCCCAGCGCGACGACGATACGGTTTTGCCCACCATCTTGCAGGCGGCGTCGCGTGGCTCCAAGAATGTCCGCCTCAATGTCATGCAAGTCTTGGGACGAATTGGCGACGTCACTTGCATGCAGACGCTATTGGACGCGGCGGTGGGCGCCGACACTGAAATTTCCGAGGCGGCGACGCGCGCCCTTGGGGCGCTAGCCGATCCAAAAGTCGACGCGCAAGTGACGACACGGCTGACGCACGCGAACGGCCGTTTGCGTGCGACTTTGATCGATGTTGTTGGGTTGCGGAGGATTCAAGCTGTTGCGGAGCTGCGGAAGGCTGCCGGCGATGCGGACCCAGCAATTCGGTCCTCTGCTTTAATGGCCCTGGGAGCCACCGTCTCGCTGCACGAACTGGGCTACCTGATCGAGCGGGTAACCGGCCCGCAGTACCAGCGCGACACTAAAGTGGCCCGCAAGGCATTGCTAACTGCTTGCGTTCGGATGCCCGATCCGGAAGCGTGTGCGGCCCAGCTTAGCAGCGCCATGTCGGGAAGCTCGCTCTCCGCGCAATCCGCGCTGCTTGAGATCTTGGGCAACGTGGGAGGTGCCACGTCGCTTGCGACCGTTGGCAAGGCGGCCGCGGGTGATCAAGTTGAGCTGAAGGAGGTGGCCAGCCGTTCGCTGGGGAAGTGGATGACGCCCCGAGCGGCACCGGTGCTTCTCGAGCTGGCGCAGCCTACTGCGGACCAAAAATACCGGATCCGGGCACTCCGTGGCTACCTGCGGATTGCCCGGCAGATGAAACGGACCGATGCCCAACGCGCTGAGATGTGCGAGCAGGCCCTGAAAGTTGCCGCCCGCGACGACGAACGTTTGTTGGCGCTGAAGGTGTTGGAGATCCATCCCAGCATGGACACACTGGTGGTCGCCGCGACCGCCCGTAGCATCCCGTCGATTGCTGGCGATGCTAGGCGAGTCACACGGGCGATCGCGCAAAAAGTTGGTGGCGCTGCGGCCGAAGTTCTAAAACTCGTGGAGAATGAGGGATTTTCTCCGGCGAAGATTGAAATCATTCAGGCCCATTATGGGATTGGCGACGATACGAAGGAAGTTACCCAAGTCGTTAAGAAGAGCGTCGGCCGATTGAGAATTGTGAGCTTGGTCTCGCCCGACTACAACACAAGCTTCGGTGGCGATCCGGCGCCGGGCCGCGCCAAGCAACTTGTCGTGAAGTACAAAATCAACGGTGCCATACGCGAAGCGTCGTTTATGGAAAATGCACCCATCATTTTGCCGATGCCCTGACGACAGCTATTCTCTCAGTGGGGTGCGCCTGGAAGTTGCCCCTTCGTCCGGCAAAACGGATGAGCTGTGCAGGTAGAAAGATAATGTCCTCGAATAAGGCCATGGTGAGGGGCAGGGCCCCCATGTTGCCGAAGAGGCTGGCGTCGCGGGCCTTGTGGCCAAAGACGGCGGTCAACATGCTGGTGACCAAGACGATGGTGGTCAACAACAGGGCCGAACTGATGTCAGGGGAAGCCTAGCCTTACTCTGCTTTTAGTACCAGCCTAAGTGAGAGGATCATGGTTAAAGGCTCCGCTGTACTGCTGGAGTGAGGCCGTAGTTCCCAGCGGAAGAAGAACGGTAGCCTGACTGCCGACCGGTTCGCGCCGGTGATGTTCGATGGCGAGCGAAGATGTCAGGTTTCCATGCCGGGCGCAAATCGCGGACGGAGTATGCGGAGGAGGATTAGGAGAGAGGTGCTAGGCGGGTTATAACTGCCATCGCACAAAGCCCTCGATGGCCTCGTATTCGGCCAGCCCCAAGGCGTCGTACATTTGCGAGGTTTCGCGATTGCGTTGCTCGGCCCGTTGCCAGAACTCGCGCGGGTCGGGGCCGGGAAACAGCGCTTTGTCTTTCTGAGATTCGTGTTTAAATATGGCCACTCGCTTGCGCGACAATTCTTGGGGGCTAAGTGGCACGGCCATTTCGATCCGGTCGGGGTCCCACTCCTGCCAGGCCCCACGGTAAAGCCAGACCTGACTCCCGGAAAACCAATCATCCTGGGCAACCTGCCGGCACGCCTCACCAACAGCAGCCAGGCAAGTTCGATGTGTGCCGTGCGGATCCGACAAGTCACCGGCGGCGTAGATCTGATGCGGCTTGATTTCGCGTAGTAACTCCACGGTGATGCGGATATCTTTTTCACCCAGCGGCTTCTTCCGCACACGGCCCGTTTCGTAGAACGGCATGTCCATAAAATGCAATTGCTCAACGGGAATTCCGCAGTAGCGCGCAGCGGCGCGCGCTTCGGAACGCCGAATCTCGCCCTTGAGATACTGGACTTCGTCACTGTCGATCTCTCCCGGCTGTTTTTTCTTCAAGAATCGCTCGATGTGCTGCTCCAGATGGGCGGTCTGCTCCGGACCGATATCGAAGTGGCGGTTGAACTCGCCAATCACCTCGACAAAACGTTCGGCGTCGTCGTCGAACACGGCAATATTGCCTGATGTTTGGTAGGCGACGTGCACGTGGTGGCCCTGATCCACCAGCCGAATTAAGGTTCCTCCCATGCTGATCACGTCGTCGTCTGGATGGGGCGAAAAAACCAGCACCCGCTTGGGAAAGATGTGGTCGTCTGGACGGGCTCGGTCACCGGGTTGCTTGCGCCGTTCGGGCTTGCCGCCCGGCCAGCCGGTGATTGTGGCCTGCAGACTTCGGAAGACGCGCAAGTTCAAATCGTTTGCACTGCCACTGGTCGCCAGCAGATCTTGTAAGCCTTCTTCGTTGTAATCCTCGGTTGTGAGCTTCAATAGCGGCTTGTCGAGCTTAAGTCCCAGCCAGATGACTGCCTTGCGAATCATGGCCTCGTCCCACTCCACCGCGGCGATCGCCCAAGGCGTGCGGCGCCGCGTAAGCTGGTCCGCAGCTGCCTCGTCCAGCACGATTTGCGCGTTGGCGTGATCCTGGAGAAAACTCGCGGCCACACTCGTAGAAATCGGTCCTTCGACCGCCTCGGCAATGATCGGCGCTTTTCCTTCGCCCCACGCAAGCAGCACCACCTGGTGAGCGTCGAGAACCGTGCCCACGCCCATGGTCAATGCGCGCCGTGGCACATTGTCTTCGCCAAAAAAATCGCTTGCAGCGTCGCTTCGCGTGACGCGGTCAAGTGTGATCAAACGCGTGCGGCTGGTCCGGGCCGAACCGGGCTCATTGAATCCGATATGCCCCGTGCGTCCGATGCCCAGCAATTGGAGGTCGATGCCGCCAGCCTCTTGGATCATCGACTCGTAGCGCTGGCAGTAGTCGGCCACGCTTTCTTCCGGCAGTTGGCCATCCGGAATATGGGTATTCTCGGGCCGAATGTCGATGTGATCGTGAAGATGCTCCTTCATAAAGCGAACATAACTTTGCAGGCTCTCAGACTGCATGGGATAGTATTCATCCAGGTTGAATGTGACCACGTTCTGAAAGCTGAGCCCCTCGTCGCGGTGCATCCGGATTAATTCGCCGTACACGCCCGTTGGTGTGCTGCCTGTCGCAAGCCCGAGGACGCAAGTGCGCTGCTGGTCTGCGCGGCGAAGGATCAGATCGGCTATTTGCCTGGCGACCGCGCGGCTTGCCTCGTTAGCATCGCAAAACACACGGCATGGGATTCGTTCAATTTCGTCGATGGGCATCGAAGTCATTTCGGAAAGGCCTTGGTGAAAAACTTTGGTGGAGCAGAGTAGTCAAGAACATCGCAGGATAATATTCAGGTGGCAGGATTGTCCGGGGCGAATAGGCTGTCTGCCTGGAGGCGGCAGATCTCAATTGCATCGCGCGCAAGGTCACAGGCCAGCATGTCGGGTTCGGCAACACCTTGCACTACTTGTGTAGCATGGCCGAGTTCGGCGTAAAAGGCGTTCATCGGGTCGCCGTCGCCCATTTCGACCTGCTGTGCGACACCTTGCGGGTTGAGGAGCGTGGGAGGGCAAAGATAGCGGCCCTCGTCGCTGCCATCGGCATTTTTGATTACGGCAAACTCAAAGACGAGCGTCGCCCGCTCCAAATGAATCTCAAATCCATGAAGAAAAGGTCGGCCTGCCTGCCGAATCGTCCCGCCCGTGACTTGCACGGTAACTTCGGGTTTGTCATAGCCAAAGAGGGAATGCCAATGTTCGGGTAGCCCGTTGCGCTGCGAGCCGCGTGAAGCAACCGTCTTGGGCATGCCAAATGCCAAGCGAATAAAATGGGCATCGTGTACGTGCAGGTCGAGCAGGGGGCCGCCCACAGCTGTAGCGTCCCAGTAGTTTTCCAGCCAGGCGGGATCGGAGATCACCCGCTTAAAAGAACCACCGATTGGGCGGCCGTGCGCCCCGCTGCGAATCTCCCGCAATGCCCACGCATATTCGGGAAGAAATGGCAATACGTGGCCGATCATCAGCTTGCGACTCGCCTGCTTGGCGGCCGCAGCCATGCGGTCGCAGTCCCCCACGGTCATCGCCATCGGCTTCTCGCAAAACACATGTTTTCCGCTACCAAGCGCAGCGATGGCTACGCCGGAATGCGCCGCGGGTGGGAGCGTGATATCTACCAGATCCACATTGGGATCGGCGATCAGGTCGTCTGCAGATTCGTAGGTGGTCACCTTGGACAGATCCATGTGCTCACCGGGCGGGCCGAAGTTCCCCTGAATGCCGGTCCAGTCTCCTTCGAGTTTCTTGGTGTCGCAGTCGCACAGCGCCACGACTTCAGCGCCCACAAGCTTTTGGTAGGTTAGGTAGTGCACCATTCCCATAAAGCCAACGCCAATGATGCCGACTCGTGTCATGTTAAATCCTGGTCTAGGTTTCGGTGGTTGGCCCAGCGAAGGTGAAAATGCTCCCGGCAAATCCACTTCCGGCTTTCTGCAGAGCTGTGGCGAGACTGTTATTCTAACACACCGGCGCACTACGGATCTACGCAAAGCTGTCGACAACCGTCTTCCCGCTGCCAATGTCGCAAGCCTAGTTTTTAATCAATATCCAGACGGAGGCAATCAGCAAGTCCAGCGAGTTGCTCTATGGTACTCACCGGGGAATCCAGAAGATTAAGGATCGCAATTTGGCCCTAATCTTCATTTTCTCGATCGGGTCCTCCCCGAAAGGTGGTCCGTTTCATATAATTGACGATTCGACCGGTCTGCGCTACCTCGATGGGGCCGAACGATATCCTTGACGTTGGGCTGTACTGCAAGATTGGCGTGCCTGGCATGCGATGAATCGCGCCAGATTTTTTCCCAGGCGATTTGTTTGCAAGGGCTGGTTTATATAGGGAATAAGCGATGAGTGTTCAAGCTGTTTGCGATAGAGCGATGGATCAAGGGGAGGGCGTCCTGCGCTTAACTCCGACCTGGGTACCGCGATCGTTTTGCATTCCCGGGAGGAGAATCAAGCTGCATCCGGACGACTACTACGCTTTGGGCGCAAACCGTGGTGGCATCGACGAGCGCTGGTTTTCCTCAACGACTCCCGCCGACAATGGGCCGCTGACCAGCAAGGATGAGGGTCTAAGTCATATTGTCGTTGAGGATGGCGCGAGGGCAGAGTTTGTGCGTTTGTGCGATGCGGTGGATTTGCTGCAGGGGAAATTGATTGGTGACGACCTTTGGAATGCCCATCAGGGGTGGCCCATGTATTCCAAGTTTTTCGACAATCAGGGTGCGCTGCCCTTTCATATCCATCACAACGATGAGTACGCGGCCCGGGTGAATGCTCGCGGAAAGCCGGAAGCGTATTACTTTCCGCCACAAGTGAATAATCATGGAGGAGATTTCCCCTATACTTTTTTTGGCTTGCAGGGCGGTGTTTCTAAGCAGCAGATGCGTGACACGCTCGTTCGATTTACCAAAGGCGATAATCGCATTACCGATTTGTCGGCCGCACATTGTCTGACTCCTGGAACAGGATGGGATATTCCGCCTGGTATTTTGCATGCGCCGGGCAGTCTTTGTACCTATGAGCCGCAAAAGGCCTCGGACGTGTTTGCTATGTACGAGTCGGTGTCGCACGACAAGGTGATCCCTGAGGAGCTGCTGTGGAAAGATACTCCGAAGAGCGAGGTTGGTAATTTCGATTACCTAGTGGACGTGATCGATTGGGAACTCAACCTCGACCCCAACTTCAAAGCTAATCACTTTATGGCACCCATTCCAGTTGCTGATTTGGAGCAGATGCGCGCGGCAGGCTACGAAGAAAAATGGATTTGCTACCGCAATGAGGCCTACAGCGCGAAAGAATTGACAATCCTTCCTGGTGGAACGGTCACGATCAAGGACGCGGGAGCTTACGGCCTGATTGTGCTGCAAGGTCATGGCAAGTTAGGCGTATGGGACATCGAAACGCCCTCGCTCATTCGTTATGGTCAGCTAACCCATGACGAATATTTTGTGTCTGCGGAGGCCGCCATCCAAGGTCTGTCCCTGACTAATCCCAGCCAGACCGACCCGATTGTCATGCTCAAACACTTTGGGCCGGGCGTCAATCCAGTTCTGTCGCCATAGCGTCACGATTCGGCGCGACTCGGGTCTTACCCACCACCCAATTGTTCGAACCGCAAATTGGAAATTGCCCATGACTACTCAAGCCCATAATTACCCAAAACTTCATAACGCTGCCTGGCCTGGATTGGTTGGCAAGGGAGATGACGGTGAGCCCGCGATTGAGCTCGATACGCTTCTGGACCTAACCGCTAACGCTGAGGTGAACGGCACCAAGTTTGATGGCATCGACTTGTTTTTGTTCGCCCCGCATGTTGACATCGATGCGACGGACAAGGAGCTCGAAGACCTTGCTGCTAGAGTTCAATCGCGAGGCCTGGTGGTGGGATCGGTGGTCGCACCGGTATGGCCTCCCACGGGCGGTGGATCAGCGATGGGGACGTCTGCGGAACGCGATCAATTTTTGCAGCAGGTCGAAAAAGGGTGCCGGATAGCGGCTGCATTAAGCGAGCTGGGTGTGCGGCCTTATGGCGCAGTCCGGATCGATTCGGCCTGCGATCCCGGAGTGTGGTCGACCGATTCTGCGGGCAATCAGCGCACGATTGCCGACACCTTTGGGCGTGCTTGCGACATTGCTGAAAAATACGGTGAACGACTCGTAGCCGAGGGGGAGATTTGTTGGGGCGGCATGCACAGCTGGCGGCATATGACCAAGCTGCTGGAAATGGTAAACCGACCAACGGCGCTCGGCTTCCAAGCTGATATGGCTCACACCCTCCTCTATTTGTTGGGGCACAATGCGCCCGACGATGCGCTGCTCGCCTCTGATTTTGATTGGAATAATCGCGAGGAATTTTATGCGGCCTACAAGAAATTGACGAGCGCGCTTAGGCCGTGGACGCTCGATTTTCATGTCGCTCAAAATGATGCCACTGTGTTTGGGTCGGGATCGCATGACAAGACGGGCAAGCATTGTTTGCCTGACGATCCGGGTGGCAAGCTCGACATTGCTGATGCGGCAGGATATTGGCTGCGTGATGAGTCGGGCAAACTGACCAAGACGTGCCAGCACATTTGCTGGGACGGCTGTATGTTCCCGAATGAGGTGATGCTCAATCCAGAGACATGGCAAAAGATTTTGGCCACAATGGTCAGCGTGCGCGAAGCGCATGGCTGGTCCGGATGAAGTTGGGTCCGGGAAGATTCCCCTTATTGCGCCACAGTCGATCGCACCAAAATCCCAAACGTAGGAGCCTTGAGCCGTGAGTGAACCTTTTAGAATCGGTATGATTGGCTACGGCTTCATGGGCCGTGCACACACTAATGCATACAAGCGTGTGGGCGATTTCTTTTCCGATCTTGCTCTGCGGCCAGTACTGCAGGCCGCTTGTGGCCGCAAGGCGGACGCCGTCAAGGCGTTTGCCGACGGGTGGGGTTATGCTTCCTGCGAGACCGATTGGCGGCAGCTCGTGGCACGTGACGACATCGATGCAGTCGATATTTGTGTTCCGAACAACATGCACAAAGAGATTGCTATCGCAGCGGCAGCTGCCAACAAAATGATCCTTTGCGAAAAGCCGCTGGCGATGGACGTTGCGGAAGGCGAGCAAATGTGTCAGGCGGTTGAGTCCGCAGGCGTGGCCAACATGGTTTGGTACAACTACCGCCGTATCCCGGCAGTTACGCTGGCCAAGGCACTCATCGACGAAGGCCGCTTGGGAAAAATCTTTCACTTTCGCACCAATTTTTTGCAAGACTGGACCATTTCTGGCGAGGTTCCTCAGGGCGGGGCCGGTACTTGGCGACTCGATTCGTCGGCCGCCGGGTCGGGCGTTACGGGAGACCTGCTGGCCCACTGCATCGATACGGCCCTCTGGCTGAATGGCAGCATCGCGGACGTAAGTGCCATGACGGAGACTTTTGTAACCGAACGTTTGCATGCCGAGACGGGCGAAGTCCAGCCGGTGGGAATCGACGACGCTTGCACGTTCATGTGCCACTTTAAGAACGAGTCGCTGGGCCTGTTCGAATCGACCCGCTATGCGCGAGGGCATAAGGCTCTCTATACGTTCGAAATCAATGGCGAGCGCGGCTCGCTGCGGTGGGATCTGCACGATCTCAACCGGCTCGAGTTTTTCGATTATACGGACGATTCATTGGTGCGGGGCTGGCGATCGATTCATGTCACGGAGGGCGAAATGCCCTACATGGATCGTTGGTGGGTACCCGGGCTGAGCATCGGCTACGAACACAGTTTTGTGCACCAGGTGGCCGATTTCCTGAAAGGGCTTGAGACGGGGGAGCCCAGCCAACCTGATTTTCGCAGTGCGCTGGAAACGCAGTCGGTTTGCGATGCGGTTTTGAAGTCGGCCGACTCGAAGGCGTGGGTTTCGGTGGCGTGACCGGTGACCGGGCATGTTGCGAATAGCGCCTTGGCCTAGAGTTTATGCCAACACATTGATGCGCAAGTGCGCTGGGCGGCGCTGGCGCTTGGCAAGATTTAGTTTGTCGAACGCGTTCGCCGCTACCCCCAGCAACTCGCGACCTCCCGCAAAAATGCGATTGTAGTGGATGGTTTATTGGCTGCGCAGCGGGCAATAGTTTAAAGCCCGGCGCATTCTATAGGCTAGGCGTCCACGCCCACGCTATTGAAAAATCTGGTGCAGCGTGCAATAACATTCTGTCATTTTAAATGGGGCGGGTGGCGATTGCCCAAGCTTACACGCCCCATTGGCTCTTGTGCCGCTGGTGCCTGTTCGGGTTGTGGGCCCTCCCTCAGAGGACGTGCCCGACAGATTTTGTTGCTTATGCCGCAAGCACTATTGTGCGATTTCAGAAGATAGCACGCTGATTCAACTGGAGTAGTTGCACTATGCGTTTTTTTGCAAGCTGGTCGCCAGCCCCGCTGTTGTTCATTGTTTTGTTTGGGTCGGCGGCGGCCGCTGTGCAGCCTGACGAATTGCGCCGCCCGAATATCTTGTTGATTTTGGCCGACGACATGGGCTATTCCGATTTGGGTTGCTATGGGAGTGAGATCTCGACCCCGCATCTAGATGCGTTGGCCGCCGGGGGACTGCGATACTCGCAGTTTTATAATACGGCCCGGTGCTGGCCTACGCGTGCGGCCCTTTTGACAGGGTATTATGCGCAGCAAGTGAATCGAGATGCGTTGCCCGTTACTAGAGTCAAGACGAAGGGGCAGCGACCGGCATGGGCGCAACTGTTGCCAGCGCTGCTGCGGCCGCTGGGTTACCACTCGTATCTTTCTGGAAAATGGCATGTCGATGGCGAACCAGCGGACGGCGGTTTTGAGCGGGCCTACGTGCTTCGCGATCAGGATCGTTTTTTTACGGCAAAAAATCATCGCCTGGATGGCCGGCCGTTGCGCGCGATGACCTTGGATGACAAGTACTACGCGACGACCGCGATTGCCGACTATGCGATTGATTTTTTGAAGGATCATCGCAAGCACTATGCAGGCCAGCCGTTTTTTCAATACGTGGCATTTACCTCACCACATTTTCCGCTGCACGCGCCGCCCGAGGACATTGCACGCTATGCTGATCGCTATGCAGTTGGCTGGGATAGAATCCGCGCTGACCGCTGGCAAGAGATTAAGCAGCGCGGTTTAGTGCCCGGCACGCTCTCCCGGCTGGAGCCGGGTGTTGGTCCGCCTTATCATTTTTCCAAGGCGCTTGAGCTGCTCGGCGCTGTAGAGGTGAATCGCGAACTGGCGTGGGACGCGCTCAGTGCTGAGCAGCGCGCGTTTCAGGCAACCAAGATGGCAATTCACGCAGCCATGGTCGACCGCATGGACCAGGAAGTTGGTCGTATTGCCCGCGCGCTTAAGCAAATGGGCGAGTATGAAAACACGGTGATCTTTTTTCTTTCGGACAATGGCGCGAGCGCCGAGATCATGGTACGGGGCGATGGCCACGACTTGGCCGCCGCTCCGGGATCGGCGGCCAGTTATCTTTGTTTGGGACCTGGGTGGAGTCGGGCAGCGAATACGCCGTTTCGCCGGCATAAGACCTGGGTACACGAAGGGGGGATTGCCACCTCGATGATCGTGCATGGACCGACGCAGTTTGCCGCGCAAGGTGAGTTGCGCAGTGCGGTAGGGCATGTCATTGATATTGCGCCGACGATTCTTGAACTCGCTGGGGGGGTGTGGCCGAAAGAGCATGACGGTGAAGATGTCCCTGAGCCGCCCGGCCGGAGCTTGGTCGATACGTTCTCGAAAGACCAGCCGCTCGTGCGCGACGCCTTGTGGTGGCTTCACGAAGGCAATCGGGCCATCCGTGCCGGCGATTGGAAGGCAGTCGCCGCCAGGGACGAGCCGTGGGAGCTTTACGATTTGGCTCAGGACCGGGCCGAGACCCGTGACTTGGCCGCGATGCTTCCAGCCCGCGTCGAGCAGTTGACGAAGCTTTGGGATGAGACCACCCGAAAGTTTCAGGAGTTGGTAGAACGTTAGGCACTTGTTTTTGATGATTGCCGGTGGTGCTATTTGTTTCGCGCGTGTTTGGGTTGGCTTCGCCCAGCTCGGACTCCCGGCGCGCTGGGAGAAGGTATTTCTTCGCGGCTGCCGGAGGCACGCCAATCGTCTTCCTGAATATGTTGCTTCCGGCGCTGGGCTCGCTACCGGGATTGCTTGACCAGGCTAGCTGGATGTGGGAATATGTGGCTAAAGGAATCGCCTAGGAGCCACCCTCTAACACTCACGAATCACATGTCGGCTATATTTATTGACGATATCCGGGACGGTGGTTTGCAGGAAGCGCCGCTGCGCTAGAAGGCTTTTCGCGCAATGTCTGTTGCCCACCTTGCCATCGACCTCGGTGCCAGTTCGGGTCGCGCGATCGTCGGTGTGCTGGACGGTAGTCCTGTAGAATTGCGTCTGCAGGAAGTCCACCGGTTTGAGCATACCGCTTGTCCTACTCCCACGGGGCCGGTATGGGATCTGACAGGGATTTGGCTGCAGGTGCTATCAGGTCTCCGCGCAGGCGCCGCATGGTGTCAGGAGCACAGGCACGAACTTGTCAGCATTGGTGTTGATACGTGGGGCGTCGACTGGACTTTGTTGGGACCAAGCGGCGAGCTGCTCGCGCTGTCGCATTGCTATCGGGATCCCCAAAACGAAGCCGCTTGCCGACGCGTTTTGGAGCAAATCGGCGGCTTCGAGCAACTCTACGAGCGCACGGGCATCCAATTGATTCCATTCAACACACTGTTTCAACTTGCAGCCCGCCATCAGGCAGAGCCCCAATTGTTTGACGCAGCGGCGCGGCTGGTGTTTTTGCCCGATCTGTTACACTATTGGCTCTCGGGGGAGTTGGTGACCGAACGGACCATCGCTTCGACCAGTAACATGCTCGCCATTGAAAGCGGCCAGTGGGACACCCAGTTGTTGGATCAGGTTGGCTTGCCAGCAGACATTCTTGGCCCTCTCGTTGAACCTGGAGCCTTATTGGGCACCCTGCGGCAGGAAGTGGCCGAGGCCGCTAGCGCGCCGGCCGGCGTACAAGTGATTGCTCCTGCTTCGCACGATACGGCTTCGGCGGTGGCGGCGGTTCCGGCTACGGGTAAAGCCGATTGGGCCTATCTTTCGAGCGGTACGTGGTCGCTACTCGGCGCCGAGTTGGACCACCCAGTGACCTCGGCGGTTGCGCGCGAGGTGCCTTTTACGAACGAACGGGGCGCGCAAAGCACGATCCGTTTTTTGAAGAATATTGCGGGTCTTTGGCTCGTCCAGGAATTGCGCCGTGAGTTGCAGAAGCAGGGCGACACGCGCAGTTTTGCTGACCTCGCCCAGGAAGCCAGGAATGCCGGGCCGGGCGGACCGCTAATTGATCCCAATCATGACCAGTTTGCAGTCCCGGGAAACATGCAGGAAAAAATACGCCAGTACGTCAGGGAAACTCAGCAAACTGAATTCGGAAGCGTCGGGCAGATTGTTCGTTGTTGCCTGGAAAGCCTGGCTCTTTGTTATGGGCAGACACTCGACCAAATGGAAACAGTGCTTGGGAAATCGTTTGAAGTACTGCATGTTGTCGGGGGTGGTTCGCAAAATAAGTTATTGAGTGAGATGACCGCGGCAGTGGTCGATCGACCGGTCATCACGGGGCCCATCGAGGCCACGGCCATCGGCAATATTTTAGTGCAAGCGATCGGTTGTGGAGAGCTGTCTGATCTTGCCGAGTTGAGGGCAGTTGTCACCCATTCGTTTGAGCTTTGCGAGGTGGTGGCGGAGGGTACGGAGCCCTGGCAAGAGAAGCGAGACAAATTTGCCAAACTGATCGCCAAATAGACAGACAGGAAAACAATCTCATGTCCCACCGACTCTCGAGTGTTGCTACCGACTCCAGTATTGAAAAATCCTACCAACTCGCCCACGAGCAGTACGCCACAATCGGTGTCGATACCAGGGCTGCCATTGAATCGCTCAAAGAGATTGCCATCTCGATGCATTGTTGGCAAGGCGACGACGTGGGCGGCTTCGAAAACCCCGATGGCCTTTTGACGGGGGGAATCGCCGTTACCGGTAGCTATCCGGGAAAGGCGAGAACGGTGGCAGAGCTGCGCGGCGACCTGGAGCAAGCCATGGCGCTGATCCCTGGCAAGCACCGCTTGAATCTGCATGCCAGTTATGCCGATCACGGCGGCTCGGTCGTGGATCGCAATCAGTTGCAGCCCGAACATTTTTTGTCCTGGATTGACTGGGCTCGCCAGCATCAACTGGGACTTGACTTCAACCCAACCTATTTCTCGCATCCTAATTCAGCCGATGGGTTTACGCTCTCCCACAGCGATCGGGGAGTGCGTCAGTTCTGGGTTGAGCATGGCATTTGTTGCCGACAGATCGGCGCTGCGATGGGCAAGGCGCTGGGAAGCCCGTGCATCAACAATACGTGGATTCCTGACGGCCACAAGGATACACCCATCGACCGGAATGGACCGCGTGAGAGACTTACCGAGTCGCTCAACGCGATCTTTGCCCAGCCCATTGATCCCAGGCTCAACCGAGACGCGGTCGAGTGTAAACTATTTGGTCTTGGCTCGGAAAGTTATGTTGTTGGGTCGCACGAGTTTTATCTGGGCTACGCCGCCCGCAATCACAAAATCCTTTGTCTGGACGCCGGGCACTTCCATCCAACGGAGGTTATTTCCGATAAGATTTCTTCCGTGCTTCAGTCAGTCGACGAGCTGCTGCTGCACGTGAGCCGGGGAGTGCGCTGGGACAGTGACCACGTGGTAACCTTTAGCGACGAACTGCAGGCAATTGCGCAGGAGATTGTCCGCGGGGGCTTTCTGAAACGCGTGCATATCGGGCTCGACTTCTTTGATGCAAGCATCAATCGTGTGGCGGCCTGGGTGATTGGAACACGGGCCACGATCAAGGCTCTATTACATGCCCTGCTTGAACCGATCGAGCTGTTGCGCGGTTACGAGGTAGATGGTGACTACACATCTCGCTTAGCCATGCTCGAAGAACTTAAGGCTTTTCCGGCCAGTGCCGTGTGGGACTACTACTGCCATTCGAGCGAAGTGCCAGTAGGCCCTGGTTGGTTGCAGCCGCTCAAGCGTTACGAAGACGAGGTCCTTTGCAAACGGTGAAGGTTGGCCAGTTCGGACACACGTCCCTTTTTTCGTGTCGGAGACATTCATGGCGGAAGACAATTCACTCACTACTAATGAATATGAACGGCAGCCTGTACCCAAGCACGCTCTGTTGAGATTTAAGAGCTTTGTCGGCATGTACGCGGGCGAACATTGCGCTGGCACGGAGCTAATGATCGGACCGCTTTTTGTCGTCCATGGTGTTAGCGCAGTGGATGTCGTATTTGGGCTCTTGCTGGGCAACGCACTTGCTGTGTTGAGCTGGATGGTACTCACCGCGCCCATTGCGATTCGCACGCGGCTTACCCTGTACTACCAGTTGGAAAAAATCTGTGGTCGTTCTCTGGTTACGCTCTACAATTTGGCCAACGGTGTGATGTTCTGTTTTTTGGCCGGCTCCATGATCACAGTCTCGGCGACGGCGCTGGGGGTGTGGTTCGAATTTCCCATGCCACGTCTTACGGACGTGTATCCCAATAGTGTCGGCTGGGTCATGGCCGTAGTCGTGGTGGGTGCCGCGATCTCGTTGGTTGCTGCCTATGGCTATGGGATGGTTGCACGGGTGGCCAATATTGCCGCGCCCTGGATGGTGCTCGTGTTTTTTGCATTTGGACTGGTGGGACTTCAGCGATTCATTGCTGCCAGTGATCAGGAAGTGAATTCGCTGGCCAGTCTTTGGGAGTTGGCACAAACCCAGATTTGGACAGGGGGTGACCCGCTGGGGAACAACGTCAAGTTTACCTTTTGGCACGTGACGTTTTTTGCCTGGTTTTGCAACATGGCGATGCACGTGGGCATGAGCGATCTGTCGGTATTTCGCTTTGCCAAGCATTCCTGGTACGGGATTGCGACGGCCGCGGGCATGTATGTCGGACACTTTATGGCCTGGCTGTCGGCCTCGGTGCTCTACGCATTGCAATTGCATGGCGACCCCACAAACACAGACGTCTTGCCCGGGCCCTTGGCGTACAAGGCTTGCGGGATTGCCGGCCTGATCTGCGTAATCATTGCCGGTTGGACGACTGCTAACCCGACGATCTATCGGGCGGGGCTCGCCTTTCAAGCGGTGGTGCCAAGTAAGTCGCGATTTGCCGTCACGCTGTTTACGGGTGCTATTGCGACCTTGGCCGGTGTATTTCCGGCGATTGCCATGAAGCTATTAGGTTTTGTCGCCTTGTACGGTCTGATTCTGATGCCGATGGGCGCGGTCGTGTTTGCCGACTTTTGGCTACTCAAGCGATTTGGCCTGAAGTCCTATTATGCCGAGCACAGCGGGCTGTCGTTCAACTGGGCGGCCGGGCTGACTTGGCTGGTAACCTTGGCCATTTGCCTCGGCTTGGTGTTCTCGGGAATTGAGATCAACGGCTTCCAGCCGTTTCAAATATGGTTTGTCGCCTTGCCGGGTTGGTTCATTGCCACGGCCCTTTATATTAGTCTGAGCAGGTTGTACCAGAGTCGAGTAGCGTGATGCGCTGGGCGCGAGCTTTGGATGGCGTTGTAGGGCGACGTTTCCCGTGATGCCACTCGCGGCAAATGCCAACCGCAGGGGGTCTGGAAATACTGAATTTGGCGAGCGAGGGAATAACTATGAAAGTGTTGCTTCAAATTGTCTCCGGGGCGGCGCTGGCGGCGACGCTGTTGCCGGCGGTTTTTTATCTAACCGGTTCGATGGGATTGCCGCAGGTTAAGACGTTGATGCTGGGGGCCGCGATCGTTTGGTTCATTGCAACTCCCCTTTGGATGGGAAGAGGGTGTGATGGCCAGCCGGGAGAATGACCGGCGGCGGCACTTGGTCTTATCGTTACTGCCGGTCTGAATATGTTTTTCAAATAAAAAGATACTTCAGCCCGTGACGCCGCGCACGATTTGAGCGGTGTGGAATCCATGGGAGCTGCAGCCGGGAAAGGCTCCTACGCTGCGGTTCGGCGCTGGGGAGGGGTGGCCGAAGTATCGTTCGGCCGCCTGTGGGCCGGTTTACGGCTGAGGTGATTGGCCCAGTCGTACAGGCCAGGAAAGAATCGTTTGCCGTAATGGGTCAGCTTGGCATAAAGTTGTGGGACGGCCACCCCTTGATTGCCATAGATGGCGCGGATCGCGGTGTCGGCGATTTTTTCTGGCGTGGTCAGCATCCACCGTGGTGGTTGTTTAGCCTGCAACTGGTCGGGGCCGCGTGGAGCTGAATAAAAAAGGTTCGTGTCAACAAAACCCGGGCACAGGGCCGTCACGCCCAAACCGCGCTTACCGTACTCGGCACGTAGGGATTCACTAAATCCGACCAGTCCAAACTTACTACTGGTATAAAGCGCCAAACGGCGGGTGCCCACGAGCCCAAAGAAGCTTGCCACATTGAGCACGTGCGCCTCGGTTCGTTCCAAAAGCGACGGCAACAGCAGGCGGGTGAAATGAATGGGGGCGTGCAGATTGATGGCCAACAGTTTTTCACAATCAGCCGCGTTCATTTGATCGGTCTGGCCATAGTATGTGATTCCGGCATTATTGACCAAGATGTCGATGCCACCGAACCGATCCAGAATGGTGCGGGTGCTGGCCTCGATCTGTCGGGTTTGGCTCACATCGCAATAGTGACCAGTAGCCTCGACACCCAGTGTTCGGCTCTCCGCGACGACTTGACTCAGTCCGGCCTCGTCGACATCGAGTAAGACTAGGTCAGCCCCTTCCCGAGCCAGCCGTAGCGCAATTGCGCGGCCGATGCCGCCGGCAGCGCCCGTTACGAGTGCTGTTTTGCTTTTAATGTGTTGCATGGAAGAAGAGTGGGGAGCAAGCAGCCTAAAATTGGGAGCTTAGAGTCAGCGACAAGTATTGAGGATTGGCGATTGAGGATTTAACCATTGTGGGGTGTCGAGCCTGCCGGGGGCCCCTTGGGTCGCCCGTTACCAGTGTCTGCCCTTTGCGTTACGCTGCTTTTTGGCCTCGTTTGGCAACCTGACTATGCAGCTGGTCTATATCCGCGGTACGACTCAGTTGATGACTGTCTTCGCCTCGCAGGACGGCTACGCCCCAATTCTTCAAAACGTATTTTCCGCCGTTGTAGACGGAGCGATACTTTTCTTTGTTGGTATACACGGGCACATGGGTCGGAATGATGCGGGCATTGAGTGCCAGCCTATAGTGGTCGGTGGTATTCGGGGGCGATCCGTGAATACAACGCTCGGCAAAAATCACGAACTGCCCCGACTGGACCGGCAGCGTGACGATACGGCTAGGATCCCGGTCAAATTCCAGCGAAAACTGCGCGTTGTAAAATCCTTCTTCGCCGCCAAACTTGACTGTGCGAACGCGGTCGTGCGATCCGCGGACGAATTGCATGCATCCGTTTTCAGGAGTCGCATCGTCGACGGCCAGCCAAACGGTAAGTTGAAAGAGTTCGTTGCGATCGTCGGGAAAAACGGCCGGGTCGAGATAATCCTCAACCATAAAGGTACTGGCCTGATGAAACTGAATTGCCGGCGAGCGCGGACCCTTGAAAAAGATTTGTGATCGCCAGCACAACAGGTCGGGTCCCAAAAGTTGGGCCAGTCGTTCAGTGATGGCTGGATGCTTGAGGTGTTCCCACAGGGAGGGCATCTCGAGATGCCGATCCCGGGGCGTGCAGAAACCGTAGGTTTTCGACTTGGTGTGTTCGCTGGATAATAGTTGGATCCGAAATTCGGCCATATCTTCACGCGAAAATGCGTCGAATGGGCCGAGAAAGCCGTCTTCGCAGAACTGGCGAATTTGTTCTTTTTTGAGTTGGTACTCAGGTGCGACCAGCACCTTGGGTGAAAAAGAGCTGGGCATCTTGAATTGACAAGGCTGATCAATATAGGCCCGCGTCGCGCCCGACCCGATCAGTACCCAAAACATGGAATAGTCCCAATGCGTCACAATCGAACGCAATGCACGAGGAAGTATTCCCTTGGGCAGATGCAATGCCTTGTAGGCCATCAGGATGACCAGGGCGGGCAGTATTACAGCTCGCTGCCAAAGAGGCCGAACTTTCGGGTGAAGATTCATGAGATAGTTGTAACGAGGAAGAGCCGCTAGCAGTGGTGGTAATTTTCCGAGGTGCAGGCCTGATCAGCTCGTCGCGTGGGATAGCACAATCGGGAACCAGTTTCAAAATCCCCCTTTAGGCAACGCGGCACTTGAAACAAAGAACCGCCTAGTGAACTTGAAGTGGGTTCTAGAACCCACTTCACCATCATCGGTCGGCGGCAATATTTTTGAGAATTGCGCCACCAAAACCGGGTTTCGAAACTGGTACTACCAGAGTCATCGGACTTCCAGTGGGTTAGGTTAAAAGATTTTGATGAACGGTGGTGCTGCTAGCAAGTCGCCGAAAGTCAACTTCCGGGCTCTGGGCGCACGGCGTTTGGCAGCGTCTGCCGAGCCGGACAACTCTGGTGGGGCAGGCTGCATTTTCGGCCGATGAACTGGCGAACAACGGCCAGTGACGGTGGGTTCGTTGACCCAAGTAAGGTTTCCCCCTGCGTTTCATTGGTCATCGCGTCTTGCGCCAATAGATTTTTTCCCTAGCGACAGAAAACGGACCTGGTGTCGGGAAGATTCGAAAAATTTTCTATTTTCTAACACCTGTGATAGAATTACGGTGTTTGTTTGCCACCGCTGGTACAAATTGCCATGTCCGCCAGTCCGTCGCCAAAAAAACCAGACTCACCGGATCCTCCGCTGCAAGAGGTGAGCGACAAGGACATTGAGGACAGGGAAATCGAGGACAGGGAAATCAAGGAGAAGGAAGCAAAAGCGGTCGAAACGTTTTTCTTTGAGGTTTCTGCGGGCAGCAAGACGGGTGTGGACCAATCTGCCGCACCTCCCGCACCACCTGCTAAGGGGGTGCAGGCCGCGGAGCGGGCATCTGCTGTGAAGTGTGCGCCGGCGGATGCCGGTGGCCAAAAACGTCCCAGCAAGAAAGTGTCCACGACGGTGGCCGAGCGATCATTGCCGCAGGTACGCCGCGCTGCGTCCTGCGCCAAGCCTGTGAAGAGGGCTGCGGTGGCCAGGGCGCGCGGGGCAGCGCCCAGCGATGAGGCAATTTTGGGCGGCATTGCCGTTCATCACCAGGAAGAGCAGCCCCTCAAGCGGGGTCGACGCGATTTGCCTTCTTCGACGATCAGCTTGATCGTCCACGTTGCAATTATTTTTCTCTTGAGTATTTACACCTTGGCCCTGCCGCCTAAGGAAGAAGATTTGGGTTTCTACACAAGCACAGCCACCTACGAGGACGTGGAGGATTTTCAGGATTTAGAAATCGGCCCTAACGAAGAGTTGGAGTCGCTCGAGGCCCGCTTGGCTACCGAAATTACTGACCCGGGCGCGACGCCCTTTGGCGACCTCTCGGCAGAGTCCGCGTTGGCAGACGTGTCAGGCGACACGGTATTCAACTCCGATAGTCTTGGCGACCTGGGGGACTTGTTCGGCGAAGCGGGGAGCGGCATGGACGAAGCGGGCGAGGGTTTGGGCGCTGCCGCAACGGCTAGCTTCTTTGGCACCAAGATCGAGGGAAATCGGATTTTATACATTCTGGACAATTCTGGCGGGATGAAAGGCGGAAAATTCGAAACGTTGGTCGATGAATTGCTCAAGAGCGTTGGTTCTTTGCAGCCAAAGCAACAGTTCTACGTGATCTTTTACAGCGATACCGTATATCCTTTGTTCTATCCTCAACCCGCCACAAGTTTTGTCCGCCCAACGGACAAGAATACAAACTTCTTGCGCGAGTGGTTGGATACGGTTGAGCTTTGCGTTGGCAATAGCATTGACGAAGCGTTGGAGGCAGCGCTGGTGATCCAACCCGATACTGTTTTTCTGCTCACTGATGGTGAGCTGTTTACGACAGAAACCAAGAAGAGAATGCTTCTTGATGGAGCGAGCCGCGAATTCCCTATCAGTACATTTGGTATGGGAGCCGGAGAAACCAGCAAATTCGTGAGCGAGTTGCGCCAAGTTGCCGAAGCCAATCGGGGTACCTATCGGACAATTGACGTTTCACCGGAAGCGGCAAATCGGGCTCGGGAGAAAAATCGGCCCTCTCGCGGCAGTGGCGAGCCCGGACCTGTCTGGGGGCGAGCTTTGTGAGGAAAGTAGTTGCCTGCGGTGGATCATATGCGGTCAAACTTGCATGGGAGCAAATGAATTAAGCTCAAGGCCGCGGCGAGAATCGCTGGTGGGCCAGAAAAAAAAGTGGGCCTCGAACGAGCCAAAACCTTGTTTGGCTATACGAATCGGTCAGGGGCAACTAAACCAGTTCGTCGAAGTTCGTCCGAGGCCCACGGGCCAGTGTCGTTGAGAGTCGGCAGCGGGGATTCGCCGCCGGTCTCGCCTATTAGTTAGGCACTTATCGTGCCAAAAGTGCGGCCGTGGTCCGGAAGCCGGCGTTCGGTAGGTTGCAGAACCCTATTCCAGATAAGGACTTAGTGTGAGACACCGAGCCACAGCAAAGAGCGTTTCCTCTGCATTGGCTGTCTGCCGGGACCCAACCACTGGCCCTTAAAGCGCAGCAGCCAGCTGGGGGCTTGCGCCGATCTAAAGCAACGCAACCACACCTGGCCCACCTGACCGCCATTGCGACCAGTTTTTGTCTCAGATCGGGATGCCGGGGCTTCCGGTTGTGTCACAAACCTTTATGAAATAATGACTTGTGAAAATTGACTTGCCTGCAAATATTGGTCCGCAGTGCTAGTGTTGGCCACCCCACGGTAACCGGCCGCCCTCATGGCCTTGCCTAAAACGCGTCTCGTTACGAGATGTTCGGGTTTGGGTGACTCGGCAGGGCCAGGGTAGTTCGGGACGCCGGTGGCGCGCGTGATAGAACGCTTGCGCCACTTTTTCCATATAGCGCAACAGGTAGTTCCCCGACGGGAGCTAGGTTTTGGTCTCGATCCCTCTGTTCGACGCGCGACTGAGGTCGACCTTGGTCGGCGACAAGCGTTCTTCACGGCGGGCGCGGAAGCAGGTTATATTGCGACCTTGAATCTCAGTGGAAATGCATAACGGTTTCACGTTAGGCGTTTTACTCCGAGGTGGAACGCTAGCGGCATTTGATATTCATGGCTGTTAGCTACGATCCAACGTTGTTGTTTGACCTCTCGAGGATTTGTTATTGTGCCCCACCAAGACCCAGTGGTGATCGGTCCCTACCTGTGTGGCCGAGAACAGCCCCTATTGTGGATTGCCGGGCCGTGCGTGCTCGAGACCGAAGCGCTAGCGATAGAAATCGCCGAGGAGCTCCAGCGGGTGGCAACTGCGGTCTCGGTGCAACTGGTTTTCAAAGCCTCTTTCGACAAAGCCAATCGCACCAGTAGCAGTGCGCGACGAGGTCCAGGGTTGAAAGCAGGGCTCGAAATGTTGGCCGGAGTGGCCAGCGCGACGGGGCTGCCGGTAACAACTGATATCCATGAGCCGAGTCAAGCCGCTGCTGCCGGTGAGGTGTGTGAGCTGTTGCAGATTCCAGCCTTCCTAGCGCGGCAGACCGACCTGTTGATCGCGGCGGCCCGCACCGGAAAAGCTGTCAACGTTAAGAAAGCACAATTCATGTCGCCCGGCGATATGAAATATGTTGTCGAAAAACTCGTCACCGCCGGCTGCGACAATATATTGCTCTGCGAGCGGGGCACATTTTTTGGCTATGGCCGTTTGGTCAACGACATGCGCGCGATTCCGCAGATGCAGGCACTCGGGGTGCCGGTCGTGTTTGACGCGACGCACAGTGTGCAGGAGCCGGGCGGATTGGGAGGCGCGACCGGAGGCAATTCCTCGATGGTTGAACCGCTGGCCCGCGCGGCCATGGCTTTGGGGGCGGAAGGCTTATTTACCGAAACACACCCTGCCCCTGATCAATCGCCGAGTGATGGCCCGAATATGATCCCGTTGGGTGAAATCGAAGCGGTAATGCGTCGACTTGTCTCCATCCGCAACGTGATGCTCCAAGAATTTGAGACCGCTTGTGACTAATCTACGTGTTGTAATCGCTGGTCTGTTGCTTTTGGGAGGCGCATTGTTGCTCACCGAGAGCTGTGGGCGGCGCGCGCCGTTACCAGGTCGATTGGGCGTTCGGCGGGGGAGCGCGGGCGACGTCGGAAGCCAGAAATCCGAAGCGCTGATCAAGGCCATCGCTCGGGGACTCAATAATTTGCCGCAGGAGGTTGCGCTCGAGTTGCAGCCACCTTTTCCCGTTCTTGATGATTCAAAGAGTGCCGATCGACAAGAAGTATTGGCGACCTGCAGCACGACGCCGGGCGTTCTAGGAAGCCCATACAACTATCTGGAGGTTCCAAAGGGTAACGCTAATTTTCGAACGTTGAAGGTTCGTCCTGGCGACCGGGTGCGCTATTTTGTCACTTATACCGATGAAGATCCGGAATACGGCGTACAGCAATTGACGCATCTCGAACTGGTTGTAAGACGGCTTGATACGAGCAACAACCCGCAGAACGCGCTCATTGTCGAAAGGGGGCTGAACGGTCCGGTTACGATTCCTTCTCGGATCGAGATCTGGCGTTTTTCGGACAAGCGGATGAAAGAGATTAATCTGCGCTTGCGCCGTTACATCCAGAAGCCTAGACGGATGCAGGGCTGGGAGCCGAGTCCCGACGAAAGCGCCCTGACATTGCTGCACGATAGGCTCAACCAATGGTTACGCAATGTGCCACCTTCGACTGCGGCAACGTCCGGCCGATCGGCAGAGCAAGGTATGTCGCATTGGGAGCCGGACCCACTAGTGAGCGGACTCCCCGAGGCATTGCGGGAGTCGGACCACTTGCGCACCTCGCTAACCCCAGCCGGTCAACGTAGTGGGCTCTTTGAGACAATCGATGGTCGCCTTTTGCAACAGGCCTTTTGGCTTCGCGATATTTCGAGCTGGGCCAAGGGTAGCGGGCTCACCGACCTGGAGGTTGCCGAGGCACTGTTCGACTGGACGATTCGCAACATCCAACTTGACGGGGGGGTGAGGCCTGGGATCGTGCATCAGCCCTGGCAGGCTCTCCTCTACGGTCGCGGCACGGCTGCCCAGCGGGCCTGGGTGTTTGGCGAGTTGTGCCGTCAACAGCAACTTGACGTTGTCATGCTTGCGATCGGACCCTCCGACAATGCGCCTTTGCGGGATTGGCTGCCTGCCCTATGGAGCGGGGGTAAGCTCTATTTATTTGACGCTTGGCTTGGATTTCCGGTGCCCGGCAAAGAGGCGGGCACCGTTGCCACCTTGGCCGAACTGCGGGCGGAGCCCGTGCTCTTGAGAAGGCTAGATCTTGACGCAGAAAGACTATATCCCGTCACGGCCGATGATCTCAAGCGGGTGGAAGCCCATCTAATTGCGTCGCCGCTGCAATTGTCGCGCCGGGCCGCTCTGCTGGAACAGAAACTCGACGGAAACGACTATGCGGTTTTGTCGGCAGACAATTCGCGTATCGCGGCAGAGCTAGACTCGCATCCACATATTGCCAACTTGGGTCTTTGGCGGGTGCCGCATCAGGCCGTTTTAGACGAATACGCGATGACCGAATCGCAGCGGGAAGAAGCTGCGATGGTGTTTTTGGGATTTGTCCAGCGTCCACGATTGTGGAAGGCGCGCGTGCTGCATTTTCAGGGAACCAAAGAAATTCCCGCAGACCAGCTCGATGACCCCCTTTCTGAAGAAGATTTGGGTCATGACAAGGCGAAATCCCTGTATCTCGATCCTCGCGTGCGTCCACCTGCGTCGATCCTAGAAAAGGTAGCCCCGGGCAAGCAGGCCCTTTATCGCCGGGTCAAAGGTGATGCCAGCTACTGGTTGGGACTTTTATGCTATGACTTGGGCGACTACGAAGTGGCCGTCGATTGGCTTAAGGAATGGACCCTCGATGCCGATCCGAGAGGCCCTTGGACTGCTGGCGCACGATACAACTTGTCCCGGGCCTACGAAGCTTTGGGGCGAATAGACGAAGCGATGGATTTGCTTACCACCGGCGTCACGCCCCAAAACTATGGCGATCAAATCAGGGCACGACAGCTTCAAAAGCAGACCGAAAAAGGTGAGCAATGACCAGGCCCGTATGAGGACCAGTGGGGCCACTTGTTTTCCTCGTTGGTGCGATATTGGTCGCCGGTCACCCCCTCCACCCTCTATGCGATTGCCATGCTCAGGTTGATGCATCGTCACTGGTTTTTGCTTTTGCTCTTGGGGACGCTGGCGATCGGCATGGGTTGGGCAGACCGATGCGCTCCGCTTGCCAAAGGCTTACCAAGTGCATGGATCATTGGAAGTGTACTCTGGGCCATGGCGCTGCCTCTCCGCATGGACCATCTAGTCGATACCTTGCGCTCGCCGCGGCCCGCCCTGTTGGCGGTGGCGACAAGCTGGCTGCTTGTGCCTCTGCTGGCTTGGTGTTTCGGCCATCTGTTAATAGACGACCTAGCCCTCGGGCTGACGATTACCGCGGCGGTACCATGCACCCTCGCCTCGGCGGCCGTATGGACCCGCCTGGCTGGTGGCAACGATAGTGTGGGTTTTCTTGTAACGGTGCTGACAAATCTAAGTTGTTTTTGTGTCACTCCTGCGCTGATTCAAATCAGTTCGGGACGAACTGTGGCAGCGATTTCATTTGGGCCGATGGCGCTGCGACTCTTGGCGCTGATCGTGTTGCCCCTTGGTTTGGCGCAACTGATGCGCCGCATGCGGAGCGTCCGGCATTGGGCCGACCAGACCCGCCATCTACTCAATGCTTATGCTCAGTTGGGGATTCTAGCAATTGTTTTCGTGGGCGCCGTGCATTGCGGAACCACGTTGGGCGCGCTGGCCAGCCAATGGGTGCAGTTCGGCGGGCAGCTCGCTGCTTTGCTGATAATTGTTGCGACAATTCACACGATTGCCTGGGCCAGCGGGTATTGGGTGGCCGGTCGCATCGGGATCGCCCGGCCCGAGCAAATTGCCGTCGCCTTTGCCGGCAGCCAGAAAACGCTTATGGTTGGTTTAGTAATTGCGCTGGATTTCGGTGGCCTCACCATCCTGCCGCTGATTACTTTTCACGTTGTGCAATTGCTGATCGACACGCTGCTTGCCAGTCGACTACGCGTCGGGAGTGAGGCCTAGCATGAGATCGAATCTAGCCTTCAATTCGCTGCTGCGCTGTTCGGAGATGGGCATAAAGTCAACGATGACCGACTCGCGAATATGCTTTTCACGAATCTGGCTGAGAATGGTGTCACTATTGTTCTGCGGATCGCCCTTCACGTAGCACTGTGTCGTGAGCATGCGGCGATTACCGCGTTTCACTGCAAAGTGGATGTGCGGCGTACGTGGGCCATAAGCCACGGGCTTGATCGTACGGAAATAGTATTCCCCTTTGGCGTTGGTGAGGAAGCGACCAAAGCCTTGGAAATTTGTGTCGTAGCCGCCACGGCGGGCGCTGTCGGTATGGATGTAGGAACCGTTGCGATCAACTTGCCAGATTTCTACGACCGCATTACGGATGGGCTCGCCACGCGTGCTGAGCACCTGTCCGCTCAGATGGGTTACCTGCCCCACTGCCGGAGTGATGTTGTCGTTCACGATCAACAGATCATTGTCCGTATCCAGGGGCAGGTGATCGGGATAAAAGGGTCCTTCGGTTTGCCGCGGCGTGCGCGTGAGCTGTTCGGCAAACGCTCCGGGCGCGGTCAGTGCGGCCGAAGTGAAGGCAAAGGATTGCAAGAAATGCCGCCGATTCTGTCGCTGGTGCATATCAGTTTTCCAGTCATCAGAAATCCCAATCACCCCTAAGTATCACAAGGCGCCGGGCGGTAGTAATGTATTATTGTTGATCTTTGCGCCGCCAACGGGCCATCACCTTAATTGGGTTTTCGCAGACTGCAGCCCTTTCCGCCAGCAGAGGCACGACTTCATCAGCCGGGCAATGATCAATGGGTGGACAGGCCTCCATCGGTCGCCGCTGTCGGAGGAAAGCTGGACTCGCTGCCGTTCAGCCGCAAGCGGGCTTGCTCTACCAGTTGTTGGACTTGTGCTTGGGCCACGTCTTTCATTTCAACTCCGGCGTACTGGGCCGATGAGAGAGGCTGGCCGACTTCAATCGCTACCTGCAGCCTGGGCAGACTGGCAATCCGGCGAATGTGGGACATAAACGATTCCACGTTGTAGTAAGCATCGTCGCTGCCGTAGGCCAATCCAATTGGCACTACTTCGGCTCCGGCGCGCTTGGCTGCGTTGAATGCACCAGGCCGAAATTTGTGCACCTGGTCGCCCACGTAGGCAGTTCCTTCGGGGAACATTGCCACCCCTTCGCCTCGCTGCAGCGCGCTATCGACTTCTTTTAATACCGACGCCCCGCTGCGACGCGAGGCACGATCAACGAACAGAGTACCCACACGACGGGCACTACGTCCAATCAACGGCCAGGTGGCCAGGTCGTGTCGGCTGATCACGTGGGCTTCGGCGGTGGCCAGCAGAATTGGAATGTCCATTCCCGAGCAATGGTTGGCCACGAAGATCCGGCCCACATTGTTGGTGCCGCCAGGATAAAGGTCTCCTTGGCCGACGTGGGCGCCGCGGGCTTCGACCTGGATTCCGAAGAGCCACAGATTGATCCGGGCCCACCGAGGTACCCACTTGTTGATCACATCGATTCGCGGCGATTTGCGCCGCACGAACGCTTCCACTTCAAAGCTGATCCAGTAGCACAAGGTCACCACTGCAAAAGCTGCCACGCGACCGAAGAAACGGCAGTTCTTTATGAAGGGCATTCTCAGGACTCAGCGCTGTTCTAAGTGGAAAAAAATTCGCACTGCCGTCACCAGCAAGCCAATTACATAGGTGGCAGCATTCAGTGTGGCTGCGAGTCCGATTTTCAGGCTCCCAGCGAGATTACCCATGTAGGCAAGCGTTGCGACCACTGCAGTGACCAGCCCGGTGGCTATCAGCCAAAATCCGGTAACGCGATTGACGGGATACCAAATTTTCGGATTGCCGATTGTCCGTCGCGTGCGACAACCGTACCACCGGTTCGGCGGCACCCAGTTGCGGAACAGGGGCCAGCCTAGTCCGCCCAGTAGCAGCGAACCCAATAGGTAGAGCGAAAAGATTAGCGAAGGGTCGCGATCTTGCATAGTCACCAATTTTTGGCACGTGTTGTCCGCCGGGGCCGCCTGGGGCGATTTGTATTTGAGTGCTAGGGCCGTGGGCAACGGTAGGCCGAGATGGCCTGCTCGCACGCCCTTGTTCACCGCCGGAACTCGTGGTATTTTAGTGGATTCGTTATTTCCTACAATCGCCCAGGGGCGAGGACCGTATATCATGCAGGCCGACATCCATCCCGAATACGTAGAAACCAAGGTTGCTTGCGGGTGCGGCAATAGTTTCGTGACGCGGAGCACGCGCAAGGAGCTGAAGGTCGATATTTGCAACGCTTGCCACCCCTTCTATACGGGCAAGCTAAAGTTCGTAGATACGGCCGGTCGGATCGAGAAATTCAAAAACAAATTTGCCGCCGCCGGCTATGCCAGTTTGAACAGGGGAAAGAAGGCCTCCGAGAAAAAGAAGTAGCGTGCCGGACTCTTGGAGTCCTGGAGTTACTGCTAGAAACGCCCGCCTGGAAAGATTGTCGGAATCCCCTGCCGAAATTATAGGCCATTGCAAGTGCTGGTATTTGCGATGGCCGTTTTGCGCTGGTGTTCATCCCGCGGGTCGATGTCGCCCCGATCAATCCCGGCCCAATTGGCTATTTGATCATGCGCCAACTACTGGAAGAAAAACTGCAGCGTTTCAACCAATTGGAAGCGCAGTTGGTTGATCCAGAAGTGCTGGCCAGCGGCCCAAAGTTGGCCGTGGTAGCGCGCGAACATGGTTCGCTCGCCAAGTTAGCGACCAAGTACCGGCGTTTCAAGGATGTCAACGCCGAAATTTCCGATACGCGCGAGATGACTGCTGGCGACGATCCGGAAATGCGAGAATTGGCTGAGGCCGAACTGCCCACGCTCATCGAGGAACGCGAGACGCTGTGGGATGAGTTGCTCCTGCAGACGATTGGCGGAGAGGATGCCAATCGCACACGCTGCGTCATGGAAATCCGCGCTGGGACCGGTGGGGATGAGGCGGCCCTGTTTGCCCGTGATCTGTACGAGATGTACAAGCATCATGCGGAGCCAAAGGGCTGGAAAGTCGAAATCCTGAACCACAGCCCCACCGAATTGGGTGGTTTCAAGGAAATCATGCTCGCTGTCTCTGGCGACGGCGTTTATCGAGAGATGCAATACGAAAGCGGCGGACATCGGGTTCAGCGCGTGCCGCAGACGGAGACCCAGGGCCGTATTCATACGTCGGCGGCTACCGTGGCGGTGATGCCCGAGCCGGAAGACGTGGAGGTGAATCTGAAACCGGATGACTATCGCATCGACAAGTTCAATGCCAGCGGCCCTGGCGGCCAGCACGTGAACAAGACTGAGTCGGCCATTCGGCTTACCCATCACGAAACGGGTATTGTGGTCCAGTGCCAGGATGAGAAGAGCCAGCACAAAAACCTTGCCAAAGCACTACGCGAGTTGAAGGCGCGGGTTTATGAAGGCAAGCGACAAGCAGAGCAGAAAAAACGGGCCGAGGAGCGTAAGACTCTGGTAGGATCCGGCGATCGCAGCCAGCGAATCCGAACCTATAATTTTGCCGAGAATCGAGTCACCGACCATCGTATTGGATTGACGCTTTACAAGCTCGACCAGATTTTAGCCGGCAACATGCAAATGGTCACCGACGCCCTTATTGAGTACGAGCAACAGGAGCTTCGCAGTTCGTTTGGAGCGGAAGATTGACAAACAGGCGTTTGGGGCCCTTGGTCCGCCGGTAGACAGCGTCATTATAGAGGATTAAACGACGTTTTCGGCTTGCACGCCGAATTGCTAAACAACCAGTTTGGATGAAAATCGGCCCCAATCCCGATCTTCTGAGCTTGATATTGGTTGGTGTGTAGAGCTACCCCCCTGCGCTCGGTCGACGTATAGTCGACCGTGTTCGGTTGTTCCCTTATCCCTCATCACTTTTATCTAGTTCAATGTCCTCCGATGATCCGACTGTTGTGCAGACCTGGACGATCGGCCGTTTGCTGACGTGGACGACCGACTATTTGCGTGACAAGGGCGCCGATAGTCCTCGGCTGGATGCGGAAGTGCTGCTGGCCCATGCCCGGGACTGCCCCCGCATCGAGCTCTATACGGCCTATGAGGAAGAAGCTCCTGAGCCAGTTTGTGCGGCGTTTCGTGAACTGGTGCGCCGCCGGGCAGAGGGTGTTCCTGTGGCTTATTTGGTTGGCCATCGCGAGTTTTTTTCGCTTTCGTTTCACGTAACGCCCGATGTGCTGATTCCTCGTCCGGAGACCGAACTGTTGGTGGTGCGCGCGATCGATCTGGCAAAGGAGTTCCAGTCGGGTGGGGTGTTTCGAATTGCCGATGTCGGGACAGGTAGCGGAATCTTGGCCGTGACTTGTGCGAAACATGTGCAGGGTTCGTCGGTACTCGCGCTAGATATTTGCCCGGCCGCACTGGTAGTAGCCCGCAGGAATGCGGATCGTCACGGTGTGGCTGAGCACATGGAGTTTCTGCAGAGCGATTTATTTTCCGAGCACTCGTCGGTTGCGGAGTTTGATCTGATATTGAGCAATCCGCCCTACGTCACGTCGGCTGAAATGGGGCAGCTTGATGCGGACGTGCGCGACCACGAACCTCACCTGGCACTCGACGGGGGAGAGCAGGGGACGACGGTGATTGAGCAGCTGATTCCCCAAGCGACCGAGCGGCTTCGCCCCAGCGGTTGGCTCCTTATGGAAGTTGGGCCGACTAGCGCTACCCGGGTCGAAGAGTTGGTGGATTCGGCTCCCGGACTGATTCGGCGCAACACGATCAGCGACTTGGCAGGCCATCCGCGCGTTGTCCAGGCTGTGCGCGAGAACGATTGAGAGATAATAAATGGACAATCCACTTCGATGGTTGGCATTGGTCTTGCTTGATGCGCCGCGGCTGGTTGATTTTGAGGTTTTGGCTGAGTATTTGGGGCAGCAATTTGCCGAAATTCCGCCGGTCAGGCTGGCCAGTAAGACGGACAACTTGCTCACCTTTTCGGTAGGTGATCACACTGCTGCGATAACGCTGGTTCCCCAGCCGGTTCCCTGGTCGCGACTGGAAGGTCCCTGTGCCACCGCCTGGTATTGGCCAGAGGCGGAACGTGAGCTGAACAGTCATCAGGCCCACCTGCTGATTACTGTGGTCGATGAAGGGTGCAAGCCGGTTGCGACGAGCACGCTACTCACGCAGTTGGTGGCGGGCGCAGCTGCTACATCGGCATCTCGAGGCGTGTTTTGGGGCCCCGGTCGGCTGGTGCATCCACCGCAAGCTTTTATTGAGCAGGCGCTACAGCTCTCGGAGGACGACTTACCCCTATTTGCCTGGGTTGATTTTCGCGTTGAGGAGATACGGCCGCGCTCGCTGCGGCTTTACACAACCGGCTTGGGGGCGCTAGGATTTCCGGAATTGGAAATTGCTGATTTCCAAGGCGAAGCGCAACACCTGTTGGAATACGCCTACAATATCGCCCATTATCAGGTGGCGCAGTCGAAGACGATCAATGAAGGCGATACGCTGGGGCTAACTGACCAGCTGCAAGCGGTTGCTCACCGGAAGAGTTCAATGTTTAACGACGAGATGGAAGTCATTGCGCTCGATATTCAGTCTGCTGGCGAGTAGGAGTAAGATTAAGATCAGCTTTTAGGTTAGGACGGGTGCTCAAAGGCATCGCCCTGTCCTAATGAAGCCCGTACTGAAGACTTGTGAAACCGGCAGCTTGACTACCGGGTGCCCAGTTTACCCTCAAGCTTGAAGTCATACTCACCGGCGGGAGCATCTGCCCGTGCTTCCGCTGTCAGACCTGAGCTCTTGGGGCGATTGTACTTGAGCGGGACGAGCGGAATGTTGGGCGGCGGGAAGCCATTAAAATTCGGGTCGTCAACTTCAGGCGGACGTTTCCATGAGGCGATGCCGACAAAGTACGCGCCGGGTGGGGCCCCGTCCTTCCCCTGGGTCTTGAGCCTATAGTGGCCCGACTCGTCAATCGGTGCCCGGCTCTCATACTGGGCCGTATTTCCCTTGCTGACGTCGGGTAGGAAGATCATGGTGCCCGTCGTAACGGCGTTGCCGTTGAAGGTGACCTGGCCCTCCACCGGTACGGTAGGGCCCACGAGGTCTTCTGAGCCGCAGCCCGAAACCAAGCTAAGCTGCACACTGTACACGCACACCAGTGCAAGCCGCCAGCCAAGCATGGTACCGTTTTCGTTAGAATCACTGCACATTGATTTCTCCGCAATTCATGGTGCCCATGGCACGGTAAACAACCAGTGAGATTGAGTCCTGGATAAAATCTGCGTGGCCATCGGCGTAGACAAACTGCACTCCGCCCGGGTGTCGGCTGTGGGCGCCATAATTGTTCGACCAATCGCCCCGTTCGTACTCCGTGCCGTCCGATTTGCGCGCGTTGGGCGGCATGGCGGTGGCCATGCCGTGGTTGCCAAGGGCCCATTGCGTCCAGGCATTCCTGTCGGGAAGAGTCTCACCAAACATCAGGGTGTTGCTCAGGCCGTCCTCTATCTTGGCAAAGGTCAGCCTGCGGTCGATGTCGTTGCGATAAAACATCCCATTGCCATTGTCTATACTGTCCTGGTTACCGAGGGGGTCGGTGTAGGGCCAGTCGCTGACGAAGGGTAACCCGCCGTTGGTGACAGGGTTGTTTGAGTAAACCTTGCCCCAGCCCGAGCCGCCAACACCCAGGTAGTTGGTAACTGCACCCTCGTCGAAGTAATCCGGATTGATGGTGTGTATGTCGTCGCGGGTTCGCGGCGAGCCGTCGGAAGAGCAAAAAAAAGTGGGAATCTCAAGGTTCGTAAGCATTTTGAAATGCCTAGTTCCTGCGCGCATGCCGTCCACGACATTGCCCTGCTCGTAGACTTGCTGAAGTTCGATGTACGGCAATATTTTGGGCAAGTGGCCCCAACCCACCTGACTCGACTGGGGCAACTTCTGTTCGCTATCGTGGAACAGGTGGATGCCGATGCCCAGTTGCCTGAGATTGTTGGTGCACTGGGAGCGCCTGGCGGCTTCCCGCGCGGCCTGGACTGCCGGCAGCAGCAGCGCCACCAGGACGCCAATGATCGCAATCACGACCAGCAATTCGACCAACGTAAAAGCATGTTGGCGCGTGATGGCAGGACTACAAACTACCGACCCTCGACAGACACACAACCGGGCGACTCGGTTTTGCTTTTCGCCAGAATCACTGCACATTGATTTCTCCGCAATTCATGGTGCCCATGGCGCGGTAAACAATCAGTGAGATTGAGTCCTGGATAAAATCTGCGTGGCCATCGGCGTAGACGAACTGCACTCCGCCCGGGTGTCGGCTATGGGCGCCCCAATTGTTCGACCAATCGCCCCGTTCGTACTCCGTGCCGTCCGATTTGCGCGCGTTGGGCGGCATGGCGGTGGCCATGCCGTGGTTGCCCATGACCCATTGCGTCCAGGCATTCCTGTCGGGAAGAGTCTCACCAAACATCAGGGTGTTGCTCAGACCGTCCTCTATCTTGGCAAAGGTCAGCCTGCGGTCGATGTCGTTGCGATAAAACATCCCATTGCCCTTGTCCATACTGTCCTCACTACCGAGGGGGTCGATGTAGGGCCAGTCGGTGGCGAAAGGATGCCCCTCGGGATTATCTTTGCTGTTCGAGTAGATAATGCCCCAGCCCGAGCCGCCAACACCCAGGTAGTTGGTAACTGCACCCTCGTCGAAGTAATCGGGAGCGTAGGTATGGATGTCATCGCGGGTTCGCGGCGAGCCGTCGGAAGAGCAAGAAAACGTGGGGATTTCCAGGAGGTTCATTGTGCGGTAAGCCCTGGTGTGGGTGCTCATGCGATTCGTGGCGACATTGCCCTGCTCGTAGACTTGCTGGAGTTCGATGTACGGCAATATTTTGGGCAAGTGGCCCCAACCCACCTGACTCGACTGGGGCAACTTCTGTTCGCTATCGTGGAACAGGTGGATGCCGATGCCCAGTTGCCTGAGATTGTTGGTGCACTGGGAGCGCCTGGCGGCTTCCCGCGCGGCCTGGACTGCCGGCAGCAGCAGCGCCACCAGGACGCCAATGATCGCAATCACGACCAGCAATTCGACTAGGGTGAAGCCGCGGACCCTAGCACCATTGTCATCCAAGAAAAATAGATTTTTGCGATCCATATAAGACACTCTGCGAAAAAATGGCTACTTGAGTCTATATGCGTGGCAATTATTCTAGTCTACTTTTATCTCGCCCCGAAACACACGCTCACCCATAGGATTGCGATTGTTCGTAAAGGGTCCGTCTGAGTCATCCTTAGCCAGCGCGTTATACATCATTTGCAGCTTGGCATCTAAATCGTCGGCGTAGTGTACGATTACCGCCTCGGGGGTCATGGGCGGTTTGGGCGAACCCCATTCGGGGAGCCGCTGATGGGCGACGATAATGTGCTCGAGTCGCAAGAGTATTTCCGTGTCGATGGGCAGTTCAGTGGCTGTTTCGCGGATGATGTCGCGGCCCTGCAGGATATGGCCGACTAGCGAGCCGGCGGCTGTATACTCGGCGCCGGTGGGAGTTTCTTTGAGTTCACGCAGTTTGCCGATGTCGTGCAAAATGGCTCCCGCCACAACCAGGCCGGTGTGGAGTGGTGGTCGCATGTCGGGGTAGAGCGATTCATACTTTTCTGCCAGGTAGATACAGCTATGGGTGACACTCAGCACGTGCTCCAGAAATCCGCCCACCTGGGCATGGTGGTTGTATTTCGCGGCGGGGAGGGTGAGCAACTCCGTGCGGTATTTGTCTAATATGGCTACGACTAGCACCGACAACTTTTGGTCGGCGATTTTTTTGCTAGCGATTCCCAGCAGTTCGTCGAACATGTTCTCCGGGTCGAATCGCGTGCGCAGCAAACACATGGCCGGATCAAAACCTTCAGTGAAGTCTTCGTCGGCAACGGGGCGAATCTTGCGGATCTCGAGCTGGGGACCATAGTTGGTGTCGCGATACTGGGCGCGGAGTTTATAAAATTCGCCGGTGGTCCACTCGTCGCGACATGGCGCGGCCCATGCGGTGTCGCCCCAAATCGGGAAATTTACTTCACGTCCTGCGTCGCGAAAGGCGACGCGAAAGTACGGCTTTCCATCCTTGGTCGTCAGTTCTTCCTTCGAGACCAGCAAAGCAAAAAAGTCGGCCTCTTGTCCGTCAGCGAGTTTTGCCAGCGGGACCAGAGCGGAGGATGTGGCACCGGAAAATAACGTGGGTTGTGTCTTGGACATATTGCGAATTCTAACCGATAGACGGCGCAAATTGAGCCCCTTGGGGGAAATTTCTACTTGACCCACCGCGCTAGCTGCGGGTGAACTACGGGCACGCAGTCTATTACCGAAAAGTGCGAGGCTAGCATCTGCGGCTGAGTGTATCCGAGGTGATTTTTGGGACGCCTGTCACCTTGATATTGGTTGGGACCGGCCGTGCTGAGCCGATTTCCTAAACCTTTCGCGATTCTTGCGCCAGCCGTTGTAGCATTTCCGTCAGTTGTGTGCGAATGCCTTGCATGACGGGATCTTCTGTGGCTTGGCGATCGCGACGACTGTCGACGGGGATCGCCTGGCCCACCTCAATTGTCGCATGTAACGGGCCGTGGACAGTTGCCTCGTCGGTGAAATCTTCCTCAAAACGTTCGACTGTTTCCAGGATGTGCTCAACGATGTTGGGTCCGGATGCGCGGACGTAGTTGCGAGGATAGTGCGACATTTGCTGCACGTAATAGCACGCGGTCAGTTGTTTCCAACGCCGCTGGCGTTCTTCGGTCGAGATGTTGCCGCTGACCATGTCGGGTAAAATTGCCGAGCGGAGATTTTTGACACGAACCACAGTTCCTTCGCCGTGATCCTTAACATCGTATTCGTTCTCCAGCTTGGTCAGTTCGTCTTCAATCAATCGCTCCACTCGCTGATAAAAGTCGCCCCCGCGGGCCTGGCCGAAATATTCTATTTCCTTGAGCGACAAGAGGGCCTGCGCGATTTGCTGTATACGCTCGATGAGAGGTCGGTCTCGCTGAGGATACCACGAGAAATGCGATTCAATGTTTTGGATCACGGGCAGGATACTGTTTTCCAGATTGCCATGGAAGAAATAACGGATGGCGATGGGGTGGACCACGACACCAGCGGCCGCTTTGTTTTTCTCTCGGCGCTTCGCGGCGGTGCGCGCAATGAACGAGGTGCCGTCCATCAGCGGCATGAGCTGGTCGTTGTGGCGGGATATGGCGCCTTCGGGAAATACCACCAGGGGCCGTTTTCCTGCGACGAGAATGTCAACCGCCGTATTGATTGCCTGCCGGTCGGTTCCTTCGCGGTATACGCTGAAAGCACCGATGCTCCGGGTCATAAACGTCGTAAACCAGTCTCTCTTGAACAAATGCCACGAAGCCATCGCATGCAGGTTGCGGCCGATTGCGCGAGAAAGAAATCCGATTGTTAGCGGATCGGAAAGCCGGCAATGGTTGGGCGCCAGTAGGATGCCGTGGCCAGCGTTCAGCGAAGCATTCAGCCTTGCTATTTCACGGCACTGCACCGCCTGCACGCCGAATTTCTTGCGCAGGTAGCGGCTAAGAAACAACTGGACCAAGCGCGGCCACCATTCGGATCGTCCGGGCGGAACAAACTTGTAAGGTTCTTCTATGACCACATTTTGCATATTTGTTTATTCCCGCATGCGAAGCCTGATCGGCCTGATCGGCATGGTTTTCCGACGCGATCCTGCTAGCTAGCGACCCCCAGGATAGCCTAGTTTTCTGCCATTTGCCCAGTGCAACCCGCGACTGACGAACAAACGTGGAGCGCCGCGGCAGGTTTCGCCGACGGATTAGGATAGTTGGCTTATGTACGCCTGAGGTGAGGCCCCTTTACGGTGAGAAAACTTCGAAAACGCTTGCAGCCTCGTCGCGAGACGGCCCAGCGCGAAGCCGCGCGCTGGCAAGAGGATTTTTCCGACTATCTCCGAAGTGAGTGCCATTTGGCAGCCAATACGGTCGAGGCCTATGCCCGCGATCTGGCCCGTTTTTTTCTTTGGCTCGACGGTCGACAGATTCCACAGCTTAAGGTGAGCGAGCTGGCGGCCTACCCGGCCTGGCTGATCGCGGTGCCGCTGGCCCCCAAGAGTGTTGCTCGCCACGTGGCATCGCTAAAGGTATTCTTCAAATTTCTTCAGCTCGAAGGGGCGCTCGCCGACAACCAGGCCGACCTGCTCGGATCGCCCAAACTGTGGCAGCGCGTGCCTCATGTGCTGTCGGAACAGCAAGTCACGCGGCTCCTCGCGGCACCCAAACGGGGCGATCCGTTTTGGCGACGCGATCAGGCTATTCTCGAGTTGCTTTACGCTACCGGTTGCCGAGTTTCCGAGTTGGCCACAATGCGTTTGCGCGATTTGTGTTTGAAGGAGCATTTTTGCAAATGCCATGGCAAAGGAGACAAGCAGCGGATGGTGCCGCTAGGCTTGCGGGCAGTGAATGCGGCTCAGTGCTATCTCGAAAAAGAGCGTCCCGACTTGGCAGCCAAAGGAAGCCCGACCAGTGATCGGATATTTTTGTCCGCCCGGGGCCAGGGCCTGCGCCGCGAACGGCTTTGGGAACTTGTGAAAAAGTACGCCGCGCGCGTAGGCATCGGCGCGGAGATTAGCCCACACTCTCTAAGGCACAGTTTTGCCACGCATTTGCTGGCCGGGGGCGCGGACCTCAGGCAAGTGCAGGAACTTCTCGGCCACGCCAGCATTGCCACGACACAACTCTACACCCATGTGGACCACACGCGACTCAAGCAGGTGCACAAGGCTTTCCATCCACGTGGGTAGAGCGGCGGACGCGCGTCGCTGCGAGGCAGGGTGCCTCGGCAATCCACGGCCTGCTACGTTTTGGAACGCGGACTGTCGGCATACAGGCGTAGCAACATGCCCCGCCGAGCCCTAGCACCTCAGTCCTCAGCCAGCGGCGCAAAGCGGACTCTTTCTACGAGCTTGTGCTTGTTGCCATCGCTGTCAAGATAGCCGGTGATGGCGGTAATCGCCGTCATCGCATAGCGGTATTTGAGCCCATAGTCGGCTTCGATTTCGACTTCCTGGTCTGTTGAGCCGGGACCGGCGTCGTCGCTTACCAGTTCCCGGATCTGTGCATGAAGCTGATGGAAGGGGGCGTCGCCGTCGAGGAATAAATCACCCAGTTGCACGCGCACCAGTTCACCCTCATCATTGGCTTGCAATTTGACCTTGAGCAGCGGCGTTTCTGGTGCCTCGCTCGACGGGCTGGCTGTGGCAGACGGCATGCGAATATTGAAGTCGCCCTCAGGCAATACGATTTTGAATGTGAATACAAAAAACACCAGCAACTGGAACACGATGTCGATCATCGGCGTCATCTGCAGGACAATCGTCTCGCGGCGTTCGGTGTTGCGAATTTTCATGCCAGTAGAGGACTAAAAAATAGGGACGGTGCGGTGCAGCGACCTGACGCTGGGAACTGTGGACTAGGGCCTATCTCGGATCAATATCTGGCAAAGGGTATAGTGCATGGAGGGCCGCTTCGGGGAGCCAGCCATGCATACTAGGAGCAGCGCACTAAGGTTGTTTCAAGGTTGGGACGTCACTTACCTTGCCGCGGAGGGCGAATTTTCCGAACTCCAACTCCTGGCAGGTTTGGATGACCTCTTGTACTTGTCCCGTTTTTGCATTCTCGTCGGCTCGAATGACAATTGTCACGTCCGCCAGTTCTTTGGCTGTGTGTCGCTTGATAATCTGGGTTTCTTTGAGCAGGGCCGACCTAAGCTGGGAGAGCTCAGTGAGCTGGCTGCCGCCGAAGATATAATTGTCTGTGCGGGTCAGGTGGATGGTGAAGGGGTATTCATAAGGGGAGTCGGGCGGTTGGGCCAGTTCGCTGGCAGGGAGTTGCACCCGCTGATCCTGTTCGACTTCCGAAAAGTTGATCACGAGCATAAAAAAAGCGATCAACTGGAACGTCATGTCGATCATGGGGGTCAGATCGCCTTCGACGATTTTCGTATCGCCCCGTGGACGTATTCGCATGGAACGGCACTCCGATCGTTACTGGTCATTTAGTTTGAAACCGATTCATCAACCCCTCGCTAACGATTCCCACCTCCAGAACTAGCCGGGAGACGCGATTGCGCAGCAAGTTGTAGGCTGCCAGAGCGGGGATGGCCAGCACCAAGCCAATAAACGTTGTAAACAGGGCCGTTGATATACCTTGCGCGAGCGCCTGCGGGTCTGGCGCCCCGGTGGCCGTGTTGGCGATTAACTTGAACGAGTCGATCATGCCGTCCACGGTTCCCAGCAGACCAATCATCGGGCTGAGTGTGCCAATCAGTGCAAGATAGCTTAAGCGATGTTCAAGCCGCATGTTTTCCTCTTCGCCCACCTCTTGCATCGCTTCGACCGCTTGGTTGTACCCTGTGGAGACCTTGGCCAAACCGGCGGACAGCACATGACCCAGAAACGACTCATCGTTGCGTGCCAGGTCGTACGCCTCCTGCATTTGCTTGGCCTCTAGGTGTTGTTCAAACTCAGCAACGAGCGTACTGGGGACAACATTTTCGCGTCGGGCGGTGAGCAGATTCATCACAAATATCGCGACCAGCGTGAACGACAGACCCAAAAACACTAGCCCATAGAACCAGCCCAGCGACCGGGCCGCCCAGGCAAGATAGCTGATCTGTTGTCTGTCCGCGTCGGAGGCCCCCACGACATCTTTTTCACCAGCTTGGTCGACTTCGACGGCTGCCGCGCCGTCTTCCTGGGCCAGGAGCGGCGAAGGATGGGCACCGAAGGCGATTAGCACCGCTGCCAGCAGGCACGTTTTAGTTGCCAGCAGGCAAGATGTGGCGAGCGGCACGCCTCGCAAAGTTCGAGCCGGTGAATCAGAAGCGTATGCCATGTCTATGAGATCTCCGTTCGAGAAAGGGCTGCGTGTGGCGGAGGACGGACTATTAATCTAACGGTTTCCAGGCGATAGGCCAATTGCATGAGGTCTTGGCGGCGGAAAGGCGGTCTTTGGCCAACCGACAAAAGCCTCCCAGTTTGCCATGCCACCTACCAGGCAGCGTCATCTAGAGGCCTATTGCCTGGCCCATTTGCTGTCAGGGTAGTTCTTTTGCAATCGTTGCCGTGCGCCCGCGGCGCGTGCTGCTTTTCCCCGGCTCGTCCACAGTCGCGACAATTCGTAAAGTGCTTTGGCATGCTCTTTTTTTTCTGTGTGGAACAACACATCGACGTGCAAAAACGCGTCGCATGCCGCCTGCTGGTTACCACTTTGCACGTAACAATCGCCCAAGGCATTGTATGCACGCGATAGGAGCTTGCGATCCTCCGACTTGTCACGCATGCTGACCGCATTTTCAATGACGTCTTTAACGGAGTCGGTGGCTTCCGCCACGTTGCCGGACGCCGCGCGGCTGACAGCTCTGTGTAGCGTGGCTTCGAGGTGCTGAGATAGCCCCCTTGGCGAGCTCCCGGCCGCCGCGAGGGCGCGGTCAAACTCCTCCACTGCCGCCTGGTGGTTGCCCTGTTGTTGCCAAGAGATGCCCGTAAGTACCGCCGAGCGGGCAACGAAGTACGGCGACTTGGCCTTGCCTAGTTTGGCGAACTGTGAGCGGGCGGCGTCGAACTGGTCGGTAGCCAGCAGCACGTTGCCTGAAAGTTCGATGGCTGTCGATAGGTGGTAACTGGTGCGATTGTTGCCGATAAAGTTAGACACTTTTTGGATAGCTGCTTGAGGATCTCCCTGGCCCGACAGTGCGAGTTGAACGTGGCAAACCATTTGCCAATAGTCGATGTCCTGGCGGATGGCCTCACGCTCGACGTCGCCACGGTCGATAGCCTCCAGTCCGGTCAATGCGTCCTGGTATCGTCCCGCGCGAGCAGACTGACGCGCCGGCTTCAAGTTCTCCGGCTCCGCTGCGAAGTCGATCCAACGAATGTCTTCTACCGGAACTTTGTTTTCGACACCTCCTTTGGAGATCGTCACCGACAACGCAGTTATTTGCGAAATCTTGCCACTCTCTGTCCCGCTATGCCGCCGAATGCGGTCAATTCCCTGGGCAGCGACTGGGTCGGCAGCGTAGACAAGGATCGGCAGCAGCACCAGCGCGGACAGGGGTCGCAGTCCGATGCGGTGAACAACCGGCGCAATCCGGTGCGGCGAAAAATGAGGCAACTTCATACGATTCTCCCGGTGCGTTTGGGCGAGGGCACGGAGGTCTTCATGGGGACGCATCCTCAATCTCTTTGAGCAATTTGAGATAGGCGGTTTTCCATTGCGGGCCCCCCAGTTTGGGATAAAGCCGTTGCATGGATGTTAGACTCTGCTTAGCCTTGCGGAGTTGCTGTTTGTATGAATCGCCGCCTGCCAACGTCGCGGCGGTAAAACGGGCTCGCGAGACTTGCAGGCGTGAGGCGAAGAACAGGTCGTGAAATTTTTTCGTTTCGGCGCTGTTTTCTCCAGCCGTTTGCAATGCCTTGCGCCTTTGATGGTCTGCAATGGTTGATAGACGGAGCCATCCCCACACTAGGTTCTTCTTGTCAGTCTGCGGCTGCGTGCCGCGGATCGCGAGCTCGAGCTTTGCTGGATTTTTATCCGCGGTGCCCCAGGTCTGCAAGGCGGCGGCGGTTGCCTGCTGCAATTCCAATAGATTGGGTTTAGCTTGCAGAATCGTAATATATTCGTCATAGGATTCTGCAAATTTGCGTTGCGATAGTAAGCAATCGCCGAGTCTTTTTCGTGCCCCTAAAACGGCATTTTCGCTAGGCGCAAATTTGGGGTCCTCGGCTGCCTTGGCGAGCAGCGCCCGGTAGGTATCTTCCGCATGTGTGAAGTAGCGCGCGGCAGTCTCTCCATGTAGCCCTTGCCCAAGTTGCAAGTTGGTGAGCGCTATCCAGTTCTGAATTTTCCAGCTTTCCGATCCACTGGCGCGATCGCTGACTCGTTGGACCAAGTCTTCAAACGCGCCGGCTACTGCGCGGGCCTTTGCCTTCTGACCGGTGGCAGCCAACGAGGTCAGTTGGCGTTGTAATTGGAGCCCCAGGCTCAGGTAGGTGCGGGTCAGTTGTTCGCTGGCGTCTTCGTCGCTCCCATAACTGGCCTCCAGAGCTCCCATGATTTTGTGGGCCTCTTCACGCCGGGGTGGCGTAACCGAGAGAAACGCTCGCAGGGCCGCTTTGTACACATCCCTGATAAACTTCGGCCGTCTAGCGACAGTTGCTTTTTTGTGGACGAGTGTCAATGGGCCGACTTTGGGGTCGACCAGTACCTCGATCGCGCGCAGATACTCCCCCTCGGCAAGCAGCGCCTGTGTTAAGAATAGGGCTCCCGCGGCTACCGGCTCCGAGGGATCCTCGCGCGTGCGGACTGATTCGAACCCCATGGAGAGCATGTCGAGCGCTCGTTTTTTTTGTTTTGCTTGTTCTTCCGCACTGGCATCTGGGTTGTCGGTTGTCGCTTGTAGCCAGAGCGATCCACCCAGACTCAACTCGGCCTGGCCCCTGCTCGCCGCCGGCAGTTGGTTTAGTATGGCTTCAGCGTCGGCGATCCGATTATCCTGCAGAGCGATGTTTAAGAGGATGTTCGTGGCCACGGGAGCCTCAGCGGATTCGGGCCAGCGCGATATGAGCAAGTCGGCCATCTGTGTGAGTTGTTGGGCCTGGTAGCTGGCTTCCGCCGCATCTGTCCGACGGGCTTCGTTGTACATCCGCTCGTAGGCCGCCAGGGCCAGCTTGGCCGCAACCGGTGCGAAGTGGTGTTCGGAATAGCGGCGGGCCAGAAAGTTGCCGATCAGCGCCGCTTCGGGCAGGCGGCCCTCTTCCCAGTAGAGCCAACACAAGTAGTAGCGCGCTGACACCAGCTTCTCTGGCGGCGTGTCATCGTCGGCCAAATCCTGACAAAGTCGAAAGTAGTGCTTGGCTTGCGATTGATGTAGCTTGACTTGTTGCTGGAGGTCACCGACGGCGCCGGGGTTGTTTTTCGCGGCCAGCCTGGCCGCCAACTGGGATGAGTTCATCTCCTCAAGTGCCTCTTTGCCGGCGGCCATTCCGTCGGCGACCGTTTTGACAACGGGCGGTTCATTGCTGCCCCCCGAGGATGTGAGGGCCACGCGCGCCTCACGCTGAAATTCGCCCGGACCTCTGGCCACCTCTCGGAGCAGCTTTCGCGCTTCACTACGCAGTCGCTTGGCATCTTTGCTTCCCGCTGGGGTCCGTGCTTGCGCTTCGTAGGCATTCGCAAGGCGGTAGCTAACTGCCAGCCACTCTTTTTGGCCTAACTCGGCCTTGTGCGCTTCGTCGAGCCAGGCCCGGCACTCCTGGATCGCCTCTTCCGAACGATCGGCCGCCAGATGCAATTCGGCTCGCCGCCGGTAAGCCCGAGAGACCAGACGGCGAAAGTCAGGATTGGCAATGGGCTGATCGACGAGATCGTCAAAACACTCCAAAGCGTCTTTGGCCTTGCCCAGCAATTGGTAGCAGCGACCTTCATAGAGTCGGCCATAAAAGCCGATGAGTTTTTGCCTGTAGTCGTTGTGAAGTTGTGCGAAGGAGGTGGCAGCCTCTTGGAGGGTCTTTTTGTGTGGTGGCGAATCTTCGTCGTAGGTGCGCGATTTTTCAATGAGCAGTTTCGCCAGTTGAAATTGCGCCTCGGCCTTCCTGTTTTCGAGGAAGTCGCGGAGCGCGCGAGCGTCGGGGGCATTCTGCAGCGCTGCCCCTTTGGGCACCGACTCGAGCTGGGTTGTGCTCGAGACGCAAAGTTTTTCAAGCGATTGAACGGCTTGATCCAGAATTGTTCGTGCGCTTTGGTGATGTGTGCGCCGCTCCTCTGCGGCCGTTTTCGGGAGGCGATCGGCTCGGGCAAGCTCGCTCAGGCACTGTTGGACGAAAAGATTGCCTGCCCGACCAAGGGCATCGACTTCCAGCCGCGAGTTGGGATTTTCTCGGGCGTACTTCAAAAATCCCGCGGCCGCTGTCGCGAGCAGTTTTTGTCGCTGCCGTGCCCCTGGCGTTTGATTCGCAACTGCGGCTTGAGAGATGGCCCGCTCATAGCCTATGCGCACCAAAAACCCGTCTGAGGTAAGTGGGTCTTGGTTGGCACGATCCAAATATTCCAGCACGACGTCGTGCCAGCCGCGCTGTCGCAGGCCGTCGACATAGAGGGATGCCCAATCCGTCGCCGCAGCGGTTTTTGCGGCTGCTGATTTGGCGTCCACCAACGGGGATGCGAGGCCTATCCAGCATGCCATCGCCCAGCAAGCCGCCATCAACCGGTGCCGAAAAAAATGCGCAAGCAAACATAAGGGCAGACGCAAAGAAAATGCCTTTCCTCTGAGTGCCGCGGCAGCCCCCCCAGCCACACGGCAATAAGCCAGCCGACAAAAAAAAATCGACAAAAGGTTCCGTCGCCAACACCTTCCCCCGAGCGGCTACTCGCGCTCCGTGCGATAAGGAATAAGAGTATATTCTACACAAAGGCTAAATTGGAACTAGGGCCTCGTCATGGCAAACGGATTTTTGGGGCTGAGTAGCCTTGCGCTGCTGGTGGCTTTGCGTAGCTGGGATCTGCGTCTGCGGTTGGGACGCCGCCTTGTCGATTTTCCTCATTTGGAGCACTTTTTTCTGAAACTGAGACCGCCGGCAGGAATATAGTTTACACTGGTAGTGGATTAAGGAAATTCTGGCCAGGTGTGTTCTGAGAGTACAGGCTTGTTGATGCAAAAATTGAAGCGAAACAAAGATGCTGCTGGTGCAGGGGGGCGTGTTGAGTTGCCCAACCTGAAAAGTCGCGCAAAGACCAAGATGCGCTGGCTCGGTGATGAGCGCGCCGAGACCGAAGCCGGGCCGATGACGTGTGTGGGGATAGAGGGATTGAAGCAGAAGCTTTCCGGTTGGGTGACCAGTTTGATTCTTCATGTCGCGCTGCTGTTGCTGTTAGCGCTAGCCACGTTTTCATTGCCTGTTCTTCCCGATCTCACGCTGCTAGCCGCGCGCGTGGAGGAACAAAATTTTGCAATCAGTGAAGAGCTACTCGACTTGGACTCGAAGCTGAAGCCAGAATCTCTGGAAGAGACTATCGATTTAGATGTAGAGATAGAGCCGCTGGCAGAGGTGCTGGTGGTTTCGTTGGAAGCGGAGAGCGCCCCGGTCCTGCCGCTGGAAGCGGAGAATATCGATTTCGGCGCAGCGCGGCGCGATTTGGGAGTCCTCTCGGCGAACGAAAGCGCGGCTGGGTCTGGCCTGGCTGGGTCTGGCCTGGCGGGGCGCGGAGCCGGTAGAAAAAAAAGGCGATTGCTTGTGCGCGGTGGCGGTAGCAAAGGGAGTGAAGAGGCGGTCGGTGCAGGGCTTGCGTGGTTGGCACGACACCAGCATCCCGATGGCAGTTGGAACTTTGACCATTCCTCTTACCCGTGTGACGGCCGTTGCGCCAATCCTGGCAGCATGCGCAAAGCGCGCGCCGGTGCGACGGGCCTGGCTTTGCTGGCATTTCTGGGGGCGGGTCATACACCCGAAGACGGTCGCCATCAACAGGCCGTTTTCAACGGTATCGACGCCCTGAGGAAGCTGATGAAGTTGGACAAAAATGGAGGTTCCTTTTGGGAACCTGAGGGCACAATGTATTCGCACGGCATCGCCGCGATGGCCATTTGTGAGGCGTATGCCATGACCGCCGACCCGGCGCTCCGCGCACCGGCGCAGGCGGCGATCAATTTCATCTGCTATGCCCAGGATCCGCAGGGGGGTGGTTGGCGATATGGGCCCCGGGAGCGGGGCGACACGTCGGTGATGGGCTGGCAAATTGGAGCTCTCAAGAGTGGCTATTTTTCGAAATTGACGATTCCCTCCCTGGTTTTGCATAGGGCGGGGGAGTTTCTCGACACCGTCATGGTCGATCAGGGAGCTAAATACGGTTACCACATCTTGAATGAGGGCGATCTTCATACAGGCGGCGTGGCGGTTACCCCCATCGGGCTGCTCTGCAGGATGTACCTGGGCGCCAGCCGCGACGATGCTGGGATCAAGGCAGGTGTCGAAGCCGTATCCCAGCGAGGCCCTTCGCAGGAGGAGGTTTACTTCAATTTTTACGCCGCGCAAGTCCTGTACCATTACACGGACGGCAGGGGACCTCTCTGGCATAAATGGAACGAGACCATGCGCAATACGCTCGTCGACACGCAGCTAAAAGAAGGCCATGCGATGGGCAGTTGGACACCTGCCGAAAACGGGAGGGGAGCGAAAGAGGGTGGACGACTCTACACCACGGCGATGTGTACGCTGACGTTGGAAGTTTATTATCGGATGCTACCCATTTATCGTACCGAAGTGGTCGCAGAGGGATTTGAGTTTGACTAGAAACCGCAATGGACGAGAAGTCTGCAGCGGCGGCTCCAGGGAGGATCCGTGGCGAATTGGTCTTGTGCCGGGGCCCTCGTGATCTGCCGCCCAAAAGCTATTGGTACGGGGGCCAGTTGATCGCATGGCGGACAATTTTAGGCGGAGAAAAAGGTTGAGACAGTGACAAACGCACGCCCGAAAATAGAGAACTCTCCAGTTCCTGCCCCATTTTGTTGGGTGTCCTATTCCGGATTCGGCGACTAAAATTGAGCCCTATGCCGTGCCTGACGTATAGGTTTTTTCAGGACAACACGGGCTTGGCGCTCGATTTGGAAAAATATCGTGTTCCGATTTCGATCTCATTGTACTTCGCGAACAAGCGGATTTCCTGTCCTGGTCGCTTCTACACGGGGCCAGCGCTGGCGGATTTGGATGTTGTTGATGGCGCTGGGCCTAGTCGTCGTCGCGATGCGGCAGTTGGGGAAAACCGATTCTGCGGTCCAGCTGGGAGTACTGTTTTCGAATTCGTCTGTTACCGATGTTCCGGCGGCACAGGCGCCCGTGTCAGGCATAGAGCCGACGGCGCTAGCGACACAAGAGTTGGGCGTTGGGGAGACGATTCGGCTGGATAGCAATTCGCTGGCCTTGAGCGCCGGTGACTACGAAACTGGCCCAGAACCGTTTCCCCACCCCCAGTTGCCCGTCGCGGATCGAGTACCCGGTTTGTCGCGGGTCAAAGATAAGACTTACTTCCGGCCGGCGGAGCAGGAGGCGTGGCTGAACCTCTTGGCTCGACTTCAAAAGGCGCAAGCGGAAGGGCTAGTGGAGGCGCTGGCCGCTGAGGTGACCTACGCCCAATTGCTCAAGCAGCCGGATGTCTACCGGGGGCATAGAGTCACGATACGGGGCACCGTATTGCGGGAAGAGATTCAGCGACTTGGTGAGAATTCGCTTGGTATCGAGGTATATCACCGGATTTGGATTCGTCCGCGGGGTGGAGGAAACTCGCCCTTTGTCGTCTACTGTCTTCGACTACCGCAAGAGTTTCCGCGCGGTGACGGTCTGCGAAGTCCTGTTACGGTGACGGGTTACTTTTTCAAGAACTGGTCGTTTTCCTGGGAACAGGGGCTTGCGCTGGCACCGACCGTTTTAGCGAGCAGTTTTTCCTGGGCAGGACCCGGTGGGAGCGAGTCGGCGGCATCGGCTCCTTGGACGAACTCCTGGGAACGTTCTCCTGGCACGGTGGTTTTGGCAGTGGTTGGCGTTTGTGCAGTCGGCCTCGTGTTCGCTTGGGTGGCGATCAGGTCCACTGCCCGCCGACCTTCTGTGTTTGAGCAGTCCGGTGCAGGCCTGCGTTTGCCTGACGATTGGGCGGTACCCGATTCGGTCCAGCACTCGTTTGCCCCGTCGGCCAAAGATGAGAGGCGTTGATGATTTTTGGAGCGACTTTTGGAAAGCCTGGGGTGCATGGCAAACGTGGACTTCAGTACAGGCGGAGGCGGATTTGGTGGTCGGTCCTGTGCATGTGGCTGATAGCCACCGGGAACCTAGCGGTGCTGGCCGCTGGTAAGTCAGATTTTCGTAGCGTACTGGAAACGGACGGTATCGGTGTGATCGAGCTCGCTCAGTTTGCGAAGGGGTCACGAGTACACGGAGTCCATTGGGAGGACGATTGGGATGTGGACGATTGGCGCTTGGTAACACGCATCCTGCACCGACTACAGCAGTTTCCTGATAATCAGTTGGTTGAGTGGACCCGTCCGGCTGAGCCACAGAAGTGGTGGGCGGCGCCGGCCGATTATTGCGGTCAGTTATGCAAGATTTCAGCGAGGGTGGAGTCGCTGGAGACTGTGCGAGTGCCGCCGTCACCCGGCGAGCCGGGCGCAATCGGGCAGGTTTACCGGTGCCGTTTCAGCAGTGGTGCGGTACCGTTTTCTGGCGTGCTTATTACTCGTCAGGTGCCCCGGGCCTGGCATTCCGGTCACTTTGGTAGTGAGCCGGTGCGCTTGCGCGGGGTGTTGCTCCAGACCGGTGAAGACCAGGGCGAGCCCAGCGCGCTGCTAGTTGCAGATCGCTTGGCCTGGTATCCCGCCGCAGGGGTCCGCCCCGGCCTGGCGCTGCTCGCCCAGCACGGGATGGATGTGGCACTCTATGATGAGGTCCTCCATGGCCAAACGTTTGTTGGACCCGAAAGGAGTCGGGAGGGCGAAGCCTTTTATGCATGCCTAGCCGCGCTGGGCCGTGTAAACCGTCAGGATCTGGTGGCGAGTTGTCGGGAGACCATCGCGGCGACAGCCGAAAAGTGGCGCAGCGGTCAAGATGGATTGCTTGAGCAATTGGAGATGCTGCGTGGTCAAATTGCCGCTGTAGACACGGCCGAGGCGCGGCAAGCACTGGAGAAAGAGGAGGCCGCTTTGCGCCACCGCCGCACTGTGGGCGCAGCGGTGGTACGCATGAGCAAGCAAGGCCAGTCCTCTCTGGGCCCCATGATTTTGCAGCCGGAATCCGAGGTAGGAGCTCTGGTGCGGATCGAGGGCGTGGCCCGTCGGGCCGTGCGGATTGCTGTGCCGGAGCACCCGAAAATTGGTGAATACTTTGAGATCGAAGTCTTTGCTCCCGAATCAAAATTGCTGGAGCATCAACCGGTTGTGTGCTGTGTGAATCGTTTGCCGTCCGGGTTTCCCCAGGGGGATACGTTGCGTGAGCACGTGAGCGTTTCGGGCGTATTTTTCAAGAGCTGGAGATATCGAACCCGACGCGTCCTGGATGCTCAGGGAACAAAATTGCGGCAGCGCCAAGTGGTGACTCCGCTTCTCCTGGCCGACATGCCGATTTGGATCCAACCGGGCCCGCCCGCGCGGAGCCAATGGGGCCTGTGGGGCGGCATTGCCTTTTTGGTTTTCTTATTGGCCCTATGGCTGAATGTCGCCCGCATGGCCGGGCGCGACCGCCGTGCGAGGCGGGCGCTGCGCGGGGCGGACTTGCGATGAGTATGCTTTCCAAACGATTGGCGGCGCCTCGGCGAAAACGGGCGGTGAAAAATCCGATTCCCTGGTACACGCCGCGATTCTGGCATGGCATGAAACTCTCGACATGGTTGTCGACCGTGGGCAGCCGTGGGTTCCCCATTTCTTTTTCGCGCCTCCATACCGGGGCGAGCATCACTTTTTGCAGTGCTTTGAATAGCGCTGCGGCCGCTCTCGACAACCTGTGTTATGGTCGTCGCGTGGCTCGGACCAAGTTGACCGCACCGCCAATTTTTATTCTGGGGCATTGGCGTGCCGGCACCACATTTTTGCATGAACTATTGATTCGCGACGCGGCGCACACGTACGCCACGACGTACCAATGTTTTGTGCCGAACCATTTCGTATTAACAGACAAATGGTTCACGCCTTGGACAGGCGGGCTGCTGCCCAGACGCCGGCCGATGGATAATATGGCTGCCGGGTGGCAGCGACCCCAGGAAGACGAGTTCGCGCTGGCCATCCTGGGTGTGCCGTCGCCCTATCTGTCGATGATGTTTCCGGCGCGCGGGGCTGTGCATCCTGAGTATCTGGACCTGCACGGCCTTTCGGCCGCCGAGTTGGAGCTGTGGAAGAGCCAGGTATTAAAATTCTTTCAGCGAATTACTTTTTGTGACCCCCGCCGAATCGTGGTTAAGTCGCCGCCGCACACCGCCCGGGTACGGACGCTTCTGGAATTGTTTCCCGAGGCCAAATTTGTTCACCTTGTGCGTAATCCTTACGACCTGTTTGTCTCGACCGTAAACCTTTGGAAGTCGCTTAATGAAGTCCAACGCATGCAGGGGTTGGGCGATCAGCGCTGGGTGGAGGAGTACGTGCTAAGTACCTTGGATCGTATGTACCAGGCCTTCCGGGCTGATCGCAAATTGATGAATAGCCACCAAATTTACGAGCTGCGCTACGAAGACCTAGTGGAGAACCCATCGGAGCGATTGATGGACGTGTATCAGCACCTTGATCTAGGTGATTTTTCGTCGTCTGGAAATCAAACGCAGAAATATCTGGCCGACGTGAAGAACTATCGTCGGAACCACTACGAGCTGTCTGAAGAAAAGCGAGAAATCGTTCGCCATCGCTGGAAAAGTTATTTTGACAGTTATGGGTACCAGATCTAGCGCCGACCCAAGTAATTGAGTTGAGCGTATTCAGTTGGATTTAGAGTCTGGATCCGATTGGAGATTTCATGTCCGCCTCACCGACGCGGGCGATCCATGGCCGCTTCCAGCCTGAGCAGAACGGGCCGCTGCTTGAGTGGCACCACGATACCGTGCCCAGCCATTCTGAGTCCAAGGGCCAGGCCAAAAAACCGGCTTTCTAGGAAGAGTTCCCAATAAATTTGAGAATTCCCGGGGGAGGGGTAAGATCGTTTGTTGTCGCGGTAGTCCTTGCTAGACTTACGTTTATGCCGTGCGCGCGGATTCACCCGGCGTTGCCGGCAGTGCGAATGGTTACCTTGAGTTGATGGACATACGCCAAGACTTCGGCGACCGCAGTGTAGCTTTGGCCCGGAATGGGATCGCCCGGCTCGATTTCCTTGTAGAGCTGTTGGGCCAGCGGTTTGCGCTCGACCACCGTGATGTTGTGTTCCAATCCCAGACGGCGGATGCGTTGGGCCAGTACTCCCGCCCCTTTGGCGATGACGATCGGGGCAATCATTTTGTTGGGATCGTACCGGATCGCCACAGCCAACTCAGTGGGGTTGGTGACGATGACATCGGCCTGAGGCACCTTGTCGCTCATTCGATGTAGTGCCATTTGCCGCTGCACCGCTCGCCGGCGGGCAAGAATCTGGGGATCGCCCTGCATATTTTTCAATTCGTCGCGCACCTCCTGGTTGGTCATCCGCAAGTCTTGTTCGTGCTTCCATTTTTGGTAGGCAAAGTCGAGCAGTGCCAGCGTGAAGAGCGCGAGGCCTACCCACAGGGCCGTTGAGAGTGCAATGTCAACAAGAAACGGTGCCAGCTCTCGCGTAGAAATCGTACTTGCCAGGAGTACTTCTTCGCGACGCAAATAGAGTACGGTGGCTGCCACCGCCGCGACAATGCCGACTTTGAATATGCCAAGGCTCAGTTTTACGGCACCCGTCAAGGAAACGATCCGTTTGAATCCGGCCATTGGGCTCAAGCGTTTGAAATCAGGCTTTAGTTTTTCGGGAACAAACAAGATGCCGACCTGGAAAATGCTGCTGGCGATGCCCGCAATCGCCAGTAAGCCGACGATCGGCAACAAGGCGCGCCCCAGCGTTGAGATCAACTGTTGGGACTGCGCGACGATGGCCCCATTATCGACTGAGAGAGGCCCTGGGGTGCTGAGCTGGTATCGCATGAAGCTGCCCGAGGCATTGATGATTTTTCCGCCCCAGACTTGCAGCAAAAGTACGCCCGTCACGAGCAAGGCGGCGGAGCTGAGGTCCTGGCTATAGGCAACCTGCCCTTGTTCGCGCGCCTGCTCGCGCCGATGTTGGGTGGCCTTTTGCGATTTTTCTGCCGACGAATCGGCCATGATATCACTCTAGAGAGTTTCGGAGCGTGCCGCGAAGTAGCTCAATGGCGGCCGTCATTTGTTGGGGGAAGGCCCAGGCAACCGTACCCAGCGATACAAACAGGCAGCCCATTGTTAGCAGGGAGTTGATACCGAATCCAACCGCCAGAATGTTGATTTGGGGCATGGTGCGCCCGATGAGCCCCAGTACCAGCGTGGCTAGCAAGAGCGCGGTCATTGTCGGCGCGGCGGCGCGAATCCCCAGCAGAAAGCTCTGCGAGAGCAATGTTGTGAGAGCTTCGACGTAGGTATCTCCTAGCGAGGCGCGCCCAGGCGGGATGGAGTGGTAGGTGTCCAGCAGAGCGTCCATAACCAGCCGATGGCCGTCCAGAAGGACAAACATGGCCAGTGCCAGGAAATAAAAAAGTTGGGAGTAAATCGAAACATTGGAATCCACGGTGGGATCAAAGATTTCCGCCACGGCGGAACCCCCCAGTTGACTTATGATTTGTCCCGTCACTTGCACACCGGTCAGAAACAGGGTGATGCCGAAACCCAAAAGCAAACCTACCAGCGCCTCACTGGCGAGATATTTTCCGCAAATCAAGATGTTAGTCATATCGGCTGGTGGAGAGATCGCCACCAGCGGCGAGACGAGCAGCGAAATCGCTACGACCAAAAACGCGCGACCGTGCAGAGGTATGACTGACGCGCCAAATAAGGGTGCAGACATGACCAAGGCGCCGACTCGCGCGAGCACTAGCGTAAAGGTCGCGAACTGGTTGATCAGCAGAGTTTCCAGAAGCGACATTTCAACGCATTGGGGTGAAAGCGAGTCGTGATCAAAGCGTGTTCGGGATGTTCGTTATCAGTCCATCTGCGTAGTCCACCAGACGTGACAGGATCCAGGGCATAGCAAAGGCCAGCGCTAAGGCCATCGCCACTAGCTTGGGCACGAACGCCACGGTTTGCTCTTGTATTTGTGTGAGTGCCTGAATCAGACCAATAATCAGACCGACGGCCATTCCCGTAAGTAGCACCGGCGCAGCGACGAGCGTGGCGATTAACAGTGCCTCACGACCGATGTCTACGGCGTCTTGCGGATCCATTTTTTACAAAGCTAAAACTAAGTCAGCACGGAAAAACTGTCGAGGAGCATACCGACCACCAGCTTCCATCCGTCCACTAGAACAAATAACAATAATTTGAACGGCAGGGAGATAAGTACGGGGGGCAACATCAACATGCCCATCGAAATAGTCACGCTGGCAACCACGATATCGAGAATTACAAAAGGCAAATAAATTTGAAATCCGATCAAGAAGGCCGTCTTCAACTCACTCAGCATGTAGGCGGGCAAGAGCGCCTGCAGGGGAACATTTTTTTCATGGTTCACGGCATCGTAGTAGACGTAGTCGGGGAATTCTCCTGTTACCGTATCAACTTCTCCCGGCATGTATTTGAGGAAGAGGTAGACATCTTCGTCGTTCTTGGTGCGGCTAATCTGGGTCCCCATGAATTTGCGTATCGGCAGGGTGCCGCGCTCCCATGCTTGTTCCAGAGTAATTTCCTTGTCGGTATAGGGCTTCACCCCTTGGTCGTAGACTGCCGTCCAGACCGGGGTCATCAAGAGGATCGTCATGAAAAGGGCAATCGAGGTGATCACCTGGCTGGGCGGCAATTGCTGCGTGCCAAGGGCCTGCCGCAGCAATCCCAAGACAACCAGGATGCGAACGAAGCTGGTCGTCATCAACAGGATGGCCGGGGCTAGGCTGATTACCGTCAGCAGCAGCATCACCTGGAGTGCCGAGCTGAGACCTTCGGGACTTGTCCATTGCTCAGGCCCGCCCAGCGAGTGGGGCAGTACCGATGTGGGCGATATGGCCGTTTGAGAAAAGGCAATGGCCGGCGCCAGCACCAACAGCATCGCTGGCAAATAGATCAAAACACGGATTGTAGGGCGCTGGTTGATCAAGGGGTTATCGTTGTTTTGCCTTGGGGTAGGTGGGGCCTGCTTCGCTGCCTAAGAACCCCTCGGCGGGCTCTTTGGAAAGTTGCTGGAGCACCTGCTGGAATTCGGCTGTGGTACTTTGTTTGTGCGTGCCGTGGCAAATACCAAGTAGCCGGTCGACTTCCTGGGGGTCGGCAACTTCTGTAAGTGGAGTTATTCCGTCAGGAGTAACCGCGACGAGTACCAGCTTGTTGCCGATGCGGATGAGCTGCGCGAAGTTTCGGTTGGCCAGTGGAAGCCGGCCGAGGACAGCGACTGCTTCCGCCGGCAGCAACGATGTTGGCTTGGGGCCGCTCCGCCGGACCATTGCCATGCAAACCAGAAATAGTCCTACAACGATTGCCAGCCCGGTGCCAGCAGTGGTTAAGGATTCGATTTGAGGCAATCCGAAAGAGGTCGTTTTTCTTGGGACCCGCGGCGGTTCGCGGGAGCTCACTACCCGTGGAGGGGCAGGCTTCGGCGTCAGAAGCCGCGGATTGGCAGGGAGAGGCAGCGACGGTGTTGCGGCCGACTCTTGGTCGAAGGTGGCGCGAACGACGGCACGCTCGGCAGCAAGCGGCTGGACCGCGGTCGGCTTAGCTTTCGGCGGATACTCGAGCAGCACTTCCGCCCGCGCTTCAACGATGACGCCCAGGCCACCTGCCAGTGCAAGGCCTCCCCAGACGCAATCGCGGAGAAACGTAGATTTGCAATCCGAAAAGAGCATGAGAGTGGCCAACCGGTGGAGCAGTGGGCGCAGACCCTTCATCGCCAAAGGGCCGTTAGACGCAGAGCGGCTTATAGAATTTCAGGCGTTTTCAAGCCATAGCAATCGATCGATTGGCCGACCGGACCACGATGCTAGCTTTCCAGGCTAGGCGGCAGCACCGTTGTCGACGATCAATTCGGCAACGCGCACGCAGAAGTTGTCGTTGAATACTAGCACTTCGCCTCTGGCCACTAGTTGACCGTTGACGTAGATGTCTGTCGGATCACTGGCCAGCTTATCGAGCGGCACGACGGCCCCTTGCTTGAGTTTAAGCACTTCTTCCAGTTCCATGTGCGTACGGCCTAACTCAATCGTCATGTCGAGCTGAACGTCGTGCATCGGTTCCAAAGTGGCCGTGCTGGTGTTGGCAGGAGTGTTGCCAAACTGCTCGAATTCGAATGTCCTGACCCCGGTCGGCAACGCCTGAAGAGCCAGATCGCTTGCCTCATTGATCGAAGTGAGGGCCTGTTCGGTCTTGTCCATCAGGAAGTCGATGTCGGATTGTGATGAAGGCGAATCAGCAGTCGGTTTGGGCGGGACTGTGGGTGTCGGAAGCATGCTGGCGTTTAGAAGGGCCTCCACTTTTGCCTGATCCATGGACGCACTGCCCGCCGAGTTCGGGGGCGGCGGCGCTACTGGTGGAGTGCTATCACCGTCGGCCTCCTGCTGTATTGCTTGGTCTATTTCGTCTTGGCCAAGTGGGCCTTCGTTGTCTGTCATAGGAATCCCTTTGCAGCGTGTCCTTCCCATCGCAACCTTCCACAAGTCATGAAAGACCAATTCAGCATTCTTCGAACGAGAACTAGCTGAAGATGGTTTCACGCAACAGGGGCCGGCCCAATATGCGACTGGTTGTCTCCAATATCTTCTGTTTGATCAAGTCCAACCCGGCGTGGCTCATGTCGATGGTATTCGCGCTCCGCACGGCAGTCTGGATCCGTTTGAAGATGCGGTGTTTATTGACCTCGAAGAGCAAAAAACTTGGCTTCTTCGTCTGCTAGCACGGTGCCAAACATCGCGAAATCGACATTCACGCGGCTACCCGCCTCTGCGTTGAAGTTGAGGACGTGGAAAGTTTCCTTGTTGCCTTTATTCGTGCCGCCCAATGCTAGAGATTTTGCCTCCTTGCCTGACGCATTGGATGCATCTCCGCTTTCTTTCAGTTATAGGTTTGCATTGTCGGCAGTGATTTTTTTCGCGATGGCCACCGTTTTCGACGCAGTCGGAATTATCATCGAATCTCTGGTCACTTTCAGAAATACAATGACGGAAACAAAGCCAAGGCTTTAACCAAAGTCATGGTGCTGGGAGCTCTGTTGGGCGCGCTTTCGCCTGATGGTGTAGGGTAGAGGCTTGCATTCCCTCTTGCTGCTGCTTGTAAGAGGGTTCTTCGGACAACACATCGTGCTTGCCGGTATGCTACTGTTTTGCAATTGCGTGCATGTTGATGTCGTGCAGTAGCGAGACAATTTGAAACATGCAGTCGTCGCCTAGGTTGCCAGATCGAGGAAGGCAGCTGTGAACTGCAGATGTCGTGATGACCGTGGCAACTGACAAGTAGCCAACGAGCAGAAACAGTATACGGATTATTATGCCCTTGGCTGGCCGCCATTTCGCTCACGCGATGCAGTCTCGTCGAGCTGCTTGTTTTCGACTTGCTGTATCTTTTGGCGATGGACGGTTCGTTGACGTTGTTCCAGGTTGTCTAGGACCTGCACATGGCGATTGGCATCAACTAGCAGTTGGCGTTGCTGGAGGACCTCGGATTCGAGTAGTTTTGCTCGTGCTTCCATGGTCGATTTCTGAGCGCGGAGTACCGAGTGATATCGCTCAGTTTCCAAGAGCTGATCGACATTGGTGGTGGGCCCACCCAAGGCGTCGCGCCGCTGGTTTTGTAAGTCGCCGATCTCGTCTCTTAAGCTGACTAATTGATGTCGTAGCGTTGTTTCCGCCTGGGAGGCTTCGCTGAGTTTCATCTGCATCTCGTCACGATGAATCTCGCGGATTCGGCGGAGGGTCGTTAAGCGAAAACGAAACGTGGTCAATGCTGTCTCTGGGCCTCTGTGTGGGACTGCGTTTTTGACGACCGGTTGACGCCTGAAATGCACCCAGGTTCATTGCGGGGCAAATCGGTCCGCACCATTGCGGGCCCGAACATTGTATCCGGAACGAAATCTATTGCGGCGGCCCATTGGCCGCGCAAAGATCAATCGCTTATTAGCTGTTCTCCTGGGGCAGTGCCGCTGTTGCTGCGGTTGAGCCTTCAAGTTGTCCAGCGCGCTGCTGGGCAAGTTGGGTCATTGCTGTGTGGACCGTTTCTAGTGGTGCCCGCTGACTGACTCCTTGTTGCAAGAATGCATGGATTTGGCTGCGCATCGCCACAGCAACGTCCAACTCGCGATTGATGCCGGGGCGGTAGGCGCCAATCGATAGCAAGTCTTCGTTTTCTTCGAGGGCAGAGATCATCCGACGTACGTCCTGGGCGGCCTGCTGCTGAGAAGGCGACGCCACGTCGTTCATCAGTCGGCTGATACTTCGCGGGATGTCGATAGCCGGGTAGTGGCCCTGCTGAGCCAGGCGGCGCGCCAGCCAAATATGACCGTCAAGCAAGCCTCGCATGGTGTCGGCAATGGGCTCGTTCTCGTCGTCTCCTTCCACCAGTACGGAGTAGAAGGCGGTAATGCTTCCAGCAGCCGTGCGTCCGGTGCGTTCGACCAATTTGGGGAGCTCCGCGAATGCTGAGGGCGGGAAGCCGCGCGTCGTCGGCGGTTCTCCCGCCGACAAACCAATTTCGCGCTGAGCTAAGGCGAATCGTGTTACCGAGTCCATTATCATCAAGACATCGTTGCCTGCACTTCGAAAATATTCCGCGATGCTCGTCGCGGCGTGGGCAGCTTGCACGCGCAGCAGGGCTGGTTCATTACTTGTGGCAACCACCACAACTGTGCGTTCCAGACCTGCGGGGCCCAACTCGCGCTGAATAAACTCGTTGACTTCACGGCCGCGCTCGCCGATCAGCGCAATGACTGCCACATCGGCGCTCGTGTAACGGCTCATCATTCCCAACAGCACACTCTTGCCGACGCCTGAGCCGGAAAAAATGCCCAGCCGCTGCCCTTTGCCACAGGTGAGCATTCCGTCGATCGCACGTACACCTGTGGCCAGGGGGGTGTCGATACGCGGTCTCTGCGTGGGTGGCATGGGCTCGCTTTGAAACGGGACCCGATGGTTGAGCATGGGTTGCGGACGGCCGTCGATGCAACGCCCACGGGCGTCGATCACACGTCCGAGTAAACCTTTGCCGACCCGCAAGCTGCGGGAACTGCTCACCAGCTTGACAGGGCAACCGCAGTGGATGCCATCGAGGCGCCCCAGCGGCATGACCAGCGTTTGTTTGTCCCGAAATCCGACGACCTCCGCTTCGATACCGGGACCAGACTGGCGCTCAATCGAAACTAGGGCTCCCACGGGCGCGGGAAAATCAGCTACTGCAGCAGTGAGTCCGACTGTTTGCACGACGCTGCCGGTTAAGCCGGCTAGAATAGCCCCGTCCAGGTGCGGTGGTATTTGCGTATTCATGATCTGTCGGCCTCGGCCGATTGGGGCGGCTCACGGTGCTTGCGGATGCTTGGTTTCAGTTCATTTCTTCGGCCAGACGTGCCAATTGCGTTTCCAGTTGCATGTCTATGGAGCCGAATTCTGTCGTCACAACACAACCTCCCAAAGAGATTGTTTCGTCAGCGATAATTTTTCCGGGAGCGGCCTGGCCCATGACGGTTGCCAGCTGCTCAACCTGACTGCCAAGGGTTTGGTAGTCTGTGGGATGCAGCCGCACGGTTACTTCCGCTGCGCCGCCAGCAAGCTGTAGCGATTCGGTAATCCATGTAAGGGTAATATCGGGTTGCTGCTTGAGTTCCCGCCGGACGATGCGCAATGCGATGGCACTCGCTAGCTGGATAATAGAGGCTTCCCAATGGTGCAGCCACTCTTGGCGTGAGTCTTCGATGAGTTGTACGGCGCTTGCTAGCGCGGGAGTGAGTGTTTGCACCTGCCTAGCAACCTTTTCGTCCAGTAGCGACTCGGCAGCGGACTTGGCCGCTTGGTGGCCCATCCGTTCAGCTTGTTCCCGGATTCGCGCTGACTCCTGTTTCGCTTCTTGGATGATCTTTGCAGCTTCACCGCGCACACCGTCTAAATAGGCTTCTGCCTGACTGGCCATGTCTGACGGACCATAAGCCACTCCGCGCAGCGCAGTACCCGAGCTAGATATTTGGGATTCGCGTTTGATGATCGTGGCCATGGGTGGGGTGAGGTCCGCTGCTACACCTCTCGTACCAGTTGGGCTAAGTGTTGTTGGGCGGCCAGTATCTCGCTGAGGCGCGTCGGTGGAATTGTGCATAGCTGTTTGCGAAACTGCTTGGCTTGGCGACGGGGCATGCCTTGCAGGATTCGTTTGAGTAGCGATTCGCTTGCGCCAGCCAAGGCGAGCATACTAACGCGTCGGTCTGCCTGGCTGAGAGCGGCCAGCAGGGTTGCATCGTCGGCGCGCTCCAGTTCGGTCATAACGCTGGCCGACGTCATTTTCGGGTCATAGTCTGCCGAGAAGTCGCTCCGCGGATTTTCGCTTGGGGCAGGCGATTTCGTGTGCGAGCAGGTTGCCACGGCCGTGATGGTTGGATTGTCTACCTTGGGAGCGGCTACCGGGCGCAAGTTTTCCTGCAAATTCAGCGGCTGAGCCGACGGGCTGCTGGAGGGTTGGGCCGCGCCTTGGAGACGCCGGGATAACTCGGGTTTGAGATGGGAGATTGTTGTGAGGATGCTGTCGCGGTGTGCTTGCGGTGCACTGCTCAAGATACGTTGCACCAGATCTGCACCCACCGCTATTCTTCGTTTTTGTTGCTGCTGCTGATCGATCCATTGGGCCAGTTGCGATTCGACGACGTGCAGTGTTTGAGGGTCTGCCATGTCGAGATCGGCCATGCGGCTCAGGACCTCGGCCTGTAATCGATTGGAGAGTCGTACAAGAATGGCACCTGCACGGTCCTCTGAAAACCGCGAGAGAACTACGGCAATTGTTTGAGGATGTTCTTCCGCCAGCAAGTCGGCAAGCATGTTTGGGTCGGCTTGGCCGATAGCGTTTGGCAGACGGCAGGCGGTTTGGGGGAGGGATTCAGTGTGTGAATCGGTACTGCCGGATGTGTCGGCATCAAATTCTTGCGAATCCAGTCGGGCCAAAAGGGATGCGTCGAGTTCAACCCCATGGGTCGTCGCGGTAGGGGCGCTAGGTTGGGCCGTTGGCGCGTTGCGGGGAAGCAGCTCGTGGGCCATGCTGCGCCGAAATTCCTTGACAACGTTGCGTTGCTCGTCAGGATCCAGGGGCCCCAAATCGAGGGCCGCCTCGGCCACAGCTTGGGCGGTACTTGCCGGCAATTCGTCAAGCACGCGGGATGCCCACGGATCGTCGAGGCTGGCGACGAGTACTGCGACTTTGCGTAAAGGGTGTTGCTCGGGCAAGGCCATCAAGGGCTTCCAGGTGGGGGTTATCCTGTGCTACCAATCCACGTGCGCAAAATAGCTGCTGCGGCGTCGGGATCCTCTTGCACAATGCTTGTTAAATCATCTTTGAGGCTAGCCACTTTTTTCATGTGTAGTTTCAGCCGCTGCTCGTCTTTCGGATCGTCCTGCTCGTCTGCATCGCTTTCGGTGGCGTCGGTGCCCGCATTGAAGGCTAGCGACGGTTCCGCAAATGCGACGGTCGGTTTGGGCTGGGGAATCGACTTGATCATCGACCGCAGCATCATCAGGCTTACCATCGCAATGACCGCTATGGTCATTGTATTGAAATGCTGGTTCGCCCAAGCAAGCCCTTGGCTGGCCATGGAAGGCCCTGTGATTTTTTTGGGGGGCAAGGTGTCAAAAAACTGGACGCTGACCATCGAGAGAGAATCGTGGACACGCTGTTTCGGCAAGAGCGGAGACACCACTTCCTTCACCATTTCTTCGATGCCATTTTGGATCGATTTTCGGGTAGGGTTTTCGGGAAACTCTTCCCTCGGATTGTTTCCCGAAGCGTGCTGGCGTTCTCGCCAGATCTCAATGACGTAATTCTGGGGAACCGCGACCGCAACTCGGACTGCCGTGGGGACGAGCGGTGCCTGGCGGACGACTTCGTGTTTTTGACCGGGCAAGAAATCACTACTGATCACGTTTTTTGTGTCCAAGTTTTTGACGATCTTTCTTGGAGATTCATCGCGCCGATTCCCTCGGGGGCCGTTGGCACTAGGGCCCGGAAGGCTACCGTCGACAAACTTCGACGTTTCATCCGCCAGCGAGCTAATCATGGCCGCCTCACCTTCAGACTGGACCGTGCGGGTTGTGCGCTCAATCGTATCGTCGAGCGTGGCGGATACTTGAATACGGACCCCAGAGATATGGTGCAGCAAATCTTCGATTTTAGATTGCATGAGCCGTTCGAGGGCGATCTTGTGCTGGTAGTACTCGGTTTCAAAGGTCAAGCTGGATACATCATTGTCGCCGTATGTCGCACCGTCGTTGAGGTCGGTTACCGTGACGTTCTGTAAACTGAGTCCCGCAATCGCGCTGGCGACCGCCTGCTTGATCATTTGGGCCTGCCGCGGATTGAGCGGCTCTCCCAGACTTGGCCGCACACTCACAGACGCAGTGGCTTTGCCGGATCGCATGAGACCGTGCGGCTCGCGAACATCGTAGATCACTTGCGCTTCTTCGATGTCCGCCATGGAACGCACGATCATCGAAAGCCGTTGCTCTTTGGCCGCCTTGAGTCGTTCCTTGCGAGTGTCTCCGTCGGTAAAAGGCCCCAGGTCAAGGGCTTTCTCCAGTAGGGTGTGATAGTTCGGGGGGAGGGCTCCGTCGTCTGCCACCGCCGCGAGGTACTTTGCCTTTTGGCCGTTGGGGACTTTAATGCGATTGCCCACGCGCACAGCACCAGTGAGTTGCGCGCGCCCGATTGCCGCTTGTGCCCGATCGATGTCGTGCGCTGGCAAGTCTTCGCCTTCAAATAAATACGCATCGGGAGTGGCAGGATGGTGCTGGACCAGATAGCCCAGGCTCACGACGATCACGCCCAGCAGCAAAAAGGAGATCACACGCGCTGCGGGCGTCATCGACCCAAGCAACTCTCTGATTTGGCCAGTAGCCTGATTCAAAAAATCCATCCGTGGACCTTTGGGGAACAGTTGTTAGGGCAGAGCAAAGTTGCCAGTTGCTAGGCGTGAATGCATCTGGTCACTAGAAACACCCATCTCTTGTTTAGTAGCTGGTGATCATTCTTCACACCTTTATTTCTTTGACTTCCTGATAGACTTGCATCATTTTGTTTTGCATTTGCATCATGAGACGAAAGGTCAGGTCGGCTTTTTGGACGGAGGTCAGTACTTCGGCTGGGTTCACCTCGCTGTCAGTCATGAGAGATTTCACCGCCTGATTCGCTTGCTGTTGCATTGAATTCACATCTCGAATCGAATCGACCAGCATGTCTTTGAAAGACGTAGCGCTCGTTGTGGGTAGCTGGGGGCTTGGCACAGCAGGCAGGCTGATGGGGGTGGCCAGTTGCGAATTGAGAATCGGGTTCATCAAATTGTCCTGGGGCAACCGAATTAGGCTAGGGTTTACAGCGTTCTTTGACCAAGGTCTTTGGTGATTTTGATGACGCCAATATTGGCTGTGTAGTCGACGGTGGCTGCCAAGTCATCGACGACCTCGCTGATCATATTGATATTGGGATAAGTCACGTAGCATTGGTCATGGCGTGGATGGTAAGGGTCACTAGTTTCTTTCCCGTGTCACTCTCGCCGCATATCAATGCTGCCTGGTCGTTGACGGCCAACACGTATCCAAGCGGTGCCTTATTGTGTGCATGGTTCATGCTGCAATTTCTGAGGGACGACGTCGGGGTAATTGAATGGTGAAGGCGGTCCCACCCTCGGGGCAGTTGGCGGCGAGCACACGACCTCCATGGGCGGCTGCGATGCGCTGAACGATCGCCAGTCCCAGCCCGGCGCCACTTGGCTTGGTCGTGTATGACGGATCGAAGACGCAAAGCAGCTGTTCGCGATCCAGCCCTGGTCCGCTATCAGCAATTTCCAAATCGAGGCCACTGGGACTGTCGACAGATGTGATGACCAGTTCGCCGCCTGTCTGCATCACGTCGATTGCGTTGAGTATCAAATTCAGCACCGCGCGGCGCAACATCTCACGGTCGGCATTGACCTGCGTTTGTGGTGCTACGTCTGTCACTAGTCGGATGGATTGAGCGTCTAGTTGAGGCCCGATGGCCTCGCACACTTCGTCAATCAGTTCGCGGACAAGAATGGAATTCCATTGTGGCTCGCGGTGCGAAGTAAAAGCTAGGAGATCGTTCACAGTTGTATCCAGGGGAGTAAACCCTGGCTCCACTTTGGCTAATTTTTCTCGCGTGTTCGGATCCTCCGACAGGCGCCGTTTTAGCGAGCTTAAGTGCGGGGTGACCGGAACAGGGTTGGGGCTCACCTTGTGGGCTGCGTAGAAAGCCATGCGTCCCAAGTCGGCAGGACGGTTTTTGTGAGTGATCTGACGATTCTTTTTTTTCAAATCAACAGTCAATCGGCGAACCTTTGCTGGCAATACTTCGTGCGTTTCCTGCAAGGGCACTGTGACATCGTTCCAGGCATTGAGAACGACTTCGAGGCCGGCATTTTTGGGAAATTGTGCAAGATCGCCAGATGTTGTCCCATTGGTGGTCTTGCACGCTGGTTCTGAGTGGGATTTGAGTAGCTCGGTCATGCGTCGGTCTGGATATTGGGTTAGGACGTGATGACGCCGTTGTTAGATCGAAGCTCCGCCGCGGCGCGAGAACTGCTTTCGCTCCATGGCTGCTGTTGTGTCCGGTATGCGGTATGGGCAGCGCTCGTAGCATGGGCTGCTTGGAACTGGCCGGCCAGTGCGTCGCGACGACGGACCATTTTTTTTTCGTTGTCGCGTTCCAGTTGCATGACTTCTTCAAGGAGCTGGGTAGAAGCCGATACCTGTGTGGCGCAATGGGTCCGCTGCTCAGACGATTCCCACTGCCGGTTTTCCGGTTCGTCGGCATGGTACGGTGTCAGTTGTTGTTCGACCGCCTGTAGCATCACAAACAATTGATTCTTGGCAGCGATCAGGCGTAGCAAATCACTTATTGCGCCTGCGGTCACCAGATCGGACTGCTTGCAACCCAAATCGCGCAATTTCGTCAGGCACGAGAGTCGTTTGGCGATTAATGCAGTCAAATTTTCGGTCGTTAGGGCCGTCACAATAATTACCAGTTTCTCATTTTATCCAGCAGGATTTCTATGCCCTCCCGGAAGTTTTGGCGCCGGGCCTTGTGGGGCGTCTACCGGTGTCTCATTGGGCAAGGGTCTTGCCCATGGGGATTCGAGGGATAGCAGCGGCGAGGCTTTTACCTAAATCGGTAGGTGGGTGTCAATCCACGTTGACAGTTAGCCAGTTTTTCTCGCCCTATTAGGCTACGAGTCGGCAACTTGTGTGCTCGCAGGAGTGGCGCGGCTGCACCGATGGCTGCCCAGAGGTATTGCACCCATTGATAGAGGTGCATGCAGCGCCTATTACGCCCAACTCAATTGTCGGGCCTTGAAATGGCCACACCGGAGCGGACAGTGGAAGAGATTGCATCCGGGGTGTGGCGAAGCTAGTCGGAAGCTGTCGTAGTTGTAGGCGACAAGCTCTCCATGACCCAATCGTTGACATCCGAGAGCATGGTGGTTGTTAAGCCGTCGCCCTCGGGATACAGCCGCAATGAGAGTGAAAATCCGGCATAGTGAAGGAGTTTCAGGTCGTCCAGTACTTCTTCACTAGAATAGTTGTTCGCGTTGGGCGAAACCGCCAGCAGCAACGGCAGATGGCGAGCTTGGTTGATATTCCGTAAGGGGCAACCACCGCGCGGGACGGGCCCTCCGAGAGAAATAGCACCGGCGAACAAATCGGGATTCTCCATTCCGATCCGCTGCGCCATCGTTCCCCCTTCGGCGTACCCAGCGATGAAAGTGCGATTCGGGTGTATGGTGTAACGCTGCCGCGCTAATTCGATGCATTGCCGAGTTCGCTCGCTAGCTTCTGCCAGTTCATCGGCAGAATCGCCCCAACCGAATCCGCCGCCCAGCCCAGTGCGGTCTTGCGTGCCACGCGGCGCAACGGCAACGTAATTGCGGACACTTAACTGGGGCATAAGCTGCCAAAGTTCTTCTTCGTGGCTGCCGTCTCCGTGCATCCAGACGATGAGCGGATACTCATAGCCGCTTTCGTAGTGGATGGGAGCGAAAAAACAGTGCGCCACACCCGACATGTCGGGTGCGCCTATTGTGGATAGTTCGCGCCGGCCGAGCCAGTCATGCTGATCATTTGGACAGAGTAAATCAGACTGGGAGGCGTCTGTTACGGGCAGAGTACGATTCATGGCGGAATGCGGGGAGAATGAGTCGCGGTGGATGAGATCAGCTTACGGGTCTAGCAGCAGTCAATAACTTTGTGACGACTTTGTCACCTTCCTTGCTATTTCCTTAGCAAGTTGCTTCGCTAGTTCTTCCTTGACTGCACGTACCTGCGACCAAGCTTCGCGATCAGCCACGGCAATCCATAGCCAGTTCAGTAGGCGACCGTGTGAAGTCGATATTATCAGCGCGCGCCGTGGGTGCAGCGCGATGGTCAGCAGACTCATGCGGTTTTTAACCGAGCCGGATACGGTTGTCAACGTCAGGTAGTCGCAAGCAGTTGCATAAAGTGGAAGTGCTAGCACTGGTGGGCGGGCGCGACTATTCAAAAAATTGCAAAAATCGACTTGCAATTTTTGGAATGATACGCTCAACGACAAACCGAGGCAGTAACGAAACGGTTTGCCGAGGATTCCAAGACCGATTTGCGCAAAAGTACCTCATTAGCATCGCTCCCTGGGGACGCCTTCACTGGACGGGCATCGCACCAACCCACGCGTTACGGCCAAATAGATGTCGCGCTCGACCAGCCGTCACGTCAAAGAAGACATCGCCGCCACAAGTTCTTTCACAGCACAAACGCTTTTGTCAAAGGCGGATTTTTCTGTGTCGGAAAGCTTCAGCTCAATAATCCGTTCGACACCTGCCGAGCCAAGAATTGCTGGCACGCCCACATAATACCCACCCACCCCATATTCTTTGTCGCAGTAGGCCGCGCAGGGGAGCAATCGTTTTTTGTCGCGGACGATAGCTTCGACCATCTGGGCCGTGGCCGCCGCAGGCGCGTAGAAGGCGCTCCCTGTCTTCAGGAGGCTTACGATCTCGGCTCCGCCATTGCGGGTGCGATCAACAATTTCTTCCAGGCGCCTCGGATCGATGAGCTGCGTGACGGGAATGCCTCCCACGCAAGTACAACTGGGGATCGGTACCATCGTGTCACCGTGTCCACCCATGAGCAGTGCCGACACGTCTTCTACGCTGACGCCAAGTTCCATGGCTAGAAACGTACGGTAACGGGCTGTGTCGAGTATGCCTGCTTGTCCAATTACCCGTTCGGGAGGGAAGCCGGTAACTTGCTTTGCTTTTTGAACCATCGCGTCGAGGGGATTGCTCACCACAATGACCACCGCATGCGCGCTGGTTTTCTTGATCTGTTCGCACACGCTGGCCATGATTTTGGCGTTGGTTGCCAGCAGGTCGTCACGGCTCATTCCTGGTTTTCTCGGTATCCCCGCAGTAATCACCACCACGTCGCTTCCCGCAGTTTTGTCGTAGCTGGTTGTGCCAGTCACGTGTGCGTCAAAGCCCATTACCGGAGACGATTGCATCAGGTCGAGGGCCTTGCCTGCCGACATGTCTCCCGTGGCGGGAATGTCGACCAGCACAATATCCCCCAACTCAGCGGCAGCACACCAATGGGCCGTGGTGGCTCCCACATTTCCGGCACCGACAATGCTGATCTTGGCACGACGCATAATGATTTCCCTCAACGCGCTGGGGGCTGTAATCTTTTAGCCCCATCGTGGAGCTTCCAAGTGAGTGAGTATTGCGCCGCCAGGTCAGATACGCAAGTGGTAGCTAGCACCATCTTGATCCCGCGCCCATTCTGAGCGCCCTGGACACCAGTTGCGGGCTTCTCTAGTATCCGGCCCACTTTTCTATCCCTCTTCTTTTGCCTCGACCGTCGGAGGCCTGTAATGGCTTCAGAGGACTCGGGTGCGCTGGGCATTGTCCACCGTGCTCAAGATCTCATATTGCCAGTAGCGATTATTGCCAGCGTGCTGGTGATCTTGGTGCCTCTGCCGCCCGCGTTCATGGACGTGTTGCTGGCGGGAAACATCACGATTGCCGTGATTGTACTGCTGACCACGATATATGTGCGCTCTCCCCTAGAATTCAGCATCTTCCCCTCGCTCCTGCTGGCAACGACGCTGGCTCGTCTCGTTCTGAATGTGGCGACAACCCGACTGATTCTCACGCGGGCTGCGACCGACGGCCATCGCGCGGCAGGTGGCGTGATCACGGCGTTTTCCGACTTCGTCGCTGGTGACGGGAAAATCGTCGTCGGGCTGATTATCTTTATCATCATTGTTGTGATTCAGTTTGTTGTCATCACCAAGGGTGCCACGCGGATTAGCGAAGTCGCCGCCCGTTTTGCCTTGGATGGTATGCCAGGTAAGCAAATGGCGATCGACGCGGATTTGAACGCTGGAATTATCGACGAGCACGAAGCCCAGAAGCGTCGCAATGAGATAACTCAGCAAGCCGATTTTTATGGGGCTATGGACGGTGCGAGCAAATTCGTTCGTGGTGACGCGATTGCCGGAATCGTGATCACGGTGATCAATATTGTTGGCGGCCTGATTATCGGTATGGCGGAATACGGTATGCCGCTCAGCGAGGCCAGTGCGTTGTTCACTCAGCTCACAATTGGCGACGGTTTGGTCAGCCAAGTACCCGCCTTCTTGATTTCTCTGGCTGCAGGTTTGTTGGTTACGCGAAGCACCCAAAAAACCAATCTTCCGCAGCAGTTCGTCACACAGCTTTTTTCTCGGCCACAGGCAATGGCTGTGGCGGGAGCCTTCTTGGGGATTTTGGTAGCTACCGATTTGCCTCGCATGCCTTTGATGATCTTGTGCGCTGCTTGCCTGGGTATGGCCCGCACACTTTCAAATAAGGAATCTGCAAAGTTGGCCGCCGAGGAGGCCGCCGCTGCGCAGCCGCCACCCGCCGAGGAAGAGTGCATTGAGGACTACCTCACCGTCGATCCAATGGAACTCGAAGTCGGTGTAGGCTTGATCCGTCTAGCCGATCCCAAGCGGGGTGGCGATTTGCTCGAACGCGTGCAGCATGTGCGGCAAAGCGTTGCTAGTGAAATTGGCATCATCATGCCCAAGGTCCGTATTCGCGACAATATGCGGCTGGAGCCAAACGAATATCGCATCAAGCTGGCTGACATGCCCATTGCCCAAGACTGCCTAGAACCGGCCCAACTATTGGCAATCGATTCGGGTATGACCACCGGATATGTGGACGGCATCGCGACGAAGGATCCGGCCTTTGGTACGGAGGCACGCTGGATTGTGCCCGCCCTGAAGGAGCAGGCAGAGATTTTCGGATACACTGTGGTAGAGCCCGGCGCTGTGCTAGCCACGCACTTGACCGAGATCTGCCGGCGCCACGCTGATGAGGTGCTCACGCGGGATGCCACCAAGCATCTGGTCGACCAGTTGAAGACCACTCAGCCTGCAGTCGTTGATGAACTGGTTCCCGACATGATGTCGTTAGCCGAAGTTCAGGCAGTGCTGCAGTTACTGCTGCGTGAACAGGTGTCGGTCAAACAGTTAGCGCTGGTGTTGGAAACGCTCGGCGACTACGCCGGTCGTACGAAGGATCCAATTTTGCTCACTGAGCATGTGCGCCATCGCCTGGCCCGACAGATTTGCACGCGGTACCGCGACGACCAGGGCAGGCTCTATGTCTTGGCAATCGATCCGGCCATGGAGGACCGCATTGGGGCAGGGTTCGAACACTCCGACCGCGGACTCCTTATCCGCATGTCGCCCCAGGCAGTCGAAGCAACCTGCAACGCCATCGCCGCGCAGCTGCCCGCACTGGTGAGCGCGCAGCACACTCCCATTCTCTTGGTAAGCCCACAAATTCGAGCTGCCCTGAAACAAATCACCGAAAACCATTTGCCCCAATTGATCGTTCTGAGTTTTAACGAAGTGACACGCGACACGCAGATTATAACGGCGGGACTAGTAGCCGATGGGTAGGGAGGCGCGAGTTGGTTGGCTGTCGACCATATCGCACGCCTCATAGGCTGATTCCAGTAACACGAACTTTTGACACGGAAAGGCGCGAGTTTCGAGTTTCGAGACGCGAGATACTATTTTTATTGGTCATAGCGCCGCTAATGGGCCCACCGCCGCAATCTGTATTTGGCGGGAAGCAGTCTGGTTCCGGCGAAGGCACGGGTTTATTTTCCGCGCAATGATCAGTCGAAGCGAGGACAATGGGCGACTCGCGCCTCCTAACTGGAAGCTTGAAAACAATCATGCAAATCAAGACGTTTCGTGCGAATTCGTTGCAGCAAGCGCTCGATATGGTGCGCCGCGATATGGGTATGGAGGCTACCATCTTGCATACGCGTGAACTCCGGCGGGGACTTGTGAGTTGCCTGTGGCGTAGCAAACAGTATGAGATAGCTGCCTGTGGCGGAGGGCTAGCTTCGCAGAACGCGTCGCGAGAGGAATCTCGCAGATCTATTATTGAGCCCGTTGCGCCAGCAATTACGGGCTTTGACTACCGGAATAAATATCGGCAGGATTTTGGCAATCAAGTGGAAGGTCAGGAAGGACTCAATGCATTAGCGGAGCAGCTCCAGCAGGGATCCATGCAGTTGCCGCAACGGCAAGTGCCGGAAGGGGTGTTTCAGGTCTACACCGACATGATTGAATCAGATATCGACGAAATGATTGCCCAAGAGCTGTTGCAACGATTGCAGACGGGCATCGGCCGTGATTCGAACGACCCCACGGAGTTGCAGGCCGAAGTCGCACGCATGCTGGAGGAAGAGATTCGGGTATCAGGTCCAATTCAACCGCTGGCGGAGCAGGGCAGGGTGGTTGCCCTCGTTGGGCCGACTGGTGTAGGCAAGACCACGACGATCGCCAAGCTGGCTGCCAATTTTCGTCTGCGTGAGAACAGACGGGTCGGGTTGATCACGGTCGATACGTACCGAATCGCCGCGGTAGAGCAATTACGCACCTATGCAGACATTATCGACTTGCCGATGGAAGTGGTGAGTACGCCTCGAGAAATGCGCGAGGCGGTGGCCCGGATGCGCAACTTCGACTTGGTGCTGATGGACACGGCCGGACGGAGCCCGCGTGACGAGGTTAAGATTCAGGAACTCAAATCCATATTGGCCGAGGCCGATCCCGACGAAGTGCACCTAGTACTGAGTGCAACTGCGGGGATCCGCCCGTTAGTATCCGCGGCCAAAGAGTTTTCCAGCGTAGGTACCACGGCGATATTGATTACCAAGCTCGACGAGTCGACCTGCCTGGGAAATCTTCTGGGCCTGACCCGTGCTTGTGGTTTGCCAATCAGTTATCTGACCGACGGCCAGAATGTGCCCGACGACATCCAAGTGGCCGAATCGAGTCAGTTGGCCAAGATGATATTAGGAGTGTGTTAGTGGCGAGTTGGTAGGCTCGCGTCTTGAGGACGTTGCCAACGAGTGCAATTCGTCAAAACATCAAACGTTTAACCGCGCCCCCGACCATGTTTGACCAAGCCGATCCCTTGCGAAATCTAGTACGCACCACGGTTCAAGCGCATCCGGCGCTGCGGCCGGGTGTGCCGCTGGTGGTGCTGACCGGAGGCCCATCTGTGGTGGGGACTTCTACGGTTGCCCTTCAACTAACGCGAGAGCTGGCTCAATTAGGAAAACGGGCGGTACTGGTGGACGCGGATCTAGTCCAGACTAAGCTGACCCGGCAACTTGGCGTGGCGCGTAGCGGCTGTCTGGCCGATGTACTTGCCGGCAATCGATCTGCTGTTGAAGTACTGGCGCCCGTGTGCGATCAAGTTTGCTTGTTGCCGGGGCGTTGGGACCCGAGTGCTCCACCTGAGTTGCACCGTTTGGCACTGCAGCGGTTTTTTTCCGAAGTACGCAATTTGCATTCCCGCGCCGACGTGGTCGTCCTGGACGCCGGCGAGGGGATGAGTCCTTGGGTACAGCAGATGTGGCAGGCCGCGCAGCAGATCCTCATGATCACATCGACCGACTCGAAAGAGGTAACCGAAACTTATGCCATGATCAAGTTGGCGCCCCGGGACGACGTAGATGGAAAACTACGACTTGTGGTTACCGGTGCGGAAGATCGTGCCGGAGCAGAACGGGTCGGAGTCAACTTCGCAGCTACCTGCCGCCAGTTTCTTGGTGTTAAGATCGGGCCGCATGTCACGCTGGCCAGGAGCACGGCGCCTGATTCTGCCAACGCCTCTACCCGCAGAGTCAGCGACGACCGAGCCTTTACGCAGTCAGTACGCTCATTGGCTGCCGACCTAATGAGTCACTGTCTGGTGCTGGCAGACTCCGCTTCGCAGCGTGCTGATATAAGGGGCGCTGCTAACCTGGGCGGATTCGTGGAAAAATAACTTGCTAACAGCAAAAACAATTCACGCTTGGATGACGAATATGCCGATCAGGATTGATAGTCGAGTGGCGTGTCGCCACCTGTTAAAATGGCAGGTTTGCATAAATTTTAAGGCCCATGGGAGTGGGATCGATGGCTCGCATGTACACGGCGGTCATGGCGCTACTAGCAACGGTAGTGGTACTCCTGCAGGGTGTGAAAAATGGCGCGGGCTTCGACGGGACGATGTCCTTCCGGTATGGCTTGGATGGCCTTGCTGGGTGACATCGGCTGAATTGTCGGGGCTCTGGCGGAGGCCACTGTTGTTGAGTCGGTGTGCACCCGGATGGAAGCGGAGTTGGCGGCGATCAGAGCGACCTCGTCCGATACGAAAATTAGCGGTTAGTCCGCGTTTGACCAACTGCCTGAAGCGGCGTTGGAATGGGCACGGGAACCGGTGGTTCGGAATCGGCAGGTTGGAATTGGTAGCCAAGTGAAAACCTTGGTTTGCTCGCCGACCGTGGGAGCGGACGGACTTGTCACAAACAAACACGAGAATGGAATCTCGCTGACCATACTGCTTGCGTTGGGCGGCTATTCGCGCCGCGCAGGTAGAAGCATCATGGAGGAAGCGCATGGCAACGACTGTAGCCGCACAAGACGAAATTACCGAAGTTTGGCAGCAGTTTAAGAAGGATCCAAGTCGTCGCGATCTGCGTAATAGGCTGGTCGAACGTTATCTTCCACTGGTCAAGTACAACGGCGAGCGGATCTGGTCGCGCTTGCCCGATGGAGTGGAACTCGACGACCTCATCTCTGCTGGAGTTTTTGGACTTATGGACGCCATCAAGGCGTTTGATATGTCGCGTGGCGTAAAGTTCGAAACCTATTGTGTGCCGCGTATCCGTGGTGCCATGCTCGATGAACTTCGGAGCATGGACTGGGTGCCGCGTCTGGTGCGATCTAAGGCGAGTAAGCTCAACGAGGCAGTCAAGCGGTTGGAAGCGAAGCTGGGCCGCGCTCCGTCTGTAGTCGAACTTGCCGAGCGCATGGAAATGTCGGTTCCTGTACTAGAGAAAATGATTCAGGACGCTAATGCCGTTGGTCTGATCAGCCTCAACAAAAAGTGGTACGAGACAGACAGCTACAAAGATGTCCGGGAGATCGACATTCTTGAAGACAAGAAAGGCGAGGATCCGACGCGGCGAATTCAAAAGTCGGATCTCATGCGACTGGTCACCAAGGGCCTCAACCGGAATGAGCGGCTCATCATCATTTTGTATTATTACGAAGAGATGACGATGAAAGAAATCGGCTCGACACTCGACCTGAGCGAGAGCCGCGTGAGCCAGATGCACAGCGCAATTGTCTCCAGGCTACAGGGCCAATTGAGTCGCCGCCGTCCGGAGTTTGGTACGTAGGCCAAATATGCGTATTCCCATGGGGAGAAGAAAACAGACCGGTCGCTTTGGCGGCCGGTCTGTTTTGTGCTATTCTGCCGGCCCGTGTTGCAGAATAGGACGCTGATTGAAGCGCATTGGATCCGACTGTCGCGGATTCGTACAATGCCGTTTTTGTTGGCCCCTATTGACTCGCCCAGTGGCCAATCGCGTCCCATTCTAAGAGTAATGTTTGCTTGACTTTACGGCGTCTGCGCTGTGCAATGGAGAGAGTCAGCCGGGGCGCAATTCGCCCCCGGCGACTTCACCGCAGCAGCGCAGCGCCTATGTCCAATTCGCTGGCCAGTCATCGACCGCCAAACAAGGAATGCGGCAGGATCAATTCTGTCGGGCGCGGCGCTCCCTCCCACAGGAAGCCGTTCCGTGCCTTGACCCTCATCGAAATGCTAGTCGGCATGGCAATCACGCTGGTGATGATGGCTGCCGTTGTTACTCTTTTTGCCAACATCGGCGAAGGAGTCCGCAACCGCCGGGCGAGCATGGAAATGGGCGGCCAGTTGCGTGTAGCCCGAGCTCGGCTTTTCAAAGACCTGGCGGGCGCAACGTGTCCGGCCGTCACCTGGCAGGAGCCGGGCAGCGACAATGGGTACATCGAGTTGATCGAAGGCTCCGCGACGGATTTGGAATCCGGTCTTTTGACGGATGGGATTCCTGAAAATGGCGAGTTGGACTACACCGTCTCATTGGTTCCGGGAAGCAACTTGTTGCCGCTACCGGCCGGCGCTGTAACCGATGGCCGGGCGCTGGGCGACTACGACGACATTCTGGCACTGACGGTGCGCAGCTCAGGCGAGCCCTTCACGGGACGGGGGCCGGGCAATGAGGTAATCCAGTCTGATTTGGCGGAGGTCGTTTGGTATTCAGTCGAGAATCCGGCCGATGGTTCTCTCGGCGAACCGGGGATGCGCACTGTCTATCGTCGGGTGCTGTTAATTGCTCCTTGGATAATGATTCCCGACAACCCAACGCCCAATAATTTTTTTCAGGAATTGGATATTTCTGCACACCATGACGGTTTGCGATGGGTTCCCAATAGTCTTGGGGATCTTACCAAAAGGGAATTCCGGTGTTACCGAAGTCGAGATTCCCTGTTTCCGCACTATCTTGCTTCGGGCGGAATTGGGCACACGTCTCCACCCAACGTGCAATTTATCCGTGCGGCAGGCGACACCTTGACGGTGAACGCTACTGCTGTGCCCCTGCTTAAGAGCGGCCGGGTCGAAACCTACCAGGTTACCGAGGGAGGCGAGTATGAACGGTTGCCGACCATATTGGTGAACGGTGCAACGGCGAGGCCGATTATGCGGCAGATTTCCACGGACCCACCCATTTGGGAAGTGGCCCATTTGGTGACCGGCCCCGTTCCGCTTGCGTTCGAACGCGAAGGTGAAGACGTGGTACTCAACGATGTGCTGGCCTTCGACGTGCGCGTTTTCGATCCCGGCGCGCCACTATTTCTTTACAATGATGTTCTTGTCGAACCCTTGTCGACCGCAACTTTTGAAACGGTCATTGAGGACGGGACGTTGTCCGGATTTGGGGCGTTCGTCGATTTGGGCTGGGACCAGTCGGGAGACTATTATTATGGGGACTACCCAGCGGCGAGTGTGCCATTATTCCAAGCGGAGCGCCCAGCCGGCTGGCATCCTCGTGCACCATTGAACGGTTTGCCGTCCGTCTATGATACCTGGTCGTTGCACTATGAAAGTGATGGGGTGGATCAAGACGATGCCAGCGACTCTGGTTCTGGCATCGATCAAGGCACCAACGGCTTAGACGACGACGTTGATGGCAGTGGCGCCTTCAATGGCACCGATGACATGGGCGAGCGGGAAACATCGCCTCCCTACGATGTGCCCTTACCGGGAATGCAAGTTAAGATCCGCATTTACGAACGCGATACCCGCCAAATACGCGAAGCGACGGTGACGAAAGATTTTTGAAATCGGCGCTGGTTTCGCGTTTTCCGCCGCGAGTTAATGCCACCTTATTCAGTACACCTCACGCCTCGCGACGCACCCCTCACATGCACTCCATTCGCCTTCAACATCCCTGGAAGTGCTGCCCTCAAGGCAACGGCTTTTGCTGGTCGCGCGCTTTCCATTGGCCAGCGGGGGAGCGACCGAAAGAAAAAACCCGGTTGGTGGTTGCGGAGTTGCCTGTTTCGGCCGTTGTCTCTCTCAACGAAAGGCCGCTCGCGGCGGATGGAGCGGGACACTTTGATATTACGAGCCTGCTGGGGCCGGACAATCGGATCACCATCGAGCTGGCCGGGAGGGCGCCGGCCAGTCAAACGGAGTTTCCGTTCGAGGTGCGCCTGGAAATTTTTGAAGCATAGCAGCAGCTACAGGAGGGCTCCAACATGCGTCGCGTTGCCACCGGGTTGATCATATTGCTGCTAACTATTAGCAAGGCTGTTGCAGCGCCTAATGCGTTGTCTCGAGCGGAAAATGTCGACGGCTATATCAGGCTTTTCGACGGTGAAACACTCTTCGGTTGGCAGGCCACCAGCGATGCCAATTGGCAGGTTGAGGATGGCGCGATCCGCGTGACCCAGGGCGAGCCCGGCTGGTTGATGACGACTAGCCAATTTTCCGACTATGAGCTGGTTGTCGAGTTCAAGGCCCCGGCGACGACTAACAGCGGAATTTTTCTGTCGACGGCGTCCCATCCCCAGGATCCCACCAAAGATTGCTATGAGTTGAACATCGCTCCGCCAGACAATCTGTTTCCTACCGGTTCCCTTGTAGGCCGAAAACGGACAGGTAAACTGCCCCGGGGGCCAGAATTTCCGAACGCGGGTTCAGTGGATCTTTGGGATGGCAACTGGCATACGTTTGTAGTGACGTGTGCGGGCACGACGGTGCGTGTTCGTTTCGATGGTTACCCGTGGTACGAATATCAGGATACCGAACCGCACCGCCGCGGCCATATTGGCCTGCAGTTTCGCGAGGGCGAAGTTGCTTTTCGTAATATTCGCTTGCGTCTGCTGGAGGCCAAGCCCATTTTTAATGGGCGCGATTTGACGGGATGGAACACTGAGCGGGGCGAAAAGAGCCAGTTTTCAGTTACCCCAAAGGGCGAGCTACGGGTACTCGACGGTCGCGGACAGATTGAAACGGATGCCAGCTACGGCGACTTCGTGTTGCAGACGGAATGCTTCGTCGATGGTAACGGTCTCAACTCGGGCCTCTTTTTCCGCTGCATCCCGCGCGAGTTTTTAATGGGCTACGAGTGCCAGATTCATAATGGCACGGTGGACGGCAATCCGACCAGGCCTCAAGATTGCGGTACAGGTGGTATCTTTCGCCGCCAAAACGCGCGTCGCATTGTGGCCCGCGATTACGAGTGGTTCGCCATCACTCTAGTCGCCGATGGGCCCCATATGGCCGCCTGGGTCAATGGCACCCAAGTGAGCGACTGGACCGACACCCGCTCGCCGCACGAAAATCCCCGCAAGGGTTTGCGGCTTGAGCCCGGGACGATTGCCATCCAGGGCCATGATCCAACGACCGATCTGCGCTTTCGGGAGCTGCGGATTCAGGAGTTGGCCAAGAGCCTGAAGGACCAATGACGAGCGCCATAGTGCTCCAAATACGATAACCTGGCCCCAATGGCCGAAACACGACGTCCCATGTCGGTATGCGTCGGTTTCTTTGGTTGGGCCAATGCTCATTGGAATTTGGTCGTGATGGTTCCCCGCTTGCCAGCGGCGTCGCCGCGAACCACAATAGCCTGTTCGTGTCTAGCCCGCATATTTCATCACCCTCTGCTGCGAGTCCGAAAAGTACAGCGTCTGCCGCGTTAAACAGTAATTTTGGGTTGCTCACGTATTATTAATACGCTCCGCACCCAGAAAAACCGTTTGCCTTATAGGCGCCGCACTTTTCAGACTCTCGCGACGAAGTTGATGAAATGTCCAGGCTGGCTTATTGCAAGCTTTTTTGTTTTTGCAGTTCAACGGATAGATGCTATGCCCAGTTGCGTGTTGGCGTATTCAGGAGGACTCGACACTTCAGTCATTCTTGGTTGGCTGCAGGACGAAGGTTATGACATCCATGCGGTCTATGTCGATTTAGGACAGCCTTGTGAAGATCGTGAGGCTATCCTGCAGAAGGCGCGCGACCACGGAGCCAAGTCGTCGCGGCTGGTTGATGCGCGCGAGGAATTGTGCCGGGACTATGCGTTTCCGGTTTTGCAGTGGCAGGCAAAATACGAGGGCATCTATCTTCTAGGGACTTCCATCGCCCGGCCACTCATCTCCAAGGTTTGCTTGCAAGTTGCTCGGGAGGTGGGAGCGGAGGCTTATGCCCACGGTGCAACTGGCAAAGGCAATGACCAGTGTCGTTTCCAACTCGCGGCGGAGGCTCTCGACCCCAATGTCAAGATTATTGCCCCCTGGCGGATCGAGAAGTTTCGCAGCCAGTTTCCTGGCCGGACCGAGATGATCGACTACTGCGACGCGAAGAAAATTCCGGTCAAAGCTTCACTTGCCAAACCCTACAGTTCCGACGAAAACTGTCTGCATATTAGTTATGAGGCGGGCAGTCTTGAAGACCCCGAAGTCAACGGCCAAGAGGTCGTCGATTTTGGCATGGGCGTTTCGCCTCAAGAAGCACCGGACGAAATCCAAGAGGTTTCAGTGCGTTTCGAGAGTGGCGCACCGGTCGCTATGAACGGCGAAACCAAGAGCCCGCTGGCGATAGTCGAGGCGATGAATGCGGTAGCGGGTCGTAACGGAATCGGCCGGATCGACATTGTTGAAAACCGTTTTGTCGGTATGAAGAGCCGCGGAGTCTACGAGGCCCCGGGAATGACCGCTCTCTACGCGGCCCATTTGGCGTTGGAGCAACTGACGCTTGATCGCGATCTAGTCCATCTGCGCGATCGGCTTGCGCCAGAGGTTGCCGAGATGGTGTACTACGGATTCTGGTTTGTTCCAAAAATGGATGCACTTATGGCCTTCATCCGCGACGCACAACTGCCTGTCTCTGGCGAAGTGACGCTCGGCCTCTACAAAGGTAACGTGATGATCCAAAGTCGCACGAGCCCCAATAGCTTGTACGATGCCGAAGTCGCGAGCATGGAAGGCGGTGGGAGCTACGACCAAACCGACGCTGAAGGATTCTTAAGGTTGCAGGGATTGCCAAGCCGGGTGCTGGGCAGAGTGAGGCCGAGAGATTACTAGTTGTAGTTGCAAGGCGCGAGCGGCGGGTGCCAAGCTTTGCCGCGGGTGCGATTACGGGAGAGCGAAAAGGGGATTCGCAGCGATATTTTCATCCAAGGCACGCTGATCCTCGGGCTGGTGATTCAAATCAGTATGATGGTGGCACTCGTCGTGATGGCCCTTTGTCTCTACATCAAACAGTATTTGGCCGCCTAGTATAATTTCCTACGTGTTGCTTTTCAGCGTACTTGTGGGACCGGTTTTTTCGCGGGTAGCGTGACGAGCGGACGCGAGCGGCAGACCCTCGACTTACTGCTCACGACCCTGATAACGCCCTGGAAAATGTTATGAGGCAAATTCGTTTCGGGCCTCGGCGTATCAAGTGTGCTGACATCGTTTTTAATGTGGTCTGTGCTCTTGCCGTGTATCATGCTGCTGGAATATTGGTACAATCTGCCTGCGATGCAGGCTATTTCCTGGTAGTGGCGCTGACCTATCTGACAACAGCCATGACTGCCCTGTTTTGTTCAGACCTGTTTCGGAAGATCGCTACAGTTTAATGGCTACCTGTCTGATCATTCTGACTTTGTTGTTTGGTCCTGTGGCAGCACAGACCTTTACTGATAATTTCCTCACGAACGCATCGGTTGTGAGTATTGCAGAGCTGATCAGTTACTACAGTCCGTTTGCTGCTGTTTTTAGTCTGCCGTTGCAGATCAGCGATGCGCTGCCTGGGCGGGGATCGCAGGTCATGGTATTTTGGGGTTTTCTGGGCTTTGTCCTGGTTTACAATTTGGCCCTGTTGTTCGGCATGATGTGGCTGTTTTGAGTGCGCTGGCGCGTTACCGGGTAAACTATGCTTCTGCTTATCTCCCCTGCGAAGACGCTCGATTTTTCCTCGCAGGATGTGTGCGCCACCGCTACTAGGCCAGAGTTGCTTGCCCAATCCAAAAAACTGATCGCGCTGCTTCGCCCATTCTCGCCGAAGCAGATTGGCAAGTTGATGGGCATCAGTGACAAGCTGGCGGTAGGCGTCCATGATCATGTTCGCCTCTGGAAGAATAAGTACGACGCGGTGGGCGCCAAGCAGGCGTTGCTGGCCTTTGGCGGCGATGTCTATGTAGGGCTGGCGGCCAACGATTTTTCGCCAGACGACTTCGATTTTTCTCAGCAGCATTTGCGGATTCTTTCCGGGCTCTACGGTGTCCTGCGGCCTCTCGACCTAGTACAGCCCCATCGGCTGGAAATGGGAACGCGCTTGTCCGGCGATCATGGCGTGTCACTTTACGACTTTTGGCAGGATGGGATTGCCAGGAAGTTGCGCCGGGCCTTGGCAGAGCAGGGGGACGAAGTTCTCGTAAACCTGGCCTCTCAGGAGTACTTTAAAGCTGCCCGTGCGGGCAGCTTTCCCTGCCGGGTAATTACGCCTGTCTTTAAGGACCGCAAAGGGGGGCAGTATAAGGTTCTCAGCTTTTTTGCCAAAAAAGCCCGCGGCATGATGACGCGGCATATTATTCGCAATCGGGTCACCGACGAGCGTGGCATACTCACGTTCCGCGAGGCCGGGTACAAATATCATCGAGGGCTCTCCAGTGCCGATCAACCTGTCTTCGCGCGGGACGAAGCGCGGGCCTGAATCGGAAATCACTATGAGCCCGAGGTGATCTGTAATCTGCACCCTGCATCTCTCAACCTGCCATACGCTTGACCGCCCTTCAGCCTGTATGCGACAATAGACGTCGTAGATGCCTCTTTCGCTGCAATCCAAGGACAGGATCCATGTCGAGCCAGCCTGCTGAGAATTGCGAGCTCACTCAGGATGAGCGAGATTTGCTCTTTTATGAGTCTCGCATTGTTCGTCCGGTGAAGATGAAGGTGCCGGAGTTTAAGCGTAACGAGCACCTGCGTCACGTCATTTTCAGCCGTCAGTTTTCTGTCGACACGTTGGAATATCTGGCTGAAACGGCTGACAAAGTCCGCATGTTGTCCAAGCAGCGTAGTGGACAAGATTTTCTGATCAATCTGCTGCATCACAAACGGGCGATGTTGTATTTCACGCAGCCTTCAACGCGTACGTTTTTGTCGTTCATGTCTGCCTGCCAGATTTTGGGAATAACTTGTAACGAAGTACGGGACCCGTCGACATCTTCCGAAACCAAAGGCGAAACCCGCTTTGATTCGATACGCATGTTTAGCAGCTACTTCGACTTAATCATTATGCGTAGCAAACTTGCGAAGCTGGCTGAGTCGTGCGCTTACTTAATGAACGATTTGGAAGTGTCGGGAAACCGGAGTGTGCCGATTATCAATGCTGGCTCTGGGGCCGATGAGCATCCTACCCAGTCGTTGCTGGACATTTATACGTTGCAGCGGACCTTTCAGTTTACCGAGGCGGGCAGCTCGCCGATGGCTTCGCGTCTGCACGAGCTTCGCCAGCTGCACCCTGAGCTAACAACCGGTCTGGCAGGAAAGACGTATGGTTTCTGCGGCGATATTGGCCGCGGACGCACGGTCCGCTCTTTGGCCAGCCTGCTCGCCAAATACGAGGGTGTGAAGCTGATCTTTATTGCTCCGGACGACCCGACACTCGCTCTGCGCGACGACCTGCGCCATCGTCTTCAAGATCGTGGTATTGCGATCTCCGAGGTCGAGCATTTCGACGAAATCGTTGACGGTGTGCCGGTCATCGAGCAGCTTGACGCCCTCTACATGACAAGGATTCAAAAAGAACACGACAGTCCAGCCGAAGCGGAAAAGTTTGCACAGATCGATCTTTCGAGATACAAGTTGACGCGAGGGTTGGTGGATCGGATGAAAGTCTATGCGCCCATACTCCATCCGTTTCCACGCGACCAGCATTTCGGTGAGATTCCGCCGGAGATCGACAACGATCCTCGGGCGATGTACTTCCGGCAGGCGCGAAATGGAATGTGGATTCGAGCGGCCTTGTTGGCCTCGGTATTCGGGGTCGATCACCAAATATCCCGCTTCTTTGAGCAGCAGTACAGTGAGTGGCATCACTACAATGAAGACGACGTGTGGGCGCCGTCACTTCCGAAGGGGCCGCTGAGGCCGTAGGTGGCCGTATGGCACTCCTGATCGATGGCTATAATTTGCTCCACGCGACGGGTATCTTCGGCGCCGAGCCGGGCAGCTTTCAGCAGTCGCGGGAAGCGCTGTTGAACTTTTTGGCTGTGGCCCTCGAAGACTCTGAACGAAAAGAAGCAACCGTTGTTTTCGACGCAGCCCACGTTTCTAGCAGTTTGCCGCAGACCGTGTTGCACGAAGCGATTGTGGTTCGTTACGCCCGGAATTATCCCGATGCCGATACCCTGATTGAGGAACTAATCGAGGGGCACCCTGCTCGCCGATCCTTGTTGGTGGTGTCGAGCGATCATCGTGTCCAACGGGCCGCGAGGCGTGGCGGCGCGCGCTTTATCGATAGCGAGCGCTGGTACGCCAAGCTCTGGCAACGTCGCCTCCACCGGCGCCGCTTGGGGATGCAGCCGACGCCGGAAAAGCCTGTGGGAAAAATGAATCCGGAAGAAATTGCCTATTGGGTCCGGGAATTTTCTGTCGACGATACGGCCCCCGGGGCTGGGGCAGAATCCGCCCCTGCTGCTGAAGGGCCTCAGCAGGTCGATAATCCTTTTCCGCCAGGTTACGGCGAGGACTTGCTGACGGACGACTAGCCTGCCTTAGTATGCAGCGCCTCGGCGATAGTTCTGCTATGGCAGCCTGACTAGCGAGAACTCTCCGGTCGCGCGGAGTTTCAGCTCATAGGTTCCGCCTTTTTTTACAACGATCGATGGCGCATCCGCGTGCGCGGCGCGAATGCCGATGGTGGCTGCTTCTTCGCGGTCGTTGGCAATGATCCAGAAGTCACGCCAGATCTTCTGTTCGAACTCAGATGTCTTGCCGCCGCGGGCGTAGGACGTTGGGCTGGAACCTACTTTGTCCAGCGCGAAGCCTTCACGGGGTTTTTGATATTCCCCAAAGATTCGCTGAAACGAGCAAATGGCTGTGGCTCGGTCGAGGTCAGATTCTTCAATATACTTGTCCTCGAACTTGGCGACCAAGCACTCCACATAGACGCGATCTCCTTCGATTTTAAACTGCTGGCGCTTTTCATCAACAGGTGCCCCTTCGTCGTTCACCTCGAAAAATGCAATTGTCGATATGAGCTTGTCGGACTCCGGGTCATTTTCTTGCTCAAGAACCTGAAGGCGTGCCACCCGGTGGTTAACTTTTAGCAAACGGATCGACGTTTGGGCACGCTCGAGTCGGGCCTCTTTCTCTTGCAGGTCGGCGGTAACTACCGCGAGACGCTGTTCGCGATTAGAAAGGTCGGCTCGCAAACGATCCAGTTTGCGGTTCTTTTCGGCCAGCAGTTCCCTAGGTTCATTATAGAGCGCATACCCTTTCCAGACCGCGAGGCCGGCACCGACGACCAGTGCAGCCAGTAGCAACGTACGTATTGCACTAATGACGGTTCGAACGGTTTGGTTGATGGTACCCATAACTGGGCGATCGACTCGTGGTGATTGCTAGCAAGGGGGCTTCTCAGGATAGTTCCTGGCCAGCATTTTCACAAACGGGTTCTGTGTGCTCGACGGGCAGCCGCAGCGAAACGATCGTGCCTTCCTCGGGCTCGCTACGAACCGTGATGGTTCCTCCATGGTCTGTGACAATTCGCCACGATTTGGAGAGACCGAAGCCTAGTCCACGTCCAGCCTCGCGCCCTGAAAAAAAAGGATCAAATAGATGTTTGCGCACTGTCGCTGATATGCCTGGGCCGGAGTCAGCAACGTCCAGCCAAACCTGCTGGGGCTCTAGCCTAATTGCGACATCGACCGTTCCGTCGAACCCAATCGCTTCTATGGCATTGGAGCACAAAGCAGAGATCGCAACAGCAAGCTGCTGCCGGTCGCCTTGGATGATTAGCTGGGTTTCGGGCACCCTCCACTGGCATGCGATTCGGTGCTGCTCCGCTTGCAGGGCAAAGGACTTTGCGAGTTCGCGAAGAAGCTCGGCTAGGTCAAATGCCTGAATATCGAGTTTTGGCGGGCGGGCGAAAAGCATGAGATCGGAGATCATCTCATGCGCGCGCATCGCCTGACTATGAATCGCCTGCAGGGCACTGCGCCGTTCTTGTTGTTGCTCGTCGCGAAGCAGTGTCTGGGCGCGCGCGGCGATGTTGGCGAGCGGATTGTTGATCTCGTGGCTGGCACCGTAGGCCAGCTCCTTCATCGCGTCGAGCTTTTCCTGCTCAAGCTGCGTTCGTAAATCATCCTGCATGCCTACTGCGCCTGCGTCGTTTCCATTTCCAGCAACTGGCAGATGCGGTTTATGAGTTCATCGACGTCAAAAGGCTTTTTCATGAAGTCATTCGCGCCGGCGTCGTGTAGTTCTTGGATCTTGTCGGATTCCACCATTCCCGAGATGCAAATAATTCTTACATCGTCCATGTTGGTTTCACTGCGGACGAGCTTGCATACCTCTTTGCCGTTGATGTCGGGCAGCATGACATCCAGCACAATTAAGTCGGGCCGAAATTCCTTGATCAGCATCCCCGCGCCAAAGCCGTTGTTGACGCTACGCACTTCCAATCGACCATTGCGTTCCAGCGCGTCGCAGATCAGTTCGACGAGATCTTCGTCGTCATCGACAACAAGTATCTTCCGCCGGCCGCTATCCAGGGCATCAGTAGGGATGCCGTTGTCGCGCATGAACGAATACAATTGTTCCCTGGGGATTCGGCGAAATCGGCTGCCGGGCACGCGAAACCCCTTGAGTTGACCTGAGTCAAAGCAACGGATGATCGTTTGCTGGCTTACCTTGCAGATTTTTGCCGCTTCGCCTGTGGTGAATACGGTCTTCATGGTTGAAACCACCTCTTTCCTTAGCCGATGGTTGATCAAGCGGACTCGTCCAGGATGACCGAATGGTCCGCATTGACTGATGATGGCGGTGACTGATTAAATTGTCCGGAAGGCCTCTATGCCTAGCTTGGAAATGTACGAAATCCGGCATCTCCGTAGCGGCAGTCTACGTCTTCGGTGCCCAATTCTTCGCTAATGACTCAGCTGCTGTTGTCGACTCATTCATTCCTGTCGACTCAGCCGCTGTTATTCACTCATCTATTCGAATCTCTTTAGACGCTATTTCTCTCCATGCCTTCCAATGTCCCCTGGATTGCCAACTGACGGAATTATAGCGGCCTAAACCAGTCCGTCAACATTGATCTGTTTTCCGTAAACTGTTTGCATAAAAGGGTTTGCTGATTTCAGTTTGGGCCGGCATGTTTTTATTTAACATACCTTGGCAGCAGAGGGCATTAGGCGGAAACCAGTATCTTAACCCCCCTTCAAGCCGCCTCGCGCGGGTCCCGCGTTAGCGAACCAAGCTATGGTGCTGGCGAGACTAACGGCAACAGTCGTGCATTGGTTGCCTCAAGGGCGACTGTCAAAATGCACCATCAGCAGGGCAATGTCTGCTGGAGTGATGCCGCTGATGCGGCCGGCCTGCGAAAGATCCGAGGGTTGAATCCGCTCGAATTTCTCACGCGCTTCGGCGCGGAGTTGGGGCAGGCGGCGGTAATCGAAGTTGGGGGGAATGCGTTTGGAAGCTAGCCGCCGCTGACGCTCCACATCCACACTCTGGCGGGCCACGTAGCCAGCGTACTTCAAGTCGAATACGACCTGCTCGGCAACGATCGAATCGACTTTGGCCAATTCGGGTACGTAGCCGACCAGGTCGCTCCAGCCAATTTCCACCCGCCGGACATAGACGGACAGGGGCGTCCCTTCGTGGCGGATTGTAGTTAGTAGATCCGTGATGCGGTCGATCTCGGCTTGCTTGTGTTGGACTCGATCGTATCGTTGCCTCTCGACTAGACCCAGCCGATGCGCGAGCGGGGTGAGTCGGCGGTCGGCGTTGTCCTGCCGCAATAGCAGCCGGAATTCCGCCCGGCTGGTAAACATGCGGTACGGCTCATCAACACCGCAAGTCACCAGATCGTCGATTAGTACGCCCATATAGGCCTGGTCGCGGGAAAGAACCAGGGGGTCACGACCCTGCAGCGCAAGAGCTGCGTTGGTCCCCGCCAGCAATCCCTGGGCCGCTGCTTCCTCATAGCCGGTGGTACCGTTGATCTGGCCTGCCAGGTATAGGCTTGTTGCCAGTTTCGATTCGAGGCTTGCGTGCAACTGGTTAGGCGGCGCGTAATCATACTCAACTGCGTAGCCATAGCGGATTATCTCGGCCCGCTCCAGCCCTGGAATCCGGCGAAACATTTCGTCCTGCACGTCTCGTGGCAGACTAGTCGAGATTCCATTGACGTACACTTCTAGGGTGCCGCGCCCCTCCGGCTCCAGGAAGAGTTGGTGCTGCGCCTTATCGGCAAAGCGGACAACCTTATCTTCGATGGACGGACAGTACCTGGGACCCTGGGAGTCAATCTGTCCTGAGAACATTGGTGCGCGCTCGAGATTGGAGCGTATCAGCGCATGCACGTGTTCGTTCGTATACGCGATATGGCAAGGAACTTGCTCAACTGTTAGCCGATCATGAAGAAAAGAAAACGGCCGTGGATCCTCGTCGCCAGGCTGGCACTCCGTTTTGCTATAGTCGATGAGGCGGCCATTCAGACGGGGGGGGGTGCCCGTTTTGAACCGCGCAAGCTTGATGCCCAGGCGTTGTAAGGCGCCGCTAATGCCGCGGGAAGTTCCCTCGCCAGCTCGGCCACCGGCGGTCTTCGTCTCCCCGGTATGCATTTGTGCTTGCAAGAATGTGCCCGTTGTTAGGACCACGGCTGCGGCCCGATATTCAGCGCCGCCCCGAACGCGGACTCCTACAACACGGGCTCGGAGATTGGCGCCGATCTCTTCTGGGGCGCCGGTCTGCCTTGCTGCAGGGTGTGTCTCAACGATTAGGTCTTCGACAGCCTCTTGGCGTAGCGAGAGATTTGGCTGACCTTCAACCATCCGCTTGATTTCGTCTTGGTATAGCCGCTTATCGGCTTGCGCTCTGGGGCTGTGCATCGCAGGGCCCTTGCGACGATTGAGCATACGGAACTGGATTCCGGTCGCGTCGATTGCGCGTCCCATGGCCCCGCCAAGGGCGTCGATTTCACGAACGATTTGCCCCTTGCCGATGCCGCCGATGGCTGGATTACAGCTCATTTGGCCCACGGTGTCGCAATTGGTTGTCAGCAGCCCTGTTTTGGCTCCCAGCCGCGCAGCCGCCAGCGCGGCTTCGGTCCCGGCGTGACCGGCGCCGACCACAAGCACGTCATAATGATAGATAACAGGGTTCATAAATCGTGTGTTGCTAATAGAAGCCACCCGAAACGCCGGGTCCATCCCCCTCCCAAAAAAATGGCTAGCCCGCCGGGAAAGGCCTTTTTTATAGCAGAAACGGGGGTGCAAAATTGAGGCGCCGTGTTAGCACTTCTGAAGTCGCGCTGCGACTGGCCTTGCCACGCGGAAAGTGACTGGATTGAAGCGCGGGCCCCGACTTGAACTAATTGCCCTGCCACCAGGTTCACCGAGCTAAATTGTGCAGCCAGTTTGCATTGGTCTCAACCATGGTAAAAGTCGGAATGGCTTAAGCGCAGGATCGCTGGAAGTAAGCACAATCAAGACGTCGGAACACAAAGAGTGGCGATATCAAAGAAAAGATAAGGATGACGCTCTGGTGTCACGGCGTGGAAAAGCACGTGTTGGCTTCCTCAAATGACCGCTCCCAATGCCCTAAGCGGGAGAGGTTTTTTAGAGATCTTTCTGACAGGGCCAGTCTCAGAAGGCCAGTCTCAAATGGCCAGTCTCAAAGGCCCAACCAGGGGTGCCTGAGCGGACGTGCATAATCTGCGGCAGAGGCGTCCGTTTTCTAGCTGTAGAGCTAATTACAGCTTGCTTTTTTTCCGAGAATGCATGTTGTAGCCGAATGCGGCCTAAAAAAGCATTTGCAGCAACGCTATTTACAGCCGAGATTTTCGCGTATTTGATCGCTGTCCCATGTAGGTAGCGGGTCGATTGGGCTTGCGATGCTTGCGCGTAGCCCGCCGCTTTTTCTTCCATTGCCGCCCGTTGCGATTTTCTTCGTCTTCTTGCACGTCTTGGTCAACTCTCGACCTGGCCGTGTAATCCATGACACACGCCTCCACAAACGAGGATTGGTTCACAGGCCGCCCTCGCACTCCAGCGAAGACACAATGGCCTACGATACTCCCGCCCCGAAACTATTTTTAACCTCCTCATCCCATCCGACAAGACTAATTATTATTTTTAGTTGACAATTTTGTAATGTCTGTAATTTTTTCACCAAGGAACGCGTCATAAAAACAACAGGCAGCGCGAAATAAAATAGCAGGTCGAATGTGCAGTTTTTTTTTGCGCTTTAGGGCCCGTGCCGAGGGTGGAGGAAGTTGGACCCAGCGGTCGCGAAATGGCCAGGGTTCAGCTGTTCTTTTTAGCCCAGGGCTGGGGACATTGCCCTAAAGAACGAAATAGAGATCTAGGGAGTAAGCTGAAGCAAACTATTGGTCGGATTCGGGCCGGCTCTCTGAAAAGTCGATTTTATCGAGCGGTTGGACGATGCTTGTCAGCACATTAAAACTGTGCGATGTGACGCGCTTAAAATATCGATAGGCCAGCGCGTACGTCGCGTTAAGCTCTCCGCGATCCTCTTCCAAGATGATTTGGGAAATTTGCTTGTCGCAATGGTCTTCGATCGATTCCGCTACGGCGATGAGATCCTTGGCAGCCTGTTCGTCTTGTTTGTCGAATACTTTCCGACAAGACGACATAAGATTCGAAATGCGATCCTTCAATTCCACCAGGTCGTCTCGATGCTTTCCAAAGGGTTGCTTGGGCGTCAATTCGGCCAGATCGAAAATATTTTTGGAATAGTCTCCTACCCGCTCCGCATCCTTGACGACACTCATGAGTACTAGGCATTGTGGAAAAGAACTGGGGCCGTGCACTGTTGTGTGGACCACGATTTCGCGACGGATTTGCTGTTCCGACCGGTTGATCCGTTTGTCGGTCTCAAACAGATCCTTGCGGATGATTTCGACGTCGGTGCCACCCAAGAAAGCATTTGCCGCCGCGTCAAACACATGGCGTCCTGCATCTAACATTTGACCGAATTCAGCCCGCATTCTTTCCAGGCCGCTCTCGGGATCCGAACCACTGGAAAACCATTTGAACATCGTGTTGGTCCTACCCGTTGTCGAGGAAACTAAAGATAAATGCTCCCAACGCTGGCAAGAGCACGAAAGCGATCCCAATATAAGCGACGACCCAGAGCCAATTTCGCAGGGCGGCGTCGGCTAGCGCATTGGCGCAGGCGATAGGAATTGCGCGCATTCGCTTCACGGGGAAAAACATCAGCGTCGCCATTAAATTGAAGTTTAAGTGAACTAGCGCCACGATCAGGCCGGCCTCGCCAGCGACCAGCGCCGCCATAAGTGCCGTAATCGTGGTGCCAATGTTTGCGCCCATCATAATCGGAAACGCCGATTCCAGCCGCAAGATCCCTGCGCCGAACATGGGGATCAGAAGCGATGTGGTAATGCTGGAAGATTGCACCGCAGTGGTGATCAGAATTCCAATAAGCAGCCCTAGTAGGCCGCTACGTCCCAGCACATCGTTCAACATCTTTTCGATATGCTGGGCCATAAGGACCCGCATATTCCTGGTAATGAAAAGGAGTGCCACCACGATCAGTACTAAAGCGACAACGAATAATGCTAGTGCCAGCCAGCCGCCATTCAGTCCAACATCTTCCAAAAGATGCTGCAGCCTCTTCGCCACAGACTTGACGGCATCCTTCAGTGGGTTTGGGAATTTCCCACCGATTCCGGGTGTGATCCACGTGGCCATCGTCGTTGCTGCACGCTGTAAGAAATTAGTTGCGATCTCCAGTGGAAACAAAACCAACACGGCCAGGAAATTAAAAAAATCATGGACGGTTGCACCGGCGAACGCGCGACGGAATTCATCTCTCCGAGTGATATGGCCCAAGGAGACGAGTGTGTTGGTAATTGTCGTGCCTATGTTGGCTCCCATGATCATAGGTACGGCAATTGAGAGAGGTACCTGTCCGGATCCCACAAGGCCCACAATCGTAGCGGTGGTTACAGACGAACTTTGCACTAACACGGTTGCTAGAATTCCCACGGCGAGACCTGCGAACGGGCTGGCCACACCTGCGATAAGCTGCGACGCGCTGTCCCGGCCAATGGTCTTGAACGAAGTGCCCAGTAACTCGATCGCCACGAGAAACAAGAAGAGCAACGAGAGTACGATCAGCAGCCGCAGGTAAGGTTCCCATGATCGGACAGTACGGGGAGTCAGGCTTGGCATTTCAGCGTGCGTGTTTCTGTTAAGATCAAAATTTTCCGGTAAGTCACCAGGATTTAGCGAGAGCTGTTCGGCTTTTGTGCCTAGAGAGTGCTACGTGAAGGCTCAATAGGTGATTCCCACCTCCCCAAATTTGCGGGTCATTCTAGTGGAGCGGGTGCTGCTGGCAATGCCTGCCCCTTCAGATTTTCAAATTTTTTTTCTGCCATCCTGTGGACCCTTGTGCAGCCCCATCCTGTGGACCCTTGTGCAGCCCCATCCTGTGGACCCTTGTGCAGCCAGTGAGCCACTTCTACAACCATTGTTTTCCTCGGGGAGGTAGCGAGTTTGGAGGTGCAGGGGTTTGTTCGAAGTGGGGGGATTAATAGGGCCTGTTTCTAGACCCGGCTGTGGGACGAAGATGTACGCGAAGCATGCCAGCGCCTGAAAATTCCGAAATGGGCTGCAGACCGCTGGGCTACAAGTCCAGCTCGTCGAGTGAATCTATCAGGCGATCGAGGGCGTCTTTAGGCCCGGAATCGTCGCTCGCCACCGTGTGGCGTTTGGGTATGCCCACCTCCATGCCCACTGTTTCGCGACCGGCGAGGAGAAGCTGCTCGTCACGCTCGCGGGCAGCAACTTCCACGGCACTCGCGGCGCCCGGAGTACCCGGGTCTGGGGCCCCAAAGAGTTGCGAGAGATCAATTTTCAGATTGCCCGCCACCTCCGGGCTGCCGGCTATGGTGGGCGTTTTGTGTTGCGGAAAGATAATCGCATTTTCTGGGCAAACGCGGCTGCAAGCCGGGCAGCCTTGGCGGCAATTATCGGGCTGCTCGACAAGAATTGTCTCCTGCGCATCGATGCCATACACACCAAACAGACAAAAATCGATGCACTCCAAGCAGTTCGTACATCGCCCCAGGTCGATGACCGGATACCATCGGCGAGCCGCCTCTTCGTCGATCACGGTGGGAGAGGAGGCGTTCGGCTCCCGAGGCAGGGGATCCGGGACGCCGCTCTCGACTTGGCGCTCCTCACTTTCCAGATACCGCTGCATTTGTTCGGGCTTTGGATTGCCTCCGATCCATTGCGCGAGTTCCACCGTCGGCGTCTGTAACTCACCAGCAATGCGTTTAATCTCGTCCCCATAGACGGCCGCGTCGTCATAGGCGCGAAGATCCAAGCAGTAGATGCGCCGCGGCGGCAAGCCGATTTGATCCAGGACGCGCGCCTTACCCTCGTCCTCGGATTCCTCTTTTGGCTCGTCTTCAATTGGCTCTTCAGCTTCGTCACTCTCACCCAAGGATCGCAGTAGGGTGGTTCCCTCTTGCCCGAGGATATTGTTGCGGTGCAGCACCCAACGTGCGGCTCGTGGAAAAAGCCAACTGCATACCACCAAGTCGCCTGAGATTCCCGACATGCAAAGCATCCCGGTACCATCGGCTGCCAGATCGTAAAGATGTGCGACTACCGTTAGGTCCACCCCCGGTACGCCGAGTAGATCCGCTACGACCTGTTCTTCCAGGGCGCGCTTCTTAGGATTCGAACTGCGGCTTTGCGAAACGACAACGGAAAGACGGTGGGACATGGAGTATCAGAAAAATCGGAGTCGGTATGGGGGCGTAACGATCGCCATGGTCAGAATCATTCGTCTGAGTTATTGTCTGAATTCTGCGGGCGAAATGCAAGTATGCTATCGATTATGGCGAGGCAAACAGACCCGCGCCACCGCTGGCAAGAGGCAGTCTTCTGGCAGAATACCAATGGGGGTGATGGCGCAGTGGCAGTGCAAAGGTCTATGACGAGAACCCGTTTCAAAACCATCGGTCGGCGACAAGATTCCCGACAATTGTGGCTCCAAACCTGGGGTTTGAAAATGGTTTTACTTGTTCATCTGTCCCTTGATGGTGCGCTGGGTGACTTCCCAAACGGCTCCCAGGTGCTCTAAGTACTCGCCAGGCGAGAGTAACTCGTTGCCTTTACCTTCGATTTCGAAGAGCCATCCCGCGCCGTACTTATCGACGTTGATTGCCGATGGATCCTTGAGCAGTAATTCGTTAATTGCTGTCAAGGTGCCGGGCAGGGGCGCGTAAAGGGAGGCTTCGGCTTTTTGACTCTCAATTTGGCCAATCTCCTGTCGGGCCGACAGCGACCGGCCTACAGTCACATCCCAGTCAAGAAAATAAACGTCTTGCAAAAGCCGCACCGCATAGGCCGCAAATCCACAACGGTAGCAACCAGTGCCCTGAAGCTGTGCCCACATGTGATTGCGCGCGTATTGTCGATCGGTGGGAAATACGGCTTCGTATTCGCCCATCATGAAAGTTAGGGTGTCCGCCATTGCTCACGTATACCGTACATCCCGGTGTTCAGGTTCAAAGAATGCAGGCAGTAAGCCGTCGGCCTGCAACAGGCCATTCCGCGTTAGCTCAACACGACCTGTGCCCAGGGTGACAAGTCCGTTGCGCTCGTAATCGGTCCAGATCGCACTCCAGTGGTCGAGGATATCGATACCAAACTTTTCTTGAAAGTAGGATGTCTCCAGATAGCCCCGTTTGAGTTGTAAAATCAGTTCGCGAATCAATCGTTGGTGGGCAGTGGGACGAAAGGCCCTGTTGAGGGGCAACGCGCCGTTTTCCAGTGTCCCGCAATAGTCCGCCCATTCAGTCTTGTTTTGGTAGTGGACGCCCGAGACGTGACCGAAACTGGCAATGCCCGTCGCCAATAGATCACTGCCGCGCCAGAGATTGTCGCGGTAGCTGAAGTTTACTGCGGTGGGATCTTTGACCAGCGTATACGCGCTAGAAATCGCATAGCCGGCCTGAATAAGTTGGTCGAACGCATAACCGACCCAAGCCCGCTTTTGTGGCCAGTCCGCGACGGGTGTCTCAATTTTTTCCCCCAAAATGTCTTGGGAATAAACTGTGTTGAAGGGTAGCTCCATCTGGTAGATCGTTACGCTATCCGGCGCCAGGTTGAGAGTTTGACGAACCGTTTCGCGCCAGGAACTATCCGAGTCGCCGACCATGCCGGCGATCAGGTCGATGTTCACATTCTGAAATCCGGCTGCTTGAATCCAGGGCCAGGATCTGAAGATTTCCATTGATTCATGGGCTCGCCCATTCTCGCGCAGAATTATATCGTCGAAATGTTCAACACCCAAACTCAGTCGTGTTACGCCCAATTGGCGGAGCGTGTGAACCTTTGCTTCGCTCAGTGTGCCAGGCTCACACTCGAAGGTGACTTCCTCCGCCTCGTCGAAGCTGATGTGTGTCTGCAGTCGATCGACGAGCCGGGTCAATTGCTTCGCGCTGAGGAAAGACGGCGTCCCGCCACCAAAATAGACAAATCGAAACGGCCTGTCGCCCATCACCGGCAAGCGGCTGACTAGTTCAATTTCTCGCGACAATGCCGACAGATAGCGTTCCACTTCCGGCGCATTCTTGTCGGTAAAAACCTTGAAATAGCAAAACTTGCACCGTTTGCGACAAAAAGGGATATGCAGGTAGAGGCCCAGCGGTACGTTCGGCGCCGGCCCGTCGAGCGCATCGCGGGCCGTGTTCACCTGGTCGGCTGACCACTGCGAAAAAGGCGGATAGTTACTAACGAAGTAGCTGCCAACCTGGGTCTTGGTGGAATCAGGCATTTTCGATGTGACTATCGTGTGATTCAGAGAGGAAGTTTCACGGCGTGCGCATCGGGGCGCGGGTTTTCCGGACCGCAACGCGCCTCATAACTTGTGCCTGGCAACGCAGGCATCGCTATTCAAAACAATAAAGGGTCCCATCCGTATTTCCGAGCACCAGGCAGCCATCGGCAATCGCGGGGGAGGCCTGGAATTTTCCGCCTACGGTGGTCTGCCACCTTTCTTCGCCATTCGAGACATCGACCGCAAAGATGCGACCGCGCGTGGTCGCAAACAGTACCAGATTGCCTGAAATGACCGGGGCGTTGCCAACACGGCTACGTACGGGAAATGTCCATCGCGGCTCGCCTGTCGCGCGGTCCAGGGCAACGACCCGTTTGCTCTGACCACCATAGACAACGAAGTGTGTGTTGACTGCTGCAGCTGAGCTAATAGGTTGCCCTTGCTTGGAGTCGTGGTGCTGCCACACGATTTCCATGGGGCTGCAGGCAATCGCGTAGAACGTACCTGCTTGGGTGCCGAAGAACAGGTTGTTGCTCAGCGCTGCCGGTGTGCAGCCGGTGGGGCCGTCGATGTCGATGCCTTCGACCTCTTGATTTGTTGCGAAATCCACTGCGTGCAATCGTTGGTCGCAGCCTGCCAAAAAGATCCGCCCGTCGACCACCGTTGGCCAACAGCGCAGTGGGGCTTCAATTTGAAATCGCCATTGCCGCTCACCGGTCTGGGCGTCGAGGGCCAACAGTTCACCCGATTCGGTCGTCACCAACAGCTTCCCCTCGTGCAGATTGGGAGCGGCGTACAAATCGGAATCAGTCGCAAGCGACCAAATTTCTGCGCCCGTATCAGCGCGCAAAGCTCGCACAACACCATTGATATCGCCGATATAAATTACGCCGTCTGCCACGGCGGCCGCCGTGGCAAATCCTGCATCTGGGAAACATTGCTTCCACACTAATTTGCCATCGGCCAGACGCACTGCGTGTAGTGTACCATCTAAGTCACCGATATAAACGAGGCCTCCCACGATGACGGCGGTGGCCTCCCAGCCGCTGTCAGCGACAGCGTATTCCCAGCGCAGCCGAAGCTTCTGTGACACCACCGTAGTTGCCACGCCTGTCGCTAGGCCATTTCCACGAACCAACGGCCAATCGGCCTGTACTCGAGCGGAAAGCGGCAGCCAAGAGATTGCCAACAAAGCCAGCGCAAGCTTTCGATAGAATGCGTGGCTAGGCATCGGCCATGTGGAGATCCTAATATGCAGATTCATACAGGCCCAATAGTTCGGTGCTCGTGACGGCAATCGGATTGAACGAGGCAGTCCATTGGGAGGCCGCATCGGAGGCCAGCTGGGGCAAATGGTCGTGTTCAACCCCGCATTGCTTAAGTGTAGCAGCCAGCCCGGCCGTGGAGGCGACTCTTTGAAGAAAATCGGCCAAAGCCTCCGCCCCCCCTGCTGGACAATTAGGCTCCCCATCGGTGGACAATAGCAATTCTCGATACCATGAATCACATTTCACGCCATTCAGTCGCACTACGTGGGGCAGCATCAGTGCGACTGCTTCTCCGTGGGCGATGCCGTAGGCGGCCGTAAGTGGATTGGCCAGCGCGTGGGCAGCCCCTAACATAGAGTTTTCGATTGCCAGCCCAGCCAGACAGGCTCCCAACTGCATTTGACCGCGCACAGCAAGGTCGTGCGGCTCCCTGAGGAGGCCCAGAAAATTTGGCGCAAGCCGCTGCCATGCTTCGCGGCTAAACCGGCAGGACTGCTCGTTCCGTTTGGTACTGACATAGGTCTCGACCACGTGTGATAAAGCATCGAATCCGGAAAGGGCGGCCACACGCGGTGGCTGGGTCAGGGTTAGTTCCGGGTCCAGAATCGCGATGCGCGGCGTGGCCCGGCGGTCTCCACACGCCATTTTCACACCTGTCTGGGCATCGGAAATAAGCGCGAACGATTGGACTTCGCTGCCAGTTCCAGCCGTCGTCGGCACCCCGATCATCGGTAGTAGAGGCCCGGTAGCCTTTTCAGTGCCCCAATAATCTTGCATCCGGCCGCCGCAGGCGTACAAAAAATTGATTCCCTTGGCGCAGTCCATCGCACTTCCGCCACCCAGTCCCACAATCAGGTCGGGTCGAAATGCATCGGCAGCCCGAAGCCCCGCGTCTACGTGTTGGGTGGTTGGGTTTTCTGAGACATCTTCAAAGAGCTGCACCTCCAGATCGGCCTGACGGAGCGCGTCGAGTCCGTGCTGCGCATGTCCGGCGGCGACGATTCCCGGATCGCTGACCATCAGCACGCGCTTCGCCTCGAGTTCGCGGGAAAACATTCCGAGGGATCGAATTTGGCCGGGGCCAAATTCGACGCGAGTTGGAGAATTGGACATGTTGGAGTCGTCTGGCGGCAGGGTACTGAGGGGGTAGGTCCAAGTTTTCAGTTTGCGCATACGGCCAAAAAAACTGCTTGGCTGAAAATCAGGCCAGATCCCAATCTCCTAATCTGGGTGGGAGTTGGTGTTTTGAATTTGCAGCGCTCGGCTGCGATAAAGGAACTCAATCAAATTGCCTTCGTGCGGCTGCAGCCAGTCGAGCTGAGGCGTCGGAATGGGGCCGAGGTTTAAGCGATCGATATTTTTGGCTGCAATGAGCTGGCGCTGGAACTGTTTGTCTTCTGTGACAGCTGTGCATACGAGCGTCGATTCCATCGTCGGCAACATGTCTTCCTGAGGGCACTCGACAACATTGACCATGGGGAACATATACTCATTATTTCGCGATGCCGATTCTTGAGACGCATGATGCAGCACAACCGGTCGCAGGTAGGCGACCGGTGGAGCGCTGACCAACCTAGCGCCATAGGCCTGCGTCATGTCAGTAACGAGTGGGTGCTTTGCGTCGCGCTCGACGACACTGTAGATCGCTTCAGCAGCTCCCGCGGTTGTCAACGCTGCTAGGCCGGCATCCGGGTCGTCTGGTGGAAGCACTTCGATCGGCCCCAACTGCTCTGCCAGGGCCATCGCGATTTCTTTCGCATGCCGCGACGCGTAGATGCTGCTGCAATTCACGCAACTGCGGCCGCCATTGCGGAACACGCTATCGACCATCATATCCGTGTGTCGCTCCCAGTTATCCACGCAGTCGTCGCCAAACACGATCTTACTATTGCCGGGGCCGTGGACCTGCACTCGGGGATTGCCGCTGTATTGCTCCGTCGTCTGTGGCCCGCCAAAGATCATGCTGCGATTACAACTGGAGAGAATCGCGCTCCCTATGTCGGCCCCCGACCCGGGATACAAACAAAAAGCTTCTTTTGGAATGCCCGCCTCGACCATGGCAGCGAACACGCGGTACGGCGTCCACGGCTCGCTGCTTCCGGGCTTGAGGACAAGGCCAATTTGCAACGCGATGACCGGAAGCCACAACGTGTGCACACCGGGCGAATTGTTAGGGAGTACCGCGCCTAGCGCGTCGCACTGGGATTGATAACTGACCGTCACGCCTCGGCCTTCATCACCATAACCTAGCGAGAGGATGTTTAAGTCAAGTCCCCGCGTGAGGCAACTGATAATTTTGTCGATATTTTGTAGGACGTAAGCGTTCTTGGCGAGATTGGCTCGGCACATGGACGTGGGCATGCCCGTCGTTGCTGACTGCTGTGCAATAAACGCGTCCGGCGACTGACAAGAATCACCCACTGATAGTGAGCTGCTTTCCAACAATGCACCGGCCGCCTTGCACCTGGCTATCAAGTCGGCAGGCGATATCTCCTGAAGGAGTTTCCGCGCATGACCGGCCTTTTTCGCGTCGCGACGAACGATTCCCGCGCCCACCGCGTGTAGCCGTGCGACCGGCTCGCCCGTGTGGAAGTGGTTGATCGAGTCCACTTCGAGTGACTCATAGGGTTCGCCCCAGCGGATGGCGGGTAAGGTGATCATGGGGGAGCTGCGGGTTGCGAGTTTCTAGAATCGCTTGCGGTTGTCGCGTGAGGGCTTTTGAGGCGTTAGCGCGGGCATGATAAACAGACCCCAGCGCCAGTTTCAAAACCCGGTTTTGGGGCCACAATTCACGCCGATTTTGCCACCGATTGTTTTTTTGTAATGGGGGGCTAATAAACTCCAACTATAGTCGCTTCCGAAAGTTCGTGAAACGGCCGCACGCCGCTGATGCCGTCCCAAGGAAATTTTTCGCAAGGGCCCTCGCGCTCGCCTTCGTCCCGTTCAAGGAATCCGGGGACAAAGAACTCCTGAGTGAGGGTCGTCAGTTTTGCCCGACCGGTTTCACCATAGCCGGCCAGTTGGCTGGGGTCTGCGAAGTCAACGACCTCGACCACAGCCCGAGGCTGCGGGGCGTAGTACGTGATTTTGTAATCATTGGCGGCGTTGCACGGGCCGCTGGCGGCCAGTCCCATCAGTGTGTTGCCGTAGGTCGGAGTCATGAAGATGCCGCTTTCCTCGGGGGGGCCGCCAAAGAGCTCCTCGACACAAAAGCGGGTCCACTGCGGCGTAAACTCCGTACCCCCCGAAAAAATGCCCGTGATCCCCATTTCGCCGATACTTGTGCCGCGCTGCTCCAATTCCAAACAAAGCGATTCGATGAGCTTGGGTGTGCCGAACATGCATTTGACGTCGTGTCCGGCGCTGAGTACGGTTATCGCCTGATCGATACAGTGTTTTTTGTACTCCTCAAGATGCTCCATCCACCCCTTCTTGATCAACTTGATCACCCAGCGAGGATCGAGGTCGATGCAAAAACAAATTCCCTCACGATGTTGCGCCAGGTGCTCGACCGCCAGACGCAACCGTCGCGGTCCACTCGGACCGAGCATCAACCAGTTGGCCCCGACGGGGAAGTAGTCGGCCGGTAAGGTGTCGCTGAAAAGTGAATAGTCAGTGCGGAAGTCGTCGATCGCGATGCGGCTCTTAGGAATGCCAGTCGTACCCCCCGTTTCAAAAACGTAGACTCGTTTGTCAGCCAGACCGCGAGGCACCCAGCGCCGAACAGGACCACCGCGAAGCCACTGGTCTTCGAAGAGCGGAAACTTTTTCAGGTCGTCGTAGCACTGAACTTCGGTGAGCGGGTCGAAGTTCAGCTCCGACCGTTTCTCCAACCAGAAAGGGCACCCCGTCGATTCGTGGAAGTGCCAGGCTACCACTTCGGCCGTATGGGCATCGAGCTGTTGGCGGGCGGAGTCAAATGCGTGGTGCACTACATCGGTCACGGTCACACACCCAAACAGAAACAGTGGACCAGCGATAGTTCGCGCACGATGACGGCACTCTGTTGGCAACGTTAGAGAGTGAACCAAGCTGGCATGAACCCATGGTTCATCGAATCCAGCGGGCACCAATTTATTGTAGAGAAGTCGCCGATTCTGGATCGCTGCTTAGTTGGGCCAAAACTTGAATCACTCCGTTGAGGTGTGCCAGTCGCGGACCAAAACGATCGACAAACTCGTTTAGCATGAATTCGCCATCTTCCATGCCTTCGGCCGTGTCACAGATTTCCTCGGTGAGGCGTTCCAGGTACTGAAGATGAACCCTACTCAGTGACTCGGCTGCCTCTCGGCAATTGTCGGCCAGGCCGGGGTTGGCAGTGCGCCAGTGATGCAACTCCTGGGCCCGCTGCTTTTGGCCGGTAGCCATGACACCGACCAGTTCTTCCAATATTTCATTTGTGCGATCTTGAGCGGCCAATACTTCGCGAAGCAACTCAGAATGTTCGGCATGGGCGTTGCCGGAGGCCGTGTCGCTGCTTCCTGCGGACACGTCTACCTGAGAAAAAATAGGCGGCGCGGTGGGTTGGCTTTGGGACATCGAGAAATCGTTTCCTTTCGCAAGGAGTGGGTGGGAATGGTGGGAAGGAGCTGGTCGCACTACCGCCAAAATTCGCGTACCAAGAATTGCCTTCCAGTCGCCCAGCGGGGTGCCAGCAGTTTGCAAGCCGCTCGGTGTCTTCCGCCCATTCTAATGAAAGTTGCGAGAATTTCCAGCTTGACGGTGTATTCGCAGGCCCACGGAGCTAAAGTCCCTCCCCGCCCAGGTTCGATGAGGGGGTAGGCGACTCATGTTTACGGGGGCTCTTCAACTCAAGATTCGCGCTGTCCCGGTCATTCCCTTGAGACCCAGCCGATGAATGTCAAATCCTCTAAACCCTTATCAGCCTTTGGCTTTTTGACTGTTCAGGAAGATCCTGACCACGGTTTTTTTGGCGGGTATCTGGTGCTATCAGAATTGGGCCGACCGCTTGAATTTCATTGCAGTACCCCTCTATTGCCCAATCAAGCTCAGAAAATCTTATATGGAGCGACGTTGCGGTCGTACGTGTTAGGGGAAGTAATCGGGCAAACCCTGGTTGAAAAATCTCAGTTGCCTGTGCTGGCAGTGCTGACTGATCAGGCTGAAATGATGAGCATGGCGGACCTGCGTCCCGAACTGCTGCTCTGCGTGGAGACGATCCCCGAAAAAACCGAGATGATGCCGCACCCCGTCGAACCGACTGGGCTGGCATTAGAAGTCGCTGCCGAGGAGGTACAGGATGGCACCAACGAGTGCGTCCGCGTCTGCCCTGATGACCAACCTGGACGGCCTACCGATGGGGGGCCCAAGGAGTTGGACGCCCAGACAGGAGAAGCTACGCCGGCGACAGGCGCAGGCGTCCAGTCCCTGGAGCTGGTACTCGACACCTATCGTTTGTGGGGCAGCCCAGGTTGCATCAGGCGACCTGACGATTTGAACGCGGCGCTCGAGCGTTTGGCGGTTCACGTTGAACTTACGGAGCCGTTTGAGCGGGTTCGCGAAGCGATTCGCGAAGCGCAGCGTGTCAGCACACCTCCCGGCGACGAGTCCCATGAATCTTTCGCAGCCTAATTGGTGGTCCAACGTCCTTTCGCATTCGCGCCTGGCGCTCGAAATTCACAGGCCAGATTTTCTGCCTTTGGACTGGCAAGCAGAGCAACCGGCCGCAATCACAGTCCCCTTTCAGGCACCCCGCGTTCAAACCGTGGGATGCTTGTTTCCCGAGGGCGGAGCCGCTTTGGTTGGAAACGGGCCACTGTCTTTTCAGACCCGCGTTGCTCCCCAGCCAACCAAGCCAATGATTTTGCCAGAGCCGTCGGCGCCGCGACTGCTAAGAGCGGGTGGCAAGAGCCACACGCGCGTGCGGCCTCCCGCCGACGTGGTGAAGCTCGAAGATCGGCTCCTTTATTTGCTGCAGCCCCCTTTGGAGAATCTGTTTGCCAGCGAAGCGATGGACTTTCCGTTTCGGCCATTTCGCTACCAGTTTGACGGGATCGCGTTTCTTTACCCCCGGCACGAGGCTGTTTTGGCTGACGAAATGGGCTTGGGCAAGACTATGCAAGCGATCGTAGCTATGCGTTTGCTGGCCCATCAAGGCCATTTGCGCCGCTCGCTGATCGTGTGTCCTAAACCGCTTGTGACGAATTGGAAACGGGAAATCGGCCAATGGGCACCCGAACTTCCCGTCACAATTGTGGAAGGCAAGCAGCAGCGTCGTCACTGGCTGTGGGAAAATGTTAACCGGGGAGTGTTGCTTGTGAACTATGAGTCCTTGGTGCGAGATTCACCTCAAGCCACTGCTACGTGTTCGCCCTTCGACTTGATGATCATTGATGAAGCGCAGCGGATCAAAAATGGTCTCAGCACGACCAGCGGGGTGGTTTGCTCAGTCCCGAGACGGCGTAGCTGGGCTCTGACCGGGACTCCTATCGAAAATAGCGTGGAAGATCTGGTTGGCATTTTCCAATTTGTTTCTCCCGGTTGTTTACAGCCCGAGATGAAAATCCCGGCAATACGCCATTCGGTTCGCGACTACGTTCTTCGGCGTAGCAAAGATCAAGTGGAGATTGATCTACCCCCTAAGCTGTTTCGGGACGCCAACGTGGAACTCACGGTCGAACAACGCGACGCATATCAACTGGCCGAGGAAGAAGGCATCGTGCAGCTCCACGATATTGGCAGGGAGCTGACCATCCAGCACGTCTTTGAACTAGTCTTGCGACTAAAGCAGATTTGCAACTTTGACCCGGTGACTGGCACCAGCTCAAAACTCGACCGGCTCACGGCCGATCTGGAGGAGTGCGCCGCCAGCGGCCGCAAAGCGATTGTCTTCAGTCAATGGGTGCAAACAATCACGCAATTGCGCGATCAACTTCAATCCTTGGGCCCACTTGAATACCACGGCAAGATCCCCTCCAGACAGCGTGATGGCGTGATCGAAGCCTTTCGTAATGATCCCGATTGCCACGTATTGCTGATGAGCTACGGCGCGGGAAGCGTCGGTCTGAATTTGCAATTTGCCGGCTATGTGTTTTTGTTTGACCGCTGGTGGAATCCGGCTGTGGAAGACCAAGCCATTAATCGAGCGCACCGTATTGGCGCGAGTGGTCCAGTGACTGTAACACGATTCCTAGCAATGGGAACCATTGAAGAACGCATCAACAACATACTGGAAAAAAAGCGGGAACTATTCAATGCTGTTTTCGATGCGACTGCGCCGGCCGGAAAAATGGGCATGTCGCGCGAAGAAATCTTTGGCCTGTTCCAACTCAACTTCCCTGAAGTTGCATAGCCTTGATTGCTTTGGAGAGACGGCTCTTCGTACGCGCCGCTTTGTTGGCGTGAATCACCCGCTTGCCAGCTGCCTGATCAAGTTTTTGTGCAGCTGCCTGATAGGCCGTCTCGCTGGCTCCAACATCGCCGGATTCAATCGCGGCGCGAACTTTGCGGACGAGCCCCCGCATGTTGGTTTTAACCGTGCGGTTTCGGAGCTGCCGCACCTTGTTTTGACGCAAACGTTTTTTGGAACTGGCAGAATTGGGCATCGGGGCGATTTTCTTCAGGGATTTGGGTTGGGGCGTCGGCCTACCCCCAGTGAGTCGATCCAGGGAGTCGATCCAGGGAGTCAATCCAGGGAGTCAATCCAGTGAGTCAATCCAGTGTTAACTAGGCTCGACCCTACTCTGCCGACGCAGATCACTCACTATTGCGTAATTGGGTGATCTTGTCCAGCCGCTCGGCGACGTCCCGATACCCGTAGTCGAGGCCAGCCAGCTCAGTTAAATGCTGCTCGGCCCGGTCCAATTCCCGCAAACCGGTCGAGAGGACGCCCGCGCGATAGAGGCTCAGTCGGCCAGTTTCAGAGTCCTGGCCCTCGCAGGCCTCAATCGCTTGCTCGTAGTGCGAGATGGCCAGCTTGTACTGCTCAATTTTCTGGAAACATTCACCCAGTTCCAACAACACGGTTGCCGCTCGCTTAGGATCGCCGCGCGATGTCTGCAGTAGCGGGATGGCTTCCTTAGTTTTTCCGGCCCGCTTGAGTCGGAGTCCAAGCTCAAATTTGATTTGCAGGTTCTCCGGGTCGCGGTCGGTGCGCGCGGCATAAATCTCCAACTCGATCTGATTGGCCTGCTGACGCCACTGCGACACTAACTGCTGACTCTCCTCGCTCGCTTTGAACTGGTGCTGTTGCTCGGCGATCGCCAACTGGTGCCCCGCACGCCGAATCTGGATATTTTCGAGCCGCTCCAGTAACTCAAGATGCCCCGTGCCAGCGACTTGCTGGCTGCGGCCGAGCGCTTGCTCTGCATCATCAAACCGGTGCTCGTGCAAATAAATATCGGCCAGGCGGAAATAGTTTTCCACTTTGGTCGGGTCGCTGCGTATCGCTTCGCGGACACGCTCTTCTGGCGTTAGGGTGGTGTCGCTAGGGCCCTGGCCGGGCGGATGTTGGGAATGCCGTGCAACCGAGTCTCTGCCCGCGTGCTGTTCCGCTCCCTCGTTTGCCGATCGTCTCCCATCGCCTGGCGCGCTCGGGTCGCGCAGCGTCGATTCGTAGCCCCCTTCTTGAATTGTCTTTTCCACTGACAGCCCGGCAATCGCCTGGCGCGCTTCCTCGTCATGTGGCTGTGCCCGGCGGACTCGTTGCCAACAGGCGATGGCTTGGTCAAACTGCCCCATCCGCTGAAGTGTCAGGCCTGCCGTGCGATTGACTTCAACGTGTTGCAGGTCGGCATCAAGGGCGCTGCGCAAGAAAAATAGTTGGCTTTCATCCGCTTGTAATTGTTCGCAAGCGTCGGCCATAGCCAGTAGCGTGGGGACGTCCCAGGGATTCAGCCTGAGACCCTTGCATCCCGCTTGTACGGCCGCTTCCCAATTTCCTTTTCCGGCAGCCTTGGACAGTGCCGAGCGATAGCTCTTCGTCTTGAGCCTGGCCAGTTTGGCCCCTTTTTTATTGTCGTTGTATTTTTTGTAGAGATTGGTGAAAAAACTCTGCAGATAAGTCAAGTTGCCCGGGTCTTCCACGACGCATTGGGTAAATAATTGATTGGCGTAGTCGAAATCGTTTTTCTCGGCGCACCGTTGGCCGTGTTCAAAAACCTTTTGCAGCCGCTGGCGGGAGGCGGCCGACAAAGGGACGGGTCCGGGCCCGGCGGGCACTCCCGGGGATTGGTGTTCGGCTGTCATGCGATATATTCTAACAGTAGTCCTGCAACGAACAATGTTTCACGGCCGCATCCACCCCAGGAAGAAAGTCGTTCATGCCACCGTTTCATGGCAAAGTCACCTTTGTGGGAGCGGGTCCCGGCGATCCGGAGTTGCTTACCCTGCGCGGGGCCGAAGTGCTTGGGCAGGCCGATATTGTTTTTTATGACTACCTCGTCAATCCGCTCCAGCTTCGCCGGGCAGCGCCTGCCGCTCAGAAGGTTTGCCTGGGAAGTCATCGTGACGGGCGCATCCTTTCCCAGGCTGAAATCAACAAGCACGTCATTTGCGCGGCCCATAAGGGCCAACAGGTCGTAAGGCTCAAGGGGGGAGACCCCTCCATCTTTGGCCGCCTCAGCGAGGAGATTGCTGCCTTGGAAGACGCAGGTGTTTCCTACGAGATCATCCCCGGAATTACGGCAGCTCTGGCGGCCAGTAGTCATGCGGGTATCCCTCTGACCCATCGGCAGCGCGCTTCCTGCGTGGCCTTCGTTACGGGGCAGGAATGTCGCGACAAAGAGGGGGCCGAACTGGATTTTTCGAAACTGTCTGCCTTTCCAGGTACGTTGGTGTTTTATATGGGTGTGACGACCGCGCCAGTTTGGGCCGTTGAATTAATGGCCCACGGCAAGCCGGCTAAAACGCCCGTGGTTATTGTGCGTCATTGTTCTCTGCCCGCGCAGTGCACAGTGCGCACAACCCTCGGCCAGTTGCCTGAAGTATTGTCTCCAGGCAAGCTGCGTCCGCCCGCGATTGTCATCGTCGGAGACGTCGCGGAGGAGTCGTCGTCCCATACATGGTTTACGTCGCGGCCCCTCTTCGGGAGCCGCGCGCTGGTAACCCGAGCTGCGCATCAGAGCGGTACCATGGTCGACCAGCTTACCGAACTTGGAGCGTCGGTCCTCATGCAGCCGGCCATCGAGATCACCGCTGCTGCCGACCACAGGCCCCTCGACACAGCGATCGATAACCTGGCTCACTACGATTGGCTGGTGTTTTCCAGTGCCAATGGAGTGCAGTATTTCTTGGCACGGTTGAGGCAGTTGGGCGGCGATTTGCGCCGCCTGGGAAGCTGTCGCATCGCGGCCATAGGCCCTGCCACGGCCGCGGCGTTGGAGGCGTGTTTCCTCCGTACGGACCTACAGCCAGACGAAAATCGGGCGGAAGCCCTCGTAGAGAAATTAGTGCCGCTAGCTACAGGAAAACGGGTATTGCTTCTCCGCGGCAGTCGCGGCCGCGAAGTATTGCAAGAATCCCTTGGCGAGGCGGGCATCGATGTTGAGCAGGTGGTTGTTTACCAAAGTCGTGATATTGAGCAGGCCGAACCGACCATTGCCGCCGCACTCCATAGCGGAGAGGTCGACTGGATCACCGTCACCAGTTCAGCCATCGCCGGATCGTTGGTGCGCATGTTTGGCGAAGATCTCAAACAGGCGCGTCTGGCCGCGATTAGCCCGCTCACTGCAAGTGTACTGGAGGAGGCCGGCTTCCCGCCAGCCGTCGTTGCCAAGGAGTATACGACCAGTGGTCTGCTGGAGGCGATCGTTGGCGAGCAGTGAGCACTTGGGGGACAGGAATGAGCGACGCGGGCACATCCGTCTGCGGAGTTCGGGGAGCGTGTGGCCGAAAATTTCAACAGACCATTGGGCGCACCGTTATTCTGCAAAACGTCGGCCATGAAGCATGGGCTGCGCCTGCTTTCGTGTCAAACTCTGCCGCCTCTTCCGACTACGGCTGTACTCCGCATCCTACCGCTTAGACAGACCTTGCGTGGAAACGTCAGACGTTTGATGTAATGTCTGTGAACTGGCCGATCAAAAGGCAAGGGAAACATTTTGCGGTTTCGGCGCAGAGCCACTACCGCCGGTCTATTTTTAGGGATTCCTTTATGCAACCACGTCAAAACCCCAAGGTGCGCGCTACTATTTACTTGCCACGTAATGTTCTCGATGAGGCGCGCGACGCGGCCGTCCATTTGGCCGGCTATCCAGCACGGCTCACGCTCACACAATTGGCCGAGAACGCCCTGCGGGCCGAGCTGCGGCGTCTGAAGATGCTCTACAATGGGGGGCAAGACTTTCCGCCGCGTAACGAAGAACTGCGTGGTGGACGTCCCATCGCCGCCTAACGACAAGGGTAATACGGCACAGGTAATCTTTGATGCATTTACAATCCTCCTGCTACCGCGTGTTGATGGGCTTAGCTTTATGCGCGGGTAGCGTGGGCCAATCCTACGGTGCGCCGTCAGGAAATGCGTTTGCCGATCTTACGCGCATTTGGCAAGCAGAGTTTGGTCAGTTGCCGGACGACTTCCCGCTGGCCTCCCTTTCGACTGATTTGTTGAATTACATGCCCGGTGTTGATCGTCGCCCCAATCAACCGCATCCAGCTGTTGTCCGGGTGATTGTTCCCGAGCAAGGCGCTACTTCCTACGGTAGCGGCACGCTTGTGGATGTTCGCGAAAATTTTGGCCTAGTGATTACCAATTGGCACGTTGTGCGCGACGCTCGGGGGCCGGTTGAAGTTGTTTTTCCAGGTGGCTTCACGTCCAAGGCCCGCGCGCTGAAAGTCGATGCCGATTGGGACCTGGCAGCGCTAGTGGTTTGGCGTCCAGATGTGCAACCGGTTAAAATCGCGGCCCGTGCTCCGCGCCCAGGCGATCCGTTGACCATCTGTGGATATGGTCAGGGTATGTACCGTATGGCTAGCGGTCGGTGTACCCAGTACTATGCCCCGCGGCAGGATTTTCCCCAGCAGATGGTCGAGTTGGACGTGGAAGCGCGCCAGGGGGACTCCGGAGGGCCGATTTTTAATTCGCAAGGTGAACTAGCGGGCGTCCTTTTCGGGGCGGGGCAGGGGACCACCCTGGGAAGTTTTGGGGGCCGAGTCGATTCGTTCCTGGCGACCCTTGCCCCGGACATTGGTTTACTGGCGGAGGGTGCTGCGCTGAGTACCAACCGGGAAACAGACTCTATTGGTGCGCCGCCGGTCGGTGAGGAAAGCCTCGCTACATGTTCCCGGTCCAACTTGCAGCTGAAAGAGTCTCAGCACCCGGAGTCGCCATCAGTAGTGTCGATACGGCCCGACGGTGAAGATGCGACCTCTGCCGCGGCGTGGAGCAGCACCTGGCCCGAGGATGTACTGGACACTACGGTCAGTTTACCTGCGGCAGACGAGATGGCCCGTAGCGACGCCGCCGGTTGGCAGCCGGTCGCGAGCGATTCGCTCTTTGAGCAACTTAAGACCGCACTCGCCGCGGTGGGACTGTTGGCTATTGCAGTCCAGGTGTTGCGAGTGGCCCGCTGAAGTGGCCCGTCCACATTCCGCCTGCTGGTCAATTGTACGAGGCCAGATTGCCGCCCTAGGGTGCGAGTTTCGCGCGGAGATCAGCGATAATTGTCGCGGGTACAAAGCGGGCCAGTTCCTGGTCGCCTGCCAGAGGGGTGATCTGTTTAATGAGTGAACTGGAGACGTGCGAAAACTCATCGTCGGCCATGAGAAAAACCGTTTCCACTTCGGGGTCTAATTTCCGATTGGCGAGTGTCATCGTGAACTCGGTTTCCATGTCGGTGAGGGAGCGTACGCCCCGAATAATCACCCGCGCATCGCACTCGCGCACAAACTGTACCGCCAAGCCCGCGAACATTTTCACTTCGACGTTCGGCAAATGACGTGTGGTGCGCTCAATCAATTCGACCCGCTGTTCGGCTGAAAACATCGATTGTTTGTCGATATTGCTGCCCACGCCGACAATCAAAACATCGACAAGCCGGCTACTCCGCTCAATGACGTTGAGGTGTCCCAAGGTCACCGGGTCGAACGAGCCTGTGTAGACAGCACGTCGGGACATGGGGTGGGTCTTTCAGGGGAAGCGATGCTGTAAAAGTGACTCCACCTTAATATAGCAGCAGCCCTCCGATTTAAGAAGCTGGCCGGCGATCGATCTGGCGCCGCCCAGCGCCTAGCGCAGCGGCATCCTTCTATATTGACAGGACATAGCGAGTTGCTCTGGCTGCCATAGTTCCGTTGGTAGGCAGGGGTCAATGAAGACGATTTGGTGCATTGCGTAACGCAGCGATCAGCTTGTCCAGATCCTCTTGATTATTGTAGGCGTGGGCACTGATTCGCAGGCGGCCCGCACGACAATTGAGGGCAACGCCCTGCTCAAGGCAGTGCGAGCGGACAGTAACCGGATCGTGACCGGGTAGCTCGAACAAAACGATCCCCGAGCTTTCTGCGGACGAGCGCGGAGAATGAATGACTGCCCCCAGCGCGCTCAGCGTCTCGACTGCGCGATCCGTAAACTCAAGTATTGCGGCGGCGAGGTTCGCGACACCCAATTCCAAAAGCAATCGCAGACTTGCCCCCAATGCCAGGAAGCCAGCCATGTTGTACGAACCTCCTTCGTAGCGCTGGGCGCCTGTTTTGAGAGTTAGCTCGATGCGGCTGAAGTCGGCGGCGTGGACCACACTATTCCACCCGATTCCGGTGGGCTTCAAACGGGCAAGGCAGTCGCGGCTGAGATAAGCAATGCCCGCCCCTTCGGGGCCAAGTAGCCACTTGTGGCCATCGGCGGCCAGGCAATCCACGTAGGCCTTGCCGACATCCAAAGGAAAAACGCCCAGGCCTTGAATGGCATCGACGAAAAACAAAGCGCCGTGCCTGTGCGCGATCTGGGCGATGGCCTCCAGGTCGCGGCGACAGCCGCTTGAATAGGCCACCCAACTCGTGCTGACCACCCGGGTGCGCTCATCGCAATGGGCGGCCAACTGATCGAGGTCGATGCGGCCTCTGTCGGTGGGCACCCGACGGGTTTCCACGCCGCGAACCGCCAGATGCATCCACGGATAGAGATTCGACGGAAATTCATCGTCGAAGGTCACGACATTGTCACCCGGTTGCCAGGGGAATCCTTCGGCCACCAGATTGATGCCGGCGGTGGTATTGGGAACCAACGCGATCTCATCCGCGCTTGCGCCGATGAGCTCGGCGGCGACGGCGCGGGTGTCTTGCAACTGGCGGATCCACTCCAGCCAAATGGTGTCGCCCTCGTCAGCAGCCTGCTCAAGCCACGTGTGCAGCGCGTGCCTGCCAGGTCCCGAAAGGGGCGCCACGGCCGCATGATCGAAGTAGGCCCATTTTCGGGTGACGGTCATCTGCTCACGCAGCAGCCGTCGGGTGGATTCGATCTGACGCTGCTGGCTGGCCATGGCAACTCGCGGTGGTCAAAGTTGGGCGCTGCTCGCATAATAATAGCCTATTGATCTTTGTGCTGCTAATGAACCATCGCCCCAATCGATAATTGGTCCGCAGGTAGCCAGTTGTAGCAGTAGGTGGTTGGCTGCGAGGCGTTTCACAAGTTCACGGTGGGAGAATCTCCATTGCACGGCATGCAACGACATGGCTATCTGTGGTACGCGTTGGTGTTCGCCCTGTGGGCGAGCCAGGCTGTTGCCGCGGACTATCCAGCGCTTCGCGAGAGGATGGTAGTCGAGGAGATTGAAGCGGCTGGGGTGTCGCATCCCGGTGTGTTGCGGTCGATGCGCGCGACTGCTCGGCACGCATTTGTGCCGGGTAAGTTTCGGCCACAGGCCTATTTCGACGCGGCCTTGCCCATCGGCGACCAGCAGACGATCTCTCCCCCATTTGTTGTAGCCTATATGACCGAGCAACTCGACCCGCGTCCGGAAGATCGCGTGCTCGAGATCGGCACCGGCAGCGGTTATCAGGCTGCAGTGCTCAGTCCATTGGTGGCGGAGGTCTATACGATCGAAATCGTAGCGCGCCTGGGTCGCCGGGCCCAGCGCACGCTCGAACGCTTACGCTACAAAAATGTCCA
>JAKVCC010000016.1 GCA_022448265.1 Pirellulales bacterium
CCACAACGCCGGCCTGGTCAAAAGAACAGATTGGCCAGTACAACCATTATCTCGACGGCAAGATTCTTATCCCACAGCCCTTTGGGCAAATAAAGAATCTGTACGAGAAGGAGTCCGGTTTTGCTATCTCGAAGTTCATGATTATCGAATTGATGGTTGCGTTAATCATTGCTGGAATTTTTATCTGGCTGGCCAAGATGATGCAGCGGGACGTTCGGCCAAAAGGCAAATTGTGGAATATGTTTGAAGCGATGTTGCTCTATTTCCGCGATGAAGTAGTGCGGCCGGCCATCGGAGGGCAAGAGGCTGATAAGTTTGTGCCGTTCTTGTGGACGTTGTTTCTCTTCATTCTAGGCATGAATCTCATGGGAATGATCCCTTGGGTCGGCGCGCCTACTGGTTCGTTTGGTGTGACGCTGGCGCTGGCCATCGCTACGTTTAGCATGGTGCTGTTTTTTGGCATAAAAAGGTTTGGCCTGTTAGGTTTTTGGAAAAACCTGGTTCCCGACTTGGGCTTGCCTTGGTACATGGCCATCGTGATTGTGCCGTTGATACTTGGCATCGAAGTCTTGGCTCTAGGCATCAAACACGTTGTGTTGGGAATTCGGTTGTTGGCGAACATGGTGGCGGGCCACCTAGTGTTGCTGGCAGTTATGGGTCTGGCGGTTGGCGCAGCAGGGTCCAGCACGTGGGGGATGACGGCGGCCATCTCCGTCGCCGGCTCAGCTCTGTTTAGTTGTTTGGAGTTGTTTGTTGCCTTTTTACAGGCTTTCATATTCACTTTCCTGTCCGCATTGTTTATTGGTATGGCAATCCATCACCACTGACCTGCGCTCTTCGAGGGCGGAGGCCATTTCACACATTTACGTTTTGAAGGAGGATGAATTCGTGATGAACTACCTGAAGTTTTTTGCCCTGGCTGTGGTTACCGTTTTGATTACCGCAGCACCCGCGGCGGCCCAGGGGGACGTAGGCGGCGTGGTGATCCCAGGTGCGATCGGCGCTGGCTTAGTGGCGATTGGCGGTGCCTACGGTATTGGCCGGTTAGCTGGCAGTGCCCTGGAAGGAATGTCACGCCAGCCCGAGATGGGGGGCAGCATCCAGACGGCGATGATTATTGCCGCCGCTTTGATCGAAGGCTTCGTCTTTTACGGTTTGTACATTTGCTCCACACAAAATCCGTGGGGTAAGGAAATGATAGAGCAAGTGCTCTCGAAGTAATCCTGCGTTCCATCAAAGAAAGAGGATCACACTTCATGCGGGGACAGATATTTAGATTTAGTTCTGGTGCCTTAGCCATTGTGCTTGCGTTGGTGGTCGCTGTTACTAGCTTGGCTGCTGGCGGGGGTGACTTGGGTCATGGTAATGCCGGTGCGCAATTGGAAGATGCTTCGGAGTTCAAGACGGACTTGGCCATTTATACGTTGGTCGTCTTCTTGCTGCTTCTAGGTATCTTGAGCAAGTTCGCGTGGCCAGTGGTGTCAGCGGCACTTGTCGAGCGTGAAAAGCGAATTGAGGACAACATCGCTGCTGCAGAGGCTAAGCATGAGGAGTCGAAGCAACTGCTCGCGCAGTACGAGGCGAAACTGGCGACTGCCGCGGACGAAGTGCGCGCGATGCTGGAAGAAGCACGTCGCGATGCCGAGCATACCAAGTCGCAAATCGTGGCCGAGGCAAAAAAAGCGGCCGACGCCGAACACGATAGGGTGACTCGTGACCTGGAGCGAGCCGCTAATCATGCCATGAAAGGTCTGGCCGAAACCAGCGCTAATCTGGCAGTCGATCTTGCGGAGAAGGTCGTCAGGCAAAACATTACGCCCGACCAGCAAGCACGTTTGGTTCGCGAGGCCTTAGACAAACTTGTTGTTACCCAGCCGAGCGAGAATTGATGAGCGAATCGGCCAACGCATCAACGCGTGAAACGGTTTTCGACGTCGACGTCGAAAAGCTGGCTCGCATTTATGCGCAGGCCGCGCTCGATGCTGCGGGCGATCAACAGAACGACTTGATGGAGGAGCTGAAATCGCTGGACACTGGGGTGCTCGACGTGTTTCCCGAGTTTGAGGAAGTGTTGGCCTCAGCCCTAATATCGCAGGATGAGAAGCTGGCCATGTTGGACCGCGTGTTCGGTGGTCAATTGTCCACGACAGGACTGAGTTTCCTCAAGGTTCTGGCTGGTCATGATCGGCTAGGGTTGTTGCGGCAAGTGGTTCGCTCTGCAGCCCAGCTCATGGAAAAGCGCAACGGTCGGCTGTTGGTGGAAATTCAATTTGCCCATGAAACAAGTTCTTCGCTTGTCGATGATATGGTGGCCGTGCTGGAAAAAAAGTTTGGCGCAGAGTCTGTGATCAAGGTCGTTATAAACCCGAAATTGATCGCCGGATTTGTCGTCCGCGTGGGCGACAAAGTTTATGACTCCTCGGCCCGCACGAGCTTTGAGCAAGTTCGCACGCGCATGATCGGTCGGGCAGTGGATGCCATCCAAAGTCATCCTGAGCAGTTCATGAAGAACTAGGGGTTAGGAAATGGAGCGTAGGTCCTGGATAACTAGATTTAGTTGAATGGCTGATATTTTGGGCAGCAAATTGGAAACTGTGGTGCCCTGAAGAATTTTTGAAATGGGTTTTAGTGAGTGACAACCGACAAACCAACAACTGACAACGGACAAATCAATGAAGTTTAATAGCGACGAAATCGCTTCGGTCATTCAGAAAGAGATCGAGCAGTATGCTTCGAATGTCGATGTGCGCGAGGTCGGCCGTGTCTTGGCGGTAGGCGATGGTATTGCCCAAGTCTACGGCCTGTCGGGTGTCATGGCGGGCGAGATGGTGGAGTTCACCAGTGGCGTTCACGGATTGGCGTTTAACCTCGAGGAGAACTCAGTCGGTGTCATCATTCTGGGTGACTATCTGGGTATCAACGAGGGTGAAGAAGTCCGTAGTACGGGTAAGCTATTGAGTGTGCCAGTGGGCGACGAATTGCTGGGCCGCGTGGTCGATCCGTTGGGGAATCCGCTCGATGGCAAGGGGCCGATCGTCACGAATCGTCGACGTGAGGTGGAAACGATCGCCACTGGCGTAGCCGAGCGCCAGCCGGTTTGCGAACCGTTGCAAACTGGAATTAAGGCTGTCGATGCCATGACACCGATTGGCCGAGGTCAGCGCGAGCTGATTATCGGCGACCGCAAGACGGGCAAAACGGCGATTGCTATCGACGCGATAATCAATCAGCGCGACTCGGGCGTAAAATGTTTTTACGTTGCGATTGGCCAAAAAGAATCGACTGTAGCAGGTGTGATTGAGAAGCTGCGCGAGACGGGCGCCATGGATTACACGACGGTGATTGTCTCCGGGGCAAGTGATCCGGCGCCGGTCCAGTACATTGCCCCATATTCGGGTACGGCGATGGCTGAAGAGTACATGTTTGGAGGCGGTCACGCCCTGATCGTATATGACGATTTGAGTAAGCAGGCGGTAGCCTATCGCGAACTATCGCTCCTGATGCGGAGGCCCCCCGGTCGCGAGGCCTTCCCGGGCGACGTGTTTTACTGTCACAGCCGACTCTTGGAACGCTCTTCCAAGCTTTCGGACGAGTTGGGAGGCGGCTCGATCACTTCGCTGCCGATTATCGAAACCCTCGAAGGCGAAGTATCGGCCTACATTCCGACAAACGTGATTTCAATTACCGATGGCCAAATTTATCTGCAACCCGATCTGTTCTTTGCAGGCATCAAGCCGGCAATGAACGCCGGAATCTCAGTGTCGCGCGTCGGTGGCGCCGCTCAAATCAAGGCAATGAAGAAGGTGGCGGGCGGGTTGCGTTTGGACCTGGCTTCCTTTCGTGAGTTGGAGGCCTTTGCCCAAATGGGTACTGAGCTCGACCCGGCCACGCAGGCCCGGCTCGACCGGGGCTACCGCATGGTAGAACTCTTGAAGCAAGGCCAGTACGGTCCGCTCAGTGTTGTGGATCAGGTGTTGATTATCTTCGCCGGAACGCGCGGCCATTTAGACGACATACCCATTGATCAGGTTAAGGACTGGGAAGAAAAGTTCTTGCTCTTCATGCGAGACCAAAAATCGGAAATTCGCGACGAGCTGGCTGAGAAGCAGGATTTGGAGGACGGACTTACCGAAAAAATAAAGTCGGCGATAGAAGAGTTTGCCACGCAGTACGCGGGTAGCCATTTGTCGCCGAGCCAACAAGTTGAAGAGCAGAAGACAGTTACCGTTTAGCAAAACCCGTACAGCAGTAACCCTTTGCAAATTGGCCCGTGTCGGTCCAAGCTGGCAAAAGGTTTATTTCCCCCAACCAGTTGCCACTCAGTATGGCCAATCCTAGAGAACTCGACAAACGCCGCAAGTCAATTCGCAACATGCGCCGAATCACGCGGACCATGGAGTTGATTGCGACCGCTCGCTTCAAGAAGGCTATGGACCGAGCTGCCGCGGCGACCGCGTATACTGATCGTATCACGAAGCTTGTTGCTGACCTCACCCAGGCGGGGCTCGAAGTGAGTCACCCACTGCTGGAACCCCGCGATGCGACGGGGCATGCGAAATTACTGGTACTCACTGGCAACCGCGGATTTTGCGGCGGCTTCAATTCCAGTCTGCTCCGCGCCGGTTTGAGCCGCTGGCAGGAACTCGCTGATCAGGTGCCCGAGTGCAGTCTGGAAGTGTCCGGCAAGAAGGGAATCGCCGGTTTTACTTTTCGTGACCAAAGCATTGCTCAGGAATTTACCCATTTTGAAGACAAGCCGGCGTTTGGCGAAGTGGAGGTCATTGCGGATCGCTACTTGAATGACTATACGAGTGGTAATCTGGATCGGCTGGACCTTGTCTATATGAAGTATGAAAGTATTTCCCGGCAAAGCGTGGCGGTAGAGACCTTATTGCCGCTGGGTGCCTTGGTAGACGATGCGGGAAACGAAGCAGGAGCTGAAACAAGTACCGACCGTGGGACTTCTAGTACATTGCAGTATGAGTTTTTGCCGTCCCCGGAAAGCATTCTCGAAGAAGTGGTCCCAACGAGCTTCAAAGTGAAGCTGTTCAAGTGTTTTTTGGACTCGGCAGTGAGTGAACAGATTGCCCGCATGATTGCGATGAAGGCGGCAACGGAAAATGCCGGCGAATTGATTAAGGGTTTGAGCATGCAGTACAACCGTGCTCGGCAAGGGCGTATAACCTCTGAATTGATGGACCTGATTGGTGGCGTCGAGGCCTTGAAATAGTCAAGAGCTGAAAATAGTCGACGTCTGGAAATAATAAAACGGCAGAATAATTCCTCAAGCTGAAGTTAGAAATCTTATGGCAACCATTACGAAAAGCGGCATTGGTCACATTACCCAAGTCATTGGCTCAACCTTCGATGTGGAGTTCGAGGAAGACCAATTGCCGGCGATTTATAACGCCGTCAAAGTGGTTTCCGAGCACAAAGGCGTAAAGATTAATCTCACCGGCGAGGTGCAACAGCAGCTTGGCGGCGGCCGAGTCCGCTGTGTGGCCTTGGGAAGCACCGACGGTCTTATTCGCGGCCAGGAGTGTGTGGATACCGGGGAGCCCGTTACCGTGCCGGTTGGCGAAGCGACATTGGGCCGGGTGTTCAATGTCATCGGCGAGGCTGTGGACGGACGTGGCGAAGTCAAGGTGGACGAACATTGGCCCATACACCGAAACGCCCCTCCGCTCGATACACTGTCGACAAAAACTGAGCTGTTTGAGACGGGCATCAAGGTGATCGATTTACTGACTCCCTTCGTCCGTGGTGGCAAGGCCGGCTTGTTCGGTGGTGCGGGTCTGGGGAAGACGGTCATCCTGACTGAGCTAATTGCTCGTATCGCCTCGGCTCACGGCGGCTATTCCGTCTTTGCCGGTGTGGGCGAGCGGACTCGTGAGGGGACCGACCTGTGGCTCGAAATGCAGGACGCGAAGATTGGCGATACGGGCCGCAGCGTTATTGACCAGACCTGTATGGTATTTGGTCAGATGAATGAACCGCCTGGCGCGCGGTTGCGAGTCGCGTTATCGGCGCTGACTATGGCCGAGTATTTCCGCGACAAGACGGGTGCCGATACGCTTCTGTTCGTCGACAACATCTTCCGCTTCTCGCAGGCGGGAAGCGAAGTTTCGGCCCTCCTGGGCCGGATGCCCTCGGCGGTTGGCTATCAGCCAACGCTGGCTAGCGAAATGGGAGCTTTACAGGAGCGGATCGCTTCGACCGACAACGGTGCGATCACGTCGGTGCAAGCCGTTTATGTGCCGGCGGATGATCCCACCGATCCAGCCCCGGCGACGGCTTTTGGCCAGCTCGATGCCTTTATTTATCTAGAGCGTTCGATCTCGGAGAAGGGGATTTACCCGGCGGTGGATCCACTGGCCTCTTCCAGCCGTATTCTCGATCCCCAGTACGTCGGCGAGCGGCATTTTAACTGTGCACGGCGTGTGCAAATGATTTTGCAGCGCTATCGGGAGCTGCAAGACATCATTGCCATTCTCGGTGTGGACGAGCTGCCTGAAGAAGACAAACTGGTAGTCCTCCGCGCGCGGCGCATCGAGCGGTTTTTGTCGCAGCCATTCCTGGTTGCGGAGGTTTTTACCGGCAAACCGGGAGAAATCACGCCTTTGGCCGACACGATTCGCAGCTTTGAAGAAATCTGCGACGGAAAATGGGACCATCTGCCCGAGGATGCGTTTATGTATGTCGGTGCGATTGAGCAGGCGGAAGAGCAGTGGAAGAAGAGCAAGGAATGACTTAGGGGTCACAAGATTCTCAGAGAAAGATAATGTCGCAAGAAAATCGCGATTCGCTCCAATGTGTCGTTGTTACGCCGGAAGAAACCGTCATCGATGTGGCGGCCGACTTTGTCGCGATTCCGCTATTTGACGGTGAGGTCGGTATCGGCCTCAACCATAGCCCGATGATCGGCCGGCTGGGTTATGGAGAGCTGCGCATCGGTCGTGGAGAAGACACGACGCGCCACTATGTTGACGGTGGCTTTGTCCAGGTGGCCGACAATCAAGTCTCGGTACTCACGAATCGAGCTATTCCGGCCGAAGACGTCGACGGCGACGTGGCGGCAGAACTGCTCCGTAGCGCATTGGGTCGGAAGGCAAGCGGAGACGAGCAATTGACGATTCGTGAGCGGACGCAGGCGCAGGCTCGGGCCCAGCTTCGGATGGCTCGCAAGGGTCTATCGCGGCCCAACTAAGGGGCTATCAGTAGATGGGCCTATCAGTGGGGGCTATCAGCGGGCAGTGGTCTTTCGCCATATGCAATCCTATTTAGTCCTTTAGATTGCCATTAATTGCGACTTCCCTCGCCCAATCACGGTTTGCTCTCCGACGACCACGGGAAAATCCAAGGAGTTGGTCCATTTCGACATCGAATTGGCGCCGGTGGCAAAGCTGATTCGCGTTCCCTCTAATCAGAACAGAGGCGACTTACGCAGACATGCCGCAATTTGGGCTGTTCTGGTTGAACGGCTAAATAAACGAAGTGCCCTGGGGATAGAGCCTTAATCTCAGATGACGCCCATGGGTGTCCCAGGGTTACCGATTTGCGACCGGTCGCTGTCGTTTGTCCGTAGCAGTGCCCCTAGATTGCCTCAGGACCCCGTTCTCCAGTGCGGATGCGAATACAATCTTCCATCGGCAGCATGAAGATTTTTCCGTCACCAATTTGACCGGTCTCTCCCGATCGTCCTCCGGCCACAATCGCGTCGAGGGTAGGCTCGACAAACTCTTCATTCACCGCAATTTGGAGTTGCACTTTGCGCAAGAGGTTGGCGGTGATCTCGCGGCCCCGGTAGATCTCCGTTTGCCCTTTTTGCCTGCCAAAACCCTGTACGTCCATGATCGTGAGCCGTACGACTTCGACCTTTGAGAGCGCAGCCTTAACGGCTTCGAGTTTGCTGGGCTGGATAATGGCGATGATGAGTTTCATGGGACCAAGGGGGGGAACTCAGTGCGAGGATCCCAGAGGGAGTATCTCGGCGGGGGATGGTAGATCTTTCGTCTACCTCTCATCGTAGCTGTTCGCCCTTTGAGAATGAATCCCAAACCTGGATCGTCCGGCGAGGTTTTTGGGGAGGGAAAGACCTTTCGCACTCTCCCAAGATGTTAACGGTCACCTCACCCCGCTTACAGGACACCCCGGCTTGGGCAGGAATAGGCGGTAAACCCACCCAAGCCTTTGTGGGGCATCCCTTTAAAAGCAGCGTCCGCTGTGGGCAGTGATCCGCCCCATAGGGGGTACCCTGCTGCCGATCGCGAATCGCAGTTCAAGTGGCTGCAAAAAGCTGAAGGCCGAATACATGGGGCAAGCCCTTCCGGTGCTGAGCATCGATACCAAAAAGAAGAACTTTTGTGCAATTTTCATCGTTCGGAACCGGCGTGGACGAATGGTCGAGCCGCCGCATGGGACCACGGCTTTCCGATTTCCTCGTGGGGCAAAGTCATTTTCTGCGGAGTGTACGACTTGGCTCATAATGAGGCGCTCATTCTACTTGGCATAAGAAGCTGACAGGGAACACCTGGCGGTGGTTGTCGTTTGCCGTTGGGTGGCGCGTCGATTGGGAAAATACCGCTATCTGGCGGATAGGCGTCTGTCACCTTCCACTTTACTGCTCGAAAATTAATCCGGTTGGGCATAGGTTGTTTTGCCATGTCAGTCGTTCGCTAAAGTCAGTCATGTTGTGCAGCGTTGAGATGATTTGCGAGTCCATTGCTCGCATAACGATCACTACTGGCCTGAGAGTCGCCATGGAAATGGCCCGCAAACTCTACCAATGGGGAATCAAATCGTCGCATGCCTATCTCGAACAAGAACTGGCCCTCTAAGGTAAGAAACTATTGCAACTCAACTACCGACCCGAGATCCAGTAATACCAAGTTATTCTTTCTGCAGTCCTAAGCAGGAGTGGTACCGCCGTAGGCTTGCATGCCGTGTTCGCTGATGTCTAAGCCCTGCTGCTCTTCGGCTTTGGAAACTCGCAGTACATTGGCGGCTTTGAGCGCGGTAAACAAACCGAGCATTGTGACAAACGACCAGCCACAAATGGCGAGCGCACCAATGAGTTGGATGCCCAGCGAGGTGGTGCCCTCTGCAAGGTGCGTATTGGGAAGAATTCCGATCGCCAGGCAGCCCCAGATTCCACACAGGCCGTGTACGGGCCAGGCCCCTACGGGGTCGTCGATCTTCAGCCTGTCAAGCAACATCACACCTGCAACAATCAAACCGCCGGCTACGATGCCGACAACGATGGCCATCCAAAGGTTCATGCAATCGCAGCAGGCAGTGATGCCCACTAAACCGCCGAGGATGCCATTGAGTCCCATGGAAAGGTCTGGTTTCTTAAACAGCAGCCAGCTCAACAGCGTGGCTACCAGGCCGCCCGCGCCCGCTGCGAGCGTCGTGGTGACCGCGATATGCGTCGTCGCATCAATATCGCTGGTTGACTGAAAGGCCAGTTGGCTGCCGGGGTTAAATCCGTACCATCCGAACCAAAGAATAAATACGCCCAGTGCTGCAATGGGTAGGCTGTGGCCAGGCATGGGGATACTCTTGCCACTGACGAATCGACCCAATCGGGGGCCCAAGATGATTGCGCCGGCCAAGCCCGCGAACCCGCCGACACCGTGGACGACCGCCGAACCAGCGAAATCTTGAAAGCCTAGTTGGTCGAGCCAACCTCCGCCCCACTTCCACATGCCGCTTATCGGGTAGACCAAGCCAGTAAGGAGGGCACTGTACAGCAGGTACGCACCCACTCTCATGCGGCCTGCCACGGCGCCAGAAACAATGGTGGCTGCAGTGGCAGCGAAGACTGCCTGAAATAACCAGTCGACTTCCGGGCTGAAGGTGCGATCTGCCGTGGATTCATAACCATCCAGGCCGACTCCACCAAATAAAAATAACTGTTTTCCAACCTCTTTTCCGTAACTGCCCGGATACATTATGCCAAAGCCAATGACAAAGAAGAGCAGCACTCCGACACAAATATCCATCGAATTCTTAAAGAGAATGTTCACGGCGTTTTTGGAGGAATTGAATCCGGCTTCGACCATGGCGAAGCCGGCCTGCATGAAAAAAACTAGTATGGCTGCGATAAATAGCATCGCATTGTCCAGTGCGTATCCGACGCCCAGGTCAGCAGCTTCGGCGGTTTCTTCTACGGCTGCGGCGGTTGCATCTTGGGCCCAGAGTAACTCGCCGCCGGTGGTCAGTGCCACGAGAGTTAGCAGCAAGATACCCAAGCAGGAACGCCCGCTCCGATTTGATAAAAAACGTGTCATTTCAAATGCCCTTCATTTGCCAGATGGATCTGTCGATACAGGATATTTTTGCGGAGCTGACAAGAACACCACCTATTGGATCCCGGTGTCGCCAGCCGAGGCCGCCCCATTCGCAAGCGGCCGGGGCCCAGCGAGAAAGAGGTGCAGACCCGTTACCACTTATATGTTGGGCTATGAAGCAAGTGGCGTACCAAAGAGTATCGGCCGGTGGCATCACGAGTCCGCGCGGTGGCGCAAACACTGTAATGCAGGCGACTTGCCGTCAGAGTGCCGGAGGTTTTCTGATACCCTTTATGGAGGAGGCCCAACCAGGGTGCCTGTGCCTTAGTCAGCGGCTGACGCGCAGCTAGGCATTAGCGTGCGGTGTCGGCGCTATTCGTAGTTGGCCCCGGCAACGCGCCCCAGGACCGCAATCAGCGGCCCTCCCTTGAGCATTAGCCCGTAGGCGGTGCCGTACTATCTTCGCCAAATTCCGTAAAAAGTGCGGTGACAAACTGCTGGTGGTCGAACAGCGCCCAGTCTTCAGGTTGTTCGCCGACTCCCACGTATTTTACAGGGAGGCCTACCTGCCCGCGAATGGCCACTACTACGCCACCCTTGGCCGTACCATCCAGCTTGGCGAGAACGATCCCTGTGCAGTCCACCGCTTCGGTGAATTTATTCGCCTGGCTGATGCCATTTTGGCCCGTTGTCGCGTCAAGCACCAGCAGCACTTCGTGCGGGGCCTCGGGGATCTGTTTGCGAATCGAGTCCTGAATCTTGGTCAATTCGGCCATCAAGTTTCTCTGGGTCTGCAGGCGGCCTGCGGTGTCGACGATACACACGTCTGCCCCCGTTTTGATGGTTTCTTCGACAGCCCGATAGGCGACCGAGGCGGGATGCGCCCCCGGCTCGCCCTGGACAATGTTCACGCCCAACCGCTTCGACCAGATACTAAGTTGCTCGACCGCCGCCGCCCGGAAGGTGTCGCCCGCGCCCAGGACAATCGTCTTGCCGTCTGCCTTGAGGAGATGGGCAAGTTTGGCAATTGACGTCGTTTTACCCGCCCCGTTGACACCGCAAACCATGATCACGGTGGGGCCTGAGTCGGCAAAGCGAATCGGCGAGGTATCCTGTGCCATCAAGTCGGCCAGCTTATTCTTCCAGGTGGCGACCACTTCTTCCAGCAGGACCACGCGGCCGCGCATTTTGGTGGCCACTTCGGCGACGATCTCCTCCACAGCCGCGTATCCCATATCGGTCTTAAACAGGATTGCGCGCATCTCTTCTAAAAACGGGTCGTCAATGAGACGTCCTTCATTTTTAAACAGATCGCGAACATCTGTTTTCAGGAGATTGGCCGTCTTGCTGAGGCCACTTTTAAATTTTTCGAATAGACCCATGATTGGATTTTGAAACGGGATGTTGGAAGGCGTAAGGGACTGGAGGCCGGCTAGCTGGCGGGGCGTTCGATCAGCTTGTCTAGGATGCCGTTGACAAACTGCGAGGATTGCCCGCTGCCGAAACGTTTGGCCAGTTCGATGGCTTGGTCAATCACGACGCGGTCGGGGGTGTCTGCATAACGCATCTCAAACGCACCCAGTCGCAGGACAGCTCGGTCGGTGGCGGCCATGCGATCGAGGCTCCAGTTTTCGGCCTTGTCTGCCAATAAGGCATCTAGCTCATCTTGATTGCGCAGGACTCCCAGCACCAAGCTGGATGCAAACTGGCGTGAATCTTCGTTGTTGAGACGCCCCTTCAAAAAGGGCTCCAGTTGATCGCACAAGTCTCTCGGATTGAGGTCCTCTTGAAACAGGGCCTGCAGTGCGACTTCACGGGCACGGCTACGGGTAGCCATAGGAGCTCCAGGAATGGAAATGACCAACGACCTAACGACTCAAAAACTATGCGTGTACCCGTTTTAGGGCCAGCGTGATATTTGAGTAATTGGCCATTCGACTGCTAATAATACTACTGCTACTAATTCTATCCCGGCGGGCAATTTCTGAGCAATCCGACCATTTTGAGAGCAGCCTGGGCACATTCGCTCCCCTTGTTGCCAACGTTGCCGCCCGCGCGATGAATCGCCTGTTCCATGGAATCACACGTCAGCAGGCCCAACAGTACGGGAAGGTCTTGGGAAAGGGCAATTTTCATGAGTGCCAAGCTTACGCCGCGGTTGATGTGTTGATCGTGGGATGTTTCGCCATGAATCACCGCACCCAGCGCAAGGATTGCCGCGTACTGCTGTGATTGGGCCAATCGCTGTACGGCAACAGGAAGTTCCCAAGCCCCTGGTACCCAAGCCACGTCAACAACCGCTGCTTCGCCGAGCACTTCCAGGGCGCCATCTAAGAGCCGGTCCGTAATCGACCGATTCCACTCCGCCACAACGATGGCAAAGCGATCTGATTCATCCTCTCGGGCGATCTCAATTACATTTGGCACGGCAGTTTGATAACCAATGTCAGAACTGAAAAAATCTGCCAGCCGCAATCGCTTTGCGGAGGCGATGTAAGACAATAATATTTGTGACGCACTGGACGCTCTCCTCTCACCCGGTGCGCTGGCCCCTTCATTCCTTAATGCTGAGCAAGAATTCTGCGTTCGATTTCGTCTTGCGGAGTCGGGTAGTCAGCAATTCCATTGCGTCAGCGGGATTCATTTCGCTCAAAACGCGCCTCAGCATGGAGATCCTCCGATGTTCTTCCGGGTCCATGAGCATTTCTTCACGCCGTGTGCCGCTGCGGTTAATCTCGATGGAGGGCCAGATGCGCTTGTCAACCAGATTCCGATCTAACACGATTTCCTGGTTTCCTGTGCCTTTGAACTCTTCAAAGATAATCTCATCCATTCGGCTGCCTGTGTCGATCAGCGCTGTTGCAATGATCGTTAGCGATCCGCCCCCCTCCACCTTGCGGGCCGAACCAAAAAACCGCTTGGGGCGCTGCAACGCGTTGGCGTCGAGACCGCCAGAGAGGACTTTGCCCGATTGAGGGCATTCGGAATTCCAAGCCCGTGCGAGCCGGGTAATCGAGTCGAGGAAAATCACAACGTCGTGCCCATACTCCACCATGCGTTTGGCTTTTTCGATTACCATGTCGGCCACCTGCACGTGACGTGATGGCGGTTCATCAAACGTCGAGCTAATGACCTCGCAATTTGGCCCCTTCACCTCGCGTTCCATGTCGGTTACTTCTTCAGGTCGTTCGTCGATTAGCAACATGACGACGTACGTATTTTCGTAGTTGGCGAGCACACTCTTCGCCATCTTCTGCATCAAGATGGTTTTGCCGGCTCTGGGCGGACTCACAATCAATCCGCGCTGGCCGAAGCCAATGGGCACGATCATGTCGAGCACCCGCATATCCAGTTCGTCCGGAGATGTCTCCATGACGATTCGGCCGTCGGGATGAATGGGCGTCAGATTGTCGAAGAAGACTTTTTTGGAGAGTACCTTGGGTTCCTCGCCGTTGATCTGCTCAATTCGCAGGAGCGCAAAATACCTTTCGTTTTCTTTGGGAGGCCGGATGGTGCCGGCTACGGCTGCCCCAGTACGCAATCCAAATCGTCGGATTTGGCTGGGAGAAACATAAATATCGTCCGGGCACGACAAGTAGTGGTAGCCGGGGCTGCGTAAGAATCCGAATCCGTCTGGCAGTATTTCCAGAGTGCCCTCGCCCGACATCATGCCGTCGAGTTTCACGCGTTTTTTGAGGACGCGAAAAATCAGATCCTGCTTCTTGAGGCCAGCCGTCTCTTCCAAACCCTCAGAGTTGGCAACCTCGATAAGCTCGGCCATGGTCATTCGCTGCAGAGCAGCGATGTGAATGTTTGGATCGGGCTTGTCGGTCCGCTCAATGCTCTTGCCTACGCGCCGGACGCGCTCGGCTGCTTTGTCGAGTTCTTCAGCAATCGAAAGGGGCTCTTCGCGGTTTAGTTCGTCCAGGCGTTTACTACTCGCGTCATTAAACGATCTGTCATCGTCCGGATTTTTCCCGCGAGATTGGGGACGGGAATGACCATGCCGGGGGCCCCGGTTGCTAGTCTCAGCCATGGAGTACTACCCCTGAATCCTGAATAGTGAAAAGAACAGAAGTGCGTTGGCGATGCGCGGAAGGCATCGGCGGTAGGAGGTCAAAAAAGATGTCTGTTTGCGAGAAGCCAGTTCTCCTGCCCAGTATGGCAAGCATGGCTGCGTGAGGGAAGGCTTGTGCAGAGCCCAATTTGTCAAGTTTTTCCAGCATCGCCGCCCAAGGCATGCCACAGGGCTCGCACCTGTTCCACCAACTCCGTCCGCGATCCCAGGTTAGAGATTCTGTGGGTGGCACGGCGTTCTTTTTCCTCTATTGGTATTTGTGCGGCCTCACGTGCGGCAAATTCGGCGGCCGTCCACTCGCGAATTGCTGCCCGTCGAAGCCTTTTTTCTCGCGGACTATCGACCAATACCAGGTGGTTACAAATGTCGGCCCAGCCAGCTTCAAGTAGCAGCGGCGCGTCAATCACTGCCATGGGAGTATCGCCCCGTTGCAGGCTTTCGAGTGCCGCTTCGAACTGCGCGCGAATCCGGGGATGGAGGTGTTCTTCCAAGAACTGACGGTTCGCGGTGCCAGCAGGTGAGTTGACAAAAACTCGCCCCGCGACGGCACTGCGGTCGACTTCACCGGATGGGAGCAGGATGTCTCGGCCCCACCTCGCCACGAGTTCGTGGCGGACTTCAGGAAGGTTGATGACGGTGTGCGCCGCCTCGTCGGCATCCAGTACGACAGCCCCCAGAGCAGCCAATTCAGCCGCTACTGCAGATTTTCCACTGGCGATGCCGCCTACGAGTCCGAGGATTTGCATTGGGGGGAGAGGATTGGTGGGCAATGGGGTTTAATGGGTCGTCCTGTAGGGTGGGTCAGAGGCTTCCAGAAAAAGCTGGATGCCGGCGCCCCGCGGCTGACTGAAAATGGCACCGACAGGTTCGTGCCTGGAGCCATGGGCTTCGCGGCTCGTCGCACGGGTGGTGCGCCTCGTTTTCAGTGATCATTTTGCCAGGGTTTGCAGTCGGCCCAATTGTCACCATATTTTACATCAACTTGGAGTGGAACTTGGAGGGCCATTACGCAGGTCATTTCTTCGACCACTAGCCGCGCTGTGGCGTCCAGTGCTTCGGGAGCTACCTCAAACACTAGCTCATCGTGGATTTGCAAAAGCATGTGCGCGGGTAGTTTTTCCTGCCGAAGTCGCTTGTGTACGCCCAGCATGGCCAGTTTGATGAGGTCGGCAGCCGATCCTTGGATGACGGTGTTGATGGCGGTGCGCTCCGGAAAATTCAACTGGCGCAAGGCGCCCGTTTTCACTTCGCGGAGCCCCGCGGGTACGGGCCGTACACCCTCCACCGCGCGCCGCCGTCCGAGTAATGTGCTGACAAAGGCTTGCTCGCGACATGCCGTGAGCGTCTTGGTGAAGAATTCGAGTACTCCCGGGTAACGCGCAAAATAGGTTTCGATGAACTCAGACGCTTCGTCCTGGGAAATGTTTAAGCTGTTGGCCAGGCCAAACGGGCTTTGTCCGTAGATAATGCCAAAATTGACCGCCTTGGCGCGCCGCCGCATCGCGGTGGTCACCTCCGCCAGCTCCACACCTTCCACCTGGCTTGCCACCAAGGCATGGATGTCTTCGTCGTTGGCGAAGGCGTTGCAAAGTGCCGGATCGCCTGAATAGTGGGCCAGCACCCGCAGCTCAATCTGGGAATAGTCGGCTGCGAGCAGCTTCCATCCGTCCGGGCCCGCTCGAAATGCCGACCGGATTTCGCGCCCTTCTGGAGTGCGGATAGGAATGTTCTGTAGATTCGGATTGCTGGAACTAAGCCTGCCCGTGGCGGTAACAACCTGATTGAAGGACGCGTGGACTCGCCCGGTATCGGGATGAACCATGCCGGGCAAGGCGTCGATGTACGTATTGAGCAATTTGGTATATTGGCGATGTTCGACAATTTTTGCCGGCAAAGGATGCTTGCGCGCTAGTTCTTCCAGCACACTGGCATCGGTGCTGGGCCCTGTCTTTGTTTTCTTGACAACCGGCAGCCCCAATTCCTCGAACAAGAGCTTGCCGAGTTGCTTCGGCGAGCTGATATTCAACGGATGCCCGGCCATCTCTTCAATTTCGTCTGACAAGGTGCCCAAACGTTTCCCGTAGAGTGTACTCAACTCCTTTAGTCGCCCGGTATCTACAGTGATCCCGCGGTACTCCAGGTCGGCTAGTATTTCCACCAGGGGCACTTCCACGGAACGGTAGAGCTCTTCGAGGCCTTGTTCCGCGAGCTGTGCGTCAAGCAGTGGATGAAGCTGCAGGGGGATGTCGGCGTCTTCCGCAGCATAGTGAGCCACGTCGGCAACAGGGGCTTCGTCCATCCGCTTTTGGTTTTTTCCTTTGCCGATGAGCGTTTCAATTTTGGTGGTGGTGTGATCGAGATAACGTAAGGCCAACTGATCCAGATTGTGACTTCGCTCGCCTGAGCCCAGCAAATAGCTGGCCAACATCGTGTCGAAGTGGGGGCCAGCCATGTGAATGCCAGCTTCTCGAAGTACTATCAGGTCGTACTTCAGATTCTGTCCGATCTTGGCAATCTTGGGATCTTCCAAGATGGGGCCCAATGTTTGTGTCACGAGTCGCTCGTCGAGTACCGTCGCTCCCGCTGGGCCCCGAACCGGAATGTAGTAGGCCTCATTCGGCTGGAACGCCAGTGCATAGCCGACGATTTTCGCATAACGCGGCAGAATATTAGTCGTTTCGGTATCGATTGAAAGGAGAGGCTGTTGCCGAAGCTGGGCTGCCAGATCCTCGAGCGCTGGGCGGGTATCAATAAGCCGATAGTCCGATCTGACGGTCGCTGATAAGGTTGGCCCGTCCACTGGCCCCGCTAAAGCGATGACCCGATCACCGAGCGAGCGAAAACCAAAGTCCCGAAACAAGGCCGCGACCCGCTCGTAGTCGACGTTGCCGACGCGGGCAGCCTCCCAATTCGGAGCGATGGGGACGCGTGTGTCGAGTTCGACGAGCTTGCGCGAGAGCAGGGCGTCGTCTCGGTAGGCGACGAGGTTTTGCTTTCGCTTGGCCCCTGCCACTTCTTCGGCATGATCGAGAACGTTCTCCAGGTTGTCGTAGGTGGCGAGCAACTCTTTGGCAATTTTGGGGCCGATCAGTGGCACGCCGGGCACACAATCCACTTTGTCGCCTACCAGGGATTGGAAGTCGACGACCTGATCGGGGCGGATTCCCCAATCGTCGTTGAGTGATCGCGCATCGTAAACAGCGTCCTTGCGGATATTGTAAATAGACACGTGATCGGTAATCAGTTGGCGGCAATCCTTATCGCCGGAAACTACAAGACACTTCGCCTCTTGCTCGTTGCATAGGCGGGCAATAGTCGCCAGCACGTCATCCGCCTCATAGCCCGTCTTGCTGAGGACGGGGATGCCAAGTGCCGCCAAGACCTCCAGGATCTTAGGCATCTGGGAGGCGAGGTCCTCGGGCATCGAATCGCGATCGGCTTTGTATCCGTCGTAAAGCGTATGGCGAAAGGTGGGTCCAGGCAGATCGAAGGCGCAAATGAGTGCGTCCGGTTGGCGGATCTCCAGCAGTTGCAGGAGGTCTCGGACGAATCCATAGATGGCCCCGACAGGTTCGCCGCGCGGACTCGTCATTTCGGGCAGCGCATGATAGACCTGGAAAATTAACGAATGGGAGTCCACTGCGCAAATCGACCAGCCCCCAATTCCCGCCAGCCCATTATCGGGCGGCGCGGGATCTAGAGTTTCCGCAGGCGCATCACCGGGCTCCATGCCGGGAAACGACGCTTGTCGAGAACGATCGGACATGGGGCATCGTACGGAGTAATGTGGTTGTCTTTGGGAGACGTGCGGGCGCCAATACGCTGCAGCCTGCCCGCTTAGCGCGAAATCCTACGGCTCGAGCGCAATCCATGTCAAGCACTCTGTTCGGCGGTGCCGTGCAGAAAGATGCCAGTTGTAAACAAGCCAAAAGTGAGTTTGGCCGTGGGTTGGGCCTGGGCCTGCGGCCCCAGAGAAGCAGCGTCTGGAAAGGCCTGGGGTGTCCCTGGCGATCTTGCTGGTTATTCGGTCTGCCTGCCTCCGCTTGGCTGGGCGTACAGCTGTACCAATTTTTCGGCTCTTCCGGTCGCGCCACCGGGATTTGTTGACAGTGCCTAATCCTACAACTATGCTCGACTTAGGGCGAATTACTTGGTGATTTCAGTGAGTACTAACCGTGGCGTCTAAAGAGAATCAAAACCTGCAGATTGTGGTCATCGTGCTGACCATTTTGGTCCTCATCCTGGCCGGTGTCTCGGTTTGGCTGAATGGCAATAAAAATGCTGCTGTGGCGCGGGCCGATGCGGCGAATCAAAAAGCAAGCCAAGCGGCTAAAGGCGAACGGCAAGTACAAACGCAGGCCAATACCTTCAAGCAGATGATGGGTTTTGGCGAAGCAGACGAATATGGCACCGTGCAAGAAGCATTTCAGGAGGATATGGATCGGTTTGGGGGGACCTTTGCCGAAGAGAGCCATTCGTATCAGAAAATCTTGCACAGTATCTTCGACGAGAACCGACAGCTGGAAAAAAATGAAAGTGCAGCCAAAGATCGCGTCAAGGAACTTAAATCGCTTTTGTTGGCCATTGAAAAAGATAAAGACGACCAGATTGCAGAACATGTGAAGGCAAAAAACGCTGCGATTGCCGAGCAGGAGGCCTTACGAAACGGGTTTAATACGGCCCGCGAGGTGATGACCAAAAAAAGCGAAGAGATGGCCGCTGAACTAGAATCGCAGCGCGACAGGATCAATGAACTGACATCGAAACATGCCGCAACCGAGAAGGCCCTCAGCGATGAGGTTACCAAGCTGGAGCGAATGGTCGAAATCTGCAAGAGTAAGTTGCCTGCCCCTGATCCATATGCCCAACCGGCCGATGGCGAGATTCGTTGGGTCGACCAACGGGAGGGCAAAGTCTGGATTAATCTCGGTGAGGGCGACCAACTGCGCCCGCAGGTTACATTCAGTGTTTACAGCGGAGATGCGCGGGACATCAGGGCGTCCGAGAGTAAGGGTAGTCTGGAAGTGACACGACTTTTGAGTTCCCATTTGGCCGAGGCTCGCATTACGGCTGATGAGCCTGCTCGACCGCTTGCGGTAGGGGACAAAATCTTTAGCCAGGTCTGGAATCGCGGCCGCAAAGTTGGTTTTGCCGTTGCCGGGGTGATTGATCTGGACGGGGATGGCAGCCAGGACATGGGCCAACTCAAGAGTGTGATTGCTGTGAACGGCGGCAAGGTCGACGCGCTTCCCGATGGCAAGGGATCGGTCGACGGCGAAATGTCTGTCGATACCCGCTATCTGGTGCTGGGCAACTACCCGGAGGGAGCGCACAAAGATCATGATGCCGCGCGCAAGTCGTGGGACAAAATGAACGCCGATGCCGATGCCTTGGGCATCGAAACAATCACGGTCGATGAATTCCTGGGTCTTTTGGGTTGGCGGGCGGATCGCAAGACGGTCAAGCTCGGGCCGGGGGCGCAGCCGGTAGACGCTCCGCTAGGTCTTCGTCGGGAGAAGTTGCCACAAAATGCCGATTCCCAGCGCAGCAAGTTTCGCAGGCGAGAGCCGTCTGGCGCATACTAAGAATTGAGCAAATGACCAGGAGTGGGGTACGGAGATGTCAGCAGGTGCAGTGTTGCTCCGGTACTGAGATAGGTTCCCGGGTCTTTTTTGCTAGCGCACCTCGGAAACGAACCTTGCAAACCTTTCTAGCAGTTGCCGGGTGCCCGGCGTATCGGTGCATTGCCTGGAAAATTCCGCGTCCGTTGCCCCGGTGATACGCTCAATATATTGCGGGTAAGCTCTGACTCGCTGAAGAAATGTATTCCGATCGAGTTCCGGATGAAACTGCGTGCAATAGATGGGCGCGTCCTCGAATTTGAATGCTTGGTTCTTCACCAGTTCGGACGATGCTAGGAGGACTGCGCCTGGCGGCAATTCGGTCACGTGATCTTCGTGGCCAGCCTGGCCAAAAAACGGGCTATCCAGCTTACCAAAGAGCGGATCTTCCCTGCCGGCTGGGGTTAGCTGGAGGCGGAGGGTGCCCAGTTCGGCATAGTCTGGGTCGTGGATGCAGCGGCCCCCCATTGCCCGGGCAAGTGCCTGGAATCCCCAGCAGGAGGCGAACGTGGGTTTGCGAAGCGTGTAAATCCAGCGCAAGTCGTCGAGGGTTTGCTGCAGCCAGTCGCTTTGGCCTGCCGCCGAGTAGTCACCACTCCCGCCAATCAGTACTGCGTCGGCAGCAATCAGCGCGCTGGGCGTCAGCCGCTCCGTCAGCAAGTCGTGGGGCTCAATACAATCGACATTGCAGCCGATCGTATCCGCAAAACAGCCCAGTTCTTGCTTTCGGATTGGATCTTGTTGATGGCGAATCTGTAGGAGTAGATAGCGGAGAGGTTGCATAGTTTTTCTCAAAGCGAGATCTCTTTTGCAGCCGTGTCATGTTGCACCTCGTCGGTAACGAGATCGATGCTGTCGTGCAGCACTTGGCAGAGGAAATCTAGTTCTTCAGACGTGATGGAAAGCGGCGGCATCACGACCAGCACATCGCCCAACGGCCGTAGCCAAACGCCATGCCGAAGTGCTTCGCGGCACACGCGGGCCGCAATCCGCAACTCTGCAGGATAAGGCTGTGGCGTCGATGGCGACGCTGTAAGTTCGATCGCTCCGATCATTCCCAGGTGGCGCGTGGCACCTACGTGGGGGTGTGCGTTTATTTTTTTCAGCAGGCTCTCCAATCGATGGGGCTCGACGGCAAGCTGCTTGGACTGTTGCTCTTCCTCCAGCAGGTCGATCGTCGCCAGCGCAGCGGCCGCAGCAAGCGGATTACCCCCATAGGTATGCCCGTGATGAAATGCCCGCTCGCTAGCGGCGCACCCCAAAAAAGCGTTGTATATTTCGGGCGTCGAAATGGCGGCTGCCATCGGCAAGTAGCCGCCCGTGAGGCTCTTGCCCAGACAAAGGATATCGGGCACTACACCTTCATGCTCACAGGCAAACATGCGTCCAGTCCGCCCGAGGCCGGTCACGATTTCGTCGGTGATCAGCAGCACGTTATAGCGCTCAGTCAGCGAGCGTACACCGCGAAGATAGCCATGCGGATGAAAGATCATGCCGGCGGCCCCCTGGATCAACGGCTCGAGAATTACCGCGGCGATTCTGAGATGCTGGGTGGCAAGCAGTTCTTCCAACTGCGCTAGAAAGTACTGGGTCGCTTGGGACGGATCGACGTCAGGGGGCAAGCTGCGTGGGTCGGGCGCTGGCGTGCGAATGACGTCAAACAGGAGCGGCTCGAAGAGGGTGTGAAAACGCTGAATGCCACCCACACTTGCACTGCCTAGTGTGTCGCCATGGTAGGCTTGTCCCAACGCAACATAGGTGGTCTTTTCCGGGCGTGGCTGCTCACATTGTCGCCAGTACTGAAAAGCCATTTTCAGCGCGCATTCAACCGCCGACGAGCCATCGCTGGCATAGAACACATGTTGCAGGTCACCGGGCGCGATGTCGGCAAGCCGCTTGGCAAGCTGTGCTGCCGGTCGATTGCCCATTCCCAGCGAAGTCGAGTGGGCCACTTGATCTAGCTGCTCCCTCAGAGCCGCCTTGATCCGCGGATGTCCGTGGCCAAACAAGTTGCACCAGAGGCTGCTTACTCCATCAAGATAACGATTCCCTTCGACATCAATGAGCCACACGCCTTCCGCTCGCTCGATCACCAGCGGCTCGTATTCGGCCATTTGGGTGAACGCATGCCAGTGGTGGTGGCGATCCCAGAGTGTGAGGTCTGCATTGGATGACATGGTCCCTACCAACAAACTTCCATTTGGGCGCCGACGCCTACTCCCAACATGATTGTCGCGCTTTCGTCGACGATAGCTAGTTCCAACTGCTCGTTGGAGCCGACCAGTGCGACCAGTGTCATGGAGGGCTGGTCGGCGTAAGTGGTGAAAATGCTGTGTGTTTGATGATCTTGGCAACGGATCGACACCCGCTCATCGGTTGGCACACCGGACAGCATTTCGCGCGTAATGTTCGTAATGAGATTGCCAAATGGATCAACGTCGACGACCTCTCCTTCGATTCGATTCGCCACTTTCACTGCTCCGGGCCAGTCCAATTGCCTAAGACTCTCATGTTGTGGTCCCAGCTTGGCGGGATCGAGTCCGTGGCTCAAGTGAGCCGCCACGGGCGCCATGATATCGCGCCCGTGAAACGTAGGCGCCACCTGTGGGCGGAAAAAACGGGTAGCCTCTACGCGAATAATCTTAGAGGGTATTTCCCGCTGAACCAACCGCGAGAGGAGTCCGTTATCGGGACAAACGAAGCGGCCCGTGGAAAACTCCACGTAAACAATTGGCCGCGAGGTGCCGACCCCAGGATCAACTACAGCCAGATGGATCGCGTCAGGCGGGAAGAGCGGCGTGATTTCCGCCAAGACCTGGGCACCTTGCAGAATTTTTTGGGGTGCAACAGAGTGGCTCAGATCCACTAACCGTACCTCTGGGTTGATCGACAAAACAACGCCCTTTAGGGCCGCCACATAGGGGCTGCTGGGGCCAAAGTCGGTCGTAAGCGTGATGAGAGGTTGCTTCGGCATCGCTTAACTGTAAAGTTCAGGCCACTATGCCCATGGACGGGCTTGCGCGTGTTTTTCTATTCGCCCCGCGCCACTAGTTCCAGGCAGATCTCCCGAACGCGGCCCGGATCGGCGTTGGGGTTTTTCTTTTTTGCCTGGCCAACTAGCGGGCCGATGGCTTGGTGTTTTCCGTTCTGCACGTCGGCCACAATTTTGGGGTTGGCCCGGAGAAGGTCCTGGCACAGCGTCACCAAGGCCGATTCATCGACTTGCTCGATACCTAGCGTGTTGATCGCAGCGGCCACATCCATTCGATCGACGAGCATTAGTTCAAACACTTCCTTGGCGCGTGGTTTCGGAAGTTGACCGTCGTTGATTGCCGTAATCAGCGCAGCCAGTTGTAAGGCTGAAACCGCAAACTGGTCTATTGCCACGTCTTGCTCTTTGACGCTTCGCAGGATGTCCTGAGTAACCCAATTGCACGCCCCCTTGTAGTCGCCGCTGGTCTCGGCGGCCAATAAAAAATATTTAACGATATCAGGGCCCTGGTTCACCAGAACATCCGCATCGTACGCTGAGAGTCCGTGCGTAGCGGTGAGGCGGGTGCGTAAATCGGCCGGCAATTCTCCTAGGGCGGCTCGCACCTCTTCGACTCGTTCGGCCGTCGTGCGTACTGGCACCAAATCCGGATCCGGGAAATAACGATAGTCGCTCGATTCTTCCTTGCTTCGCTGCGCCATGGTCTTGCCGGTCGCGTCGTCCCAGCCGCGGGTTTGCTTGGGGCTGTCACCCAGTTTTTGGCCTGTCTCTTGCCAGACCCGGTATTGCCGCTTCGCTTCGTAGTCGAGTGCCTGCTGGACGGCTCGGAAGCTGTTCATGTTCTTGATCTCGACAATCGGTGTGGCGACGTGGCCCACGGGAGTTTCGAGGTGTAGGTTCACATTCGCATCGACCCGCAGGCTACCCTCCTGCATGTTGCAATCTGAGACGCCAATGTATGTGAGCAGCAGCTTGAGCTCCTGGAGATACGCCCGCGCTTCGGCGGAACTCCGCATATCTGGCTCCGAGACGATTTCTAGCAGCGGCGTGCCTGTCCTATTCAAATCGATTTCGCTGTCGGCTTTGCCGGTGACTTCGTCGTGAATGCTCTTGCCTGCGTCTTCTTCAAGGTGGGCACGGGTAATGCCGACTTTTTTGGGCTCGAAGCGACCTTTGTCGTCGCTGATTTTCATATAGCCGTTGGCCGACATCGGCAAGTCGAACTGGCTGATCTGGTAACCCTTGGGCAAGTCGGGGTAAAAATATTGTTTGCGGTCCCATTTGGTAAAAGTCGGAATCTCGCAGTGGAGTGCCACAGCTGTTTTCAGCGACAACTCATAAGCTGCCCGGTTCATTACGGGCAAACTGCCCGGAAGCCCCATGCACACCGGGCAGGTTTGCGTATTGGGCTCCGCCCCGAATTGCGCAGGGCACCCACAAAATAACTTGCTCTGCGTGGCAAGCTGCACGTGAACTTCCAGTCCGATGATGGTCGTGTAGGGCGTGGACATTTTTTGGCAAGGTCACCGGCTGAAAACCCCAGATGGTTGTGGCCGGCCCAGTTGTTTTTCGTTTTAGATGGGCACTTTTTTCTTATGCCACTCGGTGGCTTGTTCATACATGCGAGCGCCGCGGAGTAAGGTGTCTTCTGCGAGGGGCGGTGCTTGAAGCTGCAGGCCGATGGGCAGGCCGCTTTGGGTAAAGCCGCAGGGCAGGCTGATTCCCGGTAGACCGGCCAGATTAGCACTGACGGTATATAAATCGACCAAATACATCGCCAAGGGGTCACCTGCCATTTCACCGAGCTTGAAAGCCGCTTGGGCAGTGACCGGTCCGGCAATGAGATCGACCTGCTGAAATGCGGCGTCGAAATCCTGCCGAATGAGTCTGCGAACCTTGAGCCCTTTGAGGTAATAGGCGTCATAGTAGCCCGCGCTCAAGGCGTAGGCCCCAAGCATGATGCGGCGTTTCACCTCTGGTCCAAAACCCTCAGCGCGCGACCGGCGGTACATGCGCACCAGACCATTGTCGATATTTTTCAGGGCCTCTCGGTCACCGGCCGATTCGAGTTCTTTTTGCTCGGTGGCCAACTCGTCCAGCAATTCCGCCCGATCTGTGCGATGGCCGTAATGGACGCCGTCGTAGCGGGCCAGGTTGCTCGAGGCCTCGCTGGGCGCAATCACATAATAGGTTGCCACCGCGTACTTGCTGTGGGGCAGCGAAATCTCTTTTATCGTCGCGCCCTGTGATTGGTATACGTCCAGCGCTCGACGGACAGCATGCTCGATTTCTCCGTCTAAGCCCGTGGTAAAATGTTCGCGGACGACTCCGATCCGCAATCCGGTTAGCGGGCGGTCGATTTCGGCGGAAAACCTAGGAACTGGCGCGTCCAGGGACGTGGCGTCTTGGGTATCATGGCCGGCAATGGCCTCCAGCAACAGGGCGGCATCGGTGGTGTTGGCCGCCAGTGGCCCAACTTGATCCAGGCTACTGGCGAACGCGACCAGTCCGTAGCGGCTGACCCTGCCATAGGTCGGTTTTAGGCCGACCACTCCACACAAACCAGCCGGCTGCCGTATCGAGCCACCCGTATCGGAGCCAATTGAAAGGGGCGTCATGCCCGCCGCCACACATGCGGCCGCTCCGCCACTCGAACCGCCTGGGGTGCGGTTCAGGTCCCAAGGATTTCGGGTAAGTTGGAAGGCTGAGTTTTCAGTGGAGCCGCCCATCGCAAACTCGTCCATGTTCGTACGCCCAAGGAGGACTGCATCGGCCGACTTGAGTCGTGCCACGACCGTTGCGTCATAAGGCGGCCGGTAGCTTGCCAGCATCTGCGACCCGCACGTGGTTTGCGTCTGGCTGTCGCAAAGCACGTCTTTAACCGCTACCGGCAATCCAGCCAGTTTTCCCAGTGGTTGCTTCGCCTGCCGGCGCTGGTCGATCTGGGCGGCACGGGCTAGGGCAGCGTCTGCATCGACACGCAAAAAAGCTCCTATTTGATCATCCGTGTCCGCAATGCGCTGGAGATAGGCGCTCGTGAGGGCCACCGATGTGATTTGGCCCTTGGCGAGAAGATCAAGTGCTTCGGTAGCAGTGCTATTGATCAGTGACATGCGATCAGTGATATGGGGGACTAGCGCGGGAGTGGGGACGCTGGGAATCGCTTTTTTGGTGAAAGCATGGGTCCTTTGGATTGCGGGCTTTCGTTGCCTAGCCACACGCGCGTGCGCGGCTTAGGTTTGACAAAGCTCCACGCTAAAAAAACATCTCGACCAGTTCGTCAGCCGCCCAAGACTGGTGGCACGAGATAACCCCTCTCATTGCGACCAGGGGCATTGGCCAACGCCTGCTCTCGAGGGAGGCTTGGTCGTACTTCATCTTCGGCAAAGACGTTGCTAACTTCGACCGCATGCGCCATCGGCTCAACCCCTTCGGTATCGACCTCGGCAAGTAGATCCACGTAAGTGACGATTTGCGAAAGGTCCGTCGTCATCATCTTCAATTCGCCATCGGTCAACTGCAGCCGGGCGAGTAGGGCAACTTTTTCGACGTCGGCGCGGGTGATTGCCATGGCATCAACACACAGAGTAAAAATACCAGCGAAAAAAACCGGCTGAATAACCCAGCGCAATTCACCGGCCTTAGGACTTTGTTGCAGCCGGCTGGGCCACTTTGAAGGGGGCGTTACGGACGATTTTGGTCACGCCGCCGCTGCGAATACACTGAGTACAGGCGTTAATTGTTTTATGCGTGCCGTTGGGCGTTGCGATGTGAAGCCGCTGCAGATTCGGCTTAAATTTTCGCCGGGTGATACCCGTGATCTTGGTACCAACGCCACCGAGGTACTTTTTTTTACCGCGGATCGCTACGGAGTTGCCCATTTTGGCCCCCTTGCCGCAGATGTCACATTGCCGGGCCATCGTGGTGGTCCTTGTTCTGTTTGGAGTGGGTAGCTGTCCCGGGGGAAGGGGACTGCCATAGTTGTGATCACAGGTTGTCAGACTGCTTCAGTCAAACCCGCTAGTATACCGCGGGGGCCGTTTCTGGCAACTGCTAACCGGGCGTGGGGCCGGAGGCAATGACCGGCGACCCAGCCCGTCAGGGACTTGCATAAACTGAGTACTTAGTCTACAATAAAAGGGTGCGGTAGAGGGTTCCGTTGCAAGGTCTCTCGCTGCCGTTTTCTGATTTGCGGATTCTGCCCCCTGTAGCTGCTACTGCCGACCTTACACAAGAAACCCTTTCATTTTTTGCTCCCGTGGCGAAGGATGAAGGGGTTTCTTGTTTCTACGTCATAACGATGCGTCGCGATGCCCTGTCGGCTGCTCCTGCGCGACCTGGTGCAGTGGCTTCTGCTCTGCTTCGTGTTGGCCTCTGTATGGCGCATCTGTCTGACGAGCTGGTTTCCAGTGGTTATCTCTCCCTGTTGCGACGTTTCTGTTGCGGCTGGCTGGAATCCCGTTTTGTTCACGACTGCTGATTTGATTTCCTTGGAGAAGTTCGTGTTGAAATTTACCGGTTTAATCCACTTGCTTGCTGTATGTTTAGCGTTCAATTGCGCTCGGTTTGCGCAGGCGCAGTGGTACGACACCTATCAGGATCTCACCAGCATTTACAATAAGCTTGACGACTTGCAGGCCGGTTATCCTGACTTAGTCTCATCTTTTTCCATCGGAGACTCCTACGAGGGCCGCACGATTCGGGGAATTCAAATTTCGGGTACCGGCGGTACAAAAACAAGCCGACCGGCAGTGCTGCTTAATGGTACCCAGCATGCCCGCGAATGGATTTCTCCTATGGCCAATATGTACGCCGCCGAGCAACTGTTGGAGCAGTATGGCACCAGCAATAGCACGATGGAAATGCTCAACGAGGTTGATTTTTACGTGATTCCCGTTGTGAACCCTGACGGCTATGAATACTCCTGGGCCAGCCCCGACAACCGTTTTTGGCGAAAAAACCGTAGAGTGACCAACGTCGATATTTTTGGCAATGAGTCCTTTGGCGTTGACCTCAATCGCAATTGGGCAACGGGCTGGGGTGGCGGTGGGTCTAGCGGCGATATTGCTAGAGATACCTACCGCGGCACCGCTCCTTTCTCGGAGCCCGAGACGCAGGGCATGCGAGATTTCTACTACAGTCACCAAAATCTAGTCTCAAATATTGACTTCCATTCGTTTTCTCAGCTGGTTCTCGCACCCTTCGGGTATTCGTTTAGCGAACAGCCAGACGACGGTGAACTGATGCTCGCGGTGGCGACGGAGATGTCGCAATCCATTGAAAACGTCCACGGGAAAGCTTATGTCCCCCAGCGAGCCACGGGGCTCTATCAGGCCAGTGGAATCAGCATCGACTGGAGCTATGAGGATCAAGGTGTTTATTCCTACACCATTGAATTGCGGCCTGCGGGGCCTCCCGTGATATCCAGTTTTGACCTGCCCGCTGAGGAGATCCTCCCTACGGTCGAAGAGGCGTTTGCGGCAGTGCTAGATTTGGGAGAATTTACCGCAGTGATCGGGGCCGGCGATTTCGACTACGATCGAGACTATAGCGTGTCGGACTTGAATTCTCTGACCGCCGGAATCGTTCATGGGACTAGCAAGGCCGAATATGACGTCAATGGCGATGCTTGGATAGACTCCGGAGATGTGATGGCCTGGCTGGAAAACGCGGGCCAAGAAAACTTGCCTGACGGAAGATCCTACCTTCCGGGCGATGCCAATCTGGACGGCCAGGTGAATGATGTGGACTTCGACCTTTGGTCAGCAAATCAGTTTGCCAGTACCAGCGATTGGAATCGGGGCGATTTTAATACCGACGGATTGGTGAACGACGCCGATTTCGCGATTTGGCAGGAATCGGCATTGGAAGTTCCTGAGCCAGCAAGCCTACTGTTGATCGTCTGCGGCTGTCTGGTTTGGCTCTCAACCGGATCGCGTCGCGTTCGGAGGGTATCCTCGGCTACCTTCTACCTTCTCGGACGCGTCTCTTCCTAAAGGGATAGGGGGACGAAGGCCGTCCACGAGACTTGGCTTCTGTCGATGGATTATTGTGCGGCAAAGGTCCCGTGACATCGCCAGCAAGAGGCCGCCTCTGCGCAGGATATTGATTGGGGCGGACGCTTATTTACAGCGCCCCGATCAATTATGGTTCCCGAAGCATCGCTGATTAGACGCCATGGCGTGTCAGGACCGCGGCCACATCATCGGCAAGCGCGGCGTTGGTAGCGACCGCCTCTTGGCTATGCACGGTGGGTGTGCCCTGCCAATCAAAAAATCGTCCGCCCGCCTCTTCGATTACGGGTTGCAGGGCGGCGGCGTCCCAGAGACTTAGGGCGGGGTCAATCATTATTTCTGCCCTGCCGGTGGCCACCATCAAATAGCCAAAGGCGTCACCCCAGGTTCGCGTCAAGCGACACTCACGCTCCAAGGAATCGTAAACAGCGCGGGCGTCCCTATCGCGATCGGTCGAAAACGCGCGCACCGAAGTCGTAACGAAAACCGCTTGGTCCATCTGAGACACACTTGACACGCGCGCCCGTTGAGCAGGCCGATCTCCGGTGGCATGCCAGCAGCCAGACCCGCGCCCAGCGTAAACGATTTCGTCGTTCGCAGGGGCAAAGATGACACCAATTTGTGGCTGGTCCTGCCAAAGGACCGCCACGAGCGTCGTATAAAGGGGCACGCCGCCGATGAAAGATTTTGTGCCGTCGATGGGATCCAGCACCCAGCGGAATCCGCTGCTGCCGGCTGTCTCACCAAACTCTTCGCCCAAGATGGCATCGCTGGGAAACTCGCGGCCGATCAGTTCGCGAAGCAATTGCTCTGCCTGTCGGTCCGCAGCTGTCACGGGCGAACCGTCGGCCTTGCGCTCAACGTGGAGTTGACTGGATTGGAAAAGCTGCAGAGTTCTTGCCCCGGCCCGACGGGCAATATCGACGGCAAACTCAAGCCGCTGTCCAAGTTGGGGAACTGGCGAGTGAGTCATGAAGAACCAAGCTACCAGACCCCAATCAGACCGCAAGCGGCCGTTTGCAACGGCCAAGGCGCGGTTGTCCTTGTTTCCCGGTGCCGTATCCCGCTAGACTTCCCAGCCGGCAGCCTTGCCCACAAGGGGACTCAGGGGCTCTTGTCGTGGACGGTTTTTGGCGGTTGTAGCGTCTGGATGAGCCCAGGCGGCGTAACGGGATGGGCTGGTTTTTCCTTGAACCTCGGGGTGGTGCTCTTAGAATAGAGGGTAAGAGATATCACTCCTCGATTGGCCCGACTACGGTTTGGGCAACGCATGAGGAGAGCGATCCATGAGTCAGGTAGATAGAAATAAATCTGTTTGGTACGCGGCAATTTTAGCGGGTATTGCCGTGGGGGTCTGCGGATGGCAGGCGGGTTCCCACAAAGTGCTGGCCGCCCAACTTGTCTCCCCAACGGGTGCGAGTACCGCGTTAATTACCTATGTGGTTCCGATTGCGGATCAGCCGACACGGGTGATTGTCGTTGATCCTGTGCAGAGGAGGATTGCCGTTTATTTCGTGAGCCTGCAAAGCGGAGAGATTCAACTAAAGAGTGTGCGCAACATTCTGGGCGATTTGTCGATGCAAGAGTTCAATAGTGGGGATCCTTCACCACTTGACATAGAGAACCTCCAGAAGAGGAACTGATTCAGGACCATGGTGAGCTGTTTCGCATACCGCGGCTCGCCAAGCATTTTTGAGGAAGCGCCTAAGCCGAGGGCGAGTCGTCGCGGCTAGAATATGGGATAAAGTTTCGATGGAACAGAAGTTCATCAGTTTTGAAGACGCCTTGGAGAAGCTGGGCGTGTCCTCGGATCGTCTCAATGAGCTCCGCGAACATGGCCAGGTTCGCGCCTACCGTGACGGCGCGAGCTGGAAGTTTCGTTCCGACGAGATTGAGTCGATGGTCGTGGAGGGGGTGCCGGACTTGCCTCCACCGAGCAACATCGGGCTGATCGACTCGCAGCAACTGGTTGAGGCTGAGCCGCTCGAGCCGGAGGATGACGCACTCGAGTTGGAGCTGGTCGACGAATCGGACAGCAGTAAGGATTTGGGTCAAGACGATTCGCAGATGGAGCCGGAACTGGACGATACGGATCCGGTTTCGCAAGCGAGCGAATTGGAATTGCCTGAGATGGGAGACACCGTTAAGGCCGAAACCAGTGACTTGGAACTTGATCTTCCAGATGAGCCTAGTGACCCATCCGATTCGATTTTGCTCAGCGAAGAAGAGTTGGGCGAATCGGTAAGCGGATCGCTCAGTACGATTATTGGAAAAAGTGAGCTGGAAGCTGCCGAAGCCGATCTCGAACTGGCCCCAGAGGATGGCGTGGAAGAGGTAGTCGATGACAGCCTGGCGCAGGGGGGCGGCGCCTCCGACGTGCTTTCCTCAGGGATCGCCGGATCGGGTGTGCTGGATGAGCTGACCGAAGATTCGGCTGGCATGAGCGCTTTTGAGGATCTTGAGGAATTGGAAATTGATCTCTCGGCCGAGTCGAGCCGTATCTTGTCGCCGGAAGACGTGAAGGCGGTAAAATCTGCCAGCGAGCCGCCAGCTGCCTCGGTTGCTGACAGCGACTTGACGCTCGATGAAGACCCCCTGCTGGCGGCGGATGAGGCAGACCCGGTTTCTACTGATGTGCCTTTGGAGGAGTTGGAAGGTGCCAAAGCTGTCGTGGAGGAGGGATCCGAGTCCGAGCTTGAATTGGTCGGCGACGGTGACCTGCTACTCGACGATCCAAGCGGCAGCGACATTACTCTCGGTAGTGGCGACAGTGGTATCAACCTTGTTTCGCCGGCGGACAGTGGCCTTGCACTGGATGACATTCCGCTGGAAATGGGCGGGTCGGCCATTTTAAGCATGCTCTCCCAAGAGGGGCCCGACTCTGAGATCTCATTAATTGCCAGTGAGTCGGATACGCCCAGCCAGGCGGAGGCGGCCCTGCAGACGGATGACGACTTCCAGCTCACGCCACTCAGCGAAGGGGCAGAAGACGCCTCTATGGATAGCAGTTCGCAGGTCATTGCCTTGGATGCCGAGATTGATGACCTGGGTGAAGCATCCTTGGGTGGGCTGGACGAGGTGAGCTTTGCGGAAGAAGCTGATGCGGGCGTCGTGTTGAGCGAAGATTTTGGCGACGCCGCTGCCGACGACCTGGGTATGGACTACGTCGAGACCGGACTGGTAAGCTCATCGGCCGGCGCCGAGCAGCCTTATACGACATGGAATATCGTCTTGCTGAGTAGTTGCGGAATCGTTCTCTTGCTCGCAGGAACGATGGGCATTGATTTAGTTCGCAATATGTGGGGATGGAACGAGAATCTGGCAATCAATAGCTCCTTGATGGACGCGATTCTTGAGTTATTGCCGTAGGAGCAGACTGGGGCTGAGGGACGTCGAGCTGCCGGTTTTTCTCTGGGACCTTTGTGTTGACTTTTATGTTGAAATCCGCGCGGGCCCCAAGGGCTTTGCTATTTCCTGTGGTGGTTGGGCTGGTGCTGGTTGGGTGCCAGCGGCGGGATGAAATCCGTACCCACTCGGTGGCCCGCACGTCGCCGCCCCGCCAGCCGGTTAACGTGGCGGGCGAGAAGGGCCGACTCGACCACATCTTGGTGGCCATCGTGCCACAGCAAGAAAAGGCTTGGTTCTTTAAGGTGGTGGGCAAGAATTTGGCCGTCGCGCGTCAGAGGCCTGCTTTTGAGAAATTCCTGACTAGTATCAGCCTAGCCGAATCGTCGGAGGAGCTGCCTTCCTGGGAGTTGCCCGAGGGTTGGCGGGAAGAGGCCTCGACCACCAAACTGCGACGTGCCACGCTGCTGGTTCCAGATGAGAGCGGATCTCTGGAACTTGCCGTAACCGAGCTGTCCTGGTCGGGCGAATGGGAACGATTTCTGGTGCCAAATGTCAATCGTTGGTTGGGCCAATTGGGCAGAGCCGAACTGGACGTAGAAACGATTTCCCGTCTGGCGACACGTATTTCCACTCAGAGTGGCCCGGTAACCGTTTTCGAACTGTCTGGGGTGATGCGCCGCACTCCAGGTCGTAATCCGCATGGGGGTGCGCCAATCCATCGCAGCCCGCCGGAAAAAAAAGCTGCTGCGGTTTCCTATCAAACGCCCCCAGGCTGGCAACCGGGTGAAGTTTCAGCGATGCGGGAGGCGGCGTTGGTGATCGCCGACGGCGATGCGACAGCGCATATCAAGGTATTTGCTTTCCCCAAAAGCGCGGGTCCAGAGATTACGGATGTTAGTGCTAATATGTTGCGGTGGGCTCGAGAGGCCGGGGTGCCTAACGCGGACGCAGAAAACCTCGAGAAGGACCTCAGCAAGCGAGTGATTGGCCAGATCGAAGCTGACTACGGCGAGTTTATAGGCTCCTCCGAGGGCCCATCTTCGAAATCCGTGGTAGGCGCGATGCTCCAGCGGCAGGATAAGGTTTGGTTTTTCAAACTCGTCGGCACTACGGAGCTGGTCAAGGCCGAACGCGACAAATTCAAGGATTTCTTGGACTCGGTGAGTTTTCGCTAAGCCTGTGCGTCGAGGGTGCCAAGCCTCTGTTCTATGCCAGATTTGCCTCTGGGAAATATAAGTGTTTTTTAGGGTTTGGGAATGCTTTGTGGCGCGCGGGCGGAGCCCGTGGAAAGGCTTATCCGTAGAGTCTCACAGTGGCTCCGAATTGCCTTGCCGTTACACTCTTGGTCTAAGGAGAGTATGCTAGACGCAGGTGCCCTCTCCACTTTCCCTCCCTAACTGCCCCACAGTACGTTGGCTACGAGCGACTTAGGCCGGTTCTCCGGCGAACCGAATTCCCCTGGCGCACCCGCTGTATCTGCTGTTGGCCCATGGGTTGGCACGCGGGCACTGTTGATGCCCCTCTGTTCGCTGCGGCTGACGGTGGTGCTGTTTGCGTTTTCGATCGTGTTGGTGCTGGCCGGTACGTTGGCTCAAATCGATCACGACATTTGGTATGTCATTCACAATTATTTTCGATGTTGGATCGCATTTATTGATCTGCAGGTTTTCTTTCCCCGTTCGTGGAACGTGCCAGGAACGTTTCCGTTTGCCGGCGGTTGGCTGTTGGGGACGGCTTTGGGCATCAACCTGATATCGGCACACGCCTTTCGTTTTAAGGTCACGGCATCGGGCGGGCAGCTCAAGTGGGGCTTGTTTCTGGTCGTCGCCGGTGTGGCACTGACTTACTGGGTTGTGCAAAGCGGCTTGGACGATACGGTCGAAAGTGAGCTGTCGCCGGCGTTTCGCGGCGGTTTGTGGCACGGCATGCGCTTTCTTTTGGGGATCGGCACGCTTGGTCTGGCCTATTGGCTGATGCAGGTTTACCCCAGGGCAAAACAGTCCAGCGCGGTTTGGCTGTGGTGGTTTGGTGCGGTTGCCGCAGCGGTGCTGGGCGGCCTTGCCATTTGGCTTTTTATGCACCCGGATGTGCAGCTTGACGCGTCCGGATTGAGGATTCTTTGGCAACTCGCCAAGGCGACTGCGGCCGGTCTTGTGCTGTACGCCGGCTGCCACTGGGTGTTTGGTCGCCGCGCGGGCATCGTGCTGTTGCACAGCGGTATTGCCCTGATGATGTTTAACGAATTGCTTACAGGCTTGCAGGCGGAAGAAGCCCACATGCGGTTGGTAAAAGGCCAGACACTCACCTATGCGGAAGATACGCGGTCCGTGGAGTTGGCGGTGATCGATAAATCGAGCCCCACCCAGGACAAGGTCACACGGATACCCGGCTGGATGCTGACCGAATCGCTCCAAACTAACAAGCCCATCGATCATCCGGCGTTGCCATTCACGGTGCGCGTTGTCGAATACCTGGAAAATGCCTCGTTCCGGGGCCTGCAGCCAGGCGAAGAAGCCATTGCTAACCGGGGCGCCGGATTATTGCATGTCGCCAGTTCGCGGGTGGCGGCTACGGGGGTTGACCAGGAGCAGCGGGTCGATATTCCCGCAGCGTATGTAGAGCTGCGCACCAGGAACCGTCCCGCCCAGACGGGGATTTATCTTGTCACTCCATACATGGATCTGGTTGAAAAAAACTACACCGAAGCGATCGACCTGGGCGACACGCCGTTTGAAATAAGCATGCGGTTTCGTCGCTTACACAAGGATTATTCAGTTACGCTTGTCAAGTTTACGCACACCACCTACGTGGGGAGCAAAACACCGAAAAACTATGAATCGGTGGTGCGATTGAAAGATCCCGCGCGCAACGTGGATCGAGAGCTCAAGCTGTGGATGAACAACCCGCTCCGCTACGGGGGCGACACGATTTATCAGTCGGGATTTGACCCCAATAACGACGATTACACAGATCTGCAGGTGGTGACCAATTTTGGCTGGATGATTCCCTATGTGGCTTGCATGATCGTGGCAATTGGCATGCTGGTGCATTTTGGCCAGACCATGGTCAAGTTTCTGCGGAAGCAAGAAAGAGAGGCCGAGCAAGCCGTTCAGGGGCGTGCAGGGAACGAGGACGGAGTTGCGGCAGACGCCAGCCAGCCCACTGTTGGTCGACGGGGGGGCTTTGTGCCGGCGCTGGTGGTTGTCTGTTGCTTTGCGATTGTCCTCTACCAGGCCGGACGTAGTGCCGACGATGCCGACCAGATGCAGATTGATCAATTTGGAAAATTGCCCATCGCCTACGGCGGGCGTGTTCAGCCAATGGATTCTTTTGCCCGCAATACATTACGGGCCCTCTGCGGAAAACAAACTTTCATAGATACATGGAACCGTAAACAACCTGCTATACGTTGGTTTTTGGATACGATATCCGAAGCCAATTCCTGGCGCGACCATCGGGTGTTGCGTATCGATAATTTGGATGTATTGCAGATGTTTGATTTGGATGTGCGGAAGGGGTTTTGCTACAGTTTCAGTGAGCTCAGCGAAGAAGCGAAGGAATTCGATCGCCAGGTCCTGCTTGCTCAGACGGCTGGCCAAGCCGCAGAGGAAGGTGGTCCACCTTTAGAGCTTGCTCAATTGAAAGTGCTTGAGCTTAAGCAAAAAATTAATCGTGTATTTGCGCTAATCGACGTGTTTTCGGCTCTTGAGTTGGGGGGGGATTCCCCCGAGGAGGTCATGCTGAGTCTTCGCACCGCCCAGAGGAAGGTAGAGGTGCTGCGCGAAGTAGGGGCCCGACCGGTGTCCCCCAGTGTGCCTGGAGAGACCTGGGAAAACGTTTTGACAGCCGAGCTACATGGCCTCTACGCCGCGATTCCAAAGATTGCCCCAGCTGCGGGTAACTGGAAAAAGAACGCGGCCTCCGCGGCCTTGTTGGGCCTGGTGCGCGCATACCGCGAGTCCGAGACGCGGGAATTCAACGAGCAGTTGGTGTCTTATCAGGAGCTGATAGCAGACCGGGCCGCTGCCGAGGCGAAGTACAACGAGAAGCTGGGATCGGCCGGCCATCTCAAGCCGGCCGAGCGGCTAAATCTCAGCCGGATTGGCTTTGAAGCCTTTTACAACAAGTTGAGCCCGTTCCTTTTGGCTATGGTTTTTTATCTTCTCGCTTTTTTGCTGGTGGCGATGTCGTGGCTGGGCTGGACGGCTACGCTCAACCGCTCGGCCCACTGGCTGCTATGGTTCACCTTTGCCTTGCATACCTACGCGCTTGTATGCCGGATTTATATTTCGGGCCGGCCGCCGGTGACCAATCTCTATTCGTCGGCCATCTTTATCGGCTGGGCAGCGGTTTTGTTCGGATTGGTCTTGGAAAAAATCTATCGCGGAGGTATCGGCAATTTACTGGCGGCGGTGATCGGTTTTCCCACGCTCTTTATCGCGCATAACCTAGCCGGTGATGGCGATACGTTTATGGTGCTGCAGGCTGTACTCGACACCCAGTTTTGGCTGGCGACACACGTGGTGTGTATTACGCTCGGCTATGCCACGACGTTTTTGGCGGGAATGCTGGGTGTGATTTACGTTCTAATGGCGCACGTGGTGCCCTGGCTCAAAGAGGCGGATCGCCACCAACTGGTGCGCATGATCTACGGCACCCTTTGCTTTGCCACGTTTTTTAGCTTTATTGGTACGGTGTTGGGCGGACTTTGGGCTGACGATTCCTGGGGCCGATTTTGGGGTTGGGATCCAAAAGAGAACGGGGCCCTGATGATCGTCATTTGGAACGTCTTGGTCCTGCATGCCCGTTGGGGAGCTATGGTGCGGCAGCGGGGCCTGGCGGTATTGGCCATCTTTGGTAATGTCGTGACCGCATGGTCCTGGTTTGGGGTGAATCAGATGGGAGTCGGCTTGCATGCCTACGGGTTCACTGAAGGCCGGACGCTGTGGTTATGTGTTTTTGCGCTGAGCCAGCTGGCTGTCATGGTGCTTGGTTGCGTGCCGCGGCACGTGTGGTTGCCAGAGGCGTGGGTTGGGCCTGCAGCGGGCGACGCGTCCCGCACGGAACGTAGCTAAAACAGTCACTGACAAAGCACTTTCAGACGTTCTCTCTCAGGTTGCATCTGTGGAGGCAATTGGTAAGCCCCGAATAGCGCGGGCTGGAGAAGGATTTAGGCCAGCTAATCCAGTTGAAAGCTGGCAGCCGGGAATTGCCGTCGGGCGGCCACCTGCCGCTTGTCAGCCCGCCCGCCGCCCGCAAAACTAGTAGAGTTGCAGGGTGTCCGGCTCGTAGGTCGGGCCGGCGATCGATCTGGAGGCTTCTAGGCGGCGGCCCGCCTATTGATGGGAGCCATTTACCGCAGGATCTTTTATCATGTCGACCGATGCTGCCAGCTCAGAGCTTCTTGACGATGAGTTCTTGCCGATGCGGGCCAGAATTCTGGAACTCGCCGCTTCGCTTGACCGCACTGAACGCGCAGGGCAGGACTTCCAAGAGGACCCTCGCTGGGGCCAGTTGCAACAGGCGGTGGAGCTATTGCTGGGAGCGGGCACAGACCGAACCGAGCGACTGCAGTTGTTATTTAGTCGACCGTATCAACAGAAGTGGCGCGAGGCATGGCATATGTGAGGGTGGGGGTATAGGGGTGAGTAGCCATCCTGACTTGCGGGCTCGGTGTTGGCACGCAAAGCGGACGAGCGTTGGTTTTCGTCTTGGGGTACTAGGCGGAGAACTTCACCCCTCAGAATTCTGATCTGCGGAATCTCGAGGCCTCGCTGCCCCAAGCGAGATTTCGTTTGTATTGAGTCGATCCTTCGGTTTGATTTTAGTTCAGCCTTGACGAGATAATCATGTATTACATCGACCCGCACATTCACATGGTTTCGCGAACTACCGACGACTACGAGACTCTGGCAAAGATGGGCTGCGTCGCGGTGAGCGAGCCCGCTTTTTGGGCCGGTTACGATCGCGGAAGTTCGGCAGGATTTCGCGATTATTTCGAGCAATTAACCAGCTTCGAGGCTAAGCGCGCGGCCAGCTATGGCATCCAGCACTTCACTTGGCTATGCATCAATGCTAAAGAAGCGGAGAATGTATCCCTCTCACGTGAAGTCATTGCGATGATCCCCGAATTTCTGGATCGGGCGGGCGTATTGGGTATCGGTGAAATCGGCCTGAATAAGAATACACGCAACGAAGCTACCATTTTTCTCGAGCACCTAGATCTGGCTGCGAAAACAGATGAGCAGATTCTGATCCACACGCCCCACCTGGAAGATAAGTATCAGGGGACGCGGATGATTCTCGATATGCTCACAGGCGATCGTCGTCTCGACCGCTCACGTATATTGGTCGATCATGTGGAAGAGCACACCGTGCGATGGGTGCTGGAGGCTGGGTTTTGGGCGGGGATGACGCTCTACCCGGTAAGTAAGTGCACGCCCGAACGGGCCGTCGATATGGTGGAGCTGTATGGCCCGGAGCGTTTGCTAGTCAATTCGGCCGGTGACTGGGGGCCTTCCAAGCCGACCGCCGTACCGGATTTTATCTTGGAAATGCGCAGTCGCGGCCATAGCGAGCAAGCCATTCGCCAAGTCGTCTACGAAAACCCAGTGAAATTTTTCAGCCAGAGCCGGAATTTTACCTTTGAGGCGCCCGAGTGGGCTGAGGCTGAGGTGCGCCACCCGTAGCATTGGGATTAGTCATGTCGCGTGACGCACGTGGCGACGCCCATGTTCTGTACGGGCTGCTGATCACCGTGTCGGTCGGTCGGTCTTCGTGGCCGCTACGCTTTTCTTGGCTGAGCGCTGTCGGTTATCCGCCCGCGGATTTTTCTTTGCGTTTTGCTGCGCCTGGCGGCGTGCTTCCCGCTGGACGTTACGTTTCACGTTGGCCGCCACGCGGTCTGGGTGGACGACGTAGAGTTTGGGGTCGTCGATGACGAATGGCGTTGACCAGGTTTTGCCGTCGTCTCGGTTGCACACGTCAAAGAAAAAAGTGCGAAACCGCTGTGCACTGTAGCTGTAAGGAAACTGGGACGTCAGGTGGTCCTTAGCGGTCAGGTCCTCCACGCCCGGTTTGGCGTAATAGTGAACCTGACCATTAGGGGTGACCGACATGCCCAACGTCCACCAACCAAACTGATCAGCGGGAATTACTTTGTAGCGGACGTCCTGTCCGCGGCTATTGCCGCGCACGGTCAAAGCAGCAGAGTCTTCTTTGATGTTGCGACTGGTCTTGCTTCGGAAATGAATCCAGATTCCCGGCCAGTAGGGCTCAACCGTTGTTGACTTGCGTCCGCCAAACAAGCCAGGCGAGGCACGCTCGGTTGCCACAGTCGAGGCGCTGATGCGAAATCCAAAGTGCGGGCCCGTTCGGTTTTCCCACTCGTCGGCGGGTGGCAAATATACGCGTGCCACCACGCTGGGAACGTCGCTAACAGGAATGCTCATGCCCAATCGCCGGATGCAGTTGACAATAAGGTCGTCCTGTTGGACGGTGAAGGTGCGCCGACCGGGAATGCCTGAATCACGGGTGCGCATCAAGAGCGAGTACTGGCTTCCGGCAAGGCCACCCACCGGTGTTGGCACGACTTCCATTTGATCTGGCTGTCCGCGTTCAGGCCCTTCCTTCCAACGGTTATTGGTTGACCTGCCGGTCGGGGCACGTAATCGTTCGTCTTGTTCGCGAGAACTCTTGGGAAAATTATTGATAAAGCCCCAGTTGGCGTCTTCGAAGTCGTCGCCGACGTAGTCGATGTGGGTCCCTGTGCCGGGCACGGCCGAGCCGCCGGGTATTCCGAATAAATCCGTCGCAAATGTAGGAATCAAGGCGGCAGCCAGCAGGGCTGTCGCGAGGCGGCGGCAGGTAAGATTCATAGTTTCAACTCGCGGAGAATGAAGGATCGAACGGGTGGCCATGGCTGCATATCTAGACCGCCTACTAGGCTTATCGGAAGGTACCGGCTGCAGAATTGGCAGGTAGTGGCGCGCTATGCGCAGATTACCTAGCCATCTTGGCCGTTGACTGGAGGCGTCTGAATGAGCCGCCGCCTAGGCAGGCCGGAACGAGCGGACGTCTGGCGGGCTGTTGTGCCGCGCCTGGCCTTCAGCTGAGAATCCCTGGCCACTAGCGCAAGGAGCCGCCGCGGCCGCGTGTGTCGTACACACTTACCGACTGAGCCGTGGCAGATCGTGGGGTCCGCCGTGGCCATTCTTGCGGTTCGGCGGAAACCACATCTGCCACGGGTGGCGCGCCGAGGTTGGCTACAGTACTTGGGTCGGGAAAATGCTGAATATTTTGCGGGCGTTCGCTTTGCGGGCGAGGCGGATTGTCCGACACCGGGGCGGAAGGGTTTTGCCCGCGGACAATCGCTGTCGGCGGCCCATCGTTAGAGGCGGTCCTCACACGGTCGCGATTGGCACCAGCGACCAACTGCTGTTCCGGTCTGCCTGCGCGGACCCAATCCATCCAGGTATTTTGCAGCGACAGCAAATTGGGATGACCAAAATGCTCGGAAACTGCAAGGGGCCAATTCTCGTCTTGCAGTCCGTCGGCAAGAAAGTCCAAGAACTTGCGTTTGCCGTACTGAGATATCAAAAACTTGGCCACAGAGTGGCCTTGCGCGTAGAGCGGCAGAACATTTTTCGGATACTCTTTCATGGCAAACATGTTGCTGAACGGAATGCCCTTCCGCGTCCGTAAAAACTTGATCAGCATTGTCTCCATTTTTGAGACCTCGCTGACGTGCTCAACGGTTGTGCAAGCGCCTTCATCGGCCCAGCGTGGCAGCGGCCGACGGAAATGACTGGCGAAAATTGTGTGCGTTATCTCGTGAGGCAACACGGAGTCGAGAATCCGCTGCCGTGAACCTTGAATCTGCATCCGCCAGCCAAACACGTGGCCGCGGTCGAATACAAAACTGGTTTCCCCGCCCGCGCCAAGGCCGGGGCGCACGATGGCCTTAATCGGGCAACGCTTGGACCAAGGCGGCAGCTCCTTGCCGAGCCATTCCTGGGCCAGTTGAGTTCGCCAGTGTTCGGCCATGTCGCCGATCTCTTTGGCCAATTCTGGTGTGGGAGCATCGACGGTGAAATTGGTGGTGCGATAACCGGCACCCTGGGCCGGCAGGCCAGACGGTGCCAGGAGTACGAATGCGAAGATGGCCGAACTTGCGGCTCGAACGAAATGAGCTTCCATGCTCATCACCTTTTGGCTGGGAGGACAAATGTTTGTCAAAGCGATGTCAGGCTTCCTGGCATCGTTTACGGCCGACACGAAGATGCGTATCAAGTGTCGCAAATGGCGGACCAAATCCCTTGGCCGGGGCGCGCTCGCCGGGGCCAACGGATCTACCGGCCGGATTTGGCAATATCTTTTGCCGGCGGGGTCCTAGGTGAGGCGGGTGCATGTTGCAGAATTTACCAAGCCGCAGGCAGATTTACCTAGGGAGATTTCTCAGAAACTCCGCAGGGTGCTAGCACCGCCGAGGCCGTTATACCGATTGGGCCGCCTTCATTTTCTCCAGCATCCTGCCCGGCGAACCCATCGCGTTGTAGCCACCGTCCAGATGCATGATCTCACCGGTAACGCCCGCCGATTGGGGCGAAAGCAGAAAGCTGCCGCAGTTGCCCGCTTCCTCATGCGTGATGTTGCGGCCCAGTGGAGCCATCGCTTCGTAGAGGCCAAGCATTTCGTCAACGCCGGCACCGCGCCCAGAAATCGTTTGCAACGGGCCCGCGCTGAGTGCGTTTACCCTGACGCCGCGCGGCCCCAGATCGTAGGCTAAATACTTCACAGCTGAATCCAGGGCTGCTTTGCAAATACCCATGACGTTGTAACCGGGCACCGTTTTTTCACCTCCATAGTAGGTGAGCGTCAAGATACTAGCGTCGTTCGACAGCAGGTCTTGGGCCGCGTGGGCCAGGGCGATGAGGCTGAAGGCGCTGATTTCCATCGCCAGCTTAAAGCCTTCGCGACTGGTCGCAATGGTATCGCCCTTAAGATCGTCAGGCAAAGCAAAGGCGATCGAATGGAGCAAAAAGTCAATTTTTCCAAGTTCGCCCCGGCAGCGATCCATGACGGCCTCGATTTGCTCGTCCACGGTAATGTCCATCGGTTGCAGGAATTTGACCTGGGCGTTGCCGTTGGTCAATTTCTGCACGCGGCCGAGATTCTTCTGACGCGCGTCGTCGGCCTTGTCAGGCATGTACGAAAAACCGCATTCTCCCCCCTCGCTCAAAATGCGGTCGGCGATGGCCCAAGCAATCGACTGTTTGTTAAAGACGCCCGTAATGAGCCCTTTTTTCCCTTGGAATGTTCCCATCTACAAACTCCTCACGTGAATTCAGTCCGTCGGTCCTTCTGGTATTGAGACGCTGCTGGACACCGCCAGGCGAGCGTGCAAGCTGCGCAAGATACCACCTCCCCTACATAGGGAGAAAGGGGCAAAGGCCTAAGCTGCTCAGACACAACGGGCCCCCAGGGCGTTGCGTTTTAGACTCAGTTTGGGTAGTATGCAATGTATCAATTTGATTTCCATGTAATCACTTTTCGCGTAGGCGTAAAAAGTGTTGTTAATTTGAGTGTGCAGTAAAAGGTTATAGCCATGACTCAAACATCTAGCTGGCAAGACTTTATGCAATTACTGCTGGCCCAGGTCGCCGAGAGTGAGGGTGTCGAGGACTTCTTTGAGCAAGTCCTTCCAGCAATTAACAGCATGTTGGCCGTTGATTCGGTAGCCGTGGTTCGATCCAACCCACCGGACTGGCAGGTTGTGTCGTGTGTCGGCAGTGCCACGGCGGAAATACCTGCCGAGGTGGCGGCGGAGGCGTTGGACAAGGAATCCCTATCCCAAAGTGATGGCTGGGTGGCGGTTCCCTTGGCTGACAAGCACGCGCTGCTGCTGCGGTCACAGCTTGGGTCCGGCGAGGTGTCCCGCCTGCAAGGGGCAATGGCCCAGGGATTGGCAACTGTAAAAAAACAGCATCAACAAGGTGATCGTATTCGCCGCCTGGAGAAGATCCTCGACATCACTCACGCTTGGAGTCAAACCAACTGTACTGAAGCACTCCTGGTGGCGATGGCTGAGGCCGCGACTGAGCTCTTGGCGGCTGACAGGGCCAGTATTTTTCTCTGGGATAAGGCGAACCACTCGCTAGTGGGGCGACCGGCACTTGGAGTGGAGGGGGATGAATTGCTTATTCCCGATGACCAGGGCATCGTGGGGCAGGTTGTCCAATCGGGTGAACCGCGCCGCGTGGGGGGTGGCTTGGAAGACGACCAAATCGCGCGTAGCGTCGACCAGCAGACTGGCTACCATACCCAAACCATCTTGTGTGTGCCGTTGGTCTTTCCTTCCGGTAAGTGCCTTGGCGCGTTTGAGGTCCTCAACAAGCGATCAGGCCGCTTTAGCGAAGAAGATGAGCGGGGGCTTCAGGAACTTGCGGCACACGCGGCGGTCGCGCTGGAAAACACACAGCATCTTGAAGAACTCCTTTCCAAACACCAGTTATTGGTGGAGGAAGCGGCCGAAGGTGTGCAGCTGATTGGCGACAGTGCGGCCATTGAGGCGGTTCGTTCGACGACTCGGCGCATTGCCGACACCGATTTGGCCATCCTCATTTTGGGTGGAAACGGGACAGGAAAAGAAGTCGTTGCCCGCTCGATTCACTATCTTAGTCGTCGTCGCGAGCAGCCGTTTATTGCCGTCAATTGCGCGGCGCTTACCGAAACCTTGCTCGAAAGTGAGCTCTTTGGTCATGAGAAAGGGGCGTTTACTGATGCCCATGACACGCGGGCAGGTAAGTTTGAGCTGGCAACAGGAGGGACACTTTTTCTGGATGAGATCGGCGACATGAGTCTGAGCGGACAGGCTAAGCTGCTCCGTGTTTTAGAGGATAAGGTCGTTGTACGCGTAGGCGGATCGGTACCGATTCATACCGAAGTGCGTATCCTGGCAGCAACAAATCAAGACCTGGGGAAAATGGTCCGCGAAAAAAAATTCCGCGAGGATTTGTTTTTCCGTCTCAACGTGGTCAGCTTGGATCTTCCGCCGCTCCGCCAGCGGGGTAACGACATTTTGATCCTGGCCGAGTTCTTCCTGGCAGGGTTCTGCCAAAGCATGGGCCGTCGTACGCCCAGTTTTTCGGCAGCGGCCAAAAAACAGCTCTTGGCCCATGCCTGGCCCGGCAATGTCCGCGAGCTGCGGAATCTCATGGAACGGCTGGCCTATCTTTCTGCAGGGAATCGTGTTGAGGTCGAAGATCTGGCTTTTATCGACGCCGGAGGAGCGCCGGAGGTTCAGCGTCTCGATATGGGTTCAACCCTCTCGGAGGCGTCGCGTGATTTTCAGCGGGAGTACATTCGCCAGATGATCGATACCACCCAGGGGAATATGAGCCAGGCCGCCCAGCGTTTGGGCCTGCACCGTTCGAATCTCTATCGCAAGATGCGTCAGTTAGGTATGGAAGCGGATGAAGAGTGACAGAATCTGCGAGAGTTTCAGGCTTTGCGTGGCGTACTGACGGCCAATTTGGTTGTTGTGGAAATCCATTTCTCGTTTGGTCGGCGCAATTTTTTTGCTCGTGCTATGGAGCAATACTGATACGATCCCTCGGAATTTCGGGATCGAAATCTGAAAATTCGTGCCGCAAGGCGCCCGTTATGCGCTGCGCATCACCGCTTCCACTTGGCGGATCGCTTCCTCGACATGACACGGCCGGTCCGCCACGTGCAGGTTCGCACCTCGACTTACGAGTCCTTCAATTCTCTTGTGAGCCGAAATTACGGTGCTGTGGCTGCTCCGTCCGAAGTAGGCGCCGATTTCTCCCAGGGCGGCGCGGGTGTATTTGCGCGACAACCACATCGCTAGCATGCGAGGCTCCGCGAGGGAGCGGGTCTTGCGTTTGGACTTCAGACTGCCCGGCTCCACGCCAAACACCTGGCAAACGGCCCGCTGGATGTCGGCCAGTCGAACGGTTGGCGTATTTTGCTGGACGTACTCCATAAGCGTGGCGCGTGTAAGATCGGCGGTCATCGGTGTGCCCTGGGCCTGGCTAGTGGCAACGAGCAAATTGATCGCCCCGCATATCTGCCGTGCGCTGCCAGCGACCTGCGTCGCAATAAGCGTCATAATCTCTTCGTCGGCGGGCAAGCCCATCTGGGCAGCAAAGCGGCGAGTGATGCCCAAGCGGGTAGCGTAACTGGGCAGTTCCAGGGGTACTGCCAGACCGCCTGAAATACGTGAAACCAAATCGGAGCTTTGGTGCTGAAGGTCACCGGGGCTACGATCGCAGGTGAGTACAATCTGACGACCCCTCTCGTGCAAGGTATCGATCGTATACAGCAGTTCGTCGAGGGTTGCCCGCTTGCCGACCAGGAATTGGATGTCGTCGATCACTAGGGCATCGACCGAACGGTATTTTTGCCGGAAACCGGGCAGTGCCCGGTGATGGAGTCCCTCCAGGAACTCCGAGGTGAACTGCTCGGCCGTTAATCGGATTGCCCGCACCCGTGCGGGTGCATGCTTCCAATGGTGAAGCATTGCGTAAACCAAGTGAGTCTTGCCGACGCCTGGGGGGCCAAACAGACAGAGGGGGCCGTAGTGGCCCAGCCAGCGGGCTACCGATTGCGCCGTGCGGCAAGCCAGGTCATTGCCCGGCCCGACAACATAATTGGCAAACGTAGCGCCCGTGGCAACGGTCGATTTCGACCCCCGCCCGCGTGGGGTCGAACCCTCATTTCCGGACCCCGATGCCGCGTCAGAATCGGAATCCAGACGCGGTGCAGTGTTTTCTGTATTGGCTGCAGCAACGGCCCCACTTTTGCCCGTCGCAGTTTTAGTAACGGTCGATTCAGCAGCCGTAGTTTTTGTCGAGGTGGCCTTCGCACGCTCGGGTTCTGAGCCCGTGGATTGTGCTGACTTGGTCAGCACATGGTACTCAATCGTCACGTCGCGCTGCCACACATCCATGGCAGCGTCTCGCAGTGCGTCGTGCAGACGGCTGCGCAGCCACTTCATTTCAAATTCCGTGGGGCAGCCGATGCACAGCTTTTCATCGACGTATTTGATCGAAGCGTGCGGTCCCACCCAGAGTTCATAGCGCTGCGGTCCGAGACGAGCTACGAGTGCTTCCCGTAATATGGACAGCCTGTCCGAACCATCCATGACCACATCCTGCTGCTATGCAAAAAAAAACACGCCGAGCGGCCATTCTAAGGATGCTAGCAGAGGGCTGACAGCCCTTGACTTGCTGGGTCGACTTGTCCCACGACCGCATCGCGCTAGATGCCGGGAACTAATGCGTTTTTTTGACGGCAATCCGATCGAAAAATTTTTTTCCGCAAGAGGCCGCCTGTGGAAAAGATGTTTGGCAAGCAAAATTTGTCCAGCGGCTGCGTGCAAAAGCCCTTATTTGGCTCGTTTTTGCGAGAAAAAATGCCCCGTCGCTGCCCGTGAATCGCGTACCACAAAATGCAGGCCAATGGATTCGGCGACCCACTACAAATTGGATGCCCCTTTTCGATTCCCCATTTGCTTGTCCCCCCGGGAGCCCCCTATTCTCTGATAGACACTAGTTCGTTTTTTCCTTGAGCCCTGAGACAGCCTCATTCCCTGGGTGCCTTTGTTGTCCGAAATGCCCTTGCTCCTGGGAAATGCCCTGGGCCCCCTAGGCTTCCTTGCTTCCTGAGGAAACCGATGTTTGACCGGAAAAGCGAGCGTAAACGGTCCGCCGGTCCCAAACAATGAATCCGGCGCGCCGGTACATGCGGAGGACATGTTCGTTTGACTGGTCAACGGCTAAAACCAGTCGATCAGCCTTTCCCAGGCGCGCCTGCCACAAGGCGTACTGCAAGATTTGCCAACCGTATCCTTGCCCCCGGGCTGCCGGTACGATCCCCATGTAAACGAGTTCCCAGCTGCCCCCCTCGCCATGGGATGCAAGAATCAGTGCGCCGACATCTTGTTGACGGGCATCTTCTTGCGGGTAGGTCGAGTTCCTGGCAGGCTGGTGGCCCGCATCCGTGCTTGGTTGGTTGCACACAAAGTACCAGCCCGCGCCGCCCAGGTCGCCTTGGGCCGCATAGCCATCGATAATGTCGGCCGTACTGTGTACGCCGTTGAGTGCCGGGCAGTCTAGCGAGTCTGTGTAGGTTTCCTGGAGCAACCGGCCGAGCCGCTCGGGCTGGCCATCGGCATGTGGCTGGAAATCCAGAGTCCCAGGGGGTTGAACCTGCGGGAAGTGGCTATTTTCGAGCGTCAAGTAAACCAGATTTGCCAGCTTGTGAAACTGGCCCATGGCAAACAAGTGCGGATTGATTTCCGCGTCGGGACTCACCAGGATTTGGGCCAGGGCGACGTCGTTTTCGTCAAGGAAGGCGGCCGCGGCGCGGATCAGCAGAGGTGATGCCGGGTGGTGCCCGGCAGAGGGCCATACCAGTGCTGTTCGGCCTGGCGTTAGCTGTGCCCACACTGCCGCCTGAGGTTCTCCCCCCCGGTGGGCACAGAGGAGCCCCGCAAAGGCGGATTCGCCGTGTCCCTGCACTCCATCCAGGGTCTGCACTAAGGCTGTTTGCCCGTCTTCGCTCAAGCCAGCATGCAAGAGGCGCAGTGCACCTGCCCGATCTTTCGCACTGCAATAGGCGATGGAAAACTCGTTACCCATGGCCGCAAGATAATCGATGCAGCCCCGCCGCGGCAGAGACATCTGCGCGGATTGCTCGCAGTTGTGCAGAATCGCCCCGGGAAAGGGGCTTCCGCTGTCCGGCAATAGACACAGCTCGTGGCAGGACACTACCAGAAACGGTCCCGCTTTTCCAAACTGTTGACTTGTCCCTTAGGAACCCGACTACGAGGAAACAGCGCGTCCCATTTTTCCTTACCCACTTTTTTCTTGTCACCCTGTTCGGGTTCAATAACCTTGTCTTCCTGGGCGACCTCGGTGGCGGGAGGGCTGGGCTCGGGCTCGGCAGTGGGCAGCGTAGGCGTTTTGCGGGCGAGCGGCGTGGTCGCGCCGGGTCGCTGGAGTTCGACTTCCACCGCAAAACTCTCGTGGGGTGTGGTGGCCCGCAGCACCGGTGCGGGGCGGGTACGTAACTCACTGGTTACGTGCTGGCCACGGCGAAGCTGAAAAAGCTGTTCGCCAGCGATGGGGGCGGATTGGCGCTGCAGGCCGTAGGTCTGGGTGAGCAACAGCACCAGTTGAGTGGTATCGCCCGTATTGCCACGAAACGAGATTCGCTGTAGCCGGCCGACTGCGTCGAAGTAGTACGTCAGCGATCCGGCCAGATCATCCAGTTGCGTGCCGCTTACCAGGGGGACCCGAATGCCGTAGAGCCCAAGATCGGCCAGCCCAGTGGATTTGCGCGCCCACCGCCGATAAACCCACTCCCGATCGAGATTGAATCGGAATATTTCTGGCAAGGACATGTTCCGTATGCCTTCCAGAGGCGTTGTCTTAGAGTAGGCCGGCACACTGGGTCCCTGAGGAGGTGCTGGCGGTACCGAAGACGACTTAATCGCGGGCGTGACGCCGCTTTGGGTTGTGCCGTTAGGCGGGGTATCCCAAAGCTGGCCCACGTTGGGCGTGTTGGTTGCCACATAAGGTGCGCCTACCGCAGCGGCCAGCAAAACAGGGATACTTAACGTACGCGAGAGCATTTTGCTTCACCTTACTCGCTTGGGGATTGCTCGAGAACCTATTTTAACACTGCCAATTGGACGTGACGATTTCGAGAATGCTAACCGAACCTTGGGTTTCACAACGGGCCCTAGTAGTGTCTTCGACTGGCGGGGCGAACGGACTTTTCACGGTCGGCGACTCCCCGGGCAAGCCGTTCAGCCTGTGCGAACCTTGCCACCGCGACAACAGACGCCAGCTTGGGCGACTCGTGCTAGTCTCGACTGTGAAATCTTGGCAGACTTTACGGATTATGCCTGGTTAACGGGGGACGAAGGAGGCAGGTGGTTAGTCCTGGTAAACGCGGAGCCCAATCCGATGCATCGCCACTTGCAACGACTGCGCAAAATACTTAGCGCACTGCGGACTTGGACGATCGTCGAGTAAGTCAAGCTCAGACGCCGGGCAGAAACAAAATGTTAGTCTGTTGGTAGCCAAAATGTTTTTTGCCGAGCTAGCCAGCGATAATTCGCGTGTGTCAGGGCACGCCGACATTTTCGCGGTTGGCACTTCCCAGGTGGAAGCATTCTTGCCTCCCGGTACGTAGGGTTGGTACCTGGATCCCGACCGCCGCAGCAAGGACGCCACTCGACTCGGTACCACACCCATGCACCGTGGACGGACGTGATCGCCCGCATGAGGCCGGCTGCTTGACGGGTGGTGTACCCGCTGCCCTACCCCGTTTTGCGTCCTCGAGGGATTTTTGCTGCAGGTGGGGTCCGTCGATAAGCATTTGCGTGTACTGCGCTTGGAAATTAAACGGCGGGGCGTCCAGGCCGCTCCCTAGCAGCTTCGCCGTCAGCTAAAACCTCAAGAATCCTCTTGCTGACCTGTGCGGATCGGTACGAAGGGCCCACCGCTGTGGTCGCGGGCTAACCAAGTCGAGTTAAACCGATTAGAATGACTGCTTCGCCAATTTTTCTGGATTGCGAGGTTGAATTATGAAGCTGGCTTTCAGTTCGAATGCCTACATGCAATTTTCCATCGAGGAGACGATTCAACGTATCGCTGAGCTCGGTTACGCGGGCATCGAACTTTTGGCTGATGTTCCTCACGCGTGGCCGGCGGGCCTCTTGCCCGAGCGGCGCGAGGCGATCCGGACGTGTCTCGAAACCCATTGTTTGACGATTTCGAACATCAATGCATTTATGATGAATGCGGTCGGCGACCCTCGCCAGCCGTATTGGCATCCCGGTTGGACCGATCCCGATTGCCACTACCGAGCCATTCGTCGCGAGCACACAAAGAGGGCTTTGCAGCTGGCTTCAGACTTGGGCGCACCGCATATCACGACCGAGCCTGGCGGATTGGTAACGGCTGAGCAATCTTGGCAAGAAGCGGCCGACATTTTCTACGACGAGCTGATGCCCTGTGTGGAATTAGCCGAACAGCTTGATGTGGGCCTCTTGATTGAGCCTGAACCGGAGTTGCTGATTGAGCGTTTTGACCAGTACCTTGAGTTTGCAGGACGTATCGATTCAGAACAAATCGGTTTGAATTTCGATATCGGTCATGCTTATTGCGTGGGTGAAGACCCTCAAGACTGGGTGCCGCGCATGGCCGAGCAGACGGTGCACTACCACCTGGAGGATATCGCTGACACGCGCGTGCACGCGCATCTGATTCCCGGCCACGGTGCGATTGATTTTGGGGCGACGCTGCGGGCCATTGCCGAGACGGGCTATGCAGGCTGGTTGACTGTGGAACTCTATCCGTACATTGATGCGCCGGACGACGCGGCGCGCGAAGCGCATAGCTATCTGAGCAAGGCGCTTGCCTGCCTGAGTTCATCCACGACATGAACGATCTGCGTGGCTCTTTGCTGACAACGCGTGGCAGTGCCAAGGACCGTCTCTTGGCGGTCGCTCAGTTGATGCGGCTGGCCAACGTGTTTACCGCGATGGCGGACGTCTGGATGGGTTTCATCCTGGTAGTGGGTAGCTTGCAGCCAGTGCTTCTCTCGCTGGGACTCACGATGTGTTCGTGTCTACTCTATACGGCGGGAATGGTACTCAATGACGTGATGGACATCAGCGTGGACTCGGTGCAACGTCCTGAGCGCCCCTTGCCGAGCGGTCGAGTTTCGCTGCACTTTGCCGCAGTACTGGGCTGGAGTTTGCTTGGCGCGGGCGTACTGGCGGGCTTTGGGATGTCAGTGCTGAGCCGCAATGCGGCACCCGGACTTATTGCCTGGGCGCTGAGCGTGATGATTGTCGCGTATAATTCATGGCTAAAAAATACGTGGTGCGGCCCATTTGCCATGGCGGCCTGCCGGGCGGCAAACGTGTTGCTGGGCATGAGCCCCCGAATCGTCCAGTTGGACCCCTACGATTGCTTTCTCGTCTTAGATACGCTGGCGCCGGCTGCTGGCATTGGCTGTTACGTCTGCGGGATTTGCTGGTTTGCCCGGGAGGAGCACGGAATTAGCCGACGAGGTCCCTTACTGTTGGGTGTGGCGCTCATGACGGGTGGCCTGATCCTTATCGGTGCGGCGCCGTGGTGGGAGCTGGCGGCCTCCTGCCTGCAGCGTCCCCATTGGCAATGGATCGCAGCGTGGAGTGTGCTTGGCGTGCTGGTGCTCTGGCGATGCATTGGGGCGATCTGTAAGCCTGTCGCCGGTCGCGTGCAACAAGCGGTGGGCTATGCCATATTGCTAATTATTCCCATCGATGCCGCTATTTGCTGGGGCTATGCCGAATGGGGTTGGGCGTGCTTGGTACTAGCTTTGATCCTGCCAGGCAGGCTATTATCCCGTTGGCTTCGGGTGACCTGAGTTTCGCTGCGGAAACGCGAAACGGGGATCTCTTCGGTGCGGATATGACTGGGAGCCGGGCTTTTACAAACCGACCCATTGGGGCGAACGCGATATGCGGCTTGGTTACAACACCAATGGTCTGGCCCATCACAGCCTGCCGGAGGCATTGCGTTTGTTGGCGTCGCTCGGTTACCGGAGCGTGGCCATCACCATCGATCACGCCGCTCTCAATCCTTATACATCCAGGTACAACATCGAACTGCAGGAAATAGGTGCCTTACTTTCCCAACTGAACCTGCGGTCGGTCATCGAAACGGGCGCACGATACTTGCTGGATCCGCGTCGCAAGCACCAGCCGACACTGGTCACTTCGAAGTCAGACGGTAGGCCCCAACGGGTGGAGTTTCTCCGTCATGCGGTTGACATGGCCGCCGCGCTGGGCAGCGATTGCGTATCGCTCTGGTCGGGCACGCTGCCAGACGGGGATGCGCGGGGAGACGGCCTGTGCCGGCTGGCCGACAGCTTGCACACGGTCCTTGAATATGCCGAGCGCCGCAACGTGTGGCTGGGTTTCGAACCGGAGCCCGGCATGTTGATTGACAGCATGCAGAGCTGGCAAGAGCTATTGGAACGAATCGATTCGCCCCGGCTGGGTCTGACCCTCGACATTGGTCATCTGCACTGTCTGGGAGAAGTCCCTATCAGCGAGGTGATCCGTTGCTGGGCCGGCAGGTTACTCAACGTGCACATCGAAGACATGCGACAAGGCGTCCACGAGCATCTGATGTTTGGAGAAGGGGAGATCGATTTCCCCCCCGTGCTGGCCGCGCTCGCTGAAGTTGAGTATTCCGGTGGGGTCCACGTCGAGTTGAGCCGTCATAGCCATGCGGGTCCCGCTGCCGCCAGGCAGGCGATGACGTTCTTGCAACCTCAAATCGATGCCGCGTTAGCTGCTCAGTGACCTGCCACTGGCCCCAAGACGTTTCCCTTTCCCTTTCCCTTTCCCTTTTTTTGTCTGCTCATTATGGCTGAACATATCGCTCTGCTCTCGATTCCTGGACTTCGGCGTCAGGACCTCGCGGCTATGCCCCAATTGGAGGCCCTGATGTCGGGCGGCGATACGGCCGAACTGGTGCCTGGTTTCCCGGCAGTGACCTGCCCGGTGCAAGCGAATATGACCACAGGCCGTCCGCCCCGCGAACACGGGGTGGTCGCCAATGGTTTCTATTGGCCCGAGCGGAATCAGGTCGAGATGTGGACGTCCGCCAATGATTGCGTCGAACGACCCCAGTTGTGGGACATCTTACACCATCACGATCCGGCACTGCGTTCGGCGGTGTGGTTTCCGCTACACAGCAAAAAATGTGGGGCCGACTACGTTTGCACCCCTGCGCCGATTCACAATTCCGATGGGAGCGAATCGTTATGGTGCTATACGCGTCCCGAATCGCTCTATCCGGATCTTCAGGAAGCCTTGGGGCATTTTCCCCTTCAGCACTTTTGGGGGCCGATGGCCAACATCAAGTCTTCTGCTTGGATTGTCGATTCGGCTCTGCATGCGGCGGAGGCATTTCGCCCCAATTTGTTTTATATCTATTTGCCGCATCTTGACTATGCGGCGCAAAAGTTCGGGCCCGATTCGGATGCGGCCCGTCAGGCGCTGGCCGACCTGGATGACCAACTCGGCAAGCTGAACCGCGGATTCTCCGCGGCTTACCAGGATCAGCATCTGTTGTGGCTGGTGGCGAGCGAATACGTGATCACACCGGTGAACCATGTGAGCTATCCGAACCGCGCGCTCCGCGAAGCGGGCCTCTTGTCGGTTGAGTGGCACCAGGACGGCGAACATTTGGACCTTGCCGCGAGTCGGGCGTGGGCGATGGTCGACCACCAGATGTCGCACGTCTTCGCCCGGGATGTCGAATCGCTGGGTCAGGCCAAGGAGGTTCTGGCCAGTCTGGCGGGGGTGGAAGAGGTGCTCACTCGCGCCGAGCTCGATCGCTACGACTTGACGCACCCTCGCTGCGGCGATCTCGTCGCGATCTCCGCTTCCGATAGTTGGCAAGCCTATTATTGGTGGCTCGACGACAGCCAGGCGCCGGCCTACGCCCGCACGGTCGACATCCATCGCAAGCCAGGCTACGATCCGGTCGAGATGTTTTGGGATCCAATACACAAGTGCATTCCACTGGATGCAACGCTCGTTCAAGGCTCGCACGGCGCACCGCCGTACAGCCCCGCGCAGCGGGGAATTCTGTTGAGCTCCGAGCGGGGCACCTTCGTCGAGCGACCGCTGGCCGACACCGACGTAGCTGATATCGTCCTCCGCCAATTCGGAATCTAAAGAGAACGGGATGGGTTTAATTTTTGTGATCATGTGAGGATGCGTCACCAGCCACTAGGTCTTTGGAGCCCAGAACACACGGTCGCCATGAACGGGCACTTTGGAATCATCTTCGATGTGGATGGAGTCATTGCAGATTCAGAAGCCGTCAACGTGCGCGCAACTTCCCAGGCCTTCGCCGACATCCTGGGAATTCGCCGTGTGGCCGCGGAAGATTTCCAAAAAGGTCTCGGACGGGGGGCGGCAGAGTATGTCCGAGCCGGCGCCGCATCCCATCGAATGAAGTTGTCTCCGGACCAGGTGCAGAGCCTCGTGATGGCCCGACAGGAGAATTTCCTGGAAATCTTGCGAGAAGAGACGCTCCCGGCCTATCCGGGCGTCCTGAAATTAATCTTTAGCGCTTTGGCCAGCCAGGAATTCAGTTTGGCAATTGCCACCAGTAGCACGCGCGGCAAGTCGCTGTCGGTACTCGCATCGGCACAGATTCCCGTCGAAGAAATGGTGTATGTATGTGGCGACGACGTCGCGCGCAAGAAGCCAGATCCCGAGGTCTTTCAGATAGCCTGTCGGCGGTTGTCGCTGGCCCCCAAGTTTTGTGTTGTGATTGAAGATTCCCCCTACGGCATAGAAGCGGCTAGCCGGGCAGGATGTGTGTCAATGGCCGTTACCAATACATGCACCCGCCGCGAATTGCGCCGCGCCGACCAAACTGTCGACAGCCTATGCGAAGTCAGCCTAGCAACTCTCCGCACCCTACTGAACACGCAGAGCTCTCAAGGTGGCGGTCTGGATCGGACTTGAGAATAGCCCGTTTGTCGCAGCCTGAAAGAAATTTCCTGCTGTGCTTTTCAGTTTGAAAAACAGCACGTCGGAACTATTAGGAAGTTTCTCAAATTCATGGCAGAGGTTGGGTTGATTCCTACTAAAGAGTGCTCTGATGGGAAGCGCCGCTGCGCGACTTGCGCCTATCGTGCCGAGCATGATAGCTGAAATGTCGCTTTCTGGATGATGATTGCCCGATCAACGAACACGGTGCCAATCATCGCGCCCATTGCTCGCACCATGGAAATCGCTCGTCAAGGCCCTGAAGGCTATCGTTCTACTTCCCCAAGTCGACTCGTTCAAACTTGGTCCGCAAGTTCAGCATTTCGTCCTCCGATTGCAAACCAAACCTGACAAAGGCCTCGGGATCGGGATTGTTGGGGTTGTAGTGAGAATTGTCGAAATGGGCGATGCTAAATAGTGCATCGCCGGCGCGCAGTGGAATGGGCTTGTTGAACTGGTAGGTGCGCTGCCAATTAAAGTCGTAAGCTGCGATTTTCAAGATCAGTTGCCGCTGCTCCTCGTCGGTGCCCGGATTCGTGACTTTGTACAGACTGAAGTCTTTGCCTCGGAAGTGCATGTGGGGTGCGAGAGCATGAACCAGTACATCAGTGCTGAATTGATAATAGCTTTCTTTTTCGTAGTGCAATGCGTGCGGCGGTAGACGGATATCTTTGCGGTTGAAGACCTGGGTCTCAATGGTGTGGTGCGGCTTATCCTTGGCCCAAATGATGCCCAGTTGCGATTGATCGGGCAATTCCTCGCGGCCGGTCGGTGTGTAATGCATCTCAAAGAAGATGTCGTGGCCGGCAGGCAGCTTGAGGGCGTAACCGTCGGGGTAAACGTGGGCGCTAAAGGGGTCTCCCGGGATATAGTCGCCTAGTTTTTTGATCTTGTTGCCGGTTACGCCGTAAAGTTTGAGGAGCATCTGGTTGGGCGAGAGTAGGTCCGTCGTCGCGCGGCCGATGATGGCACCCATGTGATGCACGATGGCACGGTTGCCGGGCCGCAGCTCGATGCCCTTAACATAACGGTCTTCGGCGAAGTTGGCCGGGATGCGGTAATACTGGTATTGGTCGAAGCTGTTCTTGGAAACGCTGAACGGTTCTGACATCTTGAATACAAGGTCGGGAGTACCGATTCGCCATTGATCTTCACCAGGCCATTTGCGGATTGGCGGAGCGTCGGCGGCATTGCCCACAGGACAGTCGTTGGTGACCCAAGTACGAAAGATGTTTATTTCCTCTTCGCTCAGTCGGATATCTCCCTGAAAGCCATCCGGGACGTGAGTCGGATCGGTGCTGGCATGCCAAGGCGGCATCACACGGTTTTCAATCCGGCTTAACATGACGCGGCTCATCTCCGCTACGGTTTCATAGTTGTCGAAGGCGGCAAACAATTCCGCGCCCGGTTCGCCCGGGCGGTGGCAGCTCTCGCAGCGACGTTGGAGGATACGCGCAATTTGATCGTGAAAGGTGATATTGGGGTAAGCACTCAAATCGCGGTAAGACCGTTTGGCAATGGTGCAACCCGACGCAGCCGTCTCCGCCAGAGATGGTGCCTTGCCTTGGACAAAATGGGCCAAAGCGCTGGCCAGATAATCTTGTTTCTTGTTGGTTGCCCTACCGCCGAACCACGCGCCATTGATTTGGCCTCGATATAGGATCGCTCCGGTGTCAAAACCGTTGCGGGTATCCAATAGGGCCACACTGGGAGTTGTCGTCAACCCGAGCTGCTTGTGCCACGGATTTTGGGGATCGTCCCGGTATATGGGAAACTCGATTTCCATATCGACGACATATTCTGCAATTTTCCGCAGGTCGTCCGATCCGTTGGGAAACAGGCCGATAAATTGGATGCCGTGCGGGTCGTACTCGCGTTGCAGGCGGTTAAGCGTGGGCACGAGGCGTCCGGCCAGCGGGCAGATCGTCGAAAACGCCACCACTACCAGGGCTTGGTTCTTCTTTGACGCATAGTTGTACGTTAGCTGCGCAGGGGTACGCGTGTCGCCCCATCGGCCAGTCAGTACGGGACCCGTCGCCCGGCTTGCCTCAGGCGTAACAATCGTTACCAGTAGGACGACCGTTAGGCAAATTCGTATCTGCGGGAAAAACACCATTGCATTGCGGACCAGTCGCGGATCGAAACGGCGAAAATAGCTAGAGAGAGACTGCTCTACCCAAGCGTAGGGCGCAAATCACCTCCGGCGGAGATGCAGGTTCGATGTTCCCCAGGATTCTGGCATTCGCAGTAGGGGTCATGGCTTTGGTTGTGCCGAATAATGGTGCGGCATGGGGCCAGGATCTGGCTGCCATTTTCGACAATGCGGTCGAGCGATTCTCTCCACCGCCGGAAACGTGGTTTACCCAGACGCAGCAGGCGCTCGCCGAGGAGGTCGAACGAATTAGCTTGGTATTTGACCGTCAAGGTGGTGAGGATGCGCGTTATTGGAAAAACCATTTGCGCTGGGAATTGTTGAAAAAAAATTTGGGGCCGCAAGAAACGGTTGATGTAGAAGCACTGGCTGTGGTGCGCCGCTGGAGTTATTCCAATCGTCCGGGCTTGGAAGGCCCGTTTTTCGCCGAGTTGCGGCTGCGGATTGACGCCTATCTAGATGCGGCTTTCACGTTGGCCCAAGAAGATCTTTACGAGCAGTTCAAACAGCAGATTGTTATTGCTCAGGAGCAATGCGATCGCCTTGAGGAAAGGCCCACCGACGCCCATGCTGCGGCGTTGGCCCGCACTTTGGGATGGCTAGAAAGGACCGGCCAACTGTCCGACGAAATCGCCGCCGTCCGCGCGCACGCGTTGTTTCCCAATGCCCAAGTGCTCGTTACCTATCCGTTGATCGGCCGGGTGTTGAGCCGGTTGGCAGGCGATGTCCAACAGACAATTGGCGTGACCGATCAGGTGCAGACGCCCACCAGGGGAGTGCTGCGATCGCCGCGTACGCTGAATGTCCGCGGTACGGCGCGTACTTGGGGAGCTGTCGGACTGGAGATGGTGCCCAATAGTGACCTGGCGGAGTTGAGCCTAGTTTATCGCGGACATGTCGAATCGCAATGTCGGGCAGACGCAGGACCCGTCCGTATTAATGTCGAGACCAAAGGGCCTGTGGTCGCAGACACGCCCGTCTATTTGGATCTGGACCGACTGCGCAGCGGTGCAACATCGGTGACCTCTCAGGTACATACCCGCATGACGCGTGTTTCCGCGAGCAGCGAAGTGCTCCGAAGAATTGCGGAGCGGAGGGCAACCCAACCCGAGGCACAGTCGGTGATGCGATCTCGATCGCGCGCGAAGACCGCGAGCATGCTGCAGAAAGAGGTGCAAAATCGTATCGATGAGGCGCTTGGCGAGATTCGTGCCGAGGTAAGCAGTACCCGCGCAGCACTGGCCGGTTTCAGCGACGTGCTGGCGTCTGTTGTACGCGAAGGCGCGGCGCCTCAGCTGCTGGGTACGCGAAGTACGGTGACGGGGATTGAAGTCAACGGGCTCAGCGGTAGACGCGGACAATGGGGAGCGCCGACCCCCTGCCCTTTCCTGGCCACGGGAGAAGACGTCGCGGCCCGTGTCCATGTGTCGTTTTTCAACAATCTTGCCGAAACGATCATGGCGGGTAAGAGGTTCACAGACAAGTATTTCATGAACTACGCCAATATTTTACAAGCCGAGTTGCCGCTGCCGTTGATGGTCCATAGTCGTTCGCAACGATGGGCGATGATTGCTGCCCCGCAGCGGCCGCTGGTTCTCCAAATCCCAGCCCCAAATCGTTTTGACTTCACTCTCCGCATGCAAGGCATCGAGCTTGATGGAGAAGAGATTCTTGTGCCAGCCATTGCCAAGGTTTCGTACCAGATTACGCATAATGATTTGGATGAATTTCGACTTGAGCGCGTTGGAAGTTTGCAACTCCACAGTGACTTGGATTCCGAAATGCAATCATTCCTGCACGGCAAATTAAGCGCTTTTTTTGCCCCGGTCCTAGACGGGGGTGGAGTGGTCATTCCCGATGGCGGCGCGTTGGGAAGAGTAGCGGCGCTGGAGGTGCTGGCGATCACGGTCGACCGCGACTGGATTGTGGTCCAGATTTCCGGCGTAGAACAACTTTTCTTGCCGCGATAATCTGTAGGGCCGCCACGCACCGAGGCGCGACGCACAGGACTCGAAGCTTCGTGTGCTAAGGTGGGGCGGCAAAGAAGTAATTGAAAACGTGGTAAAACACCGGGGCGGCGAAGCAGATGGCGTCGATTCGATTGAGTACGCCGCCATGCCCCTCGATTAGCGTGCTTGAGGTGACTTCACCGCGGTCACGTTTGATGGCCGCCATCGTCAGTGCGCCGGCTGAGGCCATTGCGGCAATCAGCATCGACATCGCTACCACCTGCCACCAGGCCGTAAAGGGCGTCGCCCAGTAGAGTGTCAGTCCCAGCATTGCGGACGCGCCAGCTGCAGTCAAAACGCCTTCCCAGGATCGCGAGTCATCGATCGCCTTTACGATGATGTGCCTGCCAAAGAGTCGGCTGGCCAGAAATTGAGCGAGTTCGGCGAAGAGTACCATCGTGATGAAGAAAAAAAGCAATCGCGCGTTGGCGTAGCCGCCGTCCATGTGCTTCCAGTTGAGAAAAAGCAGGGCGGGTGCAAAGCTCAAACAGTAGACACACACCAGCAGCCCGAATTGAATCTTGGCCACGCGCTCGAGGAACCGCTGGTAGTCACCGGAAATCGCAACCCGGGCGGCGATGAACAAGAATGCGTAGACTGGGATGAGAATGCTGTAGAACGCGTAGTTATTGTAGGCGACCAGTACGAATTGCAGCGGCGTGAAGAAGAAAAATACCCAAAATAGTGCGCGGTGATCGCCGGCGCGTGTCGGGGTGAGCGTGAGGAATTCTCGCAAAGCCCAAAACGCCAAACAGCCGAACAAGACGACCGTTAACTGACGATTAAAAAAAGCGAGCCCCAAGACGACACTAAAAAACCACCAGGCCTGCACGCGGCTGTTAAATGCGGTTACCGCGCGCTGATCAAGGCCCAACGAGGTCTGGCGGCGGAGCCATTGGCCGGCAAACGTGGCGGCGGTGAGCAGTCCCAGTACGGTTCCCATCAATGCCCAGTCTTTGATCATCGCTATTTGTCCTTGAGGCCCACGACTGCTGCGCGGGCACGTGCTAGGAATTCATTTTTCGGCTCGCCCGCTTCCAACCAAATGGGAGGGCCAAAAGTGAGAGACGACAAAAGGGGTACCGGCAAGAACTCGCCTCGCGGCAAGATGCGGTTCATGTTGTTAATGTGAACCGGTATCAACTCCAGGTCCGGCCGTTTTTTGCTAAGATAGTAGAGACCGCTTTTAAACTCGCCAATTCCCTCGCCAGGACTGCGACCCCCCTCGGGAAAAAGAATCAGTGAGTGCGTGTCGCCGATTTCGCGCAGCATGAGATCGACGGGGCTTTGATGGACTTTGATTTCCTTGCGATCGATGAGCATTGCATTGAATACTTGGTGCAAGTGTCTGCGAACAAAGCCGCGTTCCCAGTAGTCTTTGGCGGCAATGGGACGCGTGAGTCGACGCACGTCCGTCGGCAGGGCCGACCACACCAACACGACATCGAGATGGCTGGTATGATTAGCAAAGTACACCCGCTGACATGTGTCGGGTTGGCTGTCGACCCAGCGCACGCTCACACCACTGATGAAGCGTGCGGTCCAAATGAGTAGCGTCTCGGTGATCATACAAGCGGTGAGGTGGCGCGGGCGGCGTGCATTGCTGTAGTCTGACCCTATGGTACCCACGACCCAACAAGTTCGGTAGTGCGCCAGCCCGTCGGTCGCAATGTACTTGCGTTTGAAATGGCTGGCTCTGGCGATTTGGGCCCGCTACATCGATCTCAAATTGTGCCGCGACTGGGCTTGTAATGGCTGCATCGCATAGCATTCGAACCCACCAGGCTGGATTCGCCCTGCCTGAGCAATGCATGTGTATTTCCGCAACTCTTTTGGCGCGTATGGAGAATTGCAAGACAAGCCTAGGAGAACCAGGGGCGCGACATCCATCGCCCTGCTCTGCTCGCCGCGCCCCGTTTTTCACCGTCAGCCGACCGAGGCCGATCCACGTTCCCGCTTGGTCTACAGGCCGGTATCCAGGCGAAAAACCGTTTTTGGGCTTGGCGGGTGGACAGGAAGTCGGTGTTCAAGTTGCCCGGCCGGGCGTTATATTAAGCCCATGAAAGGGTGTCATGCAATCTGCTTGGTCGTCGATGGGCTCCGTGCGTCGGCCCTAGGCGCCTATGGAAATACCAGCTTTGCGACCCCCCACCTTGATGCCCTGGCGAGTCGGTCGTTGGTAGTCGATTGGTTGTGGGCAGACGGCGCGGCGCTGCCAAATTTTTATCGAGGTGCCTGGCAGGGCCGGCATGCCATGCGTCCCAACGTGGAGGCGCCCGAAGTGCCCGAATTGCTGGCGCGCTCTGGCACGCGACAATGGCTGGTAACCGACGACCCGTGGCTTATCGGAAAAAGTGCGGCCTTGCCATTCGACAAGACGCTGTTGATCGAATCAGCTGCCCCAGAGCCGGCGGCCACGTTCGACCAGACCCACCTTGCCAAGCTACTTAGTGAAACCGTTTTGCATCTTGCCGAATGGCGAGCGCACGCGGACCAAGACAACGGACACAGCCTGCTTTGGTTGCACACCCGCGGTTTGACGGGGCCCTGGGACGCTCCCCTGGCGGCCCGTGCGGAGCTTGTGGAAGAGGGCGACCCGCCCCCACTTGGCATCGTGCAAGCTCCCAATCTGCTGTGCGACCTCGACGATCCGGACGAGATGCACGCTTACCGAATCGCCTATGCGGCTCAAGTGGCGGTGCTCGACAAGTGTGTGGGCGCGTTTTACGATTCGCTCTCGGAGTGTCGTGCGGGATCAGAAACGTTGCTAATGCTGTTGGGATCGCGTGGCTTTGCGCTGGGCGAGCATGGCGCCATCGGCTGCAGCTCTAACAAGATGTTCAGCGAAACGTTGCATTTGCCTTGGTTGCTCCATGTGTGCGGTAACCGGCAGCCACGGCAGCGCTATGCGTCCCTTTGCCAGTCGGCAGACGTGGGAGCAACCTTGCTCGACTGGTTTGGTCTCGGTGGGCCTGGGCCGACGGACGGACAATCCATTTTGTCGGCGTTGGCCGGAAAACTATGCTCGGGCAGGCAGACGGCTGTTTCGCTCGGCGAAGCGGGCGAGCGGGCCATTCGCACCCCCGGCTGGTTGCTGCGCCGTGCCGCCCCCGCAGCTCACAGCCCTGCCCTGGCGGAACTCTACGCCAAGCCTGACGATCGCTGGGAGTACAACGACGTGGCCAGCCGGTGTCCACAAGTCGTCGAGTGGCTCAGCGCCGAGTTGGCCCGTTTCGAAGCATGTGCCAGCAGTGGTGAATCTCTGCCAACGATGCCCCGCAACCGCGAGCTTTGCTAGCTCGCAATTCTGACGCTTATTTGGCGCAAAGCGGTAACTTGCTCGCTTACCTCGGCATGCCAGTCCAAGTCATCCCCGCAATGCTAGCGGCCCGGATGAACTGCTCTGGCAGCATGCACAGCCGGTTCCTAGAATTCGCCAGATTTTTTGCACCCCGTGATGCGTCGATCGAAACCATTTTGCGCGCGGGTTGCGCTATCGATCGAACGGAAATTTAGCGCGCGGTTTAAGCTTCAGTGTTTTCTGAACCCGGTTGAATATGGTCGGACAAGGAAGTTCGATAATCTGGCAGTGGCTCCACGACTTGTACTCTGGTTCGCCGCATACCAATGCGCCAGCTAGGCTGGCGCGCTGCGCGATGCTGACAGGAACGATCATCTGCCTGGCGGCACTCCCTGGGGCGGCCGCCCAGCAAACGGCCCGCTTGCGCCTCGCATGGGGAGGCGGGGCGTCTGATCCGACCCGTTGGTCCGGAGAAATTTCGGTCGAAGGTGGCGTCCTTACCGACTTGCAGCCATTGGGGATCGAAGCTGATGGCCCCGTGGCTTTGCGCATTGACGGAAATCGAGTGATTGTCGCCCCACGGGAAGTTCGTGGTTTCGATGGTTGTGATCTGACAGTGCGGGCTGACGAAAAAGCATTGGTCAGCATTCTTCTACAAGCGGATCAATCTCCGCAGCCGACTCGCATCGAGGTCCCCTTTGCGCAGCTCGCCACCGGCGAGTTTCGTCAAGCGCTCAAGGAACCTGGCAGCAACTTTTTGGCGCATCGGGCGCCCGGGGACAAGTTGCGTGTACTTTCGTCGCGAGCCCATTATGTTTTCGATCCAGACGAGGTTTGGACGCTGAGTCTACAAGCGGATTTTTCCAGCGAGTTGTCTGCAGGTCCGGTCGATATCGATATGGAGCTGTGGGAGGCTGGAAGTGAAGAAGCACTTTGGCGAACGAGTCAGCAATTAGCGGCAGATGCGACCAAGGGAACGCGTGTCGATTTTGAGATTGCCTGCCCGGCGGCGGAAGGTGCTTATACGTTAACGATTGTCGCGCGGCGTCCGGATGGAATTGCCACCCGCTTTGTTCCGGGGAGATGGGCGAAAGCTTTGGACAAGAGGGACGTCGAATTCGTGGTCATTGATCCGGCTGCTAGGTTGCCAGACCCTGATGATCGCTGGTCGCCAGTGCTCACGATCGATCCGGCCAACCCCAAATGGTGGCAGCGATTGCCCGCGTGGACGCGGGTTCCGGGTCTACCAGAAAGAATGCCGGGGGCGATCGGCAACGTCCGGCCGGCGGTCCGCCCCGGTCTCCAAGGCGATTTTGTCGAGCTACCCGGGATCGCGAAAGAAAAAGAGCCATGGTGGCAATCGTACACCCTGCCGATTCGCGAACCTGGCAGGTTGCATATGGTCGAAGTTGCCTACCCACGGGCTTTGGCGCAGCACCTTTCGATCAGCATTGTCGAACTTGACGCCGCCGGACGCGTGCAGGGAGTTCAACAGGACGTGGGGTTTTATGCGAGTGGGGAAAGCTCGGGTCAGGAGGATCGGCCCTGCGTGCATCGTTTTGTGTTTTGGCCGCGGACCCGCGCCCCCCAATTGCTACTGGTAAATCGCCAACCCCATTTGCCGGCCCAGTATGGGCAGATCAAGTTGTACCAGCATGCGGGTGAGGCGGAGTCCGGGGAGGCCCAACTGACAGGTTTAGAATCGGTTTCGGAAGAACCGGCGCGGATGGTGGCCGGTTATATCTCGCAACCGGTTTTCGCGGCCAACTTTGGGGCCTCTGAAAAACTCGACGCGGGGAGTGGGCTGAGTGTGCATAGTTGGTCGACGTTTTTGGACGCGGCGCACCGGCTTGTGCAGTACTTGCGTCTGAACGGACAGAATGCAGTTTTTCTTACCGTTGCAGCCGATGGCAGCGCGCTCTACCCTAGCCGACGCCTCAATCCGTCGCCTCGCTACGACACCGGTTTGCAAGCGAGTTCTGGACAGGATCCGAGACGTAAAGATGTGTTGGAGATGTTGCTGCGGATTCTCGACCGCGAAGGCGTGCGACTGATTTCCACCTTCCAGTTGGCGACACCCTTGCCCCTGTTGGAGCATGAGAAACGTGCGGCCGATGCTACCGAGGCCGGTATTGGCTTAATCGGCCGGGAAGGTCGGGAGTGGGTCGAGCAAAACGGCACCGACCATGGTTTGGCGCCACATTACAATCCGTTGAATCTTCGCGTACAAGCTGAGGTGGATGCGATCCTAGGAGAGTTTGCCGAGCGCTATGCTGCGCACCGGTCGCTCGTGGGAATAGGTGTCCAGGTTGCCGGTAGTGGTTACGGCGTATTGCCTGGCCTGGCATGGGGACTCGACGATACGACGGTCGCCCGGTTTGAGTCGGACACGGGTATTCATGTTTCCGCTACTGGACCGCAAAAATTCCGCCAGCGCGCGGGGGCGCTCTTGGGTGAGTATCGCGGGGAGTGGACGCGCTGGCGAACCCAAGAGCTAACTGCCATGTATGCCGGTCTGGCCCAGTCGTTGACTGCCAAGCGCGAAGATTTGCAGTTGTACTTGGCTACCGAATCGCTATTCAGCGGACCTGCCTTGTCGCAGCGACTACGCCAGTCGATTTCCAATCCGGTCAATCTGCAACAGGTTCTCCTGGAGCACGGGGTCGACCTCGCGGGGCTCAACGCTATACCTGGGGTGACAGCTCTCTCGACCCTTCGTCAAAATGCAAGTGGTCGATTGCAGCGCCGCGCCTTGGATCTACGCATCAATTCGGCAAGTGCTCGAGGGGAGCTGATGACCAGTGGGCACGACGGGGCGCAGCTATTGTACCAGGCTGCCAGCGGCTTCCGACTTCCGTCTTTCGACGAGCGGAGCCCCTTTGGTGCGGCGCAAACCCATCTTGTAGTGGGGAGTCAGGCGCTACCCGCGGGCGACGCCCAGCGCCGGCAGCTCATAGCAAGTATGGCACGCCAAGATGCCGCAGCCATTGTTCTGGGTGGACAGAACATGTCGTTAGCCACCCATTCGGAGCTGCGGCAAGTATTGCGCACTTTGCAGCAGTTGCCGCCGCCGGACACCGCCGAACGCACGTTGAACAAACAACCGTTGGTCGCTCGGATTTACCGTAGCAAATCCGCGACGACGATTGCACTGGTGAACGAATCCCCTTGGAGAGTACAGGTCCAATTGCCCTTGGAAGCATCCGTCGAGAGTCGTTGGCAACAACTTGGCGGCGGTCGTAAATTGTCGAATCTGGCTGCCGGGCAACAGCAAGGTGTGATGGCGGTGGGGTCGCATCAGTGGCAGCTCGAGCTGAAACCATTTGACCTGCAGGCTTGGCGTTTTGATACATCCAGTCTCCTTGTGGGCGAACCGCGCACGGCCCAAGACCATCGGGTGCGTTACGACTTGGAACAACGCATTCAGCAAGTCGAGTCCCGGATGGGTAATCTGGACATTGAAAGACCCTATCACCAACTACAAAATCCGGGATTTGAACTTGGCGATGGGGGGCCGCCTATACTGGGTTGGCAGTCCCGGCAGGGGGATGCAGGGTCCGTCCAATTGGACAACGCCCAGGCGCACCAGGGCGACCGTGCCTTGCGATTGACGAGCAAAGATGCGCTGGGCGTTGCCGTGCAGAGCCATTTGTTTTCGATGCCAGAAACGGGGCAATTGGTGGTTAGTGCCTTCTTGCGACGGGCCGACTGGGGGCCTGATGCACGACTTCATATTGTTGTCGAGGATGGCAGCGACGGACGTGCCTATCGCCAATTTGCTGTGCTGGGCGAAGACGAGCCAATGAGTGATCAGTGGGCGCAGTACAATTTTCTTTGGGATGATCTTCCGCTCGACACCGCCGGGCAGATGCATATTCAATTCCACCTGACCGGCAGAGCTGAGGTGATGATCGATGATGTCGAACTGTACGACCTACGGTTTAGCGAAGACCGTCGCCGCACGTTTTTGAAGGATGTTTATGCCGCGCAAGATGCGCTCCAGCGGGGCCACGTCGTCGACTGCCTGAGACGGGTTGATGAGTATTGGTCTCAGTACCTGGTTGAGTTTGTCCCGCCGCTGGAAAAAGAGCCCGCTAGCCTAGCGACCCAACCTCAGGACACCGCCGAGGTCGAACCGCAGCCAGAGTCGAAGGGAATACGGGAGCGCATCAAAGGATGGAGCCCCAAAATCTGGCGCTAAAATCACCGTTGGCGCTTGCCAACGTTCTTGTTCGCAATGCGGTAGAACCATGCGTAAAATCAGGCTCTTGGACAACGCGACGCGACAATCTTAACACAGGCTGGTGGGGTCGAATTGCGGGTTAGTCACTAGATAGCACTGGCTCGGGCTCATCGACCGGTGGGACGACACCTGGCCCATCTGTGCTGTACCAGGTGCGGAGCACGTCTTGCCAGGTACCCGCCTTGCCGACACTGCAAAAATCGGCTCGGACTCGGTCCCGCTGCGGGTGGTGCTGTGCATACTTGATACCAAATTTTCGCATCGTGGGTACGCAGCGCTCCGGTCCGTACAATTCTTCCGCGAGCGCGTAGTGCCGAGAAATGACGTCTCGCTGCTCAAAAAGACGAGGCGGTTCTGGTAGCGGCAGGCCGGCAGCGAGCGCTCGGGCCTGACCAAAAATCCACGGATTTCCGATCGCTCCCCGCGCGACGGTCACCCCATCAACTCCGGTAAATTGGATCATGTCGACGCACGCTTGGGCATTGAAGAGATCACCGCTGCCGAGTACAACTCGCGTTCCGGCATGCGTTTTTACCTTCCGCAAGAACTCCCAGGAAGAGGGGCCATCGTAGCGCTGTGTCACGGTTCGGCCGTGGACTGTAATTGCAGCTGCACCTAGCTCGAAAGCTCCGTCAAAAATTTCATAAAAGTTGTCGGTACTTTCTGCGGAATCATCGATGCCACGGCGCATCTTTACCGTGACGGGCACATGTGATGGCACAGCGTCACGAACTCGAGCTACGATCTCCAGCGCCACCGCGGGTTGGCTCAAGTGGAACCCGCCACGGCAGCGGCCCAGCACTTTTTTTACGGGACAACCGAAATTGATGTCGATGACGTCAAAGCCGCGCTCGACCAGCCGCGCAGCGGCGGGGCCAAACAGTTCAGGCTCTGCGCCCATAAGCTGCCCTCCGACGGGGTGCTCACTGCTGGCGACGTTCATAAAGTGATGGTTCTTACGGCGCTCTTTCACTTGCAAGATAAACTTATCGAGCATTACCTCGCAGAGTGTGTAGGACGCGCCCAATTGGCGTGCGATCACCCGCATCGCTGTGTCGCTGTAGCCGCTCAGGGCTGCCTGTACGACTGGGAAGTCGAGCGATACGCTGCCAATGCGCAATTCTTGTGCCAGTGAAGTCATCGGAGTCATAGAACCCATTGTCTGGATAGACGGGCCGTGCCGTCAACGGCTGCGGATTGCCGCTTAACTTGCCGCAGTAATTCTGACGGGGCACGAGCAGTCGCGACAAGGCGATATGGCGGCGTCTGGAGGGCCGGTCGTGCCCAAGGAGGCGTAGGCCAGTGCGATTCAATAAGCTGCCAGCGCAGCTCGCAATTCCTCTTCCACTTCGACATCGTCTTCCTGCTCCAAACGCTGCATTAGCAGTTTCTTTGCCGCCGGTGCTTGAATTTCTCCTAAAGCCCAGGCGGAGGCGCCTCGCACGATCGGTTCTCCGTCTGCCAGCCCACGACCCAGCGCGCCCAGAGCTGACTTCGCACGCTGGTTGCCGAGGACAACTGCTGCATTGCGCAGGAGGCCACGGCGATGAGAACGCCATAAGGGAGTATGGCGGAAGCGGCGACGAAACGCATCGTCGTCCAAGTCAAATAAGGCCTCCAGGCTGAGCGGATTTTTTTCGGCTTCCGGTTGGAAGGCACTTTCGGCGTCCGCAGGCGCAACATCATTCCAAGGGCACACATCCTGACACACGTCGCAACCGAAGGCCCACTGCCCCATGCCCTTGCGCAATTCCATTGGAATAGCCTCTTGCAGTTCAATGGTGAGATAGCTGATGCATCGCGACGCATCCAACACATAGGGCTCTACAAAAGCGTCAGTAGGACAGGCATCAAGACATGCCCGGCAATTCCCGCAATGATCGGCCAGGTGCGCCGTATCGTAGCTTAGCGGTGCGTCGGTTAGCAGAGCCGCCAAAAAGAAATAGCTGCCAGATTTTTTAGAAAGTAGCAGTGTGTTTTTTCCCACCCAACCCAGACCCGCCATTTGGGCGAATTCTCGTTCCAGAAGTGGCGCCGTATCAACGACGCCGCGGGTTTGAGCTGCAGGGACCAGGTCGCGGAGAGAGTCGGCCAATTGGTGAAGCCGCTGACGAATGAGGTCGTGGTAATCAGATTTTCCCCATGCATAGCGTGATACACGGCCTTGGCCCACTCGTGGCTGGGCCGGGAGCACCGTCGCGTAGTTCATTCCCAGCATGACAATGCTGCGGACACCCTCCAGCACATGTCGGGGATGCTGATATGCCTCCTGCCGCCCCGCAATATAGTGCATCTTGCCGGCGTAACCGGCGGCCAGCCATTCGGCGAGCCGGGTGGCCCCCGGCGGTGCCACGGCCGGGCAAATACCACACAAAGAAAATCCCAACTCCCGGGCGCGGACCTTCAGTTGCTCGCTAACTAGTTTCGACATTCTGGAATTGTACCAGGATGGATACGCCCATGGACGAAAGAGTTACGATTCGGTCGAAGTGGGCGTAGGCTGCAATATTCCTGTTTTCACGGACGGACAACTTTGAGAAACTGTATGGCTGCAAGCCACCCCAATGGCAGCACCGGCAATAGGCGGTGCTCGAAACTATCCATCGCCCCCCCCCCCATTATTTGCGAGCCCTTGATGAATCTGTGGAAACTTATTGCTGTGAGTTGGGCCCTTGGTTGTTCTCTAGCCCCTGCCCAGCAACTGGAATCGGGCATCGACGCCAAAGGAATCGACGCCTCGGTACGCGTCCAGGACAATCTTTTTCAATACGCCAATGGTGAGTGGCTTAAACACACTCAAATCCCCGCCGACAAATCAAATTATGGCGCGTTTGGCATTTTGCACGACGAGGCGCAGGCAAATATTCGGGAGATCGTTGCCGAGGCGGTCGGCAGCAACAGCCCTCAGGGATCAGATGTCCAGAAAATCGGCGATTTTTTTCGTAGCTATATGGATGAGGCCACTATTGATCGGTGTGGAATCGGGCCGCTACGCGAACAGCTTGCCAAAATCGACCAGCTCAGTTCGAAGCAGCATGTGATGGAACATTTTGGCTATCTGCAGTCGCTCGACGTGACAACGCCGGTCGGTTTTTATGTGGACCAGGATGACAAGAACTCTAGCCAGTATCTGGGCGTCCTCATTCAGAATGGGATTTCCCTTCCGGATCGCGACTATTACTTAAAGGACGACGAAAAATACGAGTCGGCTCGTGCTGCGCTTAAAGACTATATCGAGAGATTGTTCACTTTGAGTGACCTGCCCGATGGTCAATCCGCGGCTGAAACGATCCTTGCACTGGAAACGCGATTAGCCGAGGCCCATTGGACGCGCACAGACTTGCGCGATGCGGAGAAGCGGTACAACAAATATGCCGTGGGCGCGCTGGAGCCGTTGATGCCTGGATTCGCCTGGGACGCGTTTTTGTCTGCGGCTCAGGTGGGTCATATTGAGTCGATCAACATCGCGACCCCCAGTTATTTCCAGGCGGCCAGCTCCATCATAGAGGATACCTCTGTTGAGGTCTGGCGGCATTATTTGAAGTTTCAACTTATCAATGCCTACGCTAATGGTTTGCCAAAGGTCTTCGTTGACGCCCGTTTCAAGCTTTATGGTACGGAACTCGCTGGCGTACCCGAGCAAAAACCGCGTTGGAAGCGCGCCGTTCAGGCGTTGGCGGGAAGCCGGGGCTTTGGCGTACTTGGTGACGCGGTGGGGCGGTTGTACGTTAAGAAACATTATCCTGCTGCTGCCCGGGAAAGAATGGCGGAGCTGGTAGAGAACTTAATACTGGCTTATCGCAAGAGTATACGTGAACTGACCTGGATGACTCCGGCTACCAAAGAAAAAGCCCTGGAGAAGCTGGCCAAGATCACGACCAAGGTTGGACACACGCAGCAGTGGCGCGATTATACAGCGCTGGAGATCAAGGCCGACGACTTGACGGGGAATCTAATTGGCTCGGCTCGCGTCGAGTACCAGCGAATGATCGATAAGTTGGGGCAGTCGATCGATCGCGCAGAATGGCATATGACCCCGCAAACGGTGAATGCCTATTACAATCCTAGCATGAACGAAATTGTCTTTCCTGCAGCGATTTTGCAACCGCCCTTCTTTCATGTTACGGCCGATGACGCGGTCAATTACGGCAGCATCGGAGCGGTGATTGGCCATGAAATCAGCCACGCATTTGACGACCAAGGCAGCAAGTACGACGGCGACGGCAATCTGAACAATTGGTGGACGGACCAAGATCGTGCGGCATTTGCGGAACTCACCAAGCAGCTTGTCGATCAGTTTGAGCAGTATAGTCCGTTGGAGGGCAGGAACGTCAACGGCCGCTTGACCCTCGGCGAAAACATTGCCGACCTGTCGGGTATGTCGATCGCCTATAAGGCATATATGATTGTGACCGACGGTGAGCAGTCCCCGGTCATTGACGGCTGGACGGGCCCGCAGCGATTTTTTTTGGGGTGGGCCCAGAGTTGGCGGCGGAAGTACCGACCCGCGGAGATGATGAATCGCTTACTCACCGACCCCCACTCGCCGGCCGAGTACCGCAGCTACGGTCCTTGCACAAATTTTGACCCCTTCTATGAAGCCTTTAATCTCAAGCCAGGCGACGGTCTGTACCGTCCTCCCACGCAAAGAACCCGAATCTGGTAACGGGTGTCTGAGATTTTTTTCGGTGAACTAGGCCAATGTGAGGGTCTCTGACACGTTTTGTTGTTTGCGATTGTGGAAGCGGTGATTAGGCTGGAAATAGCGTTGATTTCGTTGACTTGCTTGAAGGTGCTGTTTGATGAATGCTCGATTTGGGTTTGTGTTGTTGGTGGCAGTGGCTTGTGGTGCGCTGTGTCACACGGGAACGGCCCATGCGCAAATTGGCTTGCATAGGGATGGGATCGTCTTTGGCGCGTATGACGTTGGCCGGCTCTACGGAGTGCTGGCACAGAACGTACCTTACTATGCTGCATTTCCGCCTGTGTACTACAGCGCTCCGATACCTCGTGCCTATGGGCATGTCCCGTTTGCCTACCCGCCCGGTGTCCGTACTCCCGAGATTTTGGCCGCGCCGAAGGCTATGGAGATTTTGAATCCTCATGTTGTTCCGGCTTCTGCAAGTGATATCCAGCAAGAAACCGACAAGATTACCTACGTGAAAAAGCCACAGCCTCTGCTGGTTCTAAACCCGTATGCCTCTCAGCATTTGGCGCTCGCCTCCGAAACGATCCCGCAATCGGCCCCGTAGTCAGGTTACGCGGCGAGTGGACAATTGAACGCTCACGCACTAGCAGCCGCGGAGCTGCTAGCAGATTCGTGGCTGTTTTCTGTTTACCGCATCTACCATTCGACAAAGGCCCATTCGGTCTGGACAGGGGTTGGATATGGCGCTACTATCTCGGAACTGTCGGCTTTAAATCGTTTTTCGCAGGGGTGGAAAGGAAGCTGTCGATGCGGTGCATGTGTTGCACTTGGGCTGTTTTTTTTGCCGCGATGCAAGGCTGTCGTGCCCCGACCGCGACGCTCACCAATCCCTTTCTAGCTCCTGACCGCGTGCCGGCTCCGGCGACTCGAACGCTGATTGAAGGTGCAGCGCAGCCATATTATTCGGGTGATTTGGTGCCCAAGTCGCCTACGGCCGTTCCCCCCACAGCCGTCCCGGCCTATGGTCCCCCAGGGGCTCCTTCTGTGGTGCCGCCCGGTGGCGGGAACACTACGCCCCAGCCCTACCCCGGCGCGACTCTGCAAAATAATAACGCCGCGCATGGACTGCGCCCAACCAGTGCGGAGAGCCCCCTGGGTCCGCTCACCACGGTCGGCGAAGGCGCAATTCGGGTCCACACCGACGATCAAAACCTGCGTTTTTCCCAGGCGCCGCCAGACTACTTGGGCGCTGCGAACGGGTCGCTACAACAGTTCTCCCCGGTGCCGCCAAATCCTGGTTTGGCCCAAGTCCAGCCGGAGGCCAGCTTCACTTCGAGCGGGAGCCCGCTGCCCGATTACGCCGCGCAGCAGATCAACTACCAAGTGCCGATCAGCGATCCGCGCGCGGTCCGATTGCGGGCCCGGCCTCCGGGGCAACTGTCGATCGGCGATCATTCCTCCGCACCAATAGCCCGCGACGGCTTCCGTCCTCAGGGAAGTAGCCGAAATCGGTCGGTGCGCCGCGCAATTTCGCCAAGTCAGTCTTTAGGTGGGCCGGCGGGAATTAAGGAGGCCTTTGGCTATGATCCTAGCTACCGATGGTTGCGTGGAAGGCTGGAGTATTCCGAAGCGACCGAGCAATGGAAACTGCGCTATATTCCCATTCAAGGCACGCCCGACCAGTTTGGCGGTAGCGTTTTGATCGCGAATCCGCGCGTTCTCAGCGGATTGCGTCGGGACGAGCACGTGCTGCTACGCGGACAGCTTCATCCCCGTGGGAATGGTGGCCAGAGCTTTTCCCCCATCTACACCGTCTTGGTTGTCCAGCGGCAATAGATTTGACCACCCTCGCCCGGTCAGATATAGAGATAACATTTATTTTTCGCTTACTATGCTTGTAGGCTTGGGGAAACTGGTAATAAAGCGTGTCGAAAATTCTGAGCGGGCTTGGGCGTGATTTGCTGGCAGCCACGGGCGACACAATAGCCCGCTGCGCGCGTTATGTACCGCGAGTTGCCGCGCTCGAAGCGGAGATGCAGCGGCTTTCTGACTACGATTTGCGCAAGATGAGTCTCGGCTTGCGCTACCGTTCGCGTAGCGGCGAACCGCTAGACAAACTTCTGGTTGAGGCTTTTGCCTTGGTGCGGGAATCCGCGCGGCGCACACTCAATATGCGGCATTTTGACGTGCAGATTCTCGGCGGCGCGGCTATGCATCACCGTTCGATCGTCGAAATGCAAACCGGAGAAGGCAAAACGCTGACCGCCACTTTGCCACTCTACCTTGGCGCGCTGGAGGGTAAGGGTGTTCATCTTGCAACCGTGAATGACTATCTCGCCCGCCGCGACGCTGAGTGGATGAAACCCATTTTTTCGGCGCTCGGCATGAGTGTCGGAATTATCCAAGGCCAACAGCCACAGCCCGAGCGGCGCACAGCTTATATGGCGGATGTGACCTACGGAACGGCAAATGAAATGGGCTTTGATTTTCTTCGCGACCGATTGCTGAACCGCACCCTTAGCGAAGGCAATAAAGACTTGTTTGGACAGATGCTGGGGGTTTCAGGAAAAGATGGCAACGACCAGCCAGTTCAGCGTCGACTCCACTTCATGTTGGTGGATGAAGCAGACAGCATCCTTATTGACGAGGCTCGGACGCCGTTGATCATAAGTGCCTTGCCCGGAGAGGATGAGGAGATAGCTGCCGAGGCTTTCAATTGGGCCGCAAAAGTTCGAGACGAATTCGAGGAGAACGAGGACTATGACTACGATCACGAAAACCGGACTATAGAGCTGACGCTGGAAGGCCGGCAAAGGGTGCGCCGGCTCGCCAAACCGAGTGCCATGGATCGACTACCACTTTCGACAATTTACGAGTACGTGGAACGAGCAATCAAGGTTGCCCGGGAAATGTTTCTCGACCGTCACTATGTGGTTCGCGATGAAGAGATAGTGATTGTGGATGAGTTCACGGGGCGTCTGGCCGAGGGGCGGAAATGGCGCGCCGGTATTCACCAAGCTATCGAAGCTCAGGAGAGCGTGGAAATTACCTTTGCGACAAACCAAGCGGCTCGCATCACGATTCAGGACTTGTTCCTCCGTTACGAGCGGCTTGCGGGAATGACCGGTACCGCGTCAACCAGTCGGGGAGAGCTAAAGAAAATCTATGAGGTGCACGTGTTGTCGATTCCGACAAATAAGCCTCCGATTCGTCGACAACTGCCGACGCTCGTGTTCGGCACCGCAGAACAGAAATGGGCCGCGGTCGTGGAAGATGCGGTGGAACAGCACGCCCTGGAGCGTCCGGTCCTGATTGGCACACGTTCTATCGACAAGAGTGAGCACCTGGCCGCACTGTTGGCTCAGCGCGGGATGGAGCCGGTCGTTCTCAACGCACGCCACGTCGCCCAGGAGGCCGAGATCGTGGAGCGCGCCGGGCAGCGCGGAAAAGTGACGGTGGCGACCAACATGGCGGGCCGTGGAACCGACATCAAGCTAGGTGAAGATATCCACCAACTCGGCGGCCTTCACGTGATATGTACGGAATTACACGAGGCCCAGCGTGTCGATCGCCAGCTTATCGGTCGCTGTGGCCGGCAGGGCGACCCGGGAACCTATCGACAGTTCCTGGCGTTGGACGATGAAATACTCCTGCTCGGTTATGGGCCTAATAAGGCGGCGCGACTGGAACAACGAGGGTTACGCGCGCCAGGGCAGATACGCGGTATGGAGCGATTGTTTCGCAAGGCTCAGCGCCGTGTTGAACAGCGTCACTTTCGCGATCGAAAAATATTGCTGTATCACGAGAAAGAACGGCAAAAAGTGCAGCGACAAATGGGACAAGATCCTTATCTTGACACAGCCGGGTAGAGAGACAGCCGGGTAGAGAGACAGCCGGGTAGAGAGACAGCCGGGTAGAGAGACAGCTGACCGCGCCGTCCTAAAATGGGACTTCGTCGTCGTCTGCCGCTTCGTGAAATGCTTCGTTAGCCCCACCGGCGGTGGCGCTATTTCCCCCTACAATGTCGAAGCGAATGGCTTCAGCATTGAGAAAAAACTTCACTTCGCTGTTGGCGTCTTTTTGCCACTTGCGACCACTCAGCCGATAGGTGATATCGAGTTGGTCGCCCAGCTTGAGCGTGTCGACACTATCGCACCCATCCTGTACGAAATCGACCGGAACATAGTTGGTAAATCGGCCATTGTCTTGTTCCAGTACGACCATGCGCTTACGAAAACCTTTTTGGCCGTACGTCTTTGTTTCTTCGATCAGGTGGACAATGCCACGTACGGTTGCTTCGCTCATGATTGACCTGTTCCTCGTTGCCTTTTGTGTTGCCTTTTGTGTTGCCTTTTGTATTTCGTTATACAGTGATTGCGTTTTAGCAGAAGTTTGTCTTCGCGAGTTCTGCGTGGACGACGATCAAGTTGGTATTCTTCCGGAGGCCTGGCGTCGCACAACTCCCCGAATCAACAGAATATAAGACTCGCGCGTTCGTATTGCAATGCGCGTGGCTAAATTCCACGCCCGATAACACCGATGACGTCGTTATTTGTCCTCAGCTGGGGGGCACGCTGAGCTGGCTTTAAGGTAGTTGGCCTTTGGCGATATAGGGCCATTTATAATTCACTCGGTTTGCACTCTGGCAGAGGTGGGCTTCGATAAGACATACTGTAGGCGGTGCCTGCTCGCGGCCAGGCGGCCAAACCCATCACCAAGCCTTGGCCAGATGCCCAATCTCAAGCGTTCTTATGTCTGACTCCATAGAAATCCAGGCAACCAACCAACCTATCGTTGCCAGTGTGCGCCCCCCCGGGTCGAAGAGCATTACCAATCGGGCGCTCGTTTGTGCCGCGCTCGCCGAGGGCGAATCGACGCTGCGAGGTGCTCTGGTGAGCGAAGACACTCAGTTGATGATTGCTGGACTCCGCGCGATGGGCATATCGATTACGCCGGCCGATGACGGACAGACCTTGCTTGTCGCTGGTTGCAACGGCCAGCCACCCGCTAGGCAAGCTGATATTTTCGTTGGGAATAGCGGCACAACAATTCGTTTTCTGACAGCACTGGCGACCTTGGCGGCAGGCAAATTTCGGTTGGATGGCGTGGCCCGCATGCGCGCGCGTCCGATCGGCGACTTGGTGCGTGCACTGCGGCTTTTGGGCGCTGATGTCCGTTGTGCGGAGTTGGGGGATTGTCCTCCGGTGAATGTTATTGGTCAGGGTTTGCCCGGCGGCGAAGCGACCGTATGCGGCGACATTTCCAGCCAGTTTCTCAGTGGCCTACTTATGGCCGCGCCGTACGCTCGCAGTAAAGTCTGCTTGCGGGTTTCCGGGGGACTTGTGTCAGTCCCTTACGTTGCGATGACCCGCGCGGTCATGGAGGCATTTGGAGTGATTGCCAAGACCGATTCCGCTTATAAAAAAATTCTCGTTGGTAATGAGTCCAAGTATCGGGCCTGCGACTACGTGATCGAACCCGACGCCTCAGCGGCCAGCTACTTTTGGGCGGCAGCAGCGATCACGGGCGGCGAGGTGACCGTGACCGGTTTGAGTCAAGCTAGTCTGCAAGGCGACGTTCGATTCGTCGACTGTCTGGCCAAAATGGGTTGTGCAGTTCATTACGCGGCAGATAGTATCACCGTCGCCGGGCGACCGCTACGCGGCGTTGATGTTGACATGAATGCGATTAGTGACACCGTCCAAACATTGGCGGTCGTGGCGCTGTTTGCCAAAGGGCCAACACGTATTGGTAACGTGTCGCACATTCGACACAAAGAAACAGACCGTATTGCCGCGGTCGCGACCGAGTTGCGCAAACTGGGCGGCGAGGTGTTTGCCCACGAGGCGGGCCTGGAGATTGTGCCCGGAAAACTTTCGCCGGCGACCATCGAAACCTATGACGACCATCGCATGGCGATGAGTTTTGCTCTAGCGGGCCTTGCGTTGCCTGGCCTAGTGATTCGCGACCCCCGCTGCGTTGCCAAAACTTACCCCAACTTCTTTGCCGATCTCGGGGCTATCACTGCGAGTCGAGCAAGTGGGGCCGATGAACTGACACGATGAACGAACTCTATTTGGGTTCAGAATCGCGGTTCACTACCTGCCACTCACAAATCTCCGCATCCAACCGGGGACTGGTCCGAGAAACCGAATCGATAAGTTTTTCGGCACGCGCTAGTAAAGCGAGGCTTGATTCCGCCGGTGGATCACCACCTGAACTGGTGTCATGCGCTTTAAATTTTGCGGCACAGTGGTGGCAGACGACCTGTTTGCCGAGATGCTCCACTCGTACCTGGAGTCGCCGGCCGCAGATTGGACACTCTTGGACAAGATAGGTCGCAGCTGACATCTCCAACCTCCTGTATGGGTCAATCTATATCCGTATAGGCACTGCTTCAATGTGGGTTCCAAAGTACCACATTTCGGTTCAAAACTCAAACTCCAGGACACCAGATTGGGGTGTTAGATTGGGTGGTTTTAAAGCACAATTCGCTTGAGAGTGGTTCTGGGCTTTTTTCTGCGGTTCCAGGTCGGGCAGCACCGTGGAGTAGAACTGATGAGGCCAATCCTGCCCCGTGCTTCGGGGATGGTGCTGGTTTTTGCTGTTGGTAGCGGCCTTCTGGCGGACCCAGCTTCGCCCGAGAGCGGAATCCATATCCAACGGCGCGACTCAGGAGTTCGTAGCGACGGTTCATTGTTGCTCTGGCAGCTTCAAGAGCTTTAGTCGAGGCGATCTCATTACTCGATCGCTAGATGCGGAAAATCTGGGGACACTGCCCTGCCACGCATCCGCGGCTGCTATGACGCGCGCTGCCGGATAAAGTGCGTCTGGTCGGATACTTTTATTGTCGTTCGTAGGGCTGATAGGTCAAAACGGGCGTTGTCCAGCTAGTCGGCCTTCCCAAGGCCTCCTATAATCGTTGGTTCACACCAAAGCATCGACGCGTCCCCAACTGGCCCTCAGAGTCCCTTGAGCGACAAAGTTACTGCATGCGTAAGCCAATACTAGATCCGACTGAAGGGCTATCCAATGCGCGAGGTGGCCCCGCGGAAACGCGTCGCGGACAACGGGGCAGTGAGACGTCTAGCCGGGGGCCCCTGCGGGTCGGTGCGGTCAATTACCTGAATACCAAGCCGCTGGTCTACGGCTTGGGAGCCAGACTTTCCCACGGCGAACTGAGTTTCGATTATCCCAGTCGTCTGGCAGATTCTTTGCGCAACCGGGAACTGGAAATAGCCCTGGTGCCGTCGATCGAGCTGGCATTGCATCCCGAGTGGTCGATTGTTTCCGACGCATGTATCGGCAGCTTGGGGCCGGTGCTGAGCGTCAAACTGATGTTTCGTGTGCCGCCGCCAGACGTTCGGCTTTTGGCGCTGGACGAGGCTTCGCGCACAAGTGCTGTGCTTGCCCAAATACTGCTTAGCGAGCTTTGTGATGTGCGTCCCCAACTCACGCCCCTGCCGCTTGGCTGCGATCCCAAGGAGGTGGCGGCAGATGCCGTACTGGTGATCGGTGATCGGGCTATTTGCAGCGATCAGGGCGGGTTTGTCGAGGAGTGGGACTTGGGAGATCGCTGGAGCCGCTGGGCCGATTTGCCGTTTGTGTTTGCCATGTGGGTTGCTCGCTCGGGAGTCGAGACCCAATCAGTAGCGGGTGCTTTCGCTGCGGCGCGTGACAGTGGCTGCCAAAACCTGGAAATCATTGCCCGCGAACAAGCAGCGGCGATGCAGCTTCCACAACAGTTGGTCGAAGACTATCTTTGCCGGAACCTTTACTACCGATTGGGTCCGCAGCAGCGCCGGGGCCTGGAACTCTATTACGCTAAGGCCACGGAATTAGGCCTGATTCAATCTACGGTCCAGGTAAAACTTGATGATTGTCCAGTCTGAAATCAGGCCCCTGCTGGAAAAAGCGGTGGCCGGCGAACGGCTCACGCCGGCGGAAGGGCTCGTTTTGCTCGAGGGACACGATCTGGCGGCCCTGGGTCGGGCGGCAGACGAAGTTACTCGCCGACTACATCCCGAGAGGTTCCGTACTTACAACATCGATCGCAATATCAACTACACGAACGTGTGTACGGCGGTTTGCGATTTCTGTGCTTTTTACCGGGCGCCCAAGTCGGAAGAAGGCTATGTGCTGGATCGCGAGGCGCTGCTGAAAAAAATCGAGGAGACGGTCGAGCTGGGAGGCGACCAAATTCTGCTTCAAGGGGGGCTACACCCCGAATACAAGCTTGCTTGGTATGAGCAACTTCTGCAGGAGATCAAAGGGCGATTCCCAGCTCTCAATATTCACGGCTTCAGCCCGCCGGAGATTTATCATTTTTCAAAGCTAAACAACTTGCCGCTTTCCGAAGTACTAGGACGCTTGAAGCGGGCGGGACTCGGCAGTTTGCCGGGCGGCGGTGCCGAGATTCTCGTCGACCGTGTCCGCAGCTTGATAACGCGCGGTAAGGTGATGACCGACGACTGGCTGGAGGTTAATCGTGTGTGGCACGGCCTCGGCGGTCGAAGTACCGCTACGATGATGTTTGGCCATGTCGAAACCTTGTCCGAGCGGATCGAACACCTGGAGCGATTGCGCCAACTGCAAGATGAGACCGGTGGCTTTACAGCGTTTATCTGCTGGACATTTCAGCCTGACCATACAGATATGGCCGACACCCCTCCTGCCGGGGCACATGAGTATTTGAAGACCAATGCCGTGGCCCGTCTCTATCTGGACAATTTTGCCAACATCCAGTCGAGTTGGGTTACCCAAGGCCTCAAGGTGGGACAGCTCGCGCTCCTTTATGGAGCCAATGATATGGGCAGTTTGATGATCGAAGAAAATGTGGTTGCCGAAGCTGGCACGGTACACCACCTTACGCTGGAACAAATTCGCGCGGCCATCACCGAACTGGGCTACCATCCGCGCCAGCGAAACGTGTTGTATGAATTAATTAACGGGAATTCCATCAAAGCGGATCCGATCAAAGCGAATCCCATCCTAGTGGAATTAGACGGAGAGTCTGGTACAGAGGTTGGCACCGAAGCTGGCCAAAGAGACTCCGGATGATTCGGGTCTGACAAAGGGCGCTAGCGGGGTCCGCGCATCGGACCGTCCGACCGGGTAGTGGCTGCCGGTGGTAGTTCAAGCAAAAAATGGCCTTGTAGGGTCCGTGCCCGCCACTGGCCGGCTGCATGGGCGAGGCCTCCTGTCGGCATAGTCGCCAAAACCTGCCCCTATTACCGTTGCTAAGCGACCCCTGTCATGGAAGTTGCTGCGCAGGCTGGGCGGCTGCTGTTATTCTTCAAGGAGACCACTTTCGGCTGCCGTGGTGACCATTGACCCCGACGGGCGATCCAGTCCAGGTGTGACTTCCACCGCCGACCCTGCGGAGGCTTGAGGCGTTATGTTTGCAGATTCTCCGGTTATCGAAGCGTGCTCCCTCTCCAAGATCTACGCGGATCTGCGCCGCGGGCCGTTTATTGCCCTAGACCGACTGAGCTTTGCGGCGCACGCCGGTGAAGTGTTTGGGCTGCTGGGTCCCAATGGCGCGGGGAAGACAACGGCATTGCGAATTCTCAGCACGGTCTTGCAGCCGACTACCGGTACAGCCACTGTCACCGGTTTTGACTGCGTGACTGAGCCGGCCCTGGTTCGGCATAAAATTGGCTTCATGTCGGCCAATACGGCCGTCTACGACCGAATGACCGCCTGGGAGATGGTCGAATATTTCGGGCGTTTGTACGGCATGAAGGAAGAGCGGCTGCGTGAACGCATGGAGCAACTCTTTGAGCGGTTGCAGATGCAAGACATTCGCGACTTGCTGGGTGCCAAGATGTCGACCGGCATGAAGCAAAAAGTTTCTATTGCTCGCGCCATCGTCCACGATCCACCCGTCCTAATCTTTGACGAAGCGACCAACGGACTGGATGTGTTGGTCGCTCGCGCACTACTCGATACTGTGGGCGAATTGCGTGCGCAGGGTAAGTGCATTGTGTTTTCCACGCATATTATGCGCGAGGCCGAGCGGGTTTGCGATCGAGTCGCTATTATGCACCAGGGGAAAATACTTGCCGAAGGATCGCTAGGAGATTTGCAACAAGAGCATGGCCAGCACGACCTGGAAGATATATTTTTCGATCTGATTCACCGGCAACAACTGGCGCTCGCGTCCAACGCGAAGTGAATGGATACACATATGAAGTGGAAGAACGTCAAGCTGATTTACACGCGCGAGATGCGGGACCAACTCCGTGATAGGCGGACGCTGTTCTTGATCGCCGTGTTGCCCTTGCTGCTGTACCCGCTATTAGGCATGAGCTTTTTTCAAGTTGCGCAGTTTCTCCGCAATACGGCTGCCAAGGTGATGGTTGTCGGCGGGGAAGAACTAACCAGCCGTCCCTGGCTGCCCCCCCTGCTGGTGGAGAACAATTTTTCGCCTGACCTATTTCAAGGTAATCCGCTGGAGCGCGAGAGGCTACAACTGGTGGGCGGCGACGAAACGCTGTCAGGTGGCAACGTCTCAGCGGATCGGGCCGACCGCAAAGCGGCAGACTCGTTGGAGCGCAGTCCAGGAGATCAGGTGGATGGGGGCCGTCCCGTTGCCGAATCGCTGGCCGCCGGGGCGGATGCGCTGGAAAACAGCGATGTGCAGGTGGTGATCTATTTCCCTCCAGGTTTTGGAGAGCGACTGGAGCTTGCGCGCAAGGCATTGATCGAACGCGGGGGCGACGCCTCACCCACCAGCGCGGAATTACCCGAGCCGAAGATTTATTACAATTCCGCGGACGAAAAATCTCGCGTGGCACAGCTTCGTGTCGAACGCATGCTGTGGAATTGGCGCAATAAGGTCATGCAGATGAATCTGCGCGCTGGTAATGTGCCCGTCGAAGCCGCCAGGCCGTTTGAATTGCAACCCCAAGACGTGGCCGAAGAGCAGCAGCGAAATGCGGCCGTGTGGTCCAAACTGCTGCCGTTTATTCTGTTCATTTGGGCTCTTACGGGAGCCTTCTATCCGGCGGTCGATGTGTGTGCCGGTGAGAAAGAACGCGGCACTTTAGAAACACTCCTTACGAGCCCTGCCCAGCGACGAGAAATCGTGTGGGGCAAGTTGTTGACGATCATGACATTTAGCATGGTCACTGCCACACTCAATCTTGGGATCATGGGGATCACGGGGAAATTTGTTCTCGCGCAGTTTAAGGGAATTACGAGCCTCTCTGGCCAGGAGGCCGCACTTTCGATGCCGCCTTGGGTATCGGTGTTTTGGTTGGGACTTGCTTTGCTGCCGGTTGCCGCACTGTTTAGTGCACTGTGCCTTGCCTGTGCCGCCTTTGCTCGTAGCACGAAGGAAGGTCAGTACTATCTGATGCCTCTCTTGCTGGCCATCATGCCGCTGATGGTATTGCCTATGGCGCCGGGCATCGAACTAAATCTGGGCAATGGCCTGATCCCCATTACGGGCGTGGTGCTTTTGCTGCGTGCTGCGATTGAGGGCCAGTACTGGGAAGCAATGCGATTTGTTCTGCCCGTTGTTGGGGTGACGCTTGTATGCTGCCTGTTAGCGATTCGTTGGGCGGAGAAACAGTTCAACTCCGAGTCAGTCCTCTTTCGAGAGAGTGAGCGGCTTGACTTGGGACGCTGGTTCGTTCACCTAGTTCGTGATCGGACGGAGACTCCAAATTTTGCACAGGGTATCTTTTGCGTGGGTCTGATCCTGGTCGTGCAGTTCTTTGTGAATCTGGCCTTGTCCTCTGTCGCCGCCTCGCGTGAGCAGGATATTTTCTTCTTCGCGCAAACTCTGTTTATCGGTCAGGTGGTCTGTATTGCAATGCCAGCGGTTCTATTGGCGTTCCTGTTTACATCGCGGCGTAAGAAAACGTTGCTTCTGGATCGATTGCCCAGCGCCCGGCTGGTGCTGGCCACGGTCCTTTTGGCAGTCCTGGTGCGCCCGTTGGGACTGGAATTTGCCGAAGCTGTAATACATGTTTATCCGCCTTCTGCAGAAATGGCGGTCCATGTTGGTATTGTCAACAAGGCCTTAGGCTTATTCCCTAACTTGTGGACCCTGTTGTTGATGCTGGCGATTTTGCCGGCAATCTGCGAAGAGATTGCGTTTCGCGGATTTGTTCTGTCGGGTTTGCGGCACGTCGGCCACAAGTGGTGGGCTATCGGCCTTTCGGCGATTGCCTTCGGTATGGTACACCCGATTTTGCAACAGCAAATCGCTGCTGCTGCGGCCGGAGTTGTGCTGGGCTATTTAGCGGTACAAACAGGCAGCTTGCTGCTCTGCATATTATTCCACGCCATTTATAACGGCCTGGGCCTCCTGCAATACCGGCAGTTGGCGGATCTGGGCGATAATATTTCAGAATCGCGCTGGAGTTGGGTGCTGAGCGAGAGCGGTCCGCTGGTTTTTCAGGCGTGGGTGCTCGTGGTGGCGCTGGCCGGCTCGGGGGCCCTATTGTGGTGGCTGCACTGTTTGCCCTATCAACGCACCGCGGAAGAGCAACTGCAGGAAGCGCGCGATCGGCAATTTGTCGGCGCTTAAAAAGCATGAATTCGGAGTTTTCACTGCGCGCCCGTTGGGTGCTACCGATGGAGGGCCCGCCGCTTGACGGCGGAGTAGTCACCGTTGCCGACGGGCGTGTCACCCGGTTGGGGATGCCGACCGGCGCCACCGGACCTCTGCGAGATCTTGGCGACGTGGTGTTGCTTCCAGGTCTGATCAACGCACATACCCACCTGGAGTTTAGTTCCCTGCAACAGCCGCTAGGGGACCCCGGTATGCCTTTGGCGGAATGGATCCGGCTGGTCATTGCTCATCGCAAACGGAGCGACCAAGACACTGGCGTTGCCATTGCGCAGGGGCTGCAGGAATGCCTGCAGCAAGGCGTGACTACCGTGGGCGAAATGGCCACGGCGTCTGCCGCAGTCTATTCTGAGCAGCGTGCGGGCCAAAGCATTCCGCAGCTTGCCCTCTTTCACGAGGTGATCGGTTTTTCTGCAGCTCGAATCGAATCGGTGTTGGCGGATGTCGAACACCGTTTGGTTGATCGGGCGGCGACCACCAGCGGTGGCATCAGTCCGCACGCTCCGTACACTGTCCATCCTGAGCTGTTCGCCCGCCTGGTGGATTTGGCCAAGCGAAATAATATTCCCGTTGCCGTGCATCTGGCTGAGTCACGCGAGGAATTGCGATTGCTCGACCAGGGGGATGGGCCGCTGCGAGATCTTCTGGAAGAGCGAAGCATGTGGGATCCGCAGACGCTTTGTCCCGGAAGTCGTCCCATCGATTTCTTGAAAATTCTGGCCCGCGCGCCGCGCGCCCTAGTCGTTCATGGAAATTATCTTAGTGCTGACGAGATCGAGTTTATTGCCGAATACCGCCAGAGGATGGGCATTGTGTACTGCCCGCGGACGCACGCTTATTTTGCCCACGCACCCTACCCACTTCCGGCCATGCTGAATGCCGGCGTACCTGTCGTCGTGGGGACGGACAGCCGGGCTTCGAGCCCCGATTTGAGCCTGCTCGAAGAGTTACGCTTTGTATTTCGGCAATACCCTGAGCTGGGGCCGGAGCAGATTCTGGCGATGGGTACCACGGTCAGTGCTGCGACGCTCGGTTTATCGAAGCTTGCCGGCAGTATCACGCCTGGCAAACCGGCGAATCTTTGCGCCGTTCCCACTGATGTGGCTGCGAGGCATCCGGCGGACGCTGTCTTGGGGGGTAATGCGCTACCCTGCGGGACTTGGCTGCGCGGGCAAGAAGTCTAAGCCGGCCAATTGCCTGCCGCGTGGAAGCGGATAGCGGCGACGAAAATAACCAAGCTGCTATTGCCAGGTCGCGCTGGAGGGTTTCACTGTCGTGCAGTGGATTGAGGTCTTACTTTGGCTCGACGCCTCTCCTTCCTCACGGAACGATGAACCACTACTAACCATCTGTCTGATTCCGTTGGCTCTGCTGGCCGAAGTGTGGGATCCGCTAAGCGGTTCGACATTTGTTCTGTCCATGCGCGAGCAATGATGGACGTTCTTTCTGCTGCTCAATATTAGATTGACGATGGTGGTCGCCCCAGAACCCGGCCAGGTTTTTGTGCTGGGGGTAGCAACTTTGGGGGGCCGTGATTGGCGCCCTGCTTCTTCTGTGGTGGCAACCATTTTGGCTAAGCTTGCTAATCCTTTCGACGCGCTGGTTCTGAGCCACCACGATTTTTGTTTTCACCGACAGCGCCGTAGTTAGTTTTTTGCCACCCTTTATCTCGTATTCGTCTTGATCCGCGAGTTCGGGGTGGTGGGTCCGCCTCTAGGATGACCCTTTGTGGTGACGGCCGGCTGTGTCTCCGAGGTTGTCATTGGCTACTGCGTATGGCTCAATTTTATGAATTCTGACAGTGCCTTGAGTGTTTCTCCAGGGCAGACAATGTCGCCCTCGATATGGGAATCTCGCCAGTGCATCGAGACACCCACTGGAGGCGAAACCGGAAACTCAGGAATGGATACCGTTTGCTCGGACAAATAAATCATTAACTCGTTGACGAAGCGGTTTGCCCACTGCGCGCAACCTTGAGGGCTGATTAAGAGTTTCCAGGCGGATTCCTCCGGCAATAGCTGCATTGTTTGTTGGACATCGGCGCTGTCTGTTAATCCAGATTCACGTTCGCGCTGCGACTCCAATAGGAGAGCCAACTTCTCTTCGCTTCCCATGCCGAAGGCAATGGTATTGTCGCCGGTGGCGACCAGCAGATAACGCAGCTTTCCGTCTTTGCCAAATATCGACTCTAGCATCCAATTAAACATGGGAACATTGGCGTCTTGCATCAATTCAGCGACGTTCATGCTCAGCTCAATCGCCTGCTTTCCAGCAATTGTCGTGGCCCTGATCTCATAGGCCATGTTCGTCCGCGTAGATAGACGAAATATTTTGTTATAGGTTTCGGTGGCCCCTTGGACGGACTCCAAGTAGCGTTTGGAATCGGATACATCTGCCAGGCCCAAAGTATTGCTTAACAGCGGGTCACCTGGCTTGCCGGGAAGAACCAGAAACGACAGGTTTTTGAGACCGCTCATCATCTGGCGATAGGATTGCTCAAGGGTCTGCCACTGATCGTCGGCCAGATGTTCCAGGCCGTAGACTTTCGGCATGGTTTTCAGTATCTGGGAACTTGCTGTGGCAAGGGTGTTTGCCCAAGCCTCAGGTAAGGGACCGCCGCTGGCGATTACAAAGGTTTGCTCATTAAATTCTTCTAAAAAAGAATTTTTGCCTACTCCGGCAGGTATCGCCTGGCTCAAACGGCTTCCTTCTCTGAGCAGAACTCGCTTGCCGAACCGTGCATTGAGATCCGCGTCGATCGTCAGTCCCCAAGCGACCAGTTTGATCTCCGATTTCAGGAAATCTAGAATTCCCTGGTACATGGCCAGGTTAGTTTCCATAAGTTCGAGGACGCCGGGCGATTGCTCCAGCCCTCCGAATTTGTCCTCGAATAGATCGCGCTGGGCTGCCAGGCTCACGCTACCAATTTTTAGCAGCAGTTCAGCGCCTGCAGGCATGATTGCTGCGGTAATGTCGTTGGTTGTGAGCCACGGCTCCAGGGGCTCAAGATCCGGGACGGATTCGGGCTCCAGTTCGAGCAGTAATTCTAAAGTGTCGCGATGCTCAACGTTCATTAGCATGGCATAAGTGCGATTCTGGGCGAGCAGAACGTCTTCGCCTGCAATAACAACACGAGAAATTTCGCCTCCCGGATCGCCATGGACGGACTCGGCCAATGCCCCATAGTCCGCCACTGGCAGCAAGACCATCGGCTCAGCCTGCGAAGCGGGCGCTTTCCCTGGAAGCAGCGCTACCAGTAGTTCCCCCTGCGGATCGAGCCCAGCCTCAAGTCCCGTTGAGAAATTCAATAGGGCGAGCAGCGCTGGCAAAGGCAATTCAAACAGCTTCGTGAGCCGACTCGCTTTTGCATCCAGTTGGCTTAAATTGCGCAGGGCGACAAACCCCAGGGCGTCTTCCGGAAGATAATTGTAGACCCCTTGCCCGCGCGCTCCTTGCCCGCGGGCATCGTAGGCAGCGCTAAGAAATACCGCTACCGCTAGCAGCCAATAGCTAACAAGGCGCCTGCCTGGCAGCCGTGAATCGCCCTTAGGCATCAGGTCTTGATTCCGTCTCTTGAGGGTGCGTATCACCGCGTCTTCGCGTGAGATTCAGTTCTAATCGTGGTTATTACCAAGCCTGTCTCCGGCCGGGGCAAGCTGTTCTCAATCGGCTGACCTTCCCCCGGAAATCTGGTAGACAAATACTCAGCGAAATCCCAAACGCACTAGGGCGGCAATTCGGACCTCCAAGCCCCATGTATTACTGCCGCGCCGCCATTTTTAGCTTTGCAGCCGGTAGCGTCGTGAATCCTAAACTTCTGGAATCTCAAATCCTTTCCGGGGCTGGCGACTCGTAAATGAATTGGCTTGGTCGTCCCCAATCACCTGTTCTTTTTTGGGATCCCAACGAATCTTGCGTCCTAGTCTCGCGGTGATCGTACTTAGGTGACACACAGCCATAGCTTGCAGGTGGCTGTACGGGTCGGAGACCGTCAGGCCACCTTCACGGACACATCGATAGAAATTGTTTTTGTGTCCTTCAAAAGGCTTGCCTTTATATAACGCGACAACATCCTCATCGGAATAAAGGTCTTTGTCCCAGTTCTCCTCAATTGGGGCACCCGTAATTTTACCTCGATTAACGAACACCTTGCCCTTGGTCCCCTCGAACGTAATTCCATTATCTCCGTGGCTCGTGACATCCATCACGACTCCATCGGCAAATTTGTGTAACACGGAGAATACGTGCGATGAATTATAGGAATCATTAACCAGTGCGTGACCATCCTTGTAGTCAACCGGGTGCTGACAGTTTGTGCCGTCGACTTCGACAGGTCCATCGCCGGCAGCGTTGCGGTTTAAGGCCCACATCGCGATATCGACATGGTGCGCACCCCAGTCGGTAAATTTACCTCCTGAATATTCATACCACCAGCGAAATTGGTAATGGCACCGTCGTGTCCGATATTCTTGGACAGGTGCCTGCCCTTGCCACATGTCCCAGTTCAGTGTTTTCGGAACATCAGCAACTGGAAATGGTCCTCCCGTTGGAGATCCATTAATCCCCACAGTCACACGTTTGATGTCGCCCAATAAACCTTTTTGCACCATATTAACGGCACGTAAAAAACCACCATGTGAGCTTCGTTGTTGTGTTCCCACCAAAAATGCTTGTTCAGGATGTTTTTTACAGGCATTTCGAATAAGCCGATTTTCCTCCAACGTCAGCGTGAGTGGCTTTTGGCAGAACACATGCTTGCCAGCCTCCAATGCCTCGACGGCGATCTTGATATGCCAATGGTCCGGTGTAACGATACTCACGACATCAATATCTGATCGATCAAGCACTCGTCGATAATCGCCGTAGTGATCTGATTTGCCTCGTCCAATGTTGCCGTCGTTTTTGGCCCGCAATGCGTGCGCTTCATCAACATCGCACACTGCAACTATGTTGCCAAAGTTTGCGTGCTCGCGTGCATCACCAGAACCCATGTCGCCAACACCTATGCAACCGATATTGGGTTTGTCATTTTGACTAACATTGGCAAATGCTAACTCCTGCCAGCCAAAATATGGAACTGCTGCAGTAGCCCCTATTGCTGCACTGCCGATAAATTGACGTCGGCCAATCTGAGTATTGCCAACGGACTTGGCAGGGTTATTTTTTGCATCAGCAATATTTTTCATAATATCCCTATGACTTCCTGTTTTGCATTTCGAGTAAATGTAGTCTATGTGCCAGCAGTTCGATCGCTATGCCTACTGGTCAGCGCCCAATTTCTTCTTTAGTTTTTCAATGTCTTCCGGTAAAGCGTTGGCATTAGGGAGCCCTGATTCGCTTTGCTCGTACGGGTCTTCTGGTAAATTCATCATTTCAGCTTCTTTGCCTCCGCGTCTTCGCGTGAGATTCAGTTCTAATCGTGGTCATTACCCAGCCTGCCTCCGGCCGGGGCAAGTTGTTCTCAATCGGCTGACCGTTCCCCGGAAAGCTGGTAGATAAATGCCCAGTGAAATCCCAAGCCCACCAGGACGGCAATGTGGAAGATTTCGTGTTTTTGCACAACGCCTGGCAGCAAAACGAGCCAATTGCTTGTTTCCAAGACTACGCCTGCCGAGTATGCCAGTCCACCCCAAAGAACGGTTTGGACGAATCGGAATCCGTGGCGGCGCCACAAGGTAATGCCGGGGAACACCCCCAACCAACCCATTCCGAGATACATGGACAAGTTTAACCAGGAAGGTATTTGCTTAAAGTAAATCGTCTTAACCGTGATCGCCACGACAGCGATGGTCCAGATCAGCCCAAGCATGCCCCACCGTTGCCAACCACGAAATGCGATGACGTGGATCGGAGTGAACGTACACGCGATCAAAATAAAGATTGCGGCATGATCCAGGATGCGCAGCACGGCCCGCGCGTCCCCGCCGTAGCTAAGCAAATGATATACGCCGCTAATCAGAAGTAGCAGAACAGTTCCCAAACAAAATACCGCTAGGCTGATCGTGTGGAGGCGGTTTCTCTGCTCACATCGCAGCAAAAAGAACGAGAGCACAGCAAAAAAAACCGCACCCAATAGATGGGAAATGCTGCTAAACGGTTCGCAGAAACCAGGGATAGAATTGATTTCAGCCAGCATGGGTTATCTAGCTGAGAAGCTGCCTGGCTTGAGCGACAACGTTCTTGCTGGTGAAGCCAAACTCTTCGTAGATTTTATGAAACGGAGCCGAAGCCCCAAAATGGCTCATACCTACGAATGCCCCTCGCGACCCCAAATAGTAATCCCAACCCTGACGAATACCTGCCTCGATCGCCACGCGGGCCGTGATTTCTGGCGGCAGCACCTCGTCGCGATAGGCTTGGGTTTGTTGCTCGAATAGCTCGAAGGACGGCATGCTTACCACGCGGGTTGGCACGCCGGCCTCGTTGAGTTCGTTGTAAGCCTGTACAGCCAACGTAACTTCGCTTCCGCTGGCCAGCAGTAAGACCTGAGGCTTGCTGTTTTTTGCGTCTGCCAATACGTAGGCGCCATGGCGGGTGCCCTGTGCATCTGCAAATTTTGTGCGGTCAAGGGTCGGCAAGTTCTGACGGGTAAGAACCAAGGCAGTGGGCCGGCGAGTTTCCTGAATTGCCAACCGCCAGGCTTGGGCCGCCTCATTGGCGTCGGCCGGCCTGATCACGACTAGTCCGGGGATCGCTCGCGCAGCCGCCAATTGTTCCACTGGTTGATGCGTCGGTCCATCCTCTCCGACGCCAATCGAATCATGGGTGAATACATAGATGGCGGGCATACCCATCAGGGCGCTCAGACGCATGGCTGGCCTGAGGTAGTCGCTAAAGACGAAAAACGTCGCGCCATACGGGCGTAGCCCTGTCAGCGCCATCCCGTTCAGAATGGAACCCATCGCGTGTTCTCGGACACCAAAATGCAAATTTCGACCGCCATAGTTGTTGGCGTCGAAGTCGCCCACCTCGGCAAATTTCAGCAGTGTGTTGGTAGACGGTGCCAGGTCAGCGGAGCCGCCGATGAGCCAGGGGATTTTTTCCGCAAAGCCATTGAGAGCCTGTCCCGCCGAGCTGCGCGTGGCAATGCCTTTTTCGTCGGGTGGAAACTCTATGTTCTCGGCGTCCCAGTCTGCCGGGAGTTCACCATGGGTGATCCGCTGAAGTTCTTCCGCCAGTTCGGGGTATTCGCTCTGATACTCCTCGAACAAGCTCTCCCAACCGGCCCGCGCGGTGCAGCCTCGCTCTCCCAGCGTACTTCGGAAATGCTCAGGCACCTCGGCAGGCACGACGAAGGATTCGTCTTCGGGCCAGCCGTAGGACGCCTTCGTGAGGCGGACTTCGTCCGCACCCAACTTGGCCCCATGCGCGGCCGCCGTGTTCGCTTTGTTTGGCGAACCGTAGCCAATAATGCTTTTTACCACGATTAATGTCGGTGCGTCGTCGCACCGCTCGAACGACGCGTAGGCGGCCGACAAGGCTTTCAGGTCATTGGCGTCGGTGACTTGCCTTACGTGCCAGCCCATGCCTTCGAATCGCGTCGCCACGTCTTCACTGAAAGCTAGGTCCGTATGTCCCTCGATCGTGATATTGTTGTCGTCGTAAATCCAGCAGAGATTCGCAAGCTTCAAATGGCCGGCCAGAGAGGCGGCCTCGCCAGCAACGCCTTCCATCAGGTCGCCATCGCTACACTGAGCATAGATGTTGTAATCGAACAGTGTCATGCCAGGCTTGTTGTAGCGCGCCTGCAGCCACTTGCCCGCCAGGGCCATGCCTACGCTATTACCACATCCTTGGCCCAGCGGGCCCGTGGTAGTTTCAACCCCCGTCGTGTGGCCAAATTCAGGATGTCCTGGCGTGGCGCTTTGCCACTGCCGAAAATTGCGCAGGTCATCCAGCGTGACCGACAGGGGGCCATCGGATTTTCCGTCAGCTGATTCCTTGCGGACCTCGGCCAAGTGAAGCATCGAGTAGAGCAGCATTGATGCATGGCCACAGGATAAAACATATCGATCGCGGTTGGGCCACCGGGGTGCCCCGGGATCGTAGCGGAGTACGTCGGTCCAAAGTTGGTAGGTGACCGGTGCTAACGCCATCGGTGTACCCGGATGGCCACAGCCGGCGGCCTCCACCCCGTCCATGGAGAGCGTGCGAATCGTATTGATCGCAAGTTGGGAAATGTCCTTGCTAGTGGTGGTCATAAGTGTTTGGTACCGGGCTGGTGCTGGGGGAGCAAAAGGGGCAATATACTTGCCCAATTTGGGCCGTGTCAATTGACGCGTTTTAGCAGGCAACTCGCTGCCCTGTCTGGTAACTCAGCTTGGCATGGTTAGCGATCAGTATGGCCCGGTGCGCGTCTGCTAGACTCGAGGACTTCAGTACGAGACTTTCGATGGCTCGATGGAAATGCAAGAGCAGCAGTTCGCCCACGGGGCGCTCATGGTCGAGTGTCTCCAGGTGCTGCCCGGCCTCGTCAAACCAGGCAACCGTATTGGGGAAATCAACAAAGGCGATGCCACGCTCGCAAACGATTTTTAAGTCGGCTGGGCGACGATAGGAGAGCGATTCCTGCAAGCCTTCCTGGACATAATGCCCGCAACTGATATTCGCCAGTGGCCCGCTACCCGTTTGGCCTTCTGGCGAAAAATCAAGACTCACCGACAAATAGTCTTGTTGGAATCCTGGCGTGTTTTGGTGACCCGACGCCAATAGAGACGTCGGCTCAGTGCCAACGACATAGCGGCACCAGTCAACCAGCTCTACCAGGTCGCGACCGCAACGATCGCGTTTTTCACTGGCCGGCGCCATCGTGCGTCGCCGGTTGCAAAAAAGGAGCCTGGGTTCACCCAGTTTGGTAGCGATCAGCTCCTTCAGGCGTAGTGTCGCCGGTGAAAGTCGAAAGGGAAACTCCGCCATGAACGCAATGCCTGATTCTTCAACTCGCTGACGCAGTGACGCGGCTTGCTCATCCTCCATCTCGATTGCGGCTGCGCAGTAAACGGCTTTACCCGCATCGCAGGCGGCGTAAATTGGCGTGGCTCCAAAGAAATTTGCAGATAGCACCAGGACGCCGTCAATATCGGTGCGCCGCGTCAGGGCACGAAATCCGTCGTGCACGGTCGCATTGAATTGCCGCGAGACCTGTTCGGCTAAGTGGCGAACCGGATCACAAACGGCAGTGACTTCGAATCGGTCTGACAAAGCCCGCAATGCAGGCTGATGCCGCGACTCCCAAGCGTTGCCGATGCCCACGACCCCAACTCGAAGTTTCATGCCGACCTGCTGAACAGTTTGAGTAGATGGCGAAGCAAGCGTTTATAAATGAAGCATTTATAGATCGCGTAGAAAAAAGTATAACCCCTAGGGGGTTTTTTTTTCAATTGCGATCTGGAACTCAACTTTGCCGGCGAAAACATTGAAAATCTCGGTCATTATACCCACCATCAACGAATCGGCATGGATCGAGCGGGCCGTGAGTCGGGCGTGGCAGTCGGGAGCTGATGAAATCTTGGTTGTGGACGGCGGCAGTGAGGATGAAACATTGGCGTTGGCCCTTCGCAGTGGAGCTCAGGTTATTTCGTCAGACATGGGCCGAGCACTACAGCAGAATGTGGGTGCCCAGCGCGCGTCGGGCGATGTCTTGCTTTTCCTGCATGCCGACAGCTGGCTTGCGGCGGAGGCCTGTGCGCAGGTACGCGAGGTGTTGCACAAGAGGGCGGTCCTGGGAGGCGCGTTTTGTCAACAAATCGAGGCTGTATCAAGGTTGTATCGATTGATCGAACGGGGCAATGCGCTGCGGGTTCGGCTGCGGGGACTGGCCTATGGCGACCAAGCAATTTTTATGCGGCGCGAGGTCTTCCAAGGACTGGGAGGCTTTCCAGATGTCCAACTGATGGAAGACGTATTGCTCATGCGCCAGTTTCGCCAACTCGCTTGGCCGGCCCTGCTGCCCGGGCCCGTGCACGTGCATCCTAGGCGATGGCAACGTCGGGGCATCATTCGGCAAACGGTCTGCAACTGGTCGCTCCTCGCTGCCCAGTCACTGGGGGTGGACCCGAATCGCCTAGCGAAGTTTTATCCGCCCCACAGCGGGTGACTTGCCTAGCCGCTGGCACTTGATATTGGCCCCATTCCAAAACTACCAGCCGGTGCCAAGTTTTCTGTTTTGCGTTCCCCAAATGCCAGATTTGGAAACTGGTTTTTGTAGTACGCTGGAAGGCGGCTTGGCGACCATGCCGGCGGCCTTTTCGCTTTTGTCTTACGGTGCCTATTCCGGTCGCAGCACCTCATCCCATGGCGCCAGCATTTCAGCCAACAGTTCCATCGGCAAGCCGATGACATTGGACTGGCTGCCTTGCTGGATTGTTAGCCAGCCTTGGCGGTCCTGATAGCCCAAGGCTCCCGCCTTGCCACGCCACAGGCCGCTGGCCAAATACGCATCGAGATGCGCATCAGAAATTTTTTCCATCTGCAGCTGGGTGACCGCGATGCGCGGTTGGGGGCAGCGCTGCTCGCTTCCGGCGACGCACGGCCAAACGCACAACCCGCTGTAAACCCGATGGACTTGCCCGCGGAGCATCATGAGCATTTGACTCGCGTGCTCCTCGTCGCGGGGCTTGCCAAGTACCGCGCCACCGCATTCGGCCAACGTATCGCAGGCAATCAAGATACGCGGCACGTCACGTGGCGGCTGCTCGTTCAACTGGCGGAATACATCCTGGGCTTTGCGCACCGCCATTTCGGCCACCTGACCGGCGGGTCCGCCGGTGCTGCAGATTCCGCATTCGGCCGAATCGTCTGGAATCACGATTTCAAACGGGTAGCCGGCAGCGGCGAGCAACGCGCGTCGCTGGGGGGAGCCACTGGCAAGAATGAGTTGCATAGGTGCCCCAGGTAGGGTGTTGGATAGTAGAGAATTTGGCATAATCTGACCGACTGAGCAATTCGGGTGACCGTAAGGCCCTTGAACCATGACCGAACTGCCATTGAGCTTGAATTCACCAATTTTGTCTCCCGGACAGGGGCTTTGGCCAACGATTCTATCGTGAAGGCGCCCGGGCCGATTGTCTGGTGTCAGGCGATCCTTGCGTGGTAGAGTGACTCAGTGATCCAGCGGCAGCCACTGGCTCCCGACCGGAAATAGGGTAACACGTGACAACGGATCCCAACCCATGTCCTCATCACAGCAGCGGCTCGATGTCCTTTATGAGGATAATCATCTGTTGGTCGTGAACAAGCCTGCCCAGTTGCCCACGATGGGCGTTGCCGTCGGAAAACCGAGCCTGTTGCATGCGGCCAAAGACTACATTCGAACCAAGTACAACAAGCCGGGCAATGTGTACCTGGGTGTGGTGAGCCGATTGGATGCCCCGGTGACCGGAGTGGTGGCCATCGCCCGTACTTCCAAAGCTGCACGACGACTGTCTGCGGCATTCCGGGAGCGGAAAGTCGTGAAAACCTATTGGGCGGCCGTTGAGGGGACTCCAGGTGTGCCGGAGCAGGTGCTGGAACACTACCTCCGCAAAGACGAGCGCCATCGCCGCGTGCACGTGACCAACCCAGACAGTGCCGGCGCTCAGTTGGCGCGCTTGTGTTATCGGGTTCTTAGTTCCGACCAGAATGTAACGCTGTTGCAAATTCAATTAGAGACAGGGCGGAAGCATCAGATACGTGTGCAACTCGCAAAAATCGGACACCCCGTTTTGGGCGACCGAAAATACGGTAGTCGCGTTGAGTTTGCGCGCGGGATTGCCTTGCATGCACGATCGTTGCAATTGACGCATCCTGTCGGTTTGCAGGTGATGCAAGTGGAAGCCACTGTGCCGGACGATTGGCGACGACATGACCCGTTAGCGCATTTGGTTTAAACGAAGGCGATTGGTTGGACTGGGCCAAGAATGAAGTTTTTGAGTCCAATTGCGACGATTGGCGTGCTAATTCTTGGCGCGTTTGCTGCCGACGGACTAGAATCGGTTGCGGAACCGAAGATTGAATCGTCACGGGTAGCGTATTACCTGAACCGGCGAATAACTAGAAAATTACCGAATGGAAATGAGCGAGCCCGGTGCGCGCGGAACGATCTATCTTGGAACAAGCCGGATTGGCTAGCGGTTTGCTGAGCGAAGAGCAAATCGATCACGCCTGGCACGTGCTGGTAGAGTCGCTGCCATCGGCCGATCTGTCGTTGGAAGAAATTACCGATGAGCAACTGGCCAGACAACTTGTCGATTTGGGCCATCTCAATCGGTGGCAAGCGGAGCAGTTGAGTCACGGACGCACCAAATTTACTCTCGGACCCTATCGCATACTGGATGCGATAGGCCGCGGGGGCATGGGCTGGGTGTTTAAAGGCGAACACGTGCTCTTGGGACGTGTCGAAGCGATCAAGGTTCTTCCCAAAAAACAGACCAATCGCACTTCCATTGCCAGTTTCTGTCGCGAAATCCGCGCCCAAGCACAACTGGACCATCCCAGCCTGGTACGTCTGTCGTATGCCGATACCGACGGCGACACATACTTTTTAGTCACCGAGTATGTTGCGGGCACCGATCTCCGTCGCCTGGTACGTGCCCATGGGGCCCTGTCTCAGGAAAGAGCGGCCGCGCTAATTTCACAGGCGGCTGAAGCTCTTGACTACGCGCATGGCCAGGGATTGATTCACCGGGACGTCAAGCCGGGGAATTTGCTGATTAATTTCGAGGGCAGGACAAAACTTACCGACTTGGGTCTGGCAATCTTTTCGGACGAGGCGGCCTCGGCAGAGAGCAAGCCGCGGCATATTGTGGGCACCGCTGACTTTTTGGCGCCGGAAATTATCGTGACTCCGAGCGAGGTACGTCCAATTAGCGATATCTACTCATTGGGATGTACGATCTACTATGCGGTGACCGGAAAAGTGCCCTATCCGAGTGGCGATACAGCCGACAAACTACGTCGTCAACTTGAACAAGATCCAATCCCGCCCCAGCGCTTGAACCCAGAAGTGGACGATGCCTTCGCTGCGGTCATAGCGGCAATGATGGAGAAGCGTCCCGCAGATCGTATCGCCACTGCTGCAGAGGTTGTGGAACGATTGGCCCCATGGGCTAGCGGTACGTCGGCAATGGTACACCAAGGTTTAGGCAAGCTGGCCGAAATGCAAGGCCAGCAAGTATTTCTGGAAGCCTCGCTGGCCGACACGGTTGTGGCCACCTACGAGCCAACCGCGACGCCGTTTCTGCCCGCCGTCGTCAAAAAACTGGTACCCATTGACTCAACCTCCAGAGAAGATGGGCATGCTGCGCGCGACAATGAAAAAGAGCCTGCCGAGGGACTCGGGCGGGCCACAACAGCCCTGGTCGCGCTGGCGGTGATCGTGGCGGTAACGACGGTATTTTTGGTACTTATCAACTGATGGGTAGAAACTGATGGGTAGAAACTGATGGGTAGAAACTGATGGGTAGAAACTGATGGGTAGCCAACGAATAGGCAGCAATCCAAAAGAATGCTCGGCCGCAAGGAAGTGGGAACGTTAATTTTTATCTGTTTCCAAGGAGGCCTGGGCCCCTTGATCACGTCTTGCGGCGTTGAGCTCTTTTTGGAGATCGACAATATCGCCCGCGCTGAGGAAGCGTCCCAGCAATTTTCGGGTTTCGACAAAGAGTTTCTCAATGCGCGCTTGTATTACACCGTCTGACGAACGGTTCTGTTTATTATTCTCGGCCGAAGTGATACGTTGATCGATCTGGGCGCGCCCGGGCAACTGGTCCAGTTCGTTCAGTAGCTGCTCCGCTCCATCCAGGTTTCCTTCTTGCAATTGATAGCGCGCCTCCGCTAGCAGGAGCGTCCGTCTGGCCACTAGGTCGATCAGTTGTTCGCGCAGTCTGGTTAGCGCGGCCTGTGCCCGGAGTCGGGCCGGATCGTCGGCTACCGGTACCTGGAGCACGGAAGCTGACCCGGGGGCGACCGGAATCTTGGCCAATAGTTGGCTGTCGCTGCGCAGGAATAATGTGATTATCGGACCGTGTCGCATTTTTACGTTGATCGTGCCATTCACATCGGTATAGCCTAAGGGTCGAGTTGGGTGGTCGTCAGATTCGCGCCAAAAAACTTCGTAGCCGGTTAAGGCCTGATCGGGATCGTGACTCGCATGAAATCGCACCGGTGTCGTGCTGGAGGCACCACGCCATGCAACAGCCAAATGCTCGACACGGCCACGGCGCCGCAGTCCAAAAGGTGCGCGAATGCCGGTATGAATCTGCCCTGTCCAATGGGCGGGATCTACCTGGGCCAGCGTGAGCAAGGTCCAGGATACGGCCCGTACACCTGTGTGCGGCACCTCTCCGGTGGCATTGGTCTTCACGCGCAAGGGCTGATAGACGTCACCTATCGCAGCAAATGGGCTTTCGCTCGTTTGTCGGGGCAAATCGCTCCCCTTAAAGTGGAGCGCCACGTGCCGATCGTCGTCTGGCAGAGGGCGAATGGTTGCCAATGGGGAGAAGGTCGCTCGCAAGAGATCGAAGCATTGGTCGGGTAGTGCTATCTCCTGCCGAACGTTGCGGCTCAGAACAGGACCCCAGCGGTAGAGGTAGCAATCGTATTCCCGACTCTCCAGCGCATAGCCAGTCGCAGTCGCCCGCACCGCTAGGAATAATTGCTTGTCGAATCGCCCAGCGCCTGCGCCCTCGATATTTTCGTTCAAATCCGTGAGACCCGACAAAAGCTGCTGCCTGACTGGCCTCGTTGCCAGCGAGATCTCGGTCGACCACAGCGGAAAGAGGGTAGACCGGATCCGCGCGCTGATCCGATCCTTCAGCCGGTTGCCGAGCGCCGCCTGCGGTTTGGCTCGACTATCCACGGCTAGTTGGACCTGAATACGATAGGGCGACAAATCCCAATATTTTTTGTCTGCAGCTCGTGCCCTGCCGTCGTTTATTAACGGGCAGAGGATGCTTACCAGGCTGAAAACGAGACAGGCCGATCGGCAACCGGTGTGCCACTGGTATACGCGCTGCAGAAAAGGCAGAAGCATTATGGGGCACCTCTCGCTTCCGGCAGACGAACCTTCCACTCCGAAAGATTTTGATAGAGCGAAACGGGTGATTTACCAATGCCCTGCAGGGTCTGACGATAGGCAAAAGCGTTGATCGTTTGCCATAGTGGGATCACGGGGAGATCGCTCTTAGAAATTTGATGGACATGTTGCAGACGTGTTCGTGCTTCCTTCCAATTTTGGGCGCGGTCGACCCGTTCGAGCGCCAAGCTCATCGCTGCGCTACAGTTGCCGGCACGGCCGTGGGGGCCAAGCAGTTGTCGGGCGTCAACAAGGGGCTCCCAGATTGCCAGGTCGGTGTAAAACAAGTCGTAGTCGTCCGGAAGTGGGCCCATGCGAGGAGCCAGCTCGCGCAGCTCGATGGGAATTCCAATTGCATCAAGTTGCCGTTTTATGGTTTGGCAAGCTGAGCGTGCCAAAGCATCGGGTGCGAAGGCTAGCACCAGCGGTTGGGCCGCCACCTCCACAGCGTTTTGCGGCACGGGTGTTTTCTCAGACGTATTTTCGATTTCTTTCCCGCTCTTTTTTGCGGCCGTGTTGGCTGCCAGAGCGCTCGCCTTTTTTGCGACCGACAACCGGGCTACCTTGGCCAATACCGCGGCTAGGCGTGGCTCGTAAGGTAGTGGTGAAATTACCGGGTCGTAGGCATAGCCGATCGGGTCGCTCTGTGTGGAGCCCCGGGGCAGAGGTCCGCTCAAGACTCCGAAGCCGGGCGCGGGTTGGCCGCCCAGAATCAGCTCGTTGAGTATCCGCTTTCGATCGATTCCGTAGCAAAGGGCTCGGCGGAATTCGCGGCAACCCAGGAGTGGGTTGGCATAATTAGGAATCAAGACGTGTACCGTAGGGAGGCGGTAAAAATCCACGATGATTTTTTTGGACTCTCGGAGTCGTTCGACCTGCCACGGAGGAATGCGATCTAACGCATCCACGTCACCTTGAAGCAGAGCGTCGATCGCCTCTTGCTCGTTGGGAATAACTCTCTCAATGATTGTTTTGGGACCGGCCACCTGAGGAGACTGCCGGCCGGATGGACGCAGGGGGTTCTCGGTCGGTGCGCGCGGGTCGGCCGCGGCCCGCCGCGAGTAACGGATGCGGTCCAACTGATTTTCCTCTTGGAACGCATGATAAGCGAGCGGCGGTTTATTTCCGCCGAGTACTTGCTCCAGCGGCATTTGCAGTAGCGCTTCGGGACGTACGTGCGACAGGTGCCACTTGATTTGCACGTGCTGCCCCTCGTCAATGCCAACAGTTTTTAAAAGGCCCCCCAAGCCCACTTGGTAGCTGAGGCTGGCGGGATCGGACATGCGGAGCAACTGCACTGCAATGCGCTCGGGAGTGATCCCTTCGGCTAGAGCCGTTTTGTCGAGCCGGACCTCCAAACCCAAGCCGGAGTCATCGCTGGCCAGTTCACCCCCCCGGAAACGGTAGATGCCCCCTTCGGCGCCAAAGTCAACCAGTTCCACCAATTGGGGAGCCATGAGGGGGCGAATACGGCTAGCGGTCCAGTCACCGAGCAGCGTCCTGCCGGTTTCGGAGGCCAGTGTGCTCACGCCCACCACAATTTCTGACCAGCGCTGGTTGATTTCCTGGACCAACGACATGGCTGCGGGATTCTCGGGCAGAATGCCATTGGCGCGGCGGACGGCCTGGCGGGCCAGTCGGCTATTACCCTGATCCATGGCACGGCGCGCCAGGGCCAGTTGTCGGGCCACATCGCTTTGAAATTTTTGTTGCCAGGTGGCAATGTTTTCCAGCCCAAGCTGAGGGAATCCCTGCTGTAGCAATTTCAGAACGCCGCGGGCTGAGGTAAAGTTTTTCTCTGACAAGTGTTCTTGAATCAACAGATCGCTCACAACCTCAACTTGCTTTTCTAGGCCGACTCGGCGCGGATTCAGATTGTAGAGCGCGAGCAGCACCGTGAGCGATTCGTCGTATCGTTTGGCCCGATAGGTGGCGCCCGCATCTTGCACCAAGTATTTTTCTTGTGCAGCTGCCAGGCCTTCCAGATGAGAGTAATGTTGAGCGAGAAAGTAAAGATACTCATACGCTTCGTCCAGGTTGGCCGTCGCGGTCAGTCGCCGCGCTTCCTTCAGTAAGAGTTGCTCGAAGAATTCGACCTGTGCGATGGAGGCCCAGCGAATTGTGTACTGAACCGAAGGTTGGCTCAAACGGCGTACTTCCAAATCGCCGTTCACCGGTAAGGGATTGGGGACATGTCGCTCGGACAGCAGCAAGATATCAATTTTATGTCCGCCACTGGCCGCATCCAGCGTGATCCGGTCGAACGGTACTCGGTCCAATAGCCGAACAGGCAGAGGTTGTTCCTCCGCTAGGACCAGCATGGGCAGGCCCACGAGGGCTACCGCCAGCGCCCAGCCCAGGGAAGCCCGGCGGTAGAGTGTGCGGCGAAAGAACTGGCCCCAAAAAAACAACTTAGGCCTCGGGGCTAGAGTTACGGACGTTCGAGTACCAACAGCGTGCCGTCAGATCCGGCGACGACCAGCCTCGGTCCCAATGCAATGGGTCCGGCAATCGCCGGTTGCTGCAGATCAACGTGTCCCGTTTCGTCACCACTGCCAATCGCAATGCGGGATAGTCGGCCATGCTGACCGAGAAGCAGCAAGTCGTTGCCGTCCGCCAGTGGTATCCCGGTAACGGGGCCATGCGCAAGCGGCTTTCTCCAGGCAATTTTCCCCTGACCCGACAGGGCAACCAAGTCATTGTCGTCGGTGGTGAATATCCATGTGTTTCCCACCGCGAATGGCCCCCAGGTAATCTGTGAGCCTAATTCGACGACCGGCTCAGCTTCCAAACTGGGCAACCGGTACATGGCTATTCCGCCTGCGCGGGTGCCGGCACAGGCGAGATCGCTAATCACGGACAGGCGCGTGTTGAGCAGCGATGGACCAATGTCGGCTTCGCCTACTGCGGCCAAATGAGGCAGAGGATCTCGAACCAGTTTGATCTGATAAATCTTCGCAATGCCGTCACTCAAAATGAGGCTCGAGTCATCTCCAGTGCCGTAGATCGCGGGAGTTTGCCAGTGGTATTTAGGTGTGGGCGATAGGGATGGCTGAAAAGGACTACCGATTTGTGCTCCAGTGTTGCTATCAAACAGGAAGACCTGGCCTAATTGGGTGGGCACGACAAACGTGTTTTCCCAAGCCATTGGACGACAACTGGCGGGACTGGCAAGCTGGGTCACCGTGAGCGGACGACTTGTGGCGTCGGGCCGAAAATGGACCAGCGTGTCGAACCCTACGGTGCAAGCCGCCAGGCGACCCAGGCCGAGATCCGTGCATGAGGTCAGGGCCGGTAGTGCCCGTCGGACTGATGGGCGAGGGCGTGCCGACGGGTCTTGCACGGCGCGGCGTATGGCTTCGCGATCCACAACAAAGGCGGCTCCCGCGGAGCTGAGTGCAGTGATGCGGTTCCCTTTTCTATCGATGGCCGGCGCGCCGGCCAAGGGGACTGCTACTCGGGTTTCCCACAGGGCAAGTCCGGAGGACATCTGCATGGCAGCCACAATTGCGCCGGCCTGAGCGCGGGGACGGCGAACATGGATCATTAAATCGTCGATGTGCTGCAACCTATGATCAAACGTGTCGCCCAAGTAGTCCGAATCGATATCTACAGCGGACAATCGATTTTCCGTGGGGAGTACGGCCAGCTTGTTCAACTGATTGCCAGCGACCCAAACGTGTTGGTCCTGAAACAGACCAAACCGCGCGTTGGTCACCATTTTGTCCGCTTTGCGGGTCGCGATCGGCGTCATCGCCGCGTTGCCTTCACCGGAACCGGCCTCGTAAACGTTGACCTGCCCCTTGTTTGTCAAGGCGACCAGCCGGCGGCCCGCCATGAGCAACCTAGTATTGACCAGTCCGTCTAAACGTCGCGTGGTCGCTTGGTCTGTTACGACTCCTTGGACGTCGGTGTTAAGTATCCGCAGATGACTCGTAGCAACACCCGCGTTCACGGCGACCGCCACCTTTCCGAGTATCGCAACCGGCGCTGCTGAAATACTACCCGGCGCGTGTCCTAGAAAATGCACTCCCAAGCAAGAGTAGTCTTCAGTCGAAAGGGTGTAGAGGCTCGAATGGTCCCCCACGACGTAGATTCGCTTCGCCCAGTTGGATACGGCGGGCGGAACTATCAGCTTTTGAGAAATCTGCACATAGCCTAGGCGCTCGCCCGTGGTCGAGTCTACGATGTGGAGCCTATTGTCATGACCGGCGATTACTAAACGGTCTTTTGTCAGTACGGGCTGGGAAATGGGCGCACCTAATTTGAGTCGCCATAAGAGCTTGCCCGTGTTGCTGGAGAGTCTCAGGACTTCGTGGCGCAGGCCGTCGACAACAATCAGATCGCCGCCAGCCATTTCTTGTGGCGGCAGATGAGGAGCAATGCCGAGAAATCGTCGCCAACGTACGGCCCCGTCTGCCGCGCGAAGTCCGAATAGGGCGCCATCGATGCGGACTGCGACAGTTTTTTCCTGGCCCCCAGTGGTCTTTCCATTGCCCTCGGCAAGCGCCACCGAGGCCAGGACTCCAGCGGGTTCTTCGCTTGTCGAGGCGGGTATCGAATCGGCAACGTATGCGACCGCGGCCGCCTCCGCAGCCGAGATGTTCGAAAGTTTGGCCGCCAGCGTCTCGTTGTTCAGCAGGCCCGGATTCTCGTCGATGAGTTGCTTATGGATTTGGTAGGCCTTGGCAGTGTCTTGCGCTTCGATGGCCACTTGGATCTCGAGCAGTGCTGCCGCTAACCGCTCTTTCTGCAGCCGCGTCCTTTTCACGCGGACGAGGGTTTCCCGAACCTCGTCCAGGATAACTTCGTCACGAAATTTCTTCGAGATGAACTTGGTGTTGGTACACAGGCCCAGCGACACATTGGCTAGCCCGACCAAGCGGTTAACTTCCTCCGCACTGGAGGCGTTCTCTGCATCCGCGGCCAGGCCACGGGAGATTTCGGGTAAGAGGGAGGCTAAGTCGCGTTGCGCGCTCTTGAATTCTTCCTCATCCTGGATGGTATCTAGTACGTCTTGTGCGGTATGCAAGGCATTGGACGAATCAGCGCCGCGAGTAGCTTTCCACAGCCTGGCGATGCCCAGCTTGACCTTGGCGGTGCTAAATTGAGGGTGGTTAGGAAACGCTTCGACAAAATGTTCGTACTGCTTGATGGCCTGAGTGTAGGACCCGTCTTCAAAGAAAACGCTGGCCTCGGACAAGACGGCTTCGGCGTCTTCCCGATTGATCAGGATATAAACGACGATTCCGACAATGAGCAAGGCTAGGAGACCACCACCACCGGCCAGGAGGAGCGGTGAGTCCCATTCGCTTTTGTCCTTCGCACGCTTTGCCTTGCGTTTTTTGGCGCGCGCGCTGCGTTTGTTCGTGGCAGTTTCCTCAAATGACGCATGCGGGTTTTCCGTTGCCATCGATTTGGATAGCACATCACCCAGCGCATCCAGTGGGGCAGCTGAATCGATGTTCTGACTGCGGCTTGTCGCTGCTGCAGGTGGCGGTGTGGGCTCTTCTGGCTTGAGGGTCGGCGTCTCCTCAGAAGAATGTTTTGCGGTTTTTTTGCCCTTCGCGGGCTTGGGGGCAACGCCCAGAATGCTCGACTCCGCGTGCGGTGCCACTGTAAGCGCGGTCTTCAGAAGTTGTTTGGCGTGGTCGCGGGAGACCAGCTCATTTTTTACTAGATACTTCAGCACCGCCTGGGGCGTGACGCGTCCATCTCCAGCGGAAGCTTTTTGGCGCAGTTGGTCGACAATGGCTGGAGCAACAAGGTCACGCTGTTGCAGGATGTCCAGAAAGTCATTGATATTCATCGTTCAAAAATCCATTTCGTCATCTTCGTAACTCATCAGTCGAATTTCCTCCATGCCGACACCTGAACCCGCATCCAGTGCAGCCACGACGAATTCGTGCCGCGAGTCGCCATTGGCCTGAACTAGCAGCTTTGCGGACTTTCCCCGCAAACTTTCGCGCGCTTCCCGCAGTGTGACCAGCATGTCCTGGATACTGGGTGCCTTCTGCTCTTCGTCCCACTTAGGTGCGCCAATCCAAAAGATGTTGTCGGCGTCAATTCGTACGACGACTGAATCGACTTCCAAGTCATCGAGTTTTTGGGATGCCGCCTGGTCGTCTGCTACCGGTGGTACTTCCAGTGCTTTTTGCAGCGCAAATGCCGCGGTGATCATAAAAAAGATCAGCAGCAAAAACGTGACATCGACCATGGGAGTCAGGTCCATGTCGTCTTCGGCGCTTGTTTTGCGCGAGCGGCCCTCCGCATCGGCCATGCCTGGCAATCGTAGTTTTTTTCGACTCATGCGATGGTTATGACTTGTACTGTTAATTCGCCTCGAGAACAGCCAGATGGATCTTGGCGCCATCCACACGCGATACGGCTTTGATCACCTTGGCGACGTCGCGGTAGGCCACATTGCGATCGGCCTTGATCAAGACATTCTCCTTGTGTTCTTCGCTGCGACCTTTTTCAACAGCCTCTCGAATCATTTGTGCTTGCCGGTCATCGTCCGGCAAGGTTTCGCCAACCTTGCCGTTTGCCAAATAGATAGGGGCTGCATCGGCGCCTTCGTCGCTCAGTGTGATGATGACCGAGTTCTTTTCACCGACTCCTTTGCCATATTTGGCCGTCGGGAGTTCGATCGCCGATTTTTGGTCGGGTGTGGAGCACACGATGAAAAAGATCAGCAGCAGGAACGTAATGTCGATCATCGGTGTAATGTCCATCTCGACATCCTGGCCGCGATCGGGTTTTCGCACCCGGGGCGCTTCGTCTGGAAATTCTTGATCCCAATCGGTGGTGCCGGTCATGCGGACTTCCCGGGATTGGTGCCCAATATGCTCTTCATGTCTTCAAATAATCTTCCCAAGCCGGCGACGACAAAGTCTTCCATCTTGGTCAGATTGATATTGATGCTGGCCGTACACAAAACCAGCGGCACGGCAATGGCCAGGCCGCAGGCGGTCGTAATTAGCGCAAACTGGATGTCCGAAGCCATTTTTAACGTATCGACCTTTTCACCGCTGCTCAGATTGGCGAAGGCCCCCATCATGCCCATGACGGTTCCTAGCAGTCCGATCATCGGCGCACTCTTGATTACTGTCGTAACCCAGCTCAGACGATGCTCGATATCGGCGAGCACGTCTTGTTGAAAACGTTCGGACACGCGCGAGCGCAGCTTTTCGTAGCCCAGTTCGCGATTGTTAATCGCAAACAGTGTGAGTTGTGGCAATGCCCGCCGGTCGCCGTCGCACAACTCGATCGCGGCATGGAAATTTTGCGACTGCAGACCTTCTTCCAGCTCGCCGAGAAACTCCTCCTGCTCCTGCTCGTCGTCAAATCGCATTTGGCTCACACGGCGCCAAACCATGATCACGCAATAGGAGCCCCAGAGGGCCAGTACCGCCAATACGGCATACACGATGTAGCCCAGGTATTTAAATAGTATTTCCATGGAATCTCTTGCTCGAGGAAATGGGTCACAGGCTAAAAGTATTTTTGCTCAAGTACCTCAAAGGCGTATTTTCCCCCTTCATGGACGACCGTAAAGACCGTTTGCCGAATGGAGTTCACATCCCGCTTGCCGGAAAACTTCTTATCAAGGGTTTTTCCCTCTAGGAAGTGAAGCAAACTCTCAACCTCATGGGGATAAAACAACAAGACTGTGGGGCCAAGTCGTGCGATATCGGCCTTGCGGGCCAGCGCGATGGTCAAAGTCGGCATTGGCCCATCGGCGGCAGAGGTATATCCGCGTATTTCTTTCTCGGGGGGGCCCTTCTTTACGTGAGGCGATCCGGAACTCAGGTGGGTGGCGTAATGCACCGAATTGTCATAGCCTAGTACGCCGACTTCAATCTTATGATAGTCCAGCCAACTAGCGAAATCACTGGTTGACTCGGGTACAAATCGGATCTTCCATCGCTCCCAACGGGGCACCCGTTCCAAGACACCCTCGCCACCTGGACCAGCCATGCGCGAATCGCCTTGGCCCTTGCCCTTCCCTGCCTGGTCTTCTGCGTTGAGGATCTGGTCGGATAACAAGACTTCTTGTGGTGAGACCGCACTGGTTAGGGTGTCAAGAACGGTCTGCAACTGAGGGTCAGAGAGTTCGGGGGCTTCCTCGACCCCGGGCGGCTCGGGGTCTCTGGCTAGGCCTGCGGGATTCTGACTAGTGGCCTCAACGGGTACAACAGGTATGGCCTCAATGATAGGAAAAGTTTTTTTGGCAAAGTACACGACCAACAAACCCAGCACGGCAAAGCCGACGATCACCAGCAGTGCAATGATCAACGTCGCAGTGCGATCGTAGCTATTCACTGTTAGCTGGTAACGCTGGCTTGCATCCGAAGCTGGCGCACTGACCGTAGCGCTGGTCGAAGTGGAATTTTCCATACGTGTCACAGACTGGAGAGCCAAGGGAGCAGAGGTTGTTTCATTTGCTAAGACGACGCGTCAGTAGTCAGTGTTGGTAGGTCATGGATTATACTTCTCTTTTTCTTCGTCCTGGGTTGGTATTCCAAATTCTCGTTCTGAGTTGAATCAATACGGTTTCAAGGCATGATAATCGCATTGGGTCGCAGTTGCCGATACCAGGCCTTCCATTTGTCCAGGGCATTAAATCGCTGGGTATCGTTGAAATCCAGGGGAAGTCCAAACCCGGAAAAGTGGCGGCTAACAAAGCAGAGGCCGTCCCTCGCGGCACGGACGACTCGCTTGTCGGGATCGGTCATGGCATAAAGAAGTGTGCCGACATGATCCAAGTTGCGCAAACGGGCCAGGGCCCGCACCGCCAGGACACGCGCTTCGGGGGTGCCGCTCTTGACAACCTGCTGCAAGCGACGTGCCCCGTCGGTATCCACATCGACGTCTGCCAGCGCAGCAGGGTCTCGGAGTAATTCGTCAAGTTCTTCGCTTTGCGGGCCTTCGAGCATGGCTAGTAGTTGATCCGTTTCAGTAGGTTTGTGCTTGGTAACCAGGCGCCCGCCTTGGATGCGCATTCTTGACAAATCCTTGCTCAGTCCCCGCCCGCCAATCAAGGTTCCTTCGCCCAGACTGGCCTTGATGCCCACTTGTGTGGATCGCATTAGGAACAGCATTGCGAAGGCCGTGGCGCAGGCGTCGCCCGACCTGCTGTGCCAGCCACCATGCTCCAGCTGACGCTCCTTCAAATACTCGTAGCCTAGTTGGTACCACTCGGGCTCCTCCGGTGCCGACCCGGTCCACAGTTCTTCAAAACTCTTGTAGCGCTCCAGCGAATAGAGCAAATAGCACGGATATTCACTGGTTTCTTTAATCAGGCGCGCACTGAAATTCTTATCGTACCAGGCTTGCCCTCGCAGGATTGCTGCATGCATTTGTTGAGGGTCGACGCCGCTTCCCGACAATGTGCGCATTTGCGACTTGGTTTTGGCGCGGCGCAGGACCGATGGTAATTGCTCTTGCGGAATTTGTACCGTAGTCGTGCTGCCCGGGGTTAGGATTCCCAAAAGGTTGCCAAGGATCATGGTACTTCCCATGCCGGCAGCCATCATGCTAAGCGAGGTTCTGCTTTGCTTCACCAGGGCTGAACCGTCGGTGTCGTTGCCTTGATAGCCCCATGTTCCACTGGGGTCCTGGGTGCGTAGCAGCCAATTGGTACAGCCGTCGAGGACAGCGACTCGCGGCGGCAAGCCGACTTGCATAAGTTTCCAAGCGCTCAAAGCTGCGTATTGCGTTTGGGAAGTATCGCCGAAGGAAGTGGACTCGTAGCCCCAAGCCCCATTCTTTTTTTGCCGGCTGGCCATGGTCCCGGCATAGCGGCTGATGAGGTCCTTGTGCTTGCTTCCATCCAGTTCAGTCAAAAATATAATAGCCAGACCATTGCTGTAAACGTCGCCGCTGCGCACCTCGCTGCTCGGTGTGTTTTGGCATGCTTCGAGTGCTTGCTGGATGCGGGGATGGGTGGGCAGTTCGCGGTCTTTCAAAAGGGCGAAGGCGATAAGACACTTACCGCCAAGACGCTCGTCGGTGTGTTGCTCAAGATATTTCTTGCCCTCTTCGACGAGCTTGCGCACCTCCGGACTTTCCCTGGTCACTGCATAGACCGGTTGGATTCCGCCGAAAATCATGGACACAAGCAGCAGTGCTCTGAGCATCGCAGGCCAAAACAGTGGGGACTGCTGCAACATTATGAAGTGCAGTCTGGAGCCTCGTCTTGGGTATCGTTTTGGGCAGCGTCTAGAACGTAACTGGGGCAACCACAAACTTGGAACGGGCGCGCCTAGAAGAATGCTGGCCATGGGGAGTTTTGCTCAGCTTTGTTAACCGTGGGTTTGTAAGAGTCGGCGCTCTTCCCCTTTGCCGGTGCCGATCTCCCCAAATCGCCCACCTGCCGAGGCACGCTTGGGCTGCAAGCGAATGCACCTCCGTGGTTTCCGAGGGGCCACCACCTCCGCATGGTAATAAGGAACCCAGCGCGATGTCAAGTTGCGTAGGCTACCCGGCTTGGGCCTGTTTAAGGCATATGGCACTGGTGAGCCTACCACAAAACCGCATCTCAGCCGAGGCTGGCCTGCTGGTAGGCAGGGTCCTGGTAGTGCGTTCGCGGTTTCGCTCCGTTTGTCTGATGTGAGATTTATCATCCCGAAGGACTACGCTCAACCGTTGGTCAAACTCCAGATGCGCCGCGAAACGTTCCACCCGGTCTATATTGGCTAGCAGGACTGGTTGTCTGCCGCCAACATGGCGATAGACGCCGCCAAGGTTTTGCAGCTTATAAGGGAAAAGCTGCCCGCCCTGATACCTGCCTGATCGGCGTTGGGGAATAGGGTAGGCGGCATGCATCGCACTGCATGCATGCCGTACCGTGTCGAGCACAAATGCCATACGCCTCTGGGCGGCCCGCCGCTCGCCGTTTCGCGGCCAGACGAATTGACATCGCTGCGCAAGAATCCTACCATGACGCGAGTCGCGTTCCGGTAGCTGGTGGTGTCTCGCGAGCTCATGGACAGGTAGCTCAGTTGGTAGAGCACGGCCCTGAAAAGGCCGGTGTCGGCGGTTCGAGCCCGCCCCTGTCCACTGTTTCTAAACCGTTGTCGATGAAGCCTTTGTAGCTGACCGTCCAACGTCGAGTGTGCGACTGTCCTGACTGAAACGTATCAACTTTGATACATTTCGGCTAACAGGAGAACTCGCATGTTTGAATCTGTTCGCCCGTCTGGCATGTTGCATTGTCCAAAACATTGCTCCAGAAGCGCAAGGGCTGGCCTGACCGTGCCTATGTTCGCATCGTTTGGCACTCGCTATCTTGCCGATCGCCGCCGGCGTAACGTCAGCCCCATGCTGGCCAGCGATGCTAACAGCAGTGTGTGTGGCTCGGGGACGGCAACGGTTGCTGCGCCCAGCGACGAGGTGCCGAAGGCGGCCAGCAAGATGCCAAGGTCCACGCTATCGACCGGCGGAGTGCCGTTGAGCTCGCCCGTACTCGGAGTCCCCACCGTCCCATAGGTCTCCAGCAGAATACCAAGATCTAAGCCATCGACCGTACCGTCCATATTCAAATCTTCCGGGCCGGGAGTCACCGAGGATGTCGCCACCAGGAGTTCACCTGTCGTGTACAAGTCTGCCAGATCCCACACCAGGCTGGATGAAAGAGCCGGCAGGGTCAGCGTATCAAACACACCGGTGATCAGGTTTGCAGAAATGATTTCGAACAGGTCGCCAGC
>JAKVCC010000017.1 GCA_022448265.1 Pirellulales bacterium
TGGCGGTGGCGGTGGCGGCGGGATTTAGGCGGTCGGATTTACCTCGAGGATGGATTCGCACAGACACGAGGCGCCCTCGCGATTAAGCAAGTTGCAGCTATTGCGTCTAATACGGGGGCACCGGATACCGGATAGGGGCTCGCCCAATAGGGGCGAGAATTGTGGGCTAGGTACCTGCGCTGCGGGGCGGCGGCCAGACGGTGCCCAGGAATTCAGTCTGGCGACTGGTTAACTCTGCGATCCCGTGTCGCGCCACTTCCAGGAGCGCAGTCAATTGCTGGCCACTGAAGGTGGCCTCTTCACCCGAGCCTTGCACTTCGACGAATTGCCCTCCACCAGTCATGACGATATTCATATCGACCGCGGCGCGCACATCCTCGCTATAGTCGAGGTCCAACAACACGGTGTCGTCGACGATTCCCGCGCTGATCGCGGCCACCGAATCTACCAGTGGCGTGGTCTCCGTGAGATCCAAATCTGGAATCGCTTCCAGTGCAGCAGCCAGCGCGATAAACCCACCGGTGATACTGGCCGTGCGGGTGCCGCCGTCGGCTTCCAGTACGTCGCAATCTACGGTAATCATGCGTTCGCCAAGCTGGGCCAGATCAACTACCGCGCGCAAGCTACGACCGATCAATCGCTGAATCTCCGACGTGCGTCCATCTACTTTGCCGCCTCGCTCACGGCGCTTGCGCGGGTGGGTACTGCCGGGCAGCATATTGTACTCCGCAGTCACCCAGCCCTTTCCCTGTCCCTGCAGCCAGGGAGGCACGTCGTCGGCCACACTTGCCGTGCACAACACGGCTGTTTTTCCGGCACGCACCAGGACGCGGCCGGGAGCCGCCCCAGGAACATCAGCGTCGATCTGAAAGGGGCGCAGCATGGTAGCCGAATCGCGTCCGTCATCCCGCAGGGTCATGGTTTATCAACTCCTTCTTTGCCACTGTATTGGTGTGTCGTTGCGTTTCACAGAACGCTCCGCTCGAAAACGGGCAGGGAAACTTTGATCCGCCATGATTCTACTTAGACGCAGACTGGATGAAAAGGAGATTTCAATCCAGCTATTTGCGTCTATGGCCAGTTTTACTTGGCGATTCGTATAGAGTTTATGAATTTCTGAGACCGCGCACTGATCTGGGTGGTCTTGAATGTTTTTTGTGCGGGAATATCAATTGAGGGGATGCCGCTGCGTGGCGATCATCATGCGTAGCATGGCGGCTACAATCTTGCCAACATGGGATTTGCCTAATCCTGATTTCTCTTGCAAGCGCTTAGCCAAGGAGTAGCGTTTGCTCATGTTTGATTCATCTAATGAGTGTTGTCGGGCGGTTGAGAGGTTTTGCCTACGGGCGTTTTTGGTGTCGTTTGGCTTCCTGTTGTTCTGGTTCGTTTTGATAGTCGTCGCAGGGGATTGGGTGACCGGTATCCACGGTGCGATGTTTGGGATCGTCAGCTTTGCGCGGCCAGAAGCCAGGCGAGAATCCCTTTTTGCACGTGCATGCGGTTGCCGGCCTGAGCGACCACGATGCTGTTGGGACTATCCACAACGGCATCGCTAACTTCTTCGCCGCGCCGAGCAGGCAGGCAATGCATAAACAAGGCATCCTCGGGAGCAGAAGCCATGAGCTGCTGGTTCACCTGGTAGTCGGCAAAATCTTGTTTCCGTTTGGCTTGCTGCTGTTCCTGCCCCATGCTGGCCCACACATCGGTGTACACCGCAGAAGCACCGGCAACGGCCTCGTGCGGATCGTTGGTAATCTGCAATTCCCAGCCTGGCGCGTCCGTACGCCAGGCCTGGCACTGCTCTGCATCAAATTCATAGCCGCGCGGGGCAGCCACGGCGAACTCGACGCCCAGCTTGCTACACGCAATGGCCAGGCTGCGAGCCACATTATTGGCGTCGCCCACCCAGGCCAGCCTGGCCCCATCCAGGGTACCTCGTTGTTCCTTGAGCGAATACAGATCGGCCAATGCCTGGCATGGATGTGACAAGTCGGTGAGCCCGTTGATGACCGAGCACGTGGCGTGCTGGGCGACCTGCTCCACCGTATGATGCTGCTTGGACCGCACGACCAGCACATCGATAAACTCGCACAGCACACGAGTGAAGTCGTCGATCCGTTCCCGTTTACCGAAACCGACATCGTCGCCTAGCATCAAACTGGTTCCGCCCAGATGGGCCATACCCGCCTGGAAACTCACCCGTGTCCGCAGCGAGGGTTTTTCAAACAACAATGCCATCACCCGACCGGGTAGTATCGATTCGCGCACTCCTTGGGCCAGTTTCGACTTCAGGTCGTCGGTGAGCGCAAAGATTCGGTGGATTTCGTCACCAGATAGATCGCTAACCGTTAGGAGGTGGCGCATGAGTTGGACCTGGCCAATGTTTTGTGAGCAGTGTTTCGTGTTCAGTCTTTGGACTCTCTCAGCGCCGCCTTAAGGATTTCGCACCCCTCCTCGAGTTGTTGGTCGGTGAGCGTCATCGCGGGCAACAACCGTATGATGTTGCCTTGCGTGCAATTGATGAGCAGGCCGTGATCGATGCAATCTTGAACTAGTGGCGCCGCTTCGACGGTAAGTTCCAGGCCTATCATCAATCCGCACACCCGCAGCTCCACGGCAACGGCCAACTCCTCGACGACCGGGGCAAGCTGTTTCCGGAAACTTTCGCCCAACTCGGTGGCCCGGTCAAGCAGCTCCAACGATTCGATCATTTCGATCGTGGCTATTCCTGCGCGCGCGGCAAGCGGATTGCCGCCGAATGTGGCAGCGTGCATTCCCGGACGCAAGCTACTGGCAACTTCCCTCCGCGCCACCATTGCCCCGCCGGCAACTCCGCCGCACAGGCTTTTTGCAAGCGTCATGATATCGGGCTCGACACCAAAATGCTGGTGAGCGAACCATTTGCCCGTGCGACCGCAGCCGGATTGAACCTCGTCAAAAATCAAAAGCAGGCCATGCGCGTCGGCAAGATCCCTTAGCCCTTGCAGAAATCCATCGGGAGGGAGGCAAATCCCGCCCTCACCCTGAATCGGTTCCACCAGGATGGCCGCAGTCTCGTCGTCAATCTTGGATTCCACCTCGCCCAAATCGCCAAACGGAACATAGTTGAAACCGGGCAGCAAGGGCCCGATGTCTTCGTGGTACTTGGGTTGGGCGGTGGCGGTCACGGCTGCAAATGTTCGGCCATGAAACCCGCCAGTAAATGTGATCGTTTTGTACCTTCCGGGCGAAGTATGAAGGCGGGCCAGTTTGATAGCCGCCTCGTTGGCTTCCGCGCCTGAGTTGCAGAAAAACGCCTGCCCACCAAAGCTCCGCTCACTGAGGAGCTGTGCCCAGCGACCCTGGGCTTCCAGGTACCAGGTGTTCGGAGCGTGTATGAGTTGGCCTAGTTGCTGTTGTACCGCATCTACGACGGGCGCCGGGCAATGGCCTAGCAGATTGCAGCCCCAGCCGGGGAAAAAGTCAAGGTAGCGATTGCCCTGATCGTCCCACACCTCAGAACCCGCGCCGCGTACCAGCGCCACCGGGTAGCGCCCGTAATTGGGGATCACATATTTTTCAAACCGTTGGAGAGTCTCGGCGCAGATCGTAGATTTAGCGGTCATAGTCATATGAATCTAATCCCCAACAATTTCTGTGCCAACGCCCTGGTTGGTGTAGATTTCCAGCAGCAACGAGTGACGCAAGCGGCCATCGATGATGTGAATCTTGCCTACTCCCTTCCGGAGAGTCTCCAGACAGGCCTCCACTTTGGGTATCATTCCGGCTTCGATATGCTTGTCGACGATGAGTTGCTGGGCCGCACTCGCGTTCAGCGAGTGGATCAGTGATTTCGCATCGTTCTTGTCGCGGCGGACGCCGTTGACGTCGCTGAGAAAAACGAGCTTTTCAGCACCCACCGCTTGGGCAACTGCGGTAGCGGCCGTGTCGGCGTTGACGTTGAGGCGCTCGCCGTCTTCTGTTTCGCACATTGATGGAATCACCGGGACCTGGCCGGCATAGGAAAGGTTGTCCAGGGTTTCACGATCGACGCGAGTGACTTGTCCAACTGCTCCCAAATCCACGAGTGCTCCACGCGAATCCTGAAGCTGAAGCTGTTCGCCAAAGAGCACGTTGTTATTCATGCCGGAAAAGTTCAGCGGCATGGCGCGGCCGCCGTACTCCTCAATGCGGGCGGCGAGTGCTTCGTTGACTTCGCCCGCCAGCACCCGCTCGACGATGGCCAGGGTATCGGCATCCGTATAGCGACGTCCTTGGATGAAACGCGGCTCAATATGGGCCTCGGCCATCGCTCGGGTAATGGCGGCTCCCCCACCGTGTACCAGAATGGGTCGCATACCGACGGTCTCCATGAACACGATGTCGACGAGCAAATGACGAAGCGCTTCTGAATCTTCCATCACGCTCCCGCCCAATTTGATGACGGTGATCTTGTCGCGAAAGCGGCGAATCCAGCCCATCGCTTCGATGAGGACATCGGCCTTTTTAATGGCATCTTGCAAGACGGGTTTCCTTCGCGGAAGCGGGGCTACGAGAGGCTCATCATGGGCAACACTCACGGTCGGCCTTGGTGCATGAACAAGAGAGTCAGGAGGACTGGAATTTGCTGAATCCCGCATTTTAGGATGCTTGGGCAGCGGGTGGAAGTGGCCCCGAGCGGAGAGTGAGCCTCGAAAGTGAGCCCAGTGAGCAGATAGCGGGTCTTTTTTCTGGGCGTCACAATCAAATAAATCCCCCGTTCCCCATGCCATGCGTGAAAAGTTGGAACTACCGGCCCCATTGGGCCAGCGGGCATTCGCCATTGATATTTGGTCAATTGGGTGATTGCTCATTGGTCACGACTGTGTCTCTCGATTGGCCTTACCGGGAGCCCGCGGCAGGCCCAGCGTCGCGGCGGCTCCTCCGGGCAAGACCCTTGGCAGGCCATGGCGGTTCATGGCAAGATGGCCCGTGTTGCGACCATTTCCGTTCCCCCGAGTTTCCTCGATGCGCACTAGCTCTGATTTAATGGCCATTGTCCTGGCGGCTGGCAAGGGAACTCGCATGGAATCAGAGCTTCCCAAGGTGCTGGTGCCCGTCTGCGGCCGGCCCATGGTGGGCTACGTCCTGGATGCCCTGGCCGCCGCCGGCATTTCGCGAATCGTCGTCGTTGTGGGGTATCGGGCCGATCGGGTTCGTGAGGCCCTGGCGTCGGTGCCAAATATAGAGTTTGCTCAGCAGTCGCAGCAGCTCGGTACCGGCCACGCGGTGATGATGTGCCGCGGTCCTATTGCGGAGCATCAAGGGCCTGTCGTTGTCGTGGCCGGAGATTCTCCGATGCTGGAATCAAGGTCCGTGCAAACCCTCGTCGATACATGCAGGCGCGAGCAGGCGGCTTGCGTTTTGGGCACGGTTGAGCGAGAAGATCCTGCCGGTTTTGGGCGGATTGTCCGTGACGCGGAAGGAAATTTTTCCAGAATCGTTGAAGAAAAAGACGCAAGCGACCAACAACGGGCGATTCGCGAGGTCAACGTCAGTACCTATGTGTTCGACGCCCGCGAACTGCTGGCAGCACTAAGTAAGCTGAACAGTGAGAACGCGCAAGGCGAATACTATTTGACCGATTGTCCTGCTTTACTACTTGCCGAGGGCAAACGCGTGATGGCCCATAAAGTCCTTCAGCCAAGCGAATCGCTTAGCATTAACAGCGTGGCGGACTTACGGGCGGTGGAAGAGGCGATGGGCAGTACGGGTGTGCGAAACAGTACTAAATTGTCGTATTATTGACCCCTGCGCAGCCGATGAGCCACCCGGCAATCGGATTTTTGCGGAAGGTTGTGAGTTGCAGGGGGTAACTGGCGTCCATGAGAACCGCATGTGTCCATAGGAGGAATTATGGCCGATTTGAAGTTGTTCAGTGGCAACGCGAATCCGGCATTGGGATCGTCGATCGCCGACTATCTAGGCGTCGAGCTAGGGGCGATCGCTCTGGGGGCTTTTCCCGATGGTGAAACGTCGTGCAAGATTGAAGAGGATATCCGCGGTCGCGATGTCTATCTAATCCAACCGACCTGTCCGCCCGCCAACGAAACGTTGATGCAATTGTTGGTGATGATCGACAGTTGCAGGCGGGCCAGCTCGGAGAGGATCACCGCAGTAGTCCCATATTTCGGCTATGCCCGCCAAGATCGCAAGGACGAGGGTCGCGTGCCGATTACGGCCAAATTGGTTGCAAATATGATATCGATGGCCGGGGCGGATCGCGTGCTGACCATGGATTTGCATGCTGCCCAAATCCAAGGTTTTTTCGACGTGCCGGTCGACCACCTGTACGCCGCTCCTGTGCTGAATGAGCACTTCCTGCAACTCAATATTCCTGCGGAGGAGCTAGTGATTGCCAGCCCCGATGAAGGGAGCATCAAGCGGGCGCTGGGGCATGTCAAGCGGCTGGGCGGCACTCTTGCGATTGTCGATAAACGCCGGAAAGACGCCGAAACGACGATCCAGGAAAACGTGATTGGTGGTCCGGTCGAGGGAAAAACCGTCCTCATATTTGACGACATGATTAGTACAGCCGGTTCTATCTGCGGAGCTGCGCAAGTTTTACACGATCATGGGGCTCGGGAGATCCACGTCGCCACCACCCATGCCGTGCTGTGCGGACCGGCTGTGGAGCGGCTCCAAGGGGCCAATCTGGATAGTATCGTCTGCACCGACTCCATTCCGCTCCGGCAGGACCAGATGCTGCCGCAGACCCAGGTACTCACTATTGCCCCGCTACTGGGCGAAGCCATCAAGAGGATTCACCGCAACGAATCGGTGAGCCGGCTGTTTCCCTGAAATCAGCATCGCTGGGGTTGAATTCCTTGCCAAATCGGGCAAAATCAGTAGTTTGCCAACTGCGAGCATCGCCCAGCCTAGGAACCCCTCTGGGGGTGGTATTGCTGGCCGTGTTCGCGGATGTTCGCCCTTGTAGGGGCCCTCAAAAAACCAGAGGTCCTGATGCCGGATTTACTCGATGTCGAGCCGCGGACAGCGCTCGGTAAGCTGAACAGTCGCCGCATGCGAAAGAGGGGCCAACTGCCCGCTGTCCTGTATGGCCACGGTGAGGAATCGTTAAGCCTGACGGTTGTGGCAGACCAACTGGATGCGACGCTCCGCCACGGTGCGCATCTGGTTGAGCTCCAAGGTGCGGCCGATGGACAGGCTCTTTTGCAGCATGTGCAATGGGACACCTTTCAATCGCACGTGTTGCACGTCGATTTATTGCGAGTTAAGGCATCGGACCGGGTAAAAGTTGAGATTCCCGTATTGATTCGGGGGGAAGCGCCGGGCGAGAGCGAGGGGGGTGTAGTAGAACATGTGTTGCATTCGGTCGAGATAGAAACAAGTGCGGCAAGCATTCCGGACAAACTCCATTTGAACATCAATAATCTGCATTTGGGAGGGTTGCTCCGGTCGGCAGACATCGAAGACATGCCGGCCGGCGCCGAGGTCATTACCGACGCTTCGGCCGTACTGGTCCAGTGCGTTGAAGTGACGGGCAAAGAGGCAGGCGAGGCAGGCGAGGCAGCAACCGAAAGCGGCGCCGAACCCGAGGTCATCGGTGAAAAAGCGGAGGAAGAAGGGGCGGCCGAATAGTCTGGCGTAGCTGGTCGGTAGCCCGACTGGAGCCAGATTTAAGCGGAGTGTGATGAGGGAGGGACTGAGACCCGGATTGGTTATCGGCTATGAAATTGGTTGTTGGCTTGGGAAATCCCGGGAGGAATTACGAAAAGACACGTCATAATGTTGGCTTTGAAGTAATTCGGCGGCTTGCCCAGCGGCACGCGGCCGGTGCCGGCCAGGGCGGGGGCGCAGCCAGTAAAAGGAAGTTTGATGGGGAATTGCAGGAGGCCTTGATCGGTGGAGAGCGGACCTTGCTGCTCATGCCACAAACGTTCATGAACCTGAGCGGTCAAAGTGTGAGGCAGGCGGTCGACTTTTACAAGATCGCCCAAGACGAGTTCCTGGTAATATGTGATGATTTTCAGCTTCCGTTGGGCAAGATCCGTTTGCGAGCGGGCGGCTCGGACGGTGGGCAGAAAGGACTCGCCGACACAATTCGACAATTGGGTAGCAATGCGTTTTCTCGTTTGCGATTTGGCATCGGCCCGGTGCCCGAAGGGTGGGAAGCAGCCGATTTCGTACTAGGAAAGTTTGGCAAGGCCGAGCAGAAGTTGCTGGAAAATGAATTGGTTCGTGCGACCATCGCTGTGGAGACGTGGGTGGAGCGGGGAATTGCTGTGGCGATGAACATACACAATGCAGACCCGCTGAGGGATTAAAATTTTAGGTGCAACTCAGAAGTAGGGCAGCCTAAATTTGGGTACGATTAGCAAGGGTGTCCCGCGGACTGTTGCGGGATTGGCTCTAGAGTTTAGTAAATTGGGATTGAGTATTTTTTGGAGAACTATTTTGGCTGAGAATACGGCTGTCTACGAAGGTTTGTTCATCCTAGATGCCAATAAATTGGCACGAGATCGCGATGGCTTGCCTAGCGCAGTGAATGGGCTGATCGAAGGGGCTGGCGGGCAGATTGAGGTCAGCCGCCTTTGGGAAGAGCGTCGCCTCGCCTACCAGATCCATGGCCAGCGCAAAGGCGCCTACTGGATTACCTACTTCCGATTGCCGACCGACAAGCTTGCCGATTTGACCCGGCAATTCGAGCTTCACGACGGCATCTTGCGACAGTTGTTCGTGCGGTTGCCTGCGGCACTGGTCGATCCGGTTCTGGAGCATGCAAAGGAAGGAAACGCTCCCGCTGCCGAGGGTACTCCCCAAAAAGCAGGGCCGGCGACCGTCGAGGCGACTACCTAATCTAATTGTTGGGCTAATCTAATTGTTGGGCCATGGTGCTAAGCGTTGTCGTGGTGCAAGCCAAACTTTTTGGGTGGCTGGGTGCGTTTTTTGACGCTTTTGGACGGGTGGGTACGCTGTGGGCCGAATAGGGGGTTGTTGGGGTTTTTCGGTTGTTTTGTGCTGTTTTTTAAATCGATTTGTGCTGCCTGCCCGGATTTGCTAGGCTCAAGCTCATTGGGGTACAAGTGTTCAGCATGGGTATTCCAGGCAAATTCGGGTTATTGGGCGATAGGACTCCCAATCGGATTTTTTTGGCTGGGTTTTCGGCTCAATCACGTGGCTGTGTCGGCTGATTGCAAGTAGGCGGTTGTTGTATTTTTCTCCTGTAGCCAGGAAGGACAATCGAAATGGCAAGTTACAATCGGGTGGTTTTGATGGGCAATCTCACGCGGGATCCCGAACTGCGCTATATTCCCAGCGGTACGGCCGTATCGGAGATTGGTTTGGCCGTTAACGATCGTGTTAAACGCAATGAGCAATGGGTCGATGAAGCAACATTCGTCGACGTAACGCTATGGGGGCGTACCGCGGAAGTTGCCAACGAATACCTCAGTAAAGGCTCCAACGTTCTCATCGAAGGTCGGCTGAAACTCGACATGTGGGAAAAAGAGGGGCAAAAGCGTTCGAAGCTCCGGGTAGTTGCCGACAAAATGCAGATGGTAGGTGCCCGCAGCGGAAAAGCAGGCCGTAGCACAGAAGATGGGTCGCAAAACAGTGGCCCGCGACTAGCTCAGGAATCAACGATAGGGGCAGAGGCGGACGGCTCACAGGATAGGTTGGGCGAGCCCGCGCCGGCAATGCCACCCAGCGACGAAATACCGTTCTGACAAGCATGTGCGATCGGCATATACGATCGCTGGCTACTACAACATCTTCTAAACAACATCTTCTACTATGGTACATCTTCAATGGCATGTCTGCTGTGACATTTTTTTAACATGTTCGCTGTGACACGTTCGCTATAACATTCGCTTCAAAATCCGAAATGACATCTGCTATGAAAACCAACGTCAAGAAGAGCAGCGTTAAAAAGGCTCCCCAAGTCAGGAACCGAATTCCAAAGCGCACCAATCGTTTACCCAGAGGGCCGCATGGTGGCGTTGAGCTGCTGCTGATTCACAGCGTAGAAGACCTGGGCAATCAAGGAGACGTTGTTGAGGTGCGCCCCGGTTATGCCTACAACTTCCTGATCCCTCATGGCTTGGCCACCTTTGCAACTGACCATCACAAGCGAATGATAGGAAAACATCGCGCCAGGCTGCAGGCTGTGGAAAAGGCGCAGCAAGCCGACCTCCGCAAACGGGCGGTCGAGATTTCCAAACAGAGCATCACCATCGAGGCCAATGCGACGGACGATGGGCATCTGTACGGAAGCGTTGGTGCGCCGGAGATTGTTGCTGCTCTGAAGAAAAACGGTGTTCAATTGACGGTTGAGCAAATTCGATTGGAAGGATTGCTCAAAGAACTTGGCCTTTACACGGTTAATTTTCGTTTAGCCAGTGAGATAGAAGGTGAGTTAAAGGTATGGGTGGTTCCAACGGTTGGCGCGGAGACTGAGCCAAGCTGAAGTGTGAACCTGCGAGACGGGGCTTGCTTGGCGTTGGGTTCGTTTGGGGTAGGCACGGTAAAAAACGCGTAGCAGAGGAAGGGAACCTGCCGTGGCAACAATTCAAGGGAAGCAGCCATCGGGTGCGCGGCGGTCAAAAGATGCGATAGATCGCCAACTGCCGCGTAATCTTGAAGCCGAGAGGGCTGTTCTCGGCAGCATCTTGCTGCTTCCGGAAGTGTTCGACGATGTCGCAACCATCGTTCGGCCACAGGATTTCTACGACGACGCGAATCGCACAATCTACGAACATTTGCTGCAAATGCAGGACGGCAGTCAGCAGATCGACCTAATGTTGTTGGTCGAGCGGCTACGCAGTGCCGAGCAGTACGAATCGATTGGCGGGGCGGCTTATCTGGCCGAAGTGGGACAGCAAGTGCCCACGGCCGCACATGCCGAGTACTACGCCCGAATCGTTGCTGACAAGGGAGTCCTTCGCTCGCTTATTCACGCCGGCACCGACATTTTGCACGATGCCTACGATCCGGCGGCCAACACCCGCGATATGCTAAGCAAAGCAGAAACAAAGGTCTTTGGCATTCTCGAGTCGCGGACTGCGGGCGAGGTCCGAGTGATCGGCGAAGTCTTGCAGGAATCGCTCGATCGCATCGACGCGCGGATGGACCACCAGCATGCTTTCGGCGGCTTGGAAACGGGCTTCGACGATTTTGATCAAATGACAGGCGGGTTGCAAAACTCGGAACTCATCATTCTCGCGGCTCGACCTAGTATGGGGAAGACGGCCTTGGCGCTGAATATGACCGAGCATATTGCGCTGAGAGTTGGCGCGCCGGTACTATTTGTCAGTTTGGAGATGGCTGCCCTTGAACTGGGAGACCGTTTGCTCTGTAGCGCTGCCGAGGTCAATGGGCATCGGTTACGTAATGGCACGATTACCTCCGACCAGCGGCGCAAGCTAGTCCAGACGGCCGCCAAAGTCAGCCAATCGCCGCTTTTTATTGACGATTCTGCGAGCCGCAGCATGACGGAGATTTCAGCCAATGCTCGTCGCCTGAAACGCCGCGAGAAACTGGGACTGATCGTGATCGATTACTTGCAGTTGATTGAGCCCGATAATGCGCGGGACCCACGGCAAGAACAAGTTGCCAAGATCGCCCGTCGGCTCAAGGGTCTGGCTCGAGAACTAGATGTGCCTGTCCTTTGTTTGGCCCAGCTCAATCGGCAGGTTGAGGTGGGGGGGGATAAAAAACCACAACTCAGTAATCTGCGCGAGTCGGGAGCGATCGAGCAAGATGCGGATGTCGTTATGTTTATCCATCGCGAAGAATATTTCCAGACCAACGAAGAGGATCGCGAAGCGGTGCGCGGCGAGGCTGATTTGTTGGTTCGTAAGCAGCGTAACGGACCCACTGGCGACATCAAGTTGACCTGGAGCAACGAGTTCACCCGCTTTCGCAACTACGCCCAAAAGGCCTACAGCGAATTCGAAGCCTATGGCCAGGCGGACTTCTAGCACGGATTTCGTGCGTGGTCGAATAGTGTAGGGGCTGTTTCATGCAAGGGTCTGGCCTTCCCCTGCTTTTAGTACCAGCCCAAGTGAGAGAATCAGGGTTAAGGGTTCTGCCGTTCTATTGGAGTGCGGCCGTAGGCTCCAGCGGAAGAAGAACAGCGGGTGGTGAACGCCGCGGGGTCTGATAATCCAATGAACCTTGAGGTTGAAGTGATTGTAGCCAAGTCGCCAGCGGTTAATGACCGAGCGCGCCTCAGTTAAGCTAAGGAATAACTCGCATTCAAGAACTCATTGCGGATTTTTCTTGGAGTTGGCATTTTGGAAGCCAAAAAGTGTGTTGAGCAAAATTCGGATCGCCGATAGCCCACACGACTCCCTCAGGTTCTCACGGGGTTAGCTTTCTCGCTGGGCCAGCTTTCTCATGGGGCCATGCTGGCACGGCTAGCGGTGTGTTTGCTTTGTCGTGCGGCAGAAGAACTGATGTGGAATCGTGAGCGATGAAGGGTTGTTTTCCGAGTTCGGCCCAGTCGGATGGCTTCTGGATGGTGCTTGTCAACAGGTTGCCAGCATCAAATTCATCTTGCCGCTTTTAGGCACAGTCGTTATTTCTTTGTCGCTCGTTTTGCGGTGGAATTGCGCGATTCCAATGTGCGACTCCGCGGCAGGCCCTGCTTTTCACACAAATTTTGCCCCTTTACTGCCAATGTCTCGTTTTACCGTAACGCAGCGTGCGATCAGGCGACGGGTGCGCTTGCTGCTTGTGTTTATTGGGATGGCAAGCTGTGGTCTGGAGAGCTTCGCTCAAGAATCACCACCGGCTACTGCCCGTGGTGGGGCGGCCGGCGAAATGGTTACTGAGATTCGTATTCTGGGCAACGATACTATTCCCACGGGAAAGGTATCGGAGCACCTGACCACCCGGGTTGGCCGGCCTTTTGAACGTGCGGTTGTGCAGAGCGATGTCCGTCGATTGGCCAATCTGGGATGGTTTATCGACGTCAAGCCCCTTTATCAGACCACACCCCTGGGCCGTATCATCATCTTTAAGGTCGTTGAGCGGCCTACGATACGCTATGTAACCTATTTAGGAAATGAAGTCCTTTCGGACAAAAAACTTGCGAAACAAACCAATCTCAAGGTGGGCGGCGCGGTCGATCCTTATGCCGTGGAAGAAGGCCGCCGCAAGATTCTGGAACACTACCAGGATCGCGGTTTCAATAAGGTCCAAGTGGTCGTTTTCGAGGGCAATAAAGCCACCGACCAGGGCATTACTTATCTGATTAACGAGGGCCGCTCGCAAAAAGTGTGGGACGTTGATTTCGTTGGCAACGACTTTGTCAGCGATTCACGCTTGTCGGCAATTATCAAGTCAAAGCCTCCTAAATTCATGGTTCTGAAAGGATATCTGAATCGTGAACAGATCGATAAGGACGTCGATTTGCTGACCGAGTACTATCGGTCTTTTGGATTTTTCCAAGCACGTATCAGTCGTAAGCTGGAACCAAATGCGAAGGGGAATTGGGTCAATTTGACGTTTGTGATCTACGAAGGAGAGCGGTATCGAATCCGTAGCGTGCGGTTTATGGGCAACACCAAGTTCGAACCGACTGCGCTGGCGAGTACTGCCAAGTTGACGGCCGGTGACCCGTTTGAACAAACGGTTGTTGCCCGAGATGCGCTCTGGCTCAAGGAGCTCTACGGTAGTCACGGCTACGTATTTGTCGATGTTCGTCCTGAGACGGTCTTTCTTGAAGAGCCGGGCGATGTCGACCTGATTTACCACATTGACGAAGGTGAACGTTTCCGTATTGGAAAAATACTCGTCAACATCGATGGCGACAATCCCCACACCCGCATCCAGGTCGCATTGAACCGCATGTCGATGCGGCCGGGTGACGTTGTCGATATTCGCGAAATCAAGGCGAGTGAGCGGCGCCTTCTGCAAAGTGGCATATTTCATGCGGATGCAGCGACGAACATCCGCCCCACTATTACCTACCAGATTTCGGAAAGTAGTGGAATTGATTTCGTCGAACGTCCGCCGGTCCGGGAAGCTTCGCAAGGTTCTGGAGCACCGGGTATCCGCGGGCAGAGTCCTCTTCCGACGGGGCCAACGGTGTTGCCGCCTGCGGACACCGAATCGCCTTTGCCAAACAGGAAATCAGACGAAATCGTTTTTCGTGGCCAGAGCCCCGATCGCCAAAACCGTGGCCAACTTTCCTGGTGGGCCCAGCGGAAACAGGAACGTCGAATCGCCAGTGCCTACGAGCATATTCGCGGGCAGAGTCCTGGGCTGGGTGCTTCTAATGCCTACGCAGAGCTGCCTGCCGGCGGGTCGCAAGTCGCCTTTGGAGGCCGGGCTGTCGGTGCAACTGGGCCGGCCAGCAAAACGCTGCCGGCGCTGCCCACAATTCGACAAGCGCAGTATAGCGATTCGATTCCACCGCCTGCCGGTTCGTTTGGCCCGACCCCCGGTCTTTCAGCCAATCCGGTTCCCGGATACCAGGTTTTTCCAGGCGGGAATTTGGGTTTGCCGGGCCATCCTTATCCGGAACAAATGGTCGACTTGATCTTCCAAGGCCAGGAAACACAGACGGGCCGCTTGATGTTGGGAGTAGGCGTAAACTCCGACGCCGGGATAATTGGCAATATTCTCATCGATGAACGCAACTTCGACTGGAGGCGGCCACCAACCAGCTTCGAGGACTTTCGCAATGGCACCGTCTTTCGCGGTGACAGTCAACGGTTCCGGCTCGAGGCTTCGCCAGGTAGCGTAGTGAATCGTTACGTGGCTAGCTTCAGCGAGCCGTATCTTTTAGATAGCCCGTTGAGCTTGAGTCTGAGCGGCTCTTTTTTTGACCGGCGGTTTCGCGATTGGGACGAAGAGCGGGCGGGTGGCAGAGTTGCCGTCGGTTGGCAATGGGTGGAACGCGACGTGTCGGCCAACGTGTCCTATCGTGGCGAGAATGTGACCATCACCAACGCCACTGCCGGCGTGCCAGAACTCGCCTCCGTGCTGGGCAGCAATTCTTTGCACGGTTTCAAGCTGACGATGATCAACGACACCCGGGATAGCGCTTTTCTGGCGACGCAAGGCCACTACCTCGAAGCCTCGGGCGAGTATGTCACCGGATCGTTCGACTATCCTCGTGTGATGATCGACTACCGGCGTTACTTCCTGCTTCGAGAGCGACCGGATCACTCGGGTCGGCATGTGCTCAGTATCTCGACCAACGTGGGATGGCAGGGAAACGATGCACCGATCTACGAGCATTTCTTCGCCGGCGGGTTTTCGACGTTGCGAGGATTCGATTTTCGAGGTGCTTCGCCCGTGGATCTCGCTACGGGTGCTGAGGTGGGTGGCGAATTTCAGTGGTTAAACTCTGTCCAATATCTGTTTCCGGTTACCGCGGATGAAACACTTCATGGGGTCGTATTCTGCGACTTTGGCACTGTAGAACGCAATGTGACGATCAATGATTTTCGGGTGGCTCCGGGTGTCGGCCTCCGCGTGAGTGTGCCCGCGATGGGGCCGGCGCCAATCGCGCTCGACTTCGCCTGGGCCGCGAATCACGCGGCAACCGATGATCGGCAGGTCTTTAGCTTCAGCATGGGCCTGCAGCGCTAACAAACGGTCCTGGCCATTCAGCAGCCGCAGTCACGGTCTGCAAGAAATACGAGCCTAAGAAAGAGCCGATCCCCTGCAAAGGCGCGTTTTGCCTGTGTTGAATCAGAAAGGGGCCAGGGTACAGAAACCCATCACCAGAGCCATAGAGGCAACTTATTGCAGCAAAGCGATCCCGATAAGCAACCTCAAGACTCTTTGTGCCCCCCCCCAAAAAAAAATATAGTCCTCTGTTAGGCATGCGATCGCGCCACTGCAAAGAAAAACCATGTTTTCAAATGGTTTGCGAGAGGCGGCTGTTTACCTATATGCGGGCTAGCCCATCATTTTTACCAGCAGCCCCAGGATAGGCGCTGCCGCTACACAAACGCCAAACACTGCGACGCCGCGCGGAGGCGGTACTCGGCGAACGCGGTAGAGAAATGGCAGTAGCAATAGCGAGCCCAAGCCCAATGCCGCGCTAGCCACCAGCAGCAACTTCCCCAGCATCGGTATGAGCTCCGCATCGGGATGCAGCACTTGGTAGTAGTGGGCCGCGATCGTCACCAGATTGCACACGACCAGCGTCGTCACCGTCACGCCCCAGCCAACGGTCAGCGCTTCACTGGATCGAGTCTCTACGACTCGGGCGACTTGCTTCGCTCTCTTGAGTCGCCGTGACTGACGACGTTTTTTTTGGCGATCCGATTGGTGCACCGAAAAATGCTGCAGAAAAGCAACATCCTTATTCCGATTCAGACGGCGTTTGTGACGATGTTCTCCATTGAGCCCGCAAAAAAATGGCCGTATGGGCGGCAGGCATTCTGCAGTCTCCACAATTACCAATAGAACGCATCCGCATACTACTGTTCAAGCCCACCTGAGAATTTCGCTGTTCTCGCTGATGCTTTTTCCCTCTGATGATTGGTGAGCCATCTTCTATTCGGTCATGCAGAGTGCACTGCATGCCGTCTTTTCTTTGCTGCCGGCGTTTGGGTCCTACCTAGCTGCCAACCACTCTCTATCACGAACATTTTGCGCTTCGTATCCCATCTCTTATTTAGCTGCGCGATCTACAAGGAGTTGAGGTCTATGCAAAGACCCAGTAGCATTGAAAATCTTCAAGCCTCAATTGAATCACTCGAGGCAATTCTCGCTGATCAATCGCAATTGGAAACATAGGTCAGCTACTCCTTTCAAGCCTTAAAAAAATAGGCATGGCGAACTGGCCCAGTAGCAATCAGACCTATTCTGCAATCAAACGAAACTTGGTTTACAGAAAGATTCCTTAGATAAATGTCGACAGGAGGAGCAAGGCCTAAGCGGAAAGGTCAGCCAGTGGAAAGAAGAGTTGGCCCGCCCAACGCGTACTTGCCGCAGAGTTTCAGCAATTGTGACTTTTGAAAAAGGACCAGTTTATGTCGACGGTACTCTGTAGAACGTGTGTCTTGTTTGTGTTGCTGACTGCCCTTTCAAGCGGGACACTTGCCTGGGCGGCCAAACCGGTTGAAAACCCAGCCGGTCCTCAAGTCGCGGTGGTCAGCGGGGGCGAGTCACACTTGCCGGCAAAAACGTGTCGCAAGATGATTGTCGGGCCCGGCGTGAATCAACCAGATCCTTTCCCGGGGTATGAGGGGTTTGTAGGCTGGGAAAGCCCTGTTCGCCTGCGCGATGGGAGCATGCTGGTTAGTTTCAACGCCGGCTATTGGCACGCCTCGCGACCAACGCCCCTGAAGCAAAGTTACATGGACCAGTATCAGTCAAAGTACGGTCCGATTTTCGACGTCGATGCTCCCAGGGGGGGCCGGGCGATGATTTCGCGGTCGACCGACAACGGCGTGACCTGGAGCAAGCCGGCCACGATGCTCGACACGCCCTACGACGATCGCCACCCGGCCATTACCCAGTTGTCCGACGGAACGCTCGTCTGCAGCCTGTTTACGGCGGCCAGCGAGAAAGGTGATTGTGAGCAGCTTGATCCATCCAAGGGGCCTCGCACCGCCGTGGTGCGGTCAGGTGACGGTGGCGAGACTTGGGAGTCCGACCCGCACCGGTTGCCTTTTGTTTTCCTGCAAGAGGCGACCGACGGCCCCCCCCTTGAGTTGCCTGACAAGTCGGTACTGCTGACCTCCTACGGGAGAGACAAAGAGCTGGACCGCTGGGTTATTGGCGTATTTCGTTCTACCGACCGAGGGGCCCATTGGGAGCTTCTTTCGAAGGTCATCGCCGACCACAACCTGAGCGAGGCGAGCATGGTCCGCTTGCAGGATGGTCGGTTGGTGATGATCACCCGGCCTGAGGGTGCGTTGTGCTGGTCGACCGACGAAGGACGATCGTGGACACCACCGGTTAGCTTTGGATTCAAAATGTTTGCCCCAACGCTGCAGGTGCTTGCCGACGGGACCCTGCTGTGCATCCATGGGTGTTACCACGGGGATTTGGGTGGGGGTGGCCTGCGAGCCATTTTTAGCTGCGACGGCGGAGCAACCTGGGTGGCACCCAACAAGCGGTATGGGTTTGCGGTTGACGATACGTACGGCTACTCCCGCAGTTGCCTGATGCCTGACGGTGCGGCCTACCTGGCTTACATTGGTACCGGCGGGCATCGTTTTGAGGACGCCAGAAACAACAGCATCTGGTCGATCAAGCTGCGCGTGAGGCCCGACCATTCTGGCATCGAGCTGGTACCGGTGGCGGGGAGTTGATCCGTACCCTGAAAAAATGGCTACCACTTGAGGCGGTGTGAAAATCTGGCCACTTGCCTTACGGTGATCATCCGAATGCCCAGCAGCATGAGAAAGATCCCAAACCCGATCTGCCTTGCCCGCGGGGAAAGTGATGCAACACCTTGGTGCCCAAGGGCGCCAGCAACACGGTTCCGGTGGCCACGGTCACAACCGCCGGTCAGTAGGCGTAGCCTGTCGCCCAAAGTTCAGCTTTATTGATGATTTTTGCAATAGATTTATCAGTCTTGCCAAGCGCGCCTAGCTACCTGCAGATAATCCTTCCAAAAACTCTTCGAATAAATAATGACTGTCGTGCGGTCCAGCTGAGGATTCTGGGTGATATTGTACACTGAAGGCTTCGTACTGGAGATGCCGGACTCCTTCAATCGTGTTGTCATTGAGACTGCGGTGGGTTACCTCCAGTACTGCCGGCAGTGTGTCTTCGTCCACGGCGAAGCCGTGATTTTGTGACGTGATTTCGACCGTGCCGTCCACGAGTCGTTGGACGGGCTGATTCGCGCCTCGATGGCCGAACTTCATTTTGAATGTCTTGGCTCCGCAAGCCAGCGCCAGGAGTTGGTGGCCTAGGCAGATTCCAAAAATAGGCTGCTTGCCGAGCAGCGCGCCAATCGTGTTGATGGCGTAGTCCAGAGGCTCAGGATCGCCAGGCCCATTGGAGAGGAACACCCCATCCGGTTCATGGGCGAGAACTTCTTCAGCATGGGCTGTGCCCGGTAGCACCGTAACCTGACACCCGCGCGCGTAAAGATGGCGAGGAATATTCCATTTCATTCCAAAGTCCAGCGCCACCACATGGGGAGCCTTAGTGTCTTTCGCTTTCCACTTGGCACTTTCCGCTTTGCCCAAATAGGTCCACGGACTGACCGATTCTCGCCAAGCACTAGATTCGTTCGGCACCACTTCACGGACGAGATCTCGCCCCACGAGCCCGGGGCTGGCCAACGCCTTCGCTACGAGGCGTGTGTCGTCCATGTCTTCAGTAGAAAGGACCCCCCGCATGGCCCCTTGAGCGCGAATACGGCGGACCAGCGCACGGGTGTCGATCGACTCAATTGCAACAACACCGCAATCTTTCAAGAACTGGCTCAGCGAGGCTTCTGCACGAAAATTGCTGCGCACGCGACTGTGCTCGCGAACCACGAACCCCGCCAAATGAGGTCGCGGGCTTTCCAGGTCTTCGGTATTGACCCCATAGTTGCCAATCTGGGGACAGGTCATTGTTACGATTTGCCCGCGATAGCTGGGGTCAGTCAGGATTTCCTGGTAGCCGGTCATCGAGGTATTGAAACACACCTCCCCATCGACTTCTCCCGCCGCGCCGATCGACACGCCGGTAAAGACTGTACCATCTTCGAGCGCCAGTTTTGCCGGTTGTGACATGCGAGACAACATGGGGTGATCAATTCGTGCGGCTCGCCGTCAACGGATTGCAGCCCAGGGCGCTTACCTGTCGACAGGCAGCGTAGGCTGTGGGGCTCCGGCTTCGCAAGAAACCAGTCAGCCTGACAACATGGGGGTTCTTGTTCCGGCGAGCAAGGACCCTCTATTTTTTTGGGCCCCTAAAGTGAGTATAGCCGCGCAGGCACTGAAACTGTAGGGGGGGTGGGTGGCCAACCTGGAAGCGTCACCAGCAGCCGACCAACTTTCTTTCGCCAAAACGCGCCCCGTCGGGATAGACTCACGACTCGGAGAGTCGTGCCACTTTCGCTTGTGACGACAAGGCTGTAGAGCGCTGATCCTCTGCGTCGGCCAGACACCTCTTGATTTGTCGTACCGCCTGCCGCAAACGTTCCTCGTTTTCAACCAGCGACATTCGGAGAAAGCCTTCACCCGCTGGACCAAAGCCGCTGCCGGGGCTTACCGCAACATTGCCTTTTTCGAGCAGCAACATAGCAAAATCCATGGTGCTCATCCGCGAGCGCCACGGCTCGGGAATCGGCTGCCAGACAAACATGCCCGCCTTGGGAACGTTTGCCTTCCAGCCCAGTCGGGCTAGGCCGTCGCACAAGGCATCACGGCGACTCTTGTAAACGAGCGATTGCTGTTCGACGGCGGCCTCCGTATGGCGGAGCGCCATAATTGCCGCGATCTGGATAGCCTGAAACATACCGTAGTCGTAGTACCCTTTGATCGTAGCGAGGGCACGTATCATCTCGGCATTGCCCGCACAGAAGCCCACCCTCCATCCGGCCATGTTGTAGCCTTTGCTCATGGTGGTGAATTCGACACCTACTTCGGCAGCCCCCGGTGAAGCCAAGAAACTCGGCGGCTTGTAGCCGTCGAAGGCCACGTCCGCGTAGGCAAAGTCGCTGATCACCATCAGATTGTATTTTTTGGCAAGTACCACGACCTTGTCGTAAAAATCTTGCTCAACCACTTCGCTGGAAGGATTGTGCGGATAGCAAAGGATTAAGAGTTTTGGTTTGGGGTAGAGCGTTTCGCAGGTGTAGGCAATGTCAGAAAGAAACTTCTCGCTGTTGCATACCGGCAAGGAGATAACATTGCCGGAGGCCAAAGCCACAGCATAGACGTGTACCGGAAAGTACGGCGCGGGCACGATCGCCGTATCTCCAGGGCCCATCAGCGCCAAACACATGTGGCTGAACCCCTCTTTTGATCCGAGACAAGTAATCACTTCGCCATCGGGATCAAGTCGCACACCATATTTCTTCAGGTATTTGGCCGCGACTTCCCGACGCAGGTTGGCGATCCCATTCGATATGCTGTAGCGATGGTTTCGTGGGTCGTGGGCTGCCTCGGCCAACTTGTCGATGACCATTTCCTCCGGTGGATCGCTCGGATTTCCCATGCCCAACTCAATGACGTCGTCACCCGCCACCCGTTTCTCGTAGATGAGCTTGTTGATTTGCCCAAACAAGTAGGGTGGCAAACGTTTGACGCGCTGCGCAGCCTCAACCTTGAACGGTTGTGTGGACGGGGACGGAGCGTTGGGCATCGCGCGACTCCAGCGGAATCAACAAGGGGTACAGAAACAGACCCATTATACCTGGCAACGGTTCACGGCACAGTGGGCTGAGCGAAGAATGACAAAGGTCTGATCACCAGTGACAAATTCAGGGCCGCTTGCGCTAAATTTTACGACTGTTTGGACCCTGCCACTCCGACATTCTCCGATGGACGGCTGCGCAGGGATCCTTGAATTGCGCAATCGGGTATTTTCGTGTTGCGTCATTTGTTAGCGCCGCTGCGCGGAGGCGGGTCGCACCTCTCCATCACGGCGAACGCCTGCTGCGGTATCAGTCGAGCTGCCGCGGGCCGCATGCGACGTCCCTGCTAGGTAATTGTCGATGCGCGAGTTAGTCCGGATTTGTTCAAACTTCTCGTTCATCGCCAATCGTAATTTCTTCTCGTAGATATCGCGCCTCAAGGTATCGTCGACGATAGACATGTCGACATCCATTCCCGGTGTACGGCCTTCGCACCGAAGCACGATGAATTTGTCGCCCGTTTGAATAATGCCGGACAATTGCCCAGGCAGCAACTGAAAAGCCACTTTTTCTAACTGTGGATGCCCGCCAAAACGCTGGAGTGGCGGCACCTCGCCGCGCAAGGACCGCGTGGTTGGTTCGATCGAGTATTCTTCGGCTAGATCGCCGAAGTAGTCTGCTGAATCATTCTGGCGAGCTTTATCCCAGACCTCCTGCGCGCGTCGCATGGTTCCCAATACGATAACCCGGCAGCGAACTCGCTCGCCGTAGTTAGCTTCAAATCCTTTCTGCATGTCCTCGTCGGTTACCACAACGTCGTGGGCGGTAAGTTTTTTTAATGCCGCCGAGGGCCAAACTGCGTTCTGCATATAGTGGGCCTTACTGATCCCCTGGCCCGTGGTGGCCGTCTGAATCCACTCTTCTAGGTTTACCTGGCCCTGTGTATCGATTGCCCCGGCAAGTTCTGCTGCGTGACGCACTTCAGTTTCCAGGTCGTCCTGGGTGATCTCGAGGCCCGCATTCTGAAGGGCTTGGCGCAATAGCAATTGCGCGATTTCACTTTCCAATAGCTCTTCGCCATGACGGACTAGGCATTCGTTTCCTAACTCCTTCATCGTAATGCGGTCGCCATTTACAGTAGCGACGACGCCAGGCATTGTCTCGCGCAGATGTGGATTGTTATATACATTTTTTACCGTTGCCGAAGACTGCAGCTTTTCAAACAACCCTTGGGCCACCTTGCGTAGCTTTTCGTCCTTGATTTTGTCAACGATTCGGCTCTGCTCTTCCTGGGCCGTCAATGCGCGCGCTGGAATCCGCTGCTCGCATTTTAAAATGACGAACTGGTTGGCGACGCTGATGATTGCAGAGATCTCGCCGGGCTGCAGGCTAAACGCTGCTTTTTCGATGGCCGCATCGCCCACATGACGACGAATTGGCTGGATCAGTCCCCCTACGCTGGCGCTGTTAACATCGACCGAATACTCAATCGCTGTACGGGCAAATAATTTCGGATCGGCCACCAGTTTCGCATGCAGTTGCTTGGCAAGTTGATTGCTTTCAACGGTAATCAAGCGTGCTCGAACCATTTCGCCAAATTCCTGTTCATAGGCTTTTTGTTTTTCTGCCTCGGTCACCTCAATCTCATTTGCTGCCGCCAACTTGCGGAGAGCCAGCGTGGGCCATACAATGTCGCGCACATACTGCTGAGCCTTGATGCCGCGCTGCTGCTCCAGCATCTCCAGCCATTGCTCGCGTCCCAGTTGGAAGCGGCTGGCCATGCGATCGACTTCAGCGGCAATCTCTTCATTCGCAATCGTGATACCGCGCTTCTGGCAATGGTTTGTGATGAGTCTTTTGTTGACAAGGCTTTCAAGGACCTCTTTGCCGTGGCGTTGGACGCAGGCGGTGATGAGGTCGGGGCGCGTGATGTCCTGGCCATTGACCAGGGCCATCACATCGTGCTGCGGAAGATCGACTTTCGGGAGGACAGCCTGCTCGGCGGCCGCGCGACCACGTGGTAGGATCGACTGCGCCTTAACCGCGCGATCGCCTTCCACCTGGCGAAACTGAAAAACAACCGTCAGCACCACCGCTGCGGCTATCATCCAACCCACTTGGTTTCTCCAAGCCCAACGAAGCAGACGGGGAACTAGCAGACGCGAAGCATCATCCTTGTGATACACCGGTACGCGAGACATAGCGGTTTCTCCATAAACCGAGCCAGGGATATCAGGGGGTTCGACACGCAAAAGAAAGCGCGAAGAGTACGGGAACGCGCAGGAATTATAGGCCAGACGGGCTCTGGCGAACAAGACAAGCTAGCGGAACTGCTAGCAGTGCTGGTTTGTTGCGTTCGATATATGGCAGTCGTAACACACGGTTGCAGGGGGCTTGTAATCCCCAGGCGTCAAAATCAGCAATTCCGTTGCCGCAATTTGATTACTCCTCCTCATTCGTCCATGACTTCCAGTTCTTTGGCCTTGGCCACGTCGTTAACACTACCTTCATGCTTTTTAGTGAGTTCTTGAATCTCGGCTTTTAGCTTCTTGCAGTCGTCTTCCGAAATTTGCTTCTCTTTTTCACTTTGGTCGGCATATTTATTGCTGTCCCGGCGAATGTTGCGAATGGCGACGCGCTGTTCTTCAGCCAGTTCCCTCGTGCGGGCGACCATCGAGCGGCGGACTTCCGTCGACAGGGCCGGGATGTTGAGCCGGACAACTTTGCCATCGCTCTGAGGCGCCAGGCCCAGGTCGCTGGCGATGATGCACTTCTCAATATCTTTGATCGTCGATGGGTCAAATGGGCGAATTACCAACTGGGTCGGCTCAGGAGCGCTCACCGAAGCAATCTGTTTGAGCGGTGTTTGTGACCCATACACGTCGGCTCGCAAAGAATCCACCAGTCCAGGGTTCGCCCGGCCGGTACGAATCCCCGTCATGTCGTTCTTGAGCTTCGCGATGGCCTTTTCCATGCGGTCTTCGGAATCGAGAAGAATTTCATCGGGATCCATGATGGCTGAGGGGGCTTGGGGTGAGGGGATTGGGGCTCTACCAATCAGTCGGCGGAGGGTGATGTTCCACAGGTAACCGTAGTGCCAACGTTTTCGCCACGTACTGCGCGTTCAATATTTCCATCGAGACGGTAGTTGAATACTAGGATGGGCAAATCGTGCTCCATACAGTGGGCGATCGCTGTGGGATCCATGACACGCAAATTTTGCTCGCGGACTTGATCAAAGCTGAGATGATGATAGAAGTCGGCATCAGGGTTTTTTTCCGGATCGTCACTATAAACCCCATCGACGCGCGTTGCTTTCATCAGCACATCAGCACCAAGTTCTAGCGCTTTTTGAGCTGCCGCTGTGTCAGTCGTTACAAAAGGCGCGCCCGTGCCGCCGGCCAAAATGACGATCCGACCTTTTTCTAGGTGACGTTGGGCGCGACGACGAATGTAGGGTTCTGCCACGCCATCCATCTTGACGGTACTAGTCAGGCGAGTTTCACATCGAAGCGATTCCAGTGCGTCCTGCAGGGCCAATCCGTTGATAACCGTTGCCAGCATTCCCATATAATGGGCCGTTGCTTCCTGAATACTGGAGTTATCTTCGGTAAACTGCGCGCCACGCAAAATATTGCCGCCGCCAATGACAACGGCAATTTCGACACCTTGTTGCTTGGCCCGCATGATCTGCGAGGCGATATCGACAACTTCCGCCATGCTGATTCCGCGTTCGCCTGATGGAGCAAAGCTTTCACCCGAAAGCTTCAGCACAACGCGCTTGTAGGGGCCAGAGTTCGCGGTTTTCTTGTCACCAGACATTTTCGCCGGCTTTCAATTGGGGCGCGTCCTGTGTGCGCCTTTGGTTGCGCTACTGTCTAATTTGCCGAAACTACCTTTTCGGTACTCGACTCCTGACCTGTACCTGTTTCGCCTAATTGCCACCTGACAAAACGGACCAACTTCATTCCGCCTTCCTTGGCCACTGCGCCAACAGTCTTTTTTTCTTCTTTCACAAACGGCTGCTCTTCGAGTACGTGCTCCGCGTAATAGTTTCGCATCCTTCCTTCTATCATCTTTTCAATAATCTTCTCCGGCTTCCCTTCTTTGCGCGCGGCTTCACTGAGCAAGGCCCGTTCCCGATCAACTGCGTCCTGGTTCAAATCCGCTTTGGTAGTCGCCTGAGGATTCATGGCTGCAACGTGCAAACTAACGTCCTTGGCCAACGCATCGTTACCCCCTTCCACTTCGAGCAGCACGCCAATCTTTGCCATGTGGACAAAACCGCCGCACGGTGCATCGAAACGCTCAAGGCGGGCCAGACGAAATACTTCGCGAATCTTATTCTGGATTTCGTCCCGCTGCTGTTCCAGCATCACACCGCTTTTCGACGGCGACTGCTGTGCCCAAAGCGCCTCCGGTGTCGTAGCGCCCGGTCCGGTCGCCAATTGTTTGGCCAGATCATCTGCAAGCTGGATAAACTCGTCATTGGCGGCAACCGGGGCGGATTCGCATTGCAACTCGATTATTGCTCCCACGCCATCGCCGATGCTGGCGTAAACCCCAATTCGCCCTTCTTCAGTGGCGCGATCTTGGCGCTTGCCCATAAACTTCTTTCCCGATTCGCGAAGTGTCTGTTTCGCCGCCTCCATGTCTCCGCCGGACTCGTTGAGTGCCTTTTTGCATTCCATCATTGGCAACTGCGTTTCGTCGCGCAATTGCTTGACCATTGCGGCTGTGATCTCAGCCATGGTGGGTAGCTCCTGTTTAAAGTATTTCAGAGTTTGATTGCCGAATGTGCTTGTGGGAAGGTCCGTAATTCCCACGGTAGGCGTGCGCTACCGTGCACACATGTGAATGCAGAAGGAATCCTAAACCTCGAGAGGCTTGGGAGCCTCTTCTCCTTCAGCCTGCTGCTGCTGTTTCGCAGCCGCCTGGGCTTTGCCTTCATCAATTGCATCCGCCAGGAGGTTGACTATTAGATCGACCGAACGCATGCTGTCGTCGTTGCCTGGGATCGGCAAATCAACTTGATCTGGGTCGCAATCTGTGTCGATCAGAGCTACCGTGGCAATGCCTAACTTGCGCGCTTCCTTGACGGCGTTCTTTTCCTTTTTGGGATCGACGACAACCAAACACTCCGGCAGTCGATTCATGCCGCGCATGCCATCGAGATTTCGAAACATTTTCCGGTATTCACGATTGAGAGAAGACTGCCTCTTTTTGGAGTAGGTATTTATCTCGTCGCCATTGCGGATTGTTTCGAGTTCTTCCAAGCGGGTGAGGCGGCTGCGAATGGTACGAAAATTTGTCAACGTTCCACCCAGCCAACGGTCGTTGACAAACGGCATCTGGCAGCGACTGGCAGCCTTCTGCAACGCGCCACCGGCCTGCCGCTTGGTACCTACAAAAAGCACGAGGCTTCCGTGTCCGGCGACGTTGCTAAGATACTTTTTGGCCCGCAACAAGCCTCGGATGGTTTCGCGAACATCAATGATATGGATCTGGTTGCGGCGGGCATAAATGTAAGGCCGCATCTTGGGATTCCAGCGACTCGAGCGGTGCCCGAAATGCACGCCCGATTCCACTAATTTCTGTACGAGGTTCGAAGGCAAGGGTCTAATCTCCTTCCAAGGCACGCCAGCATCGCAGCACCCCTACGGGGAGCCGCTACCCACCTGCGCCGAGTCGAGGTTTACTTTTCTGCAAGCGATCTTCGCCTGACCCTACACAATCGGGCACTGCCTAATCCGATGCTGCACAATCAGGTCATACGCCCTGATTGGCCTAGCCTAATTGAACCCAAACTGGATTGAGCCAACGTTGAGGCACAGGCTGCTTGGGGACAGGTAGGCAGTTTGGGGTAGCTGTGGATCGCCGCCACGAAAAGCCAGGTCGAACCCGACATATTGGGGGGCATCTAGCGTTGGGTAACACTGCGGCCGGAAAACAAACGTCAGCAGAGGCTCGGACCGGGCAAGCCAAACTAGCCCTGCAGTCTATCGGCTCTGCCGCGGATCGTCAATTGCCGCCTAAGCCCTATGTGAATACAACATAGCCGTCGCGGATGGAGGCTCAAAGCGCGCCACGCGTCGGTGCTATTCGATCGGGGGCTGCTTGCATTCTATAGCCCTTTGCGATCGGTCGCCGGTTGCTTTTGGGCCCCGGTGTCAATCTTTGATGTCCTTCGCCCCAAAGCGGTCTTCCGCAGGTGCTTTGAGGCTCCGATAGACGACGATTGAACTACATGCCACGTATTTGAAGGTCGCAAGTTAATCAACTACTTGATCGAGAAAACGTCGAGTTCCGCCAATGCAGAATTATTGCACCGTGAAGATTGTTGCAACTTTCGGATGACGATCTTTTTGGCCCTTCTGGCGGCAGTCGGAGTGGGCAGCACCATTGGAGCTTTGAAGCTATTTGTCAATCAAGAGACCGAGCATGTCGGTACCCGATGCATAGCGAGGGCGTCGGCCGACGTTCAGGCGTATGTGGAGAGCCAGACGATTCAGTTCAAGGAAGACGTGAAATTGCGTAAGCCGTCATCGCATAAGTCGAGGAGCAGGTAGGGCAGGCTCGGGCTGAACTGCGCCACTGCAAGATCTGCCAGGAACTTATCCAGCACGTTCGAATCGTTATGTTGGAACTGGAAGGGGCGCTTTATGGAAAGCTCTCCATGCACAATACCATTGCACTGAATTTGACCGACTTACTACGGGCAGGCCAGTATCTCCTCGGCGTACCCTGTCGAAGAGTTGACTTGAGAGCATGTGGCGATCACCCCGTTACGCTCAGGCGCCGATTTTCTTGAGCCCAGCGAGCAGCGCGTCGTGCAATAGACCATTAGTCGCTAAAACGCCCCGATTGTTAGCTAGCGTGCGCCCCTGAGAAAAGTCGAGCGGCGTACCCGACAGGTCGGTCACCCGCCCACCGGCCTGTTCGACGATGATCGAACCGGCGGCCTGATCCCAGATCTTCTCGCGGTAGTCAGGCCGTGAAGGAGAGATCAGCCGCAGATTCACGTCGCCTCCGCCGGCTGCCAGGACTGCGTATTTCGCCTGACTGTCCATCGGTACTGGATCGGCCGTAATGCCCAGTGTCTTGGCCAGCAGGCCAATCCCACGGGTATCGGTGTGCGCTTTTTCGACTGAGCAAAGGAGGCGAGTTTCGGCACAGGTTGCTCGTTCGGAAACGCGTAACCGTTGCCAATCGTCGTCGGCATCGGCCCCATCGGCGCTACCGAGCGTACCGGCCCAAGCACCGCTCTCGCGTCGGGCTATCAGAAGTGAACCCGCGCCGCCTTTATCGGGCCGCACCGCCGCAGCCAGCTCCGGACATCCGAGTGCACCTACCCGTACGATGCCATCTTTGACGTAACCCAGGGCCACTGCATACTGATCGCCTCGCAGAAAGCCTTTTGTGCCATCGACCGGATCAAGGGTCCAAAAGGTGTCGGTGGGCTCTTCGGCCCCCCAATCGATCCAATCGCAAACCGCCTCTGGCGTGGCGTCCGGCTCGACCTGTTGCACAAAGTGGGTGACTTGGTCCAGAGTTTCTTTGGCTTCTGGTGTGCGGAGGACTTGGGCACTCTCTTCGCCCACAAAGCCCATTTCCGGGAAGGTCTCGGAAAGTCGTTTCGCTACTAGCGCCTGAGCGGCAAAGTCAGCCACGGTTACGGGGGACTTGTCGTCCTTTGCCAGGGCAACCACGACCATTTCACGCTGTACAAGACGGACTAATTGGGCCGCTTCCCGCACAGCGGCAATCGCAAAACGAGCCTTGGAGCAGTCGATGGGAGAGGACATGGGTTACGAGTCGGGAATTACGAGTCGGGAATTACGAGCGGGGCCAGCCTTTAAGGCCCGATTTTTCTGGGCGCCAATATGTCAGGGCACCGTACACAAGTTCGAAGTAAGGGAAATGTCAGTCGCCGACCATGATCCTTTGGCCGGCGCTCCGTCCCTCGCAACGCGCCAAATGGGCCCCGCGACCTCCACGTCCTCGGCGACCCTCAAACTACCCCGCCAGGACTTGAACCTGGAATGAGGGAATCAAAATCCCTAGTGTTACCAATTACACTACGGGGTAAATGGGCGGGTGCTGACGCGCCAATCGTAGGTCGGATCCGGCGAAGCTCATTCGTTGCGGACCGTTGCGAGTAATTTACGTCAATTAGGCCTATACCGAAAGTGTACCGGGTAAATCGCCAGGGAACTTTCGCCGGCCTCATCTTAGAGCCTATCCCAAAACTGTGCGAGGGATGTCCCCATCACGGTTGCTGTCGTAGCTGCTTAGTGATTTTTTTGGGCAAACTCGTGCTAGGGCTGCTCACGAAGCCGGTTGGCGACGGCAAACGTGATCTGCTCGAGTTCTCTCGCTAAATCGACACCCACTTTGCTAATGCCCTCGGGTACATTCAATGTCACCGGCGCAAAATTGACGATCCCACCAATGCCTGCAGCCACGAGCTGGTCGGTTACTCCCTGGGCATCCGCTGGGGGTACTGCGACCAACCCGAGCTCAATTCGCTCCTGGGCCAAGATTTCGTTCAAGCGACTCATCGCGTGTATTTCGACACCTTCGATTTTGGTGCCAGTTTTTTCCTGGTCGATGTCAAACGCCGCAATTAAACGAAAACCCTGCCGAGAAAAACCTCGGTAGCCAAGTAGCGCACGGCCCAGGTTGCCAACCCCCACCAGCGCCACCCGCCACTCGCGATCTGTCCCCAAGATCTTACGAATTGCCTGCACCAGATCGTCGCAACGGTAGCCGATACCCGGCTGGCCAAAATGGCCAAAATGGGCCAGATCCTTGCGAACCTGGGCGTCGGTAAAGCCTAGCCGTCGACCGAGTTGACTGCTGCTGGTGGTCTGCTCACCATCGCTGATCAGATGCTGCAATTCCCGCAAATACAACGTCAACCGATTCACGACCGCCAAGGGCACGTGCGTTGGGTCAGGTCGGGACGAACTCATGCGAGGATCAGCAGTCCAGGAGGGGAGATCGGAAAGCGGCGGCGCAGGGCAGCTGTCCGCACTTTATCAGGTATCTCTCTGCCGCAGCAAGACGGAGCCGATTGCTATGTCTGCTAAGAAGGCTGCCTAAGCGGAGTGTTGCCCGTCGCCGGAGGTCCACCTAAGGCCTCTTGCCAATACGGCGGCGGACCGACGCAAAATTCGATTTTACCCGCAGTACCGGCCCTTTAGCTCCAATCCCTAGCAGGCTTGTGGGTACGGCAAAATGCAACAGCCGGATCGTATCAATTGGGCATAGCTGGTCGTCTGAAACCTGTGGAAAAAATGCGTTATCTAGCTAATAAGGGCACCTTGTGCGGGACGAATAGTAGCTTAGATGAACACCCTCCCATTTTAACTAAGCTATTCGTTTTCCTAATTGGAGCGAACAAGGAGAAGAGCAATGAGAGCAAAACCCGCATTGCAGGCTCTCGCCGTCTTGGCCTTAACAATGCTGCCGTCTATGGCATGGGCCGGATACTTTGGAGTTGCACGGTACAATGGGTGCAATTCCTCTTGCCGCCCGCGGCAGTGTCACACCGTGATGAAAACTGTCCGCTCTGTGGAATGGGAGCGTCAGTGCGTGCAGCGCTGCCGTACGGTTTATGACCGTGTTTGCGAAGATCAGGTCATCAACGTAACTCGCTATGTTCGCGAGCAGCGCCAGAAGGAAGTTTCTTACACGGTTTGCCGGCCCGTTTGGGAAACCAAGCAGCGGACCTACACCGTCAGCAAACCCGTATGGGAAACCAAGACCCGCGATGTTTGCTACACCGTGCATCGCCCGGTCTGGGAAACCAAGCAGCGGACCTACACCGTCAGCAAGCCTGTATGGGAAACCAAGACCCGCGATGTTTGCTATACCGTGCATCGCCCGGTCTGGGAAACCAAACAGCGGACCTACACCGTCTCCAAGCCTGTCTGGGAAACCCGCCAGCGCACCTACACGGTCAATAAGCCCGTATGGGAAACTCGCACGCGAGAAGTTCCCTACACGGCTTATAAGGCAGTTTGGGAAACCAAGCAGCGCACTTATACCGTGTGTCGCCCCGTGTGGGAGACTCAGACGCGGGAAGCAACTTATTACGTTCGCAAAGCGGTCCCGTATACCAAGACCATCCAAGTTCATGGCGGTCATTGGGAAACTGAGTCTTACCAGGTCCCAGGCCGCACCTACACCCGCCGCGTCCGCCAGCCGGGCACTTGGCAATGGGATCCGTGTCGCTGCAAATGCGTGTATTGCCCCGGGCCGGTCTGCAAGGTGTGTTGCCAGGGTCCACCGCGCACGTGCTGCAAGCGTCATTGGGTTCCGGAATGCCACACCAAGGAGATCTGCTGTACAAAGTACGTTTGCGAGCCTCGCACCCGTACGTGCTGCTACAAGGTGCGCCGCATGGTTCCTGAGACCAAGACGTGCTGCTACAAGGTGTGCCGCATGGTTCCTTGCCAGCACACCCGCACGTGCTGCTACAAGGTGTGCCGTATGGTTCCTGAGACCAAGACGTGCTGCTACAAGGTGTGCCGCATGGTTCCTGAGACCAAGACGTGCTGCTACAAAGTGTGCCGCATGGTCCCCAAGCAGTGCACCAAGACCTGTTGCTACAAGGTGTGCCGCATGGTTCCCGAGACCAAGACGTGCTGCTACAAAGTGTGCCGCATGGTTTCTGAACAGCGAACCAAGACTGTATGCTACACGGTTTGCACTCCCGTATGCGAGCAGAAGACCATCCAAGTTTACAGGTGTGTGCCGCGGCAAGTGCCGTACACCGTCACACGCTGCGTGCCTCGCGTCTATTGCAAGCAGGTTCCGGTATGCGTTTGCTGCCCGTGCTGCCGCTAATCGGCTTCATGGGTTAGCGATTGATCCCTGCGTATTGAATGAATCCGTGCCACTGCCAGCAGCTCGTTTCCTTCGAGAGGTAGTGAGAGTTTGATTAATTGACGCCTGCAGCGGCCTGAATCACCCTCAGTGATTCAGGCCGCCTTTATGCCTCTGCCCCTTCTTCCTGGGCCCCCTGCCGAGACGTGCGTCATCTCTTGCCCCGCATCAGTCTTTGCCGGATGTAGACAATCGCTCCAAAATCGTAGAGCGCGTGAGCGATGATCGGCGCCACTAGATCGTCGTACGCGATCGCTAGCCAGCCGAAATATCCGCCGATAAGAGTGGCCGCAACTAGATAGGTCGTTGAGATCGCATGGGCGAAGCCGAATAGCAAACTCACCGCGCACAGGGCAAAGAGCGGATTGGTCCAGGTGGTAATCCATGGTTGCAACGCGCCTCGAAAGAAGACCTCCTCGCCCAATCCGGCCGCCAGACTAATAAGGGCGATTTCTATCCAGTGACTGTCGCCAAACAAGTCACTAACGAGTAATTCCACCTGCTGTCTAAGCCGCGCTAGTGGGGCCCACGTCGCTCGACCTGCCACCCCTAATAGGACAAACATCGGCAACGTGGCCAACACGCCTCGCAGGAGCACCTCTGCCGTCAAGTCGAGACGCGAAAAAAACGGGACGCTTGTCCACCAAACTAAACCAACCCCGGCAAATCCGAGACTCGTTTCGAGCAACATTGCCCAAGCAAAAGTACGGCCTTTATACTGCATGAAAGCTCTTTTTCACCCGTCTGAAAAGCTTGAGGTATCGTTAACGTCGCCGCCACCGGAGCAGCTCACATCTTGACGATTCTTGTCGTGAAGGCTAGTTTAACGGGTTCGATTATCTCGCCGAGAGTCTTTCTCGGATGCGCTCCGCCCCGCAAAAAAGATATGCAAGGGCTGATTCCGGTTTGCTGAGCGTATTACTAAACTTTGCCTCCTTTCCCTAGCGGCTCAACCAGGATTGTTCCCATCATGGCAAAAAAGACGCCCCGAACTCCCAAGATGACCTACTACTTTGGCCAAACCAAGACCGAAGGAGATGGTACGAAAAAACAACTTCTTGGTGGCAAAGGGGCCAATCTGGCGGAAATGACTAGCATTGGTCTTCCGGTGCCACCCGGTTTTACGATCACAACGGAGGTGTGCGATCTTTATTATAAGAACGAGAAGCGGTTCCCTTCCAGCTTAATGGAGGAAGTAGGCAAGGATATCAAGACGCTCGAAAAGGAATTGGGAAAAAAGTTTGGTGACAACCAGTCTCCTCTGCTGGTTTCGGTTCGCTCCGGTGCGGCGGTGTCCATGCCAGGCATGATGAATACAATTCTCAACCTGGGGCTCAACGACCTGTCGGTAGTTGGTCTGGCCAACGCGACAGGTAACGAACGCTTTGCCTACGACGCCTACCGCCGGCTCATCAATATGTATGGCGATGTCGTTTGCGGCGTCGATCACGAATACTTTGAGCATGCTTTCGGCAAGATCAAGAAGAAGTACCATGCTACCGAAGACAACGATGTGCCCGTTGAAGGCATGATCGAATTGTGCGAAGCCTACAAGAAGGTTTTTCGCAGGCACTTCGGCAAGCCGTTTCCCCAGGATCCGATCCAGCAACTCGAAATGGCGGTAGAGGCTGTTTTTCGAAGTTGGATGCAGTCGCGAGCCATTCGCTACCGCCAGGTAGAAAACATTACCGGGCTACTGGGCACAGCAGTTAATGTCCAGTCGATGGTGTTTGGCAATATGGGAGACGATTCCGGCACGGGCGTCGCATTCACACGGGATCCTTCGAACGGCAAGAACGAATTTTACGGCGAATTTTTGATCAATGCCCAAGGCGAGGACGTGGTGGCTGGTATCCGTACGCCTCAGCCAGTCGCCAAAATGACCAAATGGAACAAGAAGATTTACGACCAGTTGCTGAAGATTAAAACCAAGCTTGAAAAACACTATCGCGATGTGCAGGACATCGAGTTCACGATCGAAAAAGGCAAATTGTACATGCTGCAGACTCGCAACGGCAAACGGACGGGCGCCGCGGCAGTGAAGATTGCCTGCGACATGGTCAAGGAAAAGCTGATCACCGAGAAGGAGGGCGTGCTGCGTGTTCCGGCAGGCGACCTAACGCAATTGCTACTCCCCAGCTTCAGTCCCGCTGCCAAGAAGTCGGCCAAAATTTTGACGATTGGCCTGCCTGCTTCGCCAGGAGCCGCTAGTGGCAAGCCGGCGTTTACTGCAGCCGAGGCGGTCCAACGCACGTTGGCCGGCGAAAAAGTACTCCTCGTACGAAAAGAAACCAATCCTGAAGACATCGACGGTATGCACTCGGCTGCAGGTATCTTGACGAGTACCGGTGGCATGACCAGCCACGCGGCGGTCGTTGCCCGCGGCTGGGGGCGCTGCTGCGTTGCCGGTGCGGGCGAAATTACCATTAGTCAAAAGTCGCGTAAGCTCACCGTAGGAGGAAAAACCTACTCGCATAACGATGTGCTTTCAATCGACGGCTCCACGGGCGAAGTGATGGCCGGCGAGGTGGCCACGCAAAATCCCAAACTCTCCGACGATTTTAGCACGGTCATGAATTGGGCGGATAAGTACAGGGCGATGCACGTGCGTACCAATGCCGACACACCCAGTGACGCCAAGCGGGCACGCGACTTTGGCGCCCAGGGTATTGGGCTGTGCCGCACCGAACATATGTTCTTTGAAGGCGATCGTATTCTAGTCATGCGGGAAATGATTCTCGCTGAAAACGAGGACGAGCGAAAAGAGGCGCTCAAAAAGCTGCTTCCCGTTCAGCGGAAAGACTTTGTCGGTATCTTCACCGCTATGAAAGGCATGCCGGTTACGATCCGCCTTCTGGATCCGCCGCTGCACGAGTTTTTGCCGCATGACGACAAGAGCCAGGCCGAGATGGCCAGCCGCCTGGGAGTGAAGCGATCAGTGGTCAAAAACCGCGTTCAGTCCCTGTGCGAGATGAATCCGATGCTTGGCCACCGCGGCTGCCGATTAGCCGTCACCTATCCCGAGATTCTCGAAATGCAAGTCACGGCGATTACCGAAGCTGTGATTGCCTGCAAGCAAAAAAAAATCGATGCGCAGGCCGAAATCATGATCCCATTGATCGGTACGGCCGAAGAGTTGGAGCTGCTTAGCGGTCGTGTTCGACAGGTGATGAAGGAAGTGCGCAGTGCTAAAAAGTTTAAAGGCAAGCTGGGCATTCTGGTCGGCACCATGATTGAGATTCCGCGGGCCGCGCTCGTCGCAGATCAGGTGGCCGCGTCCGCTGATTTTTTCAGCTTTGGCACCAACGACCTGACGCAGATGACTTTTGGCTACAGCCGCGACGACATTAACACGTTTCTGCCCGCCTACCTGAGCGAAGAAATACTTCCTCGTGATCCCTTCGAAACACTTGACTCTACGGGAGTCGGACAATTGGTTGCGATGGGCGTAACGAAGGGACGTTCGACGAAGAGCAAGCTGAAATGTGGCATCTGCGGTGAGCATGGTGGCGACCCTGACTCGATCTCTTTCTGCCAGGAAGTCGGGCTCGACTACGTCTCCTGCAGTCCGTACCGAGTGCCGATCGCCCGCCTGGCAGCTGCCCAGGCATCGCTGAGCAATGGAAAATAGGGTGCCACAGCGTAGAAATGCACCCTAGCCGGCGAAGTGGTGCAGTACAGACCCGGGCTCTTGCTGTAGGGATTCGCTGATTATTGGCGGGTCAGCTGTGTGGTTCGCGCGCTGAGGTTCATCATCGAGGGCAGCAGGGTACACGCGCAAGTTCGGGCGTGGCGGACTGCGGCGCTCTTGCACGAAGCCGCGATCACCGCCTTGGAAGAAGCTGGCAAACTCCGCTGCTATTCCATCAGGAAATCGCTGCTGGATCGCATGAATCGTTTCGCGAAATGACAGTCCGCCGCGGTAAATCACCCGATATGCGGCTTTTAAGTCGAGCATTTCCTGACGCGATAATTTTGCTCGACGCAGGCCAACTCGGTTGAGCCCCACCACCACCGCAGTTGCCCCGTCGGTGAGTACAAATGGAGGAATATCTTGCACGACCTTCGTGCAGCCGCCGACCATGACCAGTCGCCCAATGCGACAGAATTGATGCACGGCCGAATTGCCACCCAGGCAGGCGCGGTCGCCAACGGTGACGTGGCCGCCCAGCATGGTCCCATTGGTCAATATGACATGGCTGCCGACCTGGCAATCGTGGGCAACGTGAGCGCCCACCATAAGCAGGCAATCGTCGCCGACAGTGGTGCTATTGGTTTCGAGCATGGCACGATGCACGGTAACGTGCTCGCGCAACACGTTGCGGGCCCCAATCACGACGCGACCCGAGGCGCCTGACAAATTGGCATGCTGCGGCAACCCGCCTAAGACGGTTCCTTCATAGACGATCGTTTCTCGACCAACGGTGGTTCCCTCTCTGACCGTAACATGGGCCACCAAACGACAGCCCTCATCAATTTGCGCACCGGCTTCCACTAGGCAAAACGGGCCAATCTCAACATTTGGGCCAATTTTGGCCTGAGGACTGACGATCGCAGCAGGGTGAATCATGAATGCACATCCTTGCAAAGACGCCTACTTAATTTCTGGTTGCGGCAGGCCATCGGACAACGATGTCGCCTGCTTGCGAACAGCGTGGATCGTATTAACGCTGCATGATCCTCGGGGCCGCTGCCAAGTTTATCGGTAAATCCACTTCTGACGGCTTAAAGTTTGGATTCGGATTGCTCTATTTCACCAAAAATACCGGGTTTGCCCTGACGCGGGCGACCGCTAGCAGTCTTCCGCGTCAAGGTACCCCGTGCAGAACACGCTAGCATGCAGTAAACTTTCGGTCTCCCACCCCAATGTTCCCCAAAAAGCCGCTCCAGGAGTTCTTTGCCATGTCCGACACCACGTCCGATGTAGTCGTCCTTTACGATGCGGCCGATAAGCTCAAGGAGGAAGGTAAGCTCGACGAAGCGGTCGAAAAGCTGGAAGCCGCATTGGCCCAGGATCAGCAGTATGCCCTGGCTCATTCGGCACTTGCTGTGATTCTGCAGCGGATGGGCAAGCACGAAGACGCCGTCAAACACGCCGCGCGCGTGTGCGAACTGGAACCAAACGAACCGTTCAGCTACACCGCTATGAGTGTCACGTACCAGCGCGCCTACGCAGGCACAAACAACATGGACTACATTAAGCTGGCCGAAGACGCCATGGAGCGGAGTCGCCAGCTGAGTCAGGGGTGACCAGTTGAGTCAGGGGTGACCAGTCAGGAGCTACGACGGACACCGTGTCTTGAAACGGCAACTGGCATCTCGCTCAGTTCTGCTGAGCCGTCTTTGCCACAACCCGCTTTTGCACGTCCGTTTCCAGCACGCCAAAGGCTTGTTCGTGTCGCTGTACAGATAGTTGCAGCGCATGCAACATCCGCTTCGCGGTGTAGTAGTTAGTGACAATACGCTGCGTAATTTTTACGGGCTCCGACGGCACCCCAAATGGCTGTGCATTGAGTCCGAAATCGACGATCAGTTCCTCCGGAGTTCCCGTGACGCGACAAAAATTAGCGTAGGCACACCTAGCATCCGATTCATCAACCTGCACGCGGCCTGCTTGTGGGTCCGCCTTTTCCCTCGTCGCCCCACCGTCAGGGGAAACGCCTATGGAAGTAGCTTTCTCTGCAGATTCTTTTCTCTTTTCGTCGGCCACAATTATTTCTCCGTATTTGTCTTGCGTGGATTGGAAGGAACTCGTCTGGTTTTAAGTTATTTGCAGCGTGCTACGGATTGATTCCAAACGAAACTGTGGCAACACCGTTAAACGATGGTCTGCCCAGTGTAAAACCCCAACCGAAAATCACTAGGCGAAATGCAGTGTAGTAGTCTAGTGGCGTATTTTAGGGAACGATCGTCCAATTTTCCATCCCGTATTGACTGGTGTACCGTCAATAACTCTTTACTACCATTACAACTCGCCGCCCACAGGCGCGAACTTGTGATTGTGGCGGCGGATTGGCTGCGCAGCGGTCAACAATGGAAGGTTTGTTCAATCGCACTCGGCCCTCAGGCTCAAAATCACACTTTCTCGATCCGTCCCAAACGTCAGGTAACTGGCGACTTTACGAAGCTCAAGTGGTTTGAGTAAACCTAAGTGTCGAGCTTCGCCCCGCTCCTCAATCCATCGCTGTCCCTTGATTAGCAGCAATTCCTCGAAAGCCGACCAATGGGGCTCAAGCCAGCGCAGCATCTTGGGAAGCGGCGCGACGCCGCGAGCTACCAACGAGTGAAATGTTTGCTTCTGCAGCACGTCTTCGACCCGACGTGCCAGGACCTGCACTGGCAATTGCAGCTCTTCTACCATCGTTTGAACCACTTTGGCTTTTTTTTGCACAGAGTCACAAACGGTGACGCTCAGGTCGGGCCGGCAAATACAAAGTATCATTCCAGGTACGCCGCCCCCTGTACCGACGTCAAGGACTCGTTGGCCCTTGTCAATTAGTTTGGCAAGCTCCAAGCTATCCAATACGTCCCGAGTCACAAACTTTTCCAACGTGGTATGCCGAGTGAGATTGAGCCGCTCATTCCACTTCCAGAGCAGCGCCCGATAGCGGTCGAGCGTCTGAATTTGCTCCTGTGGCAAGTCGAGCTGATGCGCTGACAGGGTTTCGGCCAATGAGTTGGGTTCGGTAGTCAACGACGACCATCTTTCGTTAGGGTAATCAAAGGGCAAGCAGACAAATTATCGCACCCAGCGCGACCACGCAAGGAAAGCAACAGATCCTATCACTGCTGGAAACAGCATTCTACACCCCGCACCTCCAAAAAAATGGGTCTTGCAACCCACTCCCGGCTACTCCATGTTCGGCATCCTGAATATCCATAAACCGTCTGGTTGGACTTCTCGCGATGTGGTCAATCGGGTGCAAGGTCGCGTGCGGCCGGTCAAGGTGGGGCACGCCGGAACGCTTGATCCCTTGGCTACCGGTGTGCTTGTAGTTGCCGTTGGGCCTGCTACGCGGTTGATTTCATTGGTGCAGCAGATGCCCAAGGAGTACCAAGCGACTTTTCTTTTGGGCCGCACGAGTCCTAGTGAAGACACCCAATCCAAGGTCACTTGCTTGCGGAGCGTTGCCCAGCCAACCCTGGCAGATATTGAAGCGGCCCTGCCTGCATGGATCGGCGATGTTGAGCAACGGCCCCCGATCTACTCAGCGCTAAAGATACATGGCCGACGGGCCTACCAGCTTGCGAGACAAGGATGCGAGGTCAGCCTTCCGCCGCGCATCGTGAGTATTTTTTCCATCAACATTGTCCGATACGCTTATCCCGAGCTGGAACTGTCAATTGTTTGCGGCAGCGGCACCTACGTGCGCAGCTTGGGGCGCGACTTGGCTGAGTCGCTTGGTACCGGGGCCGTGATGTCGGCCTTGAACCGTGTTGCGATTGGCCGCTACCTCGACGCGGATGCAGTCGACATCGAACAATTGCAGGCTACTTCAATAAAGACACAGCTCCTGTCGCCGCTCACGGCGGTCTCTCATCTACCGCAAGCGATGCTCAGTGCGGAACAGGCAGAGGAGATCCGGCATGGAAGATTTATCGCAGCTGCCGAAGTTAACATTGCTGGCAACACGTCGTTCGCTTCCACGAGCGGCCCAGCCCGTCCAGTCAGCGGGGCGGCCTTGACGCCGGGGAAAAACGAGTCGCGGGGCCCGATAATTGCTGCCACGAACCCGCTAGGCCAACTTGTCGCCCTATTGGGGGCGCGATCGCCTGGCCGACTTGGACCCTTGTGCAATTTCAACCCCTGTTAGGATCGTCACAGTTGGAGCGGGTAGCTCGCCGTGCTGTGACGTTTTTTCCTGTGGTCCGGTCCAGGTAAGAGGTAGCACGCGACTGAGGTCGATTGGATGCTGAGCGGCCAATTGGACGAGATTTTCTACGGCGAGCTTTATGCGCTCAGCGTGCGTTTATAGCTTGCCGCCCCCACTAAGGAAAATAGGAGTCGGGCACGGATGAGCCCTGCGATCGGTCCGCATGTTGCTAAGAGAAGTAGCATCGGATGTCCCGTCGAGGACCCTTAAGTCGATTCATAGCAGACTAATCGACGAGAATGGGTTCAAGATCGTTCAGGCTTCCATGTTTGAAAATCGAAATCTGAGATTCGATCTCTTTGCGCTACTGCTATTGGCAGCGACTGTACTCCTGGCTGTTGCGCTAGCTAGCTATGCTCCGGCTGATCCTCCCAGCACGTTGGTCTACCCTACGCCCACTGAGTTCTACAATGCTTGTGGACCGATTGGCGCTTATACGACGCATTTCTTGCTGGAAAGTATTGGTCTGGGTGCTTATTACCTAGTCGCCTCGTTGGGCACCCTGGCACTGACCCTGCTCTGGAGACGGGGAATCAATCAACCTGTACTACGAGCGGTGGGCTGGACCGCATCGCTGGTCGCTGTTTGTGCTCTCGCAACAATGGCCCTGCCGCATACAACGCCTGGCCCTGTAATCGGTGCAGGCGGCTATTTGGGGGCCATGGGGCAAGCGCTGCTCGAGTCGAATTTTGCGAGCACGGGCGCTTATATTCTGACATTCACTGTGCTGCTTGCCGGAATTTTTCTCTGCACGGATTATCTACTGCTCAAGATGGCAGCCATTACCACCGTTGTGTCCGGCCGTGGACTGATGACGCTCGGTCATCTAGGTCCTGTACTCGGGCCGCGCCGAGGGGCACGTCCTGACTGTGATCTCGAAGACCCGATCGATGAAGACGAGGAGTTCTATGAATATGAGGACGACGCAGAAGAAGACGATAAACAGGAGAGCACCGAAGGGGAGGACGAGTATGAATACGANTATGAGGACGAAGATGGGGAGGTGGAGGAGACAGAGGAGGCGTTGCCCCCGCTGAAAGTCCGCACGTCCGCTGCCAAACAGGAGCCAGTCGCCGACGCCTGCGGCAATCCGATCAAGAGCAAGCTCGCCTCTGTGTTAGGAATCAAGAAAAACGGGGAAACAGCAGAAAAGAAATCGGCGCGTGACGAAATCATCGATCAACTCGAAGCGGCCAATCTCAAACAACCGGATCANGATTTTGATTACGAGATGCCGCCACTGGACCTGCTGCTCGAGTCCGATGAGGTTTCTTACGAGGAGCACGAGCGCGAATTGCGGCGCAAAGCCAAAATGCTGGAAAAGACCTTTAAGAACTTTGGCTTCAACGTAAAAGTAGTGGAAATTGAGACGGGTCCGGTGATTGCCCAGTACGAGATCGCGTTGGAACCCGGGTTGCGTCTGGCAAAAATCACGAACCTAGCTGACGACCTGGCGATTGCATTGCGGGTGCCCAGCGTGCGCATCGTCGCTCCAATCCCAGGTAAGAATACCGTGGGGATCGAGGTTCCCAACGCCAATCGGCAGTTGGTACGCTTGCGCGAAGTGATCGAAGAAACCAACGGCCGCGCCAAACGGATGAAGATTCCGATTTACCTGGGCAAAGATGTCTCGGGCAAGCCACTGGTGGTCGATCTGGCGGCACTGCCCCACTTGCTGATCGCCGGCCGTACGGGGACTGGCAAGAGCGTCTGCCTCAATTCAATCATCGTCTCCATGCTGATAAGCCGCGGACCCGATGAAGTGCGTATGTTGATGATCGATCCCAAAATGGTCGAACTAAGTGGCTACGGGAAGCTGCCCCACTTGATGCATCCGGTAGTGACCGACATGAAAAAGGCTGAGGCAATTCTCGCCTGGGCAGTCGATAAGATGGAAGAGCGCTACCAGCTTTTGGCCCGCGCGGGGGTACGCCACGTTTCAGTATACAATCAACTAAGCGAAGAAGAACTGCGCGAGAGAATTCAGCCCCGCAGCGACGCTGAGTGGGAGACGATTCCCAAGCGATTGCCCTTTGTCGTGATCGTGGCCGACGAAATGGCCGACTTGATGATGACCGCTGGAAAAGACGTCGAGCAGCACATTATTCGATTGGCCCAAAAGAGTCGAGCGGTGGGCATCCATCTCATCTTGGCCACCCAAAAACCGACCGTCGATGTAATCACAGGTTTAATCAAGTCGAACTTGCCCGCCCGGATTGCATTTCAAGTGGCAAGCCGAACCGATAGCCGCGTCGTGCTCGATGAGAACGGTGCGGACAAGCTTTTAGGTGACGGCGACATGCTTTTTCTTTCGCCCGGAACCAGCCAACTGCTTCGTGGCCAGGGAACGTTCCTCTCCGACGACGAGATCAACTCGGTGGTTGACTTCGTGGGGACTGACGCTCCGCAATTCGCCAAAGAGCTGATTGAGCTTAAGACCAAGGAAGAAGTTGAAATGGCGGCCCCTGGTCCGCTCGAGAACCGTGACGAATTGTACGAGGCGGCGGTCGACGTGGTGGTGCGGGAAGGCCGTGGCAGTGTTTCGCTCTTACAGCGCTGCCTTGGTATAGGTTACGGCCGCGCGGCCCGTCTTGTCGACTTTATGGCGGAGGACAGCATTGTCGGCCAGTACAACGGGTCGCAAGCGCGCGAAGTTCTAATCACACTTGCCGAATGGGAGTCGATGTCAGGCGAGGACACGGATAAGGAAGCGTCGGAAGGCCCGGTGACTGTAGCTACGGTGATGGCGAAGTCGGCTCGGTCGCGTCGGCTGATCCCTGGTGGCGACGATCCCAGTAACCGGGAGGATGAAGACGTAGAATTGGCGACGGCGTGGGACGACGCGGACGGAGCGGTGGAGCAGGATGATCTGTGCGAGGACGACGAGGAAGAATACGAGGTGGAAGAAGACACATTAAACGAAGAGGATGACGAGGATGAAGGCGAGTGGGAGGAAGAGGACTCGGCAGAATCCGAAGTGGGCGATGGTGAAGAGGATGAGTGGGAGTACGAAGAGGATGAAGACGTGGCGGAGCTAGCGGAGGACGAAGAGTGGGAGGAAGACGCTGAAGATCATGCGGACATAGACACCGAAGACGACACAAATAGCGATGCCCTGGACGATACCGGACAGGACTAGGGCGAGGAGGACTGGGAATGCGTGGAAGATAGATCCTCAGAGGAGCAGTTTTAGGCAGGTAATCGTTTACACCTCATGTAAGCAAAAAAACGGAGACGCTCCAAGTTGCGGATTTTCGCGGTTTTCACATATGGAAATGCTCTTGGCTTGATCGCCAGTTTGGCGACATGGGCATGGATGCCGTCCCACTTCCCGACGACGTTGCCTTCTGCCATCAGAGTCGCCCGCAGTGTGAACAGTTACTGGGAGGCTATGGGAAGAATGTATTCGTGCAAAGATCGATCTGAGGCGAATCGCGCTGCCAAAACCTTTAGCAATCGAGGTCGACACTGGGTGAAAACGGCTTAAAATGAGGCCTTGTTAGGACTAGCGTGTTTTCCTCGTACCGCAGAGACGCGGCGCATGGTTTTGCTTGAGATGAGTATTGTCCCCATGGGCGCCGGTGTTGGCGTTAGCCAGTACGTCGCCGACTGCATCGATTTGGTAGACCGCAGCGGTCTGGACTACGAAGTGCACGCGATGGGCACGATTGTTGAAGGGGAGTTGACGTCCGTGCTGCAGCTCATGCAATCATGTATTGAGAAAATGGCGGAGCACTCCGACCGCGTGAGCTGCGTCGCCAAGCTCGACTTCCGGCGTGGGACTACGGGTCGCCTGAAGGCAAAAGTAGATAGCGTCGAAAAGAAATTGGGCCGCAAGATTTCTCGTTAGGCACACACTCACATGAATAGTTCCGATTTCGACGCCGTGGTGGGACGCGTCACCAGTGGTATTTACATTCTAACCGCTGGCAGTGGCGCCCGCGCCACCGGAATGCTCGCGAGTTGGGTAATGCAGGCAGGCTTCGAACCACCGATGGTCTCGGTCGCAGTGAGATTGGGCCGTTACGTGGGAGATTGGCTCACAAGTGGTCAACCCTTTGTGCTGAATGTGGTCGCCGATAAACAGTTTGACTTACTCAAACACTTTGGGAAGGGATTTGAGCCTGACGAGCCAGCGTTCGACGGTTTGGCGATTCAGCGCTGTCCCCGCGGCGTGCCTATCCTTGCCGATAGCTTAGGACATTTGCAATGCGAACCGGTGTCGCACATTGACTCGGGAGATCATCGGGTTTTTTTGGCGCGGGTGGTGCGCGGCGGACTTCATAGAGACGATCCCCCAATGACCCATATTCGCAAATCCGGAAGCAACTACTAACATCTCTCCGTCTCTCAAAATCGCGCGGTTTGACGGCCGCGGCAACGGGCGCAGAAATGACCGATTGCCCCGCCCAGCATAAGCACTAGTGACTGGGGTTCGAGAACAATTGCCGCCAGGATGCTGCTGGGGAGCATATCGAGCCAAACTGACTATTCCAAAATGCGAAGTCATGGCCATCGACATAGCTGTCGAGGTCCGCGTCGCCATTGGCAGAGAATTCCTTGTACCGGTAATGGGGCATTTTACCGGTGACCTTATGCTGGTCAGGTGTCGCAAGCGTAGGATGCACTTGCGCCGGGGCCGGCGACTTCCCCATGACTTGCATGTCCCACCCTGCCCAACTTCCCGTCGAACAGCTTTTGGCCGACTGCTGCGTTCATCCAACCCGGCGTTCGGGTCCCGGTGGCCAGCACCGCAACAAGGTTCAGACGGCAGTAGTCATCGAACATTTACCGACGGGAGTTCATGGCGAAGCGAGTGAGCGGCGCAGCATGGCTGAAAACCGCCGTCTGGCAGTTCATCGGCTGCGCATAAATCTTGCGCTGGCGCGACGGCATTCCGCGGCCGACTATCCCCCGGCCATTTGGCAGGGGCGTGTCCGCGCAGGACGGTTGGCGATCAGCGGGCGGCACGAAGATTTTCCTTCCGTCCTATCGATCGCCCTCGACACGATTTGGGCCCATAAGTTTTCGATGCCCGCGGCTGCGGAGCAATTGGGAATAACAAGCTCACAATTGGTCAAACTGCTGCGGCTCGAAAAGGCAGCGCTGGCGGCGGTTAACCGCGAGCGAGAAACGCGTGGCGATGCACCCTTGCGCTGAGGTGAGCGGATCCCGGCGCCTCGCCACCCGGCCGAGTTCGACTTACAATGGACATTCCCCTTGTCAGCTGCAGGTGCGCCGGCGCTGCGAAGTCTGGAAGCCGTAAGCCGTTGTGGGCTCGCGTTCCAGAGCAGAGCGCTGCCCCGATGATGGCAAGTCCTGTTTCCTCTTGCCCCTGAATTGCATGTATATCGTTTTGTTCGACATCGACGGGACCTTGCTCCAGAGTGGTGGGGCGGGCAGCGCCGCTTTTTTCGAAACGTTTCGCCAGGAATTTGGCGTGACGGACATACCGGGAAAAATTTTATTTGCCGGACGAAGTGACCGGGCCATTGCGGAAGAAATCATGCGAGCGTGTCAAATCGAAGTGACCGCCGAAGCGTGGCAGCGTTTTTCCGTGGGATACTGCCGTCGTTTGCCGCAGTGGCTCCACGCGTGCGAAGGCGGCATCCTGCCCGGAGTTTCAACGTTGCTCAATACGTTGCAGCAGCTGGACCACGTATCGTTAGGCCTGTTGACGGGAAATATGGAGCGAGGTGCGAAGATGAAACTGGCGCACTACGGCATCGTCGACCGTTTTGCATTCGGCGGATATGGTCACTTGCGAACTGACCGTAACGACATCGCGGCCGACGCGAAACAGGCCGCCGTGCATTACGTGTCCGCGCAAGGAGTTATGACGCTGCGTGGTGTCATGGTCATTGGCGACACGCCAAACGATGTGCTATGCGCCCGTTCTATTGATGCGTTTGCCGTGGCTGTGGCTACCGGAGGCAGCACGCGAGAAGAACTTTCCGCTGCAGGCCCCGACTTGCTCCTGGATGACTTGACAAATATGGGCGCGCTACTTGCCGAGATCCGCGCGGCAGACGCCTAACCGGGAAGTCAAGTGCAGCTGTTTAGAGGGCCCGTTCGATTAGATGACCGGCGAGCCAACACCCATCACAACTTTGATGCCTAGACTCACTCGCATTACGATATACCCCATTAAGTCCCTAGACGGTTGTGACGTCCGCGAGGCGGTGGTGCTTCCCACAGGATCTTTGGCCGGTGACCGCCGATACGAGCTGGTGGATAGCGGGGGCAATGTTGTTAACGGCAAGAAGTGTGCAGCAATTCACAACATACGGGCAGCCTTTGGCCCCCACATGAAGGATGTTACCCTTGGTGTTGGGCAGAACTATAAGACTTTTTCACTGGCCGAGGCCAGCAGCGATATTGCCCAGTGGTGCAGCGAAGTCGTGGGAAAGAAGTGTCATCTGGTAGAGAATGCTGAGGGCGGATTTTCCGACGACTCTGAGTCGCCCGGGCCAACGCTCATCAGTACGGCCTCTTTGACAGAGGTGTCGCAATGGTTTTCCGAAATGGATCTTGCCGAGGTCAGGCGACGATTCAGAATGAACCTGGAAATCGACGGCCCTACCCCATTTTGGGAAGACCGTCTGGTGGCGAAACACCAGACAGTCATTTCACGTTTTCAAATTGGCGACGTCATTTGGCAGGGGCGCGGCATCTGCCAGCGGTGCGTCGTGCCAACGCGCGACGCAAGGCTCGGCACACCCACCCCGGATTTCCCCCGAGTGTTCTCCCAGCGGCGGCAAGCGTCACTGCCGGTCTGGTCTCCCGTTGAGCGATTCGACCATTTCTACCGTCTGGGAGTCAACACAGCCCTCGACATGGTGGCCCTAGGCGAGGGGCCTGACAGAGGTAAGGTCATCCGTGTGGGCGACAGTGTGACCCATCTAGGCTAAGCAGTCGATTGAACAGAAGCGGCTCACAATCGGCAAATTTTACCTGACCGTTGTCAACGGAAAAACTCTGGTAACTGCTGCGTGCGGTACATCTAGCACTCGATAACTAGAGAGCGGTACGCAAACGCTTCTTGATGCGACGGTTATCATGATTCTACGGCCGATTGCCATAGTCCTGCTACTCCCGCTGGGGGGACTCCTCCCGGGTTGCGCGTGCCCGTCGGCCAAATGCGGCGTACCGGGCAGTCCTTGTGCCCCATGTCTGGCTGAATTGGCCGAGGGCGAAGCAACGCCGCCCGAGGTGCTGGTTAGTTATAAGGGCGATTTGTTAACTCTGCCGGCGCCAACAGAGATCTACCATCTGTTGGATGCAGCGACCTGCCAGTGCAATGCTGCTACAAATGCTAGCGTGGCAAACATAGTTGAGCTTGAGCGCCATTGGGCAAAGATCGTCATCGAGTGCGATTCGAAGAACGTGAAAGCCAATCTGTGCTTGGATCGCGATTTGCTGTCGCTTCACGCCTACGATCTTCGCAACACGGCTGCTGCCTCAGCGCTCAAGGCATATTACCAGTTGGCCGGGCTGGAAGCACAAAAGCACTATTTGAATTCAGGCCGGGAAGAGTTACGCAAGACCTTGTCGCGTATAGAAAAGGTCATCGCCGAGGGGCTAACGCTTCCCCAGGACATTGAGCACAGCGCGGTTGCATCTAAACTTAGCCAATTGGAAGATCAGGCGCTTCAACTCGAATTCCTGCGGATTCAACTAAATGGCCAACTGCAAACGCTGATCGGTTGTCCGCTAGACGAATACAGTTTTTTTTGGCCCCAAGTCGACTGGAAGGCTGATCTTAGGCCGGTTGATATCGAGTTGGAGGTTGCCAGTGGGCTCGACACCCGCAGCGACCTCCAGGGATTAAGCTTGGTGCTGTGTAAATTTCGTAAGCACACGCTTTCTGTCGCGCGGGGCGTGCTAAAATTTGCCGACTCTACGGTCGGTACGGTGGAACCCCAAGACGGGTGGATTCACGTAGCACGCTGTTTTCGCTGCAATGAGAAGGAAGTGCCTATCCGCTGCCGGCAATTGGCCCTCTTCTACAAACATTCGAAGCAGGGCGCAACCGCTGAGATTAAGAGCGCAGCCTACAAGATTGGATTGCAGCAGCAGAAAATTGTTGTTGCGCAAGGAGATGTCGAGCAACTCGAAAAACGCTTGGCGGAGATGTCCGCAAAGCGCGATCTTGAGGACGTTAGCATTTTCGAACTAAGCGAAATGCGCGGCCGGATTTACGAGGCAGAGGCAGATTTGATCAGGCAAACTGTGGCCCTCTATGTGGCTCGAATTGAATTGAAGGAAGCCCAGGACATGCTCGCTTTGGAGTGTGGATTTTCCCCCCAGCTATGTTGCGAATCCTGTTGCGATGGCGACTGTTGCCAGGCGGCCTGCGAACCATGCTCGTGCAAGACAAGCAAGAAGCCGTGCCAGCCGTGTTGCCCGTAACTCTGTGCGGGCCTATTGCCGATTGAAAAGTGCCTGGCGCAACTCCTCTTCGAAAGAGGCGCTCGTCTCCAGGACTCTGCGGAAGTCGTTCTTTCCCAGGACGTAAAATACGGACTTCTCCTGGGCAGTGATAGTGGCATTGCGGGGCTCGTCGGTAATAAGAGCCGCCTCACCAAAGAACTGGCCTGCCTTGAGCTCCGCGATTTTTTTTCTTTTTTCGCCGTCGTCAACCAGGACGTTAACGCTGCCGTCGCGGATTAGGTAGAAGAGGTCTCCCGCGTCGCCCTGGCGGATGACCTCTTGGCCTTCATCTGCCTCGTGTACCATCATTTGGTCGGCCACCTCCGCGAGCGTATTGGGAGTGAGGTCGGCAAAGAGCGGGAAGCCCTTCAAGAACTCACAGATAACCGATGTTTCTTGAACTGCGACATCGGACTTAATATGGCCATCCACCATATTGACGATACGGTCGGCTACGTCCAGTATTCGATTGTCGTGCGTGACCATGATAATCGTGCAGCCCTCATCCCGTGCCAGTTCCTGAAACAGCGTTACCACTTCCCGTCCTGATTTCTCGTCGAGGGCGGCGGTGGGTTCATCGGCCAGGATGAGACGCGGTTTGTGCACCAGTCCACGGGCAATTGCAACTCGCTGCTTTTGTCCGCCCGATAAAGACTTTGGCTTGTAATGAATGCGCTCGGCGAGCCCCAACCGGGTGAGCAACGACTTGATGCGTCTGGCGGCGATTTTAGGGTCGATCCCGGCCAGTTCGGCTGCCATGTTGACATTCTGGAAAGCTGTCAGTGATTCAAACAAATTGTGGGCTTGAAAGATAAATCCGAGCTCTCGGCGCAGACGGACGATGAGGTCGCGGTCCGAACCAAGTAGCTCATTGCCCAATACCTTTAAGCTGCCTGCCTGGACGCAGCGCAGCGTGCCGATGAGTGTGAGCAAGGTTGTTTTTCCGGAACCCGACGGTCCGGTCATAATGACAATTTCACCGCGCCGGACGTCCAGAGTATTGTTATACAAGGCCTGTTTGCGCAACTCGCCCTCGCCAAAAAAATGGTCGAGGCCGGCAACGCTAACCGTCTTGGGCAAATGCATGCCTTCGGCAAATGTACCACTGGTGGCCGGGATGGTTGTTTGCGAGTCCATAATAATGAGCGGTGGTTAATGGTGGCGGCTAAAAAAGCGTTGCGGGATCGGCCGCAAGCAACTTCCGAACGGCGAGCATTCCCGAAACAATGCACATGGCGATGGTGGCGGTCAGCACAAATGCTAGGCATTCAAAGCTCATGAGCATTTGTAATCCTGTCTTGCCGGCGAGCCATGCATACAAAGCGCGGCTTACGAGGGTTCCAGGTACGAAACCGATGAGCGACAAGAGGAGTGACTCTATAATAATCAGCCGGATAAAGTACCCCGTGGTATAGCCCATGGCTTTCAGGGTGGCAAACTCGGCCATGTGATCGGCGATATCGGAATAAATCACCTGGTAGCAAATGACCATCCCCACGATGAAGCCAATAATTTTTCCCGCCAGAAAAATGGTGCCAATGGGCGTGCTTTTTTCCCAAAATTTGATTTCTGCCGCGCGGAATTCATCGCGGGTGTGAACGACGACATCCTTGTCGAGAGTATTGTGCAAACGCTGCTTCACTTCCGCTGCGGAAAACCCGGGCAGCAAATGAATGATACCCAGGTCGACCACACTCAAGGGGTCGCCCATTCGCTTTCGGTGCGGAAAATAATTAGCGAAGTTTTCCGCGCTTGTAATAAGATTGCCGTCGTGCGCGAAATCCGTTCCCAAATCAAACGTACCTACCAGAGTGAGTCGCTTGCCTGCTAGTTCAACGTGGTATTTCGAGAGTTTTTCAGCCTGCTGCATGTCAAAATCAAACTTTTTTGCCTTGCTCTTTACGTCGATCAAAGCGGTGCCTGGCGCGCGCAGGCGTTGTAACTGCTGTTTGATCGCAGGGGACTGGAAAACAGGGTCATTCAGGTGGAAGCCGAGCGAGCGAAGAGGATAGCCCCGGTTGCCGGTTCCCCGGTCGATTTTTCGAAGCACCGAGGTCGTCAGCTCAGAGTAAATAGGATAGGCGCCTCGAACACCTGAGCAGGAGCGGGCCTGATGGATTCGCGAAATGGAAAATCGTTTTTCCGCTGCCAGGGTGTATTTAGCCTTGCTGACGATGAAAATGTCGCCTTCCATGTCGTCTATGATTTTGACTTGGCTATCGAACAAGGCGTTTTGGAACCCTACCTGGGTGAACATTAAGAGAACCGCAAAGCTAATGCCGGCAATGGCTACCACAAACCGACGCCAATCATGCGTCAGATTCTTCCAAGCCAGCGGTGTTTTGGTAGTTCGTTTCATGCTTGCTAAAACAAGTCTGCGGGATCGGCTTGATAGAGTTTGCGGAGGGCGGCTATGCCGGATAGCACACACATGCCAAGGGCCAGCAACAAAACCCAAAACAAAATACCTCCCGACATCGCCATCGGCATGCCGGATGCTTTTTCCACGACGTGGTACAGGCCAAGAGAAATCAAGACCGACGGAATGTATCCTACCAGCGCCAACAGCACAGACTGTTGCAGCACGATGCTCGTCAAATAGATGCTGCTATAGCCCATCGCTTTTAGCGTCGCATATTCGCCCATCATGTTGGCGATGTCCGTGGATAGCACTTGATACACGATTGCGACACCAACAAACACTGCTACCCAAACCCCAAGGTTAAATATCTGTCCCAGGGGCGTCTCGACCACCCAGCGATATTCTTCGAGCTCATTGACCTCCGCACGGGTGAGGATTTCGACATTCGTATTGGTCGCAATGGCCGCATCGATTTGTGGCCGGTCACCGGCGGCTGCCTCAGGAATTCCATAAATGACCCTGAGCCGAGCCTTCACCCTTTCCGCGGATGCAGGATCGCGCAACTTGATCAACCCAAAATTAACATCGTCGATCGTTTGCCAAGGACAAGCACGCACATACCCTTCTGGGTTGGTCAAACAGGCGCCATTGCTCGCCATTCCGGTCCCAAGTTTAAATAGACCAACAATGCGTACGCGGTTTGGCCCAAGAGCGGTTTCGGCGCCGATGTCCTGTTCCGTAAACTCTTGTCTGTTGATTGGGCCGTATTCGGGCTTCGACTTGGAATCCACCAGCACAAAGCCGGGGTCGGACAGTTTCCTGGCTAGGCGGCAAATGTCGGGTCGTACAAATCCCGGATCGTGTGGGTCACTTCCCATGCAAATGATGCTTCGCCACTGGCCCGCGGGATCGTCCTCTGCAATGGTGGCGGTGGGCTGGAAGTTTTTCCGAATCGGCGCCTGCCATTCGCTTAGTCCTAAGTAAAACGGCCTAGCGATCGCGACTTCGGGCAAGGACGCCGCCTGATAGACGCGGGAGCGAGGGAACGAGCGAGGTTCAGTCAGATGCAAATACGCAGGTGAGCGCAGCATTAGATCGAATTCGAGGGCGTCGTAGATCTGCGTCGCCGTTTTTCGGATGGCGCCGTGGAAACCCATTTGCATGAAGATAAGAATGACAGCGAAGCCAACCCCCGCAACACCGATTGCTGTGCGAACTCGGTTATGGGCAAGATTCTTCCACGCCAGCGAGGTATTCATGATGCTTTTTTGCTGTCGTGTCCATGGAGTGGGGGCCAGGGAGCCGCCGTCTACCGATCGCGGCACGATAGGATGACCGGAACGCACTTGGCGTGGTTTATTTTTTTCCGGATTCCGCGTCACCATTAGCGGACGCTTTGTCTTCCAGGTCAGGCGACTGCGACGCGCTGATGAATTCTACAGTCACTTGCAATCCGACATTCTTGGCCGCATGCGCGTTGGCATTTTCGTCCCATTCGGCGTTAAGTGTCTTGCCTTGTGCCTCTAACATTTTCTTTGCTACATCAACGGCCTTGCGATTTGCTTCGTCGCTGATTGCAATTTGCACTTCGATCACGCTGCGGTCCGCCGGCGCCAAAGGATTGCGGCTGGCAAGACCTGGCGGGGCAACCATGCGGCCAATTTGCATGACTTGCCCAAGAATGCCACCTCGCCGTAGTTGCGACTGTGAGTCGATGATTTCGCTATCCGCAAAATATCCCGAAAATGCCGGGCTGCGAATAACGACATTTTGATTGAGATGGAGTTCTTTGCGATCGGCATCGTAGACTTCGGCAATGCAGACCATGTTGCTCAAATTGCCAAGTTGCATAATCGGCGCCTGGGTGATGATTTCACCGTCGTGCAAGAAAATCTTGAGTGCCCTATAGCGGGCTGGGTCGTCCGGCCTATTCTCGCCAGATCCTGTGTCACTGTTGTTGGATCCGACGACGGCCGCCATGTCGGGCGCTACTTCCGCCGCTCCTGAAAGCAAGTTATTCCCTGACAAGGCATTCTCGGAGGACTTGGGGAGCGTCACGCTGATCAACTTGTCTAGCGCTTTTGCGGAGTATTGCGGCGCGAGCAGAACCGAGCGCTTTAAGGCCTCTTTCGCAACTTCTATTTCCTGGTCGATAAGTTTGGTTTCGAGTTGGGACGAAAAAACTTGCGAGGCCTGCCGATGCACCAGTTCTGCAACCTGGCAACTGGCCGTGGCGGATTCGACAGCAAGATCTGTAGCTTTCTTAGCTGACGCATAGCCCATGTTGGCGATGCGAAAATCCTCCGTGGTCAGGTCCAATTTATTTTTTTGTTTTGCGAGTTGGTGATCGGTGACCAGCTCCGGATCGTCGGCCCAAAGGTGCGTCAACTTTTCAAATTCGGTCGTCTCCAGCCACACCGCTTCTTCCAGTACCTTGAGCTTGCTTTCCTGCAGGGCTACCTCCTTCTGCTTGGCTAATGCCTGGGCTTGGGAAGCGTTGGCCTGCGCAAGCTGGGCTGCTGCCAATTGCTTTTGGTGGCGATACTTCTGCGAGGCAAGTTGTTTCTTTTGCTCGAGCGCCAAGAGTTGCGCTTTGCCCATGTCGTAGCTATCAAGCGATCCCAGGATTCCGCTTGTCGGGATCAACTCATTTTCGACAACCCCTTCAGCCAGCGTCTTCAGACGATCGCCAGGCGTTGCCCGGATTTCGATGATACCTGTAGCAGGCCTCAGATGCCCTAGGGCAAAGACCGTCCTTGCAGTTTGGTCGACACCTTCTTGTTGCTGGCCCGATGGCCACTCTTGGCAACCGGGAAGAAGCACGCAGATCGCTACCACCCGTAAGGCTGTCCATCGTAAATGCGAGGTGGCGACAGAATGCATAGAATGTCGTCTCGGGAGCGGCTTAAGCTGGCGAGTAAAGATAGCAGGTCGACCGTTCGAATTCAGAACATTCAGGGCGCGCTTAAGCCGCACCATAATCAAGCCTGATCCTTCTCCAGAATGGGCATCTCTCATCTCAATGTCAAGCAACCGGCTGATGACCATAAGGTCTACAGCTGTCACGGATTAGATCAATGTCTAATAGCTTTTTATAACGCGACTTCTTTGGACGCTTTCATAACCATCTCGGTTTTGCCATCGTTGGTCGCGGTATATGGGTCAAACACAGAACTAAATAGGAACTGCCGCAAACAAGGATACTGCTCTTTCCGATTGTGAAAGTAGGGTGTGTAATGGGTCGCATTCTGATCCTGTGCTCGACGGCTCGAGCCAACCACTGGGAGTTGTTGACATGCGTCGACTCACAACGTTTTTCCTGGGAATGATAGCCGGCGCTGTACTGCTGTGCGGCACTCTGAATTATCATGTCATCCGGGCCAAAGAGGGCCTCCATCTCATTCCCAAGACCCATTCACGTTTGGCAGCGACTTACCTCGATATTAGGAATTTTACCGTGATCGATCTCGCCAATCACCCCGAAGTTGTTCAGGCGCTCATTCGCGCTAACAAGCAGGAATTGATGGAGAGTGCGGCCGTCGACACACTGCAGAATGGTATCGACCGTTTTTTGGATCGCACCGGCGGTAAATAGTCCCTTCTAATGCTTTACGGCGGTCGCCGAGAGACGTCCGGGCCGAAAACTTCTACCATTCGGCAGGAACCGTTTTTGCGATGGCAATCGTACGACCGGCACGACCATTACCAGCGTCTTGCCGATGGAGCCACCCGTGCGCGGTATTCGATAGTACGTTATGACGACTACCCGCATAGGATTACCCGCAATAGGGCTGCCCGTCATATTGGAACGTGCGACAGGCATGAGACCGTGTGCCTGATAGCTGCGTTGGATTTCCGGACCGTCGCCTTTGCAGGTCGTGTGACAAGAAACTTGAATGGCAAAAAGGTGGAGCTGTGGAGTTCAATCGGAACCAGTATTTTTTTCTTGGCGTTATGATCGTTATGATTGGCATGCAGGTCCGCATGGTAAGCGCCTATGTCCTGAATCAGGATGCGACACGATTTCTGGAAGAACGCACAGATGCTCCGGTATCTGAAGGTGCGGTGGTATCGATTGCCAACGATAGTGATGCCCTTCCCAATAAGGTCATTCATCCGCCCGAGTGGCTCGGCTGGTTCTTGGTTTCGGTTGGCGCGGTGTTGATGTTACACAGCTTGGCCATGCCAAAGCCTGGCTAGCTGCAGGTCCGGTTGCAGGTCGGATGCCGGGCCTAGTATGGGCAGACAGGTCCAATGCCGCGTTTTTCCTGTACGGGCTTTCACTACATTGAACGTCGCACTAGGAGCAACCTGCCGATGCGATGTTCGTGTCAACGGATGTTTATCACCGCATGCCTTGCCGACGCCGCCTTTGATTTGGCATTCATTCATAAAGATGGCTGCGCGGTAGACGGCTTGACGATCCGTTAGGTGCCACCGTTCCCGGAGCAACTGGGTGCGACAAATCGTCAAAAATCGGAAACTGGACTGCGCCGACTGTGAGAAGAAACGCAGATCCGCAGCGAAGCGGGTTGTTTTCGCCTGGATGGTGATGGTGCAACCTTTGTCTCTGAGTTTGGTGCACCAGTTGGGCAGGCTGGCGAAACTAAATTTGGAGTGCGTGGTCCGCGAGCTAAGTATGGCACGGAGGAATCGTAGTACGTGCGCTGGAGCGTCAATAGGATGGTGCCTGAGTTTGCCAGGCGCAGCTTTCTATTGGTAACCCGCGCCATCTGCAAGTTGGTGGGCCCAGCCATTGGTTTGGGACGAGCTTCAATAGCAGCCCTTCTTCCCTCGGCTGCTTGACACTCGCAGCCGTGCGGATATTATCATTTCATGAGGATTGTCGCGCCCAGGGGTGTGGATTCCGACTGTCTACTGATCAACTCATTTGTGATGCACGGCTTGGATGCGCGGTAGGGCTGCACAGATTAGATGTCTTGAGGCCCGGTTTTGATGAACGGCAGCAATCTTTTGGTAATTCGGAAACGGTACTCCTGAAACGGTGACAATGAAACATGGCTAAATTGCGTCGTATTGAACTGAGTGAGTCGACCAATGTCAGTGTGGTTCGGTTTAAGGATCAGAAGATCATAGATCCCCAGGCGATCCAGGAAATGGGGCAGGAGTTGTTCGATCTGATTGAGAACGATGATCGCAAAAAACTTGTTCTAAATTTTTCGAACGTAGAGTTTTTGTCCAGCGCCGCCCTTGGAAAACTCATAACGTTTGAGAAAAAAGCAAAAATTCAGGGTGCCGAATTGATCCTCACGAATATCTCGCCTGAGATATTCCAGGTTTTTTCGATCACCAACCTGGACAAGCTTTTTCAGATCAAGGACAGCGAAGCTGACGCGTTGGCGGTCCTCTAGCGCTAGCGCGGATCTGACTTCTGGCGCCGACTCGCGGCATGAGTCCTGAGGCGCTGAGGATGGGCAGCTACACACCTTGGGGATCCTAGTTCTTATTTCAAGTCAGATGACGATTTAGATTAGAATTAAGATTGTAAATGGGTCGGGAGCGCACGACTTCAGCCCCGGGCTGATTTCCACAAACAGCTTTGGCCCGCAGGCCCTGTTTGGGTGGGGATTTACCCCGGTTGGCTTCGATGCTTTTCAGTCGAGTGATAACATGCCTTCAGGCAGTGCGACGCTAACAATTACCCGCGCTTTGGCGAGTTCGTTGAGCACTTATCTCGACTTTGTTCAAGAAATCCTGGACAAGATGGAACGCATGGGATGGGACAAGTCCGTCCTGTTTGGCATCCATGTTGCCTTGGAGGAATCGATCAGCAATGCGATCAGGCATGGCAATGGAGAGGACCCGCAGAAGCAGGTCCATGTGGAATGTAAAATAGATGCTCGCCGATTTTGGGCCAGCGTCTGCGACGAAGGCAACGGCTATGCGTCAGATTCTGTTCCCGATTGTCGGTCTCCTGAGAATTTAGAAGCCCCCGGCGGTCGAGGGCTAGCGCTGATTCGCGCCTATATGACTCGTGTCGAACTCCGCAAAAACGGCAGTTGCCTGATTATGGAAAAACGACTGGATGAACCAGCGGCTTCCAGGTAGCGAGGGATCAGCCGCGGTCGGCAATGGTTTGTCCTCTTGCTGGACAAAACCGTGTTGGATAAAATGGGCTGTAGTTGGGCGGTCCTATGCGACATCGGTATGCGTCGCGAAGCATGGAACCGCGGCCACAATTTTGAGAAACATTCCTCGGTAGCTCAGTTGGTAGAGCAGGCGGCTGTTAACCGCCTTGTCGTAGGTTCGAGTCCTACCCGAGGAGCTTTTTCCGTTGTCGTAATTTCTGGCGACAAACGAGTCAACACAGAACGCGGAGAGTTTTGGCTCTCGGCGTTGCTTCTGTCTGTGCTGCGACGATCGCGATACATGCCACTTACAGTTATTCGTACCAGGAGTAATCGTTTATGCTGATTCAGCGACGTCCTGTCACGGGATTTACTTTGGTCGAGCTGTTAGTGGTGATTGCCATCATCGGCGTTCTGGTGGCGCTGCTGCTGCCGGCAGTACAGGCCGCGCGGGAGGCCGCCCGGCGAACGCACTGCACCAACAATTTGAAACAATTGGCGCTGGGCTTCATGGGCCACGAAGCGGCCCACGGCCATTTTCCGACTGGGGGATGGAGCCTGGCACGGATGGGCGACCCCGACTACGGATTTGGCGAGCGCCAGCCGGGAGGTTGGCCCTTCAACGTTCTGCCGTTCATTGAACAGGGACTGATCCGCGACATGGGAGCTGGTGTAACCGACACTGCGCAGAAGGACGCCTTGATCGCTGAACGCAACGCCAAGCCGATTGCGACATTCGTTTGTCCTTCACGGCGCAGTGTCGGCGCTTTACGGAATCCGGTTCACCGCAACAGGATCTATGCGAAAACGTGCTATGCGGCCAATATTGGTGACACCTTGGTCGCGGCGGGCACGTTCCATGCGCCGAAGCGCCCAGACCAGTTTGACGGGTTTAAGTGGCGACTGGATGCTGCCGAACTTTTCGAAAAGTATCGCGGCATCTCTTTCGAACGCAGTACGATAGAGGTGCGTCACGTCACGGACGGTTTGAGCAATACCTATATGCTAGGCGGAAAGTATTTGAATCCAGACGACTACACAAGGGGCAGGGGGCTCGGCGACGACTGGCCTATGTACACCGGAACACAAGACGACCAAAGCCGGAGTGTCTATTTTGACCGGGAAACGGGGGAATCGTACCGCCCCATGCAAGACCGCCCCGCATTTTCCGAAGCAGTTCGTTTTGGCGGCCCGCACGCCGCAGGTACCAACATGGCACTCTGTGACGGATCGGTGACCATGGTTGATTACGCTATTAGCTCGGAAGTCCATTGGCGAATGGGTGTTCGCGACGACGGCCAACCTGGCAGCCCCGGTGATTTGTAAGCTTTTGATTTTTTGCAATTCGTTATGGCCCACGTCGAGGGGGGCGCCGTAAGTGTACCCGAATAACTATGATTTTCCAGCGTAGCCGCCGCGCTTTCACGCTCGTCGAACTTTTGGTCGTCATCGCCATCATTGGCATCCTGGTCGCGCTGTTGTTGCCGGCAGTGCAGGCAGCCCGTGAAGCCGCCCGGCGAACCCAGTGTGCCAATAATCTTAAGCAGATTGGCCTAGGCGTCTTGAATTACGAGAGTGGGCACGGAACATTCCCCGTCAGCTTCTCCCATTTTCAGGAGAGTGGCACGGATGCTTCCCACGTGATCGGTAACGGACAGAGTTGGATCGTCGGCCTGCTGCCCTTTGTGGAGCAACAAGCGATTTACGGGAGCTTCAATCTGGAGGGTAAGGCTGAACGGGGCCATGGCATTCTCCGCGTAGAGAACCGCGAAGCGATCAGCAGGCACATTCGGCTGCTGCTCTGCCCCAGTGATGACGACAGGTTCGTGGTCCGCACCAATGTCTGGCGGCTGCCGAACAGCCTAGCCAAGACGCCTTTTGCAAGCACCAACTACTCTGGTGTGATCGGGTCGCATGACTTGGTGTCCTCTTCGAAGTGGGGCGGGGAGCCCGGCTGCCACGATTACGAACGCTGGCGCCGCAAGGAGTGCCTGGGCACGTTCTGGCGGCACAGCCACTTGGCGCCGGTGACCATCGCTAGCTTCTTGGACGGCACCAACAATACCATCATCATCGGCGAGTCGGTCCCCGCTTTCGACGCGTTCAACTATTGGGCGCTGGGCAACGGCACCTGGGACAGCACCCACGGCCCGTTGAACTACTTCCCCGAATATGGCGAACAAACTGCCTGGACCCTGTGGTACGAGCAAGAGACTTTCCGCAGCCGACACCCGGGCGGCGCGCACTTCGCGTGGGGAGATGGCCATGTGAGCTTTATCGACGAGGCGATCGACTTCGCCGCCTACCGCGGACTGAGCACGCGCGCCGGAAGTGAGGTAGTTGATTTTCCATGACGAGGGCGGTGATCACTACTAACAATTTTCCGACCGTGAACGTTCGGCGTGGGCGCTCCGGGCCCATGGTCGCAAATCCGATATTTTCTGTTGGGTTCGGCCAGCCTCTTGCAGTCTATCGAGTTGTCAACTTGTTTCCGACGTAACAGCACCCTATCAGTTCTAGGGCCGGTGCGTCTGTATTATTTGTGTTTGTTGTTTGGTATGTAAAAACTCTCGTCTTCGGAAGCTTGTTAGAATAAAATGTTTTTAGTGGAAGAACCGCTCGTGTATTGTCCTAGTTGAACAGGCTGCCAGTTGCCCATTTTGTATTTTGTCTGACGAGTTGAGAGCTATGCGAAACGGCTGCTTTGCCAAGATGGTTTGCATCCCTATCGCACTAGCGCTGGTTGGCTTCCGCCCCCTTTTTGTTTATGCCAAACCACCGGCCACGGATAGCACTCTCGATCTCTCGGCGGCTGTCCGGTCGATTCTCTCAAATCACTGTTTCGAATGTCACGGGCCTGACGATGCCCAGCGCCAGGCTGAATTGCGTTTGGATAGCACGCGGGGAGCGCAGCTGGAGCTGCCTTCGGGCTATCGCGCGGTTGTTCCAGGACGGCCGGAGGAAAGTGAATTGATCCGGCGCCTGCGCAGTCCGGATGAAGATCTGCGGATGCCGCCACCGGAAACGGGGAAGCGACTTTCCCAGGATGAGATCGAATTGCTGGCAAGCTGGATCCGACTGGGAGCAGAGTTTCCGGTGCATTGGTCTTATCGCGAACTTCAGCGGCCGGAAGTTCCTGATATTGACTCTGAATGGCCCACTAACGAAATAGATTATTTCGTCTTGTACCGTCTGCAGCACCTCGGCATGGCGCCGGCTCCCGAGGTCGACCGCAGTGCCCTGGCGCGCCGCCTCGCGCTCGATTTGACCGGCTTGCCGCCAGCCTGGGAAGAAGTTGAACGATTCGTTGACGACGACGGCCCGGAGGGAGTCTCTCGACTGGTCGACAAGTTGCTCGACCAGTCGTCCTATGGGGAACACTGGGCGCGGTTGTGGCTCGACCTGGCACGCTACGCCGACTCAGCCGGCTATGTGGATGATCCACCGCGGACGATTTGGGCCTACCGCGACTGGGTAATTCGCGCCTTCAACGACAATATGCCGTTCGATCAATTTACGATTCATCAGTTGGCCGGCGATCTGCTTTCCGAGCCCACGCGCGAGCAGCTGGTGGCCACGGCGTTTCACCGCAACACACTGACCAACAGCGAGGGGGGGACAAACGACGAAGAGTTCCGCAGCGCTGCGATCGTCGACCGAGTCAACACCACCATGGCGGTTTGGATGGGAACGACCGCCGCCTGTGCCCAATGCCACAACCACAAATTCGATCCCATTTCTCAGGAAGAATACTTCGAGCTCTTTGCGGTATTCAACAATACAGAAGATCACGACCGGCGGGATGAGCAACCGCTGCTAGAGCTCTGGTCCGACCAACAGCGAGAGCAGCAGCAGACCTTGCCGCCGGAAATCGCACGCTTGGAAAGTGAATTAGCGCCTTTCAGGACCTCGGTGCGCCAGGCCCAAATCGAATGGGAGCAGATCTGGAAAACCGCGCCGACATCCAGGGTCATTGTCCCAACGCAGATGACGCGCCAGGCAGACTCAGCGATGACGTTGCTCAACGACGGATCGATTCTTGTTGCCAGGGACGGCGCTACCGACGCCTACCAATTAAAGTTCGTCTTCAGTCAAGACACGACAATAAATGTCTTGCAGTTGGAGACATTGCCCGACGACTCTCTCCCTGGGAAGGGCCCCGGGCACAACGACGACGGAAATTTTGTCATCACGGATTTTCAGGTGCAAATCCAACGGCCGGTGCGGCTAGCAGAGGCTCATGCCGACTATAACCAAGGGGGGTTTGAACCATCCGGCGCGATCGACGCCGATGCCAAAACGGGCTGGGCAATTGGCGGTCAGCTTGGAAAATCCCACACGCTCAGTTTGATCCCTGAACAACCGCTTGTGCTGTCAGCGGGGACTACGCTCGAGGTCAAGATCGCACAAGAGTACGAGTATTATACGTTGGGACGATTTCGGTTTGCCGTGGCGGACGACCCGCGGATGAAGGACTACGTTCGCATGCCTGCAGCCATCTCTCGAATTCTGGGCGTCGAGCCTTCCCAGCGGTCCGTACAGCAGGCGGACGACTTGGCTAATTATTACTTGAGCATCTGGCCAGAATCCGAAGAGCCCTACGCCCGTTGGGCTAACGCCAAGCAACGCCTTGCCGACATGACGCCGGAGACAACCGTTCCCATTGCGCGGGAGCTTCCAGACGCCAAGCGGCGGAAGACACATATTCAGCTCCGCGGCAATTTTCTCAATCTTGGCAAAGAAGTGTCGCCGGGAGTGCCAGATTTGTTTCACGCGCCCGGCGAGGAGGTGCTCGACCGACTTGCACTGGCACGATCGTTGGTTGATGCGCGCAACCCACTCACGGCGCGGGTGATTGCCAATCGGTACTGGGAGGCTATTTTTGGAGTTGGCTTGGTGCGGACGAGCGAGGATTTTGGCTCGCAAGGCGAAGCGCCGTCGCATCCGCAACTGCTCGACTGGTTGGCCAGCGAGTTGGTGCGACTCGATTGGGACGTCAAGGCGTTTTTACGCTTGCTTGTTACCTCCTCGACGTACCGACAATCGGCTGCCGTCACAGCGGAGCAGTTTGAAAACGATCCGGACAATCGACACTTGAACCGCGGTCCGCGTTTTCGCCTGTCGGCAGAGATGATTCGCGACCAGGCGCTGGCGGTCAGTGGCCTGCTGAGTCGCAAGATGTATGGCCCGCCGGTGCGCCCTCCGCAGCCGGAGCTGGGGTTATCGGCGGCATTCGGCGGCGACATCGATTGGACTGCCAGCAATGGGGAAGACCGCTACCGTCGTGGGATTTACACCACCTGGCGACGATCGAATCCCTATCCCTCGATGTCGACCTTCGATGCGCCCAATCGCGAAGTCTGCACATTGCATCGGGCTCGGACCAATACGCCCCTTCAAGCCTTGGTGACGTTGAACGATCCCGTGTACTTCGAAGCGGCGCAAGCGCTCGCCAGACGGCTGGCTGCCGCTGCATCAACAACTGCCGACGGTGTGCAAGAGGGCTATCGGCGATGTTTATCGCGCGACCCGTCGGAGCAAGAACTTGAAAACGTGGTACAACTATATAATCAGGTGCACCAGCGACTTCAGGCCAAGCCTGAGGCGGCAACGCAACTGGCTACAGATCCGCTCGGGCCGCTCCCGGCAGGCGCCGACCCAGTTGAGGCGGCCGCGTGGACGGTTGTAGCTAATATATTATTGAATCTCGATGAAATGATTCTTAAAAGGTAGTTGGGGACAGGACTTCTATGCATGCTTCGGTGGAACAGCTTCAGCTATCAACCCGGCGGCACTTTCTCCAGCGAGGAGGCGTTGGGTTGGGTGCAATGGCGCTGGCTGCATTAAATGGAGAATGCCAAGGGGCGGTCAGCGCGCCGGCCAACCCGCTTGCGCCGCATCCCCCGCAGTTTAGCCCGCGCGCGAAGCAGGTCATTTATTTGCACATGACCGGATCGCCGCCACAACTGGACTTGTTTGACTATAAGCCAGAGTTGGTGAAGCGCGACGGTCAGCCGTGTCCAGCTGAATTTTTTGACGGTAAGCGGTTTGCGTTCACCTCAGCGACGCCCAAATTGTTGGGTACTCCTCGGACGTTTGGCCAGTACGGCGATTCCGGCGTATGGATGTCCGATGCCGTGCCCCACTTCCGCGAGATTGCCGATGAGCTTTGTCTGGTGCACTCGATGACGACCGACGAGTTCAACCATGCCCCGGCCGAATTGCTGCTTTTTACCGGTTCGCCTCGATCGGGACGCCCGTCGCTGGGCGCTTGGGTGACCTATGGTCTGGGGTCCGAGAGTGAGAATCTGCCCGGATTCGTCGCGCTCGTCTCCAGCGGCTTCCAACCCAACGGGGGCAACAGCTCGTTTGGCAGCGGATTTATGCCTTCCCACTTTCATGGGGTGCAGTGTCGATCGAAAGGGGATCCTGTACTTTATGTTTCAGACCCAGAGGGAATGGATCGCCCCCTGCGCCGCCTGGGTCTCGATACGCTCGCTGAGCTCAATCGCATGCAGGCCGGCGAATTGGGGCATCCAGAAACGCTTGCGCGGATCGCGCAGTATGAGTTGGCGTTTCGCATGCAAATGTCCGTGCCGGAGGTGATGGACATTTCGCGTGAGACCCAGTCAACGTTGGACGACTACGGAGCCCAGCCAGGAGAGGCGAGCCTGGCGAACAATTGTCTCCTGGCCCGACGCCTGGTCGAAGCGGGCGTTCGTTATGTGCAGCTGTTCGATTGGGGATGGGATTTCCACGGTACGAATCCGTCTGAGGATATTCGCGATGGGTTGACCGACAAGTGTGCCACGATGGACAAGCCGGTAGCCGCGCTGGTTCGCGACCTGCGGCAGCGCGGGTTGTTGGATGAAACGTTGGTTGTATGGGGCGGCGAGTTTGGGCGAACCCCGTTTCGCGAAGGTCGCACGGCCGCTTCCGACGTCATTGGACGAGACCATTTCCCCGACGCCTATACCATGTGGCTGGCTGGCGGCGGCGTGAAGGCCGGAATGAGCTACGGCACTTCCGACGAACTGGGGTTCCCGGTGGCGGACAATCGGGTGCACATCCACGACCTCCAGGCCACAATTCTGCGGCTGCTCGGCTTCGATCACGAGCAGCTCATCTACCGGTTTCAGGGCCGTGACTACCGACTGACTGACGTGCATGGGAAAGTCGTCCATCCGTTGATCGCGTAAGGGGGCCTCTGGTATCATTCGCTTATGGGAATTCCTCGACAAGATTTTCGCAGTGTTGTCGTTCTTGGGCTTGTCTTAGGTTCAGCAGCCGCTGCCGGTGCTGTCGATTTTGCGCACGAGATTGCCCCGATCTTGAAACAGCATTGCGGCGAATGCCACATGGGCGACAAGAAACAGGGCGGGCTTTCGCTGAACACGCGAGAGTCCGTTCTTGCGGGTTCCGAAAATGGCGAGGTGGTGGAATCCACTCGCGCCGCGGAAAGTTATTTGATCGAGCTCATTTCCACGGACGATGACGAAATTCGAATGCCGCCGAAGGGAGAGCGGGTTTCGGCTGCGGAAATCGCGTTGCTGCGCAAATGGATTGATGCCGGGCTGCCCTGGGAAGCGGGCTTCAGTTTTGGCAGCGACACTTACGAGCCGCCACTCAAGCACCGCGCGGTCGTGATTCCGCAGGTCGATGCCGAGCTAAGCTCGGATATCGATCGGCTAGTCTTCGGCTACTTCCAGGAAAACGGGATAAAGCCGCCGGCCAGCGTCGGCGACTCTGTTTTTCTGCGGCGCGCCTCGCTCGATTTGATTGGGATTCTACCTTCTCGCGAGGCAACCGAGGCGTTTCTGGCCGACACAGATCCTGACAAGCGGGCGAAGCTGATTGACACCCTCCTGAGCCGGGATGCGGATTACGCTGCCCACTGGCTTACTTTCTGGAACGACCTGCTGCGCAATGCCTACCAAGGTACCGGCTTCATCGATGGCGGTCGGAGGTGGATCACCGACTGGCTCATCCCGGCCCTGGCCGCGAATGTTCCGTATGACCAAATGATCCGGGAGTTAGTCAATCCGGAGCCGATATCCGAGGGCTTTATCAGCGGTATCCGTTGGCGGGGCGATGTCACTGCAAGCCAGGGGCGGGAGGTTCAGTTTTCTCAGAATATTGGGCAGGTATTCCTTGGAATCAATATGAAGTGTGCCTCTTGCCACGACAGTTTTGTCGACCACTGGAAGCTCGACGAGGCTTATGGTTTGGCGGCAATCATCGCGGATAGGCCGATCGAGATTCACCGCTGCGACAAGGCGACTGGCAAATTTGCGAAGGCAGGTTGGGTTTTCCCCGAATTGGGCCAAATTGATCCCGAAGCGCCGAGAAATGAGCGTTTGCAGCAATTGGCGGAATTACTGGTGCATCCCGACAACGGCCGAACCACCCGAACGATGGCAAATCGGATCTGGCATCGACTGATGGGGCGCGGAATCGTGCACCCGGTCGACGCGATGGACACCCGGCCGTGGAGCGAGCCGCTTTTAGACCATTTGGCTAACGAACTGGTCGCCGCCGGCTACGATTTGAAGGCGCTGATGGCAAAAATCGCCAAATCGCGAGTCTACCAACTGGCCTCGGTCGCCGTAGCGGATGATGCCGATCTCATTTCCGAATACTACCGCTTCGCGGGCCCGATCGCGCGGCTGATGACGGCGGAACAATTCATCGACAACGTTGAGCAGCTCGGTGGAATCCAGCGGACCGACGATCCGTCGTCTCGCGGGAGGAGTCATGCGGCACCCGGACGCCCGCGCTCGTTTCTGACCAGTAGCGAGGCCAGGAAGCTCAGCCAAGCGTTCAAGGTTTACGCGCCATCGGCCCAGGTTGCCGCCGACAACGTGCTAGAGATGCGCAGCCAATTTAGCGCTGCCGGTGATGTTGACGCGGTAATCCATTTGGGCCATTGGCAGGGCGGAACCGTTCAGCTCAACGGCGAGGAAATCGGAAAAACCGGAGACGTCTTGCGTCACCCGGTGCGCGCGGGCGTCAACCGCCTGCTGCTGACGCTTCCCCCCGATCCGAGGCGTGTGCAGGAGATCTCCGGTTACGTTTTGGCGGGCCAGGGCCTGCTTCTGGACGGTTCCACCGCCTGGGAGTCGCGAACCGGCAATGGTCTGTGGACGGCGATGGTCCAGTATCATAGAGGTTTTCCGCACTACGAACCCTTCCGGCGGGACGCCGAGGCCCGTCGCTTCGCGACCGTCTCTAGCCTCCTGCAAATCCGATTTCCAGAGCTGACTGCGGCCCGGGCCTCGCTGCGCGAAAACAATTTGCTGATGCGCTCACTCGGCCGACCTAATCGCGAGCAAGTCGTGAGCATGCGCCAGGAGCGGCTCACCATGCTCCAGGCGATGGGTCTTTCCAACGGGGCCGATTTCACCCAACTCATCAGCGAGGTGGCAGCAAGTTATCGCGAGCCGACAGATTTAGTGCGAGATGTCTATCTCCGGACACTCTGTCGCGGTCCGTCGGAGCAAGAGTTGCAAATTGCCGCCGAAATCCTTGCAACACAGATGCCCGAATCTAAGGAAGATTTTTTCTGGAGCGTTTTACTCCTGCCAGAATTCCAGATCATTAGGTAATTAGCATATGAACTTTGAGGACACCCTCGCCCGGCGCGACTATCTCAAGCTGCTCGCCAAACTTTTTGCGGCCAGTTTATCGGGTTCGGCTCCGCTTGCCCTGGCGGATACGGCGAATGTCATACATCCTGCGCCCAAAGCCGACACCTGCATTCTGCTTTGGATGGCCGGGGGAATGGCGGCGACCGAAACATTCGATCCCAAGCACTACGTTCCCTTTAAGAAGGGCGTTCCCGTTGAGGAAATCCTGAGCACCTTTCCGGCGATTGATACTACGGTCGACAAAATCAAGATGACCAAGGGACTGGAAGGTGTTGCGTCGATCATGGATCGCGGAACCTTGCTGCGCTCGCACGTTCAGCCCGACCTGGGCCACATTCTCCACTCACGGCATCAATACCATTGGCACACGGGCTACGTCCCGCCGCAAACCGTGGCCGCACCACACATGGGCGCGTGGATGTCGAAGGTGTTGGGACCCAACAACCCGGTGATACCGCCGTTCATCAGCATTGGCCAGCCGCTCACCGGCGGCGGCGCGGAGACTCAGGAACTGAAGGCGTTTTTCACCGGCGGGTTTTTCGGTTTTGACCACGGACCGTTTCACGTGCCCAACCCGATCGATGCTGCGAGCGTGGTGCGCCCTGCTGCCGGAGTGACGCCGGATCGGTTTGCCAATCGCTATAAGCATTTTCGCAAGCTGATCGATGCCAGCCCAAATCGCGATCAACTCAGCGGTTTTCAATACGAATCGGTCGAGGCGTCGATGGACAACGCCTATCGACTGCTCAATTCGCCAGACAAAGGGGCTTTCGACATCGACCAAGAGTCCGCCGAGACGAAAGCGGCTTACGGCAAGTCCCATTTTGGCCAAGGCTGCCTGTTGGCCCGCCGCTTGGTCGAATCCGGAGCGCGTTTCATCGAAGTCACCAACGCTTACAAGCCGTTTGGCGACTGGGATACTCACAAAGATGGACACACGACCACTGCGCGGCTGAAAACCGAGATCGACCCCGCCATCACCCAGCTCGTGCTCGATTTAGAACAGCGCGACCTGCTCGATCGCACTCTCATCATAGTGGCGAGCGAGTTCAGCCGCGATATGATGACCGAGGGACGTCCCGGCTCGAATGCCCTCGACCAATCGCTCGCCGTAAGCGACACGCTCGTTGAAATGAAGCACTACGGCATGCATCGGCATTGGACCGCCGGTTCGTCTGTGCTTATGTTTGGCGGTGGAATAAAGCGAGGTTATCTCCATGGAGCCACGGCCGAGGAACGTCCAATTTTGGCGGACAATCCGGTAACCATTACGGACTTGCACGCGACGATTTACACGGCGATGGGGATCAACCCGAAAACCGCGTTCCTTGTGGAAAAACGCCCGTTTTACGTAACGGAGGATGGTCACGGAAAGGCAGTGATGGAGTTGTTCGGATAATTAATGCGGCTGCTTCCCGATCTCCGAAAACGAAGAGAAAAACTAGGAGAAAACCATCGTGTTTCAATGCCTAAGCAAAAACCTCAGCGCCGCGCTTCTTGGAAGCACGCTCTTGACGTCGTTCGTTTTTGGCGCGCAAGCGGCAAGACCCAANATCATCATCATTTTTACCGATGATCAGGTCTATAACGCCATTGGGTATAACAATCCCGAGGTGAAGACACCCTGTCTTGATGCGCTGGCCGCGGGTGGCATCATTTTTGAACGAGCCTACGTGGCTAGTCCGGTCTGTGGGGCGAGCCGAGCCTCGATGATGACAGGCCTATTCCCGCAGCAGCACGGCGTGATCTGCCTGGATGTCGATCCCTTCGAGGCCTATTATACCACGGATAAACCCAAGGCGGATCAGACGCTCCCTTATCGACTTACTGCGGCGGGCTACCGCACGGTACTTTTCGGCAAGTCTCACATTGCCGACCACCGGCGCTACGGGTTTCAAATGGGAAGTCAACACACAGGTGATGAAGACAGCTTCAGGCGTGCAGCCGAGTTGCTCGAATCGCGAAACCAGCAACGCGGAGAGCCATTTTTTCTCTGGATCGCGCCGCATGCACCACATGTGCCGTTGAACCCGAAGCAGGAGCATTTGGACCTTTATCCGGAAGGTTCAATCCATCTGCCCAAGAACTATCTCGTCGAGCCCACCCGTGCAAGTCTTAACAATCAGGGCGTTCCGGGCAAGACTTACTACCGCGATTCCAAATATCCGGGACTGGGAAAAAACGCACCCTCTTCTGCCTTCGGCGAGTATAACCTCGAACATTCGCCAACCAATTACTGGCGAAGTCTGCCTGCGGGTCCGCCGCGCGACGAGTCCACTATGCTGGCCTTTACGCGCGCATACTACGCCGTCCTCAGTAATCTCGACAGCCAGGTGGGCCAGTTTGTCGATCGGCTGCGTGCTTCTGGTTTGCTGGAAAACACAGTGGTCTTTTTTCTCTCAGACAACGGCTACCATCTCGGCTCACATGGACTCGGCAATAAGATTACGATGCACGAAGAGTCCGTCCGCGTGCCGATGTTCGCCTTCGGTGCCGGAGTCAAGCCCGGGCAAAAAACGTCTGCCCTCGTTTCTGCCAACGACGTCTATCCGACCGTGATTGAACTGGCCGGGGCCGCCTCGCCGCCGGAGGCGGTGATGGGAAAATCATTGCTGCCCTTGCTCAAAGACCCTGCCGCAACGCATCGCGAGATCGTGTTTTCTGAATGCGTAGGCGACGGCGGCGAGCCCGGTCAGGGACACCGCATGGCCCGTAGTGACCGGTGGAAGCTTGTTCTCAGCGATGCCGATGAAGAGTTTCTTTTCGATCAGCACAACGACCCGTTCGAGCTTACTAATTGCCGTGACGAAGCAGAACTGGCCCCGGTGCTTGACGAGTTGCGCGGCGAACTGGCTGCCTGGATGAAGTCCATCGGCGATCGGCCTTATCCGGCTGCAAGGGACAATTGAGGTGACTGGCCAACTTGCAGAATCAGCCCANTATTTGAGTGGTGATCGCTCCAGTTGCTGGATCCCATCGGCATCCAATTCGTACTCGGCCTGTCAAGCCAACATGCCCCGGTTGCCGGTGTTGACCGCGCCCAGGGCTAACATGTGTGCTTGATCGATGTCTGCGCAACAATTTTTGCGGCCCTGGGCATTTTGCCCGATCACCATTATGTTATCGAGAGTGGTTCGTTGTACGTCAGCCAAGATAGGCCTGGCCAGACGATTCAGGGCGCGTTGGTGTTGATCGCGAAACTGGCGAATAAATGCCAGACAAAAAACCTAAAAAGAGATTTGATGAGTCTGGAGACGGCGCCCCCTCGCATCCCTAAATTCCATTGTTTCAGGTTAAGGCAAAGGGTTTTTCATGTCAAAAGTTCGCTGGGGCTTTATTAGTACAGCCACAATTGGGCATAGGAATTGGCAAGCAGTCAAGCTGTCTGGAAACGGGTTGATCGCAGGTGTTGGCAGCCGCAGTCTCGACGCAGCTGACGCGTACATCGATCAATGTCAATCCTGGTGCCCGTTTGAACAGCGTCCGGTTGCCTTCGAATCCTATGAAGCATTGATCGCATCGGACCAGGTTGACGCTGTCTACGTGCCGCTGCCGACGGGGCTGCGAAAACAACATGTAATCGCTGCAGCGAATGCTGGCAAACACGTATTGTGTGAAAAGCCCTGCGCTGCGTCTGCTGATGACCTAACTGAAATGATCGATGCCTGTCGTGCTAACAACGTACAGTTTATGGACGGTGTGATGTATATGCACACCAATCGGCTGTCGCAGCTGCGAGAAAGGATTGATGATGGCAGCAGTGTAGGAGACGTGAAAAGGATCACTTGCCAATTTAGTTTTTGTGGTGACGATCAGTGGCTAGACACAAACATTCGACTGGACCGTGCATTGGAACCGCACGGATGTTTGGGTGACCTTGGCTGGTATTGTATTCGTTTTATTCTTTGGACAATGAATTGGAAAATGCCAGACCGAATTACTGCCAACATGCTAACGGAGCGACATCGCGACGGCAGTCCCGGTCCCGTGCCGGTTGAATTTTCGGCCGAACTATTCTTTTCGGGCAATGTTTCAGCAAGTTTTTATTGCAGTTTTATCACGCATCATCAGCAATGGGCAATCGTCAGTGGCACCAAAGGATATATCCAAGTCAATGACTTTGTGTTGCCTTATCAGGGTGACGAAGCCTTGTTTGAGGTAAGCAACGCAGATTTTGTGATCGAGGGCTGTGACTTTGCCATGCTAAATCATCGCCGTACAGAATCGACGCCTGAAAGCGGAAACAGCACCGCCAATTCTCAAGAAACGAATCTGTTTCGCAAATTCAGCGAGTTGGCCATTTCCGGGTCGCCAGATTATCACTGGGCCGAGATCTCATTGAAGACCCAAACCGTCTTGGACGATTGTCTTCAAAAGGCTCGCTGATCTGCAGGACTCACGGCATACCGAATGTGGAGTTTCTCGATTGTGCGGCCATGAAAACGTTGTGCACAAAATCCCGGCGGAAAAAAAGAGGGGGCTAGGCGATGATCTCGTCGAGCACGGCACCGCCGATGTCAGTTTTCCCAATCAGCGGAGCTGTTTTGCCTTTTTGCGCACTGGGTTCATTTGTCGGTCCAGAGGGAGTTGAGTATCTCAACTGTGTGTTCGGTCAGTACTTGTCCGCCTTCGGCGCCGACTAGATTGCTTTGGACAATGGCGCTGTAGCCACCACCACGTGCGCCTCGTTCGCTGGGTATGTAAGAGCCTGGGCCAGCCAGTTGAATGATGAAGGTTTGCAAGGCTGGGCTGCGAGCTTTCATTTGAATTCCAAAATCGGTGAATAACTCGAAGCTGTTCGTTGCGATGGCCACATCTCCCAGACGCAGCGCGTGCAATTCCATTTGGTAGGGTGCGGAGGTTTTGGCTCGTTGCAACTCGTGCCGATCTATGACGCGCTGGTGCCAGCGAATAAGAGTGTGGTTGTGCGGATCTTTAGATAAGGACGTGAGGGCCGCTTTCATCGCTACGATCTCCTGATCGGTGATCTTGCGCAAAGGCAACTCGATCGTTTTGACTTTGTGTACGAGGACGACTCCCGAGTTGCGTTCTTGGCGCGCGCCTTCGTATGCTTCTTCCCACGCGATGACAATGCGTCGCGCGATGTCTTCTAGACGGCTGAGCCCCCGCAGTTTGCGCATCCGCTCTTCCGCTTGCTTGCGAAACATCAGATGGGGCGATTGATCGCCGGCGGCGCCGGTCCAGCCCAGTACGAGCAAGTCGTCGCCATATTTTTTGCGCAGCGATTCGCGAACCGGGTGCCAGAAGTCAGCGTTGATGGCTGACCGTCCCTCGACCTCCTGCGACGGGCAGGCAATATTAATTGCCGTGCCCATCAGTCGGTCTTTTTCATCCCAGAAGTACAGTACCTCGACGCCGTGATCTTCATAGCCCTCAATTCCGCGAAAATTGTCCGTATGGGTGGCACCGTACATCTGTGCCTGACCATCGGCGTACACGCTGCGCCGGTTTAGTGCTACGGCGGCATAACCCAACCCCCAGCCAACAGTGCCTGGCTTGCGGGTTTGCCACGCCTCGACGGAGGCATCGGCCACGCGGTCGGCCAGAAACTCGACGTATTCCTTGGGCGGCATGATTCCGTCTATAGGCAGTCGATAGGAGTTCTCCCGGGTGACGGGTGCCGTGTGCGTGTGGGTCGCGCTCAGCACGAGCTTGTCGACGTCGAAGTCCGGCAAGCGACCCTGAATGCGCTGCCGGACCATCTCAACAATCCCCTCGCGAATTGCGACCAGGTCACAAGCGACCATGATCGCCTGATCCAAAACCTTGTTACCGTCCCGCGACTCTAAGGCCAGCGCTGTCGCAGTGACTGGGTTCTCCACTTTTTGGGAAATGCGCGTGCCCATCTGTCCAGAAAGGGCAACCGGCTGCTCTGGGGTGATGCTGATCGTTTGGCCGCCCACATACAATACCGTAGCGCAGCATGGAAGCCCCGGCAGCAAAAGCAGTAGTGACGCGGTAATCACCTCAATAAATTTTCGGCTTGGTTGCAACAGGCAATACAAGGGGCTCTCTTCTAAGGGTGTATTGTAAGACCAATGAGCAGTCATCAGTTTTATCCTTTATTTTGTTTATTCCATTTGGGGAGCGCGCTCGGTCAGAAGTCCATGACCGCTTCGATATCGGGATCCAGTTGCGGCGGCCGAGAACACAATGAAATCCCAAAAAACAACAGCAGCGACACCAACAGCGACAAGGCACCGACTTGAAGCCCGTGTGGGAGTGAATAATTGCCCACTTTGACAACAAAGTTGATCAGCAGACTCGACAGGATGGCTGTGATCGCGGCCGGAGCGGTTGCGCGCTTCCAGTTGAATCCGATCGCAACGGTGGGTACCAGCGCCGCCGCAAACGTCCCCCAGCCGAACGCCCCGAGCAGCGCAACCAGATCGCCGGAATACAGGGCAAACACCGATGCGACTACGGCTAGCACGCCCGTGGCCACGCGGGCCCACAGCAGCTCTCGCACCAAGGGTCTACCCCGCAGTGACCGTGGAATGTCGTGAACGACGGCCGCTGCGCCAATATTGAGAAACGCGTCGGCAGTCGACATGATTGCCGAGAAGAGTCCCGCGAATACGAGCCCGGCGAGTACGGGATGTGCGAACGTCTGCAGAAATTGCGGCGCCGCCTGGTCACTGTCGACAAGGGCGGTATGGGAGCCAGCGAGCACGTGGGCGCGCATGACCAGTCCGATGCCGATCCACAACAGGGCTGACAATAGGTACCCGATCACGGCGAAGGCAAGAATATAGCGGGCGTCGGTAATCCGGCGGTTCATCATAAACTTGGTTACGATATGGGGTTGGCCAACGGCCCCCAGCGCAAAGAGAAAGAACCAGGAGAGACAACCGACCATGCCGAGTGTTCCCCACGGAAGAATAGCCTCCGCATTGTCGGCGTGAATCACCTCTACGACTCCGCCAACACCGCCCGCGTACGACTTGACCGCTGCCCCGAAGACGAGAACCGCCGCGACAACCATTACCAGCCCCTGAATTACGTCGGTGTATACTGAGGCGATGATACCCCCGGTGACGCAATAAAAAACGAGCACGACGCAAGACACCGCCATGCACATCTCTAAAGAAACCGGCCCAATCGCTTCGTGATTGGAAAGTACGTTGCGCAGCACGGTTGCCATCGCTAGGATTTGAGCACCCAGGTAGCCCATCACTCCCAGGAGGATGGCGAGCGCCGTCAGCAATCGGCACACTTCGCTGTTGTATCGGGCTGCGACCACGTCGGGAAGCGAAATTGAATCACACAGCTCTGCCATCAGACGCAGACGTTTGCCCAGCAAGAAGAAGGAGAAGCAATAGCCGATCGGCGCGGCGACGACGATCCAAACGCTGCTCATTCCCATGCGGTATACTAGGCCGGGCCCCCCTATAAAACCGAAACCGCTCATCATGCTTGAAAAGACCGCGACGCCGGTGACGATAATGCCCAGATGGCGCCCGGCCATGAAAAAGTCGCTGGTCGAGTGGGTGCGCCGCATCGCCCAGATCCCGATCGCGAGACACATGCACATGTACCCCAGTACGCAGACAAGAACGATGGTTTCTCGATCGAAAGTCATAGATTGCAAGCAATGCTCCGTAATTAAGTTGGCCTCATGTATTCTTGTTATCTACTGTTGCCTTGCCCGTCGATTCGCGACCAGGTTGTCAAACCGAGTTTTTTCCTCGGGCGGGAGTATCCAGCGAGGAAACGCCACCATGTAAAGGAGAACCAGCACGAGCGGCGAAGGGGTGAGGACAAGCAGCATCATCGCGGTCGAAAGTGGCATGCCCCATAGTCGGGCCGCGGAATTATCTACGCCCACATAGAGAAAAACGACGAGCATGAACAGGCTGGCGAAGATCACTGCGGCGATGGTCAAAATCCACGGGGCGAATCCGACTTGCCGTGGGCTGAGGCCAAGCGAAAGGCCCCCGACAACAAACAGGCAAGTCAGGACGCCAAAACAACTGGCGCTGATGGTCACCCAGCCACCACGCTCGCTACCATCAGGCGCTTGTTGCATGGTGTTTTTTGGATAATTGGGATGCTCGAATCCCTGATCCTCAGGGGCGTCACTAATTAAAAAGAAGCTGACCAGCACGATTGCCATGCAAATCAGCAGGCCAAAGAGTACTTCTGGTACCTTGTTCATATGCACGGCTACTCCCTGGAGATCCGCTGCCAAGATTACAATTTATACGAAATTTATCTCAGTGGAAGTCGTCAATTTGACCACCGTCTCTAAAGCAGTCGTACCTGCTTCATCGGGAAACGAAGCCCACAACGGAGCTGACACTTCACCCCGACATCTCATCAGGACGCTCTAACGTGGGGCCACCCAGGCTGGCGCGTGCAGAGTCGATATCGACATCATGACGAACACGATTTACGAAGTAACTGACCTGAGTGAAGCCGCATTCAGATAGCAAGTCGAGTCCCTGCTGGAATCCGTCAGCCACGCGACCCGGATTGTGCGCGTCGGAACCAATCACTACAGGAATCTCACGAGAGGCAATCTCCACCAGCATCTCGGGGAATGGATTCATTTCGGAAACGACCTTGTTGACCCCTGAGGTGTTTAGCTCCATGGCGACACCCACAGCGGCAACACGATCCAGGCATCGGCGGATTTCGTCCATGATTTGAGCTGGACGCCAGTGGTGCGGAGTCTCGTTCTTGATCAGGTCAGGGTGCGCCATAGAATCGAACAGCTGGGTTTCGGCAGCATCGGCCAGAAGTTGGAAATAAATTCTCTGCACCTCTACGGGATCCTCTCTCCAATACTGCTGCCGAAATTCGGCGATTTGCGGATGGACTGAGCCAAGCACGTAGTGAAAATCGCTGGAGGCCAGTTGTTTTTCCAACCACGGTTCGAACCCGGCGAAGTAATCAGCTTCCAGTCCCAATCGCACATCGACGCGCCCGTCCCACGCCTCGCGGGCACGGGCGACCATATCTAAATACTTGCCAAATTCGTTAAGGTCCATCCGCACGTGCGGCGCGAACCCATCGGGCATTGGATTGTGGCAGGTGATCACGATCCCGCGCAGGCCGCGCGCTTCCGCCACTGCCGCATATTCTTCTGGCAAGCCGACCGCGTGTTTGCAAAGCGGGGTATGCGAGTGGGTTTCGTAGAGGAGTCTTGCCATTGTCAAAGTCCCACAAGGATCTGACGAGATGTGTGTATTTTACATGACGGTCTGGAGGGTCGCCCATATAGGATAGAACCAGTTTCAAAATCTGGTTAGGGCCAAACTCCTCAAGGATCTTTCCGGCAACTAAGGGTATTGAATGCGGTTCTATTAGTTGGCTGGCGTTTCAGGCCAGGACAATGCAGTGTTCTGGATTTGTGCCGGCAGTGGGCCTACGTACGATAAGGGAGGTGCCAAACCTCGAATTGCTAACCGTGGCTTGCTTCGCAGCTAGTTTCGAGCAGTAGCTTGAGGCAGGAGGATCTTAGCGCCATGCGCTGGCGGTGTGGAAAATGCGGTGGCTTCGATCCCAGTTTCCTTTTGGTAGGCTCCGCAGATTGCTTCAGCCATCTCCTGGGCGGCCGATGTTTGCACCAAACTTACGGTGCAACCGCCAAATCCGCCACCGGTCATGCGCGAGCCGATGACTCCCCGCTCACTGCCAAGCCGTTCGGCGAGATCCACGAGGATGTCGAGTTCCGCACAACTTACTTCGTAATCATCGCGAAGCGACGCGTGGCTGGCAAACATAAGCCTGCCCACCTCCTCCCAGCGAGCGGTCCCGATGGCCTCGGCCGCGCAAGTGGTGCGGTGGATTTCTCCGATCACATGCCGGGCGCGCCGGTAGAGAATCGATTCCATCCGGGATTGGTGCTGTTCGAGCGTTTGTGTGGTCGCGTCTCGAAGTGACTCTACACCCAAGGCAGCGGCAGCCGCCTCGCATTGTTGGCGGCGCTCGGCATATTCACCGCCGGTGAGCTCGTGTTTGACGTTGCTGTTGATGATCAGCACCGTATAGTTCGGATCTGCGAGCGGAACCATTTTCGTCTGTTGGTTGCGGCAGTCCAGGAGCATCAGATGTCCTGCCTGGCAGAGCACCGAGCTGAACTGATCCATGATCCCGCAGGGCACTCCGGCTCCCTCATGCTCGGCCTGTTGGCATAACAACGCTTTGCGAACGGGCGTTACTTGGCTACCGCTCATGGCTTCGATAAGTGTTGCCATAGCCACCTCAAGGGCCGCGCTACTGGAGAGACCTCCCCCCAGTGGCACGGTAGAGTCGATCACCCCATCGAAGGGAACCGGTCTAATACCCTCGCCGTCGTAGGCATCCAGAACGCCTCGGATATAACTTGTCCAGACTGGGAGAGCATCGGCTTTGCCCTTGCGAAGCGGGATTTCGACTTGCTCGTCGACTGTACAGCTAAGTATCCGCGCCACTTTGCCCTTCGCGGCCAAATCAGCGGCCACAACAGTGTAGCGGTCAATTGCCATCGGGAGTACGAACCCGCCGTTGTAGTCCGTATGCTCGCCGATGAGATTCACGCGCCCTGGCGCGGCCGTCACAAAACGGGCTGGCCTACCAAATTGGTTGGCGAAAGTAGCCGCAGCGCGGGCTGCGAGATCATCGAGCGAAATAGTTTTTTCGACCAACACCTGAACGATCATTCTCCATAACTAGGGATACAGCCTGCCATCTAATTTTCCACCGTCCAGCGAAGCCGTTGCCAATTGTAGCGAGACCTTGGGGTCGGGGCGACCTCTTCGTGGATCTTACCTGGGGCTGAGGCGACCAGCCGGGGGCGATATCACCAGAGGCCGGAGTTCCAAATTATGCTGAGCCGTGGGCGTCAGCAGTCAATTCATCCGGACGGCGATGGCCTCGTCACCTTCGCGGGTGGCTGGCACCGACCGCTGAATCAAGCCGTTTGCCTACCCATCCGGTCGGTTGGCAGTGGTACAGCGGCAGCGCGGTTCCCACGCGTATGGGGCAATCGGTTGATGCCCACGTCGGGCGCCCGCACGAGCGTGTTCGTAGACTCCGCCTACGTGCCGTGGCCTGTTGCTGTCCGCTTCGCCTTCACCGACACGGCCGAACCCAACCTGATCAACACCGCTGGACTGCCCGTTGCACCTTTTCGCACTCACAGCTGGGATGTGAAAACTAAAAGGGATAAGTCCAATTGACGAGTGGATCAGAGCCACAGAAATAATTTGGCCTTATCCCCTTTTGTCTCGGTCTACGTAATACGATCAGGTCATGGGTAAGCAATGAACTAGGGCCAGTTTCAAAATCTGATTTGGGGGCACAAAACGGTATTTACTGTTTTGTGCTCCTAGAAAAACAGGCTGCACTACCGACAGGTATCTAGCACTAGAAAACCAGCGATTTTGTAAACAGTCGGGGTGACAGGATTCGAACCTGCGACCTACTGGTCCCAAACCAGTCGCGCTACCAGGCTGCGCCACACCCCGTGAGAACACGGCCCTCGTAGATAAGCTGGCCGCTAATACTTATTGGTTGTTGGCGAACCCGGTTTCGGTCATCGCCGGTCAGCCTGCATGCGGCTGAAAAACCATGGCTCGATCGTAGCGGATAAAGTTAACAGCGGCAATGCAGTAGTATACGTAAGTACACTAGCTGGCTTCCCGTTTGCGCTGGCCACCGCCCTGCAGAATTGCCTGCAGACGCTCAAATTCTTCGTTGCTTTTGAAGTGGATCGTGATGCGACCGCTTCCCTTGACCGTTTGGCGCAAATCTACCTTTGTGCCGAGGGCGAGCCGCAGCTGGCCCTCAAGTTGGGCTGCGTGGCTGCTGGCCGGTTTGGCGGCGGCGCGTGGGTTGCCCTCGGCATCAACGACCGACAACGGATCGCGATCCGCATGACGGATGTGTTCGCGGACAAGATTCTCTGTCGCCCGGACAGAGAGCGATTCCTGCTTGATCTGATCGGCGAACTGACGCTGTTCGTGTTCGTCGCCAAGCGGTAAGAGTGAACGCGCATGACCTTGGGATATATCGCCGTTGGCCACCATTTGTTTGATATCTTGGGGAAGCTCTAGAAGCCGGATGAGGTTGGCAATGGTCGATCGATCGATATGAATCCGCGCTGCGAGTTCTTCCTGAGTACACTCGTACTCCTGCAAATAGCGCTGGAAGGATGCCGCCTTTTCCAGGGCATTCAGGTCCTTGCGCTGCACGTTTTCCACGATGGCCAACTCCGCCATCTGACGATCGTCGACCTCGCGAATTTGTACGGGTACCTGTTCCCAATTCGCCAACTTGGCCGCACGAAAGCGCCGTTCGCCGGCAATGATTTGGAATCCCTCGTCAGTCTTGCGGACGACGATCGGCTGCAGAAACCCGTGTGTGCGAATGCTATCGCAAAGATCGGTAATCTCCGATTCGTCGAAGTGCTTGCGGGGTTGGTAAGGGTTAGGTACGACAGACTCCAGAGGCAACCACTGTTGCGGGGCACTGCCTGAAGCGACGGATTCACCGCCCGCCGCGGAAGTGTCCTCGTCACGTACGACGCTCAACCGGACCTCTTCGCCCACCTGGGCTACGGGTGGCGCGGGGCGTCCCAACAAAGCTTCCAAACCTCGTCCCAAACGTCTTTCCTTAGACACGTTCTAGCACCTCCTGGCATAGTTCCACGTAAGCTCGAGCGCCCCGCGATCGTGGGGCATAGTCGACCACCGAGCGTCCATGGCTCGGCGCTTCCGACACTGCGACATCACGTGGTATTACATTCTGAAAGACAATCTCTCCAAAAAAATCGCGGACCTCGCGTTCGACTTCGACCGTGAGTTCCAAGGTGGCGTCGAACATCGTCAGTAAGATGCCACCAAATGTTAATCGGCTACCCGACCTGTCGATCACCTGTCGGATTACTTCGATCATCTGGGTGAGACCTTCCATCGCAAAGTACTCACACTGAATAGGCATTAAGATTTCGCTAGCACTCGCCAGCGCAGTGCGGGTGAGCGGGCCCAGCGAGGGCGGGCAATCGATGAGAACGGTGTCGAATGATCCGAGACTTCCCGCCAGATGGGTTGCCAGCATCGTCGAGTGGGCGTCGCTGCAGTTGGCTAGTGCATCGACATCCTGAAAGCTGCGCGATCCAGGAAGAAGCGACAAGCCGGGCTGATAGACATCGATGAATGATTCACGCAGCGGACGACTATCGACGAGCGCGTGTCGTTCGGTCGGTTGATGGCCAAGTCCGGTCGTAGCATTGCACTGCGGGTCGAGGTCGACCAACAGGGTTTTCTGGCCGGCGATCGTCAGGAGAACGGCCAGGTTCAGCGACGTGGTCGTTTTGCCGACGCCTCCTTTTTGGTTTGCAACACAAATGACTCGGCGCATTGGATATTGGGATTTTGGGTTGCAAATGGGGGAGAAATTTTCCGGCGGAGGCTGACGCAGACGTCGCGGCAACGAGTGGGGGACTATGGAGCCTATCGGTCACCGAGAGGCCGAAAAGGGGTTCCACGTAAAACAATCGTTGATATCAACGCATATTGCGTGAATTGCGCAAATCGCGTGGTCGCCGGCCTGTAGTCAGAGTCGTTACGTATAGCGTAGCCGGAGGGCTGTTCTTAGCGAGGCAGTGGCCCATCGACCGGTGGGAGACCCTCTATGCGTTTTAGTATCCGTCAAGCTGATGGTCGGGTTTACCATGTGGACTATCAGCTTCAGACGTCTTGGCGGACCGCCCGCATGAGTACTGCTTGTGCCCTAGTTGATGGCGACGCTGTGGGTGTTGATCCAGCACTCAGTCATGGCAGCAATGATGTCGCAACGGGGAATTGGAACGCGGTTGCCGATTCGGATGGACTATTGCCACCAAGATCATGGAATGGCGTCATTATGGCGTAAACTCGTCGCTTTTCACGTGAAACCCTCTTTCGCCCCATATTGCGCAGAACCCCCAGTCTGTTTCACGTGGAACCTGTTAGATGCAGTGAGTGGGCGATTGGGTGAGAGAAAAACGCCGCCGGTAAATTACCAATTCGTTCTACTGGCACCGGGCAACTTGTGGCGCACCCGAGGCGAGCGCCTGTGGCTGATTTGTGTGAACCCAATCAAATACAGCACGTTTTACTCCAAAGGCCCAGGTGCTTACTCCAGAGGGTTGAACACCAGCCCACTCAACAGCTTCGGATAAAAGTAGGTGCTCTTCGCCGGCATACGCTGCCCTGCACCGCTGATCGCGCGGATATGTTCGAGTGTCGCCGGCATCACCAGCGCGGCCAGCTCAAAGCGGCCGCCGGCGGCAACCTGACCCGTATGATCTCGTCCGACAGAGTCGCCGCTTTGCAAGCCATCCACCACTTCTTCAATGGCCCTTACGTAATTGGGCGCAGGCAGGTTCGACCCAATTCCTGGCAAGTCGGCGAGCAAAGTTTCCACAATCAATCGTTGCAAGATGCTCACCCCAAGCCCTTGCCACGCCGGACACTGGTCTTTACCGACAATGGCCATCTTGGCGCGTCCAGCGTCGGTGAGACGCACAACCGTCCACTGTTGATCCTCGGACGTGAAGAGGGCCAGTGTCGCTTGATCATCTTCGGTTTCAATTTCTTCCCAAAGGTGCAGAGCCTGGTCGGCTCCTTTGCCTGCTGGTGTGGTAGTGAAGTAGTCGCCGAGTTTTTCGCCAAGCAGCCCGGTTGTGATCGGCGGCAACCCACGGAACAATCGGTGGGTTGGCAGTACGATCATGCCCGGGTCGCTCATCGAAACGCACATCATCATTACAAAATTGGCTGGGTGCTGCGGGTCGATTCCTCCCATCTCGTGGGCCAATGCGTCGCGATAGTTGCACGCGGTTTCGTATCGATGATGCCCGTCTGCAATGTACACCGGCTTATCGCCCATCGCGGCGCTCGCGGCAACAAGCACACTGATGTCGGTTACCGGCCAGAGTCGATGCAACACGCCCAGGTGGTCAGTGGCTTCCAGCGGGGTAATCCCCACGGTGGCTCGTTCGAGAAGATCCTGTGCAACGTTATCCGAGTCGGGATAGAGCCCAAATATCTGGCTCATATTAGCTTTGCACTTTTGCCAAAGCTTGAGCCGATCGGCCTTGGCGCCGCTATGGGTCTGTTCATGGGGATGAATATTACCCTCTCCAAACGGCTCCAGGCGGGTGCGACACATGAATCCCCGCCGAGTGTGCGCTACGCCCGCCTCAACAAACTCCTGGTGATAAACGTAGATCGCCGGATCCCCTTCGCTGAAGAGGATTCCGTCACGCTGCCAGCTCTTGAAGAACCTGGCCGCTCGGCTGTATCGATTCTCGTGTTGGTCGTCGCCCGGTTCATCCATTCCCAGGATAAGTCGCGCACAATTGTGCTCGCTTCGATCGTAGAGCTCACCTAGAAGCTGTGCATCGATGACGTCGTAGGGCGGGGCAACCACATCGCTTAGCGAGCCAACGTGGCCAAGGTCATAACGGATGCCACGGAAGGCAGATATTTGGGGCATATGTTGGGCTAATGCTCTAAGCGAAATGATGGACAGTGGGTACCGAGTGGCGATAGTCCGCCACAAACGGCGAATGCGGAAAGCGGAGGGCAAAAAACGTTGGGCCCGAGTCAAAACCAGGCCGCTAAGTCTACTGCAAGGGAGTGAAAAAATCGCCGGCAGTCACCAGCCGATTATTCCTCGCACGAGTTTCTGGACACGCTCCTCCAGGCTTTTGTAGAACCCATTTCAAAATCACCATTCGGCGGCAAGATTCCGGAGAATTGTGGCCCTAAACTAGGTTTTGAAATTGGTTCTAATATCGGTAGTGTTCGGACTTGTACGGCCCGTCCACGGGCACGCCAATATAGTCAGCCTGTTCTTGCGTGAGCCGCGTAAGCTGCACACCCAGTTTGTCGAGATGCAGGCGGGCGACTTCTTCGTCGAGTTTTTTGGGAAGGCGATAGACTTTGACTTCGTAGAGGGAGGTTTTTTGCCACAATTCTATCTGGGCCAACACCTGGTTGGTAAAGGATGTGCTCATCACGAAGCTGGGGTGGCCCGTCGCACAGCCCAGATTTACCAGGCGTCCCTTGGCCAATATTAATACCGATCTCCCCGTATCGGCGAATGTATAACGATCGACGGCACCAATGTCGGCCGGCTTGATTTCATCTTTGCTGGCCCGCCCAGCGGCGACTTCCGCCTCCAACCAGGCCACGTCGATCTCGGTGTCGAAGTGGCCAATGTTGCAGAGGATGGCGTCGTTGGCCATTTGTCGGATATGGGGACCGAGGATAATGTCCTTATTGCCTGTTGTGGTAACGAACAGATTGCCTTCTTTGGACGCCTCGTCAATTGTGGTTACCTCGAATCCTTCCATGGCGGCCTGCAATGCGTTGATCGGATCGATCTCAGTGACCAGCACGCGGCAGCCATAACGTTGTAGGCTGTGGGCGCAGCCCTTGCCGACGTCGCCGTAGCCGCACACGACTGCCACCTTGCCGGCAAGCATGATATCCGTTGCTCGTTTTACGCCGTCGGCCAAGGACTCTCGACATCCGTACAGATTGTCAAACTTGCTTTTAGTGGCACTGTCGTTGACGTTGATCGCCGGAACCCGCAAGCGTCCGTCCTGCTTTAAAACGTTTAGGCGATGGATGCCGGCGGTAGTCTCTTCCGAGAGGCCTCGGATGTTGTCTAGCAGCTCTGGAAACTTGTCGTGGACCATCGCAGTCAAATCACCGCCGTCGTCAAGAATCATGTTTAGCGGCTCACCGGATGGGAAATTGGTGAGTGACTGTTCGATGCACCAGTCAAACTGCTCCTCAGTCATGCCTTTCCACGCATAAACGGGGACCCCCGCCTTGGCGATCGCACAGGCGGCATGGTCTTGTGTGGAGAAAATGTTGCAACTGCTCCAGGTTACTTCTGCGCCCAATTCGAGCAGGGTTTCGATGAGCACCGCCGTCTGAATGGTCATGTGCAAACACCCGGCCACGCGAGCACCTGCCAGTGGCTTGCTCGCGCCGTATTTAGTGCGGAGGGCCATCAGCCCCGGCATTTCGTTTTCGGCGAGGCTGATTTCCTTGCGGCCCCACGCAGCCAATCGTTCGAACTCTGCTGGGGTACAATCCACAACCTTGTAGGGCAGCTGTGTTTCAACTTGGGCCACGATCGATAAACTCCTTGAGTGTTCTATTTTCAGGGGGCAAGTCCGCCTACCCCAGTCCGGTCGTACCGAATACACCGGTTGCACTGATTCTACTCTGAGGAGTATGGCTGGAGCAAGTCGGCGATAGCTTACGATTGAATGGCAGCGAAAGCGGCCCTTGCTGCGACCACAAACGCCCGCACTTTTGCATGATCCTTGACTCCCGGTGATCGCTCGACTCCGCCGGCCACGTCGACGCCCGCGGGTTGCACCGCACTGATTGCCGATGCCACGTTCTCGGGCGTGAGGCCACCGGCCAGGATCAGGGGTACATCGCCAAGCTCCCGGCGATAGCCAGCCAGTTTTTCCCAGGCAAGTGTCTCGCCCGTGCCACCGTAGCAGCCCTGTTGGAATGCATCGACAAGTATGGCATCCGGAACGCGACCGGCAACTCTACAGGCAATGAGGTCTTCAGCGATTGCCGACAGGCCCCGGTCGCCGATACGACGTGCACGAACCGCGCGTAGATCAGCTAGGCCAGCCAAGTACTCAGGCGACTCGTCTCCGTGCAATTGGATGGCGGTCAAACCGACTTGGTTGGCAACTGTTTGCAGTGTGCCTGCCGGCATATTGACAAAAACGCCGACCGCCTCCACATCGCCGCACTCCGCCAGCACCTTCGAGGCGCTTTGCCGGGAAACATAACGAGGACTTTCTTCATAGAAATTTAGCCCGATAGCATCGGCGCCGGCCTCTATGGCGGCATGCGCATCATCCGGAGTCGTGACTCCGCAGATTTTGATTTGAAACACGGTCGGACCACTAGGGAATAGACGAATGTCTTGGGCGGGGGTATTCACTTATTGTTTCCCGGCTGCCGCGATAGTCAAGCTGGGGCTGTTTGTCGTGATGATGCTGCAGCAGACGCGCATTCTTTGCCGATAAAAGACGATAGAGACCGAGAACCACCGGCGCTGACGGACAAATTGCGCCTGGGCATGCCTGCCCATTCAGCCATATTGGTTCCAGGCGAGATCGAGGAAACTATCACCATGACTGACCGCCGCGCGTCCGATTTATCACCTCGCCCATTTGTGGCTGCCCCCGATGCCAGCCGCTATTTTCCGGCGGTCGTCTTCGAAGAAGCTCGCCACCGTATCGCGCGTTCGATTGAGCGCGGGGAAGGCCCGGCGCTACTTGTGGGGGGAGCGGGAATCGGAAAGACCATGCTTGTGGAAGTGCTTGCCGAGCAGTTTCGTGGTTCGATGGCGATTGCACACATGGGGGGCGCACAACTTTGCACGCGCCGGGCGCTTCTTCAAATGATACTTTTCCACACCGACTTGCCCTACCGTGGCCTGGATGAAGGCGAGTTGCGGCTTTCGCTGTTGGATTTTCTGCGTCCCAATGGCGAACCGGCTCGTCGCTTGTTGCTCTTGGTCGATGAGGCGGAGTCGTTGCCGGATCGGTTGCTGGAGGAACTTCGTGTACTGACCAATGTTGCCGATGCCGGGCATCCTCTGGTGAGCTTGGTATTGGTCGGGACATCCATTCTGGAAGAGCGTTTTGCAGATCCTAAGCTCGAGGCGTTTAGTCAGCGGATCTCGACGCGATCGTATCTCGCACCATTGGGTCGCGAAGAAACTTTGCAGTACATCAAGGCGCAAGTGGCAGCCGTAGAAAAAAATCCCGACGCGGTTTTTACCGACGAAGGGCTGGAAGCCATGTTTGCCGCTACCGACGGAGTGCCGCGCTTGATTAATCAACTCGGTGACCAGCTTTTCTGGTTGGCGGGCGAAACGGGCTACGCGCCGTTAGACGCTGATTTCGTGCAGCAGGCCTGGTCGGAGTCGCAACAACTTCCTGCCCCCTGGAATAACCCACCTGCCGAATCAACGGGAAGTCCGGTTGAATTTGGCGACCTTGCATTGGACGAGATGAATGACGAGGAGTTGATTGTCGGCAACGATGACCCCGAGGACGACATGCCCGCGTCGATTCCCATTGGTTCGCCTTCAATCTCCAGCCTGCCGGCGAGCTCGATCGAGATGCCAACGGCCAGCCCTTTGGAAGCCGCCGAAAATCTGCTACAGCAATTGGATTACCTAGAGCAAGCCAAAGTGGCACCAGAAAGCGTGGAATCTTCCGGTACAATCTCGGTACAGAATCCGTTTCTGGAAGAGTTTGATTCAGAAGAACTTGTCTTCGATCGCTATTCAGGCATCGAAAGCCAAATCTTGTCTTCTGCGCAGCGAGTGGTGAATCGCAATGACACGACATTCGGTCCGCAGCTCAGGCAGTTTGAAATTGTCGAGGCTGCGGCAGTCACCGTCGATACTGAATTTGCATCGCCCGAATTCGCATCGCCTGAGTCCGCACCGTCGTTGGAAGACGTCGCCGCTTATGAGGCGACGAATGTCGCGGGCTGTGATTCGCCGGAAACGGACGCTGGCGAGCTGCTAGTCGTTGAGGATCCATCTGGTGTGGATGTCGATGTTGTTTCCGGCAAACACTTTAGACAACTCTTTAGCAGTCTGCAGCGCCCAAACAGCATGACTTGTCCTGACTAGCCATGCATGCCGAACCCGCAATTCTCGTGGCGCTGGCGACGTACAATGAGTTGGAAAACCTTCCATCGCTTGTCGCGGCGATTCATGATGGGATGCCCAAAGCCGATGTGCGTGTTGTCGATGACGGCTCGCCCGATGGGACGGGCGAATGGTGCCGAGACTTTGCGGAGCGCCATCGATGGTTTACCGTTGAGCATCGCCAGAGCAAACAGGGACTCGGTTCGGCAATCGTGGCTGCGATGCGATTTGCGGTGGCCGAGCACTACGACTTGCTGATCACCATGGACGCCGACTGGAGCCATGCGCCCCACTATCTTCCGCAACTCGTTGACGGCGCGCGGCAGGCCGATATGGTGATTGGTTCGCGTTATTGTGCAGGCGGTTCGATTGAGGGCTGGCCTTGGCGACGACGCGTGGCAAGCCGTTTGGTAAATTACTTGACGCGATTGTTACTGGGCATTCCGGTCTGCGACTGCAGCGGAAATTTTCGCGTTTACAAAACGACTCTTCTCGGGCAAATGAAGTGGGACGTTTTTCGCGCAACCGGATATGGATTCCTGGAAGAAGCGATCTGGCACTTGCATCGTTTGGACGCCAGCATGACGGAAGTACCAGTGGTGTTTACGGATCGGCAACGCGGTATCTCGAAAATCAATTGGCGAGAAGCTTTGGGGGCGATGGCGACGCTGCTGCGGTTGACTTGGCGGCGCATGCTGTCGGGGTGAACCCGAGACGTACAGAAATAGCGGCTGTACTGATTGTACTGGCCGTCGCGCCGCGTGGGATTGCCTGCCAGCGGTTCGCATTCGCTCTAGTCGCTGAGCTTGAGCCCGGCGGGAGCTAACGCAGCCCGGTCTCGGTCCGCCTCGAAAGCCAGTTTGAGGCTGGTTTCGTGGCCTATCTTTGGGGAGGGGTTCCCGCCGGATTAGTCAGCAGCGTTCCGCTAGGAGTCCGAAGACTAGTTGTTCGTAGGGTGCCTGCCTGCGCGATGCATGCCTCGTCTACGACAAAATGCTTCCGTGTTAGCGAGCCTGGCCGCGTCAAGATTCTAGAAAGGGCCAGGATCATGAGAAAGGACAGACAAGCGGATGAACAATAAATGTATTGGAGTCTTGACGAGCGGCGGCGACTGTCTTGAACTGAACGCGGTTATCCACGGCGTCGTCAAATCTTCGTCTCAACTTGGTTACGACTGTGTGGGGTTTCTCAAAGGCTACGAAGGCCTGCATGATCCTGTTCGCTTTTTAAATCTGACTCCAAAAAATACGACGAAGATTCTCAATCGGGGCGTCACAGATCGCGTCGAGATTAATCCAGAATTTTTGGCCGGTGTGCGCACGACTGTGGACCGTCTTGGTATTGAGGGCCTAGTCTGCATTGGTGGCGACGATTCGCTAGCTATCGCCGAGCAATTCCACGAGTATGGCATTCCTGTGGTTGGAGTTCCCAAGACGATCGACAACGATCTGTCTGCCACGGCATCTACTCTTGACTTCGACAGCGCGATCGAATGTGCAACCAATTCCATCGAACGCCTGCATGTCACCGCCAGTGATGAGCGGATCTTGGTGGTTGAGGTAATGGGCCGGCACGCTGTCTGTATTGCGCTCCATGCTGGCATTGCAGGAGGAGGCGATGTTATACTGCTGCCCGAGATTCACTGGACGTGGGAGAATGTGTGTCACAAGATTCTCAATCGCGAGAGTCATGGCAAGCAATTCACCCTGATCGTTGTAGCCGAAGGAGCAGAGTTGCCAGGCGGACACGTTGGTGAAGAGCACGAGGGTGGCCAGTCGCGTTTCGGCAATATTGGCCAGAGGGTAGCCGAGGAGATCGAACGTCGACTGCAATGCGAAACGCGAGTCGCCGTCCTGGGCCACTTGCAGCACGGAGGGGCGCCCACCACTTTCGATCGGGGCTTGGCAGCCCAATACGGCGCGCATGCGGTGCAACTGATCCTGGAAGGCAAATTCGGAGAGATGGTCTACTACCAACCTCCGAAAATCAGCAGTGTACCCATTGTGGAAGCTGCCAACCGCCTCCGCCAGGCCGACAGTAATAGCTCGGCTGTGGAAGTGGCGCGCACGCTGGGAGTCAGCTTTGGCGACTGCAAATCCGACGAAATTCCGTTTGTATTCGAAGCCGAAGTCCAGCAGGTGGCCACCGCCAACGACGTCGAATCCGATGCAGAGTTTGCACTCGACCTGGCCGCTGCCGCAATCGAAGAGGCGCTAGAGAAGATGCCTAAGGAACTGCCAGAGGAGGCACCAGAGGAAGCGGTTTCCTAGCCATTTGGCAATCCCCGCAACCTCGTCTTCCAAGCCGCCGGTTCGCCATCGCTTGCGGCAACTTCGGCGCTAATCGACATTGCCCATGAAGGATTCGTCTGTCACTTCCCGGTGGTGAAGCAGTTGGGTGAGGAGTTGGGAGCCATTGCTTATGTTTTGAAAACTCCCATCGAGAGCAGTTGGACAGCTTGGCGGAGCTGTCGTCATTGAGCATTAACTACCAGGGATCGACGGAGTGAGCGACGGCAACCTAGCGGTCCTCTACCGTTTGCAGTGCCACTTGCAGGTGATTGGCTTTTTCAGCGAGAAAGCTCAACAAGACTTGATATTGGACGACCTACGGGCCAGCTAAATAGCCAAATAGCTCACCTAATTTGCGCCAAAGACCCGGTAGTTGATGGAAAACACGCCGGCTGCTTGACGTCCTCCCTTCCGCTGCCAGGCACTGGTGTGGTCAGGCTTTCCTTTACCGGCATCTATCTTCGGGCCACCCCAGGCTCCTAGCTGCCGCACCGTGCGGCAACCGGTGGCGGTAGCATGCGTCGTTCCATGTGAAGTGGGATCGCCGAGAATCTCAGCCTCGCACCGATCGACGCCGCCCGTGGAAGCACCCCCTCTTGGGTGCTTAACTTGCCGGACACGCTCGACCCGGTAGAATCGTGGGTTTGGTGTGCTTCTTTTTTTCGGCAAGGAGTCTTCGAATGACTAGGTCTACCGGCCAGATCGACACCGTCATGCAGGAAGCGCGACTGTTTCCGCCCAGTGAAGCGTTTTCCAGTCAGGCGCGCATCCAGTCGCTTGACGAGTACCAAGCACTCTGGGATCGCGCTCAAGCCAATCCCCTGGCCTTTTGGGCCGAACTGGCTCGAGAAGAACTTCACTGGTTTGAGCCGTTCAAGGAAACGCTTGTCTGGAAGGAACCTTTTGCGGAGTGGTTTGTCGGCGGAAAAACGAACGTTAGCTTTAATTGCCTGGACCGCAATATCGACGCGGGACTCGGCGATCGGACCGCCATCCTTTGGGAAGGCGAACCGGGCGATAGCCGCAAGCTTACCTACAGCGAACTGCACCGGGAAGTTTCCAAGGCCGCCAACTGTATGAAATCGCTCGGCATTGGCCAGGGAGATGTGGTGTCGATCTATATGCCGATGGTACCCGAACTGGCCATCGCGATGCTCGCGTGTGCACGGATCGGTGCGATTCACTCCATTATCTTCGCCGGCTTTTCTGCCGAGGCGATTGCTGACCGCAATAACGATGCGAGTGCCAAGCTGCAAATCACGGCCGACGCAGGCTGGCGTCGCGGAAAGGCCTTGCCACTGAAAGCGACCGTTGATGAGGCCCTCGCCAAGTCACCGACGGTTCAGAACTGTATCGTGCTCAACCGTACGGGCGACGCAGTGCCCATGGAGTCGGGCCGCGACCATTGGTGGCACGAACTCATGGCCGAGGCGGAGGAAGACTGCCCCGCCCAGCCGCTCGACAGCGAAACGCCCCTGTTTATTCTCTATACCAGTGGATCGACGGGCAAACCAAAGGGCATCAAACACACCGCGGCCGGCTACAACCTATACGCAAAAAAAACGTTTGAGTGGGTCTTCGATCATCGAGCCGACGACGTCTACTGGTGCACGGCTGATTGTGGCTGGATCACCGGACACACCTATATTGTCTACGGACCTCTGTCGGCGGGGGCGACCTGCCTGATGTACGAAGGCGCGCCCAATTACCCAGATGAAAGTCGTTTCTGGAAAATCGTCGAAAAATACAAGGTTACGATCTTTTATACAGCGCCCACGGCGATCCGCGCCTTTATTCAATGGGGTGACGCGCATGTTGAGAAGCACGATCTCTCGAGTTTGCGACTCTTGGGTACTGTGGGCGAGGGTATCAATCCCGAAGCCTGGATGTGGTATCACCGAAAGATTGGCGGCGAGCGCTGTCCCATCGTCGATACCTGGTGGCAAACCGAGACGGGTGGCATCATGATGAGCCCGTTGCCTGGAGCCATTGCCACCAAACCGGGAAGTTGCACCAAGCCGCTGCCTGGCATCCTCCCCGCGATCGTCGATGAGACGGGTCAACCCGTCGGACAGAACCAGGGGGGCTGGCTTACGATTACCCATCCATGGCCTGGGATGCTCCGAGGCATATGGGGCGACGATGCGCGCTACCAGGAGGTTTATTGGAGCAAGGTGCCAGGCAAATACTTGGCGGGCGACAATGCGCGGTGCGACGATGACGGCTACTACTGGATTATGGGTCGTATCGACGACGTACTCAACGTATCGGGCCACCGTCTCAGCACGATTGAGATTGAGAGTGCACTGGTGTCTCATCCGCAAGTAGCGGAAGCCGCGGCAGTTGGACGTCCCGACGATTTGAAAGGTGAGGCCGTTGCCGTCTTTGTCACGATCAAAAATGCGCAGCCAAGTGAAGAGCTAACCCAATCGCTCAAACAGCATGTTCGGAAAGAAATCGGTGCACTGGCCCAACCCGATGACATTCGCTTTACAGGGGCTCTGCCCAAAACACGGAGCGGCAAGATCATGCGGCGCTTGCTCAAGGACATAGCTGCCGGAAAAGAGACCGTGGGTGACACGACAACCCTGGAAGACTACAGCGTATTGGCCAGTTTGCGCGGGGATGAAGAGTAACCGGGTTTGGCAGGGGGCCCGCGAAAAAAGTTTGTGCCGACAATATTATTTCACGGGAATTATTTCACGGGAATTTTTGAATGGCAGTTGCAGCAACGTGATAAGCGTTTCGAATGCCATCGGCTGTGTCTGGTTGCATGGGTAGGTGGCCGCTTCGGGCCAGCCAATAGAGATTGGCGATAGAACGCACCCGTCCGCCGCAGCCTACGCAATCGGCGCTCTTTTCTTGGCTCTTGCCAATTGCCGAGTGACTGCGCACCGGCCATACTATCTTTATTTGGCCTCAGCAGTGCAGTGGAACTTTATTTGGCCTCAGCAGTGCAGTGGAAGAATGATGGGACGCCTCGGGGTAGGCGGTTTCCGAGACGGGCCAGCGCTTTTTGTACGAAAAGACGGAGGGTTCAAAATGCCTTTGAGACTAGCTGCGAGATTTGGGCTGTTGGGGGTATGGGTGGCTTTGGGCGGCGTTGCCGGCGGCGAACCCTTGGTCTATGAATCCGACAGCGGGGAAGGAAACCGCGGGCCCGGAAAGGGCATGCATTTAGTCTTTATTGCCAGCGATCACGAGTACCGATCAGAAGAAACCTTGCCTGCGCTGGCTCGATTGCTTGCCAGGCACCATGGTTTTCGATGTACGGTGGTGTTTGGAGTCGACGAAAATGGTGCGATCCTTCCTGGGGCCAGCAACGTGCCTGGCATCGAGGCGCTCGACTCGGCCGATTTGATGGTCGTCTTTACGCGCCACCAGCGCTGGCCAGCAGATCAGATGCAGCACTTCGTCGACTATTTGAAGCGTGGTGGCCCCATTGTCGGGCTGCGGACCGCCACGCATGGTTTTAGCATTCCGCGAGACAGTCCCTTTGCCAAATACGGGGAAACTTATGACGGTGAAGACTACTTGGGCGGCTTCGGGCGTCAGATACTTGGCGAGACATGGGTCGGTCACCACGGCCACAATCATCGCTCAAGTACACGGCTTGATATCGTCCGCGAAAAGAGCAACCACCCCATATTGCGCGGTGTCAAAGACATGTGGGTGCAATGTGGCGGCTACCATGCTGATCCACTGCTGCCCTGTGAAGTGCTGGCCATGGCCCAGCCGTTGGTGGGAATGGAGCAGGACTCGGGACCGGATAGGAACTTCAAACCTGTTCCCGGCGCGTGGACGCGCTCCTACCAAAGCGAATCGGGGACGGTGGGCAGGGTGTTCACTAGTACGTACGGAGCGTCCAACGATATTGAAAACGATGGCTTTCGCCGCATGCTGACCAATGGCTGCTTCTGGGCCGTGGGTTTGGAAGATGCGATTCAAGATGACATGGATATAAGTTTTGTGGGACCCTACCACGCTACTTGGCGCCATGACCGAGGCGAGCGAAAAAAAGGCCTGAAGCCTCAGGACCTGGCCGGTTGGGATGCCCCAATCGTGCCCTTGGAGCCGTAAAAGGTCGATTTATAGTGGAGCAACTTGGTTGATGAAGATACCGGACCATCTTTTGCGCACGTTGGTCGCCCTCGTCCTACTAAGTGCTTATCAGCACGCCTCCGCCCAATCGCTTACCAGTAAGCTGCGGGAAGAGGGAGCCGCGCGTCTTGCCAAGGCCGCGACCGAAGAGGGAAGCGCGGCACGTGGGGCTATCTTATTTCCTCAACAAAAACTGCAGTGTGTTCGTTGCCATGTGGCGGGACACACCGATGTTTTGGGGCCCGACCTGACCCGCCTAGGGACAGATGTTTCCAGCGAATCGCTTGTCGAATCGCTGCTCAACCCGTCTAAGGTCATTGCTAAGGGATTCGAAACGTCTGTCATTACAACAATCGACGGAGTTTTAATCGTCGGGCAAATTATCAGCCAGGACGATAAGCGAATTCTCGTCCGCGTCGCCAGTGAACCAACCAAGACGCAGACGATCCCGGCGGCAGACATCGACGAGACCGTATTGAGTAAGACGTCGTCCATGCCGGACAACCTTCCGGACCAACTGAATAGCCGGCAGGAGTTTTTGGATCTGGTCCGCTATCTAATGGAGATCGCAGATAGCGGGACGCCGACCGCATCGGAGGGGCAACCTTCCGGCGGAGGCGCGATCAGCCTACAACACCAGGGATTGTTGCTGCTCGACCGGTTCAACTGCGGCGCCTGCCACGAGGGCAAGTGGCAATATCCCAACCGCGCGCCTCATCGCGGACCGAATTTGAAGTGGTGCGCCGAAAATGTGGATCCGTCCTTTATTGGGCGCTATATTGCAAGTCCAGCCCATGAAAAACCGGCAGCGAGAATGCCGCACCTGTTGGGCCGATTCGATGCTGCGACCCGCGCTGAGGCGGCCCGCGCGATTACCCATTACGTTGTCGCTTTCGGTGACACGCCTTTTGCTCGCCAGGCGCGGGATCGTGTTGCCGCGCGGCGTGGCCAGGAACTATTCCACTCAGTGGGTTGTGTCGCTTGTCATTCACCGCGCGACGAGGCGGGCCAAGAAATCCTGCCTGAATCGTCTGAACCGCTGGGCAACCTGGACGGGAAGTACAGCGTCGCTGGGCTTACCAAATTTCTCTACGATCCGCATGCCTCCCGGCCGGAGGGTCGCATGCCCAGCATGCGGCTAACCTATTGGGAATCACGCGATATCGCAAATTATTTACTTCAAGAGAACCAGCTTACCGGCCGTTTGCGCTATACTCTCTACGAAGGAAAAATGCACGAGGGTTTCGATCGTCTGGCTGGAAAAGCGACCGCGGCGGGAATCGCCGGGGCGTTTTCCCTCGCACCTTTTGAAGCCTATCGCCATGATTTTGCCGTCGTTTTTGACGGATATCTGGAGTTGCCCGAAGCCGGGTCCTATGTTTTTGCGCTGAATTGCAACGACGCTGGACGGCTCGTCATCGACGGCAAAACGCTTATTGACTTGCCAGCCCAACCGGGTGACCAGGCGCAGTCAGCCGAGGTCCGTACGGAACTCGCTTCCGGCATGCATGCCATTCAGTTGAGTTACCTCCAGTTGCAAAAAAAATCACAGTTGGACCTTCGATTTCAGGGTCCAGGTCGAGTGCGCGGTCCGGTGCCCGAGAGCATGCTTTCTAGTCACGCCCAGTCGATTATCGCGACGCCACCTTTTCGTGTTGATTCAGACTTGGCGCAAAAGGGCGAAGCCCTGTTTCGCCAAATCGGGTGCGCGGCCTGCCATCAGGTAGATGGGGCTGCTGTTGTGTCAGAGCGACCGGCAATCCCTATCGAAGATGCTGCGGGTGGTTGCCTATCCGAGGAGTCGGGCGATTGGCCGCAGTTTGCCATGAAGCCTGCGGAGCGCGAATTGTTGCGATTGGGCTTAGGGGCGGATGCGGGCGCGCTCACCGGCGAGGAGCAGATCGCAACGACGATGACCAGGCTTGCGTGTTTCGCCTGCCATCAGCGGGATGGCTTGGGCGGCGTTGCCCTCCAGCGGGACCAATACTTCCGCAGCGCCGATGCCAATCTGGGGCCGCAGGGCAGAAGCCCTCCGCACCTGACGGGCGTTGGTGCCAAGCTCAAACCAGCTTGGCTCCGAGACGTGTTAGTCAACGGGCGATCCATTCGTCCGTATATGCATACACGGATGCCCCAATACGGATCGGAGAATGTCGCCCATTTGATCGATTTGTTTGCCCGTATCGATGACTTGCCAGAAGTTGAATACGAAGGAATTGCCGATTTAGCCAAGGCCGGAGAGATCAGTACAGAGCTAGTCGGCAGTGACGGTTTAAATTGCGTCGCCTGCCACACTTTTCAGAAGCGGGCGGCCCAAACTATGTCGGCGGTCGATTTGACGGAGATGGGGGAGCGGCTTAACAAGGAATGGTTCTTCCATTACATGCTTGATCCGCAGCGGCTGGGCCCGCGCACGGTGATGCCTTCGTTTTGGCCTGGCGGTCGTGCCATCCGACAAGACATTCTGAAGGGCAGTGTTGCCGGTCAGATCGAACACATTTGGCATTACCTGCAAGACGGGCGGCAGGCCCGTTACCCGCACGGCTTGCGGTTCGATCCCTTCGAGCTAATCGCCACCGACGAAGCAATCCTGCTGCGTCGTAGTTTTGAGGAGACCGGCAAGCGTGGAATCGGTGTTGGCTACCCGGCTCAGGTCAACCTGGCCTTTGATGCCGAGCAGATGCGGTTGGCGATGATTTGGAAGGGAAAATTTGCCGACCCTGCGCACGTATGGTTTGGACAGGGATCTGGGCATGCCCGCCCTGCCGGTGATCCACCGCTACATTTTTCCAAGGGGCCCGATCTTGACGACGCTGCGAATCCATGGGTCGTCGACGAGGGGCGACCCCCTAAACACCAATTTACCGGCTACTATCTTGATGCGCTGCGCCGGCCGACCTTTACGTATCGCTTTGAAGATGTTGATGTGGAAGACTATACGATCGACGTGCGCCGGAAAGATGCGGTTGTATTGCGGCGAGTATTGACGTTCCGGGCCGTCAAAGAGCGCGACAACCTCTTGTTTCGAGTTGCCTCCGGGGAGACGATTCAGCGATCCGAGGACGCAGAATATCAGGTCGGCGAAGACCTCCGTATCCGGCTGATAGGTGGCGTGAATGCAAAAATCGAAACTACCTTGACCGACCAGCGATTGATGGTTCCGGTCGTTGCAACCAAGGACAAATCGACCCTGGTCATTGAATACATTTGGTAGGTAGCTATGAACATCTTTTTTTTGCGATGGAGTTGCAGTCTCCGAGAGTTTTCCATTCGGCGATCGACGGTGGACGCAAGATTTGCCTGCAACGGGCTGGCACTTCTACTTGTCGCCGCTAGTTTTCTAGTCGTGGGGAGTGCGGGCGCCAATACACTGGGGGAATACTGGGGAACAGCCGAAAAAGAAGCCGAATATTATCCGGTTGTCGACGTGCAAGTCCCGGAGGAGATGGCGCTGGAAGCGGGTAGTTTTGAGGTGCTGCCAGATAACCGACTGGCCGTCGGTACGCGCCGGGGCGAGATTTACCTAGTAAGCGGGGTTTTTGACGAGAATCCCCAGCCTCGCTTTGAACTGTTTGCGCGCGGCCTTGATGAGGTGTTTGGCCTCAGTTACCGCGACGATGCGTTTTACGTGACGCAACAAACCGAAGTCACACGAATTACCGATACCAATCAGGACGGCCGTGCCGACCGATTTGAGACTTTGAGTGACGTGTGGGGATTTAGGAACTATCACGAGTATGCATTCGGATCGAAGATGGATCCCGAGGGCAATATCTGGGTTGCCCTGTGCCTGACGCATTCCTTTAAGTCGGAAGTGCCATTTCGTGGCTGGTGCCTGAAAGTCACTCGCGACGGCAAGGTAATTCCCGTTTGCAGCGGAATGCGGAGTCCTGGCGGGGTTGGGCCGAATGAGCACGGGGTGATGTTTTACACGGAGAGCCAAGGTCCATGGAACGGTTCCTGCTCGCTCAAGGTTCTGCAGCAGGGGGCCTTCATGGGAAATCCGATCAGTTTTAATTGGTACGATCTGGCTGAACAGATGGAGCGGCCCAAAGTCGAACCCAACACACCATCGCGCCTGGTGACCGAATGTGAACGGGTCAAAGAGTTGGTACCTTACGCAGTGGTTTTTCCTTACAGGAAGGCCGGACGTTCGCTGTCGGGCTTTGTGGTCGATCGTACAGGCGGAAAGTTTGGGCCGTTTGAGAACCAGATTTTTGTCGGCGACTTTAGTCTTAGTATTGTCATGCGGGCCACTACGGAAAAGGTGAACGGGGTGTGGCAGGGGGCCTGCTATCCCTTCCGGGAGGGCCTTGCCACCGGATTACTCGCTTGTGAATTCACGCCCCGCGGCGATTTGATTGTTGGCGGAACGAATCGCGGTTGGCCCGTTCGTGGGCCCGATGCCTTCGCGGTGCAGCGGCTCGACTGGACGGGCATTGTGCCGTTTGAGATCAAGTCTATCCAAGCTCGTCCGAATGGCTTTCGTGTGACGTTTACGAAACCCGTGGCGGCCGATGTGGCGGGCGATCCCAGTGTGTATGATGTTTCGACGTACACGCATATCTACCAGGAAGGGTACGGTAGCCCGGAAGTCGACCAAACTTGGCCCCGCGTGGCCAAAGCCACGGTTGCCGAGGACGGTTTGACGGTAGATTTGGAGATCGATGGACTCGTGAAGGGGCACGTCCACGAATTTGATCTTGCTCCCATACGGTCGCGTGATGGGGATAAATTGGTTCATGTTAACGCCTACTATACGTTGAATGAGATTCCCCGCGAGTAGATTTGTGCCACGCTATTTTTTGTAGCAGCTATGTTAAAAGTCGCGATTACTGATTACACGTTCCCGTGCGACGGCTGGTAGACCAGGCGGTGTCAGGCGTCCTGGATCACGATCAATTAGCCGGTGGCACGTTCACGGTCACAAATCTCGGCAAGTTCGACATCGACTACTTCACACCTATTATTAATTTGCCGCAGACGGCTATTTTAGGCGTTGGGCGAATCGCTGATGAGCCTGTCGTGGTGGAAGGTAAAGTGGTAGCCGGTAAGACGATGGCCCTGAGTTTGACCTTTGACCATCGTGTTGTCGACGGCGGCCCGCTGGTTGCAACAACTGGGCAAAAGGATCCAGCAACTGATTGCAGATTAAGGCGCCGTGTGAGACAAAGCGACACGGACGAGACAGTTTTTCCATTCTTCCGGGCATAATCGAGATCGGCCCTTTGTTGCGAGCACACCACAACCGAATGCAAGTCAAAAGAATTCAGTTGAGGGCGGCCCTCCTGTCGTTGGCCCTATTGTTTCTGGGCCTCGGTTGTCGAGAAACACAACCTTCTTCGGTGGGCAGTCCTTCGGCTATCCCAGCGGTTGGCGATCGTGGCGAACCCGCAGCAACAGCAATCCCGCAAGTCACGTCAACAAACTATATCGGCAGTGAAGCGTGTGTCGAGTGCCACCAGGAGATCACTGATCAGTACCGCGGCCATTCGATGGGCCGCTCGCTGGCACCGGTGATGCAGGCCGAGCCGGTCGGGCCGGCCAAGGGTTCCGCGTCGGATACGCCTGGCAACAAGTCTTTTGTTGCAGGTGGATTCCGCTATGAAGTACTGGAGCGTGAGGGCAAGGTATTTCACCGACAAAGTCGCGTCACCGACGAAGGGGCCGAAATGGCCGTTATCGAGCAGGAAGTCCATTACGCGGTCGGGTCGGGGCAGCATGGTCGCTCCTATTTGGCGAATCGGGACGGCTATCTTTTTTTGTCACCAATTACTTGGTATCCGGAAAAGGGCATTTGGGATCTGTCGCCCGGATTTGAAAAGGTCAACTCGCAGTTCAATCGTCCAGTCATTGAGTCGTGCCTGTTCTGTCATTCGCATCGGCCGTTACACGTCCCGCACACGGCGAACCGGTACTCGGACCCTGTTTTTGACGGCCATGCCATTGGCTGCGAGCGTTGTCACGGACCGGGCCGGCAACACGTGCAGAAGCACCGTGAGGGCCAAGTCATAGACGCCGGCGCAGACGAAATCGTCAACCCAGCCCATTTGCCGCCACGCCTACGCGAAGCAGTATGCCAGCAGTGTCATCTTTCGGGTGTGGCACGCGTGTTACAGCCCGGATGCTCCCTGCAGGATTTTCGCCCTGGGCAGCCATTGGAGTCATGTTTTTCTACCTTTGTCCTGCGGCCCGACACGTCCAAAGAAAACCCGTTTGTCGGGCAGGTCGAGCAGATGGTCGCGAGCCGCTGTTTTCAGGCCAGCGATGGCAAGCTGGGATGCATTTCTTGTCACGATCCCCACGGTTTGCCGGCACCCGAGGCGAGGATCGAATTTTATCGCAATCGATGTTTGCGCTGCCACGCTACGGATGCATGCGATCTGGACGAAACCGCGCGCCAAAAGGCGGCCGACAATAGTTGCATGGCCTGCCATATGCCTCGCCGCGATACTGAGGTGCAGCATGCCGCGATGGTCGATCACCGGATTCCACGTCACGGGGCAGAAGCGTTGCATGAGAAACCGGCCAGCCAGGTCGATAGCCTAGCGATGCCCATCGTGCGTTTTGGAAGCACTCTGGCGCCACCACTGGTGGACCGCGACCTAGCGATCGCCCTGATGATGGCGACCGATTCACTGCCAAAGGCCATGCGGTCGGATCTTCAAAGGCGCGCGTTGACAACGTTGGAGCAAGTCGCGCGGGACGATCCCGACGATTTGCCCGCCCACGAGTATTTGGGGCAGGCCTATCTGGCTGAGGGTCGGGCTCGCGAGGCAATTACCGTCTTGGACCACGTGCTGCGGCGTCAACCCGGACGAGAGGTCAGTTTAGCGGTGATGGCCGATCTGATTGGCGCGATGGGTGACCATGGGCAGGCCATTCAATACTGGAAGCGCGCAATTGACGTGAATCCGTGGATGTCCCGGTACTGGTATGGCCTGGCCAAAGCCCATGATCGGAGCGGTCAGTGGATGCAGTGCCAGGAGACAGCCCGGCAAGCAGTTCTTCGTTTTCCCACCAGCATGGGTGCCCGCCACTTGCTCGTCGAGAGCTATTTAAGGTTGGGGCAACCCGCGCGTGCCGAGGAGGCGTTTGAGTGGATCCTACGGTACAAGCCGCGCGGTTTGGATGCCCTATCCAAGTGGTACGAGTCGCATCCCCTGCGACGCTAGCCAAACGGCAGGATAAGCCCCCTCACTTGCTTAACGACAGAGTCCCAGCATTACGCCGGGGCGGCGTAGATCAGACTACACGAATTTTGCAGGCGTCAAGCATTGTTCCAAGGGTCGCCACTCCATTAACCGGCAGCAACGCAAACACGAGCCAGCAAAAAACGGCCTAAGGAGATTCGACGACAAACCCATCGCGACGATCTCCCAGCCGGTTGAACGTGACGATGTCGATTCCATAATCGATTCGCGACACATGTCCATCGGCATAGACGACGTGGAACGCACTGGAATGCGCCGAACCAAAATAGTACCCAATATTGCCACCCGGATTATCGTTTCGTTGGGTCTCGGGAATGTCTGGCCCCGGTTGATAGCCCGTGTATCGAACGATGTCGGGATCCCAGCCGTCGGTCCACCCCTGATCGTCGTGCCAAGCACCAATTTCGTAGCGGTTGGAGTGCAATCGCTTCTCGCCCAGCATGATTGTGTTGGATGTGCCGTCTTCAATTTGCCCACTGGTACATGGCTGGCTGGCGATCGTGCGCGTAATAATCCCGAAGTAGTCGTTACTGGTGTAAGTACGTCCTTTATATTGATACTCTCGGCCACTTTCCACGACGCCATGGCCAATATCATGCCAGTACCACGGCTCGTGATCGAGATCATTGGGGTCTAGCTCACCGTCTGGTGTGGCGCTGGCATAGTCGTTCAGCGCACAGCAGCTCGAAGCGGAGTTTATACGTCGCGATGGACAAAAATACATAGGAATAGGCGTTTGTTGGATCAACGTGTTACGTTCTAAATCTCCCTTACCGTAGCCCTTGGAGATATTTTGGACCGCCGTATTTTCAACGTATGGAAGGATCTGCACCATCCAGCCATAGCCCTTACTGTAAATCGAATCTGCATTGCCCGAGTCATGCCAGGGTTCGCTGCCGCCGGTCGGATACTCGTTTTTCGCGGATTCGTAGTTCAGGGCGGCCAGACCCATCTGTTTTAGATTGTTGACGCACCTCGTCCGGCGCGCCGCCTCGCGGGCTGCTTGCACCGCTGGGAGTAACAGAGCTACCAAAACCCCAATAATGGCAATGACAACCAATAATTCGACAAGCGTAAAGGCAGCTCGACGCGATTTTTCAGAAGTGCTCGCCAGATGCAGTTTCCCTAGCGGTTGTACTGATGTGTTGTGTAAGCCATTCTTCATGACACATGCACCTGTTTGTATGGTTTTATCAAAGTAAAAATAATGTCAAATGAAAAAATGGGCGGGCCATTATTCGCGAGCTAAGAATTCTTCTAGCTCCGCATCGTCCACTTCCATTGCGTAGCCCAACTCGAATGCGACCAGCTTCTTGCCGCCGTATCCTTCTTTCTCATGAGCCGCCACGTTGCGGTCCATTCTTTTCGAATTTGGTCTGCCATATCTAACCACGTACCTTTGGCCATCCCGTGGCGACGTCAGTAATTGGTCAACGTCAGTTGGGTTTCCTCGGGCCTTCAGCCGACCGCTAATATATTTGACGAATTGTTTTTCATTGGCCGGAGGCCTATTGCGGTTGCTAACGCGGAAATGTTTGTACCATTTGGCTACTTCTTCGATCGCGAGTTGACCCTCAGGCGGAGGCGGTCCAGGACCGCAAGAGGTGGCCGAAAGCACCGTGACGACTAACCCAAGCGACAACCATGCCCGGGCGGTACCTGTGATCGAAAAATATTTCAACAACCTCTCCCATAGTAATGAGCATTCATACTTAGCCAAAACTTTTTACCCATTAATTTTTCGCGAGGTGAGCCGCCCTTGGCGGATGCTGCAAATACAGGCTTCTTTTCAAAGTAAGCCAAATTGGGCTAATCCAGCCTCCAGCCTAGCATTCAATCCGGCAGCCGTAAATCGAGTGATTAGAGAATATACATATATGATAGCCTTAAACTATACCTCTGGCGATATGTGGTTCCGGCCATAGGCTTGCTGCATTCGGCCTCCACAAGCCATGCAACGCAACTAAAATCTTTTAAATACAGATTTTTTGGGGCAGCGGGACTACTCTGGTTCGCCGGTCAGAGCTGGAAAAACAGTTTCTACTGCGACGATGACGTGCAGGAGTTTTACTGGGTTACCCATGGCAAGGGCAGCCATTTCCATGGCGGGCAGGTCCCCAAAGGCGTGTTGTGCCCAAGATTAGCTCAGAATTTCGCGGACCACACGCGCCTCTTCAACTCCGGTAAGTTTTTGATCGAGGCCCTGGAAGGGGAACCGGAGGCGGTTATGGTCGATCCCAAGTTGATGCAGTATGGTAGCCTGGAAATCGCGAATGTGGACAGGGTTCTTAGCAATATTGTAGCAAAATTCGTCAGTCTCACCGTAGCTCGTGCCACCCCGGACGCCGCCCCCTGCCATCCAGGTAGTAAAACAGCGTGGGTGATGGTCGCGACCGTAGTTATGACGATTCGCCATTTGTCCCTGGGCGAAGGTTGTGCGGCCAAACTCGCCGGCAAACACCACGAGCGTATCGTCCAATAAGCCGCGCTGCTTGAGGTCTGTAATGAGCGCGGCGATGGGCTGATCCACGTCCTGGGCCTGACCTCGTAAGTTGTCAGGGAGTTGCGAGTGATGGTCCCAACCGCGATGGAAGAGCTGAATAAAGCGGACATCGCGCTCGGCCATCCGTCTCGCAAGCAGACAATTGCGGGCAAAGGATCCGCTCTTGTAGACCTCGGGACCATACTTGTCTTGGACGGCCTTGGGTTCGCTGCTGAGATCCGTAAGTTCGGGAACAGACATCTGCATGCGAAAAGCCATTTCCTGCTGAGCCATAGAGGTTTGAATCTCGGGATCTCCGGTGACCTCCTGCTGCTCCTCATTGATGCGCGAAACAAAGTCCAACATTTTGTGACGCGCACTGCGATCGATGCCAGGAGGATTAGAGAGAAACAAGACCGGGTCGCCTACCGACTGGAAGGCGACTCCCTGATGTTTTGAGGGCAGAAAGCCAGTGCCCCAGAGGCGGCTATAAAGTGCCTGGACGTTGACCTGCCCCGACCAGAAGGCGGAGGTCAATACGACAAATTCTGGCAAGTCTTTGTTCATTGACCCCAACCCGTAACTCAGCCAGGCGCCCATGCTTGCCTTGCCCGGCATTTCCGAGCCAGTACAGAAAAACGTTTTCGCCGGGTCATGGTTAATTGCTTCAGTGTGCGTGGATTTGATCAAGCAAAGATCGTCCGCCACGGTTGAGAGGTGGGGCAGCAGCTCGCTCATGACCAAGCCACTCTTGCCTTGGGGAGCAAACTTGAACACCGAAGCGCAAATATTCTGTGTGTGGCCCCGGGTCATCGTCGTAACCCGTTGTCCCTTGCTGATTTCTTTGGGAAGCGGCTGTCCGTGACGCTTTTCCAAATTGGGTTTGGGGTCAAAGAGGTCGAGTTGGCTGGGGCCCCCTGCCATAAACAGAAAGATCACCCGCTTGGCTTTGGCGCGATGATGCAGGCCCAAGGTTGAACGGGCCGTAACGGGGCTTGCGATGGCCGCCGCTGTCGCGCCAAGTCCCAAGCCAGCGCTGCGAATGAACTGGCGACGGTTTTGTATGTCGCAAAATTGTTGAAATGTGTGGGTCATCATCGCCGGACCTTGGTGAGTTCAAGGTTAAACAGACTGTGCGTCATCATCGTCCAGGCCGCCAATTCTGCGCATGCCAGGCCATCGACCTCTTCGCGATTATCCGTAAGCGAATCAGCAAGCGCCGGATTGTTTTCGTAGTACGTGCGAAAGTCGTTGAGTGCGCGTTCCATGAGCGCAATCCGCTGTTGACTGGGCCGATGAGAGGTAACCTTTTCGTACACGAGGCTCAGGCCACGCTGATCGTCGCCGCCAGCTTCCGCAAGCGTGTTTTCAGCGCAAGCCTTGGCGGCCTCGAAATACTCCGGCTCATTCATGAGTAGCAACGCCAGGAGTGGGGTATTAGTACGCTCGCGGCGCGCCACGCAATATTCCCTGGAGGGGGCGTTCATGATCGTCATTTGCGGAGGCGGCATGCTGCGCCGCCAGAAGGTATAGAAGCTTCGCCGGTAAATGGCATCACCCGTATCGGGCACGTAGCTCACCGGGGACGACATGCTGACCGCTTTCCATAGCCCCGGCGGTTGGGGCGGTTTTACGCTTTGACCGTACATCTTGATATTGAGCTTGCTGCCCAGAAACAGTATCTGATCGCGGATCATCTCCGCGTCCATTCGGTATCGGGACCCCCGCGCTAATTGGCGGTTCTCAGGATCCTGGTCAAACTCGACCGGGTCAGCATCCGAGCTCTGGCGATAGGTACTTGAGTGGACTATCTCGCGAACAAGGTCCTTGATGTCCCAGCCCGATTCGATGAATCGCAGTGCCAGGCTATCCAGCAGTTGAGGATGGCTGGGCCACTCGCCTTGTGCGCCAAAATCTTCCGCCGTCTTTACAAGTCCCACTCCAAAGAACTGTTGCCAAAACCGATTTGCCGCGACGCGGGCGGTGAGCGGGTGTTGCGGTTCAACCAACCACTCTGCCAAATCCATGCGAGAGTACACGCCCTCTTTTTCCTTAAGCGGCGGCAGGAAGGCCGGCGTATTGCGCGACACCAATTCGCCTGGTGCGTCGTACGCACCTCGTATCAGCATATGGGTTGGGGTCGGGACAGCCTTCTCTTTCATGACCATGGCCGTAACGGAGGCCGTCGTTTCCGTTCCGCGTTCTTGCTCTAATACGTCCTTTGCGGGCGTACGGTCTTGTTTTGTTTTTGGTGGCGCGCGGGCAATATCAGTCTTGATTTCTGGGGCCGCCAGAGTAATGAAGGGCGGTTGAATGCCATTTTTTGGCGCGTGCCCCGTTTCGGGAGCACCATCAAAGTTGTTGAAAAATGCGTAGAGCTGATAATATTCCTTTTGACTGATGGGGTCGTACTTGTGCTCGTGGCACTGGGCGCATTGAACCGTGAGTCCAAGAAAGGTGGTGCCAAATGCCTCGACGCGGTCCAGCACGTTTTTGTGAAAACTCTCTTCCGGTAGGGCAGTCCCGGAGTCGATGATCAGATGCAGGCGGTTGAAACCGGAGGCAACGAGCTGATCTTGTGTGGGTTCTGGATACAGGTCGCCAGCCAACTGGTACATGATGAAATCATCAAACGGTAAGTTTTCATTGAAGGCGCGAATCAACCAATCGCGATAGGTCGAGAAATTGCGATAAAAGTCCTTATGCATGCCGTTGGTATCTGCCAGGCGAACCAGATCGGCCCAATAGCGGGCCATGTGTTCTCCGTACTGCGGCGTATCCAGCAATCGCTCTACCAGTTTGGCATAGGCGTCCGAGGAGTCATCCTGGACAAAGTCGTGGATCTCGTCGAGGGTTGGAGGCAAACCGGTCAGGTCGAACCTGAGGCGGCGGATTAGCGTTCGCCGGTCCGCTTCACTGTTCGGTTGCAATCCCTTCTTCTCAAGATTCGCCAGCACTTGGTCGTCGATGAGCCCTCGACTCCAATCGCTATTTTCTACCGTCGGCGGCAAGCTAGTCTGAGGCGGCACGAAGGCCCAAAATTCTTGAAACTCCGCTCCCTCAAGAATCCATTGCTTCAGTAGTTCCTTCTCGTGTCTGCTGAGGGATTTTTTGTGTGCGTCCGGGGGAGGCATCACCTCGTCTTGATCATCCGAGTTGATTCGCCGCCAGAGTTCGCTTTCCTGCAGGCTCTTCGGCTTGATGGCGGTCGTTCCCTCATGGGAGCGAAAGGCGCCCTCTTCCCCATCGGGCTGGTCTAACCGCAAGTAGGATCTGCGATCGTGCTCATTGGGGCCGTGGCATTGAAAGCAGCGGTCCGAAAGAATCGGCCTGATATCGCGATTAAAGTGAACGCTCGCCGCCCGTCCCGGACACGCAATCACTAGCAAAAAGACGACACCTACACACCGAAATATTCCAAAACAAGGTGTCTGCCGCCTTTTTGGGGGTTTGGGTAAAATTTCCGGCATATTATGCATTCCACGGGTGTCAGTCATATTAATTTAACTTGCTGACAATGGCACTTGTAATTATAGCTGGGGCCTATCGGCCTCGCTACATGCGAGATGGGGCAACCGCCAAGCAGGCAAACGTCGCTCAGTCTAGCAAAAGAGCGCATGACCTTTTTGTTTACGGTACCGGGTGCCTATTGCTAATGGTATAAGTCATTGGCTTGTAGCAACTTGGTCCGGTAGCTCAGTTGGTTAGAGCAGGGGACTCATAATCCCTTGGTCGGGGGTTCGAGTCCCTCCCGGACTACTAAATAGATGTGCGCCGCACTCGGGTGGATATGTGGCCCCGTTTGTTGCGGTAGTACGTTTGGCGCTGCCGTGCGCCATGCTGTGCCACGGGTTTTCCTTTATCGATTGAGCCCAAGCTGAAGTTGTCTGACATGAGCCTTGCTCTCCAGTGAGAGACGCAGCAAGCCTGGAACTTCCCCGTCTTGTCTTATGAATCGTCCGTATTCGTTTCGCCACCAGCGGAGGTGCTTAGTGCTCGCCAAACCCATTTGTCAGTGCCATCCGAATAGAATCGAACCGACCCATCAACTTGGGAAGCATTTACGCCACCCGGATGGAAACCGCGGGCCGAGCGGTTCAGATTGGCGTCGATGCCCGACCTCAAATTAGGATTGGCCCGACC